>JAFUFJ010000006.1 GCA_017469955.1 Prevotella sp.
AAGTGGGAGCAGGACGCCCGTGAAGGCGACCACTACCGTCTGGCTTTCGACCGTGCCGACACCTGGAGTCAGAAGTATAACATGGTATGGGACAAGCTTTGGCAGACCAACATCTTCCCGAACGGTGCGATGGAGCGTGAGATAGCTTACTACCTTACCAAGCAGAACAAGTACGGACTGCCCCTTGACATCCGCAAGGACTACACCAAGAACGACTGGATTATGTGGTCGGCAGCGATGGCAAAGGATAAAGACACGTTCTTGAAGTTTGTCGATCCGCTGTGGGACTACATGAATGAAACGGAGAGCCGCGTGCCCACTTCCGACTGGTATGACACGAAGACTGGTCGTATGGTAGGCTTCAAGGCACGCTCAGTCATCGGCGGTTTCTGGATGAAGGTGCTGGCCGATAAGGTGGCAAAATAAGGAAACAGCAGCTGAGGGCAAGGCGTCCAAGGCGAGAAACCTGCCCTTTCAGCCCGAGAACGCTCAGCTTTCACGGTCGTACATCTTAGATGTACACTCCATACATCATAGGAATATGAAGCATACATGCCGTTGGTATCATGTGTACCAACGGCATTTTTCTTCAGGTATGGTTGCAGTTTACGGGGAAAATACGTATCTTTGCCAAAGATAACGGCAACGGGCATAAACGAAACTTGTTTCAGTTTTACCGAGCGCAGCTTGCCTTTGCCAAAGACAATCTTAACACATAACTCACATAACACAAGCAAGACTATGAAACGAACCTGCTCTCTGCTGCTCTTTTTCCTGCTGGCTCTCAACAGCTTCGGGCAGCAAGCCCTTGGACAACGGCCCCATGTCAAGTCGCCCGTGATCAATGAAGACGGGTCAGTAACGTTTAACTTTTACGGACCTGAAGCCACGAAAGTGAGCGTGACAGGTGACTTCGACGAGACTCACTGGTCGACGCTTCAGATGGAGAAACAGGCCGATGGTGTGTGGACAGTGACCACAAAGCCGCTCGCTCCAGAGCTCTATTCCTACAGCTTCTCTATAGACGGGCAGCGCACAATCGATCCCTCTAACTCCTACGTCAACCGCGATATTTCGACACTGAGCAACATCTTCATCGTCACAAGGAGCGACGCAGATAAGGGACATCTCTATCAGATGAACGACGTGCCCCATGGCAATGTCAGCCGCGTGTGGTACGAAAGTCCCTCGCTTGGACAGCAACGTCGTATGACGATCTATACCCCTGCTGCCTACGACGGCAAACGAAAGTTCCCCGTGATGTACCTGCTTCACGGCCACGGAGGCGACGAAACAGCCTGGGGAGACCTTGGAAGATGCGCCCAAATCATGGACAATCTTATAGCTGAAGGCAAGGCAAAGCCGATGATAGTGGTGATGCCTAACGGCAATCCTACGTGCAATGCTGCCCCAGGATGGTGGCATGAGGGCATGTATATTCCCGACGGAAATGCCTTTAATGAGCGGGGAGCGAAGGCCACGATGGAGGAGAGTTTCATGGACATCGTCAACTATGTCGACCGTCACTACAAGACCATCAGGAAGAGAGAGGCACGCGCCGTGACCGGCTTGTCGATGGGTGGCGGACATACTTTCGGCATCTCAAGGCTCTATCCTGAGGCGTTTGACTACTACGGACTGCAGTCGGCTGCCGCACGAATGAACCGAAACGCCGACCGACTCGACAGCGACATGGAGCGTCTCTTCAGTTCAAAACCGAAGCTTTACTGGATTGCCATCGGCAAGGAGGACTTTCTTTACCAGATGAACGAAGACCTGCGACGCTATCTTGACAGCCACAACTACCCCTATGAGTACTATGAAAACGACGGCGGACATATCTGGCGCAACTGGCGTATCTACCTGAGCATGTTCGCACAGAAAATCTTCAAGTAGCGCCATCCTGCCTCCTCACGGCGGTTTCCGGCAGCAACGCCCGTGTCAATGAGCCGTCGTGAGCCCCTGGACACTAATAAACGACAGCCTCCCATGCAACCTTCGTCGCATGGAAGGCTATCGTTTATCCTTCGTATACCATAGATGTATGGAGCATACCAGGCACGTGTACGGTGTGTACATCTATGGTGTATGAGGAAGAAAGGGCAGGTTTCCCGGCGTGCCTGACGGCGGTTTTACTCTTCGTCGCTTTGAGAAGTTGAGCCGTTGTCTGCCATAGGTTGGGCCGAAATGAGGTAGGCCTTGCGCTGTATGGGCATTGAAGGCCATTGCTTGGCCGGCAAAACCGAGCCATAGGGAATGCCCAGCGGGTTGCCTTTGGCGTTGATGTCCGTGCGCTCGTCAAGCCCTTCATAGTATCTTCCGAGGTTCGTCAGCTTCAGACTCAGGCTGAGGTTCGTTCCCAACGGGATGCCAAGCAGGTCGTACTCTTCCTTTGAGATGGCTGCCCGGGCGTTGTTTTTGAACAGCAAAACAGGGGCAAGCATGCCAGTGCCGTCGGCCTTATAGCGCGTATATTCCGAATAGTCGATGTAGGCCACTTCGTAATACCCGTTGTCAGAGTCTCCGCTTTCGTTCACTTTGTAGACGTAGCCGGAAGTGTTCCATTGGGTATGCACGATGTTTTCCGCCTTCTGGTTGTCAAAAGAAGCCACGTAGTAGAGGTCGTTGTTGACGGGATGCCATTCGGAATCCTCGTTGTCGTCGTTGCTGCAAGCGGTGAATCCCAGCCAGACAACTGCGGTCAGTGCAGCAAAAAGAGCCTTGTTTCTTTTCATTTTAATTTTTCCTTTCTCTCTGATTAAATGTCCAATTTAAAATTTTCTTTTTCTCCGTTAGGATAAATGATGTTCAAAAGATACATACCTTTAGGAAGGTTGCCATAGTTGATATTGCCCCCAGAGGCGGGAAGTTTCCCACATAAAACAGAAATACCAGTATTTATATTTGCCAATTTGTATTCAATATATTCTTTTTTATTGTTGTTGTAAGCAGCAGCATTCTCCACTATTTCCTCCTGAGGGGTTGCAACTCTTATTTCTATACATTGGCTTATAGCATTTACAGAAGTAATGAACCCCCCACCTCCTACAGGTAACATCAAGGATGTTGTATACCAATCAGATGTACCGCAGTTGTTTGTCGCGCGAACTTTTACGGTTGTTTTCTTTAATGACGAACCGTTTTGTGGATAGTCCATTTCTGGTAATAGAGTCACATAAGGCGTAATTCCTATTTTCCATTCTACCCGTTGTATATCAGCATCATACCCGAAGGTGCTGACACTGATTTTGTTTCCGTCATACGAAACATCAGAAACAGCCGGGGCTCCAACCCAAAAATATTTTTGATTGGCCAGTTCTCCCCATCTGTCATAGACCTTAACCCAACTATATATTGCCCCAGAACCGCTTACCAGAATGCTTCCTTCCTGTAAGTTCGTTGCCGACAGTGCACTGCTCAGCTCGTAAGTACCATCGTTAATGGTTGTGACGAATGATTCTGATGTGCATAGATATCGTGGAGCATTGATGGAATACACAATATTGCAAATCCAATCAAAGTAATATCCTACATTGGTATAATAAGAAGGATAATAAATAGGTGTGTCGGAAGAAGAACAATAACTGACAAGTCCTATTAACAAATCATCTCCATCAACAGAAATAGTAAGAGGCCCACCACTATCACCTTCGTATGGCATATCTTCGGAAGCTTCGGCTTTAATGGTCTGATTCGTGCATGATTCTATGGTAACAGAGGCCTTGTACAGCTGTCCCAAATAAAGAGAATTCATGCCAACACCATGACGACCCCATCCAGAGACCAGAGCACTGGTTCCTGATACATAGGAACTTTGCCGAGATATTTTGATAGGTTGTATATTATTGCTATAGGAAATTGGTGATGATAACTTAATGATGGCAATGTCATTTACGTAATTAGTGGAATCATAGTCAGGGTGTATGAATACATTTTCTATCGATAAAAGATCATCATAAGGGTTTATACTAGTATTTCCTAATTCTATAGCCATTCTTGTTGCAGGTCTTCCGTAAACACAATGTGCTGCTGTTAATAGCCATCTGTTGTTTATAACAACGGCACCCCCCATATTAATTGGGTCTAAATGTGCATCATCCGAATAGTAGAAAATGGCTGCTTGGAATGGACGTTCAGAGATGTCGACAGGCGAACCTCCGATTATTTTGTGCTGAGCGTTCGCCACCATGCTAAAAATGATTAGCGCAAGAGTTACAGCATTTCTCTTCATATGATACGGTTGTAAGAAGTAATTTAATTGCTGTTTTCGATTGCAAATATAAGAGTTTTATATAAAAAGGAGTAGGTCTGCCCATGGTTGTTTAACGTTTTTTAATAGACGTGCGCAAGCATTTTCTTGCAGATTCTCTGTAGGTTGTGCGGAGAATCGGCACGTTTTTTCTTCGTACACCATAGATGTATGGAGCATACCAGGCACGTGTACGGTGTGTACATCTATGGTGTATGAGGAAGAAAGGGCAGGTTTCTCGAGATGGATAATCAGGAGTCAGGTGCTGAAGGCTGGTCGCTGAGGGAGAGAAAATGGGGGATTCTTGCGATATTCCGTTGCCATTTTGTGGGTAGTCTCAAAAAAAATATGTAGTTTTGTGGTTCGTAAGACAAGCAATATCATCCATGGAGCAACTGCTACACTACGTGTGGAAGCACAAGATGTTTCCCCTCTCAGCCCTGCATACGACCGACGGACAGCCCGTAGAGGTGGTCGATGCCGGCCTGCACAACCGCCATCAAGGGCCGGACTTCTTCAATGCGAAGGTGAAGATAGGCGAGACTCTTTGGGTGGGAAACATAGAGATCCACGAGCGATCGAGCGACTGGTATCAGCATCATCACGAGACTGACGAGGCTTACGGCAACGTCATCCTGCACGTAGTGGGCACGGTCGACCGCGACGACATTGTGACTTCCGACGGTAAGCGGCTGCCACAAATGGTGCTGAAAGTGCCCCAAAGCGTGGCAGAGAACTACCAGAGTCTGCTCACGTCAGACAGCTATCCGCCCTGCCATCGGGTGGTTTCGGGCCTTGGAAAGCTGACGGTTCACTCTTGGATGAGCGCCCTCTCAGCCGAACGACTCAGCCAGAAGAGCGACGCAATCATGGAGCGTCGCCGGCAGCTTAACTGCTCTTGGGAGGCTGCTTACTTCACCACTCTGGCCCGCAACTTTGGCTTTGGCGTCAACGGAGAGGCCTTCGAGACGTGGGCGCGCCACATCTCTCTGACCACCATTGCCCACCATCGCGACAACGAATTCCAGATAGAAGCCATCTTCTTTGGGCAGGCAGGTCTGCTTGACGACGCAGCCTTGCCCGGACGATACCAGCCCCAAGCCCTCGACGACGCTTACTATCAACGCCTGCGAAAGGAATACCTCTACCTGGCCCACAAGTTCACTCTCACTCCGATGGACCACCGTCTATGGCGTTTTCTGCGCCTGCGTCCGCAGAATTTCCCCCACATTCGTCTGGCCCAGCTGGTCGGTTTATACTGTCATCACCGCTCAGAGCTGAGCCTTTTGCTCGAATGTCAGACCGTCGATGAGGCCAAGCAACTGCTTTCTACCAGCGTGACTGACTACTGGAAGACCCACTATCTCTTCGGCGTAGAGAGCCCTTCAAGCGATAAACACCTCTCGGAGGCGTCGCTCAACCTGCTGCTTGTCAACACTGTCGTGCCCGTTCTTTTTGCTTTCGGACGCTATCAGCACTCCGAAAAGTACTGCGACAGGGCCTTCATGTTTCTCGAACAACTCAAAGCCGAGCAAAACTTCATCACCAGGATGTGGAGAGACTGCGGGCTGAAGGTCGACACAGCAGCCGACTCTCAGGCACTCATCCAGCTGAAAACCCGCTATTGCGACCGCAAGGACTGCCTGCGCTGTCGCATAGGATACGAGTTCCTGCGACAGAGACAGCAGCCCCTTTCCACCCTTGACAACCCAGACATACAGCAATGACAGACTATATTTTTGAGACAAGAATGGCCGTTCGCGACTATGAATGCGACATTCAGGGCATCGTCAACAATGCCAACTACCTGCACTATCTGGAGCACACCCGCCACCTTTTCCTCAAGTCGCGGGGCTTGAGCTTTGCCGACATGCATGCGAAAGGCGTCGATGCCGTGGTGGCAAGGATGAACTTGCAGTATAAGAATCCCCTGAAATGCGACGACGAGTTTCTCTCTTGCCTGAATGTTAGCAAGGAAGGCTTGCGCTATATCTTCACCCAAGACCTCTACAGGGCTGCCGACAACCGCCTTTGCCTGCGGGCGAAAATAGAGTTGGTGTGCCTCATTCACGGCCGGCTCGGCACGTCTTCAGACTATGACAAAGCCTTGCTTGACAGCGGAAAAGCCCTGCTTGACAGCGAGAAATAATCCCCATCATCCCCACATGGACCAACAGGAAGTCATCAATTGCATTGCATTGACCCGCACAAGCTATCTGTCGCTGGCCAATCTCTTGCTGCTCTATCGCGAATTAGGATCGGCAACTGCCATCATGAACCATCGTCAGGATATCCGAGAAGTGATGCCTCTGGCCTCCGAAAGGCTGGTGGCTGCGCTTCGCAACCTTGACGAACCTCTGCGACGAGCCGAAGCCGAGATGCGCTTTATCGAGGACAACGACGTGATAGCCCTGCCGATGTCTGACCCGCTTTACCCGCAAAGGTTGCGCGAATGTGACGATGCTCCCATCGTGATGTTCTATAAAGGCACGGCCGATCTGAACCGGAAGCGCGTCATTTCGGTCGTGGGTACGCGCCATGCCACTGCCTATGGCGACGATCTTGTCAGGAGACTGATGGGCGACTTACGCCAGCTTTGTCCTGAAGTTCTCATAGTAAGCGGGCTGGCTTACGGCATAGATATCAGTGCCCATCGTCATGCTTTGCAGCAAGGAATGGACACGGTTGCGGTGCTGGCTCATGGCCTTGACACCCTATATCCCTCACGACACAGGCAGACAGCCGACACGATGCTTGCACAGGGAGGGCTGCTCACAGAGTATCTTTCGGGCACAAACGCCGACAAAGGCAACTTCGTTCGCCGCAATCGCATTGTGGCTGGCCTGTGTGATGCGTGCCTGTTGGTGGAGAGTGCGGCCAAGGGCGGCGGGCTGATCACTTGCGGAATAGCCCGTGACTACAATCGCGACGTCTTTGCTTTCCCGGGACATGTGGGTACGCCATATAGTGAAGGCTGCAATCGTCTCATCCGGGACAACGGGGCAATGCTGGTCACTTCGGCCCAGGATCTTGTGGAAGCTATGGGCTGGCAGGTCGACAACACGCTCAGACAGGCCCGGCAAGAGGGCATCGAACGGTCGCTCTTTCCCGAACTTTCGGCCGACGAGCAGCGCATAGTGGACGTGTTGAAGGCCCAGAACGACCTGCAGATCAACATGATTTCGGTGAAGAGTGAGATGGGTGTAAGCCAGCTGGCTGCCCTGCTTTTCTCGATGGAGATGAAGGGCATTGTCAAGCCTTTGGCCGGTGGAGCCTACCACTTGCTGATGTAGCAGGAGACAGATTATTCCGAGAACCCACGATATGAAGATCAGAAACATTGACTTTGGCGACCGTCCAGTCTTCCTTGCGCCGATGGAAGATGTGACGGATATCGGTTTCCGCATGCTGTGTAAACGCTATGGAGCCTCGATGGTTTACACCGAGTTTGTGAGTGCGGAAGCCCTGGTGCGCGATGTAAAGTCGACCGTCAAGAAGCTGACTATCAGCGACGAGGAGCGTCCTGTAGGCATACAACTCTATGGTCGCGACGTACCTCAGATGGTCGAAGCGGCCCAGATTGTGGAGCAGGCCGGTCCTGACGTGATTGACCTCAACTTCGGATGTCCCGTGAAGAAGGTGGCAGGAAAGGGTGCTGGTGCGGGTATGTTGCGTAACATACCGCTCATGCTCGACATCACTCGTGAGGTGGTGAAGGCCGTAAAGACCCCTGTAACGGTAAAGACGCGGCTGGGATGGGACTTGGAGCATGTCGTCATCGGCGACCTTGCCGAGCAGCTTCAAGACTGCGGCATCGAGGCTTTGACCATCCATGGCCGCACGCGCAGCCAGATGTATACCGGAGAAGCCGACTGGGAGCCGATAGGAGCGGTGAGGAAGAATCCGCGCATACGCATCCCAATCATCGGTAATGGCGACATCACGACGGCCGCAGAGGCCCGGCAAGCGTTCGAGCTCTATGGCGTGGATGCAGTGATGGTGGGCCGGGCAACGTTCGGAAGGCCTTGGATTTTCAAGGAGATGCGCGACCTGCTCGACGGTGTTTCCTCGCCAAAGCTGCTGACAACAGACGACAAGATTGACATTCTTGAGGAACAGTTGCGCATCAATGTGGAGCGCATCGACGAGTATCGGGGCATTCTTCACACCCGTCGCCACTTGGCGTCAAGCCCGATATTCAAGGGCATTCCCGACTTCAGGCAGACCCGAATAGCCATGCTGAGGGCAGAAACCGTGGGTGAGCTCACGGCCATTTTCGAGCAGTGCAGGGAGCGGTTGCGGGCCCGTTAGCGACCTTTTTCCGGAGGCGGGGCATGGCTTCCGTCGCAGGAAGGGAAGCCTCCGGCATGTCGTGGAGGCCCTTATACAGGGGCCTTCACGCCCGTTGACAGGCAAAATCGAAACACTTCATGGCGGGCACTTTATGCCCGATGGTTGAGAAAGCTAAGAGTTCAGCCCGAGAAGTCTTAGCTTTCTTCCTGATAACTCTATCATTTCTCGACAATAACCCTATGACTTCTCACCCTGAACTCTTAGCTTTCTCGGCGTGAGGGAGGAAGGCCTGCCAGGAGAACGGGAAGACTTCTTCCGCCTTTTCCTTACGAAAAATGGGAGCAGCGCTAAGGCATGCTCCCATGAAAAAGGTGTTTTCCGTCCTGGCGGAACGATGGTTTCAGGGCTCGTATACGGCCACGCTGACGCGCGAGTCGGCGCATCCATAGTAGAGATACCACTTGCCGTTGTGGGGAACGAGGCCTTCGATGAAGACGGTGCCTGCGGGATACTGGCCACTACGCTCAAAGTCGGCTTCGGGAATGAAGAACGGAATGTCGAGCCGGCCGATGACTTTTGTGGGGTCTTTCTTAGAGAACAGCACCTGTCCGGCACAATAGCTGTTGGCCGTATAGCGCTTGTCGCGGCGTTCGTCGGCGCGGTTCTTGCCGTTGTACATCAGCAGGATGCCGTGCTTGGTGACGATAGCTGGAGGTCCACACTCAGTGAGATGGCTGTCAAAGAAGCCGTCGCGAGGCTCGATGACTTTGAGAAAGTCGCCTTTTTCGTCGAGCATCGGGGTCCAGTTGACAAGGTCTTCAGAGGTGGCTACGTTGACAAACTGCTCACCCCAGTACATCCAATACTTGTCATTGATCTTGGCAATGACCTGCTTTCCGTTCTTCATCTTGGTGACAATGGAGGCCGATTTGGAGAATTCGTTTTGGAATCGTCCGCCATAAGCCTTTCCGAAGGCCAGCCCGTGCTTGGTCCATGTGACGAGGTCGCGCGACGTAGCTACGGCTAATCGGGCCTGCTTGCGGTTCCATTGGGTGTACATCATGACGTAGAGTCCGTCTTCTGTCATGCATACTCGGGGGTCTTCGCAACCGCCGGGACATTCGTTTCCGGCCTGCGAGTCGGTGGCATCAGGGTAGAGAACGGGTGCCCCGTGGCGCACGAAGTGGAGTCCGTCGTCAGACGAGGCATAGCCAATACGCGAGGTTCGCGAGCCGATGCCGGTGGCAGAGTTGTCCTCAGCCCGGTAGAGCACAACGACTTTTCCGTTGAGAATGGTAGCTGCGGGGTTGAAAGTGTCGCTTTCTTCCCATTTCATCGGGCGTCCTTGCATGGGACAGAAGAACTCGAAGTCGGCCGAAGGGGCAATGACAGGATTGATGCCGGCAGGCCGTTGCCAGCCTGTCCAGGCCCATTTGTATTCCTTGCCGGCCAGCGGTTGGGCCGACGAAGCTAATGCCGTCAGGGCAAAAGCAAGGGTGAAAAGAGTCTTTTTCATATCGGTTGTTTTATTCAAATGAAGGCGGAACAACGCTTGTTCCCCATTTCTTGTCAGGTTTGGCAGCAGTCTTGAACTGCAGCGTTCCGCCGTTTTGGAGGTCTTCCCATGGCAGCCAAGTGCCGTCAACGGCAGTTCCGTTGAGCTTGAGGCTCGTGGTGTAGATGTTCTTCTCAGAGCCTCCTTCGATCAAGAGGGTGCGTCCTTTGGGCAGACGGACGGTCACTTTCGAGAAGACAGGGGTGTTGACAGCGAATCCTGCCACACCTGGTATCTCGGGATAGAGGCCGATACAGGCAAAGACATACCAGGCTCCCATCGAGCCAAGGTCGTCATTGCCGGGCAGACCGTTGATCTTGTCGGTGTATTGTTCGTTAAGAGTACGGTTGACAACCTGTTGGGTTTTCCACGGCGAACCTGTCCAGTTATATACCCAAGGGACACCCCACGAGGGCTCATTGCCCGATGCAAACCACTCGTCTCCATAGCCGGCGTCAAGACGTTGGAAGTATTCGTCGAGGCGCTTTTCTGCGTTTTCACGTCCGCCAATGATATCAATCAGCCCCTTGATATTATAAGGCACCATCCAGAAATAGTCCTTATAGGTGGCTTCTCGCCAGTCGTCGCCCTGGTGTTTCCATGACCCGTCGGGGTTGCGAGACTGCAGCCAACCGGTTTCAGGGTTAAAGAGATTCTTCCAAGAGCGGGCAAAATGGAAGTATCGCCACGAGGCAAATTCGTCGCCTACGGCATGAAGCGCGTACTGTCCGATGGCAAAGTCGGCCGACGTGTATTCGAGTTGCATCGAAGCATGCATGTATCCCTTTTCGAGATATTGTTTCAAATAGGGTCGCGTCTCTTCGTTCTGCGACTTCGAACCGGGCACTTCAGCCCCTTTCTTCATGATTTCGAACAACGGCTTCGGGTCGTAGTTGCGCGCACCGAAAGCCCATGCATTGGAGACAAGTATCGATGTGGGATCGCCTTGCATGATGCCGGTTTCGACGTTGGCCAGCACCCATCGCGGGAACGATCCGCCAGACTGCAGGGCGAAATCCTGATGGGACAACACGATGTCTGACGCCACATCTGGCTCAAGAATGGAAAGCAATTGTATCTGAGTTCGGTAGGTATCCCAGTTGCTGAACTGTGAATACTGGGTGGCGTTGGTCTTGTGGATGTTCCAGTCGGCTCCCATGTATTCGCCGTTGACGTCAGAGGAGATGCTGGGATGGATGAAGGCTCGATAGAGATGTGTGTAGAATTGTTGGGTACGACTCTCGGTGCTCCCCTCTACTTCTATCAGCGAAAGATAGTCATTCCAACGCTGTTCGGCCTTCTGTCTGACGGCAGAAAAGTCCCAGGAAGGATTCTCTGCCCGGAGGTTTTCCTTGGCATTCTCTACGGAAACATAAGATACTCCGACCTTGTATTGGATGGTATGCTGCCGTTTAGTGTCGAAGGTGAAATAGACGCCGGAATACTCTCCTTCGGCAAAAGTGTCGCCCGGATGCAGCACAGTGCGCTTCCAAGTCCCCGATTCTACGGCCGGAACATCGAATTCGGCAGCAAAATATACTTTGTAAGGAGTGCGGATTCCACAGAAGTATCCTCCGTCAGCATACCCTTCACAAGTGCTCGGTGAGGTGATGACAACGGCTGCTTCTGTAATATGTGTGGCAGCTATGCCAGCTCCGATGATGACAGTTCCGAAGTCCTCGTCGCTGGGATATTCATAGGAAGCCATGCCTGTGCGTGGCGTAACAGTGAGGCGGGCTTGGATGTCGTCTTGCACTTTTGCCTCATAATAGCCGGCATGGCCATGCTCGTCAGAGACATTGATGCGTGCGTTACGTATCTTGTCAGGAGATACTTTCAACTTCCCCTTGACAGGAAACGTAGGGAAGTTGCCCATGTGCTCGCAGCCTCCGCCGCTGTTTTGGTTAATAACGAAGCCTGCCTGTTTGCAGAAATAAGACGGTGTAAACTGAACCATGCCGTGCGGATAGGTGGCTCCGGGATAGAGATATCCTGATGTAAGTCCAGCTCCCTTGGTACCAATCAGGGTATTGACTTTCTCAGAATAGTTGGTCTGCGCAAAGCTGATAAAGCAAACTCCGGCAGCAATGACTGAAAGAACTGTTTTCTTCATAGATATGGTAAATTAATAGCGTATGGCATAGAATAATGCCTTATTTCTCAGGTTTCGACATGGAGAACGGGACGGCAGCCTTCGATGTGTTGCGCTTGGTATTGGGTTGGTTGCCCATTTGGAAAGAAAGGGAGCCTCCATTGGTGATGTCTTCGTAGGTGATGAAGTTCTTTTCGAGTGGTTGTCCGTTGAGGGTTCCGCTCTGAATGTATACGTTTTCCTTGTTGTTGTCGCGGGCTTCAATGACAAATTTGTTACCGTTCTCGAGCGTGATGGTTGCCTTTTGGAAGATAGGAGAGCCGATGACGTATTCATTTGTGCCGGGTGTAACAGCATAAATGCCCAGTGCCGACAGCACATACCATGATGACATGCCTCCTTGATCTTCGTCTCCAGGGAAACCATCGGGCGTGGAATTGTAGAGACGTTCCATGATTTGTCGTACCCAATACTGCGTCTTCCATGGTTGACCGGCATAATTATAGAGGTAAGGCATATGCTGGATGGGCTGGTTACCATGGGCATATTGTCCCATATTTGCAATTTCCATCTCGACCATCTCATGAATTTTTCCGCCATACCAGCCCGGTTTTACCACTGGAGGCTGCGAGAACACCGAGTCCATTTTTGCAATAAACGCTTCGTCGGAGCCAAAAAGATTGATAAGTCCCTGCACATCATGGAAGACAGACCATATGTAATGCCATGCGTTTCCTTCCGTATATGGGCCACCCCACACTAAAGGATCGAAGGGTTCATAGAACTTTCCATCCTCTCCACGTCCACGGAAGAAGCCCGTTTTGGGATCCCATAAGTTGCGGTAGTTATAGAGATGGCGCAGGAAAATCTCCTCATAGAACTTGTTACCGCTTTGCCGTGCGATGTTGTAGGCGCACCAGTCGTCATAAGCATACTCAAGAGTCTGCGACACACAGCCGTGTGAAAGCGGGAAGGGAACATAGCCCAATGTGAAATATTCGTGCCAACACTGCCTGCCATTGGCCCCGCCAAAGGGTCCTTTGTTGAAGGCTTCGTGGGCATATCCCTTCAGGATGCTGTCGGCAGGTACGGTGCGGATGCCCTTTGTATAGGCGTCAGCAAAGAGAGAAATGCTGTGATTGCCCAGCATACCTCCCGTTTCTCCCGGGCATGACCATGAGGGGAACCATCCGAGTTCTTTTGATTGTACGTTCATCATGGCCTGCATATATCGTCCTTGCTGGGTAGGGTGAAGGATGTTTGTCAGGGGGAATTGGCTTCTGAAGGTATCCCAGAATCCGTTGTCGGTATACATATAGCCGTCGTGAATCTTGCCGTCATAGGGGCTATAATAATAAGGTGTTCCGTCAGCTTTGCGCTCATAGAACTTGCGCGAGAAGAGGTTTGCGCGGAACAGGCATGAGTAGAATGTGCGTATTTGCTCGTCAGTGCCTCCGTCAACTTGTATGCGGTTGAGCAAGTCGTTCCAGGTTTTTTGTCCGCGAGCCTTTGTTTGCTCCAGATTTTTGTCATTGCCAAGTTCGCGTTCGAGGTTGAGTTCAGCCTGTTCATAGCTGATATACGACGAGGCAGCTTTGGCCTGTACGCGCGTTCCTGGTTTGAATTTCAGGTATGCTCCGTAGCCTTTTCCGCTGCCTTCGGTATCTTTTCCGAAGGTGTTGTTTTTCTGGTTTTCCCATGTTCCGTAGTCTTCGAAAGCTTTGTCAAACTTGATGACGAAGTAGCAGCGGAAGTTTTCCGAGTGATTGACGAAGCGATGATTATTCACCCATCCGCGTACTTCGCGCTTTTCGGGGTCGATTTTTATCTCGCTTTGTCCGTTATAGCCGTCGATGACGAGCCATGCATCCTCTTTCTTCGGATAGGAGAAGCGGAAATGTACGCCACGTGTCGTGGTCGAGAATTCCGTTTTGATGCCGTTGTCGAAGGTCACAGTATAGTAATGTGGCCGTCCAGTCTCATTGTCATGGCTGAACTTTGCTGCGCGTTTATTGGGGTCAACAACCAGTTGTCCCACCTCTGGGAAGAAGGTATAGACGGCATAGTCGCTCACCCATGGCGAGCATTGATGGCTTTGTCCGAATCCTCTGATGGCGTCAGCTTCATAGAGATACTTGAATCCTTCCCCGTTAGGTCCGGTTTGCGGAGTCCATTCGTGCACGGCATAGGGCATGGCCGTGGCAGGGAACGTATTGCCATGGCTCAGTCCAAAGTTAGAATGTGTGCCTTGTAAGGTGTTGACATACTGTGTCAGTTCGCGTTGTTTCTGTGCCCAAACGCTGGTAAAGACCACCAGGAGGATGGCTACCCATGAGATTTTTTTCTTCATATTGTTCTGGTTTTTGTTGTTTCTATTTTTATAATATGACGTTCCAAATCCCTTGATACACTAAAACGGCGCGTGGCAAAAAGGCTTAGTTAGCTGCTTTTAAGAAAAATTTAGTACTCAGGCGCGTTTCCCTTCCGTATGGCTTTTGGCTGCTTCCACCGTGCTGAAGGGTACAGATGAAGCAGGCACTCCTGCCTTGTCGTGCCGGGAGAAACATTAAAAAAACAAAAAGTACTCTTGGATTTTGGGTTTTGAACCGTCTTTTTTCAAGAAGCACGCCATCCCTGTGTGGGCAGGAAGCGCATGGCTTATGTCAGAGTAACATTTAAAATCACGATACCACAATGAAAAAGAAAATGCTATTTTTGATGCTGATGATTGCCTCGGCAGTGCAGGCGCAGATTCAGCTTCAGCCCATGTTTTCAGACAACATGGTGCTGCAACAACAGACGAAGGCGCCCATTTGGGGCAAGGTTGCCAAGGAAGGAAAGCCTGTAACAGTGACAACCTCCTGGAACAAACGTTCCTATCAGATCGTTTCACAGGCCGGCGGACGATGGAAAGTGGAAGTGGAGACCCCGAAAGCCGGCGGTCCTTACGAGATTACCATCAGCACTCCTGCCGGCGAAGCGCCCGCAGCAAGCGGACAACTTCAGGCCCTTGACAAGAAGATTCTCCACAATGTCCTCATAGGAGAGGTATGGCTTTGCACGGGACAGTCCAACATGGAGATGCCCTTAGCTGGCTGGGGAAAGATTGATGACTATGAAAAGGAGATAGCCAATGCCGACAACTATCCTGACATTCGCATCATCAACATGAAGAAAGTCATCAGCCCCGTTCCGCGTGAAGACATCGCTGCCATGAATGAAGGCTGGGAAGTGTGCTCGTCAAAGACCATCCCCGAGTTCTCCGCGGCAGGCTATTTCTTCGGAGTGAACTTGCAGAAGACGCTGAAAGTGCCCGTCGGTCTGATTGCAACCAACTGGGGAGGTACGCTGGCTGAGTCATGGACGAGCGAAGAATCGCTGATGAAGATGCCCTATTTCCGTGATGCTATTGCCAAGGTGAAGCAGATGCCTGCCGACCTCGATGCGCAGCGTGCTCAGTATGAAAAGGAAGACAAGGCCTACTGGCAGACCCTGAAAGAGAGCGAGAAGGGTGTGGAGTCAGGCCGTTATCTGTGGGCCGATCCTGAGCTGAACGACCAGACTTGGGGCTTGCTTCCGCAGCCGGGAAAGGTAGAAGAGACGGGCCTTTCGGGCTTCGACGGTGTCGTTTGGATCAGAAAGACCATAGACATTCCCGCCACATGGGCCGGTCAGGATCTGACACTTAGCCTTGGAGCCATCGACGACGAAGACGTCACTTTCTTCAATGGTGTTGAGGTTGGTCATACGGAAAGCTGGTTTGCGCCACGCACCTATACCATCCCTGCCGAGCTGGTCAGGCAGGGAAAAGCCACTATTGCCATACGAATCATGGACACAGGAGCCGACGGTGGTCTCACAGGAGGCGCCGACCAGCTGTTCATCAGCCTGTCGAAAGACAAGGACAATGCCGGTGCAAAGCGGAGTCTTGCCGGCGACTGGAAGTACAGAGTGGCGCTCGACATGCGCGACTTTCCGCCCCGTCCTGTCAATATGGCGGGCAATCCAAACGTCCCGACCGTGCTCTATAACTCCATGCTCAACCCCCTTGTCGGCTATGCTTTGAAAGGAGCCATCTGGTATCAGGGCGAGTCTAACGTCGACAGGGCTTTCCAATATCGCGAGCTTCTGCCAGTGATGATCAACGACTGGCGCACGAAATGGGGCCTGAACCTTGACTTCTATATCGTGCAGCTGGCAAATTTCATGCGCAAAGAGACCGTGCCCGAAGAGTCTACATGGGCAGAGTTGCGCGAGGCTCAGATGCTGACAGCCCAGCATCTCGACCACACTGGCATCGCTTGTGCGATAGACATCGGCATGGACAACGACATCCATCCGAAGAACAAACAGGAGGTAGGCCGGCGTCTTGCCTTGGCTGCTCTGGCCCAGACCTACGGCAAGAAGGTGGCCTATTCGGGTCCGGTATGTCGCGGATACAAGGTGGAAGAAGGCAAGATACGCCTCTCTTTCGACCATGTAGGGAAGGGATTCCGCCTGGAGAGCAAGGCCGACAACTCCTATCAGGGGCGTGCCTTGGAGTTTGACGGATACTTCAACATCGCCGGTCCCGACAGGAAGTTCTACAGCGCCAAGGCCCGTGTTGAGGGTCAGACCATCGTTGTGTGGGCCGACGAGGTGAGCTTCCCCGTGGCCGTCAGATACGGTTGGGCCAACAATCCGAAGTCGGTCGTCTACAATTCGGACGACCTTCCCATGTTCCCATTCCGCACTGATGACTGGCCAGGCATCACATTGCACACGGGAGAAGCCCGGTAAGTCCACTGAAACTCAAAGCAATAGAACTGTAAATGCAAAGGACGGACGCAGGGAAAGGCGTCCGTCCTTTTGTGTAGGGCTGCGGGCGGTGCCCGAGAAAGCTTAGCTTTCTCAGCGACATCCGTAGGTCGTCTTCCTGAAAAGCCTTTTCCTTCTTCTTGTGAAAGAGGCGGATAAGGGCCGGCAAAACGGCGTTCTTCCGATGAAATGGGAACTTTCTGCCGTCAGGAAGACTGCCGGCCGTGAAAAAACTTGGCAAAAGTTTCGCTACTCTTCAAAAGTTGAAGTAACTTTGCAGACTGATGGAACATCGTTTGTATACGCTTGAAAACGGGCTGCGAGTCGTCCATGTGCCCACCACGTCGCCCGTGGTCTACCTCGGCTATCGCATCGCTGCCGGCACACGAAACGAACAGGTTGGCGAGGAAGGGCTGGCCCATCTCTGCGAGCATGCTACGTTCAAAGGCACGCAACGGCGGCGCGCCTGGCAGATCATGAGCACCCTGGAGCGCGTCGGGGGCGACCTGAATGCCTTTACTACCAAGGAAGACACCACCTATCATGCTGCCGTTCTGCGCGAGCACACGGCGCTGGCTGTCGACCTTCTGACCGACATCGTCTTCCACAGTGTCTATCCCGACCACGAGATTGAGAAGGAAAAAGAGGTGGTTTGCGACGAGATTGAGAGCTACAACGACTCGCCGGCCGAGCTCATCTACGACGAGTTTGAGAACATCTTGTTTGCCAATCATCCCCTCGGACATAACATTTTAGGCTCGGCAGAGCGCGTACGCTCGTTCACTTCGGCCGACGTCAAGCGCTTCACTGCTCAGCATTATCGGCCTGACAACGCGGTGCTTTTCATCTACGGAACGCCCAAAGGACGCCTGACTTTGCCTGCTGCCGTGGTGTCAGAGGGCACCACTCTGCCCGTCGACGCCGGCCTGTCAGTCGGGCAAACGTCCCTGGACCGCCTTGCAGAGCCCGTCCATGCGGTCAAGAATCTTTCCACCCATCAGGCACATGTCATGCTCGGACAGCGCGCCTACCCCGTCGGTCATCCGCTCAGCACGGCCCTTTTCCTGCTGAACAACATGCTTGGAGGACCGGGAATGAACGCCCGTCTGAACATGTCTTTGCGCGAACGCCACGGACTTGTATATACGGTAGAGAGCAGCCTGGGGTGCTATCGTGACACTGCTACATGGGCAGTCTACTTCGGATGCGACCCGAAAGACGTCGACCGATGCATCCGTCTTGTCAAAAAAGAACTGCAGCGCTTCGTCGAAACCCCGCTCTCTCAGGCGCAGCTCAGGGCTGCCTGCCGGCAGCTGAAAGGCCAGTTGGGCGTGGCTTGCGACAGCAAGGAGTCGTTTGCCCTTGACCTGAGCAAGTCGTTTCTGCACCAGGGAAAGGTCAGAAGTCTCGAGCAGCGCACGGCAGAAATCGATCTGCTCACTCCCGAACAGCTTAGGCAGGCAGCCCGCGAGACATTCGATGCTGACCGTCTTTGCACGCTCGTCTACAAGTAGATCCAGCCAAATTTCTTCTTTCTTCGGTAGCAGTCGTCCCTGCTCTCCGACTTCTCGTTTCATGAAACCGAAGCGGCTTGTTTCCGTACAGCAGCCGTGTACGGAGCATACATCTGCGGAATACGAAGCATACATCTATGAAATATGGAGCATACATGACAGATGTACGCTCCATATCTCTATGCTTTCCCTCGGGGAAGTGTTGGCTTCGCCGCTATTTCACGGCTACCTTCCTGCCGTTGACGATATAGATTCCCTTGCCAAGTGCCGGGAGTTGTGAGGCATCTTTGGCCAGCAGGCGCCCCTGAAGGTCGTAGATTCCCACAGGCTGAGGCGCGGGTTCAAGGGTAAGATCGTCGATGGAAGTGGTGACGTAGGCTTCCATGCCAGCGTCTTCTATCGGCCCTACGTTCTCGACGTTGAAGAGCGTTTGCCAGTTGAACACGCGAAGGAAATGGGTCTGATCGAGGTCGGCACTCACCCAGTCGTAGAAGTTTCTTTCGTCGCCTTCGATAAGCGTCTCGATGGCCATGTCGTCGGTTCCCTTGCTGACAACGGTGATGTCAACAGGATCTACGTTATAGGAAATCACCAGTTCGCCCATGCGTGAGAGCTGCGGATGCACCGTAACACGGGTGGCATTCTGCTGGGCGCTCTCGATGTTGAACAGCCTCTTGCGCGACGAGAACGGGCCATAAGGCGTGTCGCTGCTGGCAATCCAGATGGTGTTGTAGTTGGTATCCTGATAGCACATGTAATACTTCCCGCCGTAACGGAACACGGAATAGTAGGTCAGACGGGTGGAACTGACGATGCCCGAGGTGCGAAGCTGCTCCACAGAGGGCACCTCTCTCTGCCACTTGAAGCTGCCGTCGGCATCTTTTACGTAGTATTCCCAGGGGCTTCTCAGGTCGAGTGACGCGCTTCTTGCTACCACAGGATAGCTGCCACCGAAGTTAGATGTCGACTTGATTCGGCCGTAAAGATAGACATGTCCGTCGTCTTCAAGCATCTGATAGCCGAAGTCTGTGACGTAGGGAACGGCGTATCTCACCATATCTGTGAGCTGCATGTAGCCCTCTTCACCCGTCGTTCCTTCCAAGGAAAACTCGGCAATAGCCGTTTCGTTGCGACCTTCCTCGCCCGAATAGCCTCCCAGGATGACCTGCACCACAGGCTTTCCTGCCCGTTTAAGCAGGGTGGCGTCGTCGGGACGGAAGAAGAAGTCTTGGGCTATTTCGCCCTCGTTGACGCGGTCTTCGGTGAGCGAAGTGCGCGGGTGGGCTATCCATTCCTTGCCTTTATAGTAGGTCTTCAGGTTGGCAATGCTCGTGCCGGCATACTCGTTAAGGGTAAGAAAGTCGTCCTCGTTCTGCTCGCCTGTCTGTATCATGGCTGCGCTGTGAGGGCGGTTGTTGAGGCTGTGCTTGCGCTCTCGGTTCTCGGAAATGAGTCCGAAGTGACTGTCGGCAAAGGTCCAAAGGGTGTTGCCGTCGGGCAGAGTGGTGCTGTAAGCCCCGTCGCCTCCGTTCCATCCACGATAGCGGACGGCAAAGAAGTTCCAGTAAGTGAGGTCGGAATAGACGCCGACACGGTTGCTTGTAACGGCTGCTCCCTTATAGTCGAGTTCGATGTCGCTGATGGCTTCTTGCGTGAGGTCAATCTCTTGCGCACCGGCAGAGGCTGCCATGAGTGCGGTCAATGCAATCAGATATTTCTTCATAGCTGTGTACTGTTTGAATCGTTGTTGGTGGTCAATGGCCTCACTGGCCTACATTTTCTCATATTCTTCTATGCCTACGTCGGTGATGGGGCCCGTATTCTTCACGCCATAGAGGGCCTGCCAGTTGAAGACTCTTATGAAATGAGGCTGATAAAGGTCGCTGCTGCCCCATGCATTGAAGTTTCTCCAGAAGCCGTCTCCTCCGTGTTCTACTACTTTTCCGTCGCTTCCTTTGGTGTAAGTGATGAGCTCTGCGGGGTTCATATTATAGGATATCACGAGTTCACCGGTGCGGGAAAACTGCGGATGTACGAAGGTATTATAGGTGGCATTGTGCTTTTGGGGCACAGTGTAGATGGTCTTTCTGTTCTTGAAAGGTCCCCAGGGATGCTCAGCCTGCATGATGTAGATGCGCCCGTTGGTCATGTCTTGGGTGCACATGTAGTAATATTCGTTGTATTTGAAGACGCTCGGCTCGGTTACCCAGTCGTTGTTTGAGATGCCCGAACGCTGCATTTCTTCCTTGTTGGGGATTTCTTTCTGCCATTTGAAGTTGCCTCTTTCGTCGGCAATGTAGTATTCCCATTCCGATGTGAGGTCGTGGTTCTCGCTGCGAGCGACCACGGCTATGGCTCCCATTCCGTAGCTTGTTCCGATAGTACTGTATAGATAGGTGTGTCCATCAGGGTCTTCCAAGATGCCCGAACCATAGCCTGTACTGTAAGGAACGACGTTCTGGATGAGACGAGTGAGCTTCATATAGCCTGGGTCGCCTGGCTTTCCTTCGAGAGAATACTCGGTGAGGGTGGTCTCGTCGCGTTCCATATTGCCGAAGATACTGCCCCAAAGCACCTGCAGAACCGGCTTGCCGTCGCGCTTGATCACTGTGGCATCACCTGGCCAATAGAACCGGTCGCTGTCGGTAGATCCATTGTTGATGTCGGACTGTGACAGAGCAGTTGCGTTGGGATGGCGCAGCCATGTTTTGCCCTTGTAGTAGCGTTCGCGGTCGTTAGGGTTGGTGGAGCAGTACTCATTGAGCACGACAAAGTCGCGCCAGGAGTGCTCTCCTGTTTGAATCATGGCAGCGTTGCGGGGCAGATTGGTCGGTCGTCCATTGTTGCGAAACTCTGTTCCGAGACCGAAGAAGCTGTCGCCGAACGACCAGAATGTGTTGCCGTCGGGCAGTGTTGTGCTATAGACGCCGTCGCCTCCGAGCCATCCTTTCGGGTGGGAGGCAAAGAGTCGCCAGTAGGTAAGGTCGTAATAGACGTAGGAACGGGCCAACGTGACGGTGCGTCCGTGGTACTCAAGATCGAGGCCTTCGAGGCGCGGATCGCTCAGGTCGGCCTGTGCATAGAGCGACAAGGGGCTGAATGCTCCTCCGAAGACAAGGGTAAGGACAAGCGCAAGTAGCAGTCGTTTGCCGTTGAGTGTTGTTGGTTTGATCATATGTATCATTGTTTTATTTATTCTTGAAGCCAGTGTCTAAAGGGTGTCTGGTGGTTTTCTCGGGAGTTTTCCCTGCTCTTTTCCGGAGGCTCTGCAGACCTTTGTTTACGAGATAGCTATCCTTTTAGGGTGAGAATGCTAAGACTTCATGGCGAGAAAGGATAGGTTTATTGACAATAACTCTATGACTTCTCGGGTTGAAAGGATAGCTTTCTCAAAGGCCTGGACACATGTCCTCGGCGTGAAGGGCGGGTGAAGAGCGTGCCTTCTCCTACAGTCGCTGGAGCGAAATGTGGTGGAGGCGCGGTCGGTTGAGGCGGTAGATGTCGTCGACAATTGACTGCATGTAGCTTTCGCAGGCACGTTTCACGGCGGGATTCTCCATCTTGTAGTAGATGTCTCGGCGCGAAGCCAGCCACCAGTTGCCCTGCCGGTCGCGCTCATACATGGCATGCGCCTCGGGCGAAGCTACGTCGTTGATGCCGTTTTTCTTGAAATAGTCGAACTCTACCCATGCCCAGTCGCGCAGCCGACGCTCCATTTCCCAGCGGTCTTCGTTGAGAATCATCAGGCGACGGGCCTGCTGCATCTGCGGTGTCTGCATGTAGTCTGCCATATTGATGCCCTCGGCGAGCTGTTCGTGGGTGAGGGTGTCGATGGTGACTTCGTCGATTTTAAAGGCATATCGGCCTTTCTTCAGGTTGCCGACGGTGAGCAGTTCGGCATTCATCTCACACTGGAAGTCGGGCACAAGTCGCGTGATTTGGCTCTGCGGACGCTTGAATTCCATACCGCCTCGGGCAATGGTGTCGAGCGGATAGGGCAGCGATTGGGCCAGATAGTCGAACTCTACTCGGTCGGGACCGGCTGCAAGATCGCTCACGGAGCAGCGCTCTGAGCGCAAGACGGCTTTCTTCCGGGCGTCAATCTGGATGTCGGCAACGGGCAGGTTGGCAAGGCCTTGTGCCTTCAAGACAAGGTAGGCCATGTACATATGGCCGTCGTTGTCGGGGTGAATGCGGTCGGGACCGCAGACGGTAAATGCCGAATCAGCCTGTTGGCGCTCTGTGTTCAAGGCAGTCATGGCTTCGTTGAAGTCGATGAACTCCCACCCGTTACGCTCGGCAGACTGCCTTTGCGTGTCGATCATACGGCGTATGATGTCGTTCCTCCGGGGATAGATATTGTTGTTGAAGCGCGAAGTCTGGTCGTAAGGCGAGGTGCCAACCTGCACGATGCGTGTTCCTTCAAGGGCGAGCAGCTGGCGCTCCATCTTCGCATAGTTGGCATTAGCGAGCGATACTCGTTGGTCGGCAAACTGCTGAGCGCTATCACTATAGAGCTCGAAATATCCAGAATCGTTCATGCCATAGGTAAGGAAGATGGTGTTTGGACGTCGCTCAATAACGTCGCCTTGCAGGCGAAGCTGAATCTCAGTCGATGTGTCTCCGCCGATGCCGCAGTTCATTATTTCGAGGCGTTGCTCGGGGAAGCGCGTCATATAGTAGAGCCAGATGTAGGAATGATAGTGGCCTCCATCGGTGATACTGTTGCCAACAAAGGCTACACGGTCGCCGTTCTTGAAGGGCTTCAGGGTCTGCGACGTGGCATACAGGGCTGCCGTCATGAGGCAAAATGTGAAAAGAATTCTTCGCATGATGATGGTTTTTTCTTGGGTGATCAATGTTTTATGCCTCCGACATAGGTGCCTGCCGACTGGAAATACTTCTCGAAGAAGAGCAGATGGTAGTCGAGTGAGTTGGCCCAATATTCGCTTGTATGGCCACCTGGACGTGTGGCAAAGTCGTGACGGATGCCGCGTCCGAGGAGCCTTCGGTGCAGATCTTTGTTGACTTCCAGGAAGAAGTCGTCTTCTCCGCAGTCGAAAGTGAGCCAGAGGTCACCGTCATTGATGCGGTCAATCTGGTTGACAACGGAATGTTCGTCCCACGATTGCTTGTGAGAAGCCATCTCTCCAAGCACGTCGGGGATGTTCCAGTTCAGCGGGAAAGGACGTATGTCAAGTCCGCCACTCATAGAGCCGGCAGCGCCATAGAGGTCCTTATGCCGCATGGAAAGGAAGAATGCTCCGTGGCCACCCATAGACAAGCCGGTGATGGCACGCCCATGTCGGTTGTGGAAAGTGGAATAGTGTGTGTCGACATAGTCAATGAGGTCTTGCGTCATGAAGGTCTCATACTGGAAGTCTTTTAGTATGGGTGAGTCGAAATACCAAGAGTTCAGGGCTGCAGCCGTCACGAAAATCATACCTTTTTCGTCGGCAATCTCAGGCAGGTTGGGCTTGATTTCGAGCCATGCCTTTTCCGATCCGTAGGCACCATGCAGCAGATAGACCACGGGAAAACGCATCTCTATGCGTGGCATGGCTGGCTGTTTCTTGCCTTTTACGGTCTTCTGCACCTGCACAGGCAGGGTGGGAGAGACGATGATGACGGGGATGTCGCGGTTCATAACGTCGCTGTGAATCACGACAGTGTCTACTTTTCCTGCCTTGACAGCACATGCCATCAGCAGACAACACAGGGAAATCAGAGTCTTTTTCATTTTCTCGAATATGATATGTTCTTTTATTTAATGACGGCCGTCTGGCTCTTTCCCACGAAGAAAAGTCATTCCTCTCCAAGGGAGCACTGCCGGTTTGCCAGTTACTTGATCACTTTTCTGCCGTTGATGATATAGATGCCAGGCCCTGCAGGGCTGACCTTCTGCCCATGAAGGTTATAGGTTGCCGACGGCTTCACGGCCTGGTTGCCGGCAGAAACCTCACGGATGCCGTCAGGATTCTGGTCAAACTCGGGATGATTGTACTGCTTGATGAGAATCTTCGGCATAGGTTCACACAGAGAAGCATCATATTCGAGCGTGAGTTCCCTGCTTTCTCCTGCGAAGAGAGTGAAGTAGTTCTCATCCATAATAACGGGCAAAATGCGCTTGCCGGAGGAGGGATGAACGAGACGGACACGCAGTGCAAAGGCCACTTTCGAGGCCTCAGACTCCTTGTTTTCTATCCGAATACGCAGGCGGGTCACACCTTCGTCGTCGGTCTCCTTCGACAAAATGGTGTATTCCACGCTGGCTTGCGACAGGCGATTGAGGTCGGTATAGCTGTTCTTGCTGCCTCGGGTGGTCTTCCAATAGAAGTTTTCCGAGACAAGGTGATGGTCCTTGTCGTAGAGATAGAGCCTGATAAAGTACATTCCTGTGAAGGAAGGCGTGGCAAGTTGATAGACATTCGTGACCGTGTTCATAGGGACATTGATGCCAGAAACGGTAGTAGTATTGGGCTCATAGGGTGTTCCGTTGAGGCGGAACATTTGTATTTCTGCCGTAAGACCGTCAGCATTCTCGCCACTTGTGTTGACGATATTGATCTTGTTGTTGTGACAGTTCCACTGGATATGCACGGGCTCACAGGCCTTCTTTGCTCCCCAATATGTACCAGTCATGTCATAATAGTAGTCGTAGGTTTGCCAGATAAAACAGGGATAAGCCGCCTGACTCATCCAGAAAAGCAGGCCGGAAGCGGTGTTCCAGAGGTTGTCTTGCCATCCTTCATAGAGGGCTTTCATCACCTCGATGTTCATCAGTTGTGCCTTTTCGCAGAACTGTTCAGCGCTTGTTGAGGTGCCATACCCTGTCTGAACCGTATTGAAGTAGTTGGTCGATCCTGCTCCTCCTCCATATTCAGCCTTGTCACTGAAGAAGTGCTTTTCCCACATTTCGTTGCGAGGCCACCAGTATTCCTCGGGCATAAACTCCTTGAAACTCTCCCACGTGGTGAAGGCTCCCATGCCAAGTTCGGAACGAAATCCCCAGTCAACCTTGTCTCCTTGGTCGCCTCCTCCTCCCCAAATACCTTTTTCAAAGTATTCTTCTGGAGGGAAATTGGTCCACCATCCGCTTCCCGAAAGGCCCAGTCCTGAGCCGTCTTGGTCCTCATACTGCTGACGAGTGGGATAGCCATTGTGGGAGTTTGGTATGTAAACACGGTCGCTACCGTCATAAGTCTTGACGACATCAATGATCTCTTGGTTCAATTCATCATAGGGCCAACCCTCATTACAACCGCACCAAATGGCCAGCGATGGGTGGTTACGAAGGCGTATAACCTTGTCTTTGGCATTCGACATGAATTCCTTTCTGTCGTCGGGACCTGTCAATCCTGTGTAGGGACCGGTAAGCCAGAAGTCGTCCCACACCATGATGCCGTACTTGTCGCATGCTTCATAAAACTCTTCATCGGTAACACAGCCCGTCCAAAGTCGTATCATGTTGTAGTGCATGTCTTTGTGAAGCTTGATGCGGGTGTCGTATTCCTTGCCCTGACATTTCAGCATATAGTCGCTCATGCCCCAGTTTCCTCCCTTGCAATAGACCTTCTTGCCGTTGACATAGACCACCATCGTGGTGTTCTCCTTTTTGTATTCATACTTTTTGATGCCGAAGGTCTCGGTCTTTGTGTCGACGATGCTGCCGTCGATCAGTACGTCAAACCGGCAAGTATAGAGGTTTTGCTCGCCCGAACCGTTAGGCCACCACAGCAGCGGATTTCTCACAACAAGGTCGCTAAGCTGCACGTCAATGGAGTCAGAGGCATTGATGGTCACGGTCTTTGTTACTTTCTGATTGCCAGGCATGACAGTTGCCTGCACTTCAACCTCCCGTGTTTCGCCAGAGAGATTTACGAGACTTGTCTGTAAACCCAATGTGGCAATCTGGTTGTTTGCCCCCAGTGAGGTCGTTCTTACCCACGGATCGCGCAGGGTTACGTCGCCGGCAAACTCCAGATAGACATCGTTTGTGATACCACAATTGAGCCCCGGAACGTAAGGCATCCAGTCCCAGCTGTGGCTTGCCACATAGGTTGGCATGACATAGTTGGCATAACTGGCATCGCGAGGCAGCACGCTTGCCTTTGGGGTTTCTATCTTTACGGCCAGGATATTGTATTCGTCTTTGAGCAGGGATGTGATGTCGTAGCGCACCTTCAGCACGTGTCCTTTGATGCGTCCGATCTGTTTTCCGTTGAAGAAGATGGTTGCATAGCGGTTGGTTCCTTCGAAAGTAAGGATGGTTCGCTTGCCGTTCGACAGTTCGGGGCGGTCGAAGGTGGTGCGATACCAGAACGAACGGTTGTATTTCGTCTCGTCGATATTGTAGGCGTTGTCTCCCCAGTCAGGGTCTTCTTCCTCTCCGGCCTGTACGTAAGCGTTAAGCACGGTGCCCGGCACAATGCCTTCAACATAGGCTGTCGGTTCAAATCTTCCGATGATAACTCTTGGCTGTGCCACCCCGTCAGTTGGGAAAAGCTTCCAAAGAGTACCGTCCTTACTATTGAGCGAAAGCACCTCATTGGCCGAGGTGCTTAACGCTGACATCACTAATATTACAACTAAACAAAACCTATTCATGATAGATGCGATGATGAAGACTTTACTTTATTTTCTCGATGCGTATGTGTCGTGTCTGGGGTTTGTTGACCTGATAGATGCGATCGACGAGCAGTTTCATTTCGTCTTGATAGGCTTCACGCACTTCTTGATGGATCATCTTGTCGTAAAGTTCGCGTCTTGCGGCCACCCATCCGTCTTTTTTCTGGCCTTCGCGGAACACTTCTGCAGCATGTTCGTCGTTGACGTCGAGCAGACCGCGGGGCATGAAGAAGTTGTATTGCAGCCAAGCATAGTCGCGGAAGCGACGTTCTGTCTCCCAACGTTCCTCGTTCAACGCCATCACTTTGCAGGCTTGCTGGTATTGAGGGGTGTGTCGGTAGGTGGCAAGGTTGACGCCTTCCTGCAGCTGGACGGCCGAAAGCGTGTCGATAAGCACCTCGTCGATGAGCAGTCGGTATTGTCCTTTCAGTCCCTTCACGGTGAGTTGTTCGCGATTCATCTCCTCGATGAACTCCGGACAGAACTTCACGATGTCGGCCTGTGGGCGCTTGAATCCCCAGCCATGGGCAATGGTGTCGAGCGGATAGGGCAGCGATTCGGCCAGATAGTCAAACGTTGTCACGCCGTTCTGGCGTCTGACGTTCGTCACTTTGCAGTTCTCTTCGCCGGTGACTCTTCCCTTTCCGTCGATAGTAACCTCAGCCACGGGCTTGCCGTCCATGCCCTGAGCTTTCAGGAAGAGGTAGGCCATATACATATGACCGTCGTTATCGGGGTGTACACGGTCGTTGCCTATGAGGGTGAATTTCGGGTCTTTAGCCTGTTCGCGCAGGTTAACCTCGGTCATAGGTCTGTTGAAGTCCACCATTTCCCATCGGTTAGCCTTGGCCGCAGAGTCTTGGAAAGCCACGATCTTCTGCATGTAATCGTTCTTGTTTTTGAAGATATTGTCGTTGAAAGTCGACGTCTGGTCATAGGGAGATGTACCGATCATGATCTTGCGTATGTCGCTCGCTCCTTTCAGTCTTTTCTCTATTTCGAGGAAGTTTTCCCGGCTCTTTGCCACCTGCTTGTTGCCGAAATCCTCGGCATTGTCGCCGTTATACTCGAAGTAGCCCGAGTCGTTCATGCCGAAGGTGAGGGTGATCACTGTCGGGCGTTTGGCAAACACGTCGCCGTCAAGGCGCTTCAGAATGTTCTCGGCAGTGTCGCCTCCTATGCCGCAATTGGCCATCCACAGGCGCTCTTCGGGGAAGTGTGTCATGTAGTAGAGCCAGATATACGAGTGATAGTGACCGCCGTCGGTGATGCTGTTTCCTACGAAAGCCACGCGGTCGCCGGCTTTAAAGGGCGCCACTTGCTGTGCAAGACTCTGGCTGACAGACAGTGAAGCTAGCAGGCATGAGAGAATGATCTTCTTCATAATTTTTATTTCTTCAAGGTTTTTAATACTGTCAGATATACTGATGTTGGCACGGCTCAGACCGTGAAAGGTGTGTTTTCTGTTCCGAAAGTGTCCCCTTTTCCGGGGAGATGAAGATTTGAAGCTGTCGGCTATTGCCGTAATTTGTCAGTTGAAAGTTGTTTGCAGGCAGGCGCCCGTGCGTTATGTTTAGGATACTTTGAGCTGCTGTCGCAGTTTCTTCAGTGCGATGACCATCTGACATTCCACGGTGTTGGGCGAGATGTTCAGCGCCTGTGAGATCTCCTTGTATTTCATTCCTTGCTCGCGACTCATCAGGAAGATCGTGCGACAGGCCTTGGGCAACGAGTTGACAGCTTGCTCTACACGCCGTTCCATCTCGTGTAACTCAACCTCATTGGCCACTTGCGAATGGTTTCCTATCATCTCCATGCGCAGGTCAAGCAGCGTCGAAGCCAGCGTGCGGCGGAAGTATTCTTGGCGGAAGGCCTGGCGTTTCACGGCGTCGAGGCAACGGTTCTTCACCGACGAGAACACGTAAGCGTTCACATCGTTGACAAATGTCAGGGCGTCGCGCCTGATCCATAAGGTCATCAATACATCCTGCACTACGTCTTCCGCGTCTTCTTTCTGAAGGTAGTGCATGCCATATTCGACAAGCCTTGAATGATAAGTCTGATAAAGTTCGCTAAAATCCATATTCAGGTTTCAGGTTTAAGTTCTGGGTGCAAAGGTACGGAGAAAAGTAAGACTGGAATACAAAATTTGAACTTAAAATCGTCAATTTTGAATCATTTTGCATCTTTCTTCCGATAAAACCTCAGAAAATCACCGTTTCTTTCAAAATCGAACCGAAACACCGCGCAGTGCATTCTTGGGCTCATGCAGGTCCCGCGTCTGCTTCTTCCGGCACCTCTTTCGCCGGCTTGGCATGCGTATCAAATGCGTACTGTTTGCGTACTAAATGCGTATCAAGAACCCTTTTTTGGAAAATCGGAAAAGAAGGAAAACTTCAAAAATCGCCCATTTCATCGGAAAAAGGCTGCTGCGATCTTCGTTTTCGTCCCTTTTCCTGTTGGGTATCAAATGCGTACTGTTTGCGTATCGAGTTTGATGTTCTCCAGAAAGCTATCCTTTCAGCCCGAGAAGTCTATGGGTTCTTCGCAACAACCCTTAGCTTTCTCGTCCAGAATCCTAAGGCTTCTCGGGATGAATGGATAGCTTTCTCGGCCATCCGCCTTCCGCAGGTTTTCCTATACCTTATTATATATATAGGAGTGCGGAGCCTTCTTGTCACCGCATCCCTCACGGAAATGATGCTCCGGAGGCAGACTTCCGGGCCAGAAATGGCCGTGGTTAACACGACCTTTTCCGTTTGCTTGCACAAGAAGCATTTCCGTCGTACCTTTGCACCAGCAAAAGCAACCAGCAATCAAAGGCGCCAAGTTGCAGGAAGCTGAGCCCAACCATTCATTAACCTTACAAACAAAACACACAAGTATTAACCTTAAAACAACTAAAGAAAGGAAAAAACTATGGCAGTATTCTACAAACTCTATCAGGAGAAACGCACCGGTTCGAAGAATCAAGGCAAGTGGTATGCACGTGCAAAGATGACCAACACGGTCTCTCTGCAGCAGCTTGCACAGGAGATTGAGTCCAATGTCAGTGTCAAGGAGAGCGATGTTTATGCCGTGCTCATCGAGCTTGTCAACGTGATGAAGCGCGAGTTGCAGAACTCTCACTCAGTGAAGCTCGACCGACTGGGCATCTTCAGCGCCGGCATCACTACCAAGCCCGCGGCTACTACCGACACCTTCACTCCCGAGAAGCACATCGTCGGCACGCACATCAACTTCCGTCCCGAGCAGAAATACCTCAGCGGGCGGGGCAAAGGAAAGCGTGCTACCACGATGATGTTGAGCGGAGTAAAGCTTTCGGCCTTGCCAAAGAACGCCGTCGAGGATGCCGAAGAAGAGGCCGAGAACAACGACTAATCGCCGTCAAACTTACCAGTCAGACCATGAAGAAAGAAACCGTCAAGGCAGTTCTCAAAGTGATTGCGGCATTGGTCACGGCATTGCTCGGCGTGCTTGGCGCCCAGGCTTCAGGAATCTTCTGAGGCTGATGCGCCGGAACTCCCGTCCGTGACACCCTCTTCCGGTCCCGACGACCGCTTTCTGCCAGCCAGGACAGCAGCCGTCGGGGCTTTCTTTTTATGGTAAACCTGCCGGCTTCTCGCCCTGAAAGCACTCCCTTCTTATGCTTTTTTAATAGAAAAATTCCAGAAAAGAAGCATTGCTTCACACGACATCCCTATCTTTGCAGCCGCTTGGCAACAAGAAAAACTCCTTACGACACTCCTTAAAAGCAATGAACAGCAACACCGTCAACACCTGGAACGATAACCCTCCTGCCATTGACAGGCAACTGGTCGAACAGACTTTGCAGCAGGCTTTCCGCCACATCATGCACATTTCCGAAGACGACCGCATACGCTGGTGCGGACCAGTCAGCGACCTTCTCGAGCTCTCTCATGCCATGTGGCTGCGAGGAATGGCTGTCGACCGCTTCGGAAGATGCATCACTTACACCCGGCTCATTCGCCTTCTTTGCCGGAACCTCCACGTCTCCTGCCCCAAAAACCATACCGCCGTGATCAACAACATACGCCGACGCAAGCAGCCTTCGTCGTCGCTTGCCGAACGATGCCGGCTCATCATGGCCAACGAAGGCGACCCCGATCCCCTGCAACGCTTCCTCGAAAAAATGGAATAGGAGGGGAAAAACGAAAAAAATCTCCCTTTTTTCTTGGTATTTCGCTCGCTTAATCGTACCTTCGCAGCACGTTTTCTAATTCTGAAGTCAAACCTAAACGCACTGCAAGGGATACATTTCAATGAAGAATATCATCCGCATCAGCAAGTCATTCCTCCTCCTGCTGCTGACGGCCTTTACGGTTCCTGCCTATTCACAGGCCGACAGCACGTCGGCAGAACCCACCGATCTTGTTTCAAGTTTGCTCGTTTGCAAGCCGGGACTCGACTTCTACTCATGCTATGGGCATTGTGCTTTGCGCCTGCAATGTCCCTCTGCCGACCTTGATTTCGTGTTTTCCTATTGCCTGGACGACAACCTTGTCAACCGCATAGGTATGTTTCGCGGGAAAGGACTCGGCCAGTACGCCGCCTTTCCTACAGATGTTTTCCTGAAAGAATATCAGGAAACACGGAGAGAAGTCAAAGAATACATCCTCAATCTGACCACGGAAGAAACCCGTGAACTCTGGCGAATGCTCGACAAAGAACTGGTGACGGGTGCCCACCGGCAGTACAATTTCCTGCATACCAACTGCTCTTCGATGTGCTTCTATGCCTTGGAGCGTGTGATGCAAGGTGAGGAAATCGTATTTAAACACCTTGATTCGGGCATCACAGGAACCTATCGTCAGTTTGTCCATCGTATCAGTGAAGGACTTCCCTGGACCGACTTCTTCTGGACAACCATCCTTGGTGCGACGGGTGAAGAGCAGGGACCTCAGGAAGACAAGATGGCTCCGATGCTCATAGTCAAGTCGTTTGACACGGCTGTCATTCAGACTTTCGAGGGTGACGAGCGCCCATTCGTGAAGGCTTTGCCCACGACCATAGTCGAGCAGGGCTTTGACTATCCCGTTTCTTGGTTTACTCCGCGCTTGCTTTTCCTGATACTTCTGCTCCTTTCGATGCTGGTCAGTGTGCATGAATGGTCGAAAGGTTACGGTCGTCCTCAGCGCATTTTCGATGGTCTTCTGTTCGTCATGCAGACTGTCTGCGGTCTCTTCATCTTCTATCTCTGTTGCATTTCTGACATGCCAGGAGCGTCTAATAACTGGAATTTGCTGGTCTTCAATCCCCTTCCTTGCTTGCTTTGGCTGTGCTTCCGGCGCAGGAAAGCCTACGCGAAAGCTTATTGGCTTTATCTGGCAGCCTTGCTGATCTATGTCGCATTGTGGCCGGTGGCGCCCATGATTGACTTGACTCATGTGCTGATGGTCAGCCCGCTGCTGGTGCGAGTGGCCATGCGTCTTGTGCAGAACCGTCGGTCTTGAGGCCAGCCTTCGTGTGGCTTCCCGGCGAGAAAGGGCCACCTTCTCGGCGAGAAGTCTTAGCTTTATGGCCCAGAATCCTATCCTTTGTCAGCCAGAACCCTATCCTTTCTCGTGCAGAATCCACAGGTTTCTCGTGCATAACCCATAGGTTTCTCACGACGTTCTTTTGCCATAGGTATTGACGACATTTCGGTTCAAATCAGTTTTACATTCTTCATTTGTCCCGCTTTTGGGCCATGTGGAGGGCTTTTTTGTTCGATTTTTGTAAAAAAAGGTTCAAAATTTATATTTTCCTTGAGCGTTTCTCTGTAATTTTGCATGGTGAAATTATAGTATGTAAAACCAATAATAACTAAAAAAGGAAATCATTATGAAGAAAATTTTTACGCTGATTGCTGCCGTGGCTCTTGCCATGAGTGCCCATGCCACTGTAACAGGCTACAAGTGTCTCTACACCCAAGCCCAGGTTCATCCTACCGGTGCTGGTGAAGTTTACTTGTACACCAAGAACGACGACGATGCCAAGTACATCAAGGAGTATTCTGAAGACTGGGGAGAAACGGCCTTTCTGAAGGCTGTTATCGACATTCAGGGAGGCTGGGACCAGGTGAATGACTGCAACAACTCTGTCAGTCAGGATGCACTTCGCATCCGTGTCTATCCCGCAGCCCTTGAGGGTTACGAGCTGGTTTGCTATGCCAACAAGGTACAAGAAGACGGACTCTACGGACGTCGCGACGTCTATGCGACCCTGACTGAAGAGGGTGAAAACAAGTATATGAATTTTGAGTGGTCTGAGTTGGGCGACGTCATCAACGTGAACAACCCCGACCATCCTGAAAATGCCAACTCTGCCGAGGATGATCCAGACAAGCCAATGCCCGAGGACTGCCTGCTTGACGAGTATGAACACTTCTGGAACACCGAACCAGACACCTATGTCTACGTCATCTTCCGTGCCGTAGGCGAGGAATATCCCAAGTTCGACGCCGACTATGAGGGCCATGTTACGGACGATCCCAACGGCATTTCTCAGGTGAAGACCGCAGCCAACGCCGGCATTTCCTATAATCTTGCAGGTCAGGTTGTGAACGACAACGCCAAGGGAATCATCGTCAAGGACGGCAAGAAATATATCGCACGATAAACGGAAAGGCGTGGCTTTCGGCCGACAGGCGGAAGCCAACATCCGGAAAACCGACAGGCCGGCATGCTTGAAGCGTGCCGGCTTTTCTTGTGCGGGAGTGCCAAGGTTGCTGGCACAGGCGAGCCTTCCGGCCCTCGTCTCTGGCTGTTGTCGCCGAGAAAGCTAAGGTTTCTGCCCGAGAAGTCTATGGTTTCTGGGTGAGAAAGCTATGGGTTATTGGGCATAAAGCTAAGACTTCTCACCCTGAAAGGGCAGGTTTCTCGGCCAAGTCCCACAGGATGTTGCCCGCGAAAGCAGAGTTTCTTTCCTGGCAAGTCTTTGCCTGATTTTCGTCAATGCTGTCGAAAAGGGCGCTTTTGCTTCGATTTTTTTATTTTTTAGTGTTATATTTTTATTGGTCTCATGGAATAATCTATACCTTTGCAGCATGAAAAATAACAAGATGATCGTGCCTGGAGCGACGTTGCTCATGGCGTTTTTCCTGTGGATTCTCACGGCAATGCCCGTGAAGGCGCAGGCCCTTCAGGAGCCCGTTCCCTATGAGTTGCTGCCCGACAGCAGCAATTTCGTCATTGCAAGCATATTGATTGCCGACCCCGGCGACGATGCTTTCTTCGTGCTTGGCCACTGTGCGTTGCGGTTGCAGTGTCCGACCAAGGACATGGACTATTGTTTCTCCTACAATACATCCTTGGAGATGGGGCCCGAGTTCAACCTCCATCTCCTGACGGGACGTGCCAAAGCTGGCTACGAACCCTTGTCCTTCAATCGCTATTTGGAGCCTTTCCAAGACGAGCAGAGAGGCATGAGAGAGTATGTTCTCAACCTCACGCTCGACGAGAAGCGGATGCTTTGGCAGCAGATAGACAAGCAAGTAGCCAAAGGACCCACGATGCCTTTCGACTACATCTTCAACAACTGTACCAATACTCTTTATCGGGTCATCAGCTCAACCCTGCAGAATGAGGACTTCGAATACCACGACAACAGCCTGCTTGACATGCTTCCCCGGGAGTATTGTGAGTTGCTTTTAGGGCAGCGTTCGCCATGGATCTACTTCATGGCCATGTCGTTGATGTCGGGAGTTCCCAACGATAGTCCCTGGCCTTTAACGACAATGATCAACCCAATCTATTTGGATTTATTGCTGCCAGAGGCAACCATCAGGGGCAACGACGGCAGCGTTCGTCCGGCCTTGGAAGAGCCTGTCAGGACAGTTCTCCTGTCGATGCGCGTCACAAAGCCGTCTGCAGTCACGCCCTTCCGCCTGTTCTTAGGTCTGCTTGTCGTCGTCTTGCTGGTGACATGGGTTGAGAAACGCTTCCATGTTCGCTGGCCGGCAAAGGCAGTCGACGTGCTGTTGGCGACAGGCTACACCCTCTTTTCCCTCATGATGCTGGTCGTCTCTGTCACAAAATCCTTCGGAGCATCCTGGAATTGGCTGTTCATCACCTTCAACCCGCTTCCCCTTTTACTGTGGCTTTGCTATAGAAAAAAGCCCTGGTATGGGCGTGTATGGGGTGTCTATGCGGTGGCAATCGTCGTAACGATGGTATTGTTCTCGCTGATTTTGCGCCACATGGAATGGGCTCATGAGTTTCTTTTGGCAGCCTTGTTGACGAGGTGTGTCGCCCATTATGCCAACCATTCAGTCTCAAACAATCATGGAAGAACGACCGCATAGCACAGGACTCCCGTCGACAGACCGCCCCTGGATGCAGTTCTATCGCAAGGAACATGTCGAGGGAACGTGGCCCAAGGGCAGCATATACGAATGTCTGAAAGCCTCCAACGAAGCCTATCCCGACGATGTTGCCCTGCTCTATTACTATAAGAAGATCACCTTTGGCGAGCTGTTCGACCGCATCGACGAGTGTGCCAGGGCACTGATTGCGGCGGGAGTGAGGCGCAACGACATCGTCACCATTGCCATGCCTTCCACGCCAGAGGCCGTATACCTGCTCTATGCCGTCAACAAAATCGGTGCGATCAGTAACATGATACACCCGCTACCCAGTGTAAAGGAGACTCAATACTACCTGAATGAGGTCAAGAGTCGTCTGTTCATCATGTTCACAGGAACCTATGCTATGATGAAGAACTCGCTCGAAGGCACGTCGGTAGAGAAAGCAGTCGTAGTCTCTCCCACGCAGTCTCTCTCGCCGGTCATTCGTGGTTTATATGCATTAAAAGATTCTTCGGAGCGCATCAAGGAGACCCAGACCGTTGTGTCTTGGAAGACTTTCATCAGGAAAGGCAAAGCCGTCAGCCTGCCTTCTGTGCAGAAAGCCGACAACGACTGGGCGGTTATCTCCCATACAGGAGGAACAACGGGCACGCCAAAGGGTGTGGTTTGCACCAACGACAGCATCATGGCTTTGTCATATTCGCTGGCAGTCGATACGTCTTTTGAAAGGCAAGGCTGTATGATGACAGTGCTTCCTCCCTTTGTCAATGCGAGTCTGGTCAACACGACCATTGCCGCATTAAGCTACGGATACAAAAACTTGTTGATACCAAAGTACGACCCTGCGAAGTTCATTGACTATGTGAGCCGCTACAAAGTGGGCTACACGATGCTGATACCGGCCTATTTTGAGGTCCTTTTGCAGCAGCCTTCCCGGCCTGACAGTTTGTCGACTCTTCGGATGTTGGCTTCAGGTGGTGAGCGGCTTGACGCAGAAGTCGAGCGCGCAGCCAATGAAAAGATCAAGGAGTGCGGTGCCACTATCAAGGTGACCAAGGGCATAGGCTTGACCGAAATGACGAGCAGTGCGACGCTGAGCATTCAGGGTTCAAGGTGTAATGTCGAAGGAAGTGTGGGCATTCCCCACGTGAATGTCAACTGTAAGATCGCAGATGTCGAGGCGGGAAAGGAATTGACCTACGGCGAGGAAGGTGAGGTTTGCTTTGCAGGACCGACGATGATGGCGGGCTACTATCATGACCAAGAAGCCACAGATGCCATGATAAAAACCGACGAGAACGGAACCCGATGGCTGCATACAGGCGACCTGGGCTACCTTACGGAAGACGGAGTTCTCTTTGTCAGCGGGCGCATGAAACGCCTGCTTATGCAAAGAGACGACCACGGAGTGGTGTCGAAAGTGTTCCCCGACCGCATCGAAAGTGTCGTGTCCAGGCATCCTTCGGTGGCTGCATGCAGTGTGATTGGTGTTCACGACGACCGTCGGATTAACGTGACAAAGGCCTTTGTCGAATGTAAAAAGGGCACGGATGCCAGCCGTGCAAGAGACGAAGTCATGGAATATTGCCGAGAACAACTGCCCGGATACATGGTGCCTGCTGACGTCGTGGTGCTGCCTTCACTGCCTCGTACGTCACGCGGGAAGGTCGACTACCGGGCCTTGGAGGCCCTGTAGCGAAGCGGTTCTTGCCGAAACAGCAGGCGGAAGAGCGGGACAGTCGTGCCGGCCGTCGCCGAGAAAGCTATCCTTTCAGCCCGAGAAGTCTATGGTTTCTGGGTGAGAAAGGATAGCTTTCTCGGTCATAACTCTATGGGTTCTCGGGCTAAAAGCTTAGCTTTCTCAGGCTGAAGGGAGGGGAGGCTGCGGGAAAAGTGGCGGGAAGATTGGGAAAAAGATGCTTTTTGCTCCGATGAAACGGCGCTTTTTTGCAGGAAAAGTTGTAACTTTGCCCTTGATAAGTCTGTCGGAAGAGCCGGAGAACGGCGTCCGCTCAGCCGGCAAGGGCTTGTCGTTGTAGGAACAAAAGGCCGGAAGGCACGATCGCTATGGGCATGAACACATCAAGAAAAGCACTCCTGTTGGCAGCACTATTGGCTGCAGCCGTCACGGCAACGGCACAGAAAAAGACGCGCGCCCTGCACTATTGGGGCAATCAAGACAAGTATCTCGAGACGCAGACCAGCGTGTTGCTCGACTTCGTCGACGACATGCTTGACCGTCATCTGCCCTCGGTGAAACCCTCAGAGGAGCGCGAAGCGGCGCTCTATCTGCTCGATGCCGTCTGTCATGACACCCGTCTCGACCGCTCAGAGGCTGCCCGCGACTACATGGAACGGCGCATAGGCAAGGTGGTTGCCTCGCTGAAGCAGCCCATGAAGCGCGGGCTCGAGGTCTACAAAATCTACAATGACGGCTTTATTCTGCGCACCCGCTCGACCACAGTGGCCGTCGATCTCGTGAGCAAGAGCAACCATGTAGAGCTGTACAGCGACTCGCTGACGGGCCAACTCGTCGGCCTTTGCGACGCCCTTTTTATCACTCATCGGCATGGAGACCATGCCGACCCGCTCGTAGCACGCCTCTTTGCCTCGCAGCAGAAGCCCGTCTACTGCCCGTCAGACTTCCTTCCGCACGACTCGAGGCTGCATCATGTCGCGCCCGACAAGTTCCTTTCAGAGCAACTGGCCTTGCGCAATAGCACCATCAGGCTGAACATTCTGCCCGGACATCAGGACGAACTGCAGTGCAATCACTTCGTCATCACTTTTCCAGAGCACATCACCATTGCCCACATCGGCGACCAGGACCTGCCGGAAGACATGGACTGGATCGTCAAAGCCCATGAACGTGTGCCGAAGGTCGACGTGATGATTGTCGACTGTTGGGCACGTCCGTTGGACAAAGTCGTCGAGGGTTATCGTCCTAAAGTCGTCGTCACCGGCCACGAAAACGAGCTCTCTCACACCATCGACCATCGTGAAGCCTACTGGCTTACCTATTATAAAATGCAGGAAGCCACCCGTCCTTACGTCATCATGAGCTGCGGAGAACGCTATCTCTACCGATAGTTGACGCCGGCAACAGCCATCAGTCCATACAACCAACAAACCATCACACAATGAGAAAAGTAATCGGAATCGGCGAGACAGTGCTCGATATCATCTTTCGAGACGACCTGAAGTCGGGCTTGCTGCAGCCCCCTGTGGCAGCCATCCCCGGCGGAAGTGTGTTCAATGCCATGATATCCCTGGGACGATGCGGTGTCCCTGCAGTGATGATCAGTGAGGCCGGCGACGACCGGATAGGCCGTTTCGTGGTCGACTTCCTCACCGAAAACGGCGTCGATGCAAGCAGAGTAGCCTCGTTTCCGGGCACAAGGTCGCCCCTTTCGCTGGCCTTTCTCGACAAGAACAACGAGGCCGACTACCTGTTTTACAAAGATCATCCGCACGACAGGCTCGACTTTGATTACCCAGAAATCTGCCCAAACGACATCGTCATCATAGGTTCTTACTATGCCGTCAACCCCGTTATACGCCGGCATGTCTCAGGACTGCTCGAGAGAGCACGCGCTGCCGAGGCCATCATCTACTATGATGTCAACTATCGTTCGGCCCATAAGGGCGACACAGTGCGCATCGGTCCGAACCTGATTGAGAACCTCGAATATGCAGATATCGTGCGCGGAAGCCGCGAAGACTTTGAGAATCTCTATCGCAAGAGCGACCCCGACGCCGTCTATAAGGCCGACATCTCGTTCTATTGCCGTAACTTCATCTGCACCGACGGGCCCCATCCTGTGCAGCTAAGGGCAGCAAACAACATCAGAGAGACCTATCCGGTAGGGGCAGAAAGCAAACCTGTCAGCACCATAGGGGCCGGCGATAACTTCAACGCAGGGCTGATTTACGGGCTGATCAAGTATGGCATCACCCGCGAAAAGCTGGCCGAAGGGCTCAATGCCGACCAGTGGGCCGACCTTATATGGAGTGGACAACGCTTCTCAGAGAATGCCTGCAAGGACATCTACAACTACGTGTCACGCGATTTTGCGGGCCGGATGAAGCTCGAAACCGAGGCTCTGGAGGGCGACCTCTTTGCGCATACCGAGGGATAGACCTTAAGAAAACCGATATGAAAATCAACATGAAAAGAGTAGGACTGCTGCCTCGCATCCTCATAGCCATCGTTCTTGGCGTGGTGTTCGGGGGGCTGTTCAGCGAAGGATGGGTGCGTGTGTTCACGACCTTCAACAGTGTTTTCAGCCAGTTTCTTGGCTTTATGATTCCGCTTATCATCGTGGGCTTGGTCACACCGGCCATTGCCGACATCGGCAAAGGTGCCGGTCGTCTGCTGCTGCTCACCGTCTTCATTGCCTATTTCGACACCGTTCTGTCGGGCATGCTGGCCTATGGTGTGGGTTCTTGGCTCTTTCCAAGCATGGTGTCGGCCACGGGTCATCTCTCGACAGTGGGCAAAGCTGCCGAGGTGTTGCCCTACTTCTCGATCAGCATCCCGCCTATCCTCGACGTGATGGCTGCCCTGGTGTTCGCATTTATGATGGGACTGACGGTGGCCTATGGCACGTTTCCCTCGATGAAATCGGCGTTTTCTGAATTTCGTGCAGTCATTGTCAAGACCATTGAGAAGGCCATCATCCCCCTGTTGCCGCTGTATATCTTCGGCATTTTCCTGCAGATGACGCATACGGGCGAGGCCTATCACATCATGGCTGTGTTCCTTCGCATCATTCTTGTCATCTTTGCGCTCCACATCTTCATCCTCTTCTACCAGTTCATCATTGCCGGCGGACTGGCGAGAAAGAACCCATTGCGGCTGCTTTGGAACATGCTTCCGGCCTATCTTACGGCCCTTGGCACCTCGTCGTCGGCAGCAACCATCCCCGTGACCCTGAGACAGACGCTGAAGAACGGTGTGTCTGACGACGTAGCTGGCTTCACTATCCCGCTCTGTGCCACGATACATATGTCGGGCTCTGCTATGAAAATAACGGCATGTGCATTGACCATTTGTCTGCTCGAAGGAATGCCTCACGGCCTGCCATTGTTTGTCAACTTCGTCTTGATGCTGGGCATTGTCATGGTTGCAGCACCCGGAGTACCCGGAGGAGCCATCATGGCGTCCCTCGCACCGCTGGCTTCTATCCTCGGCTTTTCGCCCGATCAGCAGGCATTGATGATTGCCCTCTACATCGCAATGGACAGCTTTGGCACCGCCTGCAACGTCACTGGCGACGGAGCTATCGCCCTGATTGTCGACAAAATACAGGCAAAGGAGCGGAAAACCGACGGGGAATGACGGCGCGAGAGGTGCCTCTTGCCGGCTTGAAGACAGCGCTTCCTGCCCGTCAAGCGAAAGCCTTCAACGGCACGTCTCCCGTTCATGATGCATGAAACGCTGTCGTTGGACGGAAAGAACACAGCCCTTTCCCGTCCGTACACCATAGAGAAATGCTCCATACATGTGCTTGGTATGCTTCATACATCTATGATGTACGGACGAGAAGTCTTAGGTTTCTCAAGCAGAAGGGTGAGAAGCCTTGTCAAGAAAGGAGGGAAATCATGTCGGAAAAGCCCGCTTGTCAGCCCGTCAACAGGTTTGCCAACCGGCAAGCATGTTGTCCGTTCTCAGGCAGGAGGCCCCGTTTTTACCGGCTGAGGGCTTCGATATGCCTGACGACATCGTCAAGCGTGTCGGCCACCAGCAGCTGCTCTCTCCACTGTCCGCGTATCATTCCACGGCCTTGCAGGTCGTCCATCAGCTCAACGAGCTTCTGCCAGAAGCCGTTGATGTTGTAGAGAATCACCCGTTTCCTGTGGTAACCTATCGATGCAGCCGACAGCACTGTGAACACCTCGTCAAGCGTTCCTATACCGCCCGGCAGGGCAATGATGGCGTCACTGCGGCCGATCATCTCGTCCTTCCGGTCGCTAAGGTTGTTGGTCCAGATATGAGTGTGGACGTGTTTCGACGTGCGTCCGCCCCGCTCTACTATCTCAGGAATGACACCAACCACATGTCCGCCCTCTTCAAAGGCACCCTTTGCCACACACTCCATCAAGCCTTGATTGGTACCACCGAAGACAATCGTGTGGCTGTTTCGGGCGCACCATCGGCCGAGTTCGTCAGTCTTTTTGAAGTAATCTGCATCAATTTTATCGTTGGCAGAGCAAAAAATACAAATATTCATGCTGCAAAGATACGGAAAATCCGCTAAAAAGCAGTACCTTTGCACGCAAATTTATGAAAATGAAGACATTTGAAGAATTAGGCGTCTGTCAAGAGATCAGGCGCGCAATTGAGGAGATAGGGTTCGTACAGCCTATGCCTGTACAGGAACAAGTCATACCCTATCTGTTGGGAACGGGAAACGACGTCATCGCCTTGGCGCAGACAGGAACGGGTAAAACGGCAGCATTCGGCATTCCATTGCTGCAGAAAATCGACCCCGAAAGCCGTGAGACACAGGCTATTGTGATAAGCCCTACGCGCGAGCTTTGCCTGCAAATAGCCGACGACTTGAAAAGCTTCTCGAAGTATTTGCCTCACGTTCACATCGAGGCTGTCTATGGAGGAACGTCGATTATCAATCAGATCCACGCCTTGAAGCATGGTGCCCAGATCATCGTTGCTACGCCGGGCCGGCTGATTGACTTGATGAACAGGGGCGTAGCCAAGCTCGACAAGGTGCAGAACGTGGTGCTCGACGAGGCTGACGAGATGCTCAACATGGGATTCTCGGAAAGCATCGACGCCATTCTGGAAGGCGTTCCAGCCGACAGAAACACCCTGCTCTTCTCGGCAACCATGAGCAAGGAGATCGAGAAAATAGCCCTCAACTATCTGCATGACCACAAGGAAATCGTCGTAGGAAGCCGCAATGAGGGCGCCGAAAACGTCAATCATATCTATTATCTGGTCAATGCCAAGGACAAATACCTGGCCCTGAAGCGCATCGTCGACTACTATCCCCGCATCTATGCCATCATCTTCTGCCGTACAAAGGTGGAGACTCAGGAGGTGGCCGACAAGCTTATCAAGGACGGATACAATGCAGAGTCGCTGCACGGAGACCTCAGTCAGGCACAGAGAGACCTGACAATGCAGAAATTCAGGCAGCATCTCACGCAGCTACTCGTGGCCACTGACGTCGCCGCACGTGGTCTGGATGTAGACGACCTGACACATGTCATCAACTACGGGCTGCCCGACGACATCGAAAACTATACCCATCGCAGCGGACGAACAGGACGTGCGGGAAAGAAAGGAACCAGCATTTCCATCATCCACACTCGAGAGAAGCACAAGGTAAGGCTCATCGAAAAGGAGATCGGAAAGCAGTTTGTCGACGGCGATCTGCCCTCTCCGCGCGAGATATGCACCAAGCAGCTTTACAAGGCCATTGACGAAATACAGAAAGTAGACGTAGACGAAGAGCAGATAGCTCCCTTCATGCAGGACATCAACCGCCACTTCGAATATGTCGACAAGGAAGACATCCTGAAGAAAATAGTGTCGCTGGAGTTTGGCAGGTTCCTCTCTTATTACGCAGATGCGCCCGAGATCGTGAAGCCGAAGAGCGAGAAAGCAAAGCGCAACGAGAAGCGCAGCGAGCGACAACCGGCACAACGCGGGCCGAGAAAAGCCGAGAAAGGCTACCGCAGGCTGTTCATCAATCTGGGTAAGACCGACGGATTCTACCCCGGAGAGGTGATGCAATTCATCAACAAGCACGTGCCAGGAAGACAGCAAGTGGGACACATCGACCTCCTGCAGAAGTTCTGTTACATCGAGGTGCCTGAGCGCGATGCCGAGAAAGTGATGCTCAACCTCACGGGAACCGAATACAAAGGGCGCGCCGTGAGATGCAATGATGCCGACGAAAAGGCTCCGCAGAACGCCAGAAACGCCAGGAACGCCGGCCGTAGAGACGAGAAGCCTCGCCGTGAAGACCGTCGCGGACGCCAGAAAAAGGCCGACGAACCCGCCAAGCGCCACTACGGAAAAGAAGAATGGATGAAGTTCCTGAACCCCGACTCGATGCGCCTGAAGGGCGACATCCCCGACTTCAGCGAAGAAGGATGGGCACGGAGAAAGCCTAAAAAGAAATGACATCATACACCGAAAGCTGCCTTTTCACGACAAGAAGGGGCAGCTTTTCTGTTGTAAAACATCATCTTTTGGTCGGCAAAACATCATCTTTTGCTCTTCAATAGATCATCTTTTGCCCCGTAAACGGGCAGCCTTCCTGCCGTTGGGTGGGGCCAATCTTGCCGGCAAGGGCCATCTTTCTTGCAAGGAAGTTTTGCCGAATGCAAGAAAAGAGTTACTTTTGCAGGTAAATTTGGCGCAATGGTATTGAACTATATCTGGATAGGTTTCGTGCTGACGGCTTTCGTTATAGGGGTTGTCAGGCTTGTATTCTTCGGCGACACCGAGGTGTTTCCTGCTATGATGGCTTCGACTTTCGACTCGTCGAAGACAGCCTTCGAGATATCGTTGGGCCTCACTGGCGTGCTTTCTTTGTGGCTTGGCATCATGAAAATAGGCGAGAAAGGCGGGGTGGTCAGTGCCGTTGCCCGGGCACTTTCGCCAGTGTTTGTGAGGCTGTTTCCTGACATTCCTAAGGGGCATCCCGTGTCGGGAAGCATCTTTATGAATATCGCTGCCAACATGCTTGGCCTCGATAATGCCGCTACTCCGTTAGGCCTCAAGGCCATGGAGCAGCTGCAAGAGCTGAACAAGAAGAAGGACACGGCGTCAGATGCGATGATCATGTTCCTCGTATTGAACACCTCCGGCCTGACGCTTATTCCCGTAAGCATCCTTGTATACAGGGCTCAGATGGGTGCATCACAGCCTACCGACATCTTCGTCCCCATTCTTCTTGCCACGTTCTTCTCAACACTGGCCGGCATCATCGCGACGAGTCTCTATCAGCGCATCAACCTTCTTAACCGGGTAATGCTGCTCGCGCTGGGCGGAATGTGTGCCGTTGTGGCCGTCGTCATTTGGGGATTCAGCCGACTGGACTCGCTGACGATGAACACCGTCAGCACCTCTGTGGCCAACATCCTGCTGATGTGCATCATTGTCTGCTTTATCATTGCCGGCATGAGGAAGAGGGTGAACGTCTATGATGCTTTCATCGAAGGAGCGAAAGACGGCTTTTCGACGGCCGTACGCATCATCCCTTATCTCGTTGCCATTCTCGTTGCTATCGGTGTTTTCCGTGCTTCAGGGGCAATGGACTGGCTCATTCAGGCCATCGAGTGGCTGGTGGGCTGGCTTGGAATGGACTCGAACTTCGTCGGAGCCCTGCCCACTGCGCTCATGAAACCTCTCTCGGGCAGCGGAGCACGAGGCATGATGGTCGACGCGATGAGCACCTATGGGGCCGACTCGTTTGTGGGTCGGCTGGCATGTATCTTCCAAGGTTCGACCGATACGACATTCTATATACTGGCAGTTTACTTCGGAAGCGTGGGCATAAGGCACACCCGTCATGCCGTGACCTGTGGCCTGTTGGCCGATCTTGCAGGCATCGTTGCCGCCATCTTCATCGCCTATATGTTCTTCGGATAGCAGACAACAGTACGGACAAGGGCACACGCTACACCAGGAAACGCCCGAAAAGACACAGAAAACTATGGCAAGTTTGAAAGGATTAGCTAAGGATACAGCCATATACGGCCTGTCAAGCATAGCGGGAAAGAGCATCAACTACCTGCTCGTTCCCATCCATACCTATGCATTTGCATCGGCAAGTGGTCAGTATAGTATTGTCACTCGTCTGTATGCTGCCACGGCCATTCTCATCTTGTTGCTTACCTTTGGTATGGAGACAACGATGTTCAGATTCCTTAATAAGGAAGGAGAAGACCGCGAGAAGACTTACTCTACTATCATTACTTTCGTAGGAACGCTGGCCTTGACGTTTGCCGTTCTGGTGGTGATGTTCCGCCAGTCAGTGGCTGATTTCCTCGGATATCCCGACACACCCCTATACGTTATGGCCATATTTTTGGCAGTGGCGTTCGACGCTTTCCAGAGCATTCCCCTGGCGTTTCTTCGACAGCAAAAGCGGCCTTTGAAGTTCATGATGGTCTATGTAGGCAAGATAGCATTCATAGTTCTCTTAAACTTCATCTACTTTATTGCCCTGCCGAAGCTGCATCTCAACCCGCCTGGTCTCTATGGAGAGGGCTTCTTGCCCGACATAGGCTACGTGTTTTACATCAATCTTGCAGGCAGTATAGCCAGTACTTTCTTCCTCTGGCGCGAGATTTCCGCAGCTCGTCTCTCCATCGACAAGCCTACTTTTTTCCGGCTTCTCAGCTATAGCTGGCCGTTAGTGCTGCTGGGTGTGGCCGGACAAATCAACAAAAGTGCCGACAAACTGCTCTATCCGTGGCTCGACACCACGCCCGATTCGGCGGTCAACCTGAGCATTTACGGCGGAGTAGTCAAGGTTGCAGCCATTATGACGATGATAACTCAGGCCTTCAGGTATGCCTATGAACCCATCGTATTCGGCAAGTCACGGGATAAAGACAGCAAGGAATACCTCGCCTTGTCGATGAAGTTCTACCTGATCTTTATGCTGTTGGCCTTTCTTTCGGTAATCGCCTTCATGGACATCCTGCGCTATATCGTCGCTCCCGACTATTGGGAAGGTCTGTACATCGTGCCCATCACGATGGCGACCGAAATCATTTTCGGCGTCTATTTCAACCTTTCCATGTGGTATAAGCTGATCGACCAGACCAGATGGGGTGCCTGGTTCTCGCTGACAGCTTGCGTAATATACCTTGCAATCAACGTGATCTTCGTGCCGATGTTCGGCTATGTGGCCTGCGCATGTGCCGGACTTGTGGCATATAGCGTAGCGATGCTGCTGTCTTACTTTGTCGGTCAGCGCAAGAATCCTGTCGACTATCCCCTTCGCGACATGGGCTTCTACGTCGGTCTGACGCTTGTTCTCTTCGCCGGCATGGCCCTTTCTAACCGATATCTGCCCGTGTGGGCAGCCTTGTCGGCCAATGTCGTGATGCTGGGGGCATTCGTTTCCTGCCTTCTGCGACGCGACATTCCGCTGGCTTCCCTGCCTGTTGTCGGCAGGAAATTCCGCAAATGAATCATAGAACATACTTATATAATTACGCGAAATGAAGAAATTATTGCTAACACTGGTGGCCTTGCTGGCGATGACGGCAGCCAAGGCTGACGAAGGAATGTGGACGTTGTACAACCTTCCGCAGGCTGTTTACGAGAAGATGTGTGCCGAGGGTTATCAGCTTCCCTACAGTTCGTTGTACGAATCTGACAATGCCGTGATGAAGTCGGTGGTGAATTTTTCGGGTTATTGCTCAGGAGTCGTGGTGAGTCCCGACGGCCTTGTGTTCACGAACCACCACTGTGGTTTCGAAGCTATACGCTCACACTCCACGGTAGAGCATGACTATATGCTCAACGGTTTTATCTCAAATTCGTATGAAGAGGAACTGCCCAACGAGAACATGTTCGTCTCTTTCATGGTGACTCAGCGCGACATCACCGATGAAATCAACGAGAAGGGCTTCAGTTTGATGAGCCATGACGAGCAGGAAGCTTTCCTTGACTCGCTTGAAAGCGCGATGTCGAAGGAGCTGAAGGCTCAGGATGCTACGCTGCGACTGGAAATAAAGCCGTTCTATGAGGGCAACAAATACTATGCAACCACGTATCGTGATTTCAGAGATGTGCGCCTTGTCTTTGCCATACCCAAGTCGATGGGTAAGTTTGGAGGTGAGACAGACAACTGGATGTGGCCACGTCAGACGTGCGACTTCTCGGTATTTCGCATCTACGCCGACCCCAAAACAAACGGACCAGCCGACTATTCCAAGGACAATGTGCCCTATCATCCCGCCCACTGGGCTAAGGTTTCTCTGCAAGGATACACGGATGGTGACTTCGCGATGACGATGGGTTATCCGGGCTCTACCGAACGATATCTCTCGAGCTACGGCATCCGTGAGATGCGCGATGCGCAGAATACTCCCCGAGCACAGGTACGCGGCGTGAAACAAGACATCATGATACGCCACATGAGGGCTGACGAAGGCGTGCGTATCAAGTACGATTCCAAGTATGCCCAGAGCTCCAATTACTGGAAGAACTCCATCGGTATGAACAAATGTATCGACTCGATCGGCATCATAAGCCAGAAGCAAGACTATGAGCGCCGCATCAAGGCTTGGCAAGACGAGACGGGATACTTGAAGGGAGAGCTTGACTTCGACAAGATGGAACAGCTCTATGGCGACCGTCTTGAGGCCATGCGCACGTTCTACTACTGGATAGAAACCTTCAACCGCACGAGCGAGTTTTCGACGCGAGCCATGCAGATCTCGCGCGGAATGGAGGTGAAAGGCCCCGAGCAGAAACCCAAGAAGCAGTATATTGAGTTTGAAGACAACAGCGAAGAGTGGGACGAAGCGCTCGACAAGGAGGTGATGGCTGCCCTGCTGAAGAACTATAGGGAGCACGTAAGCGAGGATGCTCTGCCCGATTTCTATCAGACCATCGACACGCGTTTTGCAGGCAACTACACCCGATTCGTGGACTATCTCTACAAGAAGTCAGACCTCATGAAGAAAGGAAGGAAGCTCTACATCAACAAAAAGCGCTTCCAGAAGGATCCTGGAGTGCAGTATGGCTACGATCTTTTGAGCAGTCTTGGCGAGGTAAGGGCCACGCTGATGAAGGGCTATACGGCCCTGGAAGACCAGGAACGCTACCTCTGTGCAGCCAAACTGCGCATGGAGGAAGACCTGCCCCACTATTCTGATGCCAATTTTACGCTGCGGCTTAGCTACGGACAGGTGGGCGGTTTCGAACTCGGAGGGCAGCCTTCTGGCTATTATACTACTGCCGAAAGCATCGTGGAGAAGATGAAGAAGGCCGACCAGAACGTGGAATACTTTGCTGAACCCATCATGCACGAGCTGCTCTCGGCTTCTGACTTTGCGCCCTATGCCGACGCTACGACGGGCAAGATGCAGCTTTGTTTCCTGACCAACAACGACATCACTGGCGGTAATTCGGGCTCACCCATGTTCGACGGAAGGGGACGTCTCATCGGACTTGCTTTCGATGGCAACTGGGACAGCCTCTCTTCTGACATCAATTTCGACGCGCGTCTGGCCCGTTGCATTGGTGTAGACATCCGCTATGTGTTGTTCATGATCGACAAATGGGGCCATGCCCACCGCCTGCTGAAGGAGATAGCAGCCGAATAGGCAGAACGGTTTCCGACGAAAGAAACGGCTTGAAAACCTCTGAAACACAGGGTCTTCAAGCCGTTTTTCTTTGCCTTGCGGGTGGCGTTGGCAGTCTTTCTGCCCTTCACGTAAAACCTTTCCCTTTGAGAAAGCTATGAGTTCAGCCCGAGAAGTCTTAGCTTTCTTGTCGAGAAACCTTAGCTTTCTCACCCAGAAAGCATAGACTTCTGACCCATAACCCTTAGCTTTCTCTGGACGACGGGCGAAGGGTCAGTGGCGGAAGGGTGCAGGATGAGCGTCGGAAGGCGCCCGCCTTAGTTGAGGAAGTCTTTGGGAAGCAGGCCGAACTGCTTGTAGAAGCACTGCGAGAAGTAGCTCGAAGAGTTGAATCCCACGATGTAACTCACCTCAGTCACCTTATAGTCGCCCTGCTTAAGCAGCTTGGCTGCGCGCTTGAGTCGTTCGATGCGAATATAGTTGTTGGGCGTCAAGTTGAACGTTCCGCGCAGCTTTCTGTTCAGCTTTGTTCGACTCATCGCCATCTCAGATGCCAGCTTGTTGATGTCGAAAGAGCTGTCGCTAAGGTTGGCTTCCACTACCTCCTGGAGCCTTTTGATGAATGCTTCGTCCGACTTGTTGGTCGTAACCGTGTCGCTTTCGGTAAAAGGCGAGCTGGCATAGGCCTGCTTGATGGTCTCGCGTTGGTGCACAAGATTCTGGATAACACTGAAGAGATACTCCACCGAGAAGGGCTTTTCAATGTATGAGTCGGCACCGCTCTCCATGCCTTTCACCTTGGCTGAGTCGAGCGTCAGTGCCGTCAGCAGCACAAAGGGGATGTGACTATAGTTGAGATCGTTCTTCACCCGTTCGCACAACTCGAAGCCTCCCATGGGTTCCATCATGGCGTCGGAGACGATGATGTCGACCTCATTGTCCGACAACACTTGCAGGGCTTCCTCGCCATTGTTGGCCGTGAGCACGTTGTAGACGCGCCCGATGACCCGCTTCTCGTATTGTTGCATCTGTGCGTTGTCCTCGACGATGAGCACGGTGTGCCTCTTTTCGCCGTCGGTCTCAGGCAGGTTGTGCAGGCTATAGTCCTCGCTGTCCTCTTCAAGGGGCATGATGTCGTCAGTCTTCTTCAAGACAATAGTGGGGCTTTGGGCCTGAGGCATGGTGAGCTTGAAGATGTTCAGCCGGTCGCTGTCAACCATTTCAAGGGTGCCTCCGTGAAGTTCGGCGAGCGTTCTTGCCAAGGCAAGTCCGATGCCTGTGCCAGTGGTCTCGGCCATCGAGGCCGTCTCTTTTCTGCCGTTCTCTTCGTCAAACTGGGCGTCAGCCATGCGGAAGAAGGGCGTGAACAGCTTTTCTCGCAGCTCAGAAGGCACAACCTTCCCGTCGTTGACACACTGCACCGTGAAGCCGTTGTCTTCGGAATGCAGCGCCACTGAGACCGTCTTGTCACAGTATTTCACGGCATTGTTGATGAGGTTGCTGAGTATCTTGGTCAGGCATTCCTTGTCGACAAAGGCCACGGACGGCTGCTCTGGCAGCGAGAGCGACCCCTGAATACCCCTTCCGCGCATGGTCGTTGTGAAGCGCACATATACGCTTTCCAGCACTTTCGAGATGTTGCACTCCTCGAGATTCAGCTTCAGTCCGTTGCGCTCGGTGCGCCGGAAATCGAGCAATTGGTTGGTAAGGTCGAGCAGACGGTCGACGTTTTGGCGCATGATGTCAAGGTCGGCATACTCGTCGTCGTCATGATTCTTGCGGTGAGTCAGCACGTCGTCGAGCGGTCCTTTTATGAGTGAAAGGGGAGTTCTGATTTCATGTGCCACGTTAGTGAAGAAGTTGATCTTGCTCTGATAGAGCTCTTGCTCCTTCTCGTGCTCAAACTTCTCCATCACAAGCCGTCGCCTGATGCTCGAGCGTTGGTTGAAATACCGGTAGAAAAGCCATCCTGCCAGGCCGAGCAGGGCCAGATAGATGAGGCGCGCCCACCACGTAGCCCATGGAGCATGGCGCACAACCACTTCGAGACAATAGTCGCTTTCGGCCAGCTCGTCAGGCCTTCCCTGCACTCTTATCTTCAGTTGGTAGGTGCCGGAGGGCAGGTTGGTGTACTTGATGTTGTTCTCGTCGTAGAGCGACTGCCATCGGTTGTCGAAGCCTTCGAGCATGTATTCCAGTGGCGTCGACATGCCTTCGTTGAAGCTCAGCATGACTACGCGCAGCGAAAAGGAGTTCTGCGAGTGGCTCAGCACAATCTTTTTAGTGAACGATATGCTCTCTTCGAGTGGCGAATTCTTGCTGAAATTGTCGACGACAACATTGTTGATTAGCAGTTCTGTGGCTACAATCGTGGGCATGGACGCCACGTCTCCGAACGATTCGGGTGAGAAAGCAACAAAGCCAGAGAGGCTTCCCATATAGATAGTTCCATCCGAAGCGTGCAACGAAGACGAGTAGTTAAAGTTGTTGTCGAGCAGTCCGTTGGCCGTAGTGTATAGATGTGTGGATGTAGTCTGTGGGTTGTAGCACACTAAACCCTCGTTGGTCGACATCCAAAGCAATCCCTTCGTGTCCTCGACTATTTGGTAAACAGTGCGAATGGGCTTGTGGGTCGTGACGGGAATCGGCTCGAAACAGTCGCTCTTCTGGTCGTAGCGTGCCACGCCAGAACCCTCGGTTGTGACCCAGATGTGTCCCATAGTGTCTTCATAAAGACTTAGGACGTTGTTGGAAGGAATCGTGCAAATGGAGTCAGAAGAAGCATATAGACGCCACGAAGTGTCACCCTTCTTCTGGAAGAAGAGCCCCTTTCCGTATTGCGCCACCCACAGATTTCCCCGTCGGTCTTCAAGAATGTCGTAGACGATCTTGCCAGAAATGGTCGCGTCGGAAGTGAATTGCCGGGTTGAACGGTCGTAGACGGTGAGTCCGCTGAGCTGGCCTAAGTAGACCTTGTCAGAGTCTTTGCATATCGTAAAGATGTTGTTGTCAGGCAAAGAACCGGGCTTTCCGTCAGCCATATATGAGCGTACTATCTTTCTTGTGGCAGTGTCGACAATCTTTAAGCCATAGGAAAAGGTGCCTATCCACAAGTCTTTATCCACTAAACAGAGGCCGTGTATGTTGGGAAAGGCCAGACTGGGGGTGAAGAAATGGAAGGTCTGGTCGTGAGGATCGAACATGTTCAGACCGTGGTCTTCGGTGCCTATCCACACGTTTCCGTTGCCGTCTTCGGCAAATTCGCGCACCCTTCGGCCGGAAAGCGAATTGGCTATGTCGTTGCGAGGGAAGAATTTATTGAGAACATAGGGCTGATGCTGCGAGTAGTTGACACCCCCGAAGTAGGACCCCACCCACATTCCTCCCTCTCTGTCGCGATATACGCACTGCAGAGAGTTGTCGGAAAGCGAGAAGGGATTAGACGGTTCATACCGGTAGTGCTGCAGATTGTGGGTCAGCATCTCAAACACATACAGGCCATCTTCGGTAGCCATCCAGATCTCATTCCCGTTTCGAATGATGTTGTGGCCATAGACTCCCTTTCCTGTTTCGGGCATGATGGTTGCAACGCTGTGCGTCTTTGTGTTGATTTCCGACAAGCCGTCAAGGTCGGTACACACAAAGAGACGCTCTTGCTCGGTAGGGATAATGCCCGAGACAGTGCGGTTGCGAAACACTTCTTTGCCGTTTTCGTCAAGATAAGGGTTGATGTTGCTGAACTGGTTGTCGGTGTAATGCAGGCCGCTACCGAACAGTCCAATCCACACTTTTCCGTCGGATGCTACCGCCAGACTTGTGATGTCAGGGAAACTTGTCACAGGGAAATGCTCGAGTTTCCTGGTCTTGATGTTGAACCTGAACAAGCCTTGCCGCTGGCTATTGAAGTATATCTCGTCATCATGTCCCTGTATAAGAGTGATATTATTCACAATGCTCTCGCCCGAATTGCTTTCGAGTGTGAACCTCTTAAACGAGTCTGTTGAGGGAGTATAGATGAAGACGCCACGGTCAGTCCCTATCCAAATGTTGCTTTCCGGGTCGTGATATAGGCAATTGATGTAGTCGCAGTCGAGTCCATGGTCGTTCTCTCCACGGCGATAAACTTTGAAAGTCTCCCCATCATAGCGGTTCAGGCCGTCCTTAGTTCCGAACCACATGAACCCCATGTCATCTTGAACAATGGCTAAAACAGAGTTCTGCGACAGACCAGAGGACATGTCAAAGTGGGTGAAAAGATAGCTGGCTTCGGCTGATACAGAAGCCAACAGGGCGATGATGGCCAGCAATGCGCGTCGTATACTCATGGGTTCTGTTTTCTTGAGGTGTGCATTTTTATTGTCAGGGGACAGCATACTTGTAGTCATACATAAGAATACTGTTGTCAAAAAGAAGACGATTATGGACAGTTGTTCCATGAAAATGAAGACGTTTTGTCCGCACAAAATAACCAATTTATTTTCATTCTGCCAAGAATCCGGCAGGAAAATTTCCGGAAGAGGGAAGAATCGTGTCTGACAACAAGTGCGGATGTCGCGTAAAATAAAGTTAATTACTCCCGTATTCAAGGCTTTTTAGCTAACTTTGCAACCGTCTATGAGCAAGTCACAGGATAGGAATGTCGCAGGTTTGTCTTCCCTTCAAGTGGAAGAAAGCAGGCAAAAGTATGGGGAGAACACTTTGACTCCTCCGCCACAAGTGTCGGCATGGTCGCTCTATTTGGACAAATATCGCGATCCGATCATTCAGATTCTTCTGGCAGCAGCAGCCGTTTCGTTGCTGTTGGCGTTTGTGGAAAACGACTTCATTGAGACCATAGGCATCATTATTGCCATATTCCTTGCGACGACAATCGGCTTCTGTTTTGAGCGCGATGCGGCTAAAAAATTCGACATTCTCAATGCTTTGGGTGAAGAACAGGCCGTGAAAGTGCGTCGCAACGGGCATGTTATAGAGGTGCCCCGGCGTGAGATCGTCGTGGGAGACGTGGTGATGCTTGCGGTTGGCGATGAGATTCCTGCCGATGGAACATTGCTTTGGAGCATTGACTTGCAGGTTGACGAGTCGAGCTTGACAGGCGAATCGCTGGCGCATAAGTCAGTCATCAGCAGAGAAACCCCTGCAGATGCCGACGGCATTTACCCTCCGAATCAGCTGTTACGCTCGTCAATGGTGCTCAGCGGCGAGGCCGAATATGAGGTGACTGCTGTCGGTGATGCCACAGAAATAGGAAGAGTGGCACGGAAATCGACTGAGACAACCGACGTGAAAACGCCCCTTAATCAGCAATTAGAGCGCCTGGCGTCGCTCATTTCAAAGGTTGGTGCAGCCGTTGCTGTGCTGGCCTTTGTCTGTTTTCTGACTCATGACATCCTGTCGAACCCCACCATTTGGCAGCAGCATGACTGGCTGAAAATGGCAGAAGTGGTGTTGCGATACTTCATGATGTCGGTCACTCTCATCGTGATGGCTGTGCCTGAAGGTCTGCCTATGGCTGTCACGTTGGCCTTGGCCCTTAACATGCGTCGCATGCTGAAGAGCAATAATCTGGTGAGAAAGCTGCATGCCTGCGAGACAATGGGTGCGGTGACGGTTATCTGTACTGACAAAACAGGCACACTTACGTTGAATCAAATGAAGGCCGTTCATTACGGTTGTGACGACGAACGGGCCTTGTTGAAGGAGGTGATCCTGAACTCTACGGCCGAGTTAGATGGTCTTCATGGCATAGGAAACCCGACAGAAGTGGCCATGTTGAGAGACTGCGATGCACATGACCTGGACTATAGGAAGGTGAGAAACGAGGGTGTGCTGCTTGACCGCCATCCCTTTACTACCGAACGGAAGTATATGGCGTCGCTGTGGAACGACAGCGACACGGCGCTCTATGTCAAGGGAGCTCCCGAAGTCATGTTCTCTTTCTGCAGCATGACCGATGGCGAACGTGCCGAGAAGGCTGCGGAAATACGCCGATACCAGCAGAAGGGAATGCGCACGTTGGCTTTCGCTCATCGGCGAGATGTGTCAGCCATCACCTTGGAAAATCTTTCCTATGTCGGTTTTGTGGCTATCAGTGATCCTGTAAGAGAAGACGTGAAGCAGGCCGTCTGCGACTGCCGGAAGGCCGGTATTGAGGTGAAGATAGTGACAGGCGACAATGCTTTGACGGCCATAGAGGTGGCTCGTCAGATAGGCATCTGGCATGAAAATGACGCATCTCACATGACGGGTGCCGACTTCATGAGCCTCTCTGACGAGGAAGCCATGCAACGGGCCAGGGCTTTATGTGTGATGAGTCGTGCCCGTCCGGCTGACAAACAACGCCTTGTTGAGGTGCTTCAGAAGGCCGGAGAGGTGGTGGCTGTGACCGGCGACGGCACCAATGATGCCCCAGCTTTGCACCATGCGCATGTGGGATTGTCGCTTGGAAGCGGGACGAGTGTTGCCAAACAAGCATCAGACATCACGCTCATCGACGACTCGTTTGGCTCCATAGCACATGCTGTGATGTGGGGAAGGTCGCTCTATAAGAACATCCAACGCTTCCTGTTCTATCAGCTGGTAGTCAATGTGGCAGCCTTGTTGCTGGTGCTTTGCGGATCGTTTGTGGGCACCGAGCTGCCCCTTACCGTGACGCAGATTTTATGGGTGAACCTCATCATGGACACCTTTGCGGCCCTTGCTCTTGCCGCTCTTCCTCCGTCAAGGGAAGTGATGAACGAGCAACCGCGCAGCCGAGCCGACTTCATCGTCACCCCTTCGATGGGGCGCAGCATCCTTTTCTGTGGCATCGCGTTCTTCCTCGTGATGTTCGGTTTCCTGCTTTATTGTGAACGAAACGGTTCATCGGGCATCGACTTGCATGAGTTGACGCTCTTCTTTACTACCTTTGTCATGCTGCAATGGTGGAATCTCTTCAATGCAAAGACGCTCGGAAGCCGTCATTCGGCTTTCCGTCGACTGGCTGATGACCGCGGACTGTTGCTGGTACTGGCCACGATCATGGTCGGACAGGTGGCCATAGTAGAATGGGGAGGCAGCGTGTTCCGCACCATGCCCATCACCCTTCGCGAGTGGATCGTCGTCGTTCTTGCCACATCTGTGGTAATGTGGACGGGCGAAGCGATACGGCTTGTGAAGCGGATGCTTTACAGAAACCGTCGTGAAGCCATTGCTTCGTCTGACGGAATATTATCATCATCATTGTAAAAAGAAACGCATATCGCCCGTGAAAACCATTTATTACAACCGGCAGTCCATTCCCTCGTTGCCGTCGTCAGTGGCTACGATAGGGATGTTTGACGGTGTTCATCGCGGTCATCGCTACCTCATCAGCCAGTTGGTGGCCGAGGCTCGCCGGCGCGACATGTTGTCGATGGCGGTCACGTTCAGTGTTTCTCCGCGCGAGATAGTCAGTCCGTGCGAGGCTCCTCTCTTGCTGACATCGCTGGAAAAGCGCCTCCAACTTCTTGAGCAGGCTGGTCTTGACGTGGCTGTTGTGGTTGATTTCAATGAGACAACGTCCGGTCTCTCAGCCTCAGAATTCATGTCGGACGTGCTGGGAAGACAGCTGGGTGTGGCCTGTCTGATGATTGGTTTCAACAACCGTTTCGGCCACAGGTCGCCCGATTTTGTCCGGGAGCACGGCCATGAAGAAGGCTTTGCCGACTATGTTGGCTATGGCCGGCGGTGCGGAATAGAGGTGTTGCAGGCCGAGGAATATGCCGTGGGCGATGCCCATCTGAGCTCGTCGTCGGTCAGAAGAGCCCTTCTGAAGGGCCATATCGATGAGGCCAACCGCTCTCTGGGCTATGTGTTCAGCCTTGCGGGCACGGTGGTTCACGGCGAGCATGTGGGCACAGCTCTTGGATTTCCCACGGCCAACCTCCGTCTGTCCGGCAGGGAGGTGGTGCCGAAGCCGGGCGTCTATGCCGTGGAAGTGGCTGTAGGGCAGTCGGAAAAGCGGTGGACTGGCATGATGAACATTGGCAGCCGACCCACATTCGGAGGCCATACGACCACGATTGAGGTCCACCTTTTCGACTTCTCGGGCGACCTCTACGGCCGTCAGCTCGAAGTGTTCGTGCTCTGGAGGGTGCGCGACGAGCGGAGGTTCGACAGCAGTTCGGCGCTGGCCGGGCAGCTGAAGGCCGACAGAGAGGCGATAGAACAACGATTGAGAAACAACGGATATGAAGAAGAAAACCATCCTGAGAACGCTTGCTGACGTGGTGATCTACCTCGTGGCGTTCCTTTTTATTCAGCTTTTTGTGACCCTGATAGCCCAGCACTTCTATGCCGACCTGGCCGCCAATCCCACGGCTTTGGTGGTGACACAGGCTGTGAGCAGCGTGCTGACAGTCGTTCTTTTCCTCGCACTGCGATGGGTTTCAGTCAGCGGCAACTATATTCGCACCCGTCCTTGGGGCGTGCTCGTGTGGGCTTCGCTGCTGACCTTCGGCACGATCATTCCCTCGGAATGGCTGGCCGAAGCCATGAACATTGACGCACCCGAGGACTATGAGCAGCTGATGCTTCGAATCATGTCGAGCCGATGGGGCTATCTTCTGATCGGCATTCTGGTGCCTGTAGCCGAGGAAATGGTGTTTCGCGGAGCCATCTTGCGCAGCCTCCTGAGCATGTTCAACCGCCAAAGCCACTGGGTAGCCATCGTCTTGTCGGCCATGATCTTCGGTGCAGTACACGGCAATCTGGCCCAGTTTGTCCACGCCACCCTGCTCGGCCTGCTGCTCGGATGGATGTACTATCGCACGGAAAGCATCTTTCCCGGCATCGTAGTCCATTGGGTCAACAACTCGATAGCCTACATTATCTTCCTGCTGATGCCTGGCATGACCGACGCACGCCTCATCGACCTGCTGCAGGGCGACCACCGTCGCGAGCTGCTCTACGTGGCCTTCTCGCTCATGATCGTGGCGCCTTGCCTCGTACAGCTGCACCTTCGCATGCGGCGTGCGGGCGGGAAATAGGGCAGAGGGCTCCCCGGTCTGCCTGAGAAAGCTAAGGTTTCAGGGTGAGAATTCATAGACTTCTGGGTGAGAAAGGATAGACTTCTCGCCCATAACCCATAGACTTCTCGGGCTGAAAGGATAGCTTTCTCGCCGGCAAGGCTCTCAGAGTACAGGAAGAGCCCTCGCAAGGCAGCGTCGGAACACTGGGAAGACAGTCTGCAAAGCCAATGGGAAAACCTCATGAGGAAGTTCTTCTCAACTTGGGAAGAAAACAAAACTGGCGGCAGTTCATCGCGAACTGTCGCCAGACTTTCGTATTAACAAAAATGTAAAATTAGATTTTGGAGAGAATGAACGACTTCTCAGCCGTGTCATGTTTTAACTAAACAAGATTTTATAGAGTTTGCATAAGAAAATTATTCAATGGTGGTTTCGCCCGTGACAGCTTGCTCTTCAGCGGGCATTCCCTGCTCGATGGGGGTCAGGCGGTCGGTTCCGATGAGCTGGCTTTGCTGCAGTGAATCGCTGCTTACGAGCGAGTCGCCGGCGATGGCCACGGCCGTTGTCCCGGAAGGTTGTTCGTAGGCTGCGGGCGAATAGTACCCGTTACCGTCGAACTGCACCTGCATGGCGTTACCCAAAGTCAAGATAATAGCCACTACAGCGGCAGCCCTGAAGAGCGGCATGAGGCGCCGGGCCATGGTGATGGTGCGCGCTTTGGCGACGGAAGGCTCGCCGACCATGGCAAGCATACGCTCGTCGAAATCGTCGCCAAGGGCATCTTTCTTGGTCTCAGCCTGCTCGTATTGGAAGAGCGCCTGATAGCGTTGCAGCTCTGAGGGGATGTCGCTCTGGCTGAAGAAGGCACGCAGAATCTCCTCCTCTTCAAGCGATGTTGCGCATTGCCAGTAGCGTTCGAGCAGCTGAGTGATGTACTTATAGTCCATGTTTGTCGAGTTTTGTGAATTGCTGTTTGACGGTTTGCCGGGCTCTGAAGATGTTGACCTTCACCTGTTCTTCGCTGATGCCGAGTATCTGGGCTATCTCCTTATAGGGTTTTCCCTCGAAGTCTCTGAGCTGCATGCACGAGCGTTGCTTCTCAGGAAGACGGTCGACAATTCTCTTGACAAGAGCCACTCTGTCGTTGCCCACTATCTGTTCGTAGGGATCGGTGGCAAGTGTCGCCATGCGAACGGTGCCCTCTTCGTCGAACGATTCGCTCTGTTGACCGGAGCGTTTCAGCCAGTTGAGCGCCAGATTGTGGGCAATGGCGAGGCTGAAAGCTTCTATGGAGTCGATGCGAGGCAGGTCTTCGCGACGCTCCCATACCTTCATCAAGGTCTCCTGCACAATGTCTTCTGCCTCTGCGCTATCGAGAGTGATGCGCAGGGCAAGCCTGTAGATCTTGTTCTTCAAAGGCAAGACATCGCCAAGAAAACTGACATTTTTCATCTTCTCTCTATAAGGATGACAACTGAAAGCTGCCGAAAGTTACAGGGATTAACATTCATTAATAAAGAAACAGGGCGGTTTTTCCCGGATGATGGATGGCGACACTTCAGAATATCCGCCAGCCATTATCCTTGAAATGCACATGCCAAAAGGCCTTTCCCGTTTGAATCCAGACAAGGAATGGCCTGCAGGCTCCTACTCCAAGTAGGTGTATCCGTAGAGTCCCGAGCGGTAGTTTGAGAGGAACTCCTTGCCCTCTTCAAGCGAGATCTTGCCCTGTTTGACACTCTTCATCACCCAAATCTCGAGTTGACGGACCAGTTTCTTGGGGTTGAACTGCACGTAGTCGAGCACCTCTTCTACCGTTTCTCCGTCGATAATCTGATCAATGTGATAGTGACCGTCCTTGACTGACAGGTGAACAGCATTGGTATCGCCGAACAGATTGTGCATGTCTCCGAGGATCTCTTGGTAGGCTCCTACCAGAAAAACACCGAGGTAGTAGGGCTCGTTTTTTCGCAAAGTATGCACAGGAAGGACATGCGAGACGTGCCCATTGGTCACGAAATTGGTGATCTTTCCATCAGAGTCGCAGGTGATGTCCTGTAGGGTTGCAATGCGCGTTGGTCGCTCGTCAAGGCGCTGAATGGGCACGATAGGGAACAACTGGTCTATGGCCCAAGAGTCAGGAAGACTCTGGAAAAGCGAGAAATTGCAGAAGTATTTGTCGGCCAACAGCTTGTCAAGACCCTTTAGCTCCTCAGGAGTATGCTTCATCGACTTGGCCAGACTGTTCACCTCCCGGCACACACTCCAGTACATTGACTCGATCTCTGCGCGCGTCTTCAGGTCGACTATTCCGTGAGAAAACAGGTCAAGGGCCTCCTCACGTATCTGCTCTGCGTCGTGCCAGTCTTCCAACATTGTGCGAGGATTGAGGTTGTCCCAGATCTCATAGAGGTCTCTGACGAGCTGGTGTTCTTTGTCTGTCGCCTCAAACTCCTCCGACATCTCGGGCAGAGAGGCTGTCTCGAGCACGTCGATGACTAAGACTGAATGGTGGGCAGTGAGCGACCTTCCGCTCTCGGTGATGAGGTTCGGATGGCTGATTCCGTTCTTGTTTGCCGCATCGACAAACTGATAGATGCAGTCGTTGACATACTCTTGGATGCTGTAGTTGACCGAACTTTCGCTGGAAGGCGAGCGGGTGCCGTCGTAGTCGACGCCCAATCCGCCCCCGCAGTCAACAAAGTCAACGTTGTAACCCATCTTGTGCAGCTGCACATAGAACTGGGCTGCCTCGCGCAAGGCAGTCTGTATACGGCGTATCTTGGTAATCTGGGAACCGATATGGAAATGAATCAGGCGCAAGGAGTCATGCAGTCCTTTGTCGTCGAGAATCTTCAACGCCTGGAGAAGTTCCGAACTTGTCAGACCGAATTTAGAGGCATCACCCCCGCTGTCTTCCCACTTGCCCGAGCCAGACGATGCCAGTTTGATGCGGATGCCTAAGTTAGGCTTCACATTAAGCTTCTTGGCAGCCTTGGCAATGATGTTGAGCTCGTTGAGCTTTTCTACGACTATAAAGATGCGCTTGCCCATTTTCTGGGCCAGAAGAGCCAGCTCTATGTAGCTTTGGTCTTTGTATCCGTTGCAGATAATGAGAGAGTCGCTCTGGCATTGCACGGCAATTACGGCGTGCAACTCTGGCTTTGAACCGGCTTCAAGACCGAGGTTGAACTTGCGTCCATGTGAGATAATTTCCTCGACAACGGGCTGCATCTGGTTGACTTTGATGGGGTAGATGACGAAGTTCTCTCCCTTGTAGTCGTATTGTTCGGCAGCCTTCTTGAAGCAAGATGCCGTCTTTTCAATGCGGTTGTCAAGGATATCCGTGAAACGAAGCAGCACAGGTGGGGTGACGTCTCTTAAGGCAAGCTCGTCCATTACTTCATGAAGATCGATCTGAGTGTCGTCCTTGCACGGTGTCACATACACGTTACCTTTGTCATTAATGTTAAAATAGGACGTACCCCAGCCGTTGATGTTGTAGAGCTCTCGTGCGTCATCAATAGTCCATTTTTTCATTTTTAGGAGTTGAATAGTTGAAGATAAGGTGATTAGAGGTGGAGGAGGTTGCGCACCTCGGCCACAGAAAGGGCTATTTTCTCAAAGTTGTCCATCAGACTGACGTCTAATGTATGCTTGGCTTTCGTATAGAATTGTTCGCGCTGTTGCAGCTGTCCGGTCATGAAATCCTTCACTTCCTCGGGTGTCTTGTTGAGCAAAAGGGGGCGTATTCCCTTGCCCATCTGCAGGTGTTGGTGGAGCACTTCGATGCTGGCTTTCAAGTAGACTGTGTCGGCTTGCCGGTTCATGTAGTCCATGTTGTCGAAGAAACAGGGCGTTCCTCCTCCGCAACTGATGACGACATTCTCAAATTCGGCCACTTCATGGAGCATGTTATGCTCGATTTTCCGGAAACCTTCTTCTCCTTTTTCGTCGAATATCTGCTTCACGGTCTTGCGCATTCGTGTCTCGATATACCAGTCAAGGTCGTAGAAAGGCAGGCCCAGGTCTTTGGCGAGTCCTTTGCCTATCGTGGTTTTTCCGGCACCCATGTAGCCGATGAGGATGACTCTTATCATTTGTTGACGATTTCCATGCATTGCTCAAGGGTGAGCGTTGCGGCCTTTGTCTGCATGGCTTTTGGCATGCGATAGTTCTTTCCGTTGTAGGTGATGTATGGTCCGTATTTGCCGTTGAGCACCTGCAGCTTGTCGTCTTCGCTGAAAGTTTTCACGACGCGCTGTTGTTCTTGCCGGCGTTTTTCCTCAATGAGGCTGACGGCAGTCTCGAGGGTTGTGGTGTAGGGGTCTTCGCCTTTAGGCAGTGTTACGTACTTTTTATTGTGCAGTACGTATGGTCCGAATCGTCCTGTTCCGATGACGACGTCGCTGTTTTCGTATTGTCCTACGGTTCTTGGCAGGCGGAAGAGTGCGAGTGCTTCATCGAGGGTGATGGTCTCGATGCTCTTTTCTGCGGGCAGCTGGGCAAAGCGTGGTTTCTCTTTATCGTCGGCAGAGCCTATCTGAGCGACGGGTCCGAAGCGTCCGATTTTCACTGAAACGGGCTTGCCGGTCTTTGGGTCGTTGCCGAGAATCCTTTCGCCTGCTTTTCTGTCAGAGCGTTTGTTCATCACGTTTTCGACCGTAGGCTCGAGCTTTCCGTCGAAGTCTTGCATCATTTCCACCCAGTCTTCCTTACCTTCGGCGATAAGGTCGAACTGCTGTTCGACGGTGGCCGTGAAGTTGTAGTCCATGATTTCGGGGAAGTTTTCCATGAGGAAGTCGTTCACTACGGTGCCGATGTCGGTTGGCAGGAGTTTGCCTTTTTCGCTGCCGATGGTCTCTTTCTTGTTGCGGGTGGTGACTTTTGTTCCTTTGAGAGTGTCGACGGTATAGCTGCGTTCTTCGCCTTTCTTGTCGCCTTTGACCACGTATTCGCGCTGCTGGATGGTGGAAATAGTGGGAGCATAGGTAGACGGACGTCCGATGCCCAGCTCTTCCATCTTCTTGACGAGCGAGGCTTCAGTGTATCTGATGGGCCCTTGCGAGAAGCGTTCGGTGGCCTGTATCTCCTGTCTTTCCAAGGTGTTTCCTTCAGAAAGCGGTGGCAGCAGGGCTTCTTCGTGGCTGCCTGTGTCTTCGTCGTCGGTCGATTCACGGTATACTTTCAGGAATCCGTCGAAGCGAACGACCTCGCCTTGTGCCACGAACTTGTTTTGCTGTGGCTTTGATTTGCCTGTGTTGACGGCGATTTCGATCGTGGTTTTTTCGAGTTCGGCGTCAGCCATCTGCGATGCAATGGTGCGTTTCCAGATCAAGTCGTATAGTCTTCGTTCCTGAACGGTGCCGTCGACTGTCTGCCTGTTGATGTAGGTAGGTCGGATGGCTTCGTGGGCTTCCTGTGCGCCTTTCGAGTGGGTTTGGTATCGGCGGGGCTTGCCATAGGTCTTTCCATAGTGCTCGGCGATGGTCTCTTTGCTGGTGTTGATGGCGAGCGACGAGAGGTTGACCGAGTCGGTTCGCATATAGGTGATGTGACCATTCTCATAGAGTCGCTGTGCGACCATCATGGTTTGTGCGACGGTGAAGCCCAGCTTGCGGGCTGCTTCCTGCTGCAGTGTCGAGGTGGTGAAGGGCGGTGCCGGTGTTCGTTTGACCGGTTTGCGGCTGATGGCATTGACGGTGAATGTTGCCTCTTTGCAGGTTTCAAGAAAGCTGAGGGCCTCTTCGCGCGTCTTGAAGCGAGTGTCGAGCTCGGCCTTTACTTCCGATGTTCCTTCGCCGTTCTCGCCGTTGCCGGCAAGGAAGGTGGCGCTCACGCGGTAGTAGGGCTCGCTTTTGAACTGATGGATCTCGCGCTCGCGCTCCACGATGAGCCTGACGGCGACGCTCTGCACGCGTCCGGCTGAGAGAGCCGGCTTCACTTTGCGCCACAGCACGGGCGAGAGTTTGAATCCGACAAGGCGGTCAAGCAGGCGCCGTGCCTGCTGGGCGTTGACCAGATTCATGTCGATGTGGCGCGGGTGGGCGATGGCTTCCATGATGGCAGGCTTGGTGATCTCGTGGAAAACGATGCGCGAAGTCTTCTCTTCGTCCAGTCCAAGCACTTCGCAAAGGTGCCAGGAGATGGCCTCACCCTCGCGGTCTTCATCGGACGCAAGCCACACCTTGTCGGCCTTTTGGGCCTGCGTGCGCAGTTCCTTTACCAGTTTTTGTTTCTCTTCGGGAATCTCATATTCGGGCTCAAGGCTCGATTTCTCGATGCTGAGTTCTTTCTTCTTCAGGTCGCGTATGTGCCCGTATGACGACAGAACCTTGTAGTCGCTTCCGAGGAAGCGCTCGATGGTTTTGGCTTTTGCGGGGCTTTCTACGATAACTAAGTTCTTTTGCATAGTTTTTAAAGATAAGTGTCGTTTGGGGCGCAAAAGTACACAAAACTTTTGCTTATACCTTATTATATAATGAATTTTTCTACTTTTTTAAGATATTGCCATAGGGGCGCCGATGAGAAAGCTAAGGGTTCAGGGTGAGAAGTCATAGCTTTGTTGTCCAGAAAGCTATCCTTTCTCACCCTAAACCCATAGACTTCTCACCCTGAACCCTTAGCTTTCTCGCCGGCAAGGCTGAGGAGGCTTCGGAAGAAGGGGTTGACGTGTGAAAAAGAACGGGCAGTTGTCGTCGGAGGAATGACGAAGATGGTTGCGGGCTTTGAAACGCGTCTTGTGATGTTTTTGTGGTTTTTCTGAGTGATGTTTGTTCCGATGAAATGGTCGATTTTTGCACTTTTCTGCTCAAAATGGTCTGTAAAAATTCGGCGATTTGAACAATTTTGCAGATAAAAAAAACAAAACTACCTTTAATAAAAAGGGAAAAGAAATACCTTTGCAGCGTAAAAGCAAAACTAAGAACCTAAAATAGCACAACAATGAAGAAATGGAACTTGTGCCTGACTGCTGCGCTTGCATCGCTGTGTATGGTCGCAAACGCACAGGAAAAGGCCGCCCGGAGCGAATATCCCCGCCCCCAGTTTGAACGTAGTGAGTGGCAGTGCCTGAACGGAACATGGACGTGTCAGCTCGACTTCGGGAAGAGTGGCGAGGAAAACGGCCTGCAGGCGTCGAAGGGATTTGAAACCTCTATTGTGGTGCCTTTTTGCCCGGAAAGCGAACTTTCAGGCATCGGCCACAAGGACTTCATCCCCGCCATCTGGTATCATCGCACCCTCAGCATCCCACAGTCGTGGGACGGACGCCACATATTGCTCCACTTTGCGGGTGTTGACTATCGGTCGAACATCTACATAGACGGCCGTCAAGTGTTTGAGCACTATGGCGGTGGCGCCTCGTGGAGCGTAGACATCACGCCCTATGTGCAGGCAGGAAAGACCCACCATCTGGTGGTCTATGCACAGGACGACGTGCGCTCAAGGCTGCAACCGGGCGGAAAACAGTCGCGCAGACTCTATTCGTATGAGTGTTTCTACACACGCGTGACAGGCATCTGGGCCCCCGTATGGATAGAGCCTGTGGCCAAGAACGGCCTGAAAAACTGTCGCATCACCCCCGACCTTGACGGCAAACAGTTTGTCTTCGAGCCCGAATTCCTTGAAACCGACGAAGACGGAACCACCCTGACCATCACCGTGAAAGACGGCAACAAAACCGTCGGAGCACGTACAGTGAAGGCTTCCAACAGCGCCTTCGTGGCCATTCCCGTGAAAAACCCCAAGACATGGTCGCCCGAAGAACCTTTCCTCTACGACGTGGAATATACCGTCAACGACAAGAACGGCAAGGAAATCGACTGTGTGTCGGCCTATGCGGGCATGAGAAAGGTGGAGCTTCGCGACGGCGTCTTCTACCTGAACAACCAGCCTTACTACCAGAGGCTGGTGCTCGACCAGGGATATTACCCCGACGGACAGTGGACGGCTCCCTCTGACGAGGCGCTGAAGCGCGACATCGTGCTGGCCAAAGAGGCCGGCTTCAACGGCGCACGCCTCCATCAGAAGGTGTTCGACCAGCGCTATTTCTACTGGGCCGACCACCTCGGATACCTCACTTGGGGCGAATCGCCGTCGTGGGAAATGGACTGGACCAACCAGATTGCTGCCCGGAACATGATTGCCGAATGGGAAGAATGTGTCGCGAGAGACTATAACGTTCCTTCCCTTGTAGCATGGTCGCCCTTGAATGAAACGTGGATGATCGACGTCGACCGTCAGCGTGAAAGACTGACCAACGACCTCTATTTCATCACCCGTCGTCTCGACCGCACGCGCCCAGTAGTGACAACAAGCGGAGGATACCATGCCGGACATACCGACATCTATGCCGAGCATACTTACGTGCAAGACCCTGTTGCGCTCTATCACCAGCTCGAAATGAAGCCCGACGGAAGCGTATACACGCAGTTCCCCGACAAGAGTGCAGCATGGAAGGGCGAGGCTTACATGATCGATGAATTCGGCGGTATTCGATGGGTACAGCAGATGAAAGCACAGGAAGTGACCAGCGAAGACCAGTTCTGGGGATATGGAAAAGACCCGCAGTCACTCGAAGAATATTACCAAAGACTCGAAGAACAGGTAGACGTCATCCTGTCAATCCCCCACATCACGGGCTTCTGCTATACGCAAATAGTCGACGTTGAACTCGAGAAGAACGGCATCTATACCTACGACCGCGAGCGCAAGTTCGACATGCAGCGCATACACCGCATCTTCACCAAGTCGAGAGAGCAGGCACGGAAAGAGGTCGACCAGATGCTGAAAGAAAGAGACGGGCAATAAAAAAAGAACGACAACAATAGAAAACATTTTTTAATCAACCGCCTGTACGGCCCGAAAAGGGCAACCAAGAAGGCCTACAGGCATTTACTAACTTTTAAACAACAATTTTATGAAAAAGGTGAAATTTTTACTCATGGCAGCATGTCTGTTCGTTACAGGCAATGCAATGGCCCAAGACGACGCTGGTGGCGAACTCGTTGATGTACTGCCCGCAGGCGTAACGGCCAACGTAAAATCTGACCGTAAGCAGGACAAGCAGAAGAACATCGTCGTAGCCGGCGCACCAGGCAAGGGCTACAAGGCTTTCTTTGCTGCTGTCGACGACGAGCACGGTGAAGAGCTTTGGGTGACCGACGGAACGAAAGAGGGTACACACATCGTGAAGGACCTCAACGACGGCCCAAGCGGTTCGAACCCTTCTTACCTCGGACGCTTCAACGACAAGGTGCTCTTCTCTGCTGATGCCGGCGACGGATCGGGACAGGAAACCTACATCTCTGACGGTACTGAAGAAGGAACTTTCCTGCTGGCCGACACCTATCTCTTTGGTAACGGCGATCCAAAGACCTTCACTCAGATTGACGAAAACCACGCAATCTTCTCAGCAGTGACCGACGACAGTGATGCCTACGATCCAGATCGCAGAAACATCCACGTCCTTTGGCTCACTGACGGTACGCCGGAAGGCACCTATCAGATTGCCGAATGTGACATGCGTCACCCAGGTCAGGACAACACAACCCTGCACACTGCATACGTTCGTGTAGGCCGTCGTGTGTTCTTCAAGGCCGACAACATGGACGGAACCACAGGTGAAGAGCTTTGGGTGACCGACGGTACAGAGGAAGGCACCTACATGGTGATGGACATCAACTGGGAAAAGTATGGAGAAGGAACTCAGGGATATGCTGAAGGATGGACCCGCAACTGCGGACTCGACAACCTCGAAAACTACAAGAACGAGGGTGTGTTCTTCCAGGCATGGACGCCCGATTACGGCAGCGAGCCTTGGTTCTCTAACGGTCTTTCGAAAGAGGTCATCAATGGACCAGGCGAGGCCGGTGACGAAAATACCTATATGATTTTCGAGCAGGATGACACCAAGAGTGACACTGGTATCGGTAATGGACGCGGCACGTTCGGTACAGGTTGGGAAGTCTATGACGACCGTATCTGGTTCCGTATGTGGGATCCCGTGGGCGGATATGAATTCGGTGGTACCAACATGCAGAAGGGCGACAAGAAGTATTTCGACATCTGCACGACCGAACCTTCGTTCAACCACAACTCTTATTCTGACCCGGGCTGCGTATTTGACGGAGTATACATGTTCTGCGCATCTACCGAATTTGACGCTAACAACCCGACTTGCCACGGTGGTGAGCTCTGGTGCTATGACGGAGAAAAGGTTTGGGAGCAGTATGACCTTGTCCCGGGAATTGGTTGTGACTGGGTGAAGGAGCAGACTGTTGCCGGTGGTTCGATGTACTGGTGGAACGAAGCGGGGGCTGATGCCTTGAATGCTTCGACTGGTGCTCTCTATCGTCTTGACAGCAAGGATGGCATTCCTGTAGTCGTAACACACATCGACTCAGAGGTTGGTGACATGTGTAACACCCTGCGTGCTATGGATGGAAACCTCGTGTTCGCATCGGCTACAACCAACAAGATTTATGTCTATAAGTATCGTAAGCCAGGCTACGACGGCACATCTGACTATGGTTACACCGAGCCAGACTTCGGTCCTGGAACTCCAATCCTTGGTGTGAAGGACGTGAAGGCTGAGAATGCTCAGGCTGAGAACAACAACGTCTATACCATCGACGGCGTACAGGTTCGCAAGAACTCTACTTCTACCGAAGGCCTCGCAAAGGGTGTCTATGTAGTAGACGGCAAGAAAGTCGTGGTTCGCTGATGACGAAATCTTCAATGGTGCAGGCGGACAAACAGCACGTCCGCCAGCACCATTCAGCATAAGCCTGACAATGGATTCCGTGAAGTCTGTTGTCAAAAAAGGAAAGCAAATGCGGCTTTCGGAAGCTATTGCCAGGCTTATACCTTATATAATAATACAACCCTATACAGAAAATGAGGGTGACTTACATTAATTAATAAGTATTATGCGTAAACACAAACTTACAAGACTGGCAGCAATCCTAATGCTGATGCTCTTCTCGGCCGTTGCTTATGCCCAGACAGTGCAGGTAAAAGGAACTGTTGTCGACGGACAAACACAAGAACCGATGATAGGACTGACCGTCAAGGAAAAAGGACAGTCTGCGGGAGCGGTAACGAATATTGACGGCCAATATACTATCAGCGTGTCGCTTAATGCAACCCTTGTCTTCACGTATATGGGTTATCAAACACAGGAAGTAGCCCTCAATGGCCGCAATACGCTGAATGTCGAGATGATGCCCGACGTGGCACAGCTTGACGAACTGGTCGTTATCGGATATGGCGTACAAAAGAAAAGCGACATCACAGGATCCATCTCTTCAATATCAGGAAAAGACATCAACTCGATGCCTGTCTCTTCTACACTGCAAGCCATGCAGGGAAGAGCTGCCGGTGTAAGCATTATCCAGAACACAGGTGCACCGGGCAGCAAAACAACCATTCAGATTCGAGGCTTGGGAACCGTCAATGATGCCGACCCGCTGTATGTGGTTGACGGATTTATCGTCGACAACATCGAATATCTGAACCCCAACGACATCGAGAACATTGAGGTTTTCAAGGATGCAGCATCAAGTGCCGTGTACGGATCTCGTGCAGCTAACGGTGTAGTTGCCATAACTACAAAGAGCGGTAAGGAAGGAAAAGTGAAGATAACCTACGACGGATACGCAGGTATATCCAATCCATGGAAAACCATCGACGTGATGAATGCAGACAATTATGCTCTGATGCTTGACTATATTAACAACACATCCAACTATTCTGCCGACGGAAGACTCTTCATGTCGCGAGACCAGCAAATCGGAGAAGACGCAAATGGCAGGCCGATTTACAGCTACGTCTATGACGACCACAAGCAGCTATTGTTGGATACTATCCATAACAACTCGGCCGGAAACTATTGGGATGCCATCACAAGAACCGGCTTTAAAATGCAACATGGCGTATCTGTTTCAGGTGGAACGGACAAAACCCAATATCTTGTAAGTTCGAGCTACTATAAGGAAAACGGTATTGTCAAGACCTCAAACTACAACAGGTTCAATGCTCGTGTAAATGTAAGAACACAATTGGCCAAATGGCTTGGCATGACTGCCAATATGGCTTTCACCCATGATGGTAGAAATGGCGTGCCTGAAGGATCGTCAAGTGTGCTGAAACAAGCGCTCTATGAAAACCCGATGACTTATCTTTATGACAATAAGAACTACTGGTACAGCAACAATCCGCTGGCAGTTATCGACCGTTATAATGCCGAGTCACACAATAACCGGTTAGACATGAACTTAAGTCTTGATGCGAGATTCTTGAAATACTTTGACTATCAATTCAAGGCTTCCTACTATACTACCCATCAGATAGATGATAATTTCTCAGAAGTTTGGGGACTTGACGAAGACTTTGTGATGCCAACGTCCCTTTCTCAGGTATATAAATATCAGAACAATATAGACAAATGGGAGATCAACAACTTGTTGACTTTCATGTGGAATGATAAGAATCACAATGTAACAGTTCTTGCAGGACAGACAGCTGAAGGCTATAAATCAAGCTATCAGCAGTCGTATCGTCGCGGAACTCCAAGTAATGAGGATGTATTCCATTATCTTTCAAGTGCTTATACCGGCGACAAGACCTATGGATTGGATAGAGAATGGACGGCAATAGGATTCATTGGCCGTTTGAATTACAATTTCCGTGAGACCTATTTGCTGCAAGCAAACGTACGTGCCGACGGTTCTTCTAAGTTTGCAAAGGGTCACAAGTGGGGTGTGTTCCCTTCAGTTTCGTTAGGATGGCGCTTCACCAATGAGCCTTTCCTGAGAGACATTCCTGTTCTTTCCTATGGTAAACTGCGTGTAGGTTGGGGTAAGTTAGGTAACAACCGCATCGATGAATTGGCTCGTTACACCTATTTGAGCGGTGGCTATAATTACCCCTATGGCATAGGAAACCATTCTCTGTACGAAGGTTCTACGGCTGTAGTTCTTGGAAATCCTGACATTGTTTGGGAGAAGAGCGAAAGCTATAACGCAGGTGTCGATCTTACTTTCTTCGACAATCGTCTCTCTCTTACGGTGGAATACTTTAACAGAAAGACCACAGACATGCTTCTGAGAGTCCCGACAGTATCTTCTGTTGGACTTGATTCAGCCCCGATGACCAATGCAGGTGCTGTAAAGAACTATGGCTGGGAATATGATGTAAAGTGGCAAGACCGTATCGGAAAGGACTGGCATTATGAGGTAGGTTTCAACCTTTCTTGGATAAAGAACAAGGTAACCAGCCTTGGAACAGGCAACGAACCCATCTGGGGAAGCTACACAAGTTTGAGCATTTCCGACTATATTACGAAGACTGCCGTAGGTCAACCGATCGGTTCCTTCTTTGGTTATGTAACTGATGGCATCTTCCAAAGCTTTGATGAAGTCCGTGCCAGTGCACAATATGATTACGGAAAGAACGATTGGGAGCAGACTACTTTCCCGGGAGACTTCCGCTTCAAGGACTTGAATGGCGACGGTCGCATTACGTCAGAAGACCGAACCTACCTTGGCTCGCCACTTCCAAAGTTCATTTTTGGTATTCCTTTAGCCGTCGGATACAAGAATATCGACCTTAATATCTTCTTCCAAGGCCAAACTGGCAATAAGGTTTTCAACGTGATGGACTATTATTTGTATAATGCTTCCAACGGAAATGTCTATGCAGACCTTCGCGATCAGCATTGGTCTGGCCAGATAGACGGTATGGGACGCGAATACTTCCCACTTAACACGAACGCCAGTGTGCCTGATTTGCGCAGCGGAGACCGCAACCAGAACTTCCGTGCCAGCGACTTCTTCGTACACGATGGTTCATATATGCGACTCAAGGAAATGCGTGTTACGTACAATTTCCCGCAGTCAATCCTTTCACGTCTGAAGGTAAACACTTTGGCACTTTCCTTGACAGGCTACAATCTTTTGACCTTTACTTCTTATAATGGTTTCGACCCGGAAGTAGGAAAGATTGTGGGAACGGAAAGCAACAACCTGAGCATGGGTGTCGATCATGGTAACTATCCTCAGGCCCGATCCTTCACCTTTGGTGTAAAACTTGGATTATAATCATACCAATCTCATATATATTAAATAGGTAAGAGCTATGAAGAAGATATTTTTCTGCTTATCAATCGTGTCAGTTCTTTTCGCACTGACCAGTTGTGATGATTTTCTTGACAAGGAGATCACGGGCAATCCGACCGACGAGACCTATTATGATACGCAATATAAGATGCAATCAGCCCTTGATGCCGTCTACGATGTGCTTCAGTCTGACTCCTATAATGACCAGGAATGGCGTTTTGGAGAGGCCATGGGCGACAATGTTCTTGACGTAGATGAAGGTCTTGCTTCTCAGATGGGCCAGTTGGTCTTGTTCCGTTTCAATACGTCCAACACCTGGATTCTCCAGCGTTGGCAGGTCAATTACAAGGGCATTCACCGTGCCAATCAAGTGATTGCAAACATCAACAAAGTAAAGATTTCGTCAGATTCCTATGATGCGTACACCGCAATTCGCCGCATCTATGGTCAGGCAAAATTCTTGCGTGCGTTCTATTATTTCAATCTTGTAAAGTCCTTTGGTGGTGTTCCCATACGCCCAGAAGTAGAGGGAGTTGACAATCTTGTCCTTCCCCGTAGCACCAGAGAAGAGTGTTATGCCTATATAGAGAAAGACCTTCGCGAGGCAGCTATCATGCTTCCTGTTGCTTGGGATCAGCGTCAAACGGGCAAGGCCACGAAGGGTGCAGCCGTTGCTTTGCTGATGAAGGTTCTGATGTATCAGGCAAAACCGGGCGTACCCTCCACGAAATGGGAGGAAGTCAAGCAGCTTGGTGACTATATGGTCGCAGGCAAGTCGATGACCTATGGCGACATCCTGAAGTACGACGGCAGCGAAGACTGGGAAACCCTTCGCCAGCGTTTGTGGTTCAAGCCTCAGGCCTTGAACACAGGCGGTGACCCATATGAGACAGCTTCGACCCCACTTGACATTGTCCATACCACCTATTCTCTGGCCTATACTGACTTCTATGGCAATCCTTTGCATAGCGGCGACAAGTGGGCTTACGTCTATCAGTGGTATTCTGACGGTGAGTTCTGCAAAGGCTCTGTCTTTGAAGTAGTGTTCAAGGAGAGTGGCGACGGAACTGGTGGCGACACTAATGAAGGCGCAGGCATCGAGCATTTCGATGTCGGAACGGTAGCCATGTATGGTACCAATGACCTTGTTACCAACCTGTTCGGTACCGATCCTCGCAAGAACTTCGTCATCCATCATCAGGAGAACACTCCAGATGGTGAAATGTGGCAGGGTGGAGAAGGCCGTTATGTCTCCCTCAAGTGGTACACTCCCAAGAAAGACAAGCCACAGAATGCCGGCGACAATGGACGCAACCGCCGTGTCATCCGTTATGCTGAAGTCGTGCTGACCTATGCCGAAGCCCTTAATGAGTGTGGCTATCGTGAAGAGGCCCTCACCCAGTTGAACCGTTGCAAGGCTCAGGTCAACACCATCAACACCAGTTCTGCTCTCTATGTAGCTGGTGGAGAAGGCAGTATTCGCAATCAGATCTGGACCGAACGCAACATGGAAATGGCCTACGAGTGGGACCGTTATTTCGACATCGTGCGCCAAGGTCGTGCCCATACTGTCATGCATGCCTTCGGTCGCAACCGCCCGAACGGACGCGGAAACTCTTTCCGTCAGGGCGTACATGAGCTGCTTCCTATTCCACAAACGGAAATAGACCTCTCGAATGGTGTCTTAGAACAGAACTTCGGATATTAACAGAATCTTGAAAAAAGTTTTTTACGATGAAAAAATATATGATGTTTTTATCGGCACTGGTGATGGCCATTCTGTTGCCATCGTGCAGTGACGACAATCAGGAAGCCCGCACTCCCGTGGCATCCTATACCGTGAACTCCACCACGTTGCACATCAACGAGTCGATGGAGATTGACTTTACGGGCGTAGCCGACCAAGTGATCATCTTCCCCGGCGACAACCTGCATGAGTATGTCAAGCGTGCAGAAAGCCACACTGGTTATGTTGTCAACAAGGGAGTCTTCACCTATTCCTATTCTACTCCTGGTGTTTACCATGTGACCATCATAGCTTCGACCTATGACACCTACCTTGGCGAGAACCTTCAGACTGCCATTGCCGAGTTTGATGTCACGGTCATCGACGATGTGACCACTATCGATGGCATCATGTCAAGCATCAACCCCAATGAGTATTATGCCGAATTGGTGAATGAGAGCGACTGGGTTTTGCGTCTTCCTACGAAGCAAGTCTACAATGGTCGCGAGGCAGTTCTCAATGCCACTCGTCAGCGACTCACCATCACGGTGGCCTCCGATTCGTCGAAGATCTATGTGGACGATGTTGAATATTCGGCACGTACCAACTACAACCTCACCCTTCCTCACGACATCCGCGTGGTGGCTTATTCGGGCGATGAGCGTTCCTACAAGCTCTATACGCTCATCTATCCTGAGTTCACTTCGCTCACTACTGGAGCAGGCAAGGCAGCAACGACGCTCACCCGCACTCCCTATTATCAGGACTTGCTCACCTATACACTCTCGGTTCCCGAATCAGAACTGAGCAGTGTGGTGCTCAACTACACGGTTGACAGTCAGGTGAAGTTCTGCGTCAACGGAACGGAAGTAGCCAGCGGGACAGCCATTGATCTCACAGATGCCACGGCAGAATACACGCTTGTTCGCACCTTTGACGGCCGCGACGACCTGAAAGCTGTCACGCGCATCGTGTTCGAAACGAAGTAATCCGTTAGCAATCAACCGTTATGATGATGAATTTCCGTCAACGACATATTGTCTTCCAACGGACGTTGGTTTTAGTCTTTTTATTGACACTCCCTGCCCTTTTGTGGGCAGGGAATGTCGCTCCTTATCAGGGATCGCGCATTTTCTGGGACCTTTCGAGCCGTTCTACCGTGTTTTCCACGGGTTGGTATGCCCGCGCCACTCAGCTTCAAGACGGTCGTCTGATGGCAGTCTGCGAGAGTGGCGGTATCGCCGTGACCTACAGTAGCGACAAAGGAGCCTCGTGGAGCTCACCTGAGAAGATTGCAATGGCCCACGACAATATCAATATGTGTACTCCTGATGTGCTGCAACTCTCTGACGGAACCATCATCGTGACCTATAATCCTCGTCCAAAAGAGCCCTATACCACCGACAGAAAGTTCGGTATTCGCTGCAAGAGAAGTACCGACAACGGGCGTACCTGGGGGCCGGAAATCTTTGTATATGATGCCCAGCATACCTTTGGAGACGGCTGTTGGGAGCCTACGTTGATGGAGCTTCCCTCGGGCGAGCTGCAGCTCTATTTCTCCAATGAAGGCATCTATACCTCCTCCAACGAGCAGGATATCTCCGTGTGCCGTTCGTTTGACGGCGGACTTTCGTGGTCAGAGCCCGAGATAGTGTGCTTCCGTGCAGGCTATCGCGACGGCATGCCTTGTCCTGTTCTCTTGAAAGACCAGTCGGAAATCGTCGTCATCATCGAAGACAACGGATGGCCTGGCGTGGGCGATTTCTTCCCCACGACGGTGCGCTGTCCCTTGGAAACCAACTGGCAGGGCTATTTTGTCGACGGCACGAGTCCCAACCGTGCAAAGACGCTCGACTTCGCCTATTGCCCTAATGCCACAGGCGGGGCACCTTATTTGCGCGTCTTGCCGTGGGGCGAGACAGTCATGTCCTATCAGTCAGCCTATGGCCGGTCGGGCAAGTTGTCGATGTATGTAGCCCTGGGCAACGAGGAAGCCCGTTCGTTCAAGTCCATGCAGCACCCGTTTATCGTCGGCGACGAGCAGACCGTGATGTGGAATTCACTCTGTGTTCTCGACACAGGCGTGGTGGCAGCCGTCGGTGGTGTGGGCAATAGTATTGAGATGATCAAGGGCTATCCCATACAGACCTTCCAGGCTCCCTATGCCCATCCTGTGGTCAATGGCAAGATTGCCCGCGCTGAAGGCTACTTCAACCTGCTCGGAGCCCAGGTGAAGATGGGTGTGGAGAGTGGCGTTCAGACCACGGCCGACTTTGCCTACGATCGCGACTCGCTCTATTTTGTCGCCCGCGTGCTTGACCGAACCCAGAATGCCTTGCCCGGACTCAGTGGCGACGGAGTGACCCTTCTGCTCGATGTTGCTGACCGTTGTGGGGTGTCTCCCCTCGATGGCATGTACCGTTATTTCTTCCGTTTAGAAGGTACCTCCATGCTTTACAAGGGCAGCGACGAGCGCCTTCGCTGGCTGACCAGCACCGACAACCATTCGCGCTTGGCCGTCTCGACCGCCACATCCTATTATATTCTCGAGGCAGCCATTCCCTGGACTGACTTAGGATGTGCAGTGGCGCCCGCAGGAAAGTCGCTGCGTGTCAACATCGAACTGCAGGACAACCGGGGCGGTTCGCCCAGCATCGTCTCAGAATCCATTGTCGATTCCGACACCAAAGCCTCCTGGACGTGGATGCCTCTCTATCTGCAGCCCTCTGAGGAGATGAGCATCGACGCCCAGTCTGCAGCCTCCGGCGACGGCGTTTCGATGAAGTTGCAGGGCAGAACGGTCGTGATTGAAAGTCCTCAACCCCTGCTTTCGGCCTCGGCCCATACCACAGCCGGACAGCTGGTCGGCAAGGCTTCAGGACCGTCGACATCGCTGAAGCTCGACATCCGCGGAGCCAAAACCGTCGTCGTCAGTTGCCGGTTGGCCGACGGAACGGCCGTTTCGCGCACCTTGACAACAGCTCCTTAGTCTCTGACAGCACAATAAAACGGCCATAAATAGCGTTAGTAAGAAAACAGACAGGACGGCCTTCTTTCCGTGCCGGCTGCCGATGGTCGCCGAGAAAGCTATCCTTTCAGGTCGAGAAATCATAGGCTTATGGGCAAGAAAGGATAGAGTTATTGGCAAGAAAACTATGACTTCTCAGGCTAAAGTCATAGCTTTCTCAACGAGAAGGGTGGGGCAGGCCGGACAGAAGGCTTTCCATTGGCCGTCACGAAGACTGCCGTCGACCTCCTCAGACGCGTGCCTTCCCGGCTTTTGCCATACGGACCCCCCGCGTATTTCAGCCGAAAAACGAAGAGAACAGAAAGAACACCAACAGCTATACAACACAAAGAAAATGGAAACGATATCAAGAAAACGAATAGTGAGACTCTCAATCATTGTCTCCTTGCTGCTTTTCGCAACGATGAAAACGGCTGCCGACAATGCTCCCGAGGCAACACTTCTCAACGTAGTCTTCAACCTTGACGGGACGGCCACCGACGTTTCTCCCATGCACAACACCATTGTCAGCGTCGGAAGAACCAATACGCAGAACTATTACAACGAGCTGTACGATAGCAATGTTGCATCGTTCAGCAACACGTGGGGTGGCGCCACGGCCAGCTATTACCGCATTGACTACAGTGCAAACACCGACTTCCGCAACGCCCTTGCCGACGGACATAGCCTTGAAATGCTCGTCTGCCCCAACTATAGCGGTACCATTGCCAACGTAGAAGCAAAACCCTTCTCTTCGCATCAGGCAGGCGGAACGGGCCTGATGGTCTCTACTGTCAGTGGCGAGCGCAGGAATGAATTCACGTTCCTTCCCAACGTCTCCACCACAGGCAGCAGCAATTGGATATGGTGTACTTCGGGTGTTGTGCCGAAGTCGCAAGTATATTACCACGTTGTAGGCGTATGGGACAAGGAGCAAGGCAAGGCCCGCGTCTATGTTGACGGGCAGCTCTGCAAGGAAACCGATGCCAACGGCACCTTCCGCTTTCCCTCTTCTGGAGCCAACTGGTTCTGCATCGGTGGCGATGCCGCACCCAACAATGCCGAGTTGGGATGGGCCGGCGATATCGCCATCGCACGCATCTACGACCAACCCCTGACACAAGCCGAGGTAGAAGCTTTATGGGCAGTCGTAAAAGCCAAGCAAGACAACGCCCAATCACCATTGGCTACGGAGGTCTCTTGTCTGAGTGGTCTGCGTACCTACACAGGAGCCATCTATAGAATCTACGGAAAAGGCTTTGAGACCGGCGACCAGCTCCGCGTCGTTTCGTCGTCCGACGAAGAACGCTTCTACACCCTTCCTGTCACCATTGTTGACGAAGGCATCGATGTAGTCATGCCCGAAGGCATCTTGTCAGACGACTATGTGCTGACCCTTCAGCGCGAAAACCGTGAGCAAAGACTGGGGGTCGTAGCCTTTGTCGTTTCCGGCAACATGCCGAAAGGGGCCGAAACCATTGCCCATCGCGGCTATTGGAACATCGAAGGATCGGCTCAGAACTCGCGCTCTTCGCTGCAAAATGCCCTTGATGCCGATGTCTATGCATCAGAAATCGACGTGTGGATCACCACCGACGGCCATCTGATGGTCAACCATGACGCATCGTTTAGTGGCGTAACCATCGAGAATGCCACCTATGAGCAATGCAAATCGCTCACACTGGCCAACGGAGAAACGATGCCCGAACTGCAGGAACTGCTGCAGATGCTCAAACAGTCAGACCGCCATACCTTGCTCAGGATAGAAATAAAAACCCACGCCAGCGAAGCAAGAGGCAAGGCTTGTGTGGCAGCAACCGTACAAGCCGTGAAGGAAGCCGGCCTGCAAGAGCGCGTGGAATATATCGGATTCAGCCTTGCATTGTGCCGGGAACTGCTGGCATGCGACCCCACTGCTGTCGTCGGATACCTCAATGGCGACCTCGATCCCGATGCTCTTTTCTCCAACGGGCTGAGGATAATGGACTATTCCATCAGCGTCACCCGCAACCATCCCGCATGGATCACGCGCGCACATCAGCTCGGAATACTCTGTGACACGTGGACTGTCGATGCCACAACCGACCTGGTAGAGATGCACAACATGGGTCTTGATTTTGTTACAACCAATAATCCGACAGCCTGCCAACAGATAGGTTTCTACTATCAGCGCAACTATAAAGAGCCGGAAGTGGGCCAACAGGTGGAGAAACCTGTGGCCGACGTGCTTGACATTGTGTTCAAGGCCGACGGTACGGTGGCCGACATCTCGAAGATGAAAAACACCGTCCAGGTCGTTTCTTCCGACAATACAACAGTACCAGTCGAGTATAGCGAAGTGTTCGGACGCTATGTTGCCAACCTGAAGGCACCCAACTGGGGTGGTGCACCCACAGCATATTGTCGCGTCGACTTTGCCGACAATGAGGCATTTCGCAATGCCTTGGCCGACGGACACACGCTCGAAGTGGTGTTCAAGGCTACCTATAGCGGGACAATCCCCAATGCCGAGGCCAAGCCTTTTGCTGCCCATCAGGCAGGCGGAACGGGCTTTCTGATCTCAAACATCAGTGGAGTCCGGCGCAACGAGCTTACCTTCCTGCCCAATGTTTCAACCACAGGCAGCAGTAACTGGGTATGGTGTACGTCGGGAGTCGTGCCACAGTCTGACGTCTATTACCATGTTGTCGGTGTATGGGACAAAGAAAATAAGACAGCCAAGGTTTATGTCAACGGCGTGCTCTGTAACACAATAGCAGCCAATGGCTCAATGGTTTTCCCGCCATCGGCAGCCAGTTGGTTCTGCATCGGTGGCGATGCTGCCGGTTCAGGCAAAGCCGAGCAGGGCGGACCTTTCCAGATAGTCACGGCGAGAGTGTATGACAAACCGCTTTCCGACGACGAAGTCAATACCCTTTGGGACATCTCTGCCGACCTGCCCGTGCTCGATGAAGCGACAGATAATACGGATGTTATTGAGGCAAGGGCAGGGGCTTCAGGCGTTGTACTGAAGCGCTCAGTCGAGAAAGACACATGGAACACGGTGGTCTTGCCCTTTGACATGTCGCAGGAACAGGTGGAAGAAGTGTTTGGAGAAGGCTCCTTGGTAGCCGTTATTGATCAGGCCTCTTCTTCAGAAGACGGCATCTTGTTTAAGACCACGGACAGGATTGCGGCTGGCAGGCCTTGTCTGTTGAAGCCGACAAGAGACCTTTCTTCTGCAGAATCTGTAGGCATAGCCAATGTCGTTGTCAAAGGAGAAGCCCCGGAAGCCGATGCAATCGGAGGCAACATGCAATATGTGTTTGCAGGCATATACGCTCCGGCAGTGCCGGACACAAACGACTATTTTGTAGCCTTGGGCAACTCTTTGAAGAGAAACGCTGCAGGAACCAGTTTGAAAGCATTCCGCGCTTACTTCAAGAACTTGCAGCAAAATGGTTCTGAAACCATTGCAAAGCGGTTTGCTGTCGATGGAGATGTTCTTGGAATCATTCTCTCTGACGGTTCTGTTGAGATAGCAGAAAAGGTCTATACGCTGGGCGGACAGCAGGTCAACGGGAAGAACCTGAAGAGAGGGATATATGTAGTGAACGGCAAAAAAGTGGCCGTCAAATGAGTGAAATCGAAGAAAGTTCACTATCTTTGTAAGTGTTTTTCGAACTAAATATTAAGAGATATGCAAATGAAAAGAAATGCGCTAACACTGCTATTGCTTTGTTTAACGTTGGCAATCCGTGCCATCGACCACGAGCCCTATAACCAGTCACGCATCTTTTGGGACACATCCACCCGCACGACCGTGTTCAACAGCGGCGGCTATTCGCGCATGATCCAGCTGCAAGACGGGCGTCTGATGGCCGTCACCGAGAGCGGCGGTATACAGATCACGTTCAGCAGCAACGGCGGAACGACGTGGGACAGCCCCACAAAGATAGTGAACAACCCGAGCGGCATCAGCGAATGTGTGCCCGACCTGATACAACTCTCCGACGGAACCATCATCGTGGCCTATAACCCGCGTCCCCATTCACCCTATTCGGAAGAACGGAAATTCGGCATCCGGTGCAAGCGGTCGACCGACAACGGAAAGACCTGGAGCCAGGAAATATTCGTCAACGACGCCTCACACATCTACAATGACGGTTGCTGGGAGCCCTCAATGCTCGAGCTTCCCTCAGGCGAGCTGCAGCTGTATTTTGCCGATGAGGGTCCCTATACTTACAACAACGACCAGCGGATATCGCTCTGCAGGTCGACTGACGGCGGACTTACGTGGAGCACTCCTGAGAACATCAGCTATCGTCAGGGCTATCGCGACGGCATGCCCGTACCCGTTCTGCTACACGACGGGAAGACCATCTGCGTAGCTATCGAAGACAACGGCTGGAGCGGCTTCGGCTCTTTCATCCCGACAACGGTGAGATGCTCGCTCAGTCGCAACTGGAAGCGCTACACAGTGGGCGGAGGAAGTGCCGATCGAGACAAAATGATCAACTACGACTATTGCCCCGTCGCCCTCGGCGGAGCTCCTTATTTACGGGTGCTTCCCTGGGGAGAGACCGTCATGTCCCATCAGTCTACCTACGGCGCAGGAGAGAATCAAATGTGGATTTACATGGGCAACGAAGAGGCTCGCGACTTCCGTGACATGTCGAGTCCGTTCGATCTCGGATCTTCAGAGTCATGTCTTTGGAACTCAGTAGCCGTCATCGATACCGGCGTTGTCGTAGCAGTTGCAGGCAGAAGCGGCCACGTTGAGATGGTGAAAGGCTATCCCGTACGCCGGCTTCAGGCAGCCTACGGCAGTCCGAAGGTCGACGGAACACTGTCAGTTCGCGAAGGCTACTACAAGGCAAATGCCTCGCAGATGATACTTGGAACAGTCAACGGCGTGCGGTTTACCGCCGACTTCGCCTACGACCGCGACTCGCTTTACTTCATCACTCGCGTCAGTGACCGTACTCAACTGGCACTTGGCGGATACGTAGGCGACGGCGTAACACTCTATCTTGACTTAGACAACAGCTGCTCGCTGGCGCCCTTAGACGGGATGTACCGCCTCTTCTTCCGCCTTGACGGCACCAACCAGTTCTGGGCAGGCAATACCAGTGCGCACAACTATCGGGCTGCAACACTTGAAGGCATCAACCAGAAAGTGAGCACCAGCCGCAACTATTACACCATCGAAGCGGCCATACCATGGGCAACTCTCGGAATAGACTTCCCGCCGGTGGGCAAGATCATGCGTGCCAACGTTGAGATGCAAGACCGTCGCACGACCTCAGACAACGAGGTATACAAGGAAATGCTGCCCGACGGCGACCGCAATCAGTCGTGGACATGGATGGAGTTTGTGCTCGAAGAGAGCGAGCAGCTCGGCATCAGCAGCCCCCAAACAGTGGCAGCAGTCCCCGACTTCGACGTCGTCAGACAGGGCAATGCCCTCACGATACAGAGCCCCGCAGCCATGACAAAGGCCGTGGTCTGTGCAGCCGACGGACGCCAGCTGGCCACGTATCAGAATCTTGGCCGGTCGTTCACACGAGGAATTGCCTACTCAGGGATGTCCGTCGTCAAAGTGACATTTGCCGGAGGAGCCACTGCATCAAGGAAAATCATCCTCTAAGCAACAACAACTCGCGACAGGGAGGCTGGCACTTGACGACGGCCTCTCTGCCGTTTCACCTCAAATAATAATCTATCATGAGAAAAATAGCCTGTTTGTTCTGCTGCCTGATGACGGCCCTGTCGGTGTACGGCGAGCAGAAAGAACCCTATCAAGGATCGCGCCTTTTTTGGGATCTGGCCAGCCGGACAACCGTCTTTACCAGCGCATCCTATGCCCGAATGATACAGCTCCACGACGGAACCCTCATGGCTGTATCGGCGTCGGGAGGCAATATCGTGGCCTCAACAAGCAGCAATCTGGGCACCTTCTGGTCGACTCCTTCCGTGCTTTTCAGACCTCCGTCGGGCTATCATTACTATGATGCCGAGCTGGTTCAGCTGTCAGACGGCTCCATCATCGTGACCTATAACATCGGCCCCATCGAGCCTTATTCTGACGATCGCCGCTTCGGCGTGCTCTTGAACATCAGCAACGACAACGGAAAGACTTGGACAAATCCGATAAGAGTCTATACGGCTGGCACCGATTTCCATACGGGATGTTGGGAGCCTGCCATACTTGAAATGCCCTCAGGGGAGCTCCATCTCTACGTCTCCGACGAGAGTCCCTTTCCAAACAACTATGACCAGTGCATCCAACTTGCCCGCTCTTATGACCGTGGATACACATGGACGTCGGTGGAAACCCTGTCCTATCGTCCCGGCACTCGTGACGGAATGCCGGTGCCTTTGATAGTGGGCGACAGCATTGTGGTGACGATAGAGGACAACGGATGGCCCGGAGCACCCAGTTTCGTACCAGTCACCATACGCTCTTCGCTGGCCGACAACTGGAAGAACATTCCAGTAGGGCCCACAAGTCGCTATCGGTCGCAGGTGATAGACTATTCCTGGTGTGAGCATGCTTATGGCGGTGCTCCCTATATGTGCTTGCTTCCGTGGGGCGAAACCGTGCTTTCCCGGCAGTCCTACCATGAGAGCAACAACTACGATGTGATGAACATGTATGTCTACGTCGGCGACAAAAATGCACGGCATTTCAAAAGCATGTCGCAACCTTTTCCCGACAATAAACAGACAGGAGTGTCAGTGGAATGGAACTCAATCGCTGTCATTGACACGGGCATTGTCTGCGCTCTTGGGGGTGTCGGATCAAAAGGATCGATTTCGCCACGTGTAGATATAGTGAAGGGATATCCCATACGTCAGTTTATGGCTTACTATGGCACACCGTCAGTCGATGGAACTGTCAATGTAAACGAATACCACTATCGCAGTGCCAACCAAGTGAAAATGGGTTCCAACACCATCGGTTTCGGAGCCTATGCTGACTTTTCCTATGACGAAAGGAATCTTTATTTCGTCATTCGTGTTGCCGACCGGACGGATGCCTCTGGCCAGTCTCCGACAGATGCCGTGAGACTTCTGCTTGACGTTGTGGGGGCTTCCGACACGAAACCTGTGGAGGGAACCTACTATTTCTATATGAAAGCGGATGGTACTTTGTCGGCTTATCAAGGGAAAATAGCTTCATGGAAAACAATGAGTCAAACAGATGACATTGACTATCAGTTGAAAAGAACATCGTCAAACTATACGATGGAAATCGCGATTCCTTGGCATTGCCTGGGAGAATCCGCACCTCCCATGGGAAGGAACATGCGGATGGCCGTCGAAATACAAGACCGTAGAGGAGATGAAGTTTTGATAGAGAAAATGCCGGATGTCGTCCGTGATGAGTCTTGGACATGGATGAACTTCGTGTTGGAACCTCACGATTTGTCGGCGATTGCTTCACCGGAAACGGAAACAGTGACAGAGATATCTCGGAAAGGGGATGCCCTTCAAATGAAAAGTGACAAGGAAATACGCAGCGTAGAGCTATGGTCGGCTGACGGAAAGCTCCTTGTTCGCAAGGAAAGAGATGTCAGAAGTCTGGATGTATCGCCCTATAAGCGACAGGTAGTATGCCTGAAAATCCTCCATGCTGATGGCACTTGTGAGAAAAGAAAACTCTCTTTATAATATAATAAGGTAACCCTCGAAGCGATTGTACATGAGAAGAAACCTGTTGATATTGCTGGAACTGTTGCTTTGCAGCCTCTCGGTAAGTGCTCTTAACTACCGCTTTCGTCACATTACAAGCGAGGACGGACTGCCTCATCAACAAGTAGAGGCGTTGGCACAAGATGCTGATGGCAACATCTGGATAGGCACTCGCAACGGACTTGCACGCTATGACGGCTATGAAATTGTGAGCTATTATCATGAGGAAGGCAACGAGCATTCGCTTTTCCACAACTTTATCAATAACTTGTTTGTAGACAAAGAGAATCGCGTCTGGATCTGTACACAGAACGGTTTGTGCCGATACCGCCCCGCAACCGACGACTTCCGTTCCTATGAATTGCCACATGGAATCATATCTTCCATGGTGCAGACTGACGAGGGTCAAATCTTTTGTGGGGGAAGTTCCTTATGTGTCTACGATGAGAAATGCGACAGTTTCCTGACATATCCCTCGTTGGGGTATGGCAATATCATCGCAATGGCCGTTGACAAGCATGACCGTCTTTACGTATCAACCAATTCGGCAATATTCTATTATGATGATGCCATGACAAAGATCACCAACCTTCCTGCTTTATGCTATGGCGACTTCATGACGGGAACCGACGACATCATCCCCATGATTTTCGACCGAAAGGGGCGTCTTTGGGTAGGAAGAAACGGACAAGGTGTCATGTGTGTCAACCTTGACGACAACACTTCTCGCATTTATCAGCCGAGGGAAATCTCCAATGGAATAGTGCGTGTTATCACAGAAGACTCAAATGGATTTATCTGGCTGGGTACTGAAAAGGGCGTAACCTGTATCACTCCCAACGGAGAAATAGAAGTGTTGCACCATCGTTTCGACGAGCCTGAACAGTTGAGTGACAATGCCATCTATGCCATTTTGCAGGACAGAAAGCAGAACTTATGGATCGGTTCCTATTTTGGAGGCATAGATGTCTTGCTGAATAACAACAAGCAATTCCTGTGGTCGAAGCCCGGTTATTCGGCAGAAAACATCAAAGGGAAGGTTCCGCGCATGATGGTTGAGACCGAGCCGGATGTCTTTTGGATAGCAACAGAGGATGGAGGCATCAATATTTATGATGCCAGGCAGGGTCATTTCTCTGTCTTTGAAGGTATTCCCCAATTGGGAACAAACGTTCACAGTCTTTATTATGACGCGGAGAAAAGAGAAATGTGGATAGGGTCATACCGCCAAGGTCTTTTCTGTTATGAGTTCTCTACAGGTCGTTATCGGCGATATCTGTTCTCGCACGGACTGAGTTCTAACTCTGTCTTTAGCTTTGCCCGTCAGAAAAACGGGCGCTTCTGGGTGGCTACAACACTGGGACTTTACTGGTACGATGAGGCTGCCGACCACTTTAATACGATAGGAAATCCCCTGCTTGACCGTCAATTTGTCTATACGTTATGTGTCGATCATGAGGATAACCTGTGGGCAGGAATGAACTTGTACGGACTGTTTCGTATAGACGGAACAACAGGTGAAGTCCGAAATTGGCGTGCAAGCCAAGGAGGTTCCCTGCTGAAAGACGACTATATCACTTGCCTTTATGAGGGATCAGACCATCGCTTATGGATCGGAACCAACAACAACGGTTTGCAGTCTCTTGACATGTCAACGGGTGAAATTCGTTCGATAGAGGGAGATATGATATTGCCCAAGACAACGGTATGCAGTATCATTGAGAGTCCTGCAGGCCAGTTGTGGATCAGCACCAGCCAAGGTTTGTTCCAATATTCTTTGGCTAATCAGGCTATATTGCGATATACAACTGAGAGCGGACTGCCGACCAACCAGTTCAACTTTTCTTCTTCGTTGCTTTCACGGGAAGGGTTGCTGCTTTTCGGGACGGTTAAAGGGCTTGTCTCCTTTCGACCTTCGCAGCTGACTTCCAACACCGGTCAGCTCGCCGTCCATTTGAAACGCCTGGTAATCAACAACCAATTGACAACGGCTTCTTGGCGCAACTCTCCTCTGAAAGGCGAGCTTGACAAAGCAGAGACAATCGTTCTTTCCTACGACCAGGCCCGTTCTTTCAGCATCGAATATGGGGTAATTTTGCCAGGAAGTACTACTAACGTAGAGTATCAGGTGATGTTGGAAGGCATCGACAAGTCATGGCGCGACGTAGGAGCAGAACGGAAATTCATGGGATACAACCTTCCTGATGGCAGCTATTTGCTTCATATACGCGCTAATGACAGCAGTGAAGGCTGGGATTCCTGTCCCGAAAAAACCATCAAGATTATCGTTCGTCCTCCATTCTACCGTTCTTTGTGGGCCAAACTGTTCTATGTCCTGATGTTCTTGGGCATTGGTTATGTGGCTTATCGCATAGTGGCGGTGCGCATAAGGGAGCGCAGCATTCTGAGGGAAGCCACGATGGAAAAGCAGAAAATGGCAGAAGTCGACCGTGCAAAGTTCGACTTTTTCACCACGGTGTCTCATGAATTGAAGACACCTCTCTCGCTGATAGCGGCTCCCTTGCGCAGTATTTCCCGCGAAGAACTGAGCGCCTCCTCTCAGAAAAACCTTGATATGGCCATCAAGAACACACAGAAAATGGAAGGTCTTATCAACGAGCTTGTCACCTTCAATAAGGTCGAAACCGACAGTTTCCCCTTCTATGTCCAGAAAGGAAACCCGCTGACATTCATTGATCTGCTTGTCTCTGCCTATCAGGATATAGCAGCAGAAAAGGGATTGACGCTCAGTTCTGACTTTGAGAATAATGGTGAAGATGTCTGGTTTTCGCCGTCCTATGTCGAGCGAATCGTTAGCAATCTGCTTTCCAATGCGCTGAAGTTCACCCCACGAGACGGACAGGTTGCGGTGAAAGCCCGCATTACATCCGTTGACGGCAGTGCGAATACTTTCCTTGCAGTCTCGGTTGCAGACACTGGCATCGGTATCGCAAACGAAGAGCAAGAGCGCATCTTCAACCTCTATTATCAGACCAAGCGGGGCTACAATGCCAACAATAGCGGTTGGGGCATCGGGCTCTCCTTGGTGAAAAGGCTGGCCGAAGTGCACAAGGGACGTGTCTGGGTAGACAGTGAAATAGGACATGGCAGCACCTTCCATGTGCTGCTTGATGTGTCAGAACAGGCCTTCGAACAGAACAGCCGCACTAATGAAGACAAGATCATTGTGCCCCTTAGTCAGTACCAATTCTCCAAGACGTTGATTGAAAGCGGTGCTTCAGCCAATGGCGACACTTCATCATCTTCCCAGCAAGGACGTGTCTCCATTCTCATAGCCGACGACAATCCCGACCTGCTGTCTTTCCTGCGCAACTATTTCTCCAGCCAATACAACGTCTTGACAGCCACGAACGGTCGCGATGCCCTTGACCTGACCCGTGCCGAACAGGTACAGATGGTGGTGAGTGACGTGATGATGCCCGAGATGGACGGATACGAGCTATGCCGGATATTGAAAGGCGACGTGCTCACTTCCCATATCCCTGTCATTCTTCTGACTGCCAAAACTGAGCAAGAAGACGTGGTCAAAGGCTATGAGTGTGGTGCCGAAGCTTACGTGTCAAAACCGTTTGACCCGCAGATTCTCGACCTTCAGATGAAGAACATCCTTCAATATCAAAAGGCACGACAGAGCGAACTTGTCAACACCGACATGCCCGATATTGACTCAACTTCACTCAATGAGCTTGACAAAGGCTTCATGCATCGCATCAACGAAGTAGTCAGTGAAAACCTTTCCAACAGCGACTTCGCCATTGCCGACATCACCCAGCAGCTGGCCATCTCTCGATCACTGCTACACACGAAGATGAAGAATCTGACGGGCATTTCTATGGGCGACTACATCCGAAAGAAACGTCTTGACAAGGCTTGCCAGCTTTTACAGCAGGGCTTCAACGTCTCGGAAACGGCATATCGCACAGGATTCTCCGACCCTAACTATTTCTCCAAGACCTTTAAGAAGCACATAGGCATCAGTCCTACCGAATATATTAACGAACAAAACCAATGATATTATGAAGAAAACCCTCATCTTTCTGCTGCTATCCGTAGCAGTGTCGTCATTCTCTCAGACCTATACCAATCCTGTACTTAAGGGTGTCGCCGATGCAGGAGTCATACGCTATGCGGGTCGGTATTATCTGGGTGGCGTGGCTACCTATGGCGACTTTTTTGTCAGTGACGACCTTGTCAACTGGGACAATCGCATCCATGTCTTCGATCTTGACAACCAATGGACCCACGGGACCGGTGCCAAGAACAACCAGGTTCATGCCGACGACATCTCATATAGCGGAGGCTTGTTCCATCTTTTGTTCTCGGTCAACTATTGGGGCAAGGACCGTCATATCGTACATATCACCCATGCCACGTCGACTTCCATCGAGGGTCCTTATCGTGAAGTGCGCGAAGACCAGTGGTTTGAGAACCGCATTGACCCGCAGGTGTTTTGCGATGAAGACGGGCGTCTCTATCTTTACATGGTGAAATTCACCGACGGCAATACCATTTGGGCACGCCCGATGAATGCCGATTTCACCTTCTCTGGCGATGCCGTCCAGCAGTTTTCTTCCCAACAGGGCACGTGGGAGACGATGGACAACCGTGTGGCCGAAGGTCCGTTTGTCATCAAATACCACGGACGATACTACATGATGTACAATGCCAACCATACTGCTGCCGACTATGGCAACTATCGGTTGGGCATCAGCGAGGCCACCTCTCCGATGGGCTTCAATCCCGGAAACAAGTATCCTTACCCCGTTGTCAGCCCTCAGACCGACTTCGTTGAGGACAACTATGTCGACCTTATCCGCTATGGAGCGACAGGCTACAACGCCGTAGACCTGACCAAAGACACCATCAACTTTGAGGTAAACCGCCCCATCAGCCATTCGCTTTACCTGAAGATTGCTCAACGCGGAGGCATCGGAATCAGCATCAACGGCCATGAGGTGGCTCTCGACCAACAGTCAGACTACAAGCTCTTGCCCGTTGACAAGAGCTGGATTCACCAGGGCGACAACCAGATTCTTGTCACACGGACGCCACAACCCGAGCGCAGATCGCTATCGACTGAGGCTGCCCGCAATCGACGGTTCTCGCGCTTAGTGGCCCTTGCTCTCTACGATATGGATATCGATATGCAGGGTGACATGTTGCTCACTCCGGGCCAGCCTAACATCGTACGCGGACCTAACGGATGGGAATGGTGGCTCGTCTACATGGCCAATCAGGGTTTCCGTCGCGACCAGTATATCGATCGCATACACTTTGTCAACGACCGTTTCACCGTCGATGGCATCACGGGCCACAACACTTCACGCCCGTATGCGCCAGCCAAGCCCCAGTATAGCGGCTCGACACTTTGCGACCTTCCTTTCTCCGACAGCTATCTTCTCGAAGCTACGGCCCGCAAGAAGGGCACCGACGAGCCCATGAAGGTGTGGCGAGTAGAGAAGAATCACGACCTGGTCACGGTCTGGTGCGACAATGTTCTCGTGGCCGACCATTCGGCTTCTCTTCCAAATCTGGAAGAAATCATCCGTGCGGAGGCCGACGGCTACGACATAGAATATTTCTCCTACAACGACGGATGGGATGAATATGGCACGCACTTCAGCGGATGGTCAGGCCTTCATCCCACAGCCGAAGGCCTGCCTTTGAAGGGCGAAGTGCTGAAGGGCGACGCCGCTTCCGACTATGAATTCACAGCCAGCTTCGACAGCCGCGCCGCCTCTTCCGGCCGCTATGGGCTCTATGCTGCCTATGTTGACGCCAAGAACTATGTGAGAACCACCATCGACGCTGCCCGCCAGATGCTCGTCACTGAGCATTGTGTCAAGGGGAAGACCACCGTCGAGGAGGCTCCTCTGGCCTACACTGCCGTGCATTATCCCGACCTGAAGTATACTGACAGCTTCGAAAAGCAATACCGTTTCGACAGCGACACTTATGTCAGCGACCTGTATCTGCCCCATCTCGATGCCGACAACGACACCTATGCCCGCTCGTTAGGCCTCTCTGAAGCGGCTCACCGGTCGTATAACGACGACATGGCCGGCCGTTTCCACATCGACTATCTTGACGGAGACACATGGCGAAAGCTCGACTACACCATTGCAGAGAGCAGCCATCCGGCCTGGCAGCGCATCACTTTCCCCGCAGTAAGGACGCAAGCCCTGCGCTTGATCAATGCCGATCCCGAGGAGCACAGCCGTCTTGTCTATCGGGTAAAGACCACAAGGCAGTTTGAACAGATCAACCAGATACGCGTGGAGAAGCGCGGAGCTGACGTGCGTATCTTCGTGGGCAACCGCGAGATGGCCACCGTCACGATGAAGAAAGCCGTCCCTGCACGCGTAGGACTCTATGCCTCCGAGGGCGCAGAGGCCACGCTCGTCAGCGACCTTTACTATCCAGTATACTGATCTCTTGCCGCTTCCTTCCGATCAGCAGCAGGCAAAGTCCCGATCGTCAGGCAGGCTGGCCGGCCGATTCCCTTGTGAGTCAGCCCGCCAGTCTGCCTCTTTTCAGCCTTGACAGGCAGGATATCTCTACCGCCATCCTTCCCCTTCGTGCCGAGAAAGCTAAGACTTTAGCCCGAGAAGTCATAGTTTTCTTGCCAATAACCCTATCCTTTCTCGGCAACAACTCTATGACTTCTCGGGCTAAAGTCTTAGCTTTCTCAAGAAGCCCCTCCGTTTTTTTCCGGCTTATCTCATCTCTGCATGGCCAGCCACCGTTCCACTCCACGGCGTATAGAGGCCAGTCCAAACTCCTCGGGGCGCAGCTCTTCGGCAGCCATCCACAAGAGTTCGCAGGCATCGTCCATCGGCTTCATGCCCGAAAAGTCGCTGACTGCGCATCTGAAGAACAAGTCTTGGGTGGGAATTCTGAGCCCGCTGTAGGTATAGACGTTGGGAAGCGAAAAGAGATAGTCGGCCTGTTCAATCCGCAGTCCGGTCTCCTCCTTCACCTCGCGCCTGACACCTTCCTCGGCCGTCTCTGAGGGATCGGCGAAACCTCCGGGCAGGTCGAGCGTGCCTTTTGCCGGCTCTTTCGCCCGCCGGGCAACGAGAAGCCGGCCGTCGGCATCAGTGATGAGCGCCACATAGGCCGCACTTGCATTCATGAAAAACTCGAAACCGCACTCTTCGCAGCGCTTGCTCTTCTCGCTGTTCACCGTGAAACGCGGGCTGCCGCATCGCGGACAATAAAGGAAAACATCTAACCAATGCATCTCTGCCAAAGTATTTCTCGCTCGCAAAGATAGGAATTTATTTCCTTCCGACGGCCGTTTGCAAGCCACTTTCGACTGCAAAACCTAAAAAAAGCGAAAACTTCACGCGCTTTTTTTGTATTCTGGGCGCTAATGACTAACTTTGCATGAACAGAAGAACATCAACACCACTTCAGACCATGAACAAGAAACGATTGCTATTGACGCTTCTCGTCTGCACTGCAGTTCTTTCGGTTGCAGCCCAGAAGCATTTCCAGCAGAACCTTTATTCGGGCGCTCCCTCGGTGAAAAGCAGCGACAAGCAAGACACCGCCCGTGTGTTTGTATTCCTGCCCGACGCACGCATGTCGACCGGAAAAGCCGTGGTGATGCTCCCCGGAGGTGGCTATGAACACCTTGCAATGGGGCATGAAGGCACCGAATGGGCACCCTTCTTCAACAACCAGGGCATCGCTCTCGTCGTCGTGAAGTACCGGATGCCCCACGGAAACGCCGACGTTCCCGTCAGCGATGCTGAGGAAGCCATCCGCCTTGTCAGGCAGAACGCCCCGGCATGGCATGTCAATCCCAGCGACGTAGGCATCATGGGATTCTCAGCCGGAGGCCACTTGGCAGCCACCGTCGCCACCCATTCGCGCGACGCACGTCCCGACTTCCAGATACTTTTCTATCCTGTCATCACCATGGACAAGGGATATACCCACATGGGGTCTCACGACAACTTGCTCGGAAAGAGTGCCTCTCGCGACGAGGAAGACCGCTATAGCAACGAGCTTCAGGTAGCCGACACGACGCCGGAAGCCTTCATCCTGCTCAGCGACGACGACGATATCGTGCCACCGGCCAATGGAGTGAACTACTACTTGTCGCTCCTTCGCCACCACGTGCCTGCCGCTCTCTATGTATATCCCAGCGGAGGCCATGGCTACGGCATCAACAACTACTTCCGCTATCACTACGAAATGCTCACCGAACTGCGCTCCTGGCTGCGCAGAAAATAAAGACTCAAAGGTCGAAAAGAGAGGAAAAAGACATGAAGAAAAACATCAGAACGCTCGTCGTAGCCATCGTTTGCCTGACAGCAGTGACAGGCATGCAGGCGCAAACCCGCTTCACACAGGACCTCTGGAAGGGCAAGCCTGCCGTGAAGAGCACCGACAAGAAAGACACCGCCCGCGTCGACATCTTCCTTCCGCCGGCCGAAAAAGCCACAGGAAGGGCAGTAGTCATCCTGCCGGGAGGCGGATATACGTGGCTTGCCATGGACAATGAAGGGTATGGATGGACACAGTTCTTCAACAAATTGGGCATCGCAGCCGTCGTCGTGAAGTACCGAATGCCCCATGGAAAGCCTACCGTTCCCGTCAGTGATGCTGAGGAAGCCATACGCCTTGTGCGCCGAAACGCAGCCAAATGGCACATCGACGCCCGCCAGGTAGGCATCATGGGCTCGTCAGCCGGAGGCCATCTGGCCTCGACAGTGGCCACGCAAGCCAAGAGCGATGCACGCCCCGATTTCCAGATACTCTTCTATCCCGTCATCTCGATGGACCCGCAACTCACCCACATGGGGTCGCACGACAACCTGCTTGGCAAGAAAGTCAAGAAGATAGACGAGGCAAAATACAGCAGCGACGTGCAGGCTTCACGCCTCACACCGCGTGCCTTCATCACCTTTGCCAGCGACGATTCGCTCGTGAATCCTGAGAATGGCGTCAACTATTACTTGCAGCTCTACCGCAACGACGTGCCGGCCACGGTGTGCATCTTTCCCGAAGGCGAGCATGGATACGGCTCGCAGACCTCGTTCCGCTACCACAATCAGCTGCTCATGGAGATGGAGTCGTGGCTGCGCAGCTTTTAGAAAAGCGGCAAGACTGCCCCGACTGACAACCGTCATGGACACCAAGAGAGGCCGCAACCTGTGCCGGCAAGCACAGGCTTCGGCCTCTTTTCTTGGCATAACCCATAGGAAGAAAGCTGTCATCCGGCATCGGCAACCCCCCAAAAGCAACCCCTTCTCCTGGCAAAAGATGATGTATTGCGGGGTAAAAGATGATGTATTGCCCTCCAAAACATCATCTTTCCCCCTGAGAAGGCACGGTTTTCCGGCAGGCATCCCTGAGCGAACAGCCTTAAAAGGATGAAAAACATTACGGGCAAAGAAAAAAAGAGAGGAAGATTTCCGTTAAGTCGAAATTTTGCATTAATTTTGCATGCACACTAATTGATTGCAGAAAACAGATGAAAAAGAGAAGCAATATCGTCGGCATCGCCATGGCTTTGCTGGCAGGATGGGGACTGACGGCCTGCACGGGAGAGCGGTTTCAGGTGCAGGGCACGGTGAGTGATGCTACAGACTCGACGCTCTATCTGGAGCACATGAGCCTGGGTGGCGCAGTAAAAATAGACTCTGTGAAGCTCAAGGACGACGGCCTTTTCTCCTTCAAGCAGAAGGCTCCCGAGGCTCCAGAGTTCTACCGGCTGCGCATCGGAACGCAGATCGTGAACTTCTCTGTTGACTCTACTGAGACGGTATCGGTCAAGGCGTCCTATCCGACCATGGCCTCTCAATACGAGATTGAGGGCTCAGACAACTGCCAGAAGATAAAAGAACTGACCCTGAAGCAAATGCAGCTGCAGGCAAAGATACAGGATGTTGCGCGCGATCCGAGCCTGGGCATCACGGCAGTGGGCGACAGTGCGGAACGGCTCATTGAGGCTTATAAGGACGAAGTGAAGCGCGACTACATCTTCAAGGAGCCCATGAAGGCCTATGCCTACTTCGCTCTTTTCCAGACTATCTATACAGGTGGAGGCAGCATGCTGCTCTTCAACCCCCGCACCAGTGAGGAAGACATCAAGGTTTTTGCTGCCGTGGCGACGAGTTGGGACACCTATTACCCGGGTGCAGAGCGCGGAGAAAACCTGCACAACATTGCCATCCAGGGATTGAAAGACCAGCGCATCGTGCGCAACCGGCAGAATCAGACCATCGATGCCTCACAGGTGGATGTGACAAACATCATCGACATAGCCCTGCCCGACAACCATGGCACCCTGAGACGCTTGTCAGACTTGAAGGGAAAGGTGGTGATGCTCGACTTCCATCTGTTTGCTTCCAACACGTCGACACAACGCATCATGCAGATGCGCGACCTCTATAACAAGTATCGCGACCGAGGCTTCGAAATCTATCAGGTGGCCTATGACCCCGACGAACACTTCTGGAAAACCAAGACAGAAGCACTTCCATGGGTCAGTGTGTTTGATGCTGACGGGCTGAACAGCGTCAACTTGCTCCGTTACAACGTACAGTCGATACCCACGTTCTTCCTCATCGGCAAGGATTGTTCGGTACATAAGCGCGACGCACAGATCAGCGATCTTGACGCAGAAATCGGGTCTTTGCTGTAATTAATAGCGCCACATCCTGCCTTCAATGCAACTGCTGATGGCAGGATGTGGCGTTTTTGTCGGTTTGAACCACGACAATCAAACTTTTGTACAATTATGTCAGAAACAGCGGTTTGGCAGAATTGAGCAAAAACTTGACTGAAAAAAAACAACATACATTATCAAGAATGAGCTAACTTTGCAATCGGAAACAGGAAAACTTTTGCGTTATGAAAACAAGGAATACGATGAAAAGAATACATATTATCTTCATAACCATGCTTGGCATGCTTTGCGCTTTACCCTTGCAAGCAGCCGTTGTCGAGACGCTTTCTTCAGGAAACGCACGTTTGCAAGTGTCGGAAGCCAAGGAGGCAGGTCAGTATCAAGTGACGTTTCTGGTCTATGACAACGAGTTTAATGCATCGGAAGAATACAATCCGACGCTGGTCATCGACTGCTATATGAAGACCTTCTATGCCAACTATACCGACTATAAGAAGGAAAACGGAAAGCTGACAATGACAGCACGCTTCACGGCAACACCTTCGACGGTGGTGTTTGTCGTGACCGATATTTATGAAGCCAAGGGTGACGGCAGCTTTGCACTTGACAGAGACGTACGCGTGGAAAGCCTTGGCGACAATCCTTACAAGAATGGTTTCTACACTTCGTTCGGCTTGCAGTTCAGCGATACGAACGAGTTGTTAGACTATGACTACTTTATTCCGGGAGTCTGGTACAAGCCACAGTTCACCATTGGCGGCAACATTCCTTCAGGCATACCGACCAAAGACGATACCAATTTCTTCTATCGCGACGACAGAACTCCCCTGCCTGTGGTAATGATGCGCGACAAGACCACAGGACTTGCCGTCTTCATTGTCGACCAGGATTCGCCATGCCGCACCGTGTTGGCCGATGCAAGTCTTGAAGAACAGAATGAAAACTACCAGTATGGCGGAGTAGGAGTGGTGAAGAGAAAGAAGACGGAAGGCTTCTGTGCCGTGGCCACCTATCCTGGAAGCGACAACCGCCAAGGAGGAATCGGCGAGAGACGCCATCCGTTTGTCGAAGGCTTTGACCGACACCACTACAAGGTGTTCTTCAACTTTGCGAAGACCGACGACTATGGTGTATCCTTTGAACAGGCATGGGACACGGCCTTCAACCTGTACAATCCCGAAATCAGATATGAGGATCAAACACATGCCTACAAAGCGCTCATTGAGACAGTAGACTACTATTACCTCTCCCAAGACGGCGATTCACGACAGTCAGTATCGACCAAACAGCCGGGCTTTCCTTGGGGAGTCAACCTGAAAAACTTCTCACTCAATGCCACGACTTTCGAACTTGGTTTCGTGGGATGCCAGCCAAATGCAGGCTATGCATTGCTGCGTTACGGGCTGGATAATGACAATGAAAGCTATGCAAGCCATGGAAAGAAGGTCATAGATTTTTGGGCTCGCTCAGGTCTTTCGTCACTCGGACTGCCCAGAAGTCGTTACTATAATCAGTCAGGAATGTGGGACATGAACGGAACAACCACCATCCGGCAGGCCGCGACAGGCATGAACGGTGTGTTGAATGCCTACTGCTACTACCTGAAAAAGACGGGCACAAAGCAGGTGCAATGGCTGACGGCCTGTGAGAAATTCGGCCAATGGCTTGTCAAAAACCAGCAGAAAGACGGCAGCTTCTACATGGAGTATGACTATAATCGCATTACCAACGGAGCGCATCCCATACAGAAATACAACAAGTATCTGACGATTTGCGCCGTGCGTTATTTAGTGGAACTCTATCTGACCACGATGAATGAAGAGTATCTTGAGGCTGCCCGAAAGGCTGCAGACTGGAGTCTCAGTCACACACATAAGAGCTGGCTCTATGTGGCCAGTGTCATTGACAACCCGCAAACCATTGACAGCGAGTCGGGCATACAGGCTCTTCAAGGCTTTCTTTCAATGTACGACCTGACGAAAGAGGCAAAATGGCTGGAGGCTGCAGAGCAGGCTGCTACCTATACAGAGACGTGGGCCTACATGCATGAGGTGCCGGTTGAAGACGACCAGACGGGCGAAACAGACTGGCCTCGCGACCGAAGCATCGTGGGACAGCATATCATCACCGTGGCACAACCGGCTTGTGACCTCGGATTTGCGTGGTGTTCGTTCGCGTTTTACAGGATGTATCTCTATACGGGCAAGGAGCGTTATCTGAAGATGGCACGCATTTCGGCTCACAACACCAAGCAGTCTATGAACCTTCATCAGGCTCTTTATCCGGGACGACAGGAAGGCTTGCAGCAGGAAGCATTCACCATTCGCACGGCCAATCACTCTACACGACGGCAAAACTCGGTGATGGAAGCACTGACATGGAACTTCGCTGCCCACCTTGACCCAATGATTCGCTTCCTTGATGCCTTTGGTACCCCGGACATCGAGGCCATCGAGGAGATGGACAAGAACGACGTCCTTCGCATGAATGAAGAATACTCCATCCTGCAAGCAGCTGACTATGGTCAGGACATATCAGACATCAGAGAGGTGTCTGCATTGAGAAAAGATGGCGGGCAGAAGGTCTATTTAGAGGGATCATTGTTGCACGTAGTCAGGCAGAATGCACAGGGAAAACAGGAACACAGTGTATACACCTTGGCCGGAGCGTTGGTGAAACGCACAGTGGAAGATTAGAAATAAGAAGCAGTTAAACAATTAAAAACCTAAAAACATTACAACTATGAAGAAAATTTTTACTTTAGTATCAGTGCTGTTCGTGGCAGCAAGTGCTTTTGCACAGATTCCAGTAACTGGCGAAGGTGATGGCCTTCTTGGTGAATATTGGTATGGAAGTCAGGATTTTGGCAATCCGATTCCGGCCATCTATCAAGACAGTGGCGACTTTGCCAACAACCCACATCTGACACAAGGCGGAACTCACGAGTTCGACCGCGTTGACCCTCAGATTCTCTTTGACTGGGGTTCTGGCAATCCTTTCAACGACCATCAGGATGGAACCGATTGTGGTTGTGGCACGGCTCAGCACTGTTTTAGCGTGAAGTGGACAGGCTGGCTGCTGGCTCCCGTAACTGGTGAGATGATCTTCGACCTCTGTCAATGTGATGATGCCTTTACGCTCGCCATCTATGATGTGGACGATATGGAGGATCCTATCTTCTTCTACGATGACTATTACTTCACAGGAAGCCATGCAGGTTGGAACTGGGACAAGGACTTCTGGACATTCCCCGTAGATCTTGAAGAAGGACACTACTATTATATTGAGATTAAATACTATGACGGTTCTTGGGGCGCTCACATTGGTTTACGCTGGTATAATGAGGATTCTACAGAGCCCGAATACATACCACAGGCACAGCTTTATTCGAAAAATCCACTGGCTGACGGCGTTAAGAACGTAGTAGTATCTGCTGCATCGAATGGTGTATACAACTTGCAGGGTGTGAAGGTAGGTGCAAGTACCAAAGAACTTCCTTCCGGAATGTATATCGTCAACAAAGACGGTAAGCAGCAAAAAGTCGTTGTGAAATAATTGCTTTTTCAGTTTTTTAGGTGCCTGCATCGCAAAGGTGTTTGCGGTGTAGGGCACCATTCTTTATTTACTAACTCTTAAACCTTTCATAATGAAACACCGAATATCAGATTTGCTAAACGGACTGAGGCTGCTCGTTGCAGGTAGTTTTCTACTGCTGTCAACAGCTTTACAGGCTCAGAACTATACGGTATCAGGCAAAGTAGTTGATGCAAGCGGAGAACCAATGATTGGTGTGAATGTGGTGGTGGTAGAGAAGGGAGTGAAAAACGGGACTGTTACCGATATTAACGGAAACTACAGTCTTTCGGTCTCGAAGCTCTCAGGTACTATCACTTTCTCGTATGTGGGGTATGACTCGCAGACAATCTCGATAGGTAGCCGTAATCGTATTGACGTTACACTGACAGAAGATGCGCAAGCGCTCAGCGATGTAGTGGTGGTTGGTTACGCCACACAGAGAAAAGCTACGGTGGCAGCCGCAGTAAGTTCCATCAATTCGGATGACCTTGTGCGCACATCTTCAACGACAACAGCAGGAGCACTGGTAGGAAAGATGTCGGGTATCACGGCCCGACAGAACTCAGGTGTGCCGGGTTCTGCAGCAAATATCCAGATTAGAAACATGGGCACACCGCTCTTTGTCATCGACGGAATCATGAAAGATGCGGATGCTTTCAACTCGCTTGACATCAATGACATTGAAAATATCTCTGTGTTGAAAGACGGTGCTGCGGCTATTTATGGTGTGAAGGCAGCCAATGGCGTGGTGCTTGTCACAACGAAAAAGGGTCGCCGCAACGAGAAAACCCACGTAGACATCAATACATACATGGGATGGCAGCAGTGGACAAAGTATCCAAAACTGCTGAACGCCTATGAATATATGCGTGGAATCTATGCCCGCGCCATCAACGACGGAACGCTTACGGGCGATGAAAATATCGCAAATGCGCGTGAAGAACTTGAGAAATGGCGTGCAGGCTATTACAATCCCGAGACGGGAGAAGACTATCGTGGCTATGACTGGTATGATAATTTTGTAGGCAACGCTGCTCCTCAGTATTATGTGAATGCCAGTGTTAGTGGAGGTTCGGAAAAATCAGACTATTATATCTCCCTTAGTCATGTAGATCAGGATGCCGTTTTTAAGGAATATACCTATAACCGCACCAATCTTCAAGCTAACCTTAATGTCAATCTGACGGACCGATTTAAAGTAGGACTGCAAGTATTGGGAAAGATCGCAAAGAACAAAAATCCAGGGTTACCAGGCGATGACGACTACTATCAGATGCGTAATTCTGTGCTTTTCCTTGTTCCTACCCAGCGTCCGTACGCCAATGATAATCCTAACTACCTGAACTTCATCACGCCAACCCATGACTCTGCCCATAATATGGCTGCCTATACAATAGACAATGCCGGATTATTCAAGCAGACAGTTCGCACGATGCAGACTACCTTCAACTTGGAGTATGACACACCTCTGCCAGGACTCAAAGCCAAAGGGATGTTCTCCTATTATTATTATGACACGGATGTATATGATAATGAAAAGTCGTGGAGCGAATATACCTACAACAGAGAGACCGACAGCTATAATGTGGCTTACACAAAGGCAGACACTTATCGTGTAAGATCCCGCAACAACATGGAGGAAATCACAGGCCAGGGAACCCTGAACTATGACTATGTCTTTGCAAAAGACCACCATGTAACGGCGGTTGCCGGTTTCGAGTTTTACAAGCAAGACACGGGAACTCTGCGTGTGATGCAGAATCCAGTTGAGAATCCTTTCGTACAGATCATCAACACATCGGAGAACAATAGCGTAGGCAATACGTTGCGCAATATCACGACAGCCAGTTGGATCTTCCGTGCAGGCTATGCCTATAAGGACAAGTATATTGTTGATTTTGCCGGTCGCGAGGATGCTTCGTGGCGTTTCAAGAAAGGCAATCAATGGGGCTTCTTCCCCAGTATTTCCGGAGCTTGGCGTGTGTCGGAAGAAGGATTTTACAAGAATCTGGGCATTGACAGATATGTATCAAACCTGAAACTTCGAGCATCTTATGGTGAGATGGGCGACGACATGGCCGTGAACTATGTGGGGACTTATCCTGACTTTGCCTATATGGCAGGCTACACCTTCGGTCGTAGTGGGTCGATAATCTCAACCAACCCGCTCAATAATGGCAACAGCAGCTATGTAACAGGCAGTTCCTATGATGGTATTCCCGAGACAGGATTGACTTGGATGAAGGTGAAGATGACGAACTTTGGCGTCGATCTCGGTTTCTTTGACAATCGTTTGCGAGCCGAATTTGACGTGTTCAAACGTAAGCGTACTGGTATTCCCGCCCGCCCGACAGACGTTCTTTATCCTACGGAAGCTGGCTATTCGGCATTGCTTAAGAATCTTAATAGCGATCAAATATCAGGATATGATTTCAGTTTGAAATGGAGTGACAAGATTTCCGACTTCAAGTATTTTGCAGGAATCAACTTTACCTTTGCCCGTGAGAAGAGACTTAACAACTATGGAGAGCTTTTCTATAATGCATGGGATCAATATAAGTGGGGCAGAACTAACCGCTGGTCGAACGTTCAGTCAGAGAATGATGCCCTGTGGATGTATGAGGTCATCGGCATATTTGAATCGCAAGAGCAGATAGACAACTGGCCTATTCGCCAAACAGCCAACAACAACCAGGACTTGTTGCCTGGCGATGTCATTTATCGAGACATCAATGGCGACGGTGTTATCAACACCTACGACCGCAGACCGCTTGGTTATGCGTCGACGCATTACGACTGGGCTTCCGGTAATGCCAACAAACAGCCGTTGGCTTCTTTGGGCATTAACCTTGGATTTGAGTGGAAGGGTATTGACTTTGCAGCCGACTTTGCCGGCGGATTCCGCAATACTTGGGTGCCAGACTGGAATGTTAAATGGGGTATTGGCGATGACTATAACGGCTATTCTTATGCTGTTAATGACGCTTGGCACCATGAAGATATCTTCGATCCTACTTCACCTTGGGTGAAAGGTACATTCCCTGCCGTGCGTTCAAGCAACCCGTCTACAGGAGCATGGAACAACTTCTATACGAAAGACGTCAACTATATGCGCTTGCGCAACCTGACTTTAGGTTATACATTGCCAAAGACGCTGACAACATCTATTGGCATTCAAAAAGTGCGAGTATACTTCGAAGGAACCAATTTGCTGTGTTGGGATTCGCTCAGCGACTATGGATTTGATCCTGAGACTTCAAGTGTGACGGGCTTCGACTATCCCCAACATCGTGTCTATGTGGTTGGACTTAATGTGTCGTTCTAAAATTTGAAATTATGATTACAAAGAAAATATACAGTGTAATTTGCGTTGTCTGCTTGAGTCTCGGTATGGTTTCTTGTTCTGATTGGCTTGAACAAGAAAACAAGAACTCAATGACCGAGGAGCAAACTTACAGCAGTGAGACGGGTATTCAGAGCATACTCTCCAATCTTTATGCTCGTTTGACCTGCTGGCAGGATTTCAATCAAGACAGCGAGTCTTACGATATGTGCCGATGGGATGAGGCTTTGAACAACAGCCAGTATTGGTCGTTTGCCACTAATCCTGGCACAAACTACCGGGTTCTTTATGATTATGGCTTCATACGCGAACTTAATATCCACTTGCGCAATCTTGAAACCATTTCAAAAGGCTCGATCAACGAAGACAATCGTCGGTATTATGTTGCCGAAGCTCGTTGGCTTCGCGCCTATACATATTTCAAGATGGTAGAGTCTTTGGGTGGTGTTCCTCTTGTGACAGACGTTACAGAATACACCGAAGACCCGACAAAACTTGCAGTGCCCCGTGACAAAGAGTCTGCAGTCTATGACTTTATCATCAGCGAGATGGATGCCATCAAGAGCGAGATGGGTAACTCTACAGTGAGAACTCGTGCGACAAAGGCCGCGGCTCTTGCTTTGAAGTGTCGTGCAGCTCTGTATGCAGGAACGTTGGCATACAATCACGACAAGAGCGAGTATCTGAATCTGAATCTGCCTTCTGGGGCAACAGGCATTGACAAAAGTCTGGCACAAGACTATCTGCAGGCATGCCTGAGTGCTGCCCGTGAGATAGAACAGCTCGGAAGTTATGAGCTTTATAAGAAGAATTCCAACCTTTCTGATAACTATGCCGACCTCTTTGTCAGTGCATACAGCAGCAACCCTGAGTGGATTTTCTGCAAGGCTTATGATGGAGTGAATGTTTCAAACTATTTCACTGCCCGTGCCATTCCGCGTAGCGTCTCAGCTTCTGATCTGAACAAGACCACTTGCCAGATCAATCCAGTGCTCAACCTTGTCAACTGCTATGAGCGCTTGTCAACCAAATCAGTTGAGGACATTGACGCCTATGTGGGCGAGGAACAGCTGGAAGACATGACCATTACGTCTTCTTCTATGCAGTATAACCTGTATGACAATCCTGAAGATATCTTTGCCGACCGCGATCCTCGTCTTGCAGGAACCATTCTTACGCCAGGGTCCAAGTTCCGTGGTCAGGCTCTTGACTTGCAGGCAGGCCTTGCAGTTTCCACAGCTACAGGCTACGACTTCAAGAGTGTTACGAAAAAGACAGAGCTGGCCAATGCCAATACTTACGAAGGACAGAAGATGACAGGAGCCGACGGTCCGATGCGTGAAGACCAGTCGAATGTGTATATATCGCACACGGGCTTCCTGCTTCGCAAGTATGTTGACCCGACGACAGGTTCTGAACTCAATGGTGAGAGCAGTGTCTCCTATGTGGTGTTCCGTCTGGGCGAGGTGCTGCTCAATGCTGCCGAAGCTGCATTCTACCTTGGTGACAAGGAAACAGCCCTGAGCTATATCAACCAGGTTCGTGAGCGTGCCGGTGGTGCAGACTTCAAACTCACCGCTTCAGAACTCACACTTGACCGCATCATGAACGAGCGTCGTGTAGAATTGGCCTTTGAAGACCACCGTTGGATTGACATGAAACGTTGGCGCATTGCTGACGAATATTGGAAAGACGACATCAATTCGCCGACAGCTTCGGTCTATGTCCTCTGGCCTTATAAGATCTATAATCCCGGCGGAGCTGATGACGGAAAGTGGATATTCCGCAAGATGCGTGCCATGCACCGTGTAAATGATGGCACTATTGCTTTCGATCGTTCGATGTATTATTCGGCATACCCACAGACAGAGGGTAATCCTAATACGGAGAAGAACCCCAATCAGTAATTAATAATTAATAGTTGACAACTGAAAATTGATAATTATGATTACCAGACATTTCTATAAACTGATGATTGCGGTGTGCGCAATCTTTGGCTTGGTCAGCTGCCAAGACGAATATGACAACTACGATGCTCCGTCTTATATGTTCAGCGGACAGCTCTTCGACGAGGAGGGTGACCCGTTTCCGTTTGATGGAGCTAAGAATCTTCTCATATTCTTCCAGAGTGGCTATGGCAAGAAAGACACTGGCATGGGTATGGCGGTAAACGAAGAAGGAAAGTTCAGCCAGCTGCTTTTCAATGCAGACTACAAGCTTACCTTGCGCAACCAAACCTATCCTTTCGAAGTGTTGGAGTTTCCTCGGAAGACCAATGGTCAGCAGGGTTACGACTCAATAGCCTATTACATTGACAAGAACGTTACGGCCAACTTCACCGTTCGCCCGTTCTATAAGATCAAAAGCCTTACGGCTGAGGTCGACGGAAAGAACGTCAAGTGCACCTTCACGGTCAAGAAGATTGTCGAGTCTGCTCCGTCCATTAAGCGTTTCTACGTTTATCTCGGAACGTCCAACCTCGTCAACTCCAATAACAAGTGCACCAAGTTCACCACCAACAAGGTGACTTTTGACGGCGAGCAGGAGTTTTCGACAACGATACCTCTGTCATACTATCGCAACAAGAACTATGGCATGGTCAATAATTTCCGCACCTATGCATTCTATCGAGTTGCATTAATGCTTGACGGATACAACGATTTCTATATCTTCTCGCCCATTCAGAAGATTGAAGGCCTGAACGACTTAGAAGAATAATCATGTTGATGGTGGCCGTGACCTGTGTGTTCCGGCCACCATTTCCTTAATTGAAATAAAGAGATATGCGGCGATTTGCAGCATGGATACTTCTTTCGGTGCTTTCTTTTCAGCATTCGATTGCCATAGGAAAGCAGTATGTTCTTCGTTGTGGTGAAGCAGAATGGTCGCTTTCGTCGCAAGGCATCTCTTTGGTCGTCGGCGATGTGGCTTATGAGAGTGTCAATCAATCGGCTGCCGTCACATTGGAAGTTGACGGCCATACCGTTACGGGTTCATATGAAAAGATTTCCAGAAGGGGCGACGCGCTGATAGCCGAAAGTCGCATAACGGCTCCGGATGGCAGTCAGTTTCTGGTGACCGACACATTTTCTGTAGCCCGTGATGCTTTTGTTGTTTCGCGTGGAGTGAAAGTGCTGAAGCAGCGAAGCGAGGCCTCTTACTTCAATTCTTATTTCGGAATATCCACTTGCACTCCTGCTTCCATCAATGACTATGAGTTTTTTGTGCCGGGCATCTGGTATCGCGACAACCGTTCACTCACGCCGACAGCCTTGGCCAGTCATTACGCCGACCGCTATTTCTATTTCCGTGAAGACCGTTTGCCGTTGCCGGTGATTGCTGCGCGCGAAAAGACTTCGGGCTTGACCATTAGCCTTTTCCACCTGCAAGCCTTTCCCTCCTCGTTCTATGGCGAAAGCGGTCTTGACCGGATTGTCGACGAACGCATGCAGTTTGGCAGCCTCGGATTCACTGAGACGGGCAGCCATTCCATGCAGTTTGTTTTCCCCGGCATAGAGGGCGAACGCACTTACGTCGGTGGAAGAGGGCAGAAAACCTTTGCCTATCGCAGCCATCCTGTGCGTGAGGGTTTTGAGCAGCACTATCGTCTGGCGGTCAATGTCAGCCATACTCCCGACTTCCCTGTGATGGTTGAGGCCGTATGGAAGACCGCCTGGGAAACCTATTCGCCGGAAGTCCGTAAGATTTCCGTTCGTGATGCCTATGAAGCCAGCATCGAAGTGCTCGACCGTTATCTGCTGAATCAGCAAGGAGCCTCCGGATGGCCATTCTCCATTTACCTGCCCAACGGTATGCCTCGTGCCTATAACTACCAGATGGGATTCATCGGTTTTCAGATCTCCAATGCCTATTTTCTTTTGCGCTACGGACTGGAAACCCATCGTCAGGAACTTGTCGATGAGGCTGCCGGTGTGATTGACTTCTGGGTGGGACAGTCGCAAAAGGAAAGCGGGCTGGTGAAGACCTGGGCCGATGCCTATGCAGACCGACCGCCCACGTGGCGCGACTATCCCACGTTTATGCGTGTGACGGCTGGAGGAATGGAAGGCATGATGGGTGCTTGGAACGCCATGCACCGGCATGGCTACGACCGGCCTTCGTGGCTTGTCTATTGCAAACGCTTCGCCGATTGGCTGGAGAAACATCAGGAACCCGACGGAAGTTTCCAGATATGCTACGACTGGAAGACCGAGAAACCCGCCAAAGACAGCAAGTATACCACGACCAACATCATCCGCTTTCTGGTCGAACTCTATTGTGCGACGGGCGAGCAACGCTATCTTGACGTTGCACTGAGGGCAGGAAGGTTCAGCTTGGAGGCCATCCATCGCGACTATCTTTATGTGGGTGGTGTCATTGACAATCCCAATGTGAGAGACAGAGAGTCGGGCCAGATGGCGCTTTATGCGTTCCTTTCTCTCTATGATGTCACGCAAAACAGCCAGTGGCTCGACGCTGCAATACAGGCAGCACGCTATACCGAAACCTTCATGTTTGCCTACAAGGTGCCGATGCTTCTGGACGACCATGTCACTGATTTTCCGCGAAACACCGACATCATTGGCCAGACTCTCATAGCCACAGGCCATTCGGCTGTCGACAATGGGATGGCCTTCTCCTCCTTTCAGTACTATAGGCTCTATCTGCTCACGGGCGATAGCCATTTCCTTTCCGTAGCCCGATTGATACAAAACAACACCCTTTCCATCATGGATCTTGACGGAAGCCAGGGCTATCGCTATCGAGGACTGCTCACCGAGTGTTTCAATCCGCAGGCCAACCGTGGCCATAGCGTCCGGCAACAGCTGCCTTGGAATCAGGCGTCGGTGCTCGATCCGATGCACAGGTTTCTCGATGCTTTCGGCGAACTGGACATCGACGTCATCGAACAGTGGCCCCTTGAGCGCCGGCTTCGGCTCGTCAGTGCCTATGCAGCCACACAAGGCATGGCGAGAGACGACGCATCAACGACGAAGAATGATTAGCAAATGAAACGAAACCGCCTATACTTGACCATCATATGTCAGGCTATTCTCTCCATAGCCTATGCACAACAACCGCGCACATCGGTTGTCGACGACTATCTTGACCGTACCGGAACACCGCAGGAATCCTCGGCAGTAGCAACCGTGAAACACCTTCCGATGCTGGCAGAATACTATGAGAGTGCCTTCCCGCTTCTGCTTGACATGCCCGAGGTGGGCGACCGGGGCTTTCGCGAACTCATGCCTTTCGGCTTCTGTTTGAGCTCCGGTTCGGAGGTGCCGATGGCCGACAGCGGGACAGGATTCCCCCTTCCCTCTGCGAATTTGGCTGTCAGTCGGCCGATGAAGCTCTACAACCGCAGCCTTGCCGACAGTGTGCAGTATCTGTTTTGCGACAGCATGGTCTATGGCGTGCGCCTCTTTTCCGGGGCTGAAAAGGAAGAAGTGCGCCGGCTTTTGCAGCCCTATTTCGGGCAGCCTGACTATGAAAACCATGCAGGTTTGCTATATAGCGACGACGACTATGCCGTGCGTTTCCACGAGCATGTCGGCCTTGAAGTATATTCGCTCTATCACTATCCGGCCGAAGAAACCCGTTTCCCGGGCGTCGTTCAGCGTCTCTGGCGACCGCCTTTCTTCCATGTCGCCATCTCAGACGCCGGTCTTGACGTGCCGATCGACTTGGCTTTCTTCAATCAGACCACCAAAGAGAACAACGTCCAGTCGGCCTTTCGCCTGGCGACTGATGACATTGGCCTGCGACAGATCACCTTCTTGACTCCCGACACGGTCTTCGTCTATGCCTTGTATCCTGATGAACCACAGCTGCAGAAAGCCTCCCGGCGACCCATGCAGACCTGCATGCGCACCTTCGTCTCTCCCGATGTCATGCGACTGTTGGCCCGTGCGTCGCGCGTAGAAGTCGTCGTTGAAGGTTCGAAAGGCCGTGTTTCTTATGCGATGCCCATGTCTCAGCGCATGTCTCAGCGCATGGTCTACGAGCAGTTTCGCCGTATTTCCACCAATTTCCACGTAAAATATCCCCACTGGTAGAATCCTAAAAAACAAATAATATGACAATGAAGAACAAACTGATGTTGATGACTCTGGTCGCCATTCTTGCATGCGGTCTGGAGAGTTGCAAAGAGAAGGTGGTCACGATAGGGCTCACCTATGAGAATCCGCTGCTGGAGACAGGACCTGATCCGTGGGCCATCTACCACGACGGCTACTACTATTACATGAACACTGAGCAGTCTTGCCTGAAACTAAGGAAGACAACTGACGTCACCGACATTCGCAATGTCGAGGCGAAGACTATCTGGACCCCCACAGACTCGTCGAACATGTTCAACCTCTGGGCGCCCGAAATACACTATATTGACGGCGCATGGTATGCACTTTATGCAGCCGACGACGGCAACACCGACAACCATCAGCTCTATGTGTTGGAGAATAAAGCCGACGATCCCACGACGGGTGAGTTCGTGATGAAGGGCCGCATATCGACCGATCCCGACAACAACTGGGCCATCGACGGCAGCTATTTCAAGCGCGGCGACGAGCTTTACATGGTTTGGTCGGGATGGCAGACGCGGAGAGTGGACGTCGAGACGCAGTGCATCTATATCGCACGCATGGAAAATCCGTGGACACTCGCCTCCGAGCGTGTGCTCATCTCGAAGCCCGAACTTGACTGGGAACGCCAATACATAGCCCCTGACGGAACGAAAATCGACCATGTCGTGTATGTGAACGAGGGTCCTCAACCCCTGTTTAGCCCAGACTCTACGCTCATACATGTGGTCTATTCGGCCAGTGGATGCTGGACTCCCTACTACTCTTTGGGCTGCCTGACGGCCAAGAGTGATGCCGATTTGCTCGATCCTGCATCGTGGAAAAAGGCCCAGCAACCGTTCTTCCGCCAGTCGGAAGCCAACGGAGTCTTCGGCACGGGCCACAACTCTTTCTTCAAGAGTCCTGACGGAACAGAGGATTATTTGCTCTATCACGCCCGCGACACCCAGACCGATCCGCCGGGCAAGGGCGACACACGTTCGCCGCGTGCGCAACGGTTTGAGTGGACTTCCGACGGCTATCCCCAGTTCGGAGAGCCCCTTCCAGCCCGTCAGCCCTTGTTCAAGCCGTCGGGAACAGTCGGACAAGAAGGGTAGGAAGCACCCGTCTGTCCCCTTGATCGGATGATGTCCTGACCTGCCTGTCGGCCCGTCGTGCCCGAGAAAGCTATCCTTTCAGGCCGAGAAGTCATAGACTTCAGGTCGAGAAAGCTAAGGGTTATTGGGATGAAAGCTAAGACTTCTGACCCTAAAAGCTAAGCTTTCTCGGCGAGATGGGAATGCCGTCTTTCAGACAACACTTGTCGTTAATGCCTGCACTATGAAAAAAATATCCCTTACCGTCATACTGTCCTTGGCCAGCCTGGTCGTCGCAATGGCCCAGTCCGACTATCGTTTCCGCCATTACGGCAGCCTTTCGGGGTTGTCTCACAACACCGTGCTGAGCCTCTTCCAGGACCGTAAGGGCTTTATCTGGGTCGGAACAAAGAACGGACTCAACCGCTTCGACGGCAGCGAGTTTAAGATCTATCTGCGTAACGAGGCCCCCGGGGGGCTCTGCAACAGCATTGTCAACAGCATTGCCGAAGACACAGACGGACAGCTTTGGGTAGCTACCGACAACGGACTCTCGGTCTATGACCCCACCAGGGATGCCTTTCATGGGCTTGATGTGTCGACGGCTGACGGCAGAAAGGTGGGCGGATACGTGCGCATGGTGCAGTCCGACGGTGCAGGACGCATGTGGATTCTCTCGGGCGGAGGCCTTTTTCTCTACGAGTCGCCCGCCGTTTCAGGAGTTGAAGCACCGCGGCTCAAGCTTGTCAACAGCCTCCTTCGCAACCTGACTTCTCGAAACCCCACGTGCATCTTCCTCGACTCTCTCTCCAACGCCTATCTGGGTTTCCACGGAGTAGGCATCGTGAAATACAACGCGAAGACCGACCAAAGCCAGCTGCTTGCCTCGTCAGATCTCATCGCGACAGCCATCAGTTCATACGACGATCAACGACTCATCGTCGGCACACGCGATGGAGGTGCCTACCTCATCAGCCGTCGAGGCTCCTCACCAGAGCCAGTAGAGCTCGGAAACGGCAACGTCTATGTGCGCTGCATCGAGCACGATGCCGACGGGCGAGTGTGGATAGGATCAGAAGAAGGAGCCTTCATTCTCGACAGCCGGCACGACCGTTCAGCCCCGGAGGTCACCCACATCGTCAAGGATCCCACCGACACTTCATCCCTTTCCGACAATGCCATCTACTCGTTGTTGCGCGACAATGCCGGAGGCATGTGGCTGGGTTCCTACTTTGGAGGCATCGACTTCATGCCCGACCGCCGCAACAAGTTCGTCACCTATCACCCCCAGTACAACCGTAATTCAGTGACAGGTCAGCGCGTCAGAGACTTCGTTGAAGACCGGGAAGGCTTCATCTGGATAGGCACAGAGGACAACGGTCTCTGCCGCTACGACCCCTCTTCAGGACGGTTTGAACCCGCAACGACGGCCAGCGACACCGACCTTTCCCACGTCAATATCCAGTGTCTTACCCTCATCGGCGATACCAAACTGTGGATCGGAACCTACACCCAAGGTATCTTTGTCTATGACATCAGCACCCGACACGTGCGTCACTACGACAACCTCTCAAACAATGATGTCTTTGCCATCTATGCCGACAGCCGGGGAAACATCTGGGTCGGCTCGTCAACATGTTGCTATACATACGACGAGAAGAGCAACAGCTTCAGCTATTTTGAGCCCTTGGGCATCTGCTTCGTGAGCGATATACTGGAAGACAGCGAGCAAAACATCTGGTTCACCTCCTACAATCATGGGGTGATGCGCTACAACTGCACGACGAAAGAGGTCAGAAACTTCACCTACAACCCTTCTGATGAAGCCTCGATATGCTACGATCGCGTCACTTGCGGCTATCTGGACAGCAGCGGAACCCTATGGTTTGCCTCCGAGGACGGCGGTATGTGCCGGTATAACAGGCAAACAGAGAACTTCACACGCCTTACCACTGCCGACGGCTTGCCAAGCAATGCTGTATATAAAATACTGGAGGACGACAGCCACATGTTGTGGGTAAGTACCAGTAATGGCTTGGCAGTCGTCAATCCAGAGACCATGAAAGTGACCTCGCTCTACGGCATACAAAGCGGTCTTCAGGCCAAACAGTTCAACTATAATTCGGGCATTCTGCTCGAAAACGGTCGAATGCTCTTCGGCAGTATCGACGGCTTTATGGCCTTCGATCCGCGCTCTTTCAGTCAGCGAAGCATGCCTCGGAAGGTCGTGCTCACGGGACTTTATGTCTACAATCAGCTCGTCAGTGCCGGAGAAAGCCCGCAGACGCTCGACAAAGCCATCTCCTATGCCAGCCGCATCAGCCTGAAGCACGACCAGGAAACCTTCACCTTGAGCTTCTCGACGCTTGACTATGAGAGCGAGGGCAGGGGCATGTTTGCCTATAAGCTCGAAGAGTTCGACAAGCAATGGAACTATGTCAGCGACGCCAACCGCATCTCCTATCACTCTATTCCCTCAGGCAGCTACCGCTTCTGCATACGCTATATGACCGACCTTTCTGACGAAAGCGGGCCGCTGACCTGCATCGACATACGCATTTCTCCGCCCTGGTGGCAGTCGATATGGGCCTATGTAGCCTATCTTCTGGCAGGTCTTGCGGTGGGATATGCCGTCTTTCACAGCGTGCTGCGCCACAAGAACAGGGTGGCAAGGGAAAAGAAAGAGGAGGAGGAACGCCTGAGAAAAGAAGAACTCTATCAGTCGAAGATCGAGTTCTTCACCTCGATTGCCCACGAGATTCGTACACCTGTCACCCTCATCAAGGCTCCCCTTGAATACATAATGACGCAGCATCCTGACCCAGAATCGACGAGAGAAAACCTCCAGACCATTGAGCGAAACTCGGAGCGATTGCAGGTGTTGGTCAACCAGTTGCTTGACTTTCGCAAGGTAGAAGCCAAGTCGTTCAAGCTCTCCATGCACGTGCTGGATGTCAGAGAACTGACACGGAAGACGGTGGAAAGGTTTGAGCCTACGGCACGCTTACGTAACCTTCGTGTCACACTTTCCTTGCCCGACGAGCCCCTGATGGCTTGCATTGACGAGGAGGCAACGACCAAGATACTGAGCAATCTGCTGAGCAATGCCATCAAGTATGCCGAGACCTATGTGTCGCTGTCGCTGAAAGTCGACGGCAAGACGGGCATGTTTGTGTTCACCGAGCATAATGATGGTGCGCTGATACCCGAAGACATGCGCGAGAGAATCTTCGAGGCTTTTGTGCAGGTAAGGAACGAGCACGTCTCGAGACAAGGCTCGGGCATCGGGCTGGCTCTGGCTCTTTCTCTGGCACAACTGCAAGGGGGGCGCATCTATCTCGACACCCATGCGGCCGACAACTGTTTCGTTGTTGAGCTGCCTGTCAATACACCTGTGCCCCAGAATGCCGATGCTTCAGCAGGAGAAACGGCTCCCGAGCCCGGGGCTTTGGCCAGGAATGCCGACGAGAACAAGCGTCAACGCTCGCCGCTGCCCACGGTGATGGTGGTCGAGGACGATGCCGAGTTGCAGCAGTTCCTCGTAAGGTTGTTCTCGGGAAAGTACAACATTCTGGCCGTCAACAACGGAGCAGAGGCGATGGATTTGCTGAGGAGTGAGATCATCAACCTGGTGATTTCCGACATTATGATGCCCGAGATGGACGGCTTGGAGCTCTGCCGTACGCTCAAGGCCGATATCGAAACGTGCCATATTCCCATCATACTGCTCACGGCAAAGACCACTCTTACCAACAAGATCGAGGGACTTGAGAGCGGTGCAGATGCCTACATTGAGAAGCCCTTCTCTACCGGACATCTGTCGGCTCAGGTGGAAAACCTGCTCGAGAGCCGCAGGAAGCTGCGCGAGAACTTTGCCAATGATCCCTTTGTCGCCACGAAGACAATCGCCCACGACAAGGCCGATGAAGAGTTTCTCGGTCGTCTGACCTCCATCATCAGGCAGCGGCTTGAGGACGAAGAGTTTGACGTCGACCGCCTTGCTGCCGAAATGAACATGAGCCGAAGCAGCCTGCATCGCAAGATAAAGGCTATCGCCGACCAGACGCCCAACGACTTCATCCGCATCATAAGGCTCAAGAGAGCGGCCGAGTTGTTGCAGGATGGTCGCTATCGAGTCAACGAAGTATGCATGATGGTGGGCATACGTTCCATGTCATATTTCTCAAAAGCTTTCTACCGACAGTTCGGCAAACTGCCCAAGGACTTTATGAAGTGAGCACCGCATACGGCTGCCGTGCGGGCTTCATTCCTCACCCCTCAGCCACAGCCGGCGGTTCTTTGCGCCCCGAATCGCCCGCCGTTCCCGCGCATACATCTATGGTGTATGCTTCATACATCTGCCTGGTATGGTCCATACATCATAGATGTACACCCAAGAAAGGGCAGCTTTCTCGCAGCGAGCGGTCAGGACTGTACACGAAAAAGGCCGGCCTCCATGCAGAGACCGGCCAGAAATATGTAGTCTGAAAAAGCTTATTTCACCTTGAAAAGCTTCACTCCGTGGGTCGGAAGGATGAAACTGTCGTAGCTTGCAGCAAGGTCTTTCTGGCGCCAAAGGTCGCGAACGACGGAGTGACTGGCAATGCCTGCCTGCTTGAACACGTCCTTCAGACTGCAGCTGAGCGCCTCGTTGCCCACGTTGAAGATGCCCACCGCCTGGCTTCCGTCAGCCAGAGGACGCACCCATACCTGCAATGCATCGCCGGCAACAACCTGCTTTGCCTGGCGCCCAAGCACGTCTTGGTTGACGGCATTCACCTCGTTGTTGCAGAGAAGGGCCACCGTGAAATCGTCCATCTGGGCCACATCGCAGCCAATCAGCATGTTGGCAGCCAGCAGAGCCCATAGCGAAATGTGGGTGTATTGTTCGTCGGGCGTCAGACGAGTGTCGCGCAAGTTGGCACTCCAGCCCACCTTTCCCACGATGAGCATGTCGGGATCATTCCAGTGACCCGGCCCGGCATAGGGCTCAAGGCCAACCTGTCTGCAGAAGCCTATGTCGTAAAGCGACTCCCAAGTGTCGGTGATGTCGCCCGTCGTACGCCATGAATTAGCATCAACAGCATGGCCCCATTTCCACACATCGGCCATGCCATACTGGCAGAGCGAGTAGAAAATGTCGCGAGGCTGCTCACGAAGATACTGCTGCATCTTCAGGTATGGACGCACGTAGGCTGCCACCGAATGGTCGTTGTGCTTGGCATACTCGCGGCCATATCCGCACCAGTCGTACTTCAAGTAGTCCACTCCCCATTCGTTATAGGTCTTGGCATCCTGCTCTTCATGGTCGATCGAGCCCAGGTAGCGTCCGCAAGTATAGTCGCCGGGCGAAGAGTATATGCCGAACTTCAGGCCGTTGGCGTGCAGCCAGTCGCCCAGTCCTTTCATGTCGGGGAACTTCTCGTTGGTGGCAATGGTGCCGTCGGCGTTGCGCTTGGCAGCTTCCCAAGCGTCGTCAACGTTGATATAGCTGTAGCCATAGTCGGCAAGTCCTTTGTCGATAATGGCCTGAGCCGACGATATTACCTTCTCCTGCGACACCGAAAGTCCCCAGCAGTTCCACGAGTTCCAGCCCATAGGAGGCGTAAGAGCTATCTTCTCGCCGACCTTCAGCGTAAAGGCCTGCTCGGTCTTTCCCTTGCCATTCTCGGCCACAAAGGTCAGCTTGTAGTTGCCGGCTTTTGCCACTTTACCCGATAAGACACCGCTGTTCTCGTCCACTTTCAGCCCCTCCGGCAGGTTGCGGATGCTGTATTTCATCGGTTTTTCACCAGAGAACGCCATGCGAAGTATCACGGGAGAGCCCGTGCGAACGCCGTATACCAGCGGACCATTGTAGCGTGGCGTGGCAGGAGCGGCCGGAGTTAAGATGTACTTGGGTGTATAGTAGCGGGTCATTTTGCTGCCCGTTTTCAAGTCGGTATAGGTGGCTTTCAGCGAAACTTGCTTGTGAATGTCATAGGGAAAAGCCAGCACTGAAGCCTTCTTGCCGACGTTCTTCGTCAGAGAAGCCATCGGGTGGTTGTCCTCAAGGTCGGCAGATTCGACGGTGAGCACTCCTTTTTCAGATGCTTTAGACTCGACGCTGATGTTGCAGATTGGCTGCCCGTTGGCAGAAGTCTTTTCAGAGAAGCGGATGTCAACCACATCCTCCAACGTCACGGGACCTACCGAAACAACCCCGTCATAGATGCCTCCGGGATCGTTCCCGTTGTAGACTCTTACGGCAATAACGTTCTCTTGGTTCCACTTGATGAGGCCGGTTGGCACGATATATTCGCGCAGATCATCATAGGCCATGCGGTATCCATTCTTGTCATTGGGCATCGAACCGGTCTTGCCCACAAGCTTTCCATTGACGAAAGTCTCGTCGCAGTCGTCGACCTTGGCAACAGAAACCTTCACAAAATCTTTGCTATATGCATCGGAAAGGACAGACTTCGGAATCACGACCCGCATGCGATACCATGCATAATTATTAGGGTTCTTCACGCCAAACTCAGTCCATAACTGGCCGACAGGTACGGTTTCCCACCCGGAATCGTCAAAATTCGGCCTGCTCCATGCGACATTATCGCCGGTCTGGAAGCGTGCTTCACTGACTGTTACCTTTTGCGCTTGCGCCGAAAGCAAGCCCATGGCCGCGACGACCATGCCTAAAAATCGTTGTTTTCTCATGATGTTTTTAAAGTTATATAAATGTGATTCGCTGCAAAGTTACAACATAAATTCATAAAAAAAGAAAATAAATTTGTGTTTATTCTTTTAATATCAATATTTTATCTACCTTTGCACGGCTTTTGTCCATAACCCTTTCACGGCGAGAATGCAGACGGCGGTTTGGCAGAGAGGCATCAGACGGGACAACGGACACTGGCAAGACACAAGTTAAGAAGATGCAAATTATTAGATGTTTGATAAAACAATAAAGTATTTTTTGATTTTTAGATGAACGTAATTACGAAAAGTATTCAACTGGCCGATGGAAGAACCATCACCATTGAAACAGGAAAACTGGCCAAGCAGACCGACGGTAGCGTAGTGCTTCGCATGAACAACACCGTGCTTCTGGCCACAGTTTGTGCCGCAAAGGACGCCGTTCCAGGCACTGATTTTATGCCTTTGCAAGTAGATTATCGCGAACAGTACTCCGCCGCAGGACGCTTTCCTGGTGGATTTACCAAGCGTGAAGGCAAGGCAAGCGACAATGAAATCCTGACCAGCCGTTTGGTTGATCGTGTGCTTCGCCCGCTCTTCCCAAGCAATTATCATGCAGAAGTATTCGTGAATGTGATGCTCCTCAGCGCTGATGGCGTTGACCAGCCCGACGCATTGGCAGGCTTTGCCGCATCGGCAGCTCTGCAATGTTCGGATATTCCCTTTGAATGTCCCATCAGTGAGGTGCGTGTTGCCCGCGTAAACGGTCAATATGTCATCAATCCAACCTTCGAGCAAATGAAGCAGGCTGATATGGATATCATGGTAGGAGCCTCAGCCGAGAACATCATGATGGTGGAAGGTGAGATGAAGGAAGTTACCGAACAAGACCTGCTTGGAGCGCTAAAGGCAGCCATGGAGGCCATCAAGCCAATGTGTGAACTGCAAGCCGAGCTGTCGAAAGAGCTGGGCAAAGACGTGAAGCGCGAGTACGATCACGAGGTGAACGACGAAGCTTTGCGCGAGAGAATGAACAAGGAACTCTATACGAAGGCTTATGATGTCACGAAGCAAGCACTCGAGAAGCATGCCCGTGCTGAGGCCTTTGAGAAGATTCTTTCTGACTTCAAAGAGCAGTATGCATCGGAGCATTCCGACCTTAATGAGGACGAATTGGAGGAGAAATATGCAATGATGGACCGCTATTATCATGATGTTGAACGCGATGCCATGCGTCGTTGCATCCTCGATGAGGGCATCCGTCTCGACGGAAGAAAGACCGATGAAATACGTCCTATATGGTGTGAGGTGTCTCCATTGCCCATGCCTCACGGAAGCGCTATCTTCACTCGTGGCGAAACTCAGTCGCTTTCTACCTGCACACTCGGCACGAAACTCGATGAGAAACTGGTCGATGACGTGCTTGACAAGAGCTACATGAAGTTCCTTTTGCACTACAATTTCCCCCCATTCTGCACAGGAGAGGCCAAGGCACAGCGTGGAGTTGGCCGTCGCGAGATTGGTCATGGCCACTTGGCTTGGCGCGGTTTGAAGGGCCAGATACCCGAAAATTTCCCCTACACAGTTCGTCTCGTAAGCCAGATACTCGAGTCAAACGGCTCGAGTTCGATGGCTACTGTCTGTGCAGGAACTTTGGCTTTGATGGATGCCGGCGTTCCGATGAAGAAGCCAGTGAGCGGCATTGCCATGGGACTTATCAAGAATCCTGGCGAAGACAAGTATGCCGTGCTGTCGGATATCCTTGGCGATGAGGACCATCTTGGTGACATGGACTTCAAGACTACGGGAACAAAGGACGGCTTGACGGCCACGCAAATGGACATCAAGTGTGACGGTCTTTCGTTTGATATCCTTGAAAAGGCCCTCATGCAGGCTAAGGCTGGCCGCGAGCATATCCTTGGATGCCTGACCTCGACGATTGCCGAACCGCGCGAGGACATGAAGCCTCATGTGCCTCGTATCGTAGAGTTCGAGATACCGAAGGAGTTCATTGGTGCCGTAATTGGCCCTGGTGGAAAGATCATACAGCAGATGCAAGAAGACACGCAGACTACGATTACCATCGATGAAGTCGACGGTGTTGGCAAGGTACAGGTGTCGGCTCCCAACAAGGAATGTATCGATGCTGCCATACGAAAGATAAAAGCCATCGTGGCAGTTCCCGAGGTAGGCGAGGTATATGAGGGCACAGTGCGTTCGATAATGCCCTATGGTTGCTTCGTGGAGATTCTGCCTGGCAAGGATGGTCTGCTGCACATCTCGGAGATAGACTGGAAGCGTCTGGAGACCGTAGAGGAGGCAGGTCTGAAGGAAGGCGACAAGATTACGGTGAAACTGCTCGAGATCGACCCGAAGACCGGCAAGTATAAGCTGTCTCATCGCGTGCTGATCCCGAAGCCAGAGGGCTATGTTGAGCGTGAGCGCCGTCAGCGTCCTGAGCGTCAGAACCGCCCAGAGCGCCCCGCTCGCAACAACGATCGCCGCAACGAACGCAACGACCGTCGTGAGCGTCGCAGCGACAACTTCCGCAGCGAAGAGCACAATCCGATGGAGCAGCGTGAGCCTCGCGACTTTACTGACGTGCTTGACCACGGCACAGACATCGACTAAACGGTTGCCGTCGCAACCGGGTCATATACGGAGAAGGGTTCCATGCGGAGCCCTTCTCTTTTGTTTCTGGAGCAGAGCGCTTCTCCATGCAGGCGAGAAAGCTATCCTTTCAGGTCGAGAAGTCATAGGGTTATGGGTGAGAAGGGATAGAGTTATTGACAAGAAAGCTATGACTTCTCGGCCTAACCCCTTAGCTTTCTCGGCGGGTAAAGATAGCAATTAAAAAAATCACAGCCACCTTTTTCCGGCAAAAAACATGGGCGTAAACTTTTTTTGCGTAACTTTAGATAAGTTATTCACGCTCGACAATCCCAATAAAAACAAAAACAAGTTTCTGTTTTTCTTTGTATTGTCCTCGACTTTTCGTAACCTTGACTTTCGTCGAAGTTACTTTGAACTCGGCAATGAAAATAAAAATCATTCATTTTTCTTTTGCATTGCCCTCGTTTTTGCGTAACTTTGCAGCGTTGGATGCAGGCATTTGCGGGCTGGCAAGAGACTGACAGTCAGCCAGTGTCGCCACGAAGCAGCCGGTGCAACACATTTCTTAGACCACAACAGCAAACCAATCAACAATGAAACAGACATCTCGCAGCATGGCGACGGCCCTCCTTGCCATCGTCTTTGGGAGCCTTACGGCCGGAGCCCAGGTGCGCCTGCAGCCGTTGTTCACCGACAATATGGTGCTGCAGCGTGAGACCAATGCCCCTGTCTGGGGCGAATGCCGTCCGGGCTACTATGTGAAAATCACCACATCCTGGGACCAAAAGCAGTACACAACACAGGCCGATGCCGACGGACATTTCATGCAAAGTGTGGCTACTCCGAAAGCCGGAGGGCCCTATACCGTCACCCTTACCGAGGCTAAAAGTCCTCGTCAGAAGGGCAGGAGCGTGACCCTTCACAACGTGATGATAGGCGAAGTATGGCTATGCGGAGGCCAGTCGAACATGCAATTGGAGGTGGAATGGGGGCGCGTCAGCAACTATCAAGACGAGGTTCGCAAAGCCAACAACCATCCGGACATACGCCTGCTGCACGTAGCAACTACGGCTGCTGCCACACCACAGTCGACACTTAACGCCGTCGACGGTGGCTGGCAAGCATGTTCTTCACAGTCGGTCAGGATGTTTTCGGCCACGGCTTACTTCTTCGGACGTGAGCTTGAAGCCTCGCTCAACATGCCAATCGGACTCATAGAGTCGTGCCTTGGCTCGACGTTTGCAGAGCCATGGATCAGTGCAGGAGCCCTGAGCCAGATGCCTTATTTCGACGAAGCCGTGGCTAAAGTGGCAGCCATGCCGGCCGACAGCATGGCCCGCGAACGGCAGTATCAGAGCGATCTTGAGGAATGGAACACCCGTGTGTCGCGTCAAGACGGCAACACCAACTATGCCGACGGTCGCCATTCCATTATATATAATAAGGTGTTTACCGACAGCAGCCTGTGGACTGACATCCAGGTGCCGGGCCTTTTCGAAGATCAACTCAAAGACCGATACGGCGCCTTCGACGGCATCGTGTGGTATCGCAGGCAGATCAACATCCCGGAATCATGGACAGGAAAGGACTTGATATTGCGTCTTGGTGCCGTCGATGACGACGATGTGACATTCTTCAACGGCGTTGAAGTGGGCAGCCATCTTGGCGTAGCCTTCAACAGAGAGTATCCCGTTCCGGGCACATTGGTCAGGGAAGGCAAGGAAGAAGTGGCCGTCCGACTGCACGATACAGGCGGTCTGGGCGGATTCTACAGCAGCGAGATGCGCCTCGAACGGGCCGATGGCGAGGGTGAGCCCATTGCACTTGCAGGCACATGGCAGTTCCTTGCATCGCTCGACGAGAAACAACTACCCTTCTATCCCACCAATCTTAACCGCGACACCAACGTGCCTTCGGCGCTCTTCAACGGCATGATCCGTCCGCTCATACCCTATGCCTTGCGCGGAGCCATCTGGTATCAAGGCGAGTCAAGCGTCGGTCGTGCCTATCAATACCGCGAACTCCTGCCCGTTCTCATCAACGACTGGCGCACACAATGGGGCTCATCCATGCCCTTCTACATCGTGCAGCTGGCCAACTATATGTCGCCTCAAACCGAAGCAGGCGAAGAATCAACGTGGGCAGAGCTCAGAGAAGCCCAGCAGAAAGTGGCCCAGTCAATGGCTGACTGCGGGCTGGCCACGACCATTGACATCGGAGAAGCCGACGACATCCATCCGAAAAACAAACAGGATGTGGGGCTCCGTCTGGCCCTTTTGGCTCGTGCAAATACCTATGGAGAACGAGTGGAATGCCTCGGACCCCAATACTCTCACTATCGCCAGGAAGGCAATTCCGTCCGGCTTTTCTTTACCCATGCCGAAGGCTTAAAGGCCGGTTCTGACCGGCTTAAGGGCTTTGTCATCGCCGGACCCGACAGGAAATTCCACTGGGCAAAGGCACATATCGAGGGCAGAACCGTGGTGGTTTCGGCCGACGAAGTGCCCTTCCCCGTGGCTGTACGCTATGGTTGGGCCAACAATCCCGACTGCAATCTCTACAACGCTGCCGACCTTCCTGCCACACCTTTCAGAACAGACGAGTGGCCAGGACTGTCGGTCAACAACTATTAACAGTAGGAACTAAATCAGGAAAAACAAGATGAAAACGAGGAAACTTTCATTGCTGGCCCTCGCACTCCTGATGAGTGCAGGCCTGACTGCACAGACAAAAATCAACCACACCAAAGAGTGGAAGGAAATAGGTGCCTACAATTCAATGGGCATTGCCGTTGATGTCGACAACGACGGCTATCGCGACTTGGTGTACGGGGGCATCAGTGACAACCGCATCTATCGTGCAGGAACCAACGATGTCGAACGAAACCGCCTCACACATGTCATGCAATATCTGCCAGGAAGCAGGCAGTTGGACGTGACAAACTACTTCGGTCCAACCTTCCCTGACCAGGGAATAGGACTTAATGTGGCCGACAGGCCGAGCATATCTGCATGCGACATCAACCAGGACGGCATCATGGATTTGGTTGTTTTCGAAACATCCGGCCTGAAATACAATGACGAACCGATGCTTGACCGCATCAGTAGGGAGGGAGTATTCTTGGGAAACGGCGACGGAACGTTCTCAAAAGCCATCCTCTCCTTTGTCGATACTGCAGGCAATCCCATTGACTTTGACCTCAGTGTGATACTCTCTGCCGACGTGGCCGACTTCAATAATGACGGACTTATCGACATTGTCGGCATCGGATACCAGCAGAATCCTCTCGGCTCGAAGCAGTATCCTACGGCAAATGTGGTGCTGATCAACCAGGGAAGCGGTACTTTTATGGTCACACATTTCTTAACAGACTCCTACACAACTGCCTATGGTCAAGAGGGGCTTGACTATCATTTCCAGATGGGACAGGTGACCTGTTACGACTTCAACAACGACGGATATGCCGACTTTTTCATTAATGCTCAGTCTGACGATGCTGCCGTTTTAGGGGTTAGAATACCCAGTACGACCCACTTCTCCGACCTGTTTCTGAACGATCCGGAGCATCCGGGTCAGTTTCGTCGGCAGTATATCTACGACTCAACCCGCTGGACTACGATCTTTGAACATATCTCAGAAGGGGGTATTGCGGTGGCCGATTTCGACAATGACGGGGTGCCAGATATCTTTTATTCGGGATGGGGCTACCGCGGAAGGATGCGCTATTTCTGGGGTCTTTACACCTGTTCGCTGGATGAATCGGGGCGTGTGACCCTTACAGACCGGGGACACGAGGGTATTGAGGAAATGAGAAACCAGAATTCAACCAATGCCCAGTATGTGGCTTACGACTGGGATGGCGACGGCAACTATGACATTATCAATGCAGGATGGTCGACCCGATTGAGCACCCAGACCTGTTTTGTCAGCATTGGAGACGGCCAGGCTGGCTTTGAAAGCGCCTATAGGCTGGCAGGATATTCCGAGGGTGCAACGGTGATTGTTGACTGGAATGGCGATGGAGTGGGCGACTACGTGATGATAGGACAGACCGATGACGACGAGTTTTTCCCGACAAACGGGCTGACAAAGACGTTTGCTGCCACGGTGAATCCTAACGCAAAGGCGGCGCGTCCAGATGCCCCGTCGCTCAAGACGCCGGGCATTGACGGCAACAAGGTGACCCTTTCGTGGGCAGATGCGCCTTCGTCGAAGCGCAATGTCACCTATGAATATTTCGTGCGCGACGAGGCTTCCGGCCGTATTGTGGCAGGAGGAAACAGCTTCGTGGGCGGAGAAAAGGACGGCGTGCGCAAGGTTAATCAGGCAGGAAATGCCTACAATGCGCGCAGCATCACGCTCACTCTGCCTCAGGGACGCTACACTTATGGCGTTCAGACGGTCAATGCCCGCCTTGAAGGCTCGGTGTTTGCAACGGGATCGTTTGAGATTCTGTCGGGCAATGCTCCCGAACGCTCGGCCGACATGCCTGCGAAGCACGAGCCGATTGTCAACGAAGAAGACTGCGGATACGTGGGTCCTGTGATAGATCGCGATGCTCCCGACCCGACAGTGATACGCGGCGACGACGGCTATTACTACCTGTTCTCGACAGAAGCCGTGCGCAACGTGCCCATCTACCGGTCGAAGAACCTGGTAGACTGGGACTTTATCGGTACGGCTTTCACTGACGGAACGCGGCCGAACTTTGTCACTAACGGCGGTATCTGGGCTCCCGACATCCAGCATTTCGGCAATTACTACCAGCTATACTTCTCGATGTCGACCTGGGGAGGCGAGTGGGCTTGCGGTATAGGCGTAGCCATCGCCACCAAACCCGAAGGCCCTTATCGTGGCGCCCGCAAGCTTTTCATCAGTAGTGAGATAGGTGTGCAGAACTCTATCGACCCCTTTGTCATCGAAGACGACGGCCACAAATACCTCTTCTGGGGCTCTTTCCGGGGCATCTACGGCATCGAGCTGGCCAACAACGGACTCTCTGTAAAGGATGGAGCCGAGAAAAAGCAGATTGCAGGCACCCTGACTGAGGGCACGTATATCATCAAACATGACGGATACTACTACTTGATCGGCTCGGCAGGAAGCTGCTGTAACGGGGAAAACGCTACCTATCATGTGGTCATGGCGCGCTCGGAAAACCTCTTCGGACCTTATGTCAACAAGCTTGGAAGCCAGGCTCTCAGCAACGGATTCTCCAACTTGCTCTACCGCAACGACGACGTTATCGGGCCAGGCCACAATGCCAACTTCGTGCAAGACGACGCCGGTCAGTGGTGGATGCTTTATCATGGCTATGATGCTTCAGACGTCGGAGCGGGCCGAAAGACCTTCCTTGCGCGCATCGACTGGGACGAAGAAGGGTGGCCATACGTAAAGAACGCGCAGCCAACCAATGGAGATGCCTGCCCGCTTATTGGCGAAAAATACTCAGGAATAGCCTATCCAACCGTCACCGACGACCGTGAAGACAAGACCGTGAGCGTCTATCCTCACTATGTGAAGCGCGACATCACCATCACACATGCCAGCGGCGAGGAGTTTGAATGGCAGGTTGTCAACCTGCATGGCGAACTGACGGCCAAGGGAAAGGCCAAGGGCACGGCTACGGTCGACCTCTATGCTGTGCCGACAGGCATGTACATCGTGACCGTCAACAGCCCGAACGGCCTGCACAGCGAGAAGGTGATACGCTATTGATGCTCAGCCGTCAGGCCCGCCCGACGGCCGTTTGCACGGCATAAAAGGCGGCGAAGAAGTCTGCACAGGACCTCTTCGCCACCTTTTCTTTTCCCCTTCCTTCCACACTCTTTGCTTCATCCTTCCGCACTCTTTCCCCCTTCTGGCTCCATAGTCGCCGCCGACGTGACCGACAAGGAGGACGTCTTTTCCAGCCATTGTCATGCCTCCTTCCTGAGAAAGCTTAGCTTTTAGCCCGAGAAGTCATAGCTTTATGCCCAATAACCCATAGCTTTCTCACCTTGAAAGCTATCCTTTCTCACCCTGAACCCTTAGCTTTCTCGCGGGAAACCCTTTCCCCGGTCAGCGAGAAGGCCGTGGGTTGCCGGGTTCGTTTCTTCCCTTTTATCTTCGCAGTCAGCCACTTTCGCCCCGATAAAAACAAAAGGTCCCAACCTAAAGGCTGGGACTCTTGCGCTTCAGGATGGGCTTGAACCAACGACCCCCTGATTAACAGTCAGGTGCTCTAACCAACTGAGCTACTGAAGCTGATTTGCTTAATTGCGGATGCAAAGTTATGTTGTTTTTTTGAAACAGCCAAACTTTTTCTGAAAAATTTTTGTATTTCTCCAGAAAAAAGTAGTTTTGGCCGTTGTGAAGTGGCTGTTTTCCTGTCAGCTTTGCTTTGGTTGCCGGCCGTTGTCAGAGCTTTATCTGCGTGGCAGCAGTGCTGACTCCGAGCTCCTTCGTGCGTTCTGAAGGGGCAGCTCCGCCAACAGTCAACGTGTGAAGTCCGCCCTCCAAGAGGCTCGTCCCGTCGGCTTGCACGGTCTTCAGCTGCTCTTTCGGGATGTCGAAGGCGACGGTTCGGGCTGAGTGGGCTGGCACATGCACCCGTTGAAAGGCCACGAGCGTGGCCACGGGCGATGTCTTTCCGCTGCTTGGAGCTGCGTGATAGACCTGTACAACCTCGTCGGCGTCGTGGTCGGCGCTATTGGTGACAGTCGTCGTCAGGCTCACTTTCGTGCGCATTTTCTCACATGTCGGCTCGGCATAGGAAACGTTTCCGTAGGTGAGTCCGTAGCCGAACGGATAGAAGATGCCCTGAGTCTGATACTTATAGGTGCGTCCTTCCATCGTATAGTCGTCAAAGTCGGGCAGCACATCGGTGCCGGTTGGGAAGGTGATTGGCAAGCGTCCTGAGAAAGAAGCGTCGCCGAAGAGCAGGTTGCCCAGTGCCTCTCCTCCCGATTGTCCTGGATACCAAGCCATTATGACGGCATCGGAAAGGCGCTCGATTTCTGCCATTTCAACGGGACTTCCACCAGTGATCACGGTGACGATCTTGTGGGAATTGTCCTGTCTGAGGCGCCTGAGAAAGTCTAATTGGGGCTCGGGCAGGGCCAGGGAGATGCGGTCGCCTCCGCTTGTCGAGTCGAAAGCATCGCCTTCTTCGCCCTCGGTGTTGGCGTTGTTGCCGATGAAGATGATGCTCACCTCAGACGTCCGTGCCTCCCAAGGGGTCCATCCGCGGGGGTCGATGTAGGGATGTGAGGGGTTGAATCCTGGTCCGTAGTTGACAGTTGTGCCGTTGCTTACCTTCTGCATGATGCCCTGAAGATAGGTGGAATAGTAGGGTGACAGTCCGTAGTAGTTGCCCATGAGGTAGTAAGTGTCGGTGGCTGCGGGTCCGCATACAAAGATTTTACGGAGCGATTTGCTCAGAGGCAGCACGTCATTGTTCTTCAGCAAGACGATGCTTTCTTCGGCAACACGCCGTGCAATGTCCCGATGCTGCCGGCAGCAGATGGTGTCTTCGCTGATGTTGTTGTAGGGACAGTCGTCGTCGGGCTGCAGGATGCCGAGCTTCAGTCGTGTCATCATGAGGGGGAAGAGGGCCTTGTCGAGGTCGGCTTCGCTGATGAGCTGCTGCTCAAGTGCGGCATGCAAGCCGTTCAGAGAGTTGCCGCATTCGAGGTTAAGGCCAGCCTTGATGGCGATGGTGGCAGCCTCTGCGCTGGTGTTTGCAAGGTGATGTCCGTGAAGAATGTCGTAGACGGCGCCGCAATCAGACACCACATGTCCCTTGAAGTGCCACTCGTCTCTCAGGATGTCCGTCAGAAGCAGGTCGCTTCCGGTGCAGCTTTTTCCGTAGAGTCGGTTGTAGGCACTCATTACAGCCTCAACCTTTGCCTCCTCAACCAGCTTTTGGAAGGCCGGCAGATAGGTCTCTCGCAGGTCGCGTGGCGAAGGGTTGACGTCGGCAGAGTGGCGTGTACTCTCCGGTCCGGAGTGCACGGCAAAGTGTTTTGCGCATGCTGCGACGCACAGATAGACCTCGTCGTCGCCCTGCAAGCCCCGGACATAAGCCGCTCCGAGACGCCCTGTCAGGTAGGGATCTTCGCCGTATGTCTCCATGCCCCGTCCCCATCGCGGGTCGCGAAAGATGTTGATGTTGGGCGCCCAGTAGGTAAGTCCGGCGTAGGAGGCATAGTTTTCAAGTCGTTGTGCGACGGCAAACTTGGCCCTTCCCTCGGCCGAAACAGCCTGTCCTACGTCGTGGATGAGCCCGTCGTCGAAGGTTGCTCCCAGGGCGATGGGCATGGGAAACACCGTAGCCCGGCCGTCTCTTGCCACGCCATGCAGGGCTTCGTTCCACCAGTTGTAGGGCTTAATACCCAGGCGAGGGATGCCCGGCGCCTCGTTCATGAGCTGCGAAATCTTCTCTTCGGCAGTCATTTGGCTGATTAACTGGTGAGCTTTCTGCTCCATGCGGAGCAGTCGGTCTTTGGCTTTGTCTTTGGCATTCAGGGTGGCAACGCTTGTCGTGGCGAGAAGGAGTGCCGTCAGTTGCAGGATTCGTCTCATAGGTTTTCAGTATGGAATAAGATGCTAAGATGTCGACAAAGTTACGAAAAAACGAGGGCAATGCAAAAGAAAAATGAATGATTTTTATTTTCATTGCCGAGTTCAAAGTAACTTCGACGAAAGTCAAGGTTACGAAAAGTCGAGAACAATACAAAGAAAAACAGGAACTTGTTTTTGTTTTTATTGAGATTGTCGAGCGTGAATAACTTATCTAAAGTTACGAAAAAAAGTTTACGCCCATGTTTTTTTGCCGGAAAAAGGTGGCTGTGATTTTTTTAATTGCTATCTTTGCAGGCTGAGAAAGCTTAGGTTTCAGGTCGAGAACCGATAGAGTTATTACCGAGAAAGCTATCCTTTCTCGGTCAGAAAGCTAAGACTTCTCGAGCTGAAAGGATAGCTTTCTGGCGCGGAACGGGAACCACTCTCGCCGCGGACAACAAGAAAATACAGGAAAAACGATGATGAAAACGATCAGAAAACGCGCCCTTCAGGCAGTGGCAGTCTGCCTCTGGCCCCTCTTTTTGCAGGCCCAGACCGACGGCGACCATAACTTCAAGGTGGCTAAGAACCTTGATGTGTTCACTTCATTGTACAAGGCTCTCGACATGCTCTATGTCGATACGCTCGATGCCGACGAAACCATCGGCACGGGCATCAATGCCATGCTGCGGTCGCTCGACCCCTATACTGCCTACTATCCGGCCGAGAAGCAGACCGACATGCGCTATCGCATGACGGGCAAGTATGCCGGAATAGGGGCGCTCATACGCAAAAACCTGCAGACGGGGCGCATCATCGTCGACGAGCCTCAGGCCGACATGCCTGCAGCCGAGGCAGGAGTGAGGAAGGGAGACGTCATCCTTGCCATCGACGACTCTTCGATGGTTGACAAGACAAGCGACTATGTGAGCAGCCGTTTGCGCGGAGAAGCCGGCACAAGTTTTATGCTGAAAGTGAAACGACCCTCGACAGGAAAGACCCTGAAGATGAAGATAACACGGCGGGCTATCTCGCAGCCGACGGTGCCTTATTATGGCATGTTCGACGATGAAGTGGGATATATCAGCCTGTCACAGTTCACCGAAGACTGCGCCAAGGACATCCGTCGCGCGGTGGTTGACCTGCGAAAGCAGGGCATGAAGCAGCTTGTGCTCGACCTTCGCAACAACGGAGGCGGACTGGAAAACGAGGCCGTCTCGCTCGTGAACATCTTCGTACAGAAAGACCAGCTGGTCGTTTCCAACCGGGGAAAGTCACAACAGGGGCGCAAAGACTATAAGACTACCGTCGAGCCCATTGACACAATCATGCCGCTTGTGGTGCTTGTCAACGGCGAAACAGCCTCGGCAAGTGAGATCACCAGCGGGGCTTTGCAGGATCTTGACAGGGCCGTCATACTCGGAACGCGCACCTACGGAAAGGGACTCGTGCAGACTTCAGTCGACCTTCCCTACAACGCCAACCTGATGTACACCGTCGGAAAATACTACATCCCGAGCGGACGATGCATACAAGCCGTCAACTACAACCACTCGAGGGGGGGCTATGTGGAGCATGTAGCCGACTCTCTGACCCGGGAATTCACGACCGCTCACGGCCGGAAAGTGCGCGATGGCGGAGGTATTATGCCCGACATGGAGGTGAGACCCGACACACTCTCGAACCTCACGGCCTATCTCACGCTGGGCGATTCCACCGAGTGTGTGCTCAACTATGTGGTCGACTATGTGGCTAAACACCCAGCCATCTCGCCCCCTTCGACCTTCGAACTCTCCGACGAAGACTTTGAAGATTTCAAGCAAAGGGTGCTGAAAAGCGGGTTCAGCTATGACCATCAAAGCGGGAAATTCATAGAAGAACTGGAGAAAATAGTGAAGTTTGAAGGCTACTATGACGATGCACGCGACGAGCTTGAGGCACTGAAGAAAAAACTGACCCACAACCTTGCGCGCGACATCGACCACAACCGAGACGAACTGAAGGAATGGTTGTCGAAGGAAATCATATCCTGCTACTACTATCAGGCTGGCGAAATAGAGTATTCGCTACGACATGACAAGCAGATGAGCGAAGCCGTTGCCCTGCTGAAAGACACCGAACGCTACCGGAAACTGCTGCGCCCGTAGGCGGAAACAAGGGCCGGAAAGGCTTGCAGGAAACGGCTTTCCAGACGTGAAGACGGCTCGGCTTGACAAAGAAAAACAATCATACGGGAACAATATGAAAAGGAAAATCATCTTGATGCTGGTGCTTACGCTGCAAGCAGGAATAGCCGGCGCGCGCCAATGGCCCATGGTTGTGGCCCACAGGGGTTGCTGGCTTGGAACGGAAGTGCCGGAGAACAGCATCGAAGCAGTAAGGATGGCTGCCCGGTTTGGCTATCCGGCTCTGGAATGCGACGTACATTACACAAAGGACTCGGTGATGGTTCTGATGCACGACTTTACAGACATGAGACGCTGTATACGCAGGAAAACCGACAACAGCCGTGTCGAAACACCGCAGCCTCTCTCAAGTTTGACATTCAGAGAACTACGCGAAGACTACGTACTGGCTTCGGACAATCCGGCATTTCGCGAGCCCGTCCCGACGCTCGAAGAGCTGCTTTTAGCCTGTAAAGAACATCATGTCATGCCGATGCTCCATAGCGATATCTACGAGTCTTACGAACTGGCCGAGCGGATGTTTCATGGGAAATGGGTGGCTTTTGCCGGCAGTCAGGAGAACTTGAAGCGGTGCAGACAGATTTCAGACTGCATGATTCTGATCAACGTGAACGACGAAACTGCCGAAGAAGCAATGGAAAAACTTCGGGAAATCGGCGGGAAGTGCGGAGTGTCAACCATGAACTATCGGCTGGAAACATCGTCGTTCTGCCACACACTTCGCGAGAAAGGCTACGAAGTTCAGTCGTCGATCTTCCCCACACCTCACGACCTTCTTTCCACGCGCAACGGCGCTTCTATCGTGTTAAGCGACTTCTGTTACCTGCCGAATAGCTACAAAAACCGGCAGAAAAGCATTCTTTCAGAAAAAGAAAGATGGCAAAAGGCGAGCAGATTGACCGATCGTGGAAGGGCTCAGAGTATGGGGCTTACGTGCTGGAAATCAAGTATAGAGGACATCTGGAAATTGAACTTGCGGGTGGAAGACGCTATGTGCTTGAGCGCGAAACCTACGGAACAGACTGCATCGGGTTGCGCTTCTTCCGACAACAGCCGACGGTGAAGATCGAGTCCAAGGCCGAAACACACATTAAAAAAGCCACGGTGAGCCTGTACAGCTTTTAGAAAGCCGATGACCTTTTTGAGCATAGAAGGTCGTCCGGCAGGCTGCTTTGACAGGCCTTTCTTGTGGAAAAAGCGAAAAAAGTTTGGTGGAACGGGAAAAATATACTACCTTTGCACCGTTCAGTGGAATGAGGGGCCCAGCAAGGGCTCCTCACTTCTTTTATAAGACACAGCTGAGAATATCATACTTTTACATAACAGAACATGATAGACAAAAACATTGTAAAGACATTAGTGGGGGAGTGGCTTGAAGGGAAAGACTACTTCCTGGTTGACGTTGAAATCAGTTCAGACAATCGTATCGTGGTAGAAATCGACCATGCGGATGGCGTTTGGATAGAAGATTGCGTAGCATTGAGTCGCTATATTGAAGAACACCTTGACCGCGAAAAGGAAGACTTCGAACTGGAAGTGGGCTCGGCCGGACTCGGACAGCCCTTCAAAGTCGTACAGCAATATGTCAACTTCGTCGGTAAAGACGTAGAGGTGCTGACGGCTGACGGCAAGAAAGTGAAAGGCATTCTGAAGTCTGTCAATGCACCGAAGTTTGTTGTTACGGTGCAAGAGAAGGTAAAGGTGGAAGGAAAAAAGCGCCCCGAACTGCAGGATGTAGACCACGAATACGACATGGATGAAGTGAAATACTGCAAGTATCTCATCGCTTTTAAATAAGAACAAAAATCAAAAAGAAATAATAAACATGGCAACAAAGAAAACAGAAACCGTGAGCATGATCGATACTTTCCGCGAGTTTAAGGAAATGAAGAACATCGATCGTACGACATTGGTGAGCGTATTGGAGGAAAGTTTCCGCAATGTGCTCGCAAAAATCTATGGAAGTGACGAGAACTTCGACGTCATTGTGAACCCAGACAAAGGAGACTTTGAGATCTATCGCAACCGCATCGTCGTGGATGACGGCGAGGTTGCTGACGAAAACAAGGAAATATCCCTCTCAGAAGCCCAGAAGATAGAGGACGACTATGAAATCGGAGAAGAAGTATCAGAGACAGTAGACTTTGCTAAATTCGGTCGCCGTGCCATTCTGAATCTTCGGCAGACACTGGCCTCAAAGATACTTGAACTGGAGCACGACTCTCTGTATAATAAATATAAAGATCGCGTGGGACAGATCGTTGCAGGCGAGGTTTATCAGGTGTGGAAGCGCGAAGTCCTGGTGGTTGACGACGAAAACAACGAGTTGATCCTGCCGAAGTCAGAGCAAATTCCTAACGACCAATACCATAAAGGCGAAACACTCAGGGCTGTCATCCTGCGTGTTGACAATGAAAACAACAATCCGAAAATCATACTTTCACGCACCAATCCGATGTTCTTGGAGCGTCTGTTAGAATCAGAAGTGCCAGAAATCAACGACGGACTGATATCCATTAAGAAGATAGCACGTATGCCAGGTGAACGCGCAAAGATTGCCGTTGAGAGCTATGATGACCGCATTGATCCGGTAGGAGCCTGCGTAGGTGTAAAAGGAAGTCGCGTGCATGGCATCGTTCGCGAGTTGAATAATGAGAATATTGACGTAATCAACTATACGGCAAACACCAAGCTTTTCATCCAGAGAGCTCTCAGTCCTGCCAAGGTTTCAAGTATCAATATCAATGAGGAAGAGCACAAAGCTGAAGTGTTTTTGCAGCCCGAAGAGGTCTCTTTGGCCATCGGTAAGGGTGGCTTGAACATCAAGCTTGCCTCTATGTTGACTGAATACACGATTGATGTGTTCCGCGAAATAGCCGACAATGACGCCGATGAAGACATCTATCTCGATGAGTTCGCCGATGAAGTTGACCAATGGGTTATTGATTCCATCAAGGCAATAGGGCTTGATACGGCAAAACAAGTGCTCAATGCACCACGTGAAATGCTGATAGAGAGAGCCGACCTTGAGGAAGAAACCGTAGACCAGTTGCTCGAAGTGCTGAAGGCAGAATTCGAAAACTAATGCTGTAGAACAGAAGAGGTTTCAACAAATCAACAACTAAACATTTCAATCATAAAATACATGAGCATCAGATTAAACAAAGCAATCAGTGAACTGAATATAGGACTCCAGACGGCAGTGGAGTTCCTGACAAAGAAATATGGCTTAGGTGAAGACTCTCTCGTGCTCACTTCTAAAATCAATGACGAGCAGTATGATGCTCTTGTCAATGAATTTAGGAAGGACAAAGAGGTCAGGACTGAGGCCGGAAAACTATTTCCCAAGAAGCCAAAGGAGAAGAAAAGGGAACCACAGGACAACAGGGCAGAGAGTCTTTTAGGGTCAGTTCCGCAACAGAAATTCAATCCTATTGGCAAGATAGATCTCGACAACTTGGGGAGAAAGCCTGCGACAAAGGAGCCTGTTGCAGAGCAGAAACCTGTTGCTTCTGCGGGAAAAGCTGATGAGAAAGTGGAGAAAACTGCCGTGAAACCCGCAGAGAAAACAGAGAAAGAGACTGAAGAAAAGGCGCCTAATACCATCATTTCGGAAGTAGTTGAGGTTAAGGAAAAGGCGGATCAGCCGAAAGTTGAGGCTGAAAATACAACCGTTTCCCAGCCGGCAGAGGAGCAGATTCCTGACACATCGTCCGATAAGGAGCCCGAAATAAAGAGTGAGGAAGAGCCGAAAGTATTCCAGTTGAAGAGCGAGAAAAAGATTCTTAACGCACCTCAGTTGAAGATACAGGGCAAGATAGACCTTGACTCGTTGAACCAAAGCACTCGTCCAAAGAAAAAGACAAAGGAAGAACGTCGCAAGGAACGTGAAGAGAAGGCTCAGCAGGTTCGCGACGGAAAGAAAAAAAGAGAGCGCATCAGCAAGGTGCGGGTGGACATTAATGCTGAGGTGAATCAGCCATCAGGCAACGGCGGAAAGCCGAGCGCCGCGAATACTCCCGCCAATACGGCAGGCAAGAATGCCGGAAAAAAGAAAAAGAACCGCGGGCGAAACCAGAAGCCTTTGGAGGTAAACGAGGAGGATGTCGCACGTCAAGTGAAAGAAACCTTGGCACGACTGACCAACAAACAAAGCCAAAACAAGAAAGGTGCAAAGTACAGAAAGGAGAAGCGTGAGGCCGTCCAGGAGCGTCTTGCAGAGGAAGCAATGGCAGAAAGCCGTGAGAGCAAGATACTGAAACTGACCGAATTTGTTACCGTTAGTGAACTGGCAACGATGATGAATGTCGGCGTGACTCAGGTCATTTCTACCCTGATGTCGGTAGGAATCATGGTCAGTATTAACCAGCGTCTTGACGCAGAGACCATCAATCTCGTGGCCGATGAGTTTGGATTTAAGACCGAATATGTCAGTGCAGAAGTGCAGGAAGCCGTCAGTGAAGAGGAAGATGATGAGAATGATCTCGTGCCGCGTGCACCGATCGTCACCGTCATGGGCCATGTCGATCATGGCAAGACCTCTTTGCTTGACTACATTCGCAAGACCAATGTTATTGCCGGAGAGGCTGGAGGTATCACCCAGCATATTGGCGCTTATAACGTAAAACTGGAAGACGGACGCCGTATAACCTTCCTTGATACGCCTGGACATGAAGCCTTTACTGCCATGCGTGCCAGAGGAACCCAAGTGACAGACATCGCCATCATCATCGTTGCAGCTGACGATTCTGTGATGCCCACCACGAAGGAAGCCATCGCGCATGCTCAGGCTGCTAACGTTCCAATGGTGTTTGCCGTCAACAAGATCGACAAGCCTGGTGCCAATCCTGACAAGATTCGTGAGGATTTAGCCCAGATGAACTTGCTCGTAGAGGAGTGGGGTGGCAAGTATCAGTGTCAGGAAATATCGGCAAAGAAGGGACAAGGAGTCAGCGAATTGCTGGAGAAGGTGCTGCTTGAGGCAGAGATGCTCGACCTGAAAGCCAATCCAAACCGCAAGGCAACCGGTAGCATCATTGAGAGTTCGCTCGACAAAGGTCGCGGATATGTGTCGACGGTGCTTGTCTCGAACGGAACGCTGAAAGTCGGAGATAACGTCATTGCGGGCACGGCCTGGGGACGTATCAAGGCCATGTTCAACGAGCGTAACCAGCGAATCAAGGAAGCCAAGCCGGCCGAACCGGTCATTATCCTCGGTCTGAACGGTGCCCCAACGGCAGGTGACACCTTCCATGTCTTGGAGACAGAGCAGGAGGCTCGTGAGATTGCCAACAAGCGTCTACAGCTGCAACGCGAGCAAGGCTTGCGCACTCAGAAGCGTCTTACGCTTTCCGATATTTCCCATCGCATTGCTCTTGGCTCGTTCAAGGAGCTCAATATCATTGTCAAAGGTGATACCGACGGTTCTATTGAAGCCCTCTCTGACTCGTTCATCAAGCTCTCTACCGAGAAGATCAAGGTCAATGTCATCTACAAAGCTGTGGGACAAATCTCAGAGAGCGACGTCACGTTGGCCGATGCTTCAGACGCACTGATCGTAGGTTTCCAGGTACGTCCATCGGGAGCTGCACGCAAGTTGGCTGACAATGAAGGAGTAGAAATCAACACCTACTCGGTCATCTACGATGCCATTGACGACGTAAAGTCTGCCATGGAAGGCATGCTCGACAAGGTGAAGAAGGAAGTCATCACTGGCCAGGTTGAGGTGCGTCAGGTGTTCAAGATATCGAAAGTGGGTACGGTTGCCGGTGCAATCGTTACCGAAGGCAAGGTACATAACAAGGACAAGGCACGCGTCATCCGCGACGGTATTGTGGTGCATACGGCAGCCATTGACGCCCTGAAGCGCTATAAGGACGACGTGAAGGAAGTGCCGACAGGCTTTGAATGCGGCATCTCGCTCGTCAACTATAACGACATTCAGGAAGGCGACATTCTCGAAACCTTCACTGAAATCGAAGTCCAGCAGAAGCTATAGCCCAGACAGGAGGGCTGCAAGCCGTCGCAGTCTGTGCAGGATTTCCCATGAGGCCGGCCTTGTCTCGGGACAATACATGCTGGAAAGTGGCAGGAACACACTTCATGTTCCTGCCACTTTTTCTTTTTCTTCCTATGCAGGACTTTCGGCATGAGCATCTGTTGCAGCGACGTTACAGTAGGAAAAAGGCGGGGCTCTCTTGCTTTTTCCGTCGCAACGGATGTAAAGATTATTGCTAGTTTTTAACAGTTTCAGTTGAGAGAAAGCAGCTGTCCAGGGTTGAGAAACATGGCTTTTCTTGAAAGGAGCAGTGCATTGTGAGGTGCAAAAAATGCCCATTTCATCGAGAAAACTATCCTTTCTCGCCCACAGATATGAGCGTTCTTGTGCAAAACGCTAAGCTTCCTCGGCAATAACCCTTAGCTTTCTCGTTCAGAAAGATAAGCTTTCTCGGAATGAAATCATCAGGAACCAGTAACAAACGGTTGGCAGTCTTGGTGAAATCTTGTTGATTACGTTGGTATACAGGGGTTTATGAAGATCAAGAAGTTTTCTGTCTTTTCCCGTCCCAAGACAGGGTTCTGGTGGCGAAAAGGCTGTCTTTTGTCGAAGAATGTCCTGCTTTTTCTGAGTTTTTTAACATTTAACGTGCCTATTTGTCCGTATGTTCGTACCTTTAAATAAGGTACTTTCGCTCGGCAAAGCACAAAAAATCGCAAGGAAATTGGCGTTTTTTTTGGTTTTGCGCTCGCTTATTCGTACCTTTAAATAAGGTACTTTCGCTCGGCAAAGCACAAAAAATCGCAAGGAAATTGGCGTTTTTTTTGGTTTTGCGCTCGCTTATTCGTACCTTTGCCGTTCAAACAGGAAATCGTCGATGGAAGACAAAGTGAACAACAGACAGCAGCCCGTCGGAGGAGAAGGCAACCAGCTCGTGCGCCAAATTGCCGAACAGAAGTATGAGTTCGGCTTCACAACCGACGTGCAGACCGACGTTATCGAGAAGGGACTTAGCGAGGATACTATACGACTTATCTCAGCCAAGAAGGGCGAACCCGACTGGATGCTCGACTTCCGCCTGCAGGCTTTCCGCCATTGGTTGACGCTGAAGCAGCCCACATGGGGCCATGTTCGCCTGCCCTACATTGACTATCAAGCCATATCCTACTATGCCGACCCGATGGCCCGGAAGCCAAAAGGCGACGGGAAAATCGATCCCGAACTCGAAAAGACGTTTGACAAGCTGGGCATTCCCCTCGAAGAACGCCTCGCCTTGAGTGGCAACACGGCCGTAGATGCCATCATGGACTCGGTCTCGGTGAAGACCACTTTCAAGGAGAAGTTGCGAGAGAAGGGCGTCATCTTCTGTTCCATTGGCGAGGCCGTCAAGGAGCATTCAGACCTTGTTCGCAGGTATCTCGGCACCGTAGTTCCCTACCGCGACAACTTCTTCGCTGCCCTCAACTCGGCAGTATTCTCCGACGGCTCGTTCGTATACATCCCCAAAGGAGTGCGATGTCCCATGGAACTCAGCTCCTATTTCCGCATCAATGCCCGCAACACTGGTCAGTTTGAACGCACGCTTATCGTGGCCGACGACGACAGCTATGTGAGCTATCTTGAGGGTTGTACCGCACCTATGCGCGACGAAAACCAGCTCCATGCTGCCATCGTTGAGATCATAGTAATGGATAGAGCCGAAGTGAAATACTCCACAGTCCAAAACTGGTATCCGGGTGATGAGCAAGGAAAGGGAGGCGTATTAAACCTCGTTACCAAGCGCGGAGACCTGCGTGGCGAGTCATCAAAGCTGTCGTGGACGCAGGTAGAGACCGGCTCTGCCGTCACGTGGAAGTATCCTTCGTGCGTGCTTCGGGGCGACAACTCGGTGGCAGAGTTCTACTCCGTGGCCGTGACCAACAACTATCAAGAGGCCGATACCGGCACGAAAATGATCCACATGGGGCGCAATACTCGGTCGACTATCATATCAAAGGGCATCTCAGCAGGCCACTCTCAGAACTCCTATCGTGGCCTTGTCAGGGCGACATCCAGTGCCGACAACGCCCGCAACTATTCGTCTTGCGACTCGCTGTTGTTAGGGTCGAAGTGCGGAGCCCATACCTTTCCCTACATGGACATCCACAACAGCACGGCAATAGTCGAGCATGAAGCCACCACTTCGAAGATCTCTGAAGACCAGCTCTTCTACTGCAATCAGCGGGGAATACCCACCGAGCAGGCCATAGGGCTCATTGTCAACGGCTATGCCAAGGACGTTCTCAACAAACTACCCATGGAGTTCGCCGTCGAAGCCCAGAAACTTCTCTCCGTCTCGCTTGAGGGAACAGTGGGATGACCCTCGGCCTTCTGTCTCACATGTGGCAGCCTTCTTCCGTTCTTTCGTTTCCAAAGTCATCGTCAATACGCATGATGCATTCCGTAAAGCTTTTGACAACCCTTCTGCTTCTGCTGCTCACACAGGCTGCACAGGCACAGTATGACGACCTGGAAAACCCGCGCCGATGGGCTTTCGACGGCCAGTTGGGACTGAGTCGCCTGAGCCATCTCTCGACGACAGAGGCCGAACCGGTGTCGTCATGGCCAGACGTGCGCAACGGACTGCTCACCAAACTGCATGCCGAATACTGCCTTCCCTACACACATTTCTCGCTGAAAGCGGGCTACGAACATGAGGAACTCAACTATCAGGGCCAAGACTTCAACTCGACATTGACCCAGCTGATGGTCGGCGGACGATGGTATCCTGCGCCGGCTGAGTGGCCCATCCAGCCCTATACAGGCATCGATGTCCTCGGCCATCTTGGAGAAAGCCGTGAGAAATCCTCAATGACCGTCACCTCTTCCCTCGACCTCTCTTATGAGCGAAGGGCCGACATCAGGCTCCCAAGAATGAGCGTTGCACCCATGATCGGTGCCGATATCTACCTGTTTTCGTCGATCGCCCTGCAGGTGGAATATGGCTATCGTCTCGGACTTGGCTCGCGAATCGACATTGATTCCCGTTATGTTGGCAGCCAGGAATGGGCTCATACCCACGGACATGTCAATCGCCATGCCCTCACTTTCGGCCTGAAGTTTGTCTTTCCCTTCACCTTTACTGCCGAAGATGGGGCAGGCCTCTTCACCACAATCCTCGACACCCTGATGTTCTGACCATAGCCTTCTCGTGCTCAAACCATAGGGAACACTCCCGCAGTCCTTTCCGTTCAGCCGGTGTTCCCGCTATCTTCCTGTCAAAAACAAAAAAAGAAATAATTATTTTTGCACAGCCCTCTCTTTTTCGTACCTTTGCAGTCGTAAATTGTTTTGCAGCCATGTTAGAAGTAAGAAACCTGCATGCCGCGATTGCCGGCAAAGAGATATTGAAGGGTATCAACCTCACTATTCGCGACGGAGAGACCCATGCCGTCATGGGACCCAACGGAAGCGGCAAGTCAACGCTTAGCGCTGTGCTGACGGGCAACCCCCTTTATGAGGTTACGTCGGGAGAAGCGTGGTTCAACGGAAAGAACCTTCTTGAGATGAAACCAGAGGATCGTGCCCATGAAGGGTTGTTTCTCTCGTTCCAATATCCCGTCGAAATACCAGGTGTTTCGATGACAAACTTCATGAAAGCAGCCATCAACGAGAAGCGTAAGTATCAGGGTCTCGACCCGCTCAACGCAGCCGACTTCCTGAAACTGATGCGCGAAAAGCGGAAGATCGTCGAACTTGACTCCAAACTTTCGGGACGTTCGGTCAACGAAGGGTTCAGCGGCGGCGAGAAGAAACGTAACGAAATATTCCAGATGGCCATGCTTGAACCGAAGTTATCGATACTTGATGAGACCGATTCAGGCCTTGATGTCGATGCTATGAGGATAGTGGCCGAGGGGGTGAACAAGCTGCATACTCCCGCGACATCCATCATTGTCATCACCCATTATGAAAGACTTCTCGAGATGATTCGCCCGGATGTCGTACATGTACTCTATCAGGGGCGCATCGTAAAGACGGCAGGTCCTGGGCTTGCCAAGGAGATTGAAGCGCGAGGCTACGACTGGATAAAGGCAGAAGCAGACGGCAATGAGCAAGAGTGAACAGCAATATATCGACCTCTATGAGCAGTGTCGCGACCTTATTTGCGAACACTCCTCGCGCGAAATGAACGCCTGTCGCGACGAGGCCTTTGCCCGTTTCAAGGCTAAAGGCTTTCCTACGCGCAAGACAGAGCAATACAAATACACCGACATGAAGTCGCTTTTTGCGCCAGACTACGGCTTAAACCTGCGCAGAATCGACATCCCTGTCAATCCCTATGAGGCTTTTCAATGCGACGTTCCCAACCTTTCTACGGCACTTTACTTTGTTGTGAACGACTGTTTCTACGAGAAAGCCCTTCCCAAAAACCGCCTTCCTGAAGGAGTTGTGGTAGGCTCGCTGGCCAAATGCGGGCCGTTGCTGGCCGAGAAGGGGCTGGCATCGCTCGTTGAGAGCCGCTATAACCGCCTGGCTTCTGGCGGGGAAGACGCCCTGACCGACCTGAATACCATGCTTGCACAAGACGGACTCTTGGTCTATGTGCCCAGGAATGTGAAGGTTGACAAGGCCATTCAAGTGATCAATATCCTACGTTCCGACGTGGCTATGATGGCCAATCGCCGCGTGATGATTGTCCTTGAAGAGGGTTCTGAACTGAGAATTCTCTTCTGCGATCATGCTGCCGACGATGTAGAATTCTTGTCGACCGAGGTCATAGAGGTGTATGTCGGAGTCAATGCCTCGCTGGAATTATATTCGCTTGAAGAGTCACATTATAAGAATGTACGCGTGAGTAACGTCTACGTTGAGCAGCAGCGCGACAGTCGCTTCCACCATAGTGCGGTCACTTTGCACAACGGTGTGACCCGCAACATGCTCCATCTTGCTCTGAAAGGCGAAGGTTCGACGTGTACTTTGGGCGGTTGTGTTGTGGCAGACAAGCAACAGAAGGTCGACAACAACACGCTCATCGTCCACGAGGTTCCCCACTGTGAGAGTCGTGAACTCTACAAATACGTGCTCGACGGAGAGGCCGTTGGTGCCTTTGCGGGTCGCGTTCTCGTGTGTCAGGACGCCCAGAAGACCTCTTCAGAGATGCGCAATCAGAACCTTTGTGCTACCTCTCAAGCCCGAATGTACACGCAACCGATGCTTGAGATCTATGCCGACGACGTGAAATGTTCGCACGGGTCGACGGTCGGACAGCTTAACGATGCGGCCCTGTTTTATATGCAACAGCGGGGCATATCTCTTAGGGAAGCCCGCCTGTTGTTGCAGCAAGCCTTCATTGGAGAGGTCATCGACCAGATACAGCTTCCGCAGCTGCGCGACCGGCTTCACTATCTTGTCGACAAGCGTTTCCGTGGCGAGCTGAGCAAGTGTACGGGCTGTAAACTTTGTCAATAGTCACTGATGTCATGAGCGAAAAAGAGAAAATGCTGGCAGGACAGGTATATTCTGCCGTCGACGAGGAGGTCTTGAAAGAGCTGAATGCTGTCAAAGACGCCATACATACGTATAACATGCTGCGCCCTTCTGACACGGAAAGCCGGCGCGAACTGCTGAAAAAGCTGCTGGGACGGGTGGCCGACGACGACTTCATCATCAACCAGCCTTTCTATTGCGACTATGGAAAGCAGATCAGCTTGGGCAGGCGTTTCTTTGCAAACTTTGGCTTTACCGTGCTTGATGAAGCACCGGTCACCATCGGCGACGACTGCTTTGTCGGCCCTCATGTGAGCATCTATACGGCCTGCCACAGCACCGATCCCGTGGAGAGAAACTCGCGAAGAGAGTGGGCTCTGCCTGTGAAGATAGGCAACAACGTGTGGATTGGCGGTAGCGTGACCATCCTTCCCGGTGTGACCATCGGCGACAACGTGACGATAGGGGCAGGCTCAGTGGTGGTACGCGACATCCCTTCCGACTCGGTAGCCGTAGGGAATCCTTGCAGAGTGGTCAGGAAAATCGGTGGCTAAGCCAAGCTCTTTCGTGCGGATCCGTCAGCAAAGCGACAGGCATGTATGACCCATGCTCCTGAGAAAGCTATGGGTTTAGGGTGAGAAGTCATAGCTTTATGGGTGAGAAAGGATAGCTTTCTGGACAAGAACCCTAAGACTTCTCAGGCTGAAACATAAGCTTTCTCGACGACGTTCCTTTTGCTTTTCCAGTTGTTTTCTACGTCGTCTTGTCCGTATTGCAGAAAATTTCCGTAAAAATGGCTGTTGCAGAACATGCTTTATGCTTGGCAATGAAAATAAAAATTCGGAGCAATTCTTTTGTGTTGCACACGTTTTTTCACTACCTTTAAATAAGTTACTTCCGCTCGGAAATCAAAAAAATATTTTGCATTTCGCTCGCTTATTCGTAACTTTGCATCACGACTATAATCACACTCACGATGTATCAGATAGAAAACATACGCAAAGATTTCCCTATACTCTCGCGGTCGGTCTACGGAAAACCGCTGGTTTATCTCGACAATGCTGCCACTACACAGAAACCTCTCTGTGTGTTGGAGGCCATGCAGGAGGAGTATCTGAACGTGAACGCCAACGTGCACCGGGGGGTTCACTACCTGTCGCAGCAGGCAACCGACCTGCATGAGGCTGCCAGAGAGCGCGTGCGCCGGTTTATTAACGCACGGAAGACCGGGGAAATCGTCTTCACTCGTGGCACGACTGAGGGTATCAATCTCGTTGCAAGCAGCTTTGTGGAGGCCTTTATGCAGGCAGGCGACGAGGTGATCGTCACCGAAATGGAGCACCATTCCAACATCGTGCCGTGGCAGTTGCAGGCCTCCAAGCGCGGCATCGTGGTGCGTCATGTGCCGATAAGCGACGACGGAAGGCTCGACCTCGAGGCCTATGAGCAGCTGTTCTCTGACCGTACGCGGCTGGTAAGCATTGCCCACGTGAGCAATGTGCTTGGCACTGTGAACCCCGTCGGGCAGCTGATAGCCGCAGCCCACAGCCACAACGTGCCCGTAATGGTCGACGGAGCGCAGAGCACTCCTCACATGCCGGTCGATGTTCAGGCCCTTGACTGCGACTTTTTTGCCTTCAGCGGCCACAAGATGTACGGCCCTACAGGCATAGGAGTGCTCTATGGCAAGGAGGAATGGCTCAGCCAGATGCCTCCCTATCAGGGCGGAGGCGAGATGATTGACCGCGTGTCGTGGGAGCGAACGACCTTTGAACGCCTGCCCTTTAAGTTCGAAGCAGGCACGCCAGACTATATTGCAACCCACGGATTGGCTACCGCCATCGACTATATTTCCTCAGTAGGCATCGACGCTATCGCGACCTATGAACGGCAGTTAGGAGCCTATTGCGTGCAGCAACTCTCGAGGGTTGACGGCGTGAAGATATACGGATGGAGCGAAGAAGAGGTAGCCGGCGTCTCGTCGTCGCAGCCCGATGAGCGCCACGAGGCAGTCGTGTCGTTCAACGTAGGTTCCGTCCATCACCTCGACATCGGCACCCTGCTCGACCGCCTGGGCATCGCTGTACGCACAGGACACCACTGTGCGCAGCCCTTGATGGCCAGACTTGGCGTGCAGGGAACGGTGCGTGCTTCGTTTGCTATGTACAACACCATGGACGAAGTGGATGCCTTCGTGGCCGGCGTCCGTCGCGTAAGCCGGATGTTCTGACCTGACTTATCAAACTCAACACGATATGAAATGGAAAACATTATGGCTCTCTGCGACCTGCCTGGCCATGGCTTTTTCTCCGGTAAAGGCACAGACCGACCGCACAAACCTTGACCTGAAGCGGGGCGAAGCATTGTTCAGCAGGCTGTGTAAGCCAGCTCTCACACCCGTTTCGTTCACCTATGACGGCGTCAATTATCAGGGACTCGGCCGGCTTCGGCAGCTCGACAGGCAGGTTTTTCCCACGGCCGACGGAAAGAAGGCAGTGCTGACCTATCGGTTAGACAACGAAGTCACCGTGACCATCGAAGCCTCTCTGTGCAGGAAATACGGAGAGGTCGAATACACAATGTGGTTTGAAAACACGAGCAAGACAGAGAAAAGCAAGGTGCTCGAACAAGTGAAGTCGGCCGATATCGACTTCATGGGTAGCCATCCCACGCTGAGAGGCTGCCTTGGAGACCATCAGAACTGCTACGCAGCCTATGAGAAAGACCTGCTGAAAGAAAAGGCATCGTTCCGTTCAGACGGAGGAAGGGCAACCCATATCGTGTTCCCTTACTTCGACCTCGTGCATGGAAATGGCGGAACACTGATAGCCTTGGGATGGGCAGGGACATGGCAAGCCGACTTCATGGCCAAGGGATCTGCCACACATCTGTCGGCACAAAACTGCAACGACTTTCGCTCTTTACTGCTGCCTGGCGAACGAGTGCGCACGGCAATGGTGGTGATGCTCCCCTACAAGGGACGCAATGCCGACGATGCTTCCAACCTCTGGCGAGAATGGTTTGTGGCCTATAACATGCCGAAAGCCGACGCACAAGGCCGTCCGATAGCACCCTTCTCGACCACATGCTTCGCCGGAGACACCGGACTTCCTAACTCTGACGGCAGTATTTCCGAACGCTTCTACACCTGGAAACGCACCCTCGAACGACTGCAATACGAACAGGTCAAGGTCGATTTCCGATGGTTGGATGCCGGTTGGTACTTCGATCCTGCCGGTAAAACCGTACCGACAAACTGGTGGGGAACCGTCGGTTCGTGGGAGCTTGACACCATCAAATGGCCAAAAGGCTCGCTGAAGGCATCGAACGAGGCCTGCCATCAGGCCGGCATGAAGGTGCTGGCTTGGTTTGAACCCGAACGAGTCACCCATGTAGATGCCCTCGTTGACAATTACGGATATCGACGGGAATGGGCGATTTCCAATGGGAAAGGCGTCTATACAAATGATATAGGCAACCCTGAATGCAGGCAATGGACGCTTTCGCGCATCACAAAAATGATGCAGGAAAACGAGATAGACCTCTTTAGAGAGGACAATAACAGCGATCCAGGGACCACATGGCCGAGGCAGGACAGCCTGCAACAAGCCAAAGCAGGAGGCCCCAGGAAGGGCATCACCGAGAACAAAGCCATACAGGGACATTACGCTTTATGGGATGAAATCATAGACTTCTGCGCCAGAAACGGCAAGTGTACCTTCATTGACAACTGCGCTTCTGGCGGAGGACGCAATGACATTGAGTCGTTAAGGCGCAGCATTCCCTTCCTGAGAAGTGATGCAGACAGGACCACAACTGCACTCCGTCTGTCGATGAGTTCTACGTTTAACCGGTGGGTTCCCTATTGCGGCTCGTCGACAAAGGAGTCGGCCAACGAGCTGGATACGGGTCAGAAAGGCGGTAGCAGCTCGTATGTCACGCGGGCTTCATGGCTGCCTGTCTACAACTTGACAGCCAGTTTCACTCATGATGAGACGCTTGACTATGATCTTTTGCGGAGGAATATGGACGAATGGCGTAAGTATAGCCACCTGCTTGCGGGTGAGTTCTATGTGTTGACGCCATGGCATCGTGTCGATGACACTACGGGGTGGACGGTGTTTGTCTATCGTAACCGCCACACCGACGAGAGCGTTGTCGAGGCGTTCAGGCAGGAAACATGCCCGGAAAGCACCTTCGTGGCGCGCTTGCCGTTTGCCAAAATGGGGCAGAACTATCGACTGGTTAATGAAGATTCGGGCGAGGTTCTGCTGATGGAGGGTGGCCGATTGTCGTCAGAAGGCATAGCCATCCATCTCGCAGAGCCGAAGTCTTCGGCCGTCTGGCATGTGGAACGTGCCGATTAGGCGAATGCTTTCTTGCAGAGAAGCAGGGCATGGACGAGCCACGTGCAGCAGAGAAGACGGACCAAAAGCGGGCATTCCACGGGGAAAGCGGTGAAGAAGAAGGCCGTCTGGGCATTGATAAGCAGCCAGGTCTGTCGCAGGTTGATGTCGCGTTCGAGTACATGGGCGTAGTATTGGCGCAAGGCTTCAACGGGAGCCTGCACAAGGTTCATGACATGATTGGCAATGCTTGCGACGGTAAACCGGCTGGCCGGCAGGGTGAGATTCTTTTCCATATTGCGTGATGTTTTATTGTTTCTTTGATGCTGCAAAAGTAGTTCTGCAGATGGAAGCAATACTTCACAGACGGAAATAATTAGTTAAAAGAAGTTATGAGTTAACGTTTGTTCACACGAAATGCTCAAAAACAACTACTATAAGGGGCTGATTGAGGCCGGTTGCGACGAGGCTGGTCGCGGATGTCTGGCAGGGAGTGTCTATGCGGCAGCCGTGATTCTGCCCGAGAACTATGAGAACAGCCTGCTTAACGACTCGAAACAACTGACCGAGAAGCGTCGCTATGCCTTGCGTGAACAGATAGAGAACGATGCCATTGCATGGGCTGTTGGCGTCGTGACTCCTGAGGAAATCGACCGTATCAACATCCTGAACGCCTCGATATTGGCCATGCATCGCGCGCTTGATCAGTTAGAAGTGAGGCCTGAAGCCGTCATCGTTGATGGCAACCGTTTTAAGCCATATCGCGACCTTCCCTCGACAACTATCGTCAAGGGTGACGGCAAGTATCTCTCGATAGCGGCAGCCTCGATACTGGCGAAGACCTATCGTGACGACTACATGAACCGTCTGGCTGAGGAGTATCCGCAGTATGACTGGCTGTCGAACAAGGGCTATCCGACGAAGAAGCACCGTGAAGCCATCCGGCAATACGGCCCGACGCCCTATCACAGGATGAGCTATAACCTGCAGGGCGACGGTCAGTTGTCGTTTGACTTCGGCGAACAGGCGGGCTGACCGGCCGTGAAGGAGCGCTGGAAGGCATACGCTTCGGAGGCATCTTCGTCAGACATTATCCACTAAAACACCCAGAAAGCCATGCGAATGTATAAATATGGTCGCGAGCTCGACTTGCTGCTCTTGCTCACAGACAATGCAAATCACACCGTACAAGACCTTGCCGACCGGCTTGATGTGACGCGCCGGACGATCTATTATTATCTGGAATATTTCCGTGACAGCGGGTTTGAGGTGGTGCGTTCGGGCAATTATTACAGGCTCGACCGTACGTCGGCTTTCTTTAAACGCTTGCATGAGAACATTGCTTTGACCACAGATGAGGCCCGCTATCTGCACCAGTTGCTCGGCGCAACCGAGAAGAACGACTATGTGGCCCACAACGTAAGAGCCAAGCTGGAACGGCAGTTCCGCCTCGAAGACCTGTCGAATCCCGAGCTGCAGCAGCGTGTAGACCGCAATATCCGCACGCTGAAGCAGGCCATGACGGAGAAGAAGATAGTGGTGCTGCGGGGCTATTCGTCGCCTCACAGCCATACGGTTGCCGACCGCTATGTGGAGCCTTTTCTGCTGATGAACAACGGATTGGACCTGAGATGCCATGAGATCAAGACCCACACCAACAAGACTTATCGGCTGGCTCGCATGGCGGAAGTGGAGATACTCGACATCGAATGGCTGAACGAAGACAAGCACAAGGCGGTCTATACCGACCTGTTCATGTTCAGCGGAGAGGAGCGAATGGCCGTAGAACTGCGCATGGGACAGCTCGCCCACAACCTCATGCTCGAGGAGTATCCTGACTCAGAAGCCTGTTTCACGTCGGCAGACGAGGGGCACTGGGTGTTCAAAACAGAGGTGGTGAGCTATCTTGGCATCACGCGCTTCGTGCTCGGTCTCTACGAAGACATCGAGGTGTTGGGCGATGAAGCCTTCCGAAGGCACATGAGAGAGCAGGTGGAACGGCTCTCTGCCTGTCAGGCTTCACAGGGCGGATGAGCCTCCTTCAATTCGTGATTTTTCATTCTTCATTGGCAGCCGTCCCTCCCTTCTCATGAGGAAAGGATGGGGAAGGGCTTCAGAAAGCTAAGGTTTCAGGGTGAGAAGTCTTAGCTTTCTTGCTGATAAAGCTATCCTTTCTCGGTGATAACTCTATGACTTCTGGGGCTAAACCCTTAGCTTTCTCGTCGGGAGGGCTGCCGAATGCGCCCTGAAAGGCACAGGAAAACAGTCCGGCAGACATAGAAAAAGAATCCGGCAGGCAACGAAAAACCGCCTGCAAGGCTTTGGGGCCAGCAAGCGGTTCCGAGGTTTTTATTATCAGAGAGTGTTTTAATTATTCGCCCGGAATGAAGTAGTCATATCCGTAACCCACGTTACCTGCAGAGACGAAGTACTGAATCATGAAGAAGACAGAGTTGTCTTCGTAGATGCCGCTCTCGTATCCCTTTTCCGTGACCCACGAGTCATCTCCCTGCCAAAGGCCCACGTCGCGCACACCAACCGTACCATAGTTGCCGAAGGTGAACGGTGTAGCTTGCTGAGGAATGCGCAGGAAGGTGTACACACCATCCTCGTCTTCGCCCGTGATGGCATTGCCATCCTCGCCGGTACAGACGTTGAAGAGCAGGCTTTGCTTGCGTCCCCAGAGGTTCTTGAGGCGGTATTGATGAGGATCAGTCTCGAGCTGTTGCAGCTGGACAGTTACCTGATTAGACCCGAAAGCGTTGGCAAAGAGGTTCTGGACACTGGCATTGACGTTGGCGATATAGGTGCCTGTAGCCAGCGTGTTCCAAGGAAGCGTGGAGTATTCGATGGTCGAAAGCTTCTTCTGTCCGTTGCCTACAGCCACAGCAGATACAGTCCACTCGCCGGCAAGGCCGGTGATGACGGTCTCGGCAATTATGCCTTCAGGCAGGTTGTTCTCAGAGACGCTGGCCTTGGTGCCGTTGTTGACGACGAAGTCGGCATAGGCATCATCGCTCAGTTCGCGAGCATCCTTGTCGGCAGTCTTCTCTGCAAAGTAGTAGATCTCGCTGGTCTGCTGGTTGCCTACGAGGCGTACGGTGATGTCATTTTCCTCGTCATATCCCTCAGGAGCGTCATATTGATAGATGGTTACGTTGGGGGTTGCGTCTGTTCCTGGCGTCGTTCCCCAGTCATCAGAGCAAGCTGTGAAGACAGCAAGGCCCGTCAGCATCAGAAATATGCCATTGATATTCTTTTTCATACTGTATTTCTTTTTTACGGTTCTTGATACTTGTTACCACTTGTAAGGCTCCGAGTTGCCTTCAGGAGCGATAGGATCGTCATTGTTGGTGCAGGCCAAGTTGTAGTTGGTCTCAGTCTGAACAATGCAGAGATTCATCCATTCGGGAGTGTGATCGACATTCCAACGATAGGTGTCAGTATGGTTAGTTCCTTCATAGCTGCGGATGATGCCCTTGTGAAGGCGCTTGATGTCGAAGGTGGCAAAGCCTTCTCCCCAGAGTTCTACACGGCGCTGCCACCACACTTCGTTCTGGAACTGAGAGGTGCTCAGGTTGTAATAAGCATCGGTATGGGTGCCATAGGTGAAGTTGGCATCACGGGTTTTGGCAAAGGCTGTGAGCAGTTCAATGCCGCGAGCCTCGTTCTGCATGCCTGCAGCCTCGGCCTCGATGAGCTTCATCTCTTCGACACGCATCAGAGGAACAGCGACAACAAAGCCGATGTATTGGTTGGCACGACCGGCTTCTCCGCCAGCAGTACGGAACTTCAGGGGCAGACCGCCGACCACGTATTCATAGCCACTCTCATGAGCAGCAGCACCAGTTGCGTCAAGAAGCCAGTCAGGATGGGTGGTGTAGGCTGAGAGAGCTTCGAGCTTTTCCTCCTTGGTTTCCATGTCGTCGATGGCGAAGTCGATGTAGCATTTTTTGCGTGCATCGGTAGCAGGAATCGTTTCGTAGAGATGACGGTCGATGGCAAAGGGCTGTCCATAGTTGGCAGCATAGCCGCAACCCGAAACTTGCGGGTCGATTTCGATACACATCATCGAGCCCCATGACGAGTCAGCATCGTTGAGAAGGATGTTGGGGTCGTCGCTCTTGTAGGTGATTCCGAACATCCAAGATGCGTTTGGCGTGTTGAAACCGGTAACAGGATCGGTGTATTCGTCGCCCGTCATGACAGTATAACCAGCCTGAGCAAGCTTGGCATACTTCTCGGCATTGGGCCAGTCTTCTATGGTAAGATAGGCACGAGCCTTCAGACCGTAGACCACAGAGAGGTCAGGTGTGTAGACGTCGTTGCGCTGATAACCGGCAATATACTCTTCAGCCTTGTCGAGATCGCTGAGGATGAAGTCCCACATCACTTGGTTGGTAGCACGAGGATTGTGTGCAGGATCTACACCATCCGACCCGTCTACGAGGGGAACAGTGGGCGCTTCGGGGTTGACTTTATAGGTTTCTGGAGCAAACATGCGGGCAAGATCCATGTAGAAGTAGGCACGCATGGCATAGGCTATGCCCACTCCGTTGCGTTGTTGCTCAGAAGGTTCGCTGCCTGCCATAGCAATCACCTCGTTACAACTGTTGATCCACTTGTAGTAGTAGGTCCAAGGCAACTGGGTTACGGCATAGGCGGGACCGAGATTCGACGAGGTATACCACGACGAGAACCAGTTCTGATAGGGATAGGCGATGTCTTGTCCCATCACGTCGCGCTGCAGGAAGAACGAGGGCAGGCCGAAGTCATAGGCACGAGTGTCGCTGTTGCCGGCGTAAGCGAAGTCTCCGCAGAGGCTGGCTGTTATGCCTGCTACGGCATTTTCGAAAGCAGCAGAGGTGTTACCAACCTGAGTTACTGAAACCAAGTTGGGGCTTCCCTGCGGAGTATATTCGTCGATGCAGCCCGTCAACGACAGAAGCATGGCCGATGCTGCAATGGTTGAAAATATTTTTCTCTTCATATTCTTTTCTCCTATGTTAATTTCTTTATAAAGCAATGGTAAGGATTTAGAACGTCAACTGTATGCCTCCTGAGATGGTACGGATGGGCGAATAGACGTTGACGGTGGTGTTTCCTGTGTAGGAATATCGAGGGTCAAGACCCTTACGGGCACTCCAGAAGAAGAGGTTCTCTCCCGCTGCATAGATGCGGAGGTTACTGATCTGGACCTTGCTGATCAGTGATTTAGGCACAGAATAGCCTACGTTGAACGACTGGAAGTTGAGGTAAGAGGCCTTTGTAAGCCAGCGGTCAGACGAAGGAATGTTCGTATCGCCGTATTGCCAGCGAGGTATATTGCTGTCAGTGTTATTGGGACTCCACGACTTTGCCCAATCTTTATGGTAGGTTTGGCCTGCGTTCGAAGCGTCTTCGGCAGGAGTCATGAGGGCCTGGTAGCGTGTGTCATACACTTTTCCGCCAATCTGATAGTCGAAAGTAACGGTGGCATCAACGTTCTTATAGCGCAGAGTAGTGCTGAAACCGCCGTAGAACTTTGGCAGGATGTTACCGGTTGCGTAGCGTGAAGCTTCACCGATATTGGTTGTTGTGCCACTCTTCTTCGTGGCTGCCTTGGCGATGTTGTTGGCTTCTCCTGTGGTGAGCGAGCTTAAATCCTCGTCATACCAGAAGAGTTGTTGGCCTTGTTCGTTGACGCCGGCATAGGCATAGGTCATATAATTGTATACAGGTCCGCCCTCAGTATACCAACGTGGTGATTCGAAGAAGCCTCCATTTTCGCCAGTTTTTGTCTCGGGAAGCTTAAGAATCTTGGCATTGTTGTGAGTGATGTTTCCTGCAAGTGTCCATGTGAAGTCCTTTGTGCGGATGACATCTCCCGAGAGTGTCAGTTCGACACCTGAGTTGCGAATGTCGCCGAGGTTACCATACATGCCGCGATAGCCTGTTGATTCTGGGATGGAGAGCCAGAAGAGCAGGTCGGTGGTCTTCTTTGAATAGAAGTCAAGGCTACCGGTCAAGCGTTGTTTCCATAAGCTGAATTCGATACCAGCATTGAAGTTTGTGGTGGTCTCCCATGTGATTTCTGAGTTACCTTTGCGGTATGGAGACTGTGCCAGTGTCGTGTCATCAACCTTTGTAAGCGAATACATGTTGATGTATTGGAAGCTTCCGATGCCGTCGTTACCTTGCTGACCAATAGAAGCTTTGAGCTTCAGCTCGTCGACCCAGTCGGCATTGAAGAAGCTTTCTTTGTTGATAAGCCATGCAGCACCTACTGACCAGAAGTTACCCCAGCGGTGGTCTTTGTCGAAGTATGACGAGGCATCGCGGCGATAAGAGAGCGAACCGAAATACTTCTCGGCATAGTTATACTGTACGCTTCCGAAGTAGCCTTCCACATTGTACTGTGAGGTGTAGGAGCCAGAGCCTGACATTGTGGCGAAGGCATTTAGCTCGGGAATCTCAGCAGAGAAACCTCCGGTGCGTTGGGCTTCGAGGTATTTGGTCTTGGTGTGGTAGTATTCATGGCCGAGCATGGCAGTGATGCTGTGCGGGCCGAAGTCTTTCAAGAAGGTAAGGGTCTGCACATGGTTGGTGCGAAGGGTGTTGCTCTGATACTTAGTGATTTCGCCATTGACGCCCGTTTTTGGCCCTTCAAACGGATTTTCGAAGTCAGAGTGGGAGGTCTGTCCGAGGATAGCTGTCGATGTGTTGTTGAATTTCAGCCATGGGAAGAGCTGTACGTCGACGTTGAAGCTGCCGTTGAACTGGTTGCCTGTTGTGCCAACCTGGTTGTAACGGTTCGATCCGAGCGGGTTACCTGTCTGCATGAATCCGCGTCCGTAGCCCACATAGTTCTTGCTTGACACGCCATAGTCGTGCTGAGGATGGCCGTATTCGTCGGTGCGGATGACGGGATTATGTGTTTCCGGGTCAATGACGCGCACGTAAACGGGATAGATTGGTGCGATCATGGATGTGTAGTACATCAGGTTAGTCGAACCCAGGCTGGTGGAAAGGTTGGGGTTTGACTTTGTGTTTGAGTGTACGAAGTTGGCATTTGCACCCACCTTCAGCCACTTCTTTGCCTGATAGTCAGCCTTCAAACGTCCCGAGAAACGCTCGAAACCGGAGTATTCGATGACGCCGTCTTCGTTCAGATATGCAGCACTTGCATAGAAAGAGCTGCGGTCGTTGCCACCGTTTACGCTGACGTTGTATTCCTGGCGCAGGGCTGTCTTGTAGGCAAGGTCGGTCCAGTTGTCGGGAGTCATGTAGTAGGTCTCTCCGTTGGATGCTACATACTGACGGCCGAGGGTGGCGTTAGGATTGAGCTTTCCGTCGGTTCCGATGAGGCTTTGTCCGTCAGGAACGGTATAGACGTTGTAGCCAAGGTGGTTCAATAAGGTGCTGTTTGCCCATGCATTGGCGTCGGCAATGCTTGCTCCTTGTCCGTAGCGCTGGTAGTTGTAGAGCTGTGCATAGTAGGCTTCGTAGAACTCAGCGGGGTCGGTGATGGTCTCATAGTCTTGCACGCCACGGGTATTTGCGCCCCATTTCACGTCTACACTTACCACGGCATCACGGCGTTGTCCTTTCTTGGTTGTGACGAGGATGACGCCCGATGCGCCGCGTGCACCGTACAGAGCAGCCGAAGCAGCGTCCTTCAGCACGGTGACAGACTCGATGTCGCTGGTGGGAATGTTTGACAGAGAAGCCGAGTAGGGTGCTCCGTCGACGATCACGAGCGGGTCGGTTTCGGCATAGAGCGAGCTGATACCACGCACATTGATGCTACCGCTTCCGGCGCCGGGGGCACCGCTTGAGCCGCGCATCTGCAAGCCAGGCACCGAACCTACGAGCGTGTTGGCCACGTTGGTGGTAGTGTGTAGCTGGATGTCTTTTGCGTTGATAACGGCAGCCGAGCCCGTGAAGGAAGACTTTTTCTGTGTGCCGAATGCCACGACCATCACTTCGTCAAGCACGTTGTTGTCGCTTTGGAGCACGATGGTCAGTTCGCGGGCTGCCTTGACTGTTTGTGTCTGCAGGCCTACATAGGACACTTCGAGCAGTGAATTCAGATTGGGAACGCTGACGGTAAATTGTCCGTCAACATTTGTTACGGCACCAACGTTGGTGCCAACAACCTTTACAGATGCACCGATGACGGGCTGATCGTCTTCAGCCGAGTACACGGTGCCCCTGACAGTTGTCTGTGCCAAGGCCATTCCTATTGACAGGAACAGGCCGGCAAGTAGCATTGTTAGTTTTTTTTCCATAAAATCTCTCTCTAATGTTAATATAATACTATCTTCTTTTTCCTTGTATAGTCGTTTCTGATGTCTTTTGCTGTCTTTATAGAGTTTTGCGCTTGTTTTCCCAAACTTTTCACCTCTGGGCGCGAGGTGCAACACTCTTGGAGATTGTTATCCACGCTGCAAAAGTAAGGCTATTTCACATTTTAAACAAATTTTTTTAGTACAAGCACCTTATTTTAAACATTTATTAACTAAAAAGAGCCCGTTTTTGATT
>JAFUFJ010000007.1 GCA_017469955.1 Prevotella sp.
AAGTGGGAGCAGGACGCCCGTGAAGGCGACCACTACCGTCTGGCTTTCGACCGTGCCGACACCTGGAGTCAGAAGTATAACATGGTATGGGACAAGCTTTGGCAGACCAACATCTTCCCGAACGGTGCGATGGAGCGTGAGGTGAAGTACTACCTGAAGAAACAGAACAAGTACGGACTGCCCCTTGACATCCGCAAGGACTACACCAAGAACGACTGGATTATGTGGTCGGCAGCGATGGCAAAGGATAACAAGACGTTCTTGAAGTTTGTCGATCCTGTATATGATTATATTAATGTAACGCCCTCGCGCGTACCTATTTCCGACTGGTATGACACGAAGACCAGCCGTATGGTAGGCTTCAAGGCGCGCTCAGTCATCGGCGGTTTCTGGATGAAGGTGCTGGCCGACAAGCTGCAAAAAGAATAGAAAACGAGGCAGGCAAGGAGTTGTGAAGACATGAGAGACTTGCGAATGCGGTATCGCCAATCGGACCTACCTTCCGACATGGCAACGGCAGAAAATGCTCACAATTCCTTGAAGCCTGCGACATCATAAAGAGAAATAAATTTTTTACAACTTAATAATAACCTAAATTAAAGTCAAATGAAACAGAACCTTAAGAAGATGCGCTTTCCTTTGGGAATCTTTTTGGCTTCGTTGTTGATGCTTTCGCTCACTGGGTGTAGCGACAGTACTTCGAACATTGAGGATTACATCGGAACGCACAATGCGGATCCATATGATCCGTCAAAGCCTGTAACCATTACGGGCTTCACTCCCGAGCTTGGGGGTGTTGGTCAGCAAGTCATTATCTATGGTAGTAACTTTGGTAATGACCCCTCGTTGATTAATCTGACTATCGGTGGGAAGCCTGCTATTGTAGTCAGTGTTGCTGGCAATGCATTGTATACTTTTGTTCCGTCTCATGCTTTCTCTGGTAAGATTGAATTGACAGTAGGTGAAGGCAAAGACGCAAAAACTGTTGTCTGTGACAAGAACTTTGAGTATGAACGCAAGATGGTTGTCGGTACGCTCTGCGGTTACAAAAATGAACTTGACAACCAAGGATGGAAAGAAGGCAGTTTTGAAGAGTGCTGCGGATTCCGCAATGACGGTGTGATGCAGTTCTCTCCATACAACCATGATCAACTTTTCATCGTCTATGACCAAGAGCCTTATTATGGGACAACGGCCCATAGCATTCAGATGCTTGACCTGAAAGAGCGTACCGTGAAGGACTTGATCAACCTGAGTAAATTCAACAACCAGCGTCTGCGTACCATTGACTTTGCAGTCGACCCGTTTGCTTATGACGAGAATGGTAACTTCGAAGTTGATGAGGAAGGCAATATTATCGGCCGTGCTCCAGAAGGATGGGTTGATGCTGCTACTGCAAGACAGAAACGTTGGCGCGAGCATCTCATCGTGTCGGCTGATAATTGGGACTCAAACTGGACGGCAGATGCTGTCTATATTGTGGACCGTGACAGAAATGGTGACTTCAGTTCCAATTCTCCTGTAATCCACTTGGCTAACTATCGTCAGTGTAATGGCGCATCGCTGCACCCGGGAAATACCGATGGAAAGCATGGCCCAATCATTGATACTTATTCAAAGGAACTTTATTTTACGTCTTATGACCAGGGAGAAATCATTCGCCTTGACATGGACAAATACTGGGACACTTTGCTTCCAACAGGTGAAGTAGACGATGACGGTAACGACATTTACCCGGCATGGGATCCTTATGTGAATACGAATACTGAAGCATTCCGCAAACTCTTTACCATTCAAGATTCGGGTTGGGAGTTCCAAATCAACATCCACCCTTCTGGCGACTATGCCTATATCGTGGTTATCAACCAAGTATACATCCTGAGAAGTGATTACGATTGGAACCGTCGTACTTTCCTTCCTCCATACCAAGTCGCAGGCTCAATGAAAGAACGTGGCTTTGTTGACGGTGTAGGTAAGAGTGCAAAACTGGCACGTCCCTATCAGGGAACCTTCGTTAAGAACGAGGCTTATGCAGGTAGTGCCGATGAATATGATTTCTATTTTTGTGATAACAGCTGGTATCCAAACCACCCGGCAGGAGATGCAGAGCGCGAAGCTCATGCTATTCGCTTGCTGACACCAGAAGGAATCGTAAGAACTTATGCAGGCGGTAGTAAGAATACCCATGCAGATGGCTTCGTTTACGGCTCTGAAAATGGTGAGTTGCGCGATGTAGCTCGATTCGATCGTCCGACAGGTTTGGTAAATGACGTTCACGTCGATCGCCTGACAGGTGAGAATACGCTTATCTTCTATATCCTTGATACCATGAACCGTAAGATTCGTACCATTACGATGGAAGAACCGACAGACGAAGATCTTGGTATAGTAAATGGCGATGATAATAACGAGAATGTCGACGAGTAAATACCTAAATCTAATAGAATAGGAATATGAAAAAATACTTAGTAATGCTAATGATGTTGCTGGGCACGACAGTAAGTGCACTGGCGCAGAATACGTTAGAGGTATCTGGTACGGTTGTTGACAATACAGGTGAGCCACTTGTTGGTGTTAGCGTAACAGTAAAAGACCAGCCGGGTCTGGGTGCCATTACAAATATTGATGGTGAATACCGTATTAAAGCGCAGGAGTATAAGACGCTGGTATTCTCATATGTAGGTTTCCAATCTTATGAAACTGTCGTAAAAAGTGGAAACACAACGATTAATGTAACTCTGAATGAGGAAACTGTAAATGCTGTCGACGAGGTCGTGGTTGTGGGTATGGGTATTCAGAAAAAGCTGACATTGACTGGTGCCGTGTCCAATGTAAACATGGATGACCTGAAGCATTATAGCTCTTCTAACCTTACTAACACCCTTGCAGGTAACGTTCCCGGCATCATGGCCTTCCAGTCTTCTGGTCAGCCTGGTAAAAATACCTCAGAATTCTGGATTCGTGGTATCTCTACTTTCGGTGCAGGATCCTCAGCATACATCTTGGTTGATGGCTTCGAACGTGACAACATCGATGATATCAATATTGAAGATATTGACAACTTCACGGTATTGAAGGACGCTTCTGCCACAGCCATCTATGGTTCAAAAGGTGCTAATGGCGTTATTCTCATCACCACTAAGCATGGTAAGGCCGGTAAGGTGAAAATCGATGCTAAGGTAGAAACCTCTTATAATACTCGTACCATTACGCCTGAATTCGTGGATGGACCTACCTATGCAAACCTGATTAACGAAGCTCGCATCACTCGTAACTACGGCGTTCTTTATCGTCCGGAGGAACTTGAACTCATACGTTTGGGTCTGGATACTGACCTCTATCCTAATGTCGACTGGCAAGACCTCTTGCTGAAAGACGGAGCTTGGAGCTATCGTGCAAACTTGAATCTTAGCGGTGGTGGTGAAACGGCCCGCTATTTCATTTCTGCTTCTTACAACGAAGATCAGGGTATGTATAAGACAGACGAGACACTTCGCAAGAAATACGACACGAATGCCAACTACAAACGTTGGAACTATCGTATGAATGTTGACGTTGATGTCACTCCGACAACGGTCTTGAAGGTTGGCGTTGCAGGTAATCTGACTACCCGAAATTCTCCAGGACTTGGTGATGATCGCGTATGGGGACAGCTGTTTGGTTACAATGCTTTGTTTTCTCCAATCATGTATACCAATGGATACATTCCTTCAATTGGCGCCCTTGTTTCCGAGACACAGAACATAAATGGAGTGGAAATTGAAAGCCAGTCAGTGAATTTGAACTACGTGAATCCCTGGGCTTCTTCAACTCAGACGGGTTATAACACCGAGTGGAGCAACAATCTTCAGTCGAATGTTACGTTAGAACAAAACCTTGACTTCATCACAAAGGGCTTGCGTTTTACTGGCCGTTTTGGTTATGATACCTATAATGACAATGCCATTCACCATGTTCGCATGCCAGCTCTTTATCAAGTATCACAGCGTAATACGGAGACAGGTGAACTCCAGTTTACAAAAGTGATGAATGAAAAGACGATGACTCAGAGCTCAAGCAACAGTGGTTCGCGTCGTGAATTCCTGGACTTGCTGCTCCATTGGGATCGCCAGTTCTTCGATGCTCACAATCTTGGTGTGAATGTCAAGTTTACCCAAGACCAGAATATCTCTACCCAGAACTTGGGAACAGACATTAAAAACTCCATCTCCAGGAAGAACCAAGGCTTGGCTGCTCAGGCGACTTACAACTTTAAGAACCGTTACTTCTTCGACTATAACTTCGGTTATAACGGTTCTGAGAACTTTGCCGACGGCCACCGTTGGGGTTTCTTCCCTGCATGGTCTGTAGCTTGGAACATTGGTGAAGAGCCTCTTGTTCAGAAAGCAGCCCCATGGCTTGATATGTTCAAGGTGCGTTATTCACATGGTAAGGTGGGTAATGACAACACAGGAGACCGTTTCCCCTACCTTTACACGATTGCAGACATCAGCGGAACCCAGTACAACTGGAGTGAGACGGGTGCGTCCTATTATGCTTATTCCGGCATGCACTATACTCAGCTTGCTTCGACGGGTGTCACTTGGGAAGTATCTCGCAAAGACGACCTTGGTATCGACCTCGTGTTGCTGAACAACAAGTTGTCTCTGACGGCAGACTATTTCTATGAGAAGCGTACGGGTATTTACATGACACGTAACTACCTGCCAGGCATCCTCGGTCTTGAAAGTGCGCCAAAGGGAAACGTAGGTGCCACACGTACAGAAGGTATTGATGGCAACTTCAAGTATGAAGACCGCTTTGGCCAGATTGGTTTAATCGTCCGTGGTAACATGACTTACTCAAAAGGTAAGATACTTGAGTACGATGAGGAAAACCCAGTTTATGCCTATCAGGGCCAGCGTGGCTATCGCATCAACCAAGAGCGTGGTCTGATTGCCCTTGGACTATTCAAGGACTATGACGATATTCGCAACAGCCCAACTCAGCAGTTCGGTACAGTACAGCCTGGTGACATCAAGTATAAGGATGTCAATGGTGATGGTGTCGTTGACGATGGTGACCGTGTTGCCATTGGTGCAACCAGCCGTCCCAATCTCATCTATGGTCTTGGTTTCACAATTACCTATAAGGGATTTGACCTCAACATGCACTTCCAAGGTGCCGGTAAGTCTACATTCCCGATATATGGCAAGTGTGTCTATGCCTTTACCGAGGGACAATGGGGTAATATTTTCAAGGGAATGCTTGACGATCGCTGGGTAGACTATGACACAGCTATTCGTTTGCAGGACATGGGCTACAATGTTCAACCCAACGAAAACCCCAATGCAACGTATCCTCGTCTAAGCTATGGCGAGAACACGAACAACTATCGTAACTCAACATTCTGGTTGCGTGATGGTAGCTACTTGCGTATGAAGAATATTGACTTTGGTTACACGTTGCCAAAGACATTGGTTAACAAATTCCACTTCAGTAACATTCGTGTTTATGTGACAGCAACCAACCTCTTCTTCCTTTCGAAGAAGTTTGATACATGGGATCCTGAATCATTGCAGCCACGTGGTGAAGACTATCCTATCACCAAGGCTATCACGGGTGGTATCCAAATTAGTCTCTAATCTAAACGCATGACATTAATAACGAATATAACTATGAACAAGAAAATTAATATATTCCTGATGTCAGTTCTGGGTGCAGGAGCTCTAATGACCTCTTGTGTAGATCTTGACTCAGATAAGTATTTTGACGATCGTGAGACGATAGAGACAGTGTTCTCTGACTACGAGAAGTCAGAGCAATGGCTGGCTCGTGCCTATTCCTTCTTGAAGGGAGCCAATGCAGAAGTCTGCTCGAAGGGTAACACGGGTGGCGCAGGAGGCGGTTTCAATCCTTTCTGTTTCGACGATGATATGTATTATGGCGACCGTGATGCATCTCCCGAATTCGGTGGAGATGGCAAGGATGCTCTGTGGGCTCGCTACAACGGATTCCATGAAGCTCTATACGATGAGAGCGTAGGTCAGGACGCTTGGACTAACAGTTACCGCGGTATCTATCAGGCTTCTGTCTTTATTCACAATATTGACAAGAATGATGAACTGCTGCGTGTGAATGGTCCTAATAGCATTGCGGACTATCGTGGTCAGGCTCGTTTCGTACGTGCATACTATTATTGGCTGCTGCTTCGCAAGTATGGTCCAGTGCCCATTCTTCCTGATGAAGGCGTGGACTACAACGACAGCTATGACGATCTTGCCATTCCCCGTAGCACTTATGAAGAAGTTGCAGAGTATATTTCCTCTGAAATGCTTAAGGCTGCCAAGGAGATTTCCTCTAATATCGGCACGAACAAACGTGATGAGGGCAATATAGCTCGTCCGACTGTTGGTGCATGTCTTGCCACTCGTGCCATTGTTTTGACCTATGCGGCCAGTCCTTTGGCCAACGGTCAGCTGAAGAATGGTAACCATTCTACGGCAACTGCAGCCAATGGCAATGCGCTCGTTACTGACGATGTTGCCCAGAAGCTGAAGAATTTCGATGGCACTCCACTGCTCTCTCTCACCTATGATGAGAGTAAATGGGCTCGTGCCGCAGCAGCATGTAAGGATGTGATAGAGCTCGGGCAGTATGAGCTCTATCATGAAATGGCTCATGAAGGCACGCAAACCCAGACTGCAACCATCGCCCGTTACAATGACGGTGACTTTATCAACAAGCCTTGGCCTGACGGATATTCCGACATCGACCCGCGTTCTTCTTATGCTAATCTGTTCAATGGCACGGTCACTCCTTCGGGCAATCCCGAGTTCATCTTCGGCCGCATCAGCAACGTAAGCAGCAGTGACAACGACTTCGGTCTTAGTGCCCTTGTGCTCCACTCTATGCCTCGCACGCTTCAGGGCTGGAACACTCATGGCATGACTCAGAAGATGGTTGACACCTATTATATGAAAGACGGTTCAGACTGCGATGGAATGTACAAGGAATGGCGTGCTGCTGACGGCCCAGGCAACGACCGTGAGCGCCCGACAGGTTTCACTGAGCGTCGCAACTATAGAAACTATCCTGAACTGCAGGTGGCAAATGGCCAGGGTGGACAGGATGTCCCGATGATGTATGTTCAGCGTGAGCCACGCTTCTATGCATCGGTAGCTTACAACGGTTGTATGTGGGAATGCTGGGGTAATCCCAGTACTTCGGACCGTAATAGGCAGATATTCTACTATCGTAACTACACCAAGAATGATGGATATCTGAATGCTGGTTTCAACTGGTTGCGTACCGGTACGGGCATCAAGAAGTGGTATCATCCGGAAGACTATTGCTCGGGACGTAACTATGACCATATAAGGGCTAAGTATGAGCAGGCCATCCGCTATGCTGATATCCTGCTGCTCTATGCCGAAGCTCTGAACGAGCTTGACGGTTCTTACCAGATTCCTTCATGGGACGGCTCGACCACCTACACCATTTCTCGCAACGTCGACGAATTGAAGAAGGGCGTCCGTCCTGTTCGTTGCCGTGCAGGTATCCCCGACTTCTCGGCAGAAGAGTATGCCGACAAGGATGCTTTCCGTGCAAAGATCAAGCGTGAGCGCATGATTGAGTTCATGGGTGAAGGCAAGCGCTACTACGATTTGCGCCGTTGGATGGATGCTCCGATCGAAGAGGCTACTCCTGTTTATGGTCTGAACTATTTCCAGACTGTAGACAACAAGGACGACTTCATGACCGTCATTCCTATCTCTACGCTCTCTGCAGTGTTTGCTGATAAGATGTATTTCTGGCCCATCTCTCACACAGAGCTGAAGCGTAACAAGAATCTTGTTCAGAATCCTGGTTGGACTTACAATGATTAATCTTTAAAAGAAGAAGAATATGAAACACATATCTATAATGCTTGCTTCGCTGGCTGGTCTGCTGTTGCTGGCCACCGCATGTAACGATGAATGGAAAGACGAGCAGTATGAGCACTATCTTAGCTTCAAGGCACCGCTCAATGATGCTGGTGTTTCCGCCGTGTATGTGCCCTATACTCGTCATACGACCAATGCCAACGGCGAGTCAGTGCCCCTCTATGGCGTGGGCATCTCAAACTATCAACTGCCGATTATTGTCAGTGGTACGACCAATAACGACAAAGATCTGAATGTGAAGATTGTCAAGTCTGACACGCTTTCAATCTTGAACTATGAGCGTTTCCAGAATCGTACCGACCTGTATTATCAGGAATTGCCCGATCAGTATGTAAGCTATCCCTCTACCCATCAGGTAAAGGCCGGTGAGAATGTCAGCCTGTTCCAGCTTGACTTCAACTTCGAGGGCATCGACATGAGCAAGAAGTGGGTGCTCCCTCTTGAGATTGTCAGCACAGATCAGTATCAGGCTCATCCGCGTAAGCACTATGCCAAGGCTCTGCTTCGTGTCTATCCTTTCAACAACTACTCAGGCACTTACTCTGCCACCATGCAGAAGATGTCTCGCCAGGGCAATGCAGACAATGCTGCCGGTGGTGAAGACACACGCGCATATGTAGTTGACGAGAACACGGTGTTCTTCTATGCAGGCAATGACATTGATGAGACGCGTACCGACCGCGAGCTCTATAAGGTCTACGCCAAGTTCACTCCTGTTACCGAAGACGGAAAGAACGGTACCGTTCAGTTCTATGATCCTACCAACAATACCGAATTAGGTCTTCAGGTTGACGGCGTTGCTACCTACTCAATCAACGACCAACCCGACGAGATTCAGCCTTATCTGCTGCACCGCTACATCACAATCAGTGGCATCAAGTATACGTTCAACGACTACACCTACATCCCGGGTGTATATCAGAACTATGTTGTTGAAGGCACACTGACGATGGAGCGCAAGCTCAACACTCAGATTCCTGATGACGACCAGGCCATCGAGTGGTAGTCTTTGAGTCTATGCGAACCCTCTAAGTCAGAGATGCATGGCTGGCCGGCGTGCCGGTTCAGCGAGTGCAACCCTATGGCTTAGAGGGTTTTTGCTTTCCCTTTTTCCCGAAGGAGGTTATCTAAGTACACCGTCTCACGGCGCCAGTCCGTTGTGTTTCCAAACCCGCTTCGCGACGATCCGTCACGGTGCTGTCGGCCGACTCTTGGGCTTCCTGCCGAGAAAGCTAAGCATTCAGGGTGAGAAGTCATAGCCTTCTGGTCGAGAAAGCTAAGGTTTATTGGCAAGAAAGCTAACGGTTCTCGGGCTAAAAGGGTAGCTTTCTCGGCAGGAATCCATTCCCAGCCTTGCGGCAAGGCTGCGCGATGTCGCCAGAAAGACCCACGAAAGTGCGCCATGTGTCCTGTTCACATGCGCGCGTACCTTTTATATATTTACATACCAAGCTACATACATTTTCATCCATTTACTCACATTTGCAACTATGAATCAAACCAATCGGTGCCAGCTTTTCATGCTGTTTCTCCTGTCTATGCTGGCGATTCCTGTCGGGGCCCAGAAGCTTTCAGTGACTGATGTCAACCATCCCGACACGACGGTGCAGAGCCTTAGCTACGTCAACGGCCGGGCACCCCTGCGTCAGCAGTGCTTCATCAAGCTCCCCGTGGGCAGCATTCAGCCCGAGGGATGGGTCAAACGCTATCTTCAATTGCAAGCCAACGGCCTCACAGGCCATCTCGGTGAGATCTCTGCATGGCTCGAAAAAGACAATAATGCCTGGCTCACGTCGGGTGGAGACCACGGCTGGGAAGAGGTTCCTTACTGGCTGAAAGGTTACAGTTCGCTGGCCTATATCCTCGGCGACGAGCAGATGATAGCCGAGACAAAGGTATGGCTTGAGGGGGTGTTTCGTAGCCAACGCGACAATGGATTCTTTGGTCCGGCCAACTTCGACCATGGCAAACCCGAGCTTTGGGCTCAGATGATCATGCTCGAAACCCTCATCACTTACTATGAGTATTCTAGCGACGAAAGGGTCATAAACCTCATGACCAACTATTTCAAGTGGGAGCTTCAGCTTCCTGAAGACCAGTTCCTGAAGAGCTATTGGGAGAACAGTCGCGGGGGCGACAACCTCTATACCGTGCTTTGGCTCTACAATCGCACGGGCGAAAGTTTCCTCTTGGACCTCGCCCACAAGATCCATCGCAACACAGCCAACTGGTGTCAAGCCTCCACGTTGCCCAACTGGCACAACGTCAACATTGCCGAGTGCTTCCGCGAACCGGCCACCTATTGGATGCTGACCAGCGACAAAAGCCACCTGAAGGCTTCCTACAACGACCATCATCTCATCCGCCGCACCTTCGGACAGGTGCCTGGAGGCATGTTCGGAAGTGATGAAAACTGCCGTATGGGATATATCGATCCGAGGCAGGGAGTTGAGACTTGTGGCATGGTTGAGCAAATGGCAAGCGACGAAATTATGGCCCGTTTCACCGGCGATGCTTTCTGGGCTGAGAATTGTGAGGACGTTGCATTCAACACTTTCCCCGCTGCAACTACGGCAGATTTCAAAGCCCTTCGCTACTTTACATCTCCCAATATGGTGCAGAGCGATTCCGAAAACCATTCGCCCGGCATACAGAACCCCGGCCCCTTCCTGTCGATGAACCCCTTCAGCAGCCGTTGCTGCCAGCACAATCACGCACAGGGATGGCCCTACTATGCCGAGAATCTGGTCTACGCCACACCTGACAATGGGGTGGGAGTGCTGCTCTATGCAGCCTGCTCGGCTAAGGTAAAAGTGGCCGATCAGAGAGAGATCGTCCTCACCGAGGAGACCAACTACCCCTTCGACGACCGCATTTCCTTCTCGTTCAAGATGAAAGGAAAGGCCGACTTCCCCTTCTATCTCCGCGTTCCCTCGTGGAGTCAAGGCCTTGAACTGACCGTCAACGGCCGGCCTGTCGTGGTAGAAGAGATGCACGGACAGTATCTTCGTCTGCAGCGTGAGTGGCGAAACGGCGACAAAGTGACCGTCCGTTTCCCCATGACTCTGAAGACTCGTCGCTGGCAAGTCAATAAAAACAGCGTCTCAGTCGACTATGGACCACTCACACTTTCCTTGAAGATCAACGAGCGATATGTGCTCCGCGACAGCAAGGAGACAGCCATTGGCGACTCTCACTGGCAAAAGACGGCCGACTCGTCCCTATGGCCTACGAGCGAGATCTATGCCGACAGTCCCTGGAACTATGCCCTCGTGCTCGACAGCCAGACCGGACTTCCTGCTGACATCCAGCTCATTAAAAAGCCTTGGCCGGCCGACAACTTCCCCTTTACCCTCGACAGTGTACCCCTTGAATTCAAAGCCGTCGGAGCCAGAATCCCCTCTTGGACGATGGACGAACACAAGCTTTGCGACATACTTCCCGACGAAGACTTCCTCAGTGAGCCGTCCGAAGCTGTCACGCTTGTGCCCATGGGTGCTGCACGTCTGCGCATATCCTCCTTCCCAGTCATCGAGGAATAGGTGAAGAAGGCTGCCCCTTCACTCCGTGGATTCTTTCCTTGAAGCTGTTGAAGGGGCCCTCTCCATCCACAGAAAACTTGTGTTTTCCGGCAATCGGCAAAATAAAACAGCCCGAAAAGAGTTATATATGTGGACTAATATTAATTTCAATCAATAGCTAATTATGAGACTTTCAAAAACAATTCTGCCCCTGTTGCTGGCTTGTTTTGCCATGAACGCATCGGCCGTTGTCAAGAAACAAGCCCCGGTTGACTATGTGAATACCCTCGTCGGCACGATGTCCAAGGGTTCGTTGTCTACGGGAAATACCTATCCCGCCATAGCATTGCCTTGGGGAATGAACTTCTGGATGCCCCAGACAGGGCGCATGGGTGACGGTTGGGCCTATGTATATACCGAAGACAAGCTGCGCGGTTTCAAGCAGACCCATCAGCCTTCACCCTGGATTAACGACTATGGACAGTTCGCATTCATGCCCGAAACCGGTCGCCCGGAGTTCCATCAAGACAAGCGTGCCTCATGGTTCTCCCACAAAGCCGAGGTGGCAAAGCCCTACTATTATAGCGTCTATCTGGCAGACTACGACATCACTACGGAGATAACTCCCACTGAGCGTGCTGCCATGGTGCGCATAACCTATCCTGAAACCTCCGAAGCCAGCTTCATTGTCGATGCCCTTGACCGCGGTTCCTATGTGAAAGTTGTTCCGCAAGAGCGCAAGATCATCGGCTATACCACGAAGAACAGCGGCGGTGTGCCCGACAATTTCAAGAATTATTTCGTACTGAAGTTCGACCATCCCTTCAGGGTTGTCAACGTTGTTGATGTGAAAGGCGAGCGTCGTGGCGATGCCTATAAGGAGTGTAACGTGCTCAGTCAGTCTGAGATACAGAGTGATCATGCCGGAGCTGTCGTACAGTTTGAGGGCATGAAGCGTGGCGAACAAGTCCATGTTTGCATAGCCTCTTCGTTCATCAGTGTCGAGCAGGCTGAGCATAATCTGCAGGAGATCGTCCAGGCAGGCGGTTCGTTTGACAAGGTGAAGCAGGCCGCTTTCGACCGTTGGAACGAAGTGTTGGGACGCATAGAGGTCGACGATCAAGACATTGATCACTTACGTACGTTCTACTCATGTTTCTACCGTTCGGTGCTGTTTCCTCGCAGTTTCTTCGAATATGACTCGACAGGTCAGCCCGTCCACTATAGTCCTTTCAATGGAGAAGTCTTGTCAGGCTACATGTTCACCGATACAGGTTTCTGGGACACCTTTCGATGCCTCTTCCCCTTTGTCAATCTGGTTTATCCCTCGATGGCTGTCAAAATGCAGCAGGGACTGGTCAACGACTACCTCGAAAGTGGCTTCCTTCCCGAGTGGGCCAGCCCCGGTCATCGCGGTTGCATGGTAGGCAACAACTCGGCTTCCATCGTGGCCGATGCCTATTTGAAGGGCATTCGCGGCTATGATGCCGAAAAGCTCTGGGAGGCAGTGGTACACGGAGCCAACGCCGTTCATCCCCAAGTACAGTCAACCGGGCGCCTTGGATACGAGTATTACAACAGACTTGGCTACGTGCCCTACGACGTAAAAATCAATGAAAACGTAGCCCGCACGCTGGAATATGCCTACGACGACTGGTGCATCTATCAGTTTGGCCGGGCACTTGGCAAGACAGATAAGGAGCTTGCTCCGTTCAAAAAACACGCGCTTAACTATCAGAACGTCTTCGATGCTGAAAGCCGTCTGATGCGCGGACGTAACCAAGACGGCACGTTCCAGTCGCCTTTCTCGCCCTACAAGTGGGGAGATGCCTTCACCGAGGGTAATGCCTGGCACTATACTTGGAGTGTCTTCCACGATCCGCAGGGGCTGATTAACCTCATGGGAGGTCGTGAAAGCTTCAATGAAATGATGGATTCCGTCTTCGTAGTCCCACCGATTTTCGACGACAGTTATTATGGAAGCGTCATACATGAAATACGTGAGATGCAGATCATGAACATGGGTAACTATGCACATGGCAACCAACCTATCCAGCATATGCTCTACATGTATGGCTTCTCCGGGCAGCCTTGGAAGAGTCAATACTGGATTCGCGAGACCATGGACAAGCTCTATTCGGCCAATGCCGACGGCTATTGCGGTGATGAAGACAATGGACAGACGTCGGCCTGGTACGTGTTCTCTGCCATGGGATTCTATCCCGTTTGCCCGGGAAGCAATCAGTATGTGCTCGGAACTCCTTACTTCGACCGTGTGAAACTGCATCTTGAGAACGGCCAGACCGTCACCATATCGGCCAAGAACCAGGCTCGCGACCACCGTTATGTGCAGTCGCTCAGCCTCAACGGAGTCTCCTACGACAAGAACTTCATTACTCATGCCAACCTGCTTTCGGGTGCAACGCTCGACTTTGTGATGGCCGATGCGCCCAATACGACCCGTGGAACGGCTCTTGACGCAGCACCTTACTCGTTCACCAACGAGCTCGCTGCCGAGCAGCCTGTGAAGAAGTCAAAGAAGCGTAAGAAGTAAATCCTGCCTGCAGGCGAAACCTTTATCGGGAGGTCTGGCACCCAGTGTGCCGGGCCTCTCTTTCGTTTCGTGCCGTCGTCTGTCAGCAATGCTCCCGAGAAAGCTATCCTTTTAGCCCGAGAAGTCTATGGGTTCTTGTCAATAACTCTATCCTTTCTCACTAATAACTCTATGACTTCTCACCCTAAACCCTAAGCTTTCTCGGGAATCGGCCATTGAGAATACGCCGTCATACATTAGATTGCCCGGTGCGAAGGGCTGCCGTTCGGGACGGAAAGCCATTGCCTCTTTTCCCGTTATCCATGGCAAACCTTTTCGTGAAAGGCCTCTTTGGCGATTTCCCAGATGCCCGGAAAAAAGTTGGACGAATAGTTGCATGGCGGAGGAAAAATGCCTACTTTTGCATGTATAATCAACAATCCCTGACGAAACTCATGAGAAACAGACGCTTATTGCTCTTCCTGTCCATGCTTTTTGCCGTGCTTTCCAGTGCGTGGCCGCAGGAGTTGACGCGTGGCATTGGTACCTATCCCGGTCGCCTGGGCGAATATTACGGTCCTGTTTTCAGTGTCGACACGGCCTATACCAACATCGCCCTGCACCGTATAGTCACCCAGTCGTCGGCCTATGACTACAATCTCACGGCCCAACTGCTCACCGACGGTGTCGCAGACCGGCAGGCTCCTGTTCGTCTTGAGGCGCGTGCCAACGGCCGTTTGCTGGGCAATCGCGAGCGCGAGAGTGCCCTCGACGGCAACGAATGGACGCGCGTGCTGGCCGAAGGAAGCAACGTCACGCTCGACTTCTGTTGGCACAACATGCTGATAAAGGCCGACGAAGTGGTGCTGCATGGCTATGTGGCCTATGCTGAAGGCGCCCCTTCGCAGGGCAGCCGGTTCGTGTGTACGGCTGTCGACGACAAGGGAAAAGCGCTTCAACGCGTGCTGAAAAGCAAGACTTTGCCCGGCAAGGCCATGAGCGGAGGTGTCTCTTCCGACCCTAACAAACAGACGGAGACTGGCAGATTGCCTGCCCGCGAGCTCAACGAAGGGTTCAAGTTAAGGCGTGGCATGTCGCTGAGTCGCCTCGAGTTTTCGCTGCAATTAGCGGGAGCAGCCTACTGGGTCGTCACCGAAATCGAGTTCGTTCGCGACGGAAAGACCGTCCATGACGTCCTGCCTTCAGGCGTCTTCCGCAGCTGGTGGATGCCCGCTCCCGACGACGTTGCTCCCTGGGTTTGCGTCGATCTGGGCACAGTGGCCGACATCAGCGAGGTGCGTCTGCACGGCGAGGATGAGCATGCAGCCCGGCTTTCAGTGTCGGCCGACGGGAAAACGTGGAAGCATGTCTCTGCGAAGATGGCCGAACGTGCCCGGTATGTGCGCGTAGAGACCGCCGGCATGCTTTCCGAAATCGAGGTGTTCGGGCGCAATGGCCTGCGGGTTTTGCCCCATCCGGAAGTGGGATGGCAAGGCGATAAATACATGCTTAATGGCGGTGACTGGCGCCTTTCGCCCGCCGACTCGCCCGCACTTGCCGTCACTGCCACCGTTCCGGCTACGGTTCTTTCGAGCTATGTCAATGCCGGCTCGCTGCCCGACACCAACTTCGACGACAATGTCGCGATGGTCTCCGAGTCGTTTTTCCTGCGCAACTTTCTCTATACCCGCACGTTCCGTGTGCCGAAAGAGATGCTTGGAAAACGCATTTTGCTCAACTTCGACGGCATCAACTGGCAGGCTTCCGTGCAAGTTAACGGCCACGACGTCGGCACCATCATGGGAGCTTTCCTGCGCAAGCAGTTCGATATTACCCCATATGTCAGCGACGAAAGCAACACCTTGAAGGTCAGAATCATTGCAAACGCCAACCCAGGTGCCGTTAAAACGAAAAACGAGCAGACCACAGACTTCAACGGCGGCATCCTCGGAGCTGACAATCCAACCTATCATGCCACCGTCGGATGGGACTGGATCACCACCGTTCGCGGCCGAGACATCGGCATTTGGAACGATGTCTACTTGTCTTCCGCCGAGACCATCACCATCAGCGACCCGCTTGTCTCGTCGGAAATTGACGGCAATCGGGCCACCATGACGCCGTCAGTCTTCCTTAAAAACCACCTCGGGCAGGCCGTCTCAGGCACATTGAAAGGCTTCATCGGCGAAATCCGGTTTGAAAAGTCCGTCACCATTCCTGCCCTTTCCGAGCAGGAAGTGACGTTCCTTCCCGGCGAATATCCCCAACTTCTCGGTCAGGAGATGCACCTCTGGTGGCCTAACGGCTATGGAGAGCCCTACCTTTATGAGGCCGGTTACAGCTTCATTCCTTCCTCTTCAGCCGGCGAACCGCAAGCCTCCATCTCCTATAAGGCCGGCATTCGCGAGGTGACTTGGCGAGACGAGCTGACCCGACTGCAGCTCTTTGTCAACGGCAAACGCCTCGTACCTCTCGGAGGAAACTGGGGATTCCCCGAGAGCAACCTCAATTATCGTGGTCGCGAATACGACACAGCTGTCGGCTATCACCGGCAGATGAACCTCAACATGATACGCAATTGGGTCGGCCAGACTGGCGATGATGAGTTTTTTGAAGCCTGCGACAGGAATGGAATCATGGTGTGGCAGGACTTCTGGCTGGCCAATCCTGTCGACGGACCCAACCCTGACAACGAACAAATGTTCGTCGACAATGCCCAGGACTTTGTGCGTCGCATCCGTCAACACCCTTCCATCGCGCTCTATTGCGGTCGCAATGAAGGCTATCCGCCCGGGACCTTAAACCGTAGTCTCGCCTCCATCGTCGAGACAAACCATCCCCATATGCTCTACATCCCTTCGTCGGCTGACGATGGAGTCAGCGGACACGGCCCTTATCAGGCACGTCCTGTGGAAGAGTATTTCGAGCGTCAAACGGGTAAGTTGCACACAGAGCGCGGCATGCCCAATATGCCTAACATCGAGAGTCTGCGCCGAATGTTGTCAGAAGAACACCTCTGGCCGCAGGGAGAGCATTGGGGTCGTCACGACTTTACACAGCAAGGAGCACAAGCCGGAGCATCATTCAACGCCATCATCGACCGCCGTTTCGGCTACAAGGCACGCATAACAGCCGACGATTCGGCAGCATCGCTCTACGCATCCCTTGCCCAATGGCAGAACTATGACGGCTATCGTGCCATGTATGAGGCATCAAACAGCCCCGGAACGACCGACATTCCTGGACGGCAAGGCTTGCTGATCTGGATGAGTCATGCCTGCTGGCCGTCTATGGTATGGCAGACCTATGACTATTACTTCGAACCTACGGCAGCGTTCTTCGGCGTGAAGAAGGCCTGCGAACCGCTGCATGTCCAGTATAATGCCTCGTCAAACAGCGTCGAACTGGTGAACCTTGCCGTCGAAAAGACTACGGTCAGAGTCGAAGCTTCGGTGCTCGACATGTGGGGAAAGACGCTGTGGCAGCACCAGATGAGTTGTGAGTCAGCTCCGGATACGTCGCAGGAATGCTTCAAAGTGAGTGTGCCAAATGGCTATGAAGGAGTCTTCTTCTTGCGCTTAAAGGGCATCACCGACCGTCAGCTTGCTACCGAAACCAACACTTATGTGCTGTCGACCAACGGCACACAGGAGGCACTTTGGCAGTTGCCGAAAGCCAACATATCGCTGCTTTCAGCCAACATGGTCGAGCCAAACCAATTCGTTGTGACCAACAACGACACCGTTCCAGCCCTGATGATACGCCTGAACCTGAAGGGAACCGACGGCGAACAGATACTGCCTGTTGACTATTCTGACAATTATTTCCACCTGATGCCGGGCGAAAGCAAGACCGTTACGATCGACTGGAAGGCCGAAGACGCCCGAAAGTCGGAAGCAGTCGTCGAAGTTTCCGGCTTCAATGTCGACGAGTTCGACGCCCTTCTTCCCCTGCCTTCATCGGCACAAGTGGCCTGGCAGGACATGGAAACCTATGCATTTATCCACTTCACCACCAACACTTTCAACGACATGGAGTGGGGCTATGGCAATGCTTCTCCCCGAATATTCAATCCCCGACGGCTCAACACCGGCCAGTGGGTGAAGGTGTTAGGTGAGGCAGGCATGCAAGGAGTCATACTGACGGCGAAACATCATGACGGCTTTTGTCTGTGGCCTACGCAGCATACTGACTATAACATCTCAGCATCGCCCTACAAAAACGGCCGTGGCGACGTTGTCGGAGAGCTGGCTGAAGCGTGTAAACAACGAGGTTTGAAGATGGGATTGTATCTCTCTCCTTGGGACAGACATCAGTCAATCTACGGCACAAAGGCCTATGTCGACTACTATCATCGGCAGCTTGATGAGCTGTTGACATGCTATGGACCGCTCTTTGAGGTATGGCTTGACGGGGCGAATGGTGGCGACGGATGGTATGGAGGAGCGAGGGAAACGCGCCAGATTGACCATCGAAGCTACTATGACTACCCCCGTATCCACGAGATTATCCGCAGCCACAACCCCGACGCCATCGTCTTTTCTGACGCCGGACCGGGCTGCCGATGGGTGGGAAACGAGCGCGGAGAGGCCGGTGAGACTAACTGGTCGTTCCTGCGTCATGGACAAGTCTATCCGGGATACCCACATGCTGAGGAGCTTACAGAGGGCCATCCTGACGGAAATCAGTGGGTAGCCTCGGAGTGCGACGTCAGCATTCGCCCGGGCTGGTTTTACCATCGTAGCGAAGACTCGCAAGTGAAGTCGCCCGAAACCCTGTTTGATCTCTATTGCAAGAGTGTGGGCCGCAACGGCACTTTCCTGCTGAACGTGCCCGTCAACCGTGACGGACTCATTGCCGAACAAGACGTAAAGAGCCTGCAAGGCTACAAGAAACTGCTCGACGAACGGCTCGGACATCCGCTTGCCACATGGCAGCAAAACCCGTCAAGCACGACCGATGCTGACGGCTATACTGTCCTTCGGCTGGCATTAGAGGCACCAGCCAAGGTGGCTTTTGTGGTGTTGGCCGAAGACATCACTCGAGGACAACGCGTGAGGTCCTTCTCGGTTGACTATCTGAACGCCGACGGACAATGGCGTCGCATACCCACAAACGACGCGAAAACCACCATCGGGCACAAGCGCATCCTGCGCCTTCATGAGCCAGTAGAGACAACAGCCTTGCGACTGACCGTCACCGATGCGCGCCTGACTCCTGTCATCAAAACCTTTGAAGCCTACTGATTGACGTGCTATGAAGAGACAAAAGAGCCATATCAACGTGCCCGAAGGGCTGCAGGAGGTGATGCTGCATGCCTGTTGTGCGCCCTGTTCGTCGGCGATAGTCGAATGGATGCTGGCCCACGACATTCGACCCGTCATCTTCTATTTCAACCCGAACATCTTCCCGAAGGAGGAGTATGAAACGCGAAAAAGCGAAAGCAAGCGCCACGCTGAAGCCCTGGGACTGCGCTGGATAGACGGTGACTACGACCATGAATCGTGGCTTTGCGGTGTCAGAGGACTGGAGAACGAGCCCGAGCGAGGCCGCCGTTGCGGGCAATGTTTCCGTCTGAGACTGACCAGAACGGCCGAGGAAGCGCGCCGGCAGGGACTGCGTTATTTCACAACCACCTTGGCATCGTCGCGCTGGAAGAGCCTCGAACAGATAGAGAAGGCAGGCCATGCTGCCGAAGAAGCGGTAGCGGGCACGACGTTCTGGGCACAGAACTGGCGCAAGGACGGGCTCTATGAACGGCGTAACCAGCTGCTCAAGCAGTTCGCTTTCTACAACCAACAGTATTGCGGATGTGAGTTTAGCATACGGAAACCGCAGCCCGAATCAGAACCTCCGGTTGCCGTTCAGGCAGCAGAGGGTGAGGCTTCCGAGTGAGAAGGCGCCGGCTTGTCCGGTACAATGCATAAGATGACTTGGCTGAACCGGACCCCTTCCGGGAGTGAAAGATCATCTTTTGGAGGGCAATAGATCATCTTTTGCCCGGCAAAACATCATCTTTTGTCCGGAGAACATTGCCCGTTCATGTCAACAGTCGGGGCTGAACAGCATGAAAAGACTTGGCTCTTAGGGGCGCAATGCATAAGGAAGAAAGGAAAAATGCAAATGAAGGAAATACAGATAACGGCACAGAATGCCAGTGAACAGGTGAGAATGCTCTATGAATCGGCCTTTCCCGACGAGGAGGAGATTCCCTGGAGCGACCTTCTCAGACTGATAGACGTGATGCCTTTAGACTTCACTACCTACTACGAAGGAGCAGAACTTGTGGGCATGACCATCGTCTATCAGCGCGAGAAACTCAACTGGTTTTGGTATTTTGCCGTACCCGAACCGTTGAGAGGGCAGGGCTATGGCCAGCAGATTCTGACCCGTCTTGTGCATAGATATGCCGACAGGCCGATGATTCTCGACATGGAATCGCCCGAGCAGCCTTCTGACAATCTGGAGCAACGCAGGCGAAGGCATGCCTTCTATCTGCGCAATGGTTTCCGCGACACGGGCGTAGGACGCACGTTTGACACCATTGCCTACACCATCATGATGACGGGCGAGGGCCAGTTTACTTTGCAAGACTACGACGATATACTTGCCGATTTGCGCAGACATTGGTGGCCTGACCTGAATGAAGAATGAAAAAAAGACGGCCATCGGGCTGCTAATCGAAGACAATCCTTGGCCGTCTCGCGCCTTTTTGCTAAATTTGCAGGTACTTTGTAACTTTAAAATACAAGAAGAACATAACCATACGACTATGATAAGGAATATAATGACCGCGGCTTTTCTGGCCCTTGCACTGCCGCTGATGGCAGATGACGTACAACGACCGACGTTCACTGAGTGGCACGACCTGCAGGTGAACGAAGTTAACCGACTGCCAATGCACACGACATTCTTCGCCTATGAAAATGAAGAACTGGCCCTGGGAAGGGATATGAAGAAGTCTTCGCGCTTCCTTTCCCTGCATGGTGACTGGAAGTTTCACTGGGTGGAAAATGCTGATCAGCGCCCAGTCGACTTCTTCCGTACCGACCTTGATGACGCTGATTGGGGCACGATGCCCGTGCCGGGGATGTGGGAACTCAACGGCTATGGCGACCCTGTATATGTGAATATAGGCTTTGCATGGCGCGGACACTTCAAGAACAATCCGCCCGAAGTGCCCATAAAAGACAATCATGTGGGCTCCTACCGACGCACCATCACCCTGCCAGACAGCTGGGAAGGGCAGCAGATCGTTGCCCACTTCGGCTCAGTCACCTCGAACATCTATCTCTATGTCAACGGACAGTTTGTGGGTTACAGCGAAGATTCGAAAGTAGCTACGGAGTTCGACATCACGCCTTACGTGAAGAAGGGCGACAATCTCATTGCTTTTCAGACGTTCAGATGGTGCGATGGTTCCTATAGTGAAGACCAGGATTTCTGGCGTTTGTCGGGCACAGCTCGCGACTCTTACCTCTATTGCCGTGACAAGGAAGCCCATCTTGACGACCTTATCGTCAACGCAAGTCTTGACAAAGACGGGCATGGAGCTTATACAGTAGGCTCATTAGAGGTCAAGGGCTCGCTGAGCAAGCCACGGGGCATGGTCTGCGAGCTGTATGACCCAGAGGGAAGACTCGTGCTCTCTATGCCGACAAACAACGGATTCGTCGCAACAGACGGGCTCGAAGTAAAACCTTGGACGGCAGAAACCCCCAACTTGTATACGCTTGTTGCGAAGGTCTATCCAAAGGCTGTTGCCGTGAAAGAGGACCGTAAGTCAAAGGCAGGAGGCAAGAATTTTGCTGAGAAGCTGCAGGAAGAACTGGCCGAACTGACACCCGTCGAGGTGACAACCCAGCGGATAGGCTTCCGTAAGATCGAGATAAGAGACGCACGCTTCCTTGTAAACGGACAGCCAATCTATATCAAAGGTGCCGACCGACACGAGATGGATCCCGATGGAGGCTATGTGGTCTCGCGTGAAAGAATGATTGAAGACCTCACGATCATGAAGTGCTTCAACATTAATGCCGTAAGAACATGCCACTATCCTGATGATCCTGTGTGGTATGACCTTTGCGATGAATATGGTATTTACTTATGTGCGGAGGCCAATCAGGAGGGACATGGCTTCGGCTATGGTGACGATGCTCCGACAAAGAAGCCGATGTTCCAGAAGCAAATCCTTGAGCGTAACCAGCACAACGTGATGACCTATCGCAATCATCCGAGCATCATCATGTGGTCGCTGGGCAACGAAACCGTCGACGGACCTAACTTTACCACGGCATATCAGTGGATAAAGCAGGCCGATCCGACACGTCCTATCCACTGGGAACGGGCCGGTAGCGGACCTAACAGCGACATCCGATGCCCGATGTATGCCTCGCAAGACTGGTGCCAGTACTATGCCGATAGTGATAAACCGGAAGACCAGAAACCGCTGATTCAATGCGAATACTCCCACGCCATGGGCAACTCATGCGGAGGATTCAAGGAATACTGGGACATTGTCAGGCAGAACAAGAAGTTCCAAGGAGGCTTTATCTGGGATTTTGTCGACCAGGCCTTGAGGGAAAACGAAGGCTCTGACGGACAGAACGACCGCCAGAAAGGGCAGGATGGAACAGCCGTCAAGCCTTATCCTTCCTATAAATACGGTGGCGACTATAACGACTACGACGCTTCCGACAACAACTTCAACTGCAACGGGCTCATCTCTCCCGACCGCGTGCCTAATCCACACATGTATGAAGTGGGCTACTACTACCAGAACATCTGGGTGGAGCCCGTCGATTTGCAGAAGGGGATTGTGCGTGTGAAGAATGAGAACTTCTTCAAAGACTTGAGTAATGTGCAGATGAACTGGACGCTACTACAGGATGGGGAGGCCGTACAGCAGGGCACCATCGGAACCCTTCAGGTCGAACCGCAGCAGACAACAGCGTATGTTCTGCCGTTGAACGTGCCGGCAAAAGGGGAGGTGATGCTCAATGCCGACTTCTGTTTAAAGCAAGCTGAACCACTGATGACGGCAGGACAGCGTGTGGCTTACCAGCAGTTGGCTGTCAGAGGCTGGGATAATCGGTGGCTTTACGGCTACTTGTCGGCAGGAACTGCAAAATTCCCTAAGCAGGTTCCTGCACTGCAACTGATAGACAAGAAAAAATCACCTGACATCATTGTCAAGGGAAAGAATCCGTCAATAGCCGTTGTTTTCAACCGAAACACTGGCTTCTTGACGCAATATGTCGTGAATGGACGGTCGCTTTTAGGAGAAGGAGGATCGCTGGTTCCCAACTTCTGGCGTGCCGTAACTGACAATGATATGGGAGCAGACTTGCAGAAAAAACTGGGCGTTTGGCATCATCCTGAGCTGCGTCTTGTTTCACTTTCGGCAAAAGAGGCTCCGAGAATGTTGCGCACTTCGCCTGACGGACAGAAGAATTTACAGCCAGCAGTCAATGTTGTCGCCACCTATGACATGCCGGAAGTGAAGGCCACTCTTACCGTTTCCTACAGTATTGGCAATGACGGGCGGATGGTTGTCAGCCAGGATCTGAAGACGACGGCAGGTGAAGATGTGCCGGACATGTTGCGGTTTGGCATGGTGATGCAGCTTCCGAAGGACTTGATGCAAAGCAATTATTATGGTCGTGGACCGATAGAAAACTATCAGGACCGTAAGCTTTCACAGCGTCTTGGCATCTATAGGCAGACCATAGACGAGCAGTTTTATCCCTATATCCGGCCTCAGGAAACGGGTAACAAGACGGATGTGCGCTGGTGGAAGCAGGCTTCTCTTGCCGGCAACGGATTGCAAATAGAGGGAGAACGGGCCCTTTCGATGAGTGCTTTGCCTTATGATATTGACGAGCTTGACGATGGAGATGCGAAAGAACAGCGCCATCCTAACGGCTTGAAGCGTTCGGCTTATGTCAATCTCTGCATCGATGATGTGCAGGCAGGGGTAGGAGGCATCGACTCATGGCATGCCTGGCCGTTGCCCGAACACCGTGTTCATTATCAGGATCGCAGCCTGACGTTTGTCATTTCTCCTGTTGAATAGAGGGGGATATGGCAGTAAAAAAAGAAGGAATCCTTTCCGATTCCTTCTTTTTTCGTGATCCGTTTGGGGCTCGAACCCAAGACCCCAACATTAAAAGTGTTGTGCTCTACCAGCTGAGCTAACGGATCTCCCTTTTTGAGTTGTTAGTATTGCACCTTTTTTTAATGCGAGTGCAAAGGTAGCGTGTTTTTTTTAATTGTCCAAATTATTCGGCAGTTTTTTTCTCGACGGGTGCCCTATTTGGGCTGACGTTTTCTTTTGCCAGTGCTTTTTTCTTTCGTCTGACGCTCTTATCCCTGCTGTCTTCCCGCGTCACATAGCGTTGCCAATAGGCAATAATCAGCGTAGTGAGGGGCAGGGCGATGATGAGTCCGATGAATCCGAGCAAGGCTCCCCATACAGATAGCGAAAGAAGCAGGATGGCAGGGTTGAGGCCCATGGCCTTTCCCATTATCTTTGGTGTGACAATCATGTCGGTGATGACCTGTACAAGTGCAAAGAGTCCCACGGCAAGTCCGAAGACAACCCAGAAGTTTTGGCCAGTGTCGGCAGCCTTCAGCATGGCAAGAAAGGCTGTCGGGATGAGTGCAAATGTGTGAAGATAGGGCACAAGGTCCATGACTCCGATGAGTATTCCGAGGCCGATGGCCATGGGAAAGTCCATGATTGTGAATCCGATGCAGAACATAATGCCCATGCATAATGCCACAAGACTTTGTCCTCTTATATAGTTGTTGAGCTCTCTCGAGACGTCGCGCATGAGGTTTCTCCAGAAGGGCCGTGCCCTTAGTGGGAAGATACGCAGCCAGTTCTTGGTGAGATATTCATAGTCGAGCAGGATGAAGAACGTATATAATAAGGTGATGCACGAGGCGACGATGCTGATGATTACGCTGGCTGTCTGCCCGAGAAAGTTGAACACCTGGGGCATGACGGTCTTGATCGTGTCGCTGAAGTCTTTGCTTCGGAAGAAACGATCGAGGTCTTCCTGATGTTCTTGCACCCACTGTTGTATGTAAGCAGTGAGGTTATCGGTCTTCGCAGTCTGCTGCAACCAGATGGTGATGTATCCGCCAACTTTCTGAAATTGCTCGATCATTGGCGGGATGATGAAGTAGAGAGCTCCGCCTATGATGAGTGCTACGCCGAGCATGGTGATGATGATCGAGATGACGCGATAGCGTATGTGCAGGCGTTTTTCCACAAAAGTGACGAGCGGATAGAGCAGGTAGGCGAAGAGCCATGCGACGAAGAATGGCAGTAAGACGCTGCTCAGGTAGTTGACGAGCAGTATGACTACGACCACGATGAGCGTGATGATGGTCCATCGGATGAACTTGTCGAAGGTGATTTTCTCTTGCATGCTGTTGCTGTTGTGTGGTTGGTCAGTCGCTTTCCTGATGTCCGTGATGGTGTTGATCGTCTGCAATGGCCTTCTGATAGCAGTCCCTGCAGAGCGGTTCATACTCTGATGTCTCGCCGAGAAGCACCCGCTTGTCGTTCTCAACCAGGCGGTGGCTCACGTAGGCCAGTGCTCCGCATTTCACGCATATGGCGTGTACCTTGGTCACGTCGTCGGCAATGGCGCAGAGCGCAGGCATGGGTCCAAAGGGTATTCCCTGAAAGTCCATGTCGAGACCGGCAATGATAACGCGGATGCCGCGGTTGGCAAGTTCGTTGCATACTTCGACAAGTCCCATGTCGAAAAACTGGGCTTCGTCGATGCCCACCACGTCGATGTCGGCCGAGAGAAGCAGTATTTGGGCCGAAGAGTCAATGGGTGTCGACTGGATGACGTGGCGGTCGTGGCTCACGACGTCGTTGTCTGAGTATCTGACATCTATGGCGGGCTTGAATATCTCGACCCGCTGCTTGGCGAATTTTGCCCGCTTCATCCGCCTGATGAGCTCTTCAGTCTTGCCGGAAAACATTGATCCGCACACCACTTCTATGCGTCCCGGACGGTGGACTTCGCCTGTAAAGTTGCTTATCATAGTTGCAAAGTTAATGTAACTTTTGCAGAGAACAAAATAATTTCCGACTTATTTTCTCCGGCATTTCTCCGTCATCCCCGTGCCAAGGGTCGGCACTGCCGGCGAGAAAGCTATCCTTTCAGCCCCAGAACTCTTAGCTTTCATCCCCAGAACCCATAGCTTTCTCAGCCATAACCCATAGACTTCTCACCCTAAACCCATAGCTTTCTCGGGAGCAACCCTTCTGCATCATCCTCACGAAGGTCTTGTTTTCATTTAAAAATTGCAAAGAAATGCTTCGTTTTTTTGCGTGTGCCGATTATTTATATATATTTGCAGTCGATATGGGAACACTCTATATAGTGCCTACTCCCGTAGGCAACATGGAAGACATGACGCTCCGCGCCATCCGCATCCTGAAGGAAGCCGACCTTGTGTTGGCCGAAGACACCCGCACGTCGGGCATCCTGCTCAAGCACTTCGACATCCGTCAGCATCTGCTTTCCCATCATAAGTTCAACGAACACGGCACCTCTGCAGCCGTCGTCGAGCGCCTGAAAGCCGGGCAGACCATTGCCCTCGTCAGCGATGCAGGCACCCCCGGCATCAGCGACCCGGGCTTTTTTCTCGTGCGCGAGGCAGCTCAGGCAGGCATAGAGGTCGTCACACTGCCCGGTCCCACAGCCTGTATTCCGGCATTAGTGTCGAGCAGTCTGCCCTGCGACCGGTTCTGTTTCGAAGGATTCCTGCCACAGAAGAAAGGACGCCAGACCCACCTTCAGCAGCTGAAGGACGAGCCTCGCACGATGGTCTTCTATGAGTCGCCCTATCGACTCGTCAAGACTCTGCGCCAGCTGGCCGAAGTGTTAGGACCCGAACGCCAGGCTTCCGTCAGCAGAGAGATATCCAAAGTGCACGAGGAATGTCGGCGCGGAACCCTCTCAGAACTGGCCGATCACTTCACCGAGACGGCCCCTCGTGGAGAAATAGTGCTTGTTGTTGCCGGCAGAGAAAAGCCCGTCCGTCGCCGGAACGACACCCCGTCAGCCCCTGACGGCGAATGAAATTCAACGATATAACGACTGAACCAAAACCATTTACAGCTATGAAGAAAACAGTGATTCTATCCTTTGGGCTCCTGCTTGCAGTCCTTTCGGGCTGTCAAGACCGCCGTGCCACGCAGTCAGTTGCCGACACTTCGCAGTATGACTCCCTGCAAAGAGTCATAGCCCAGAAAGACAACGAGATGAACGAGATGATGGCCACGCTGAACGAAATACAGGAAGGCCTGCGAGAAATAGGCGAAGCCGAAAACCGACTCACCATCGTCAAAGACGGCGAAGGCAGCAATCGCATGGAACAAATCCGCGAGAACATCCAGTTTATCTCGCAGACCATGCAGCGCAACCGTGAGCTTATCAACAAACTTAAGCAGCAACAGAGCGAGAGTTCCTACAAGAGCGATCAGCTTAAAAAGACCATCGACAACCTCATTTTGCAGCTCGATGAGAAGGACCAGCAGCTGCAACAACTGCGTGAAGAGCTAAACGCACGCGACATACGCATCGGCGAACTCGACAAGACCATTACCGATCTCAGTGCCGATGTGAGCGACTTGCGCAGCGACAACGAACAGAAAACCGCCACCATCAGCACCCAGGACAAGCAGCTTAACACAGCATGGTATGCCTGCGGAACCAAGAAAGAGCTGCGCGAACACCGCATTCTCGACGGAGGAAAGGTGCTGCAAGGCAACTTCGACAAGGGCTATTTCACCAAGATCGATATCCGTCTTGACAAAGAAATCAAGCTATACACCAAGTCAGCCAAGCTGCTTACCGTCCATCCTTCAGGCAGTTATCGCCTTGAACAAGATGCCGACAAGCAGTATGTCCTCTATATTTCTGACCCGGAAACCTTCTGGTCGGCCAGCAAATACCTGGTCGTTCAAGTGAAGTAACGCCATAGGAGACAGAAACAGACACCGCTGAATACATAGCAAAGAGCAAGACTTCCCGGCTCGAATGACCGTTGAAGTCTTGCTCTTTTCTGTGGGTTCCCGGTCTGATTGGCAGCAGGAATCCGCTTCTTTCCTGTAGATTTTCATTCTGAATGACGGCCGGAATCAGCCTCTTTTCTATGGGCTCAGCCTGCGAAAGCTCCGCCTCCGCCTTCGCATGCGTTGAGGTTATTCGGCCACTTCATAGTCGACATACTCGCCTTCATCGCTCGGAATGATCTTCTTTTGCGAGCGTTCACGCCCGTTCGGGTCGACAACTCCTTCGCTGTTGGCATAGGTTTGTGAGCGTTGCTGGTATTCGTTCTCAAACTGACTGCGCATGTTCTCGGCCGTCTTTCGCATCTGATTGACCGTACCGACGAGCGAAAACAGGCCCTTGACGAGCATGAACAAGCCCGCGAGAATGATGAGTTTGATGAAAATCATGTGGCCTGGGTGTTGATGGTTCCAGTTCCTTGCCGCTTGTTGACGGTGTTGATGACAATCGATGTCAGCACATAGACGCTGATGATGAGCCACCAGGCATCGATCCATCCGAAAACAATCAGCATCACAACCGAGAAGAAACTGAAGTAGAGCTTGATGTTATTATCCTTCCAACGCAGGTGTTTGAACTTCAAAGAGAACATCGGAATTTCGCTGACAAGCAGCCAACACGTGGCAAGAATAAGGACTAAGATGGCGTAGAGGGCAAAGCGATTGTTCTCAATCCATTCGCTTTGTCCCACTACAAACGAGCCCCAGAAGAGGGCGTTGGCTGGTGTAGGCATGCCTATAAACGATGTAGCCTGCCTTGTGTCGATATTGAATTTGGCCAGTCTGAGGGCCGAAAATGCGGCAATGAGGAATGCTGCGAAGGGCAGATAGGGCCTTGCCGGCTCCATGAATGAGGGATAGTCGATGGCAGCCAGTTCGCTGAACACGATGGCAGCCGGTGCCATTCCGAACGTGATGTCGTCGGCCAGTGAGTCGAGTTCCTTGCCGATTGGCGACGAAACACCGAGCAGTCGGGCTGCCATTCCGTCGAAAAAGTCGAACACTGCGCCTACGATAATCCACATCAGGGCCATCTTCGCATTGCTCTGGAAGGCGAAGTATGTTGCCGTACAGCCTGAAATGAGGTTGAGGCAGGTGAGTGAGTTGGGCAGGTGTTTTCTCATTATTGTGTCCGTTATGGGTTGGAAATGCGTTGCAAGGGTTCCGGTTTTGCTCTGTGAGTCGTGCCGTCGAGGTGCCGACGGCTGTGGGTTCAGGCTTCAGACGGTGCTTTCTCAGGCAGTCTTGCGATAACAGTCTGGTCGCCAGTGGTGCTTTGTCCCATCTTTACACATGCCTTTGAACTGGCAGGAAGATAGACGTCTACGCGCGATCCGAACTTGATAAATCCCAGGTGTTCGTCAATGAAGCACTCCTCATCGGGCTTCGCATAGGTGACGATGCGTCGTGCCATTGCGCCGGCAACCTGCCTGCAGAGCACCTCATGTCCTTCGGGTGTGACTATCAACACGTCGGCACGTTCGTTTTCTTCGCTTGCTTTCGGGAGCCAAGCCTTATGGAAGTTGCCGTTGTGATGGACCACTTTCTTCACGGTTCCGTCAACAGGAAACCAGTTGGCATGCACGTTGAAGAGGCTCATGAAGATGGAAATCATCAGGCGACGGTCGTGGAAATACTCGTTTTCCTCCACCTCTTCGATGACGACTATGCGTCCGTCAGCCGGAGCAACGACAACTCCGTCGGTGTCGTCGCTCGGGAAATATCTCACAGGACAGCGAAAAAAGTTCACCGCAACGGCATAGACTGTGCCGAAGCCGGCGATGAAAATCCAGAACGGAACCTTTGTGTCGAGGCGCCAGAGCAGCAGGGCTATGGCTGCCAATGCTATGAATCCCCAGACAAGCATGTTGGTGCCCTCGCGGTGGATTCTGATTTTCTTTATCTTGTTAATTCTTTTCCCCATAGGTGTTGTCTGTCGTGTCGGCATGGCCTGGCTGCTCTTAGCGGGGCTGCTGCCGGCTCACAATTCCCTGCAAAGTTAGTGCTTTTTTGCCGATTCTCCAACTTTTATGCATGCTTTTCGAGATTTTTAATGGAAAAAGCACTCGCGAGACAGCTCTGCGACGCTTCGGGAGGTGCTTCGGATAGGGCGTCATCGCCATCGTGACTGCTGCCGGATGTTGCCATGAACGGTTGCTTTGGTTGCCGGCTTCCCATAGCTTTCTCAGGGTGAAACATGATGTTTTGCCGAGCAATAGATTATCTTTTGCCGGGCAATAGATCATCTTTTGCTGGATGGTCTCTCGTGTTTTCCGGCATGACTTCACGGGTTTCTTCTGAATGAAGGCGTGGGTGCTGCATGTTTTCCGGCAGGCGGGCTGCCAAAGAGGCTGAAAAAATTTTTCGTCCTATGCCGAAGTTCTGCACTTGGGGTGATGGCGTTCTCGATTATTTTGTGTACTTTTGCAGGACGATTAGGCTGCCCAGACCGGCCATAACACTACACAGAGCGCACAATGGAAGATTTCGTTCACCTTCACGTACATACCTATTATTCCATACTCGACGGCCAGTCGAGCATCAAACGTCTTGTCGAAAAGGCCGTAGGAAACGGCATGCGAGGCATGGCAGTGACAGATCATGGCGACATGTTCGGCATCAAAGAATTCTTTGACTACTGCTCGGGTGTGAACAAAAAGCGAAAGAAAGAGGGCTTGGAGCCGTTCAAACCCATCTTCGGATGTGAGATGTATGTGGCAAAACACGGTCCGAAGGAGCAGAAAAACGGTCGCGAAGACCAGAGCGGATACCACCTTATCGTGCTTGCAAAGAACTATGTGGGCTACAAAAACCTGATCAAACTCGTGTCGAGATCGTGGGTCGACGGCTATTATATGCGCCCTCGCACCGACAGAGCCGACCTTGAACACTACCACGAAGGGCTCATCGTATGCTCAGCATGCTTAGCCGGCGAGGTGCCAAGGAAGATACTTCACGACGACATTGCCGGTGCTCGCGAGGCTATTGAGTGGTATCAGCGGGTGTTTGGCAACGACTATTACCTCGAGCTGCAGCGTCATGAAGTGACTGATCCCTATATCCAGGCCAACAGAGAGACCTTCCCCGAGCAGCAGAAGGCCAACCGTGTCATCATTGAACTGGCCCGCGAATACGGCATCAAACTCATCTGTACGAACGATTGTCACTTCGTTGACAAGGATAATGCCGAAGCCCACGACCACTTGTTGTGCATCTCTACGGGCAAGGACCTTGACGATCCTAACCGTATGCGATACTCGAAGCAGGAGTGGTTTAAGACCAGGGAGGAGATGAACGAGGTGTTCTCAGATATACCTGAAGCACTCAGCAACACGCTCGAGATACTCGACAAGGTGGAGTTCTACAGTCTTGACCACGATCCTATCATGCCAAACTTCCCCATACCCGAGAGCTTTGGAACCGAGGACGACTGGCGAAAGCGCTTCAGTAAGGAGCAGCTTTTCGAGGAGTTTACTCGCGATGAAAACGGAGAAAACCCGCTGTCGCGCGAGGAAGGCGAGAAGAAAGTCGCCCATCTGGGAGGCTACGACAAGCTTTATCGCATCAAGTTTGAGGCCGACTATCTGGCGCAGCTGGCCTACGAAGGTGCCTATCGCCGCTATGCTCCGGCAGAGACACCGTCAGTAGAGAGCATTGCCGTGACCACCTCTTCACCCGATTCTTCCTACGACATACTGCGGTCAACACTGCCAAAGGATATTGACGACCGCATACGCTTTGAGCTTCATATCATGAAGACGATGGGTTTCCCGGGCTACTTCCTTATCGTACAGGACTTCATCAATGCCGCTCGTGCCGAACTTGGAGTAATGGTCGGCCCGGGAAGAGGCTCGGCTGCAGGGTCGGTTGTGGCCTATTGCTTAGGCATAACCAAGATAGATCCGCTGAAGTATGACCTGCTGTTTGAGCGTTTTCTCAATCCCGACCGCATCTCATTGCCCGATATTGACACCGACTTCGACGACGATGGCCGCGGAAAAGTGTTGAAGTGGGTGGAGGACAAATACGGCCATGACAACTGTGCTCACATCATAACCTACAGCACAATGGCTACGAAAAACTCCATCAAGGACGTGGCTCGCGTCGAAAAAATACCGCTCGACCAGGCGAATGCACTATGCAAAGCCATCCCGGATCGGCTTCCTGATGGGGGTAAAGTGAACCTGCCCAATGCCATCAGGCATGTCAGGGAACTGCAGGAAGCAGAGGCTTCGCCCGACGAAAGGATGCGCAACACCATCAAATATGCCAAGATGCTCGAAGGGACTGTGCGCGGAACTGGCATCCATGCCTGCGGATTCATCATCTGCAAAGACCCGATCAGCGACTGGGTCCCTGTCTCTACTGCCGACGATCCGGACTTCAAGAACCAGAAAACCAACTGCACTCAGTATGACGGACATGTCATTGAGTCGACAGGACTCATAAAGATGGACTTCTTGGGACTGAAGACTCTCTCTGAGTTGAAGGAGGCTTGTGCCAATATTAAGCGAACTCGGGGCATCGACATTGACCTGGATAACATCCCGATTGACGACCCGAAAACCTATGAACTCTATCAGCAGGGACGCACAGTCGGCACCTTCCAGTTTGAGTCTGCAGGCATGCAAAAGCATCTTCGCGACCTGAAGCCGACGGTATTCGAAGACCTTATCGCCATGAATGCCCTCTATCGTCCGGGACCAATGGAGTATATCCCGCAGTTCATCAGGAGGAAACACGGCGAGGAGACCATCGAATATGACATACCTTGCATGGAGAAATACCTGAAAGACACCTACGGCATCACGGTCTATCAGGAGCAGGTCATGCTGCTTTCACGGCAGTTGGCTGACTTTACCCGTGGCGAAAGCGACGCCTTACGCAAGGCAATGGGCAAAAAGAAGAAAGACATCGTCGACGAGATGAAGCCGAAGTTCATCGAGGGAGGAAAGCGCAACGGCCATGATCCGAAAGTACTCGACAAGATATGGAGCGACTGGGAGAAGTTTGCCAGCTATGCTTTCAACAAATCTCATGCTGCATGCTACTCGTGGGTTGCCTTCCAGACGGCCTATCTGAAGGCCAACTATCCGGCTGAATTCATGGCAGCCATCATGACAAGGCGCAGAGATCAGATCAGCGAAGTCACCAAGTTGATGGATGAATGCAAGTCGATGGGCATCGCAACCCTCGGTCCGGATGTCAACGAAAGCTATCTGGAGTTCGGCGTAAACCATCACGGTGAGATCCGCTTTGGGCTGGCTGCCATCAAAGGAATGGGCGATGCGGCGGCCGAAGCCATCATCAATGAACGCGAGCAGAACGGCCCTTACAAGGATATTTTCGACTTTGCGCAGCGCGTAAACCTGTCGTCGGTGAACCGCAAGGCATTCGAATCGTTGGCACTTAGCGGAGGATTCGACAGCTTTGGCATTCCGCGTGAGAGTTTCTTTGCTGCCGATTCGCGAGGAACACTGTTTCTTGACACGCTCTTACGCTACGGACAACTCTATCAGTCTGAGCAGCAGCAAGCTCAACATTCCTTGTTCGGCGACTCGAATGCCGTGGCCATTTCGACGCCCCAAATTCCCCAAAGCGAGCCTTGGAGCGGCATAGAGAAGCTCAACAGGGAACGCGATCTCGTGGGCATCTATCTCTCTGCTCATCCGCTTGACGAATATGCCTTGGTGTTGAATCACTTGTGTAATGCCCACTGTGAGGAGCTTGCCGACCGTGGACATCTTGCAAAGAAGGAGGTAGTGAAGCTTGGAGGTCTTGTGACGGCAGTGCGTTCAGCCTTTACTAAACGTGGAGAGCCCTGCGGATTTGTGACGATAGAAGACTTCCAGGGTGCCGGCGAGCTGGCATTGTTTGGCAATGAATGGGGCAGATGGAGGAGCTATTTCGTCGAGGGAAGTTCGGTTTTTGTACAGGCAAAGTTCGTATCGCGTTTTGCCAACTCCAGCTATGTGTCGATGCAAATCGACAAAGTAGAGTATCTTCAGAACGTAATGGAGCGGGGAATGGAGCGATTTACGATTGTTGTTGACAGCGAATCAGTCGACGATACGATGGCCGACGACCTGACAACTCTGCTTGCAGAAAGTCCGGGAAGCACGCAACTCTACATGCAAATCGTTGACAGAGAGCACAACACTACGCTGAACATGCGCTCGCGAAACCGGCAGATTACCATCTCGCGTGCGCTGATGAACTACATCGAGGCGCATGAAGGAATGAGCTATAAGGTTAATTAATCACATAAAGAAAGGACAAAGAAACTATGGAAGTGACAATCACCAGTGAGAATTTTGAGACTCTGAAGAACGGCAACCTGCCGTTAGTTGTCGACCTTTGGGCGCCCTGGTGCGGACCATGCCGCATGGTTGGACCGGTCATCAGCGAGCTGGCTGAGGACTATGACGGCAAGATCGTCGTCGGCAAATGCAATGTTGACGAGGAGGAAGACCTCGCCATCGAGTTTGGTGTGCGCAGCATCCCGACCATTCTCTTCTTCAAAGACGGAGAACTGGTTGACAAGTTTGTGGGAGCAGCCCCAAAGAACGTGCTCGACGAGAAGTTCCGTGCACTGTTGTAGGATGACGCTTTGGCAGGACGATGGAGAACCGGCAGCGACAAGACGAGTTCTTTATGCAGCGAGCTCTCGATGAGGCGCGCCTGGCAATGGAAGCCGGCGAAGTGCCCATCGGTGCCGTTGTCGTCAGTCAAGGGCGCATTATCGCGCGGGCACACAACCTGACTGAGACCCTTCACGACGTGACTGCTCATGCAGAAATGCAAGCCATCACGGCCGCATCCAACGAGCTTGGCGGGAAGTATCTGCAAGACTGCACGCTCTATGTCACCGTCGAACCCTGCGCGATGTGTGCCGGAGCACTGGGATGGGCGCAGCTGTCGCGCGTCGTATTCGGTGCCTATGACGAGAAGAGAGGTTACCAACGCTATGCACCACAGGCACTTCATCCGCGTGCAACTGTCACTGGAGGCGTGCTTGAAGAAGCCTGCAAAGAGCTCATGCTGCAGTTCTTTCAGCAGCGTCGGTAGCAGTATGTTGACAGGAGAAGGGGAGCGGTCTGTGGGTCGTTCCCCTTCTTTTTTGTGTGCATTCGTGGCGGGTCGTGACGAGAAAGCTATCCTTTCAAGGCGAGAAGTCTTAGCTTTCTTGGCAATAACTCTATCCTTTCTCACCCAGAACCCATAGACTTCTCGCCTTGAAAGGATAGCTTTCTCGTGGGGAACAGATAGGGGTGCCGCCGGCTTTTGTGGCCGGTGTCGCCGAATACCCATAGAAAAAGCCTTCATGTCTCACGACATAAAGGCCCGGCATTAATATAGAAGTATAATATTAATATTGCATTTCTACTGCAGAAATCGTAGCTTCGCTCCCTTCTTTTTCCGACTATCAGTGATAGGAGGAAAAGAGTATGCTGCCAATTACGAATGCAAAGTTAATGAAATTCATTCAATTATCAAAATATTTTCCGATGTTTTTAATGCAGGAGTTCTGCCGACTTTCAATTTGAAATGAAACATATGTTACATTCTCAACATTGTTCTATATGCTTGATTCTCTGGAAATTACATAGGCATTGTTTCATGATATGTAACAGATGTTACATGTTTTTCTTTTCCTCCTATCACTGATAGTCGGAAAATTTCTTTGCCTTGTTGCCCGTTTTTCCCGCGATTTTTCTGCGTATAGATGCTTGTCTTCCTGCAGTTGGCATGTTTTTCTCCTCCGTTGTGCAGGCCTTTTTCTGCGGTTGTCAAGCATGAACCGGAGGAGAAAGGACTTGCGGCTACTTGTTGCTGACGAGCGTTCCGATGGGCTCTCCTTCCATCACACGGCGCAAGTTGCCGGGGACGTCCATGTTGAAGACGTAGATAGGCAGGTTGTTGTCTTGACACATGCAGATGGCAGTAAGGTCCATTACCTTCAATCCGCGTGCGAGAACTTCCTTATAACTGATTTCGTCGAACTTCGCGGCCGTCGGGTCTTTCTCCGGGTCGGCTGTGTAGACACCGTCTACGCGGGTGCCTTTCAGCATCACGTCGGCCTCGATCTCGATGCCTCTGAGCGACGATCCTGTGTCAGTAGTGAAGTAGGGGCTGCCCGTACCTGCCGAGAAGATGCACACCTTTCCTGCCTGCATAGCCTCAATGGCGCGCCACTTGGTGTAGAATTCGCCGACGGGTTCCATGCGGATGGCTGTGAGAACCTTGTTGCTGACGCCTACGGCGTCGAGCGCAGACGACAGGGCTAACGAGTTGATGACGGTGGCCATCATGCCCATTTGGTCGCCTTTCACGCGGTCGAAGCCCTTCTGTGAGCCGCTGAGTCCGCGGAAAATATTGCCTCCGCCGATGACGATGCCGATCTGGACACCCATCTCGTGGATGTCTTTTATTTGCTGTGCATACTGGCTAAGGCGCTCAGGATCGATGCCATAGCCCTGCTGTCCCATCAGGCTTTCGCCCGAGAGCTTGAGTAGAATTCTGTTGAATCGTGCCATGATTGGTTATTGATGATTGGTTATTGATTGCTGATGACGAAGCTGACCTCCTTGAAAGCATATCGGCGAAGGGTGCCCTTGCGGTCGCGAAGCACGAGCGTTCCGTCGGGCTCCACTCCTGCCGTTTCGGCTTCAAAGTCGCCGTCCTGGTCGCGATAGGCATGGAATCCGACGCGCCTATATAGACGGTTGTTGTAACGAAGGGGCAGGGAAGCGTCGGGCTTTAAGGCTGTTTCAATTCGTGAAAGCAGGCGTTCGAGCAGCGGTTTTCTCGCGACTTCTCGTCCTAAGATGTGGCATAGGGATACGGGATTGGGTGCGTCGCTCACGAACTTCTCTTGGTTGACATTGAGTCCGATGCCAATGATGCAGTCGGAAATGTCGTGCCCTCTCAGCTTGTTGTCAATCCGCATTCCGGCCAGTTTGCGGTCTTTCCAGTAGATGTCGTTGGGCCATTTGATGCTGATGTCGCTGATTCCCATGTCGTCGAGCTCGTCGATGATGGCGAGCGGCGTGGCCATGGATATCGTGAACTGCCGTTCGGCTGCAATGCCTTCGGGCCTGAACCGCACCGAGAACAGCAGGTTCTTCCCTCTTTCCGACTCCCATCTGTTGCTACCGCAGCCACGTCCGGCGGTCTGATAGTCGGCCCAACAGACGGTCATGCCGCTGTCTGCTGTCTGGCTTTGGTGCTCCTGCAGCCATAGGTTGGTCGAGGTCGTTTCGCTGAGATGGATGATGTCCATAGCCCGTCCTGCTGGTTTGTTTCAGACGCTGACCGTTCGGCTGCCGTCGGTCTCTTGCGTAATAGTCACGCGGAGGGCATCTTCGGGCAGCAGTTCCTCGACGAGTTCCGGCCACTCGATAAGGCATAGCCGGCCGGAATAGAAATAGTCTTCGTAGCCCATGTCATAGACTTCTTCGAGTCGTTTGATGCGATAGAAGTCGAAATGATAGATGGTTGCGGGCCGTCGTTCTGCCCCCTGCGCGGGAACTTCATACTCGTTGACGATGGCAAAGGTGGGCGAAGTGATGACGTCTTCCACGCCAAGCTCTTCGCAGAGAGCCTTGATGAAGGTCGTCTTTCCTGCTCCCATGCTGCCATAGAAGGCAATGACGCGGGCCGTGCCCATGGCCTGTATGAACTGGCGGGCTGCCTGGCGTATGTCTTCAATATGCTGGATTCTGATTTGCATGCTTTCGGTTGTTTGCGGAAAACGGCAGCGGGCTACCGCTTTCTCGGGGTGAGTGTGATGAGCGGAATGAGCATTTCCTCCATGGATATGCCTCCATGCTGGAAGGTATCCTTATAGTAGGAAACGTAGTAGTTGTAGTTGTTAGGGTAGGCAAAGAAGGTCTCTCCCGTGGCGAAGACATAGCTTGTCGAGAGATTAGGAGCAGGCAACTGGGCGTCACGGGGGTCGCGGATGGTGAACACTTCCTTGGCATTATAGTTGAGATTCTTGCCCAGCTTGTAGCGAAGGTTGGTGTTGGTGTTGCGGTCGCCGATGATTTTGATGGGTTTGGTGGCACGTATCGAACCGTGATCGGTGGTGATGACGACGCGGTAGCCGGTCTGTGAAAGCTGGCGAATGAGCTCGGCAAAGCCCGAATGGCGGAACCATGACAGGGTGATGCTTCGGTAGGCCGACTCGTTGTTGGCCAGTTCGCGCACCATCTTTGATTCGGTTCTTGCGTGCGACAGCATGTCAATAAAGTTGACTACCACGACATTCAGGTCGTTGCCCTTCAGGGTGTTCAGCCTCTCAAGATACTTTTCTGAGCCGTTGGAGTCGTTGATCTTAAAGTAAGAGAACGTGTTGTGACGGCGGAAACGGTCGAGCTGTGTCTGTATGAGCGGGCCTTCGTTGAGGTTCTTGCCTTCCTCTTCGTCCTCGTCTACCCACAGTTCTGGGAAAAGACGGGCAATCTGGTCGGGCATGAGACCGCTGAAAATGGCATTGCGGGCATACTGTGTAGCCGTAGGAAGAATGCTCATGTAGATGTCTTCCTCAATGTCGAACAACTCAGACATTGCCTGTGAAAGCACTCTCCACTGGTCGTAGCGGAAGTTGTCGATGACGATAAAGAAGACTTTTTCACCCTGGTCAAGCAGTGGAAATACCTTTTTCTTGAAGATATGAGGGCTGATGAGTGGGGCAGAAGTGGGGTCGGAAATCCAGTTGAGATAGTTCTTTTTGATGAACTTTGCAAAGCCGAGATTGGCTTCTTCTTTCTGCATGTTGAGCATCTCGGTCATGCTGCTCTCCGTGGCAGATAGTTCAAGTTCCCATCTTACCAGGCGCTTGTACACCTCTCGCCAGTCGTCAAAGGTGCGACATTCTGCTATCTGCATGGCAATGTCCTGATAGTTCTGCTGGTAGCTGTTTTGGGTTACCTCGGTCTCAATAGCCTTTCGGTGGATGTTTTTCTTCAAGGTCAGCAATATCTGACTGGGATTGACGGGCTTGATAAGGTAGTCGGCTATCTTTGACCCGATGGCCTGGTTCATGATGTCCTCCTCCTCACTCTTGGTGACCATTACTACTGGCGTGGAAGGAGAAATCTCTTTGATGCGCTGAAGGGTCTCAAGCCCGGTCAGACCTGGCATCATTTCGTCAAGAAGAATGAGGTCGAAGGTCTGCAGTTGGCACTGGTCGATGGCATCGGTTCCATTCGTTACAGTCACAACTTCGTAGCCTTTCTTCTCAAGAAAGAAAATGTGTGCCTTGAGAAGTTCTATCTCATCGTCTACCCAAAGTAAAACTCCGTTGGTCATCGTAAATGGAATTTATTGGTTGAAAAGTTGTTAGAACCCGTCGAGTTCATAGTATTCATCGTCGATATCGTCGGGATTGAGCGGCTGCTTCTCTTCTTGTTGCTTGGCAGGAGGAGTGCTGTTGCCGTCGTCAACGGGAATCTCTTCTTCGTCGATGTCGGGCGTTTCGTCGTCGTCAAAGAGGATGATGGTCTCGTCGTCATTGCCGTCTTCATCGGTGATTTCTGCGGGAATAACCGTATTGTCTTCGTCATTCTCGTCAACAGGGCTTTCCGTTTCTTCGGTAGGAACCACAAGGTTCTCGTCAGCGTTGCTGTCTTCAGTCTCTTGCTTCTGATCGGTCTGTTCGGCAGGCTCAGGCGTGTTGTCGGGCTGACTGACTGGTTCTATAGGCTCTTTTTGCGGGTCAACAGGAACAGTATTGTCAGTCTCATTGTCGTCTTTGGACTCAGCAGCCACTGGCGTTTCTTCTGTATCAACAGGAATGTCCTCTGCATTCGCAGGATTGTCCTCTGCACTGATGATTTCTTCTGCTGCATTGTTGTCGTCAGAATTGACCGTCGTTTCTTCGTCAACTCCGATGATGGTTTCTTCCTCAACGGTTGTTTCTACGTCAAGACCGTTATTATAGTTGTCGGGATTGTCAAGCAATTTGTCAATCTCTTCTATCGTAGGTTCTTCTGGTTCGCGGAAGTCTTCCTTTGTAGGCTCAATCAATAACGGGAGCGTACTTACCTTTAATGGGGCAAAATGCTTGTTGTAGAAGTCGTCGTATTCATTATAGCTGAACCTGACTCCTAACAGTTGCAGGTTTTCTTCGCTGATAATGATGCTGCGTCCGCCACTCATATTCTGGATGATTCCTGCCTGTTGATGCAGAGCTCGGGCATATTGAAGCGCTTCATCATAGTTGCGGAAGCCTGAGATCATCATCCTATGCAGCCCGCCATCGTCGTCAATACTGATGTCGAAATTGCGTACAAGATAGCTTGTGAAGTTATATTTTGCTACCTCATACAGCAGTTTGTTCTCGTCTAAAGAGTCGGGTTTATAGGCAATCATGAAGACAAAGTCAGTGTTCCGCTCGTTGGATAACTCACGGTTGGCTATCGAATCTTCATCATTAAGCACAGCCGTGCGGCGCTGCCACACGTCACCTATGTCGAACTTTCCTCCTCTAAGCCGGCGACCTTGATTGACACCATTGATGATCATTCCTGCCATTTCACTGAGTTTACTCTGGGGGAATTTCTCCACGAGTTCTTTCATTGATTCCAGACATCCGTCAGCATCGCCGTTGTTGAGCCTGCCCAATCCGTTGATGAAAATGAACTTATCACGGTTGGATCCCATAGGGAACCTCTGCTCTGAGAAGGTGGAATTAGTGCGTACTTCGGCATATCTGTCGGCCTTGAAGGCTTCGTAGGTAGCTGCATAAAGTGAGTCTTCAAGGTGCAGACCGAATCGTGAATTCTCTTCAAAGTATGGATCTGTCAGCACGGATGTCCACTGACTTTCAGGATAATTGTCCTGAAGCAGGCGGATATAAGTTGCTGCAATGCTGTGCTGGCCAAGCCTTGAATAGAGTAAGAACAAGTGGTAGTAGGCATTATCCATGCCCTCGTAGTCGGGATATTGGTCTGTCAGTCGTGTTAAAGCCTTCTGGCTAAGCTTCAGATTGTCCAGCTTGTCTTTGAAGATCACTCCCGAATTGTACAGACCATCTTTAATAATCATGTTGCTTGCCTCGATCTGTTCTTCTGTGAATGGAATCTGTGCAAGGTAATATTCGCGTTTGTGCGGGTCGAGTTCAGCACTGTCGGTGACCTGTTCTAACGAGTCTGCCGCTGCTTCAACCTGCCGGATGGAGTCGAGTTGTTCTTCGGTTAAGTCGCTGAAATCATTGCCTGTTGATACGACAGTCTTATTGATGCGCTGCCAGTTGTCGACATTTTCGCGTTTTCCCCATAGCTTTTCAAATTGTGCCTTACCCTGGTTGACGGCCATCTGGTTGTAGAAATACCAGAGCCCGTTTTGTTGATTAGCCTGATTGTTGGTGGCTGTGTTGGGGGTATTCCTGCCGGTTCCTCCGTTGCGTTGCTGTACTTGTTGGGCATTTTGCTCTGCCAGGCGGTCCTTTTCTTCCTTTTCTTTCTTCTTCAAAGCTTCTATTACCCGGTCAATAGCAGCATTTCTATCCTTCTCATTCATCTTGGCAAGTTCCTGTAAAGAGTCTTGCAAGTGGACTGCATCGGTATAGGGTACGAGCAGGTCGAGCACTTGTGAACGGTGGGAAAGCATCTCATAGTCGTCGCGATCCTTGTCTAATAGACCGATGGCTTCGCCGTAACATCGCTGTGCATCGTTATATTTCTCAAGCCCCCAGTATATGTCTCCTAACCGTAATAGCAGCACACCCTTCTCTATTCCGTTGCGTGACGACTTCGTGTTTCCTTTCTCGTATGCAGCAATAGCATTGGCAGTGTCCTTCTGCGACATGTATATGTTGCCGATGGCATAGTAGACTTGGTCGAGATAATCCTTGTTTTTGTCTGACACGGCCATGCGCTTTAGCTTGCTGATCATTTTCTTTCCTTGCGTATCAGCATAGACTTCTGTCATGGCGATGCGTGCGTTAAATTCCACTTCATAGGGAGGACTCAGGCTGACAACGTGCTGGTAGGCCTTGTAGGCCAGTTCCTTTCGTCCGAGTGAAGCCTGTATTTGTCCCAGAAGAAACCATTCGCGTGCTTTCTGCTTGCGTCGCATTTCGTGCTTGATGACCTTCTGCAGATAGGGGATGGCCTTCTCGTATTCCTTCGTGTGGATATAGTAGTCTGCAAGGGTATAGTCCCATTCCTTCTGTGCACTCCAATGAATAGAGTCCCTGCTTATGTTGCGAATCACGTCTTCTGCATCGTATAGCCAGTCCTGTTCGATGTAGCATTTGGCGAGCCAGGCACGTGCTTTTCCGTAGATAGCGGGCTGAGTCTGGTATAGTCGGCTCATGTATGAGAACGTGGATGCTGCTTCGTCAAATGCACCTTTGTGGAATTGTGACCTTCCCATCAGCATCCATGCTTTCCATAGGAACGGGTTATATTCCTTTCTGTTGAGCCATTCTATGTCGCGTTCGGTTTTCTTTCTCTTCTTGGTCCATTCGGGTTTACGCTTGATACTGTGCAGCTTGATGGTCTTCTGGCTTTTCTCAATAGCCTTGTCGAAGTTTCCTTTCCCGAGTTCTTTGCTTCTTTTGTTGCCTACGGAATACAGCGGAATCATCTCGGTAAAGTTGTCTTTGTTGCCGTTTTCTTTTTCGAGCGATCCGTCGATATAGGCCATTTTCCCGTTGTAGTAGGTGTTGTATTTTGCCTTGAACGAATGCCACGCGCGTGTCTTGGCTGTGTTTTTCTGTGTAGAACAGCCTGCTGCGAGCATCATCATTGCCAGCAGTAATGCGGGGGCTATATGTCTTGTCTTGAGCAGTTTCACCTTTTTCCGGCCTGTAAGGAGTCCTGTAGGTTTAATAACGTTTTGACGGTTCGTTTTATTGTGCAGCGCCCTATTTATTCGCCGAGCAGTAGAAGCAGCTCGTCTTTGACCTGGTCTGGCACGTTGATGCCTCGCAGAATCAGACTGCGGTTCCATCCTTTCGCGTCGGAGGGGAGCATGGTTGTGAGCACTTCTCTGAACAGTTCAGCCTCGTCGTCGGTATAGTCGTCGGAGCGTTTGCCGGCGAAAGCATCGAGTTCTTCGTCGTCATAATACTCGATATCGCGAGTGGCGGCCTCCATCATGCATTCCTGTTCGCATTTCTCATTGATGCCACTACAGGTTGAACAGTTGTCGGCTACGGTCAGAGGCTCGTCGCTTCCGTCTCCTTTTTGTGCCAGTCGCGCCACGGTTCCGAGCAGGATGAGGGCTGCAAGTGCTATGAGGTAGATCATGTTTCTTCGATGTTGAATCCGGCTTTGCCAAGGTCGTTCCAGAAGTCGGGATATGATTTTGTCACTACTTCGGGGTTGTTGATGATGACGCTGCCGTATTTCATGGCCAGCGGAGCCAGCGACAATGCCATGCGATGGTCGTCGTAGGTGTCGAAGACAGGCGTCGTTTCCTGCCATTCCTGTGGCTGTGTACTGTAGCTCAGCTCGTTGTCTTTTGCCACAAGGTTCACGCCGATCTTCCTCATCTCGGTGCAAAGCGCCTTGATGCGGTCGGTCTCTTTGATGCGAAGGCTGGCCAATCCCTTGAAGTTGAAAGGCATTTGCAGTGCTCCGCAGGCAGCCACAAGCGTCTGAGTGAGGTCGGGCGAGTTCTTGAAGTCATAGTCGAGTCGTGGCAAGGTGCGCAGGTGGCGGGTGAGTTTGACGGTTGTTGCGTCGGTGAAGGCAGTCTTTACTCCCATCATCGAGAAGATGTATCTCGCCATGGAGTCGCCCTGTCGCGACCCGTCCTTCAGTCCTTTCAGCGTGAGAGTTGCCTCGTAGTCGTCGCACAAGGCTAAGGCTTCATACCAGTAGGAGGCCGAGGTCCAGTCGCTTTCGATGAAGTAATGGCAGGGAGTATAGGGCTTCGGCTTCACGCTGACGGTGTCCACTTCGGTCCAGTCGGCTTGTGCTCCATAGCTGTGCATCACGTTCAGGGTCAGGTCGATGTATGGTCTTGAGGCTATCTCACCAGTCATGTGCAGCTCCAGTCCCTTGTCGAGCACGGGGCCTATCATGAGCAATGCCGAGATGAACTGTGAACTGATGCCGGCATCGACATCGATGTGTCCGCCCGAGAGTCGGCGTCCGCGAATGCGTAAAGGAGGATATCCCTCGCGCTCTTCATATTCGATATCGGCTCCCAAGTATCGAAGAGCATCGACCAGAATGCCGATGGGTCGCTGCTTCATTCGCTTCGATCCTGTCAGCAGATAGCTTCCCGGGCTGACGGCAAAGTAGGCTGTCAGGAAGCGCATGGCTGTGCCTGCTGCTCCGATGTCGATGACGGTTGGCTCTTCTTTGGCTTGGGATGCGGGCGTAAAGACGGGCTCCGATGCCGGAAGTTCCTGCCTGACGGTGGTGTCGAAGGTGGATTTCAGGGCCTTGACCATCACTTCTGTATCGTCGCAGTCCGACAGGTTCTCGGGCAGCAGGCTGCTCTTTGCCAGCGCACTGATGATGAGAGCCCGGTTGGAAATGCTCTTCGAGGCGGGCAGTATGATGGTCGTATCCAGTGTCTTTGGGGCTTCTATGCGATAGCTCATGTGGTGTCTCGTTTCGTTAGTCGTGGCCATAGCATGACTTGGACGGTTGTCGTCAGTTGCCGTCCATGTATGGCTTATACCCTGCAAAGATAGCAAAAACACGGCGAACGGCCAAACTCTTTGTCGCCAATTGCGGGCAAAAGCACGTTTTTTGTGAAAATAATGCAAAGAAATTTTTGTCGTTTGAAAATTATTATTACCTTTGCAGTCACTTTAAAGCATGGCATCGGGATGTAGCGCAGTTGGTTAGCGCACACGTCTGGGGGGCGCGAGGTCGCTGGTTCGAGTCCAGTCATCCCGACTGAATGCAAAGGAAACTGCAGGCCGACAGGTCTGCAGTTTTTGTTTTATGGAAAGTTTTCAAGGGCTAAGATGAAAGCAGCATGCCGTTGAAAATGAGCGTATTCTTTTCCTGTTTCCAGTTTTTTAGGGTCGTGACAGGAGGTTTTCAAGTCGTAGTTCCAAAGGGTTTTTGGCTGGTTTGGCAAGAGATTGTTTCGAGAAAGCTGTCCTTTTAGCCCGAGAAGTCTATGGGTTCTGGGTTAGAAAGGATAGCTTTCTCGGCAATAAAGCATAGACTTCTCGGGCTAAAAGGACAGCTTTCTCAAAGAGAGTGGGCGGGAGTCTCCCGGTGAAGGGTCAGCCCGGTGGTGACGAATGACAGTGAAGGCTACAGGTAGACACCGAAAGAGATCGAGCGAAACTTGGGCGAATAGGTGGTGTTCAGCACTTCGCAGGGCGAGTATTTGAAGTAGAAGTTGACGAGAGGCGTATGGGCTACGGCCATGATGTCTACGGTCACAGCGTTGGCATGCACGTTGTTGGCAGTGTCTTTCTGTTTCCTTCCGTCGGCGTCTTTGTAGCGTGTCTTCAGGCTGCTGTGGGTGTTGAAGTTGACGACCGGCCCCACTCCGATGCTGTATTTTCTGCTGAACGGGTAGTGATAGAGTGCAGGCACCTGCAGGCTGAACACCTTCAGACGCGAAAAATCGGGTATGGCATTGTCGGGATAGCCGGCAACGAGGACGTTCGAGTCGGTGTCTTTCAGGAATCTCTGGCGGTTGGTCATGCGATAGTTGCGCCAGTCGATGCCGAATCCGACGGTCCATTTGGAGTGTCTGTATTCACGCTTCCACTCCAGAATGGTCCAGAAAATCTCCCATGATGAGCCCACGGATGTATGCATGTCGGCAGGGTTGCTGACGTCAGTGGCGCAGAGTCCGAGTCCGAGGTGTGTGGTCAGTTCCAGACCACGGTCCTCATAGTCGTAGCGTTGCTCGTGCTTTTTCTTCTTGATGAAGGGCACGGTAAAGTCCCAGCTGTCGCGGTTGATGTCCGTCTTGCCGACGTAGTTGCTGTCGACCAGTTGTATAGTGCTCTGATAAGTGTAGTCGGGATCGCCTTCCTTGCCGTAGACTTTGATGGTCTGCAGGGAGTCCCCAGAGATGATTTCGACACTTCTCGGATTGGAAAACCGGATGGTGTCGTTGGATTGTTGGGCTTGCATCGTGGCAGAAGCAACGATGGCTGTGAGGGTGAGAAATGTGTGTTTCATATTGTTTGTCTTTTGTCTTTTAGTTGTTGAGAATGTCTTTGAGCTCTGTGATGGAGGCCACCGTGCCCTCCATGTAGATGAAGGTCAGCTCGTCGCCCTTGCGTTTGTAGCAGATGAAGCGGTGGATGTTGCCCTTCGACGGCAGCATGGCCATGTGGGTTTTCACAGGCTTCTTGCCCGGAAGGTTCTTGCTTTCGCTTTGCATGTAGTAGCCTTCAATGCGTTTTTCGGCCAACAGGTCGGGGAGGTTCTCCGTGTAGTCGAGGCGCATCAGCTCGTCAATCTTCCTGACAATGTTGTCGTCTGCCTTCATCCTTGCACTGTGGAAATAGCTTAGCTTGTATCGGATGAGCTCCTTTCCGCGTACGATCGTCTCCACCATCTGCGACTGGGGTACGAGTTTCCCCTCGAAGATGTCGTTGACGTGAAGCCCCTTCTGGGCCTGCAGCTGGCAGGTGGCTGAGGCAGCAATGATAAGGATTGTGATGAGTCGTTTCATATCTGTCGTGTGAATGGTTCAGGCTTGGTTTCAAAAGTCGTTGAAAAGGTCGTGCAGCTGGCTGTCCATCGTGGTCGTGGCTTCGTCGTCAATCACGTCGTTGATGCACTGTCGCATCTCGCTCATGACAAACCTTTCGTCGACGCTTCGCTGTCCGTAGACGTAGGCAATGTAGTCGGGTTGGGCGTAGTTGCGGTAGAAAACGGCAAAGGCAAGGATTGCGATGATGCCCGCTGCCACGGCCATGTAACGGCGGAAGTGACGAGCCGGCAGGGTCGCGATGCGTACAGGTCTCTGCAGGAGTGGCCGTGAAGGTTCTTCGCAGGAAAAGGCGTTCTCGTCCTCGTCGTGTGCCCCTGTCTTCCTGAGGAGCATGGAAGCAAAGCCCTCCATCAAAGGCTTGTAGGCCTGAAGGTCGGCAGGAATGTCGCCAGAGGCATAGGCTTCATAGAGCCATTGCTCCTCGTCCACCGTGGTTTCTCCGCCCATGAAGCGCTCGGTAAGCCGTCGCAGCTGCTCATGTCGGTTGTAGTTCATGTCTGTTTCTTTTTTCATTCTTCGCGTGTTGTCTTAAGTTTCTCCCTCACCATCGTGCGCGCTCTGCTCAGCGCCATGCGTATGGCTGCGTCGGAAGTGCCGAGGATGTCGGCAATCTGGCGGGTCTCCAAGCCTTCTATATGGCGCAGTCGAAGGATGGTTTGCTGCATGTCGGGGAGGTCGTCAATGATGTCCATCATGCGTTCGAGCATCTCATTAGGACCGTCGTCTTCATATCCGAAGGCGGCCAAGGAAGCTTCCGACGCCTGCTTTCGCACCACACTGATGCATAAGTTGCGGGTAATGACACTGGCCAGCGGGCCGATAGGCGCCTGCAGAGAGCTGCACATCGACCATAGCTTCATCGAGACATCCTGCACGATGTCTTCGGCTGTCGAGGGGCATGGGCCGTTTTTGCAGGCGCTCCTCAGCCAGCTGTCGGCTTGATGCATGAGCCGTGGTCGCAGCTTTTCTAATTCTTTCTGAAACGCTTCAGGTGTCATTCTCGTCGGAATCTTCTATTTATAATACGCAAAAAAGTCCCATTTGTAACAAGCAAAAGGGACTTTTTTTCAAAAAAACGGCATTTTTCTTGCAGACAAAGGTTAGTAACCCGGATTTTGCTGCAGGTTGTTGTTGAGCTCAATGGCCTGTGCAGGTATCGGAAACACAATGGTGTGCCGGTCGCTTTCGCCGTCGAGCTGGGGCCTCAAGTCATAGGGTTTGTGGAATCGATCGAAACGAATGAGGTCTTGACGGCGCCATCCTTCCCACATGAGTTCAAGCAGCCGGTCGCTGAGAATCTGGTCTAAGCTGTTGCTGTTTCGGTAGCTCGTAGGGGCTCCCACACGCTCATAGAGCTGCAGGCATGCGTCGGTTTCGGGTAGGTTGAGCTGCCCGCGCAGACATGCTTCGGAAACCATCAGCAGCACGTCGGCGTAGCGGAAGAGCACGATGTCGTTCTGACAAAGCTGTCCGTCACTGTATGCCGTGCGGTCAATCTCATACTTCGACATGCGTGCTCCGGCAGTCTTCTCATATTCAGAACCGCTCAAGTCGAGCCTTACTTCAAAGGGATAATAGACAAGAGGCTGGCCGTCTTGCAGCAGAACAGGCTGGCCGTCGACCGTGACTTCTCCAGAGAAGAAGTTCATATCCCAGCGCGGATCGGTGGAGAAAACCATGTGGGCACGATAGGTTGTGGCCGTTGAGAGCGTGGCGCACGAGCCGTTTTCACAGTCCATTCCTACGGCTCCTCCGTGAGCATAGTGGAAGGAACGGAAGAGATATTTGAAGATGTTGGGATAGAGAGTCTTGTCCATTGGAATAGTAAAGATGTTCTCCACCGAGGCTTCGTTGTGTACGGCGAAATTCTTGGCATAGTCTTCTTCGAGACGATAGCCAAAGTCGGTGAGCTTGTTGCAGTAGGCTATGCAGGTCTCCCAGACGTTTCCTTGCGGTACGTCGGTCAGGTTGAACACCGTCTGGCTACCTTCCGGCCGGTTGTTGTCAGTCCAGTCGTCGTCAAGATACACCTCTGCGTTGAGCATCAGCTTTGCCATTAAGAACCATACGACTGGGCGGGTAATGCGGCCATAGTACTCTCCCTCCTGGTTGCTTCTGCCAAGTGGCAGCGACGAAACGGCGCTTTGCAGCTCGTCAACGATAAACTTGAAGGCTTCGCTGCGCTCGCTTTGACGGATGTCTGACAGCGGAACATCTTCACTTGTGACAATGGGAATGCGACCGAACATGTCCATCAAGTAATAGTAGAACAAGGCTCGCAAGGCTCGCACCTCGGCTTTGTAGGCTGCCAGTTGCTCGGTTGTAAGCAAGCTTTGGTATTGGTCAAGGCGTGCCAGTGAACGATTGCAGAGCATGACTACCTTGTAAAGATAGGTCCATGTGGCATAAAGCTCATTGTCGTTGGCCGTCCAAGTGTGCAAGTAGAGGTGCTGCCAAAACCCTCCGTCGTACCAGTCTCCGCCGCGAGTGGGCAGCATGGCCTCGTCGGTTGTGAAGGTATTGTAGTCATAGACACCGCGATAGGTACCTTGAAGACCTTCGGAATCGGCATGCCCTCCTATATAATTATATAAGGTAGCCACAGTGTTGATATAGAGACTTGACGCCGAAGCGTAGGCTTGTTCTTCGGTTAGCTGCCCGCGTGGGTTCTCGTCAAGGCATGAAATGACAAGCAATGATGTCAACAGGCATCCTCCAATTTGCAGACTTCTGGCCGTTGGCTTGCAGAAAAGTCTTCTTATAGTTGTCGTTATCATAATGGATAGTTGTTGATGATGATGAATAATCTTCCTCTGTTTGCAGGTGATTTTTCCTGATATATCAGAACTGGATGCTCAGTCCGAAGGAATATGAACGGTAGGGTGGGTAAGAACGCTTGTCGTCAATGCCGAGCGTGTTGGAGACGACATAGCTGTTGATCATGGGAGTAAGCCCGCTATAGCTGGTGATAGTGCCAAGGTTGTTGACCGAGCATGACAGCCTTAGCGCACTGATATGCTTAGAGCGGACGGGCACGTTCCAGCCTATGGTGACATAATCGAAGTTCAGATAATCACCGCTTTCCAGCCAATAGTCGGTAGCAGTCTGATCCTGTATGTTCTGCAGAGGTGCCTTTTCCATGACATTGTAGTCGGGAAACGACGCCATGTTCATATAGGTAAGTGAAGTGCCATTGTATATCTTATGCCCGAAAGCCCCGTTCATTTGCAGGGAGATGTCAAAGGCTTTATATCGGAAAGAAACGTTCGATCCGAGCGTCATCTTTGGCGTTGCCTGCCCAGCAATGTATCGGTCGCCGCCGTCTTCGATGTTGATGTCGCCACTGTTGTCAAGGTCGGCTATCTCATAAGAGTAGCTCCCGTCGGCATTCTTGGTAAGCCCTGTGCAGTGCGGCAAGTAGAAAACACCCAGTGATTCGCCGACAATTTGGTAGACGATGTTATTGTCTCCTCCATGAAAACCGGCACCGTTCAGCGCCCCGATTGACGTGACATCTGCTGCAGACATGTATTGCCCGTTGTGGTAACCCGATAGAGAAATCAGCTTATTCCGTTGCCATGACAGGTTGACATTGATGTTCAGTTCCATGTCTTTCCTTTGCAAAGGTGTTGCACCAAGGCCGATTTCAATACCGCGATTCTCCATTTTCCCGATGTTAGCCAACATCTTTTCATAGACATATGGGGGCACTGGGACGTCATACATGTATAGCATGTCGCGGGTCTTTGAGTAGTAATATTCGGCAGTCATCACAATGCGATTCTGGAGAAATCCCATGTCTGTTCCGATGTTAAACGTGGAACGCGTCTCCCATTTCAGGTCAGGGTTGCTGTTTTTGCTGATGCTCATGGTGACGACTGGTGAGCCGTTATAGGGTACGACGCCGTTCTGTCTGAGCAAAGAGAGGGAGTTGTAAGAGGATATTCCTCCAAGGTTTCCCGATTCTCCCCAGCCGGTTCTGAGCTTGAATGCGGAGAGAAGTTGGCGTATGTCGGACCTGTTTCCGATGTCTTTCATCACATCCCATTCGGCCGATACTGACGGGAAATAGCCCCAAGTGTTATTCTTCCCGACCATAGACGAACCGTCGGCACGCATGGTGGCTGATATCTTATACCGGTCTTTCAGCGTATAGTTCGTACTTATCATGGCAGATGCCAGCGACGGATCTTGGTATTCTGAGTCAGTTCCGCCGTAAGGACGGATGCTCCCGGCACCTAAGTTGTCGTAACCAAGTTCGGTAGTGGTGAATCCTTTTACCAAAGTCCAGAATCCTGTCTGCCTGCTTTTCTGGTATTCTCCCAGAAGAGATGCCTCTAAGTGATGCTGTTGCCATGTGTTACTGTAGTTCAACTGGGCATTTCCCAACCAGTCTTCTGTCTTGTGTTCACCCCTGTAAGCCTGTCCTTGAGCCCAAACCCAGGTGGGACAGAATATCCCATTCTCCGTAGATGCATAGGAATATGACCCGAAGAGCGACCCTTTCAGGTTGCCTGTCTGTGGTGAAGCCAGCATGTTGAAGGTCAGTTCTGCATGAGTATTGAAGTTGAGGTTCTTTTCGTTGTCCTTCTCATACAGCAATGCTCCTGGCGGATTTATCTGAGAAGCGTTTCCGTTTTTGTCCCATCCGCCGTTTTTATTCATGCCTGAAGGATAAGTGGGATTCTGCGTAGCTGCCGAGTAGAACAGCTTCTGATCGTCGAATATATACCGGTTGTCCTGAGATGAGCCGAACACTCCAAGGTCTATTTTCAGGAAGTCGTCAAAGGCATGTTGCTGTAAATCGACTTTTGCGATGAAGTTTTGGTATTCGTTTACGCGGACGATTGTGCGATGATCCATCAGGCCAATCGAGGCTCTATAGCTCGATTTTTCTGACCCTCCTGAGAAAGCAACGTGATGGTTCTGCACGTAACCTGTCCGTGTAACAACGTCTTGAAAATTAGTGTTGTAGCCGCCATCGGTGGCAAAAATTCCAAGCGTCTGTGCTGTATTCAGGTAGGCATCCCTGTCCATCATGCTGATGGTTCCATATTTTTGTTCAAAACCGACGTTGCCATCGTAGGAGATATGGAACTGTCCTCCATGTCCTTTTTTCGTAGCAACCTCAATCACACCGCTTGCTCCTCGCGAGCCGTATTGTGCGGTTTCAGCTGCATTTTTCAGGATGGTGAACGACTCGATGTCTGCCGGATAGATGGTAGAGAGCGTGGCAAGGTCAGACGATACTCCGTCAATGATGACCAACGGGTCGTTGCCTCCTGTCAGCGAAGTGGTGCCTCTGACTCGTACCGACGACAGCATTGCCATTCTGTCAGAACCGCTTGAAGCCACATTTACACCGGCAGCCTGTCCCGTCAAGGCATCCAGAGAGTTGTTCAGGAGTCCTTTGTTCATGCGGTCTTCGCCCACTCTGTCAACCGAACCTGTTTGATGTCGTTGCTGCAGAGAGTCTGTTTTTTCTGTCTGAGCATGTGAGTTGATGGTCCATGCGGTTAGCAAAAGACAGAATAAAAGTCCGTTTTTTCTCATGTTTAGGATGATTTTGGTTTTCTATGTGCAAAGGTAATAGATAAAATCTGAATATCTTAAAAAATGATGTGTTTTGGAGAAGAATCTTTTTTCTTTTTTTATTGTAGGTGACGGAACAAGGTGTTTACGCCGGATACTCTTGTGGGTGTCTTGACGAAGAGTGCGCGGGGTAGGGGTGATTCGAAATGAAGCAGGGGCAGAATGTTGGTCCTGTCCCTGCTTCATTGATGTGTGTATTCCTGCCGACGCTTGGTCTTTCGGCTGATACATTGTCTATATGAAGAGAATTTCCCGTCCGTGGAAGAGGAAGCTGCCTGCCACAAGATATTCACGACAGGTGGGTGAGAACCGGTCTTCCACGCTGATGTGCTCATGCCCGGCAAGTATACATCTGAGTAAAGGCTCCTGCTTCAGGTATGCAATGAAGTCGCGAGTCACGGAGTCTTCTTGCTGAGCTTTATAATCACTCTTAGCTTCGGGCATCTCTCCTGTGGTCATTCTTCCCTTTTCATGCCAAAAGCGATGGGTGGCTCTCCATATGTTTCCGGTGTAGAATGGTACGTGCATGCAGAGCACAATCGGCAGCCCTTTCTTCACTTCTTCTTTGAAAAGAGCCACCTGTTCAGCTGTCACGTAGCCGTAAACATCGTCGAGTGTGATGAAGTTGACGCCGTTTGCTACCTGAGATTGGAATCTCACGTCGAAGGGATAGACGCTTTGCAAGAGGCTTCTTGTTCGGTCTTTGAATACTTCGGTGTGCTCTTCTTTGGGGTTGCTGAGCCACATATCAGGAGAGAACTCGTGGTTGCCCATCGAGCCGATGAGCCCATTTCCGAAGTATTTTCTTACGAGATCAAAGTTAGCTTCGCTCTGCCAGTCGATGATGTCTCCCGTATGTACGACATAGTCGACGTGCTGTTTTGCCCATTCGAGCGCGTCTCTCAGAGCCTCTTCCTGCCTTCCTCCGAAGGTCTTGGTGCGTGTTTTGTTCAGTTCCTGCTTGTTCTTGTCCTCATGAGCATAGGCTGCCGTGAGATGGCTGTCTGAAAGATGCAGGACTGAGAACGGCTGCTTCAGTCCGATTTCTACGGTGGCATAGCTCAGGGAAAGCCTTTCGTAGCGTCCGCGTTCGGAAAACACCTTCGGCTTGTCTTTGGCTATTGCCGGCAGTTGCGACGTGGCAATCAGGGCTCCTACGCCAGCCATGCGCTTGATGAAGCCCCTTCGGTCGATGTTGTGTTCCATGGTTTTTCAGTAAAAGGTTTATCGGTGTTCTTCGTAATATTTGAGTCCTTCCTGCACGTTCTTGATGAGAGCTTCCGACGACATGGTAGCTCCCGAGACGGCGTCCACCTTCAGTGTCTTGGCCTTCTGGATGTCTTTTCCGCTATATTTCTTCAAGACATTCTTGGCCTGATTGAAATATTCGGGTGTCTCTTTGGTGGGAAGTGCCACTACTTTGGCGATTTTGTTTCCTTTGATGTGAATCTCTACGGGCGTGGTGTATTTGTATCCACGGATGCTTTTGGTGATCGGCTTGGTGTTGACGATGGTCTCACCGCCTTGTTTCGTGACGACTTCGTCGCCAGGCATCATGCTCATCAGGCATGCTGAGACGGCAAATGCGCACAAGTATACAATCTTTTTCATTTTTCTTGTATGTTTTAAGTTGCTATGTTCATTTAGAAGTTGATGGCAAGTCCCAGCGACGGTATGCTGTTGAGGCTGCCCGTCGGCATGGTGACAGCCATGGGTTGTGCGGTCAGTGAGAGCGACATGGCGTTGCCGACGGCCTGTCTTCGGTAGCTTTTCGACGCGTAAAGACAGGGAATGCTGCCTGCTATCAGGACGCCTGCCGGCACCAGTGCCGGTGTGTAGAGCGGGTTTTTGTGGCCGCTTTGGCTCTCGTAGATGTAGAACGATCCCACCACTCCGGTGGTGATTCCTAAGACGAGTGCCGTTTCGCCGATGCCTTTCCACAGGCGATAGCGCCGGTAGTCGTGGCTGTTTCGGAAGGTTTTCAGCGGAGAAGCCACGTCGGAAGGCATCAGGTCGTAGGCTTGTTGTCGGCCTCTTACGGCCTGTCGGTTGGCCACTCTGAGAAGTGGTATCGATGCAACGGTGATGGCTGCTCCGCCAAAGAACATCGAATAGACCACGGCGTCCGACGCATTGGTGTCGCCAAATATGTTGACAAATGCCAGAAACAGTCCTGAGTACATGCAGACAGGTCCTGCGGCCATGGCTGTCCATCCCAAGGCTTTCGTGGTGCGATGGTGTCGCCAGCCGGGCGTCTGTCGCAGGTATTGCTTGAAGTAGGCTTCGCTGTAGATGTCTTCTTGCGGCGTAGCCTGTGGCATTTCGAGCCTGGTCTCGGAGCTGATGCTGTCGGTCTGCGCCGTAGCTTTGACGGCTGTCAGCAGCATGGCGGCGAGGATGGCCCAGATGTGTCTGTTCATGTTTTCAGGACGATTTTCAGGTTTTCTTCCGTGTTTTCTTCCGCCTTATGGTGTGAGAGCCGGCTTATACGAGGTGTCTGATGAGCTCTTCACGGTCGCCTGGCAGCATGTCGATGACGGGAATCTCAATCATGGTGTAGCATCCGGGCTGCTGACGCAGCGATGCACGGGCCACGTTGACCAGCACTTGGGCCGTCAGGGCGGGGTTGTTGATTTGCATATTGAACTCGAGACGCTGGTTTTGCGTCTTTCCAGAGACGCCCTTTCTGACGAGGTTGACTCCGTGTCCCATGTCGCGAACGTCGTCGACGCTCTCCACCTGGAACACGTGTGTCTCGTCGGATGCAAAGTAAGGATCGGCTTTGACGGCTGCCGTCACCTCGTCAAGGCTGGCTCCTTCTTCGAGCTCTACATAGACCATTCGGCGATGAATGCCCTCGCCGAGGGGGATAGTCATCGAGAGTGCGTTCTTGACTCCTGCCTTCGACCGCACACAAACCGAGTGTCCCATCGACATTCCCGGCCCGAAGTTGGTGTAGGAGAGGCCTTTTGGTGCCAGACTTTGCATGAGTGTTCTGACGATGGAGTCGCTGCCCGGATCCCATCCTGCGGCAATGATGCTGACGGTGTCGGTCTGCTTGTTGATGGTGTTGAGGGCTCGGCGATAGTCTACGATGCCCGTATGGATGTCGAAAGAGTCGACGGTGTTGATGCCCAAAGGCAAGATCTGCCGGGCATATTCCTCGCAAGAACGGGTGGGAGTTGCCAGTATGGCTACGTCGACATGCTCAAGTTGGCGGATGTCGCTCACCACCTTGTAGGGCGTCAGTTCCAGGGGTTTGCCCTCAGAACCCTGACGGCGCACGATGCCTGCAATCTCGAAATCGGGCGATGCCTCCAAGGCTTCAACCGTGAATCGTCCGATGTTGCCGTATCCTACTACGGCTGCTCTGATTTTCTTCATAGTGTTGTTATCCGTTGTTTGTGTAGTTGTGCGATGCTGACTGGTGGCGCATGCCGTGGTGCCAGGTGTGGAAACCCGGACCGAGGGTTGCGCATAGTGGGTGCAAAGATAAGGAAAAACGCACATAGCGCCAAAGGAAACCTGCCGATTTTAATTTTCTTTCAGAAAGTCTTACTGTTTTTTTCTGCTCTCGAACGAAGTGCAACATGCAGCAGAATGGCGTCGCAGCATCGCAGGAAAGGGCTTGGACGGCAACTTGGAAACTGACATTCGGGACATGTGGAGGGCAGGGGAATGATGGCATTTTGTAATGATTGCTCGCAGTTTTCTTGCCGAATCATGATGAAAAATCTGAGCAAAGAAAATGAGATCGACAAGGACTTTGGCAGTGAATAAACGTCGTTCAGCATCGCAATGCCGCGACTTGCCGACGAGAAAGGATAGCTTTCTTGGCCACAGATCATAGCGTTCAGGGCTTGAAATGTAATGTATACAAGGAAGAATGCTATCCTTTCTGGGTGAGAAACCTGCCCCTTCTCGCAGACTTTCAAAAAGAGCCGGCCGGTAATTGGTTGGCAGACATGGGGTTGTGAAAAAGTGAAGAAATCGGCATCTCCCGTTCTTGTCCTCTTCAAGTTGACTTTATGAGCGGAATTTTTCAGTCAGCTTTTCAGAAAAGTAAAAATATTTCCAGTCCTCATGATTTTTCTCTAACTGCTGAAAAACCGACAAAACGAACAGCAGACGAGATGCCTTCATGACGGATTGCCAGAGAAAAGCGCGACAGAACAGGCTGGACAGGGAGCGTCATCCCGTGGCTCCGCCAGTTCGAAAAGCAAGAATTTTTTGCGACGTATACAATAAAAACGGACAGAAAGACGTTACTAAGAAAGTATATATACAACAGAGACCGCCTGTCGACGGCGGTATGACATGAGATTATGATAGAATACATCAGGGGCGAACTGACCGAAATCACCCCCGCCTTGGCCGTTGTTGAGGCTCATGGAGTGGGCTATGCGCTGAACATTTCGCTCAATACCTACAGCGCCATACAGACAAAAGAGCAAGTGAAACTGTTTGTTCACGAAGCGATTATGACAGGAGGACGCGACGACTCCTACACCCTTTACGGCTTCTCCACCAAGCAGGAACGGGAGCTTTACCGCCTGCTCATCACCGTAAGCGGCGTGGGAGCCAACACGGCACGCATGATTCTTTCGAGTCTTTCGCCCAATGAGCTGTGCAATGTGATAGCCAATGGCGACGAGCGCATCCTGAAAAGCGTGAAGGGAATAGGCCTGAAAACGGCCCAACGCATCATCGTCGACCTGAAAGACAAGATCGTTGCCACGGGCATTGCCTCAGAAATCACCATGACAAGCGAGCCCCAGGCCATGATGGTCAACAACGACGTACGCAACGAAGCCGTACAGGCACTGGTGATGCTGGGCTTCTCTCCGGCGCCCTCTTCAAAGGTAGTCACCGAAATACTGAAAACCTCGCCCGACACACCTGTCGAACAAGTGATCAAGAAAGCGCTTCAAATGATTAAATAAACGTCGCTTCCGACCCCAGCCAAGGATGAGAGACACGAGGGGAGTGACAAGGAAACAGCAGGAAACCGTGAACAAGTACAGACACATCACACTGGCCATTGTGCTGACAGCGATCGTCGTTGTCGGCTATGCCATGTCTGTACCTGTGCCGAGATCGGCCGTGATCCACCGCATGACGCCTGCCGAAAATGAAGCAGAAACACCCCTTCCGCCCGACACAATAGCCAGGCCCAAGGCCCAGCCCACTATCGAAAAAGAAGACGAGATACCCGACTCGCTGCTCAACACCCGATGGAAAGTACAGCGCACAGTGCCCATCACCGACGACGATCTGCACCAGAACGCGATGGACTTGCAGCGCCCCGACAACCTGAAGCAGGAGGTAGTCTACAATGATACCTTGGACAGTTACGTCATCGGATCGCGCATAGGCAGCTCATATGTCAATGCTCCAATCATGATGAACATGCAGGAATACATGAAGTGGAGCGAGCGACAACTGTTCAACAGCTACTTCAAGTCGAAGAATTCGGATATCTACGAGACCCAGGGAAAGGAGAAGTTTGACTTTACAGACATGCACTTCGACCTCGGACCGGCCGAGAAAATCTTCGGCCCGGGAGGTGTACGTATCAAGACTCAGGGAACTGCCGAACTGAAATTCGGCCTCACAATGAAGAACATCGACAACCCTTCGCTGCCCATTCGCAACCGAAAGACCACCACGATGGACTTCGACGAGAAGATCAACCTGAACATGAATGGCAAGGTAGGAGATAAGGTTAACATGAACCTTAACTACAATACTGACGCAACAATGGCAGCCGACGCGCAGAACATGAAGCTGAAATACGACGGCAAGGAAGACGAAATCATCAAGCTTGTGGAAGCCGGAAACGTGTCGTTCCCTGCCAATTCGTCGCTTATTCGCGGAGCAAGCTCGCTGTTCGGACTGCGCACTGACCTGCAGTTTGGCAAGCTGAAACTGCAGACAGTGGTGTCGCAGAAGAAGTCGTCGAACAACAGTGTCTCGTCAAAAGGCGGAGCACAATATGCCACAAAGGAAATCAATGTGGCCGACTATGAGGAGAACAGACACTTTTTCCTCTCGCAATATTTCCGCGACAAGTATGACGCTGCCATGAAGACTTTGCCCAATATCATGACCGGAGTGAAGATCAATCGTGTGGAGGTTTGGGTGACCAATAATACAGGAACGACACAGAATACCCGCAACATTGTCGCCCTGACCGACCTCGGAGAGCCCCAGCGCATCTCAAACCCGATGTTCATCTCAACGGGAATGCAGGTGCCTGCCAACGGCGCTAACTCGGAATATTCGGATATGGTGGGCTCTCTCGTGGCAGCACGCGACATCGATCAGACCTCGACAACGCTCGATGGCGGAGGACTTGTCGGAGGAACCGACTACGAAAAGCTGGAAAGTGCGCGCCTGTTGAATGCATCAGAATACCGGGTGAATACAGCCCTCGGGTACATTTCGCTCAACTCACTGCAGACCGATCAGGTGCTGGCCGTGGCATTTGAGTATACATACGGAGGCGTAACCTATCAGGTAGGTGAGTTTGCCAGCGACCTGACTGACGTTAGTCAGGCCCTCTTCGTCAAGGCACTGAAGAACACTTCCAACAACCCTGCCCAAGGAAACTGGGACTTGATGATGAAGAATGTCTACTATCTGGACTCCTCTGTAGAACGTGAAAAGTTCCGCCTTGACGTGAAATACCAAAGCGATACGGCCGGCGTATACCTTACTTATATACCGGAAGAACAGGTGAAAGAGCAGCCAATCATCAAGCTGCTCGGGGCTGATCGCTTAGACAACAACATGAAAGCTCATTCGAATGGCTACTTCGACTATGTGGAAGGCTACACAGTATCGAACGGACGCGTGTTCTTCCCCGAGGTGGAACCCTTTGGCGACTATATGTATGACTATCTGACAAGCAAGGGAGTCTCGGCTACAACAGCGGAGAAATATGCCTTCACCGAGCTGTATGACTCGACGAAGACCATAGCCAAGCAGATTGCAGAAAAGAACAAATACCAGATACTGACCCAGTATCGAGGACGAAGCTCGAACGTCATCTCGCTCGGATCGGGCAATATTCCGCAGGGCTCAGTAGTGGTTACTGCCGGAGGAATAACACTTACGGAAGGCTCAGACTATGTCGTTGACTACTCGGCAGCTGAGGTAAGAATCATCAATCAGAGCATCATTGACGCCGGCACTCCTATCAATGTATCCTCAGAAAGCGATACAGACTACGGACAAGCTCGCAAGACTATGTTCGGCCTGAACTGGGAATATGACTTTACTAAAAACTTCCAGATGAGCGGAACCATACAGCATCTCTATGAGCAAGCGCTTACTACAAAGGTGAATATGGGCAACGAACCGCTGAACAACACCCTGTGGGGTGTCAACTTGAACTGGAAAAAAGAAAGCCAATGGCTGACCAATCTGCTTGACAATATTCCGCTGTTACACCTTACACAGCCGTCGAACATCTCGTTTACAGGCGAATTTGCACAGTTGATAGCAGGGCAAAGTCATGGTACACAGGACAATGCATCCTACTTGGATGATTTCGAGAACACCAAGAGCACTATCGATGTCAGCACTCCTACATCGTGGATCATGTCGAGCGTGCCGTCAATGTTCCCTGAATATAACGACAAGACAACGCTGAAGAGCGGCTACAATCGTGCGCAAATGGCTTGGTATACCATTGATCCTCTGTTCACTCGCAGGTCATCATCATTGACTCCAGGACATATCAAGAGCGACCTTGACCAGCTTTCAAACCATTATGTGAGAGAGGTTTACGTGAGGGAACTCTATCCCAACCGTGACCAAAGTTCCTACAATGGAGCCACTTCTACGTTGCCAATACTGAACATAGCCTACTATCCGAACGAGCGCGGACCGTATAATTTCAACCCCGATCTTGACCAGAAAGGTAAGCTGAACAACCCAAAACAGCATTGGGGAGGCATGATGAGGCGCATCGACAACAGTGACTTTGAGCAGGCAAACATTGAATATATCGAATTCTGGATGCTCGATCCGTTTATCTATTCTCGCCGAGAAGGCACAGAGAAGTTGTACGGAGGCGATCTGTATTTCAACCTTGGAGAGGTGAGTGAAGACATATTACGCGATGGAAAGAAGTTCTATGAGAGTGGCATGCCTGTCGACGGATCGCAGAGTTTCACGACTACACAATGGGGAAAGATACCTACACAGGCTACCGTTACCTATGCCTTTGCTACGAGTTCTGGGTCGCGAAGCTTGCAAGACGTCGGCTTCAATGGGCTGAACGATGAGGAAGAACGTACCTTCCCCTCTTATCAAGACTTCCTTTCGCAGATACAAGGGAAGATTGATGCAGCAGCCTTTGACTCCATATATAACGATCCTGCCAATGACAACTACCACTATTTCCGCGGAAGTGACTACGACAGAATGCAGGCAGATATCCTTCGCCGCTATAAATACATCAATAATCCGCAGGGAAACTCTCCCGATACGGAGCAGAGAAGCGAGAGTTATGACACCTCATACAAGACCACACCCGACGTGGAAGACATCAATCAGGACTACACTCTTAATGAATATGAGAAGTACTATCAGTACCATGTTTCTATCAGACCTGAGGATTTAGTGGTAGGTCAAAACTTCATAGTCGACAAGAGAGTGGGCGATCCTACGTTGAGAAACGGAAACAAAGAGTCGGTGACTTGGTATCAATTCCGTATACCTCTCGATGATTTCGAACAGCGTTTCGGTTCTATTAGCGACTTTTCGAGCATCCGATTCATGAGGATGTTCCTCACGGGATTTGAACAACCTGTCGTGCTTCGCTTTGGAAGTCTGGACTTAGTAAGGGGCGAATGGCGTGTCTATGAGCAGAATCTTGACAACTTCAGCAATGCAAACAGCTCGGGAAAGCTGAATGTAAGTGCCGTGAATATAGAAGAAAACAACGACAAGAGTCCCGTAAACTACGTGCTTCCACCAGGAATCCGGCGCGCACAAGACCCGAATCAGCCCCAGTTGGTTGAGTCAAATGAGCAGGCTCTCAGTATGGTCGTTACTAACTTAAGTACAGGAGAGTCGAAGGCTGTTTATAAGAATCAGACAAAGGACTTGCGGCAATACAAACGATTGCAGATGTTTGTCCATGCGAATGCTATGGAACAAAACACAACAAACCTGCAAGACAACCAGTTGGCTGCATTCATTCGTCTTGGAAGTGACTACAAGAGCAACTATTACGAGTATGAGATACCATTGAAACTGACGGCTCCTCGCAGCGATTATGACCGCTATTCTCCCACAGATGTGCGCCTTGTTTGGCCTGAAGACAATATGCTTGATGTGGCATTATCGATATTCACGAACCTGAAGAAGGAAAGGAATCGGGCCAAAGCAGAGGGCAATGCTTCCTATAATAGGGTATACAGCGCCTACGACAGCGATCGTCCTAACAACAAGATTTCTATCATGGGTAACCCATCTTTGGGTGAGGTGAAGACGATAGTGATAGGAGTTCGCAACAACTCTGGTGACATAAAGAGCGGTGAAGTGTGGGTCAATGAGCTTCGCTTAAAGGAGTATAATAACGAAGGAGGCTGGGCTGCTCAAGGCAATATGAATATCCAACTTTCGGATTTCGGTACGGTAAATATGCAAGGACGCTATATGACGGAAGGGTTTGGAGGCTTGGAAGAGGGCATTGCCCAGCGTTCGACAGACAATTATAAAACGTATAGCGTCACGACAAGCCTTGACCTTGGCAAGTTCTTTCCTGAGAAAGCCAAGGTGACAGCGCCTCTTTACTACTCCATCACGAAGGAAGAAAACTCGCCGAAGTATAATCCTCTTGACACAGATCTGGAACTAAAGGAGGCGCTCGACGGTGCTGCAGACCGGCATGAACGAGACTCTATCGAGAGTATTGCCGTGACGAAAACGACGAACAGGAATTTCTCTCTTTCGAATATCCGTTTCGGAACTCAGTTTGACAAGAGGCATCCAACGCCCATCGACCCGGCCAACTTCTCCCTTTCCTACAGCCATTCCCACCGGAATACGAGCGGAGAGACGACCGTCTATGAGAAGGAAGATAACTGGAAAGGCGCCCTTTCCTATAATTGGACACCGGTATATACCGCGTTTACTCCTTTCAAAAAAAGCATCAAGAGCAAAAGCAAATGGTATGACTTGCCCAAGGCTCTTACGTTCAACTACCTGCCTCAAAACATCACGTTCAATACCGACATCATCCGCAACTACTACGAATTGCAGGAACGTGACATGGAAGACTTGGGCGGTTCGCAGCTTCCTTTGACGTTCAGCCAGCAGTTCCTTTGGAACCGGGAGTTTGCCATCAAGTGGGACCTCACGAAGAATCTGCACATGAACTTTGAGAGTGGTACCCACGCCGAGGTAGAAGAGCCCTACACTCCGGTGAACAAAGACCTCTATTTCGACCGTTATGAAGCTTGGAAAGACTCGGTGAAGACCAGCTTGCGCCACTTCGGTACGCCTCTTGACTATAGCCAGTCGTTCACGGCATCCTACAAGTTGCCGCTCAATCTGGTGCCCGTTCTCAACTGGATTACGGCCGATGCAAGCTACAATTCGAGGTACAACTGGATCAGAGGCACCGACCTTGAAGACGGCACGTCGCTCGGAAATTCCATCTCAAACAACCGGCAGTTCAACATCAACTCAAGCCTTAGCCTTGAGAAGCTCTACAATCAGATACCGTTCCTCAAGGCAACCAACGACCGATTCAACAAGGAATCGCGGCGCAACTCTTTGACGGCAGCCCGCCAACAGCGCAACGGCAGCGCTTCGTCGGCCTCCCAACGTGGCACGAATGGCAACAAGGCCACGGCAGCCCAGACCGAGTTGCCGAAGAACAAGAAAGGCTATGAGGGCGAGATCACCCTTCTTCCAGATACGGCCATCAGCGTGAACCACGGCAAGAAGAGCAAGCGTCTCATCGTCTCGGCCAAGACAGCCGAGGGCCGTATGTTCCCCATTAAATATAAAGTGGTGAACGAAAACAGCATCAAGATTCTCACAAAGGTCGATTCGGCAACCCAAGTCAAGGTGACGGTGACGCCGAAGGAGCCCCTTGAAGAGCAAGGATGGTATCGCACTACGCAGTCGATTGCCCGCTTCCTGATGATGGCTCGCAACGTGAGCGTCACCTATCGCAACCAGTATTCGATGTCGTTGCCGGGCTTCATGCCCATGATCGGCAACGCGTTTGGCCAGCATCGTGGGGCAGATGCCTTGTCTCCTGGTCTTGACTTTGCTTTCGGTATGACGGGCGATTCGTTCATAGACAAGGCAAGAGACAATGGCTGGCTGCTCATGAGCGACTCCGTAGCTACCCCTGCTACGACCACAAAGAGCGAGGACCTCCAGCTGCGCCTTACCCTGGAGCCTGTGCGTAATTTCAAGATTGACTTAAATGCAAGCCGCACCCAGACCACGGGCAAGAGCGTGCAATATATGTATGCTGGCAATCCAACGACCCAAACGGGCACCTTCAACATGACCACTCTGTCCCTTTCCACTGCCTTTGAAGGCATGGGAAGTGCCAACAATGGCTTCTATTCTTCTTCGTTTAATAAGTTCTGCAACTCGTTGGAGTCGTTCCGAAGCCAAGTGGAAGCCCGCTATTCCAATGCCGTCTATCCGCGTGAATCGGCTCTTGGCGGACAAAAATACGACCCTGCCAACGGTGCGGTCAACAAGTATAGTGCCGACGTGATGGTGCCTGCCTTCCTTTCAACCTATACGAGCATGGGCGGAAAGTCGCTCAGTATCTTCCCGTCACTCTCGCGGATGCTCCCCAACTGGAGCCTTCGCTATAGCGGGTTGGGCAAGCTTACGTGGTTCCGCGACCACTTCAAGAGCGTCACTGTCAACCATGCTTACAAGAGCGTCTATGCCGTAGGCTCCTATAGCAGCTACAGCACCTTCATGGAATATATCAACGGTCTGGGCTTCATCACCGATGCTACAACGGGTAATCCTGTTCCCAGCTCGATGTATAACGTACCCACGGTGAGCATCAACGAGTCGTTTGCTCCGCTGCTGGGGCTTGAGCTGACCTTCATGAACAGCATGACGGCCAACGTGAAGTATACCTCTTCGCGCGTGGTCACGCTCTCAATGACGAGCATACAGATCAACGAAACACGCCAGAAAGACTGGACTGTAGGCTGGGGATACAAGGTCAACGACTTCAAGTTCCCGTGGTCGAAAGACCATCGTGCCGTGAAGAGCAAGAAGAAAACCACCGAGGACGGCGAGCAGAACCAGCAGACTTCCCAGCAGAAGAAGACTGCCAACAGCAAGGGTGTGAACCACGATCTCAACCTGAAGTTCGACTTCTCGTTCGGTTCTCGTGCAGCCATTAGCCGCGACATCGCTTCGATGACCAGCTCGGCTTCTAACGGAACCCGCACGATGCGCATGTCGTTCATGGCCGACTATACGCTCTCTCGTCTGCTTACCATGCAGTTCTACTACAACTATCAGAATAACACTCCGCTGCTCTCCAGCAGCACTTATCCCACTTCTACGCGCGACTTCGGTTTCAACATGAAGTTCTCGCTCACCCGATGATGATGAGTAAATCCTACAGATATCAGCTGCTGGCTCTGCTTCTGTGCCTGATGGGCGCGCCAGAGTCGGCTTTTCCGCAAGTGACAGTCGTCAGCCAGCCTGCCGGCGATGAGGCCCGTTGGGAGCAGGTTTTGTGTGCGCGGTTTGACGCTTTGACGGCAGATGCCTTGTTTGAAACAAGCCAGCTTGGCCTGATGGTCTACGACCTCACAGCGTCGAAGACCCTCTATGCCCGCGGTGCCCGCCAGCTGTTACGGCCGGCATCCACCATGAAGCTGCTCACAGCCATCACTGCCCTGCAGCAGCTTGGGGGCAGTCATCAGTTTCAGACCCGCCTCTATGCGCTCGGCGAGGTGGCCGACAGCGTGTTCACGGGCACGCTCTATTGCCAAGGAGGCTTTGACCCGGCCTTCGGAAACGAGGAGATGGCCGTCTTCATCGACAGCATACGCGCCCTTGGCATACACACGTTGCGGGGCACGATAGTGGCCGACCGCTCGATGAAAGATGCCGACCTGCTGGGTGAAGGCTGGTGCTGGGACGACAAGAACCCCGTACTCTCGCCGTTGCTTTGCAACCGTCGCGACGACTTTCTCTATCAACTCATCGGCCAACTGGCCGACGTTGGCATCCTTGCCGACGTCACTACGGCCGAATCGGGGGTGCCCGAGTCGGCACGCCTGCTGTGCATCGTGAGCCATACCATTGACCAGATACTCCTTCAGATGCTCAAGAAGAGCGACAACCTCTATGCCGAAGCCGTGCTCTATCAGGTGGCTGCTGCCACAGGAAACAGGCCGGCCACGGCCAAAGATGCCGCAGCCGTAGAGCAGGAGCTCATTCGTTCGTTAGGGCTTAGTCCTGACAACTACCGCTTGGCCGACGGCTCTGGTCTCTCGCTTTACAACTATCTTTCGGCCGAACTCGAAGTGGAGCTGCTCAAATACGCCTGGCACAACCGCGCCATCTACGACCACCTCTACCCGGCTTTGCCCGTAAGCGGCATCGACGGGACGCTGAAAGACCGCATGAAGTCGGCCGACACTCAGGGAAAGGTGTGGGCAAAGACCGGCACACTCTCCGGCATCAGTTCGCTTGCAGGCTATGCCATGACGGCCAACGGACATGTGATTGCCTTTGCCGTCATTAACCAAGGCCTGCGTAACGGACGTGCCGGACGCGACTTCCAGGACCGCCTTTGCCAGGCAATCTGCCAGCCTGCCGACCTGCCCAACTGACCATTCTCCGCCCCAGAGCTTACCCTCCTTCCTGAGAAAGCTAAGCATTCAGCCTCAAAAGTCTTAGGATTCTGACCGAGAAAGCTATGAGTTCTGGCCATGAAAGCTATGAGTTCTCACCCTGAAAGGATAGCTTTCTCAGGCCGATGTCACGGCGTGATGGCACAGAAGTGGAAGGAGTGCACACAGAAAACGCCCGCCTTGCCGGTCTGAAAGACCTTGGCAAGGCGGGCGAAACGTATGGGAAGCCCCCGGGAGGGCTGCTCTTTAGAAGTTTACACCGAAGTTGACGGTGAAGGCATGTCCGTGGGCTGTCACGTTGTCGGCATTGGCAATATTGGCAATACCGAACTTGTAGGCCAGCTCGAGATAGAGGTTGTTGTACTCTGCACCGCAGCCAACTTTGATGCCCATGTCAGGATGCTTGTAGTAACCGTCGTTGAACGAGCTGTGCTTGGTCACCACTTCAGCACCGCCTGCACTGACGGTTTCCTTCGTCTTTCCTCCGATAGCCCAAGAAAAATACGGACCAATCAGGGGCATCACGCTCACGCCGTCTGTCACAGGAATGCCATACTTGATGAGCACAGGAATCTCCAAATAGTTCAGCGAAACATCATATTTTGCAGTAGCTCCGCCAACCTTCACGTCGCCTTTACCACCGCGTTGTGTGAAATAAAGACCACTCTCAAGGAACACAGGCGTGGTATCAGAGACGCGCAAGCCGATGACTCCTGCCAGCGTAAGGCCGGCCTTGGTGTCAAGATCGGTGATGCCTGCAGCAGAGAGACCCAGACGGGCTCCGTAATAGAGGCGTGACTGGTCGAACGAAAAACTGCCGCTGCTTGTCTGAGCAAACGATGTAGCAGCCATCATAAGGGCTGCAATTGCCATAAGAATCTTTTTCATAATCGTGTTGTTATTTGTTAAGACAATCTTCCTTTTTGCGCTGCAAAGAAACACTTTTTTTCGGATATGGCAAAAAAAATGACCAAAAAAGTAAGAAAAGCCTTATGTTTTTGTGACATTGCGGACGCTTTTGTTCGCAATCTGACAAATTATTCGTACTTTTGAAAGCCAAAAGAAACAGCATCATGAGCAACACTCTTACGCCTTTTGCATCAACGGTCATGGACTGGTTTCAGCAAAACGGGCGCGACTTGCCTTGGCGAGCCACGCGCGATCCCTATGCCGTCTGGCTCAGCGAGGTCATCCTCCAGCAGACAAGGGTTGAACAGGGACGGCCCTACTGGCTGCGGTTCATGGAGCGATGGCCGAGGGTTGAACTGCTTGCCGAGGCCGAAGAAGACGAAGTGATGCGCATGTGGCAGGGCTTAGGCTACTATAGTCGTGCGCGCAACCTGCACGAAGCTGCACGGCAGGTGGCTGCCATGGGACGCTTTCCCGACAGCTATGATGCCCTGCGCAGGCTGAAAGGCGTGGGAGACTACACGGCTGCGGCAGTGGCTTCGATAGCCTTTGACGAGCCCGTGGCTGTGGTCGACGGCAATGTATACCGCGTGCTGTCGCGCTATTTCGGCATCGACGTGCCCGTCAACAGCGCCGAGGGCCGGCGGGTGTTCAAGGCGCTCGCCCAGTCTCATCTGCCCGAAAAGGCTGCCTCGGCATACAATCAGGCACTGATGGACTTTGGTGCATTGCAGTGTACTCCCCAGTCGCCGGCCTGCAACGAATGCCCTTTGGCGCCGTCGTGCGATGCCTTGCGCACGGGAAGGGTAGACATGCTGCCCGTAAAGGAAAAACGACTGAAGGTGAAACAGCGCCACCTGTCCTACGTATATATAAGGTGGCAGGGCAAGACGGCTATGAGAAAACGCCCTTCAGGCGACATCTGGCAAGGATTGTGGGAACCCTTTCTGGCAGAAGATGACGGCGGACGTGAACAGGGATACGGGCTTCCGGCAGGCGCAAAGCTCGTGAAGAAGGGAGTAAAGCATGTGCTGACCCACCGCATTTTGCTGGCCGATTTCTACCTCTGGGAGCCCGAATCCGAACCGCGACTGTCCGAGGAATACAAGTGGATAGCAGAATCTCAGATTGACAACTATGGCGTTCCGCGCCTCGTAGAGCTGTTGCTGCAGAGCATTTCGGAGGCCGGATAGCCACAGCAGACAACACGATGATGAAGAAAAAAGCGACGCAGAAAAAGGCCGTCTCGCCTTCATCTGCGTCGCTTCTCTTTGAAGTGAAAGCCAGTTGGCTACAGTTTTTTCTGGAAATCTTCGACTTTCCATGCATTGAGCACTTTCTCGCGGTCGAGCGATTCGACAGCATTCTCAATGTCGTCGGGCAGGTTGCAGAAGAAGTCGATGCCCGTAAGACGCTCCAACTCGTCGATATTCACCACGTAGGGGCGAAGGTCTTTCGTCGAGCTCGACTGGTGCTGAATCCAGAATCCCAAAGCCTTGTAGCCCCCGTTTCCCGGGTCTTGATTCTTGCAAAGCAATGCCATGAAGAAGTATTTCGGAACCGGTATCTTGTTGCGCCCTGAGCCTAAATATCGGATGATGTTGGCATTGTCGTCAATAGTTCCGCCCTTGACGACGTAGAGTGTGTCGCGGAAATTGTTGTTATTCCATTCGCGGACAATCTTTTCCATGTTTGCCCATACATAGCCGTTGAAACCATTAACCTGAGGTTGCATGTTGGTCATGTAGAAAGTCTGTGTGTTGGCCTGGCTGTTATAGGAGTAGGCACGGTCGGCAGAAGGGATGATGTGCCCGTGGTCGTAGCCCGATCCGCTGTAGGGATCTGCCGTAAAGTGATATTGGCTGTCAAGATCCGGGTCGTTGGGGTATTCAGTAAACGGCCCGTTATAGTTGCGGGGCTTCCGGTCTGTGGCATTGCTCGTGTTGCCGGGGTGCATCTGATAGCACGACCAGCGTTGCGAACGCAGAGAGCCTTCCTCGTTCCAGCCTGTGGGATGAAGGTCAGTGTCCCACTCAACGCAGTAGTTTACACCGAACGATGCCCGATGGACAATGACAATGTTGTTGGCACCGCCTTTCAGCTTCGGAAACTCCAATCGCCCGTAGACGGAGTTGGCCCTTGTGTCGTTGCGGTTGGTATTGTTGCGCATAGTGGTGCGGTTGTCTTCTTCATCGTTGAAGTCAACATCGGTTCCGCATGCCGTCAATGCGAACAAGAAGGCTAAAATAGGGATAAATCTGAATGGCTTCATGTCTTGAATAAATAAAGAGATGCGACCGACCGCATATGCAACTACGTTCGAACGCACCTCTCCGAAAAATTAATCTCTATATCGACTGTAAAAGATAGTCAAGCAACGAATTACTTCTTAATCTTACCGTAGCGGCTCATGAAGCGGTCAACACGACCGGCTGTGTCAACGAGCGTGCTCTTACCCGTATAGAATGGGTGAGAGGTGTTAGAGATTTCAACTTTTACCACTGGGTAAGTTTCGCCTTCAAATTCCACTGTCTCATTGGTCTTTGCTGTGGACTTTGTAAGGAACATATCGCCGTTGGACATGTCACGGAACACGACGGGGCGATAGTTTTCTGGATGAATACCTTTTTTCATTGTTTTTATTCTTATGATTAATAATGTGATTGTTCTCTTGATTGCAAAAATAGCACGATGTGACACGTACATACTAAGCAGGGTGCAAAATTACAAAGAATTCTGCACCCTGCCAAATATTTCGGAAATTATTTTCCCTTGATCGGAGATTTTATTCGCTGTAGGTGATGACCAATGTGGCAAAACGCAATTGGCTGGCTGCACCTGACGATCCGTTGCTGTTGGTGATGGTGACCGCACCGCTGTTGATTCCCGTTACGTTCACGGCTGCACCGTCGAAAGCTACCGTGCCTGGCTGTGCACCAACTTCTTCACTTGCGTTGCAGAGTGTGCCCGACTGCTCGGTGCAGTTCAGCGTGACACTGCTGATGGTCTTGCCGTTGGCAGTGATGGTAAGGCTGTTCTTGGGGTACATACGGAGGCTGGCACCAGTGGTATAATACTTTGGTGTGTTGCTGTTTCCGCCACCGTCAAATGTTATCTTGGTACCGTCAACGAGGTTGATGGTGCCGGGTTCCTTGCCATTGTCTACGCCAAGATCGGCAGCAGTCAGAGTGAGCACGTTACCGTTCAGTACGCCAAAGGTGCCGTTGCCTGGCTGTGGATCGGGGTTGCCGTTACCACCTTCGCTGATCTTGCCGCCTTGCTTGACCAAGAGAGGCAGACCATCGCCACTGTTAGTGGGGCAGAGCTCGGTGTATTTGCTGACATACTGGATGGATTTCCCGGTACCTACGTTCTTCACTGTGGCTGTTCCGTTGCTGCTGATGAAAGCACTCCATACGTAGTTGCCGCTACCCTGCGTGGCGGATACCTGGAAACTGTTGTGAGAGTCGTCCATATAGAGGTACTGACCTTGTGCATCTTGCAGGGTGAAGCCTCCTTCTACGGCCGTAAAGGTGAAGAGGTCTGCCTCATCTCCAGTTAGCGTTCCGTCCTCGGCGATAGTCGTACTATTCTTCGTGGGATACATATATCCGTAGCTATTGCCATTGAAAGGCTGGTAGTTGTATACTTCGTAATTGGTGGAAGCCTTGTATACGAAGAAATATTTGCCAGCCTCGAGGTTCGACTCGTCGGGCTGTGGATTAGGCGTATCTCCACCACCAGCAGTGTAGCTGGCCAAATAACTATCAGTGATTTCAGGAACGACGGCGTTAGTGCTTTTGTTGATGAATTTGTAGAGGGTACCGTATACCACTACTTCGTCGCCGGCCTTAATGTCAGTAATGGAGGTAAACTTGGCTCCGTTGAGTCCATCGCCGGCATATACTTGCACTTGGTTGGTGGCAGTACCATCGTCGGAGATGTAATAGTTGAGGTTCCCATATTTGGCAAAGTTGTCGGCGTTAGTAGTGACCTTGACTATCTTGCCCTTCACGTATGCCTTCTCTGTACTCTTGCCACCCTCGTCAAGGGCATTGATGAGCTCTATGGCCTTGGCAGTAGTGATGGGGGCGTCCTTCGTGCCGATGGTGTTACCGTCGTCTGGGTTTTCATTGCCATTGTCACCAGTAGCAATGCCTTCTTCTATCTTGAAGTTCTCCAGTTCCCATGTGGTGGAGGCTGTTGCGGGAGCTTTAAACCAGAAGCCGATGTAGACCTTCTCTGCATTGGTCATGGACTCGGGTAACTGAATCTCTCCCGATGTGTAGAGTGTCCAGTCGTTATAGGGTGAAGCTACAGGCTTGAAAGCCAGTTCTACCCATGTGGCGGTGTTGACATCTGTTCCATTGAAGTCGTTGGAAGCATACACCTTGTGGTTGGCTTCCCAACCGCTGACATTGTTGGTGTACCTGATGGTGTTGTCGAATGAGATCTTTACGTTCTCATAGCCTGTAGTAACAAAAGCGGGAGAAATGAGCCATCCCTCTACAGCTTGGTTCGACTTCGAACTGGCACCGCCCCATGCCTGATAGCCTGTGGCCTGTGTGTAGGTAGAGCCTTGGCTCCATGGCTGGCCCTCAGTGATGCTGACGAGGCTCCAGCCGTCGCTGAGGTTGCTCGAGGTGTAGGGTAGCGAGCCTTCGCTCTGTTCTCCGCCTCCTGTTCCAGGGATAGTGTAGGGCTCGGGGACGTCTTCACAACTGGTGAATGCAAATGCGGCAATGGCTATCGCCAGCATTGATTTAATTACTTTTTTCATAATATATTTCGTTTTTTATTATTCAAATAACGTGGATAAATGTATTAGTTGATGACTTCTAAGTCACTGGTCTTGCGGATGAGTATCTGCCAAGTGTTTCCATACCTAGAGGCCACACCTGTAATGTTGCAAGTTTTTTTCTTTCCTGTTTCAGTATCGAATGGAAGTACGGAGGCTGCAAAGTCGGCATACGAGCTGGTGCGTACGACAAGCTTATTAGAGGTGTATCCGTCAATGGTCTGATGGTAGTAGTTGGAACCTGATAGTGTTCCGTTGATGAGTGTGTTTTTGCCGTCGGCATTGGTAAAAGTGACTCCTTTCAATGTGACGAGTTTGCCACAATTGGTGGCTATGTCGTCCTCTACGTCTTTGAAGTCCACGGGTTCTACGGTTGTCGGCTGTCCAATGAGTTTGAAATGCTGGTTCCAGATGTCTTTTGACATACGCCCAATACGGGTAGTCTGATAGGGAGCTCCAATCTCAGGTTGGTAACCATAGTTGCCCACATAGAGACCCTTCAGGTCGATGATGAGTTCCTGTCCTTCGCCAAGATAGCCACAAAGGCCGCCTTGATTGACTGCGATGATCATGGCTCCCGTCTCGTCTTGAACAGCAAACTGCTTGTACAGATTCCCACCAATATCGTTGCCTGTCACACGGACACGCAGTTTGATATCGTCGGTTATCAGTATGTTGCTGTGCTGTTGTGTGAAGACGGCCTTATAGGTGGGGTGTGCCTTCAGTTCGGCGATGGTGATGATGCCATCCTCAGTGATAGTGTTGTTGCCGAAGGGAGCCTCGGAGAGCGACGGGTCTTTCCAGTCATCGTTGAAAAGAGAATCGTCGCCGTCAAGACAAGAGGTCAGCGCGAAGCATGTCGCTGCTGCCATAAAGAAATATTTAATAGCTTTCATAACTGTTTTGCTGTTTTAGAATTTGTACGTTACGATGAGCATACCGTTGGTTCCGTTAGCATAGAACTTCTTGGGACTCTTCTGGAACTTGTATGCACGTATGTCGTCGTCGTTGATGTCCTTGCGATCCTTGCGGTTTTGTTCCATACCACCAGTAACGATATTGGTATTGTTTAAGATGTTAGTCAGCATGAGATTGATAGAGAGCGACCCGCGTTTCAGGTAAATACTGCGACCGATGCTGGCGTCAAGCATAAATCCTCCATCGCCCTTTGCTTGAGAATATCTGTTATAAACATTCTCGCCAAGATTGTTGCTCATCTTGTTTTCGCTGGCATATCGGGTGACTGGTGTGTAGTAAAGATAGATGCGGTCGTAGTAGTTGCCGATGAGATCGAGGAACCAGCCATGTGCATGATAGTTCAGGTCGATGCTTCCGGCAGTGAGAGGAGTGCAGCCTTCGCGCATTCCTTTGCTCAGAACAACATCATTATAAGTCTTTCCGTCCTGTGACTTCGTGTAGGTTACGTCGGCGTCATTGATGTACTCGGCTTCGCTAATGGTACCAAGTGCTTTGATGTTAAATGAAGAGCTGATCTTGAAGTTCAAGCCGGCTTCAACACCATAGTAGTGTTTCTTGATGCCATTGATAGACACATAGGAGAACGAGTTTTGTGAGTCATCGTAATACATGCTGTATTCTGCGACATGAGCCAGCCGGCTATAGAACGCGTTAATATTGGCATGTACCCATGAAGTCTCAAGCTGGTATCCTAATTCTGTAGAGAAAACGTCCTCGTTTTTGAGACCTTTTACAAAGTCATTGTTAATCTGTGGTGCTGAAAATGCTGTGCGGGCAACGGGGGCTTTCTTCTCAAAGCCGATGCCAAAGGATATTGCATTGCCACGACCTGCATTGAGTGATGAACCGAACTTGAATCCTCCGTCAATGAATTTTGCAGTCTTACTCTTACCATAAGAGTTGTTGAGCGCAAGACCATTGCGCATGTTGCCTTCTCGTTGCATGGTCTGTCCTCCGAGGCGAGCAGACAAAGAATAATGAAGAGGACCGAAATTCTCGGCGTAGGTGCTCCAGACTTGGGCTTTGTTTACATAGATATTGTAGTCATAGGCAAATCTGTCGCCCTCCTTGATTTGTGCATTTGGGTTGTTTGCGTCATATTGTGCTTCGGGATCAGTCTCAAGATATGTACCTATGATGTAAGTGTTCAAGTTGCGGAAAGACGTTGCTCCAAGCAGGTCTTCCATTGTCTGGTAGTGCATACCTTTGTTGGTAGAGATCACAAATCCAGAATTAAGCGTCTGGGTATTCGTCAGCTGCTTCTTCAATGAGGAGGCCAAGTTGACGGTCAACTGGTCGTCATGATAGGCTTGCAGATAGTACATGGCGTCAACGCCTTGTGCCGAAGCAGCCTTGTTTGAGAAGTAAAGCCGGTCCCAGTTGATTTGTCTGTTGTCTTTAGAAGCACTCAGATAGTCATAGGAGGCTTGCCATGCTGCCAGTCCTGCGTCAGTTCTGTTGTCGTTATCTGTCGGGTCCCATACATTATAATTATAGCTTGGCATGGTGCTATAATAGTCGGGAGCAGGATTCGTGGAGTTGTTATAGCTTAGGCGAGAACTACTATACATGGCATATTTCCCAAACAAAGTGGTGGTAAGTTTAGTGTCATTGTCGATAGTCCAGTCCCAAGTCATCAGTGCTGAAGGGGCAAAGTCGTGGATGATACGTGAATTACGTTTCTTTCCATTCTGGTAGCCCCAGTTCGGATTGTAGAAGCGATTGTTGGCGATCCAATACATTTCGTCAGTGGAAGCAGCTTGTGCACCGCGTTCGGTCGGGTTGCCCCAAGTGACGAGTGATACTGAATGCTTGTCGTTGATGAGCTTTTCCGTTCCCAAGAAGTAAGAGAGTGCGTTATAGAAAGTTCCCTCAACATAGCCTTCATGGGCATAGCGATAGGTAAGACCAAGCGACCAAGCCCAGCCCTTGTCATTGAAACCAGAGTTATAGCTGTACATACCTCTGAAGGTGTAGTTCCTGTTAGCTCCGGCAACAGACAGGCGATGACCGACGGGAAGGCTGCTTGGTCTGAAGTTATAGTTGTTGGAACCTCCCATTGCAGGCATGGCAAAGCTGTTGTCTTCAAACGGGAGTGAAGCTTCAACGCTGCGAGTCTGATTATTAAGACCTCCTACGAGTGAGTAGCGAAACTCTCCTCGTTCTGCATCATTTGCAGGGTTTCCGTTGATGTAGATGTCGTTGTACTTAGAATTGAATGCTCTGAATTTGAAGCGTGCCGGGCTCCACTTGTAGCCTACTTCGTTTGCATAGGCGTTGCTGCTTGAGCCAAGAACGGTGACTTCTTGTGCGACATTGTCGTCTTCACCGAGCTGTGATTCTGAAAAAGTAAAAGCAGATTCGTCGATAGTGACGCTGTTTTGCTCTTGTTTGTTCTCTGTCTGTGCAAAGACAGCAGATGTGTAAAGAAGGGCAATCACTGCTAATTTAAGCTTGTTGTGCATGTGTAAAAAATTAATGATTGTTTGTTCTTATGGTGCAAAGTAACGAATAATTTTTCAAAAAGCAGACATTTTTTAGCGTTTTTTTCTCAAAAGATGCTTTTATGTCGGATTTAATTCCGATATTTGCACTTGGAAAGACTTTGTCAGATTATAATACATTATTATATATATGAAAAAGAAGCTATTACTACTTGCTGTTCTCATGACAGCTGCAATTGCTGCAAATGCGCAAAAGAAATTTCTGGCTTACGGAGTCGGTTTCTACAATCTCGAGAATCTGTTTGACATCACCCATGACGAAGGAAAGAATGACTATGAATTCTTGCCGAAGGGGAGTTATCGCTGGAATGCAAAGAAGTATAAAAACAAACTGGGAAATATGTCTCGGGCTTTGGCCGACATGGGCACCGATCGTCTGCCAGGCGTAGGATGTGCAATCATCGGAGTCAGTGAGGTCGAAAATGCTCATGTGCTGACAGATCTGTGCAACCAGAAACCTCTAAAGGAGCGCAATTTCAAGTTTGTCCATGTTGAAGGTCCCGACCATCGTGGTGTCGACTGTGCCTTGCTCTATAATCCTTCGCTTTTCACAGTGACCGACTACCATCTTTATCCCTATGTATACGAGAAGCAGGAAGATATTGAAAAGGACCGCCAGACGCGCGGTTTCCTGACAGTAAAAGGAGTCCTTGGCGGTGATAATGTGGCAGTCATCGTTGTCCACCTTCCTAGTCGTTTCGCAGGATCGGAATATCGCGAGCTCGGAGCACGTCAGGCCAAGGCCGTCATAGACAACATATTGAAAGAAGATCCCTCGTGCAAGGTGATGATCATGGGCGACATGAACGACGATCCTACCAACAAGAGCATGACGGAAGGCTTGCGTGGCAAGGCCAATATTGACGAGGTAGGAGAGGGTGACATGTACAATCCCTGGTATAATATCCTTGTAAAAGAGGGCCGTGGCACTCTGACATATAACGGGTCATGGAATCTCTTCGACCAGATACTTCTTTCTCCCAATCTGCTGAACCGGAACGGTGAAAAAGAGTTCTCGTCGCTGAAGCTCTTCCAGCATCACATCTTCCGTCGTGACTATCTCATCCAGAACGAAGGAAAATACAAAGGCTCTCCCAAGCGTACCCATGCCGGAGGCGTGTGGCTTCGCGGTTATAGCGACCACCTGCCCGTAGTGCTTTATCTGGCCAAGGAGCAACAATAAGAATATACCCCTATCCCTTTCCAGGGGTAGGGCGTTTTTTATGATACGAGACAACATTCCCAATAGTCCTGCCGACGCCACCGTTCTTCCTTTTCAAGGCGGTGGGGGCGAACTTGAGACCCATCCTTGGCAGCCCTTTCTGCCCGGTAATTGTCGCTTGATAATGCTTGGCAGCTTTCCTCCTTCGCCCAAGCGATGGTCGATGGACTTTTTCTATCCCAACTTCACCAACGACATGTGGCGCATTTTCGGGTGGTGTTTCTATGGCGACAAGAACCACTTCGTCGACCTGTCACGCAAGACTTTCCGGCAAGATCTCTTGATACCTTTCCTTGAGCTGAAAGGCATAGGCCTCTATGATACGGCTCGTGTCGTCCGCAGACTGAAGAACACTGCTTCCGACAAAGACCTTGAAGTCGTCGAAGCAGTGGATTTGTCGTCCCTGATGAGCATGGCTCCTTATTGTCAGGCCGTCGCGACAACAGGCCAGAAAGCCACCGATATCCTCTGCGCTCAGTTTGGCATTGAGCATCAGCCAGCCCTTGGCTCGGCCGTAGAATTCGCATTCGAGGGTCGCACTATGCAGCTTTTCCGCATGCCAAGTTCTTCGCGTGCCTATCCGCTTCCGATCGAGCGAAAGGCAGCAGTCTATCGCCAAATGTTTGAGCATCTTCAGTTACTTCCGTGACAACAGTTAAAATATTATCCATATGCAAGAAGACAAAATCACCATTATCGGTATCGCCGGTGGCACCGGATCAGGCAAGACCACCGTTGTTAAGAAGATAGTTGAGGCCTTGCCACCCCACTATGTGGCCGTCGTTCCTCTCGATTCTTACTATAATGACACCACTCACTTGACTGATGAAGAGCGCAAAGCCATCAACTTCGATCATCCAGATGCCTTTGACTGGCGCCTGCTCATCAAGCAAGTCAACGAGCTTCGCCAGGGCCATTCCATTGAGCAGCCCACCTATTCCTACATCCTTTCCAACCGCTTGCCTGAGACAGTGCATGTAGAGCCCAAGCCCGTCATTGTCATCGAGGGCATCATGACCCTTTGCAACAAGAAGCTGCGCGACATGATGGACTTGAAGATCTTTGTCGATACCGATCCCGACGAGCGCCTTATCCGCAACATTCAGCGCGATACTATCGACCGCGGACGCACCGTTTCCATGGTGGTAGACCGCTATCTGAAGGTGCTCAAACCCATGCATGAGCAGTTCATTGAGCCCACAAAGCGCTATGCCGACATCATCATTCCGCAGGGAGGTGAGAACCTGAAGGGCATAGGCATCCTCTGTAAGTACATTGAAGGGCTCATGCCCGATGAATAAAATCTTCGTCATCCAGCTTCTATGACTATGAAGAATCGCCAGTCTGTGGCCCGCATACTCCTGCTGTCAGTGGCATTTCTTGTGTTGTGTTCGCCTGCTTTGGCCCAACATTACGAGTATGATGTACAGCAAATCTGGAGTAACGGCACCTACAGTTCCTTCACCGACCTTATTAAATATAAGGGAACATTCTACTGTGCTTTCCGTGAAGGACGCGGACACGTGTTCGACGAACGGGGGAAAGCCGAAGGCAAGATACGTATCATTGCCTCTAAAAACGGGCGCAAGTGGCACTCAGTGCTGCTCGTTGGTGAAGACGGAATGGACTATCGTGACCCGAAACTCTCGGTCACTCCTGACGGCCGTCTGATGGTTAGCATCGGTGTTTCGGTGTATGTCGACCGGAAAGCCCGGGCCCAATACAGCTACGTGTGCTTCTCTTCCGATGGTCGTCACTATACCAAGCCCGAGCGATGCCTCGTCGATGACGACCATTCACGTCGGCATGACTGGATATGGAGGGTTACCTGGCACGACGGCATCGGCTACGCTGTTGACTATTTTACGCAGCCGGAGCAGGGTTGTTGGCTGCTCTCTACCACCGACGGCATTCGATATACGAAGGTCTGTTCCTTTGACATTCCCGACTTTCCCAACGAGGCAACCGTCCGTTTCCTGCCAGAAAGCGGGCGCATGGCCGTGATGGTTCGTCGCGATGCAGGCAACGGAATGGGCTATTGGGCCACAGCGTCGTCTCCCTATACTCAATGGGAATGGCACCAGATGCCTTTGCGTCTGGGCGGTCCCGACTTTCTGTTGCTGGACGAAAACCACTTTGTCGCCTGCTCGAGATGTCTTCATATTCCCGGCCATCCCACCACATCCGTCTACACAGGCGACGCCGCTACGGGTCGCGTGAGCCAGCAGTTTGTACTGCCTTCAGCAGGCGACACCAGCTATCCGGGCATGCTTGTCGAGAGGAACGAGCTGTGGATCAGCTATTATTCGTGCCATGAGACCGAGTGGCCCAGCATCTATCTGGCACGCATCCCAATGAAATGTTTCAAATAGACCTTATCAATATGGAGCAGAAGCACCTGTTGCCTATTGGCACTATCCTGAACAATACCTATCGAATCGACCGCTATCTCGCTTCGGGAGGTTTCGGAAACACCTATCTTGTCACCCATATCGAGTTTGAAGAGCAGTTTGCTGTGAAGGAGTTCTTCATGAATGGCATCAACGACAGGGAAGAGACCACCAACATGGTGAGTGTCAGCAACGCAGTCAACCGGCAGCAATATGAGGGACAACTCGAGAAGTTCAAGAAGGAAGCCCGTCGTCTTCGCCAGCTGAAGGGCCTTCATACTGTGCGTGTTCACGCGTTGTTCATCGAGAACGGGACGGCCTATTACGTGATGGATTTCATTGACGGCAAGTCGTTGAAAGACATCATGGCCGAGCGCCGGGGTGCGTTTTCTGAAAATGAAGTGCGCACCTTGCTGCCCCAGTTGCTTGATGCACTGGAAGAGATACATGCCGAAGGACTGCAGCATCTCGACCTGAAACCCGCCAATATCATGGTCGACAAGGACGGAACTGCCAAGCTGATCGACTTCGGAGCCAGCAAGCAGATGCTGCCCGACGGTGGCGCAACAGCCTCTTCTGCCCTCTGCTTCACCCCGGGATATGCCCCCTCTGAGCAGGTCGATCAGAACATGAATAAGTTTGGACCGTGGACAGACCTCTATGCTTTGGGTGCTACTCTCTTCAACTTGCTTAGTGGAGAAAAGCCGCCACTCTCGTCGGATATCGAGGACGATCCAAAGGAAGCCTTCGCACCTCTCAGCCATGTCAGCCGTGAAATGCAGTCGTTTGTGGCCTGGCTCATGCAGCCAAATCGCAGGAAACGACCGCAGACTGTGGCCGAGGCAAAGGACAAGATGCCCGCAGGAAAGGTGAAGGAGAAAGAGCGGAGTCACGTCGTTGTCGACGACGATACCGTCATCAGCATCGATGACGGGGAAGCCGTCAAGAAGCCAAAGATTCGGCCGATGCTCAAGAAGCCCCAGCCACGAACCCTGCTTGTCATAGGATTGGTGGTAGCCGGCATCGTGGGATGTGCAGCTCTTTTCTATGTAGTGACGGCCGTCAAGTCCAATGAAAAGCCGCAGATTCAGAAAGACTACGAGGCTTGTCTGGTAGACATCTCCCTGACTTCGGCCGTGGATAGTCTCTCTTATGCCTATGGCATGGCTCAGTCAGAGGGGCTTGAAGACTATGTTGACTCTGTCCATCATGTGAATTTTGCCTATAAGGAAGAGTTCTGCGAAGGGCTGCTTCACAGGGCAGAACTGACCTCGGCCGACTGCAAACCCGGGCTGATTCCCGAAGCGCTGAATGCCTATAATAAGGGTGTCAGCATAGGAGGCGAGATCTTAAATTATCTTGATCAGTATAATACCTCGCTGTTTGGCGAACATTCTTCAGAAGAACTCTCCCGCAAAAAGGTGTTTGCCGGCCTCATTCAGGGCCTTTGCTATAGCTTTGATGTGTTCACACAGCAAGAGGCAAGGGAGCGGATTCCCGACTTGATTGACAAAGTAAGAAGCGGAGGGTCGGCCGGAGCGTATGCAGACATCAAGGCTGCTGGCGAAGCCTTCATCCGCAAAAAGTCGCAGCTTGGCGACGTGTTTCCCGTGCCAGAGTGTGAAGGTGTGTACTATAAGGTGCTGGAAAGTGCGCAGCCTCCCTCTGAAAATCTCTGCGAAGACGGCGTATGCGACCTGTGGTATCGGATGAAAACCATCGATGGAGAGGTGTTAGACGAGGGCACACTCAAAGGCATTAAGCTCGGCACGGTTGTCGAAGGTCTTCAAAAAGCCTTGGTGCGCCTGCCCATTGGGACGCTAATAGAGGTCTACGTCCCTTATCAGTACGCCTATGGAACGAAAGGAACCGGGTCGATAAAGCCCTGCCAGGCGTTGGTCTTTGAGGCTGAACTTCTGATGGGAGAAGTGTGCTGACGCAGCATCTCCCGGCCGGTTCTCGAAGACAATAAGGCAAAAGGGCCGAGTAAAAAGTCTGACACCCCAGGTGAGGAAAAGGTAAGTTTCGGCGACAAGGAACCCGTTTGTTGATGTCCTGCCTGCTGCTTCTTGCCGAGAAAGCTATGGGTTTAGGGTGAGAAGTCATAGAGTTATTGGTGAGAAAGGATAGAGTTATTGGTGTGAAAGCTAAGGAATCTCACCCTGAAAGCTAAGCTTTCTCAGCGCCTTCCCTGCCGATGGCTTCAGATATGGGCAGCCGATTGCCTCCGCAAGCCTTTGCCAGCTGTAAAAGAAAAGCATCCCCGACGGCACAGATGTCTGTCGGGGATGCTTCTATATTTTGGTGTGTGGTCTAATCTTCGGGAGCGTCTTCCGGGCTTTCCTCTACGGTTTCAGCATCGGCATAGCCGGCTTCCTCCGCCTCTTCGGCTTCGCCGATCTCCTCAAATTCCACCACTTCATCGCCGCTATCATCGGCATCGTCGGCCACTTCCTCGGCTTCGGCCGTCTCGATGGCTGCCTGTTCGACCGTTTTCCTGACGGCCGTTTCGTAGCGTTTTCTCAGTCTGTGAATCATCAAACCGTTAGCCATCTCGATCACTCCGTATACCATCAAGGCCCATCCGATGACGAAAAGCGGGGCTGTGATGGCCTGTTTCGGGTTGACGACAACCAGTATTCCCACCAGCAACAGCAATGTAGGCATCACCCACCAGCCAATATTTACGGGGCCAAAGCGCGTGGCTGATGCCAGACTTACATACTGACCGATGGCGCTAAGGATGAGGATAGCTGCCAAGGCATAGGTGAGTCCTGTGAGGAATGTCGAAGGCATCAGGGCCAGTGTGAGGCCCAGGATGAGGCATCCCACGCCGATGACCAGCTGGAAAGTCGACGGATTGACCAGAAGAAAGGTCGAAATGCCCGACGGCTGAAAGTCGCTTTCTGCTCTTTTCGCAGCCTGGTTGCGGGCCACGAAATAGTTGATGCAGGAGATGAGACCTGAGACAAAAAACACGACACCGGTGGCAATCGTCAGCCAAGTGACGGCCTCTCCACGGTATTTCACAAGCAAAGCACCCACGATAAGGGCACCCAGCGAACGAATGAAGGAACTTCTCATAATCGTAACTGTTGAGTGTAATTTTCGGCAAAATTACTGATTATTTCGCAGATAGTAGCATGTTTTCTTGGAAAAATTCGTAACTTTGTGCGCGTTATTCTAAGGAGACACACAGGCTTGACGCAGATGTCAGACCATGACAACAACCTAAAGACACTGCTCGGACTGACCGAACAAGAGCTCAAGGAGCTGGCTCGCAGCCTGGGTATGCCTGCCTTCACGGGCGGACAGATGGCTTCTTGGCTCTATCAGAAGCACGTAAGCTCCATCGAAGAGATGACCAATCTCTCGAAGCAAAACCGTGAAAGACTGCGCGAAGCAGGCTATGTCGTCGGCAGCGCAGCCCCCATTGACGCCCAGTATTCCAAGGACGGAACCATCAAATACTTGTTTCCCGTCGCCACAGGCAAGTTTGTCGAGACGGTGTTCATTCCCGATGGCGAGCGGGCTACGCTGTGCGTGTCGTGCCAAGTAGGGTGCAAGATGAACTGCCTCTTTTGCCAGACAGGCAAACAAGGGTGGGAGGGCAACCTCACGACGGCCGACATCCTGAACCAGATCTATTCGCTGCCCGAGCGTGACAGGCTGACCAACATCGTCTTTATGGGGCAGGGCGAGCCCATGGATAACCTCGATAGCGTGCTGCGAGCCACAGAAGTGCTCACGGCAGAGTGGGGCTATGCATGGAGCCCGAAGCGCATAACAGTCAGTTCTGTAGGACTGAAAGGCAAGCTAAAGCGGTTCATCGAAGAGAGCCAATGCCATGTAGCCATCAGTCTTCACGCGCCAAGTCACGACCTGAGAGCTCGCCTTATGCCCGCAGAAAAGGCCATGCCGATAGCGGAAATCACAAACCTGCTGCGCGGCTATGACTTTGCCCATCAGCGCCGACTCTCGTTCGAATACATCGTTTTCAGCGGACTGAACGACTCCATGGAGCACGCACGCCAGATAGTAGAACTGCTGAAAGGACTCGACTGCAGGGTCAATCTCATCCGCTTCCACCAGATACCAGGCGTGCCATTGCCTGCAACCAGCGAACAATCGCTTGAACCTCTGCGCGACTATCTGACCCGGCACGGCGTGTTCACTACCATTCGTGCGTCAAGAGGGCAAGACATCTATGCGGCTTGCGGACTGCTTTCCACGGCAAAGAAACAGAGACAAGGCTCTGAAGTCTCCGAAACCCACGACAACTCATAAACCTATCACATACAATGGAAGAAAGAAAAATACGCGTGGCAATAGCCCACGGCGACACGAACGGTGTCGGATATGAACTCATTTTTAAAACATTCGCCGAACCAGAGATGCTCGAACTCTGCACCCCCATTGTCTATGGTTCGCCAAAAGTGGCTTCCTATCATCGTAAAGCACTTGACATGGAGGCCAGTTTCAGCATCATCAACAGGGCCGAAGATGCCCAGGACGGGCGGGTAAACTTGCTGGCATGCTTCGAAGACGACGTGAAAGTAGAGCTCGGACAGCCCACACAAGAGTCGGGACAGGCTGCCTTGATGGCGCTTGACCGTGCCATGACCGACTTCAGACAGGGCCTTTTTGACGTGCTTGTGGCAGCCCCGGCCGACGACAGCAACATCGTTGTCGGCGGAATGCCTTTCGCTGGTCTGGCTAATTACTTGGAAACATGCCTTGGAGAAGACAGGAAAGCACTGGCACTTTACTTAAGTTCGCAGCTCAGAATGGCCGTGGCAGCCGACGGCGTTGCCATGAAAAATGTGTCGGAAAGCTTGTCTTCGGAAGCAATGGAAAAGTCACTGAATGCCTTGCTTACGGCTCTTCGCAGAGACCTTCGCATATATAACCCGCGCGTAGCCCTGCTGACTCTCAATGCCGACGGAAAGGGTTCTGAGGAAGAAAACGTGCTGAACCCCGTCGTGAAGCAGATGAGTGAGAAGCAGTTGGGTGTCTACGGACCTTATCCTGCAGCCGACTTCTTCGGCAGTTCGCTCTACGAAGCCTTCGATGCCTATATGGCTTTATACCATGACCAGGGCTTCGTGCCCCTGAAAACCCTCTCGCCAGACGAGCCGTATGTGCTCTATAGCGGGCTTGACTTCATATGTACGTCAGTATATGGAGGCCCGCAATTTGCCGTTGCCGGACAGGGGAAAGCCGATGTTCAGGCCTTCAGAAATGCCATTTATACGGCTATTGACGCCTATCGCAACCGCATTTCCTACGATGAACCCTTAGCCAATCCGCTTCCAAAGCTGTTCCATGAGAAGCGCGACGACAGCGAAAAAGTGAGATTCAGCATACCAAAGAAGAAGAGCGAACAGCCGAAAGAGAAGGAGAGTGAGTAGGAAATACCAAAACGGATTCTTCCTTTTTGGCCTTGTTGTGCTGGCTGTCATGCTCAGCCAGCTTGACTATCAGGAGGTATGGAGGGGGCTTCAACACGCAGGCTATTGGTTTCTGGCCGTCATCGTGCTGTGGCTTTTCCTCTATATGTTGAACACAACAGCCTGGTGGCTCATCATAAAGGCGCCGGCAAAGGACGGGAAAGACGAGGACCGGGAGGCGGATTCTCCTGCGAAAAACAGGAACAACAATGGGGAAAGCCGGCCGAAAGACGGTGACGGTCGTGCCGTCAGTCTGCCTTGGCTCTACAAGGTTACGGTCTCGGGGTTTGCCCTTAACTATGCCACACCTGCCGGATTAATGGGAGGAGAGCCCTATCGCATCATGGCTTTGGCACCGAAAATCGGCACCGAACGGGCCACTTCTTCGGTTATTCTCTATGCCATGACCCACATTTTCAGTCATTTCTGTTTCTGGGCTTTGGCAGTCTTATTGTATTTGATCACGCAGCCTTTGACCGTGTTCATGGCTTTTTTCCTGGCAGCAGTGTCGCTGTTCTGTGCCATAGGCATCTGGTTTTTCATTGCCGGATACCGCAAAGGTCTGGCAGTAAGAGCGATGAACGTGCTGAGACACGTGCCCTTTGTGAAGCGCTGGGCACAGCCTTTCATCGAACGACACCGCACCCAACTCGACACGATAGACGGCCAGATTGCCGCACTTCACCGGCAGAACCCGCGCACATTCGTCATGGCTGTGCTGCTTGAAGTGCTGTGTCGTGTGCTGTCGGCCTTTGAGATTTACTTTGTATTGCTTGTCTTGCTGCCAAGCGTGAACTACCTTGAATGTGTTCTCATACTTGCCTTCACCAGCTTGTTGGCCAACCTGCTGTTCTTTCTTCCTTTGCAAATTGGCGGTCGTGAAGGCGGATTCATGCTCTCAATCTCAGGACTTGGCATGGGAACAAGTGCCGGTGCGTTTGTAGCTCTCATCATCAGATTGCGCGAATTGGTTTGGACAGGCATCGGTCTTTTGCTGATAAATCTGGAGAAAAGGAAACCGGAAAATGTGGCGGAAGGCCAATAAAACCGGCAGAAAACTTTTCGTATGTCGGGATAAATGCGTAACTTTGCCCAAACTTAAATGAAAACATGCATATAGCTATAGCCGGAAATATTGGCAGCGGCAAGACCACTCTCACCAATTTGTTGGCCCGTCATTACGGTTGGGAACCGAGATTTGAGGCCGTAGACCATAATCCTTATCTGGAAGATTATTATAAGGACATCGTCAGATGGTCGTTCAACGTGGAGTGCTTTTTTCTGAAAGAACGCTTTAAAGACTTGCTTGACATTGCCAAATCCGGCCATACCATCATTCAGGACCGTTCCATTTATGAGGGAGTTTACGTGTTCACGGCCACCAACAAGGCCATGGGTCATCTTGACGACCGCGACTTTGAGACCTACATGGAACTGTTCAATCAGATGACACAGATACTGAAAACTCCTGACCTGATGATCTATTTGCGGTCGTCAGTGGCTCATCTTGTGGAGAATATCCAGAAGCGGGGCCGTGGCTATGAGCAAGCCATCCCGCTTGAATACCTGAGCAATCTGAACGACCGCTACGAGGACTTTATATATAATAAGTATAAGGGAAGGGTGATGACGGTTGAGGTTGACGACGTGGATTTTCTTGGAAATCCCAAAGACTTTGCAGCCATCGTCGATAAAATCGACAGGACTCTGTTCGGCCTTTTCCCGGAATAGGCTCTTGAAGTGCAATTTGTTAGATAATTTGTCAGATATGCATATAGCAATAGCAGGAAACATTGGAAGCGGCAAGACTACTCTTACCAAGATGCTTGCCCACAGATATGGCTGGACTCCACGGTTCGAGCCGGTAGACAACAACCCCTATTTGGCCGACTTCTATGCCGATATGCCACGTTGGGCCTTCAACACTCAGATCTATTTCCTCAACAAGCGCTTTGCCGAAGTGGTGGAGATCTCGAAGAGTCCCGATACCATTATCCAGGACCGCACCATCTTTGAAGACGCACGTATCTTTGCTCCAAACCTGCATGCGCAGGGGATGATGAGCGACCGCGACTTCGAAAACTACACAGATCTGTTTGACCTGATGATCTCATTGGTGAAGCTTCCCGACCTGATGATCTACATCCGGTCGACCATTCCCAACCTCGTTGCGCAGATACAGAAGCGCGGACGCGAGTTTGAAAAGTCAATCCGCATCGACTATCTGCAGGGACTCAACGACCGCTATGAGGAGTGGATAGCCACATACAAAGGCCCCCTGCTCATCGTAGACGGCGACAAACTGAAGTTCGGAAACAACCCTGAAGACTTTAAACAGGTCACCGACATGATCGATGCCAAGCTCTTTGGCTTCTTCCCCCTGGACGATTCTCTCGGAGAATAGGAAGCGGCCACGTTGAGAAAGCTGCCCTTTTAGCTCGAGAAGTCTTAGGTTTATCGGCAATAACTCTATCCTTTCTCGCCCATAAACCTAAGACTTCTCGAGCTAAAAGGGCAGCTTTCTCGGCAACAACCCTCACAAGACCCCCAAAGAAAGAATAAAGACCAAAATCATAAAAAGTGTGACAAAATTGCAGATGTTCGGAATATTTTGCGTAATTTTGTCACCCAATGAACACGTCTGAAATACAGAAAACCAAGGAACGCTATGCCATCGTGGGCAACAGTGACGGCCTGAACAGAGCTCTTGACGTAGCACTGCAGGTCGCTCCGACCGACCTTAGCGTGCTCATCGTGGGTGAAAGCGGAGTGGGAAAGGAAATCATTCCGCGCGTCATCCACGACAACTCTCCCCGGCGACGAGAAAAATACTTTGCCATCAACTGCGGCTCCATTCCCGAGGGAACTATCGACAGCGAGCTGTTCGGACACGAGAAGGGCTCGTTCACGGGAGCAATAGGCGAGAGCGAAGGATACTTTGGCGTGGCCGACAAGGGCACCATCTTCCTCGACGAGGTGGGCGAACTGCCCCTTGCCACACAGGCTCGCCTGCTGAGAGTCTTGGAGACGGGCGAGTATATCCGCGTGGGCGGTACGCAGATCAGGAAGACTGACGTGCGCATCGTGGCAGCCACTAACGTCAACATGCAGAAGGCCATCACCGAGGGACGTTTCCGTGAAGACCTGTATTACCGCCTGAACACCATCCCGATACAAATGCCTCCTCTGCGTGAACGAGGCAATGACATCCTGCTGCTGTTCCGGTTGTTCGCTATGCAGATGGCCGAAAAATACCGACTTCCGAAGATAGTCCTCACAGAAGAAGCGAAGGAACTGATGCTGAAATACAAGTGGCCAGGAAACGTCCGGCAGCTGAAGAACATCACAGAGCAGATGTCAGTACTCAGCGAAAACAGGGAAATAAGCCTTGACATCCTCAGAAAATACATACCACAGGACCCCGAAAGCACGCAGCTGGCCACCATCGCTTCGACAGGCGGACAGCACTCCTACGAGAATGAGCGTGAGATACTCTACAAGATACTGTACGAACTTCGCGGAAACGTGAACGATCTCAAGCGCGAAATGAACGGACTCCGGCAGCAGATGGACGAGGCAAGAGCACTGAGCGGAGCAGTAGGCTTCGGCAGCCAGCTCGCCCCATTAGCAGAAAATGACGACCGGACCACCGTCACAACCATGCCCATTGCTGCCAATCGCAACGTGGAAGAAGCCGTAGCAGAGGAAATCAACGAGCCCGAAACGCTCAACCTGAGCGACCTCGGAAAGAAGATGATAGAGAAAGCTCTGGAACGAAACGGAGGCAACAGAAAGAAGGCTGCACGCGAGCTCGGCATTTCAGACCGCACGCTATACAGACGCATCAAGGACTTCGGACTCGACAAAAGTTAACGTGAACACCATGCGGACAGACAAGAGAAAGAAAGCAACAAGCACAAGAATAGGGATGACGGCTGCCGTCGTGTGGCTGCTGTCCTCGGTTGTTGCATGCATACCGCAGTACTCATTCAACGGTGCAAGTATCGACTATAACAAGACAAAAACCATCCAGATAGCCGACTTCCCGATCAGAAGCAGCTACGTGTGGGGACCGCTGGGACCGCTGTTTAACAACCAGCTGAAAGACATATACGCCAACCACACGAAACTCATACAGGTGAAGCGTAACGGAGACCTGAAAATCGAAGGCGAAATCACACAGTATTCGCAACGCAACAAAGCCGTTTCGAGCGAAGGACATTCGGCACAGGTCGAACTGACGATGACCGTCAACGTCAGGTTTACCAACAACGTCAAGCACGACGAAGACTTTGAAAGACAGTTCAGCGCCAGCAAGACCTATGACTCTACGCAGAGCCTGAACGCCGTACAAGAAGAACTTGTGACACAGATGGTCAAGGACATCACCGACCAAATCTTCAATGCAACAGTGGCAAACTGGTAGAAAAACTGCCACCTCAAAACAAACAGGACAATATGGATATAGCGCAACTCATCAATCACCCGGAAAGAATGGACAAGGACACCCTGTATGAACTTCGTGCCCTACTCGCACTATACCCCTATTACCAGCCGGCACGCCTGCTGCTCCTGAAGAACCTCTACCTGATGCACGACTCATCATTCGACAGAGAACTGCGCAAGGCAGCCATCTATATCACCGACAGGAAAAAAATATTCGAACTCGTCGAGGCAAGGCACTATCAGCATAAACGGCCGGATGCAGACCGCCAGCCAAAGACAAAAGAAGAGAAGGAACAGCGCACAATAGCCCTGATCGACAACTTCCTCGACTCGCTTCCTGCCATCGGCGAGGAAGAGAAGAAAACAAAGCGGAAACCAACTCCCGCAGATGCCTCGATCGACTATGTGGCCTATCTGCTCGAAACAGAGGAAATGGCCTCAGAACAGCCACAACAGTTGAGAGGACTCGAGCTTATCGACGATTTCATCAACAAGGAAGGCGGACGAATCCAACTCAAGGAAAAACCGGAATTTGTCCCCGCCATACAGGAAAATGGCGGTGAAGGCGAAAATGATATCGAAGAAGCCTATATGACAGAGACTTTTGCCAAAATATACATCAAACAGGGCAGATATTCCAAGGCTTTAGAAATTATTAAGCGATTAAATTTGAATTATCCAAAAAAAAATGCTTACTTTGCAGACCAAATCCGATTTTTGGAGAAACTGATCTTAAACGAGCAGGCTAAAAGCGATATTAAATAACAAAACAAATAATTAAAAATGGTTTACACATTATTCGTAATTCTCATCGTCCTGGCTGCACTCCTCATGATAGGAATCGTGCTCATTCAGGAGTCAAAGGGAGGCGGTCTGGCCTCAAACTTCTCATCGTCAAACGCCATCATGGGCGTGCGTAAAACAACAGATGTAGTAGAAAAGGCAACCTGGGGACTTGCCATCACGATGGTATTCCTTAGCGTAGTTTGTGCTTATGTGGCACCAAGGGCCAACACAGAACAAAGCGTTCTGGAACAGAGTGCTACCCAGACACAGAACGTTAATCCGATAACGACGCCAGGATTCGGTGCAAGTGAGCAGCAGGCAGAAGAGGCTGAAGCTCCAGCCGAGCAAGCTCCCGTAGCAGAAACTCCGGCGCAAGAGCAGACAGAGGAATAGCCTTAATTAGGGCTGACCTAAGACGCCCATAGACAATATGCCACCCATGGCAGGGATCTTCCTAAGCCGTGGGTGGCATGTCGCTTATGAGGCAAACGATATTACATTCTTTTGTCAGTATGTCGGAGCCTCCTATTACAGGGAAAATCATTGAATACCAGTCCTACAACATACATGTTCTTCCCCAAGCAAAGATGACTTCGGATGGCGGTAAAGGATGTGTTGCTTAAATGTTTCTGACCCTTTTCTCGTCATGATTCTTAAAAATCTGCCAACAAAAGCATTCAAAAGAGTCTTTCTTATGCCGAAGAAATATTGTCGATATCAAGTTTTCGGCAAATTGTAATGGGTGCATCTTCATCTTCTTTCTATGGCACACTCGGGAGAAAACGGCAGCAAAGAAATCTGCATGTCAGTGCCTTTTTACGAATGATTCATCAAAAAAAACATCAAATATTTGGTAATTCAAAATAAATCTCTTACCTTTGCACACGCTTTCCGAAAACATTCGTCCCAAAGAAGGACTGTTTTCATGGTGATAGCGGTACATGGTGCCCGTAGTTCAGTTGGTTAGAGCGTCAGATTGTGGTTCTGAATGTCGTGGGTTCGAGTCCCACCGGGCACCCTTAAAGAAATCCTGTAAGTTAAATACTTATGGGATTTTTTTTGTTTTTACCTATCTTAAATTTGATACTGATTTGACTATTAATATAACTATGTCAGTTCATTTGTCGTTTCAATGCAATACCTCTTAAGCCTGTTGTGGTCGGCTTTATATTCTCTTATCCAATCATTTTATGTTGTTCATATGGCGTCTTTAGATTTCAGGCTGTTGCTTAATCGGCTTTAAGCCAAACAACAATTCGTCTTCGTCTATTTGGTAGAGGCGAAAAAGATTCTTCAAAATAGCCATCTTGTTCCATGTACTATTCTTTGAAGGGCAAAAATACAATCCTTGTGCAACCCTTTTGTAGCTTTTTGATGTTTCTGTTGTTGCAAACCATACATTCTTATTGCCTTTGGCCTCCTCATAAAGAATGAACGGGTTGATAACATAAAGTTTGTTGACGACTTCCCACATCATCTCTGCCCATTCGTTCACTTCAACTCTCTCGTCTTGGAATATAAAGTATTGAATCTTTCGTCCTGTAGATATTCCATTATCTTCAGAGAGGCTGACAATGTCGTCATCTTGTGCTTCTGGGATGAATTTCGTTTCGGGATAAGGCCAAATATTCTTCGCCAGTTTTGCCAGTTCTGCTTTTCTCAGTTCCAATTCATTTTCGCCCCAGTTCTCAAATTGTGCAATGAAGTGGTTAAGCCTTAGGCCACTTTGCTTAAAGCCGTTTTCCATGTCTCTCTTCTCTACAAATGGCCTGTTGCTGTATTTAGTATTATAACCTGTCAGAGTGAGGTTTGATATGGTGTGTAACCACTTCTCTTGGATTGCTTCCCATTCATCTCCCAGTTCTTGCTTCCATGCAAGATTCAAGGTCTGTGGCATGATGTGCTCAATAGTCAGTATGCCTTGTTCAATATTTTCCACTACGTCGTTTTTCTCCTTGCTGCAGTTGTTCTCAAGGCGTTCGAATATATACATCTTGTTTTTCGTTTGCATTGGATAGACTTTTTTGGTGGTAAATCCATTGATAAATTCCTCATCTTTCGGAAAAGCACTTGATAGTTTTTTGCTTTCGAGCACATAGATCATTACGGAAGAATAGGCATCTGTATCCTTTTTGTTCTTCAGAACAGTGTTGTGTAATGTCGCAAATATCTTGTTAAGTGCATTGGTTGGCAGATCGCACATCAGGCGTCTGAAGATAAAAGTCTCAATGCAAGCGAATACTTCTCGTATTTCCAGTAAAGGTATGCCTTTTTCTTTGGCATATACCAAGAACGCCATTAAGAACGGATATGCCACAGTCATGTCAAGCAGATCAAGTCGTTTGGCTATTTCATTTGTTTCCTTGTCTCCGACATGATATGCTTTGATGCTACGATAGGCATTTGCATAGACCAGCATGTCTTGCAAGATGTCTTCTATTTCGTCACAGTCTTTGGTGTATTCCTTGAACGAGAAATAAATTTTCTTCAAGTTAGGGATTATTCCCGTCTGGATGGTAAGGTAATTTCTTACGAAGCTGTCCAGCTCATTTCCGCAGCAGCTCTCAATCCTTTTCCAATACTTGTCATAGAACTGTTCCTGAACATTCGGAGCAAGATTCATCAGTACGAAGTTCCTGATTTTGTCGGCTTCTGTCAGATCAAGTCCAGTAGAGTTCAGACTCTCAAATATAAGTTGGGGGTTGTCTCCATGCAGGGGTTCCAGTTCTATGTCAATGATTTCCAAACTATCAATTGCTTTGTACAAATTGTCCAACGATAATTCTTGGCTTTGCACGATTCTGTCGTAGAAGTATTTGTAGTTGATGGTGACCTTAGAGTCCTGTATGTATTCGGACTCATCATTATAGATCAGCCTGTCAAAGGCTATGCAATCGTCTCGGAAAGGCTTCAGTCTCACCTTTCTTTCTTCTCTTCTGTACTTGTCGACAATGTATGTGTCTTCCAGAATCTCGGCCAGTCTTGAATCTTCCGGCATACATATCCCTTTCTTCATCGTGTTTATCATTGCGATGAGTATCAGGGAAATGGTCGTAATACGCTGTTGCCCGTCAATGAGTATCACTTCGTCTCTGCTGTGAGCGTATGACACGATGCTCCCAAAGAAGTGTGTTGGCTTGTTCTCATTGATGATACTCACAAGGTCGTCAAACAATTGCTTGCAGTTTTCACGTTTCCAGTCGTAATTCCTCTGATATACTGGGATGATGAATCTCTTTCTCGCTCCTTCAAGGAATTCTAGAAGATGTGATGCAGTTCCTTTCATGTCTTTCTCTTGTTTTGTGCAGTTACGTCACAGTCTTTTTTAGCCCAAAGGCCAATAGCTTGTCTTTGAGCGGTGCAAATATACGAAAACTTTTGCATGATGACGAATGAAAAGAACTTTTTCGCATGGCACTTCCAGCAAGTTTTTGCCTCTATGTGGCTGTATTTCCCTTTTCTGTCAGTTTCATACTTCAAAAATGATGGCTTTCCTTAAAAAGTTGAGGTAGAAGCAAAAAAAGTGGTAAGAAAATAGTGTGTAAGCAAGAAATTATAGCTAATTTTGCATATGTGATCAGCGTTTAATAGCTGAAAGCTTCATAATAGCTATAACAATAGTAAACAGACTTCTTATGATTAGGCTTTTCTCTCCGGCAGTCCGTCCCCAGAACGTTTTCTCATGCCATTCTTTTCTTGCAAGCATTATGTGTGTGTTGACGGCTGTTCTCTTGTATGGCTGTGAGAAACCTGTTGTCTCTGGTTTCGGGGATGATGAGGAAACTGAGGCCGTTGTAGACGGAGTGAGGGTGACTTTTGACGCCACACAATATGTTCAAGAGGCATTTGGTGCGGGTGTAATGGAACTGTCAAATGCTTCTCAAGGCAGTCCTCGCCGTGCGATGCGCAATGTCAAAGAGGTGTGTTCGCGCCTGACGTTTGCTGTCTTCCATTCGGGCGAGAAGATGAAGGTTATGCATCAGTTGGCATCAGACGATGATTTCGGCCGCATAGTCCTTGTCCTTCCTGAAGGCACCTATCAGGTAGTAGCGGTTGCGCACAGTGGAAACGGGTCGGCAACGGTCAGTTCTCCGACCGAGATATCTTTCCCCAACAACAAGGTTACCGACACCTTCCTGGCATGCGAGGACGTCACTGTGGCCGAGGACAGCAAGTCGTTCTCCCTGCAGTTGGAGCGTTGTGTGGCCATGTTCCGTCTGGTTGTGGCTGATGAGATTCCCGAAGAAGTCGTTCAAATGAAGTTCTACTACACTGGCGGAAGCAGCACTCTTGACGCTGTCTCTGGCGTAGGTTGCAAGAAATCGCGCCAGACAGAGTTCAGGGATGTCACGTCTGAGATGCATTCGACAGGACAGACGTTTGAAGTTTTCTCGTTTCCTCGTGTCGACAGCGATGCCCTTGAGATGCAGGTGACGGCTTTTGATGCCTCGGGAAACATTGTGAAGGAGCGCGAATTTGCATCAGTCTCTATACGGAAAAACTATATTACAGCCTACGAGGGCTCGTTTTTCGCCGGCATCTCTGGCGAAGATCCCGGCGAGTTCGGTCTTTTTGTTAATGACGAATGGGCTGACGTGATGCGCAGCCAGTTCTGACACCTCCCTTTTTTCAATGAAGCTGTAAATGCAGGAGAGGCAGGCAATAATTGTGCAGAAACGACGTTATACTATTGAAATATTCCTGATTGAAAAGATGAAACGAATCTTCTTGTTGCAAATCATGGCAGCCTTCTCGCTTATTTCGCCGGCCCAATCGTGGCAGGACGATGAGAAGGCAGAGAAGCTTGATTTGTCAGAAAACCTCAACTACAGAATAGAACTGCAGGGCTCTGCTGCCGATGGCAAGACGCCATTGTGGCTGAACGCCAACAGATATGGCTTGAGTTCGTTAGACGATGCGAACGGCTATGTCAGAGGAAGTATGATCCGCCCGTTGTCAACCGACTCCATTCGCCATTGGGGTGTGGGCTATGGTCTTGATCTTGTAGGAGCCATGGGCTATACGAGCAATGTTGTTGTCCAGCAGGCTTTTGCCGAATTGCGTTGGCTTCACGGAGCTGTCACCGTGGGAAGCAAGGAGTATCCGATGGAGCTGAAGGACAATCGTCTCAGTTCCGGGTCCCAGACGTTCGGCATCAATGCCCGTCCTGTGCCTCAGGTTCGTCTGGCTTTACCCGACTATTGGGTGATACCTCGCACGGGCGGTTGGCTGAGAATAAAGGGTCATCTGGCCTACGGAATGACCACTGATGACGCCTGGCAGGCCGACTTCACTGGCCGTCAAGCCCGGCATACCGAAGATGTGATCTATCATAGCAAGGCAGGTTACCTGAAGATCGGTAACGAAGAACGCTATTTCCCCTTGTCGTTTGAGGCCGGCATCGAGATGGCCTGCATGTTTGGAGGGCGCTCCATCAATGCATACGGACAGGTGGTTGAGGGGGCTACAGGCTTCTCTTCATTCCTGCATTCGCTCTATCCCTCGGGCTATGATGCCACCGACGGCGACTTCAAGAATGCCGAAGGCAACCATCTTGGCAGCTATGTTGCCCGCATCAACTATGATGCTGACACCTGGTCGATGGCTTTTTATGCCGACCAGTTCTTCGAGGACAACTCGATGGCAGTACACATTGCCTACAATGGCTGGGGTGAAGGCGAGCAGGCCCAGCAGCATGTGAAGCATCGTTATTTCATCTATGACTTCAATGACTGGCTGCTTGGTGGCGAACTTAAACTGAAATATGGGAAGTGGATTGACGGTCTTGTACTGGAATATCTCACGACGAAGTATCAGGGCGGTCCTACCTATCACGACCACACTGCCAACCTGGCCGAGCATTATACAGGCCTCGACAACTACTACAACCATCACCTTTACACCGGCTGGCAGCACTGGGGACAGGTTATAGGCAATCCTCTCTACCTCTCACCCCTCTATAATGATGACGGTCAGATCGTGGTCAAGAACAACCGTTTCCATGCTCTTCACATGGGCTTGAGCGGTCGTCCTTTCCCAGGATTGCGCTATCGGCTGCTGGCAACGTGGCAGAAAGGCTACGGCAGCTACTTCAATGTATATCCTGATCCGCGCCAGAATGTGAGCGCAATGTTGGAGACTGACTATCGCTTTCCTGACCGTTCGCCGTTGCACGGATGGAGTGTCAGGGGCGCACTGGGTATTGACAACGGGAAGCTGCTTGGCAACAACGTAGGAGCACAGCTGACAATCGCCCGCCAAGGGCTGCTCTTCCCCGACAAGAAAAAGCAGAAAGGACGCTGAGATGAAGAAGATCATACGAACAGTTTTGGCATCAGTCCTCTTGGCAGGACTTGCCTCTTGCGACTTGGAAACGTCGGACAATGGCCGTCTTGACGGCTTCTGGCTGCTAACGACCGTCGACACTCTCTCGACGGGAGGTGTCTCCGATGTGCGTGAAGAGGGGCTTACGTGGAGCTTTCAGGGCCGTCTTCTGGAGCTTCGCGAGGCAACGTTGAGCCCTCGTTTCGTCAACATTCTCTGCAGGTTTGAGTATACGAAGACCCAGCTTTCGGTGTCGTCGCCGGTATATGTCGACCGCGATCACAACGATCCTGACGTCGAAAGTGTGGAAGATCTGCAGCGGTTCGGTGTCAACAGTCTCGAGGAGACGTTTGATGTTGTCTCGCTGACGCACAGCAAGATGGTGCTCCGCTCGGACGGCTTGCAGCTGAATTTCCGCAAATATTGAGTTTGCCATTGCCTTTTCGTCAGACCTAAGGAGCGATGCTCTTTCTGCGTTTCATCCCGCGTGTGCTGCATGGAATGCGCGGGAAAGGCTGGCGTGCCGGGGCGCAGGCTCCTTCTTTCATGACAGTTTAGGACAATCATGCCGCCGTCTTCGGCCAAGGGTCGGGACGGCGTTTTTTTGTGTCTTGGCGAAAGTGCGAAAGGGATTTTCCCGGGAAGGGAAGGAGATGTCCGGGCAGAGTCTGTGGGATGTTTTTAAGAAAGCTTATGTTTCAGCCCCAGAAACCATAGGGTTATGGGTGAGAAAGGATAGAGTTATGGACAAGAAAGCTATGGATTCTCACCTTGAAAGGGCAGCTTTCTCGGCAAGTGCCGTGACAGGTCATGTCGGGAAGTCTTTGGATTCAGACAGGGAATCGGCTTCGGAATCCTCTTGGAAAAGAAGTCTCGCGGGGCTTGGCCGGCTTAGAACTTCTTGCCGAAGACGATGCTCAGGAAGGTCATGAACAGCAGTTTGATGTCAAACCACCATGAGCGGTGCTCCAGATAGTAGAGGTCGAGTTCCAGCCTTCGCAGCATTTTTTCGATGGTGTCGGTATAGCCGTTGTAGAGAGTGGCATAGGAAGTCACTCCCGGACGTATCTGATACAGGTATACATAGCGAGGGTCGCGCTCGAGAATCTGGTTGATGTAGTACTGGCGTTCAGGCCTTGGTCCGATGAAAGCCATGTCGCCTTTCAGCACGTTCCACAACTGTGGAAGCTCATCAAGGTGATGGTCGCGCAGGAACTTTCCCGTCTTTGTCATGCGCGTGTCGTTCTCATGCTGGTAGAGAGCGGGGCCGTCTTTCTCTGCATCGACGCGCATGGAGCGGAACTTGTAGATGTTGAAAGGGCGTCCGAAGCGTCCGATGCGCTCCTGTTTGAAGATGGCTGGTCCGCCGTCTTCTCGTCGAATAGCGATATAGCAGATGAGAAACAGGGGTGAGAAGATGACCAGGCAGACAAGTGCTACGCAGAAGTCGAAGATTCGTTTGGTGTTGCGTTCCAGCTCGTTCATGCCGTCAAGTATATATCCGTTCTCCAGTTGTGTCATTGATGGTCTTGATAAGATAGAATTACAGTCTGTTTTAACTATAAAACGCAGAACTTGCAATTTTATTGTATGCTTGGCATGTAATTCTGCAAAAACATTTCTTCTCGGTCAGACAAGGCTCTTCTTGACGGCGCGGTAGGCATAGTTGACGAAGTAGTAGACCGACTTCGCCAGCGGGATGTGCTCGACATTGCGGTAGATATTCCACTGCCATCCAGCCGCTTTCAGCTTGTTGGACGAGACGGAAGTGTCTCTTACCCTGACTATAGCCACCACGGTCTGCGTGTTGACGGCCCTGAATCCCTGCCTCAAGATGTCGAGCCACATGATGTAGTCCTCGTGATGCTCGCTCTTCATCAGCACGGTTCCAACCTTCGAACGGTCGTAAATGCCGGCAGGCATGGTAATGACGTTCCCCTTCAGCATCTGCTTGTAGTCGGTGAAGGGCGGGGCAACAATGATGCGGTTGTTGCGAATACCGCCCTCGTCCATCTTCTCGTAGTTGGAATAGACAACGGCAGCTTGCTCTTTTTCGAAGAGGGCAAGCTGCTGTTCTAACTTGCACGGCAGATAGATGTCGTCGCTGTCAAGAAAGGCAATGAAACGTCCCTGGGCAGCCTGAAGGCCTATGTTGCGCGGCGCAGAGGGGATGCCAATGGGGCTTTCGTTGACGAACAGGCGGATGCGCGAGTCGGCTTTCGTGTATTCCCGGGCGATTTCAACAGAGTTGTCGGTAGAGGCATCGTCGACGACGAGAAGTTCCCAGTCTTGAAACGTCTGGCATCTGACAGACTCTATGGCCTCACGCAGGTATTTCGCAGAGTTATGCATCGGCATGATGACCGACACAACGGGCTTGTCATTCTTCTTTTCTTCCATAATCTGTATCTAATAACCGAAAAAGCCGAAAACTATTGTGTTAATTTGCGATTTTTATTTTGTCATGCTGCTTTTTTTTGTTTCCTTTGCTGCGAAACAATAAAAAGAAAGTCAACAATGAAAGAAATGAGGCTTCTGATGGTTCTTTCGGCAGCATTGCTGCTGATGACCGACATGACTTATGCCCAGTCTGCCGATGATGGCAAGGAAGGATACAGGTTGGTGTTCAGCGATGAGTTCAACGGTCCTGACAATAGTCAGCCTGATGCTTCGAAATGGAGCCGTTGTCGCAGGGGACTGTCTACATGGGACCGGCTGATGTGCGACGACGAACGGGTGGCCGTGGTGAGAAGCGGGGCATTGCATCTGCGTGCCATTCCCAACCGGGACTTGCAGCGTGACACAGCAAAGATGCTGACAGGAGGTATTGAAACAAAGGATAAGTTCTCCTTTCAGTATGGCAGAGTGGAGGTGCGCCTGAAGACGAAACGCCATGCAGGAAACTTTCCTGCCACGTGGATGATGCCCCAACCTCCGGCAGAAGACCATCCGAAAGGTGGGGAAATCGACATATTCGAGACGATAGATACCGAGCGCACTTCCTACCATACCATCCATTCTTATTGGACGAACGTCGTGGCTCCACAGACCAGTCATGAGCGACAGTTTCGTGCGTCTTTGAATGTCTCGCGATGGCATGTCTATGCTTTCGAATGGACTCCCGCCGAGATGAGCTATTATGTAGACGGTGTTTACTTAGGCACCTATCGCAAGTCGGGCGACCCTCATGCGCTGGCCAACGGCCAATGGCCCTTCGACCATCCGTTCTACCTTATTCTGAACCAGGCCGTAGGAAACGGAAGCTGGGCAAAAAACTATGATCCGACGTATAGCTATGAGACACAGATAGACTGGGTGAGAGTCTATCAAAAGGAATAAGTGTCACGAGTGAAGGAAATGGTCAACGGCATTGACAACCTGTCGGAAGTCTGATTCCCAGGTTGTTTGCTCTTGTTGAAATTCAAGCAGGCGTCGCTGTATCTTCGCCATATCGTATTTCCCGTCGCACAATTCCTGCAGTCGTCTCCTGATGTCATCGGCCGAATTGGGATTGATGGTGATGCCGATGCCGTTCTGTTCCACGAAGTCGCCCAGACAGGTCTGCTCAGAATAAATGGCCGGAACGGCAAAGGCCAACGACTCATGGAACTTGTTTGAGATGGCATACTTCACGTTAAAGTCTTTGTTGGGATAGGCTGCCCAGACGACATCTGCCTGACGGTAGAGTTCTGTAATCTGTTCGTATTTGTAATAGCCAGTAAAGATAATATTGGGTTCATTGCCTGCATAGGCTTTGAGCCCGTCCTCTGCATGGCCGCCTCCGTGGAAGAAGAGCTGGATGCGATCTTCGCCTCTGACGGCATCAACGAGATGCTTAAGCATGTCAATATAGCGAAGGGCGCCAATGTAAGCGACACGGATGGGATGGTGAAGGGTGTGCCCTTGTGGCTCAGTTGCCATGGCAGGCTTGTTTTCAAGGACTATCTGCGGAATTTTCTGAGAATAGAGCTGCTGGAAGAATCGTGAGGCATGAATGATGAGGTCGACACGATGCAGGTGCCAGTGCTCCAGAAGGCTCGAAGCCTTGCGCAGCAAGTAGGCCTCAGTCGGCACATCGAGGTTCTCATAGATGAACATCTGTCGGCGACGGTCGAGGCGTGGCACAGAGAGAAGATTGTTCCAATGGGATGCAATGACGACGTCGGGATTCAACTTGCGAATCTGTTCATGGCAGAATCTGCGGTATCCCCAGAGGTTCATCAGTTTGCGAGTCTTGTTTCCGTAGGCCGAATCTCGTTTGTAGACATGATAATCTTGGATGTCATCTGTATAGCGGTTGCTCCTGTCCCATGTGATGACGGAAAGCTTTGCCTCCTTGCCATAGTGCGTGGCAAGAGAGTTAAGTATTTTTGTATTGCGGGTATTGATGGGGTAGGACTCGTCGATGAGTGCGATGTGGATCATAGATATGGCTGTTATTAAGATGATTGGCAGAGGTGATCGAGGATTCGGCTGCAGGCCAGACCGTCGCCATACGGATTGACGGCATGGCTCATCTGCAGGTAGGCTTCTTGATTGTCAAGGAGTCGGCTCACTTCGTTTACGATGAGACTATAGTTGGTACCTACGAGTTTCACAGTTCCTGCCTCTAAAGCTTCGGGACGTTCAGTGGTGTCGCGCATTACGAGGACTGGTTTGCCAAGACCGGGAGCCTCCTCCTGAATACCGCCGGAGTCGGTCAGGACGATGGTCGACTTTTCCATCAGATAGACAAACTCCAGATATTGAAGGGGTTCAATGAAGAAGAAGTTGTGAGCCTCTCCCCAGCCTTCACCAAGAGAAAGAGATTCCAAGCCAGTGAATACTTGATGGATGGGCTTGCGGACATTAGGGTTGAGGTGCATGGGATAGACAAAGTCTACGTCGGGATACTTTTCCGAGAGGTCCTTCATGGCTGTGAGCATATTAATGAAACCTTCGCCGAAGTTCTCTCTGCGATGGCCCGTAATGAGTATAAGCCTGCGACCGTCTGTAAGGCGGGCGACATCATAGCCTGCGGTTTTCAATACGCTTTCTTGCGCTTTTGCCAACGCATGGTTGTTTTTCAACTTGTCTACCACCATGTGAAGGGCGTCGATGACGGTGTTGCCGGTAATGAATATCTTGCCGTTAGCCTGCTCGTTTCTTAGATTATCGGCCGAAAGTGGCGTCGGCGCAAAATTATAGGTAGCGATGCGACCGGTAATTTGTCGGTTCATCTCCTCAGGCCATGGGCTGTAGATGTCGTGAGTGCGAAGGCCGGCCTCGACGTGGCCTACGGGTATCTGCTGATAGAAAGCAGCGAGAGCTGCAGCCGTGGAGGTAGTGGTATCGCCATGAACAAGCACCATGTCAGGCTTCACCTTATTTAATACATCGCGCATGCCCGTGAGCACACGAGCTGTTATGTCGTAGAGATCCTGTCCCTGTCGCATGATGTTGAGGTCGTAATCGGGGGTGATGCCAAAGATGTGGAGCACTTGATCAAGCATCTCACGGTGCTGTCCGGTGACGCATACTATGGTTTCAAACCGATCGGTATCCTGCTGCAGGGCTAACACCAACGGCGCCATCTTGATGGCTTCTGGCCGCGTGCCGAAAACTAATAGTATCTTCTTCATGTGTTTGATATTTGCGTTTTTAGAATTTGTCTGAACTGTTTGAGCGTCTCAAGCAACTCCTTGTTTCCTTTTCCTCTCTTGACGCGTAGCCATTCGCGCCAATATCTGATGTGCGTGTTTTGAAGTCGGTTGGTGAAGATGCGTCGGGCGGGATAGCCTTTTTTTTCGTTGGAGCGAATGATGGACTGCAACATCTTCTGTTCTAAATCCAGTGTGGGTATGCGGTTGAGTGCCAAATGAATGTAGTGTAGGTGACGATTATAGAAGAAATGTGGTCCGTATCTTCTGGAAAGACGTTCATGAATGTCGTCTTCTTCTCCATAGAGAAATAAGTCTTCGTCAAAGAGACCGATGTCTTCGAAGTTCTTTTTCCTGATAAAGAAGCATGACCCGGAGAAATACATATAGTGGGGAAGGTAACAGTCAATCCTGTTGCAGAGTGTAGTGAGAAGTGTTGAGAGATAGCCGTTCATCCGAGAAATGCAATCGAATGAAAGCGGACTCTTGATATCGGCAGACAGCATCTGTTTCATGCCATACATAATGAGCTTCTCGTCATCGTCGAAGGCCTTGAGAGCTGTTTTGAAGACAGGCTCCATGAGTCTCACGTCTGGGTTCATGATCATTACGACAGGTGCTGTTGCCAGCCGAATGCCCACATTGTTGCCTTGGCCATATCCTCCGTTGCGATCGTTTTCAATGAGTATGATGTCACTGTCACTCCCCCAGATTTCCCGAATTTTTTCGAACATGGGCTGGGGGGAACGGCTCTGGTTGTCGACGATGATAAGTTCCAGTTCTTCCCGGGGAAGGTCTGAATAGCTGTCGATAGCTGTCAGACAGTCATAGATGTCTCGCTCAGAGTTGTAGGTGACGATAATGATGGAAAGTCGCTTCATAGTTATTCTTTTATCGTTGCAACGGGATCGGGCAAGTCCTTGAATAGTAGTCGGGCTCCATAAAGATGCCATCGGTAGTCAGGTTCAATCCATGCCCTTGTGGTGAGCAGGTTGCAGCGATACTGATGGTCGAAACCTCCCCCATTGGCTACGATATAGGCACCGTCTTTCAGGTAATAGTAAGCTCCAAAGGCCTCCTGGCTGTTCAGTGACTTGGAGAAGTCGCAGCCAAATGTGATCCCCTTGTTGTCCTCGTCGTTGAAAAGCGTCGTCACCCAGTAGTTAGTTCCAGCCCCGTCAGACAGTATGCTATTGTCTGGCTGCTCGATAAGAGGGTGCCCGTATGGCTGATAAGGAGATTCATAAGTAGCAAAGCAGTAGTCGTTCATGTCGCTGCACACGTACATCTGCAGATTTTTGAAGGCGATGTCAGGCAAGAAGTGCCACACGTTACCGACAATATTCTCCATCCATCTGTAGCGCATTGGGTTACGTTCTTCGGGCAGGAAGCCAGCTTCGAGCATATTGGCTCTTCCTGAATGGCTGGTGTGTGGGCTGCGACAGGTCTCAGTCCAGTTAGTGCTTTGGGCACAACTGCCGATGAAACAGTCAGTGGTAATATCGACAGGTGGGCCGTCGAAGGTATAGATAGTTGTGTCGTAGAACTGCATGATGCTGGTCAGACGAGCAAAGGTCAGAATATTTCGCTGGTTGCCATTACAGATGCATATGTTGCTTCCGACGGTAATCATTGTTTTTTCCTGTCTACGGCAGGTGATACTGTTGGTGTGTTGCTCATTCTTTTTAGAATAATATATCAGCCCAGGATCCCATTCTTTTTCAATGGGCTGCCTGTAATCAGACACCCCATGGCCAAAGATAACACTCGAATTGCGACACCCATACTCAACGGCGAAGAGCGAAAAGAGCAGATCTACGGTACGCATGTCGTAGAGCGTATACTGGGCACCGCGTTTTTGGGCTGCATCAAGAAACTGTTGTGCAGCGATGTTTGAGGTGGGAATAACGTTGGCAATGGAGCGTAAGAGGCCGTTGTCGTCGATATACCCTTCAAAGGCCGACACATATACTGCGTCAAGTTCCTGACCGTTTTCGATGAAAGCGGGATGGGGCTTGGAACCATTAGCTGATATGACTCGATATTCATATCCATCGGACTCGTATTTTTCTACGCTGAATTTCGGTATTCTTACAAAGACATCACCGTTGCTGCCGTCAAGGGCAAAGCCAGGCTGGCCTTCGTATGTGACGAAGGTCTGGTCGTTTTCACGTCTGATGTTGCATCTGCGAATGTCACTCCAAGGGTATATCTCGTCGAAGTCAGATACTGCAGCAATGTTTCCTACTCCAAAATGCGCATTTAATCCCTCGGCATCAAAACAACGATGGCCTAAGTCGTAGGGGTTGTTTGTTTGCCATTTTACGCCATATTTCCCCGACATTTTGACGGAATTGCTATAGTGTGGCTGTGGCAAACTGGTTATTTCAAGCATGCTGTCGTTGTTGCAGCAGGCCAGCATACTGACCAATGCAACGGAATATGCAATGAGTTTTTTCATAGTTGGTTAGTATAGATTTCGACGATGCCTTTGGAGATGGCCTCCCAAGAGAGCGCCCCGTTTCCGTAGTCTTTGGCAATGTTGGCTCGCATTCCTTGCAAAAGCGTGGACGAACTGATGAGAGTTTCAATGGCAGATGCCAATGCAGAAGGATCTCTTGGAGGAACCAAAAGCCCGTGACGGCCGTCCTCTACCATCTCGGGAAGTCCTCCTACTCGAGTAGCTATAACAGGGCAATTAAGGGCAAAGGCAGACATGATGACCCCGCTTTGGGTAGCGTCAATGTATGGACAAACAAGGAATGCAGCATTCTTTATCAATCCCGCCAACTCTTCATCAGTGATATAGCGGTTGATGATTTTTACAAATCCAGCCTGTTCATAGGATGTTTTGTCAAAATAGAATCGTCCTTTGCCTGCAATGATGAGCTGTAGCGTAGAATGCTTGTCTTGCAGCAGAGTCATGGCTTCGCAAAGATACTCGATGCCTTTGTGAGGATTGATACTACCTGTAAAGAGCACATAATCTTTACTTTCAGGCAAAATAGGACGGGTTTGCTGTAGATGTGTGTAGATGCCAAGTCGGGAAAGATAGACTTGTCTCTTCTGCAAATGGTAGGTGTTGATGAAAGGTTCTCGTTGTGATTGGTTAAGAATGATAAAGCGGGAGACCATACGGAATGCCACCCAACGATGGAATCTATTCAGTAAGTTCTCGTCACTGGAGTGGGGAAGTGGGTCGTGCATGGTCAATATCATGCGTCGGTGTAGCAGATAAAGAGGGAATGAACCATAGCGCAAAGGCCATGTAAAGTGAAGTATTTCGACATGCTTGCGTAGGAGAAAAACGACAAGAGAGAGGATTGCCAGTACATTGTTTGGTGACCAGTCGTGATGTCCTGGCATGTTAAGAACGAACGATTTCTCGGGGTTGACGTAGGGATAGATGTTCTGAAGGTCAGGATACTCGCTGATAGGGTAGACGCCTCCTCGCGGTTTCAGTTTGCCGACGTTGATGAGAGTAGCCTGCCTTGTGTTGGCCGAAAGACACAAAACATAGGTAAGGTCGACCTCCTTCCGCAACTGTTGCAGCAGAGGTAAGTCGCAGTCGGCAAAGTGAGGGTATGAAAAGTAGGCTACTTTTTTCATAGCTTAAAGGCTTTGAGTATGTTGTCCATCATTGTGTTGTAGCGCGAAAGGTAGTCGTCGGCAAATGCTTTTACCTTCTTTTTATCATAAGATTGTAGCTTGTCGAATACCTCTGTAGGGGTAGGTAGCGGACAGTTCTTTCTCAGACATGATACGCGATAGTCTCCCATGTCGGCCTCAGTGAGGATATGTTTGATTTTACTGGAGGCGTCACTTGTTACTAATCCGTTGAGGTGGGTCGTGCCATATGTGTCGAAACAAAAGAAGGGAACTTGGTTATGCAGTGAAACAATGATAGGGTGCATATTGTTTCCAATGTAGGCACTAGAGTGTTTGATGAGAGCATACCACTCCATAGCGTTAAGTGGAAGAGGAATTTCTTTGCTGAGCGAACCGAAACTTTTTCCGTGAGAAAATGGCAATGTCATACAGATATAGCCATGCTGGGTAGCGATATTTTCGAATTCTTCCAGCCATTCTTGAGTGACGGACTGGCGATAGTAGTCAAGAAGACTCACAAGAATATACTTCTCTGGAAGCTGAAATTTTTCTCTTATCTCGCTAAGGGTCGGAAGTTGGGATATGGCATTCTGGTTGAATGCAAATACAGGATCGGGGGTGATGTCAGGAATGCACTGTCCATCAGACAGGTATTCCATCATGTCTCGCGTCCAACTATCGCGAACAGAGAGGTAGGAATATTGGGCAATGCTGTGCTTCATTGCCCTTTTTGTTTTGTTTGGGATGAAGCGAAATGCCGAGTCCTGATTGGCAACTGACATCACTGCAACAGGAATAGGCTGGCTGAGCATACCGTTCCATACGCCCCAATATGGGTTTGGGTACATGGCATCTGAGGTGTAATGGCGCATGGCTATGATCTTTTTGCAGGGGAAAACCAGACGCTCGGCCCATGGATGATGCTGGGCAACAGCATCACTTCCGATGATGACAGCTTCAATATTTTCTTTTTCGATGACGGATGCTACCTCTTCGACCGTACGGCAAAGTTCGGTTTCTATCCATAGTTCTTTGCGAACTGTCAACTGTCTCTCGAATTGTTCTTTTGGTGTTTGTGAGGCATAATGCTCCTCTAAATCGGCAGGTATCCAATTGATGACAATCGGGTAGTGTCCTTTTTTTATGAGATATACATAAGTAGAGAACAACTGAAGAGTTGCTCCGAAGTTACATGCGGAGTGATATGCCAACAGACCTATTTTCATATAATATGCATGTTCGTAAATGGAACGTATTCAAGATTCCTTTCGGTTCTCTCGCCAATCTTTTTGGCAGGAATGCCTCCAACCACACAAAACGGCTCAACGTCTTTCGTGACGACTGCACCAGAAGCGACGACTGCACCATGGCCAATTGTTACGCCAGGCAGGATAATGGCGCGCGAACATATCCAGGCATAGTCTTCTATCGTGACCTTATCGCCGACTCCGTGAAAGTCTTTTGAATTCATTTCATGATGAAGACTCCATATGATGGCTTCATAAGCGATGGTGACATTGCGTCCAATGGTTAGTCCTTTGCGGGCATCGAGCAGGACTTTTGGCCCGATACTCGTTCCCTCACCGATATGTAAATCCTTGGGTGAGCGGATGTCAACAGAGGAAAACATGGCAACATTTCTTTCTATGTCAGCCCCCATCATGCGCAGAAGAATGCGCCTTAGATGGCGTGAAGGAGTATGGCGGACAATCCATATTTTCAGGTATTCGAAGGATAATTGCCAGTCCCAATATGATGTTTTAAGTATTTTCTTTATTTTCTTGAGCATAATTTCATGACAATTTTTAGAATGACTTGTCTTTCTCCTTCAGAAAGTACATATCGGTATGACAAGAAACCGAAGATGATTACATCAGAAAAGCCCACAATCAATAATCGGATAAATGACGAAGGCATGACCTGCGTGATACCGAAAAGCAGTAGGCCTGTGAGAATGATGAGTACCATTGGAGGAAGAATAGTCTTGCCAATGTAGTCGTAAATGAAAACGCCAACCAGTTTCCTTGCGAAGAGCAGACGTGCCGTAATGGCAATAACCTCAGTAATGCAGGCTGCCCATATTGCCCATGACGGAGAAAGTCCGACCGACAATGCCAGATGGGACAATGGAATTGTAGATAGCAGGATGATGCATATGGTAATGGTGTACCACTTTATCTTGCCTGTAGACTGTATAGCAGACATCAGTCCCGTTGAGGCTTGCATGATAAGAGCCAGCGTAATGATGGCACGAGTAAACTCGATGGTGTAGCGTGGAACTTCCGAAAGCCAGAGTTTAAGGATATAAGGCATTTCGACAATCAGTGGCAATGCAATGACTCCAAGGCTGAGAATAGAAAACTTTGTAAGTCCATAGGACATCGTAATGAGCCGGCTTCTCTCTTTGCTGCCTTCGCTTTGCATCAGTTGGGGGTTTACGCTCTTTTGAATCGTCGAAGAGAAGTAGCTTAAAACACCATTCACATTGTTGGCAACATTATAAGCTGCATTCATTACGGTGTCAAAGAATCTGTTCAATACGATGTTGATACCTTGGCTGCGTCCCACCATGGCCAGTGCGGCCAAGGCATTCCATCCCGCATAGCTGAACATCTCTTTGAAGAGCGTATGATTACGGCAGGCATCCTTGTCGGGATAGAGTTTTGTGTATTTCTTGCGGGTATATATCCATTTCGATGTTAAAATGACGAAGGTCACGATAGTCAAAGCCAGTCCGTAAAACCCCAAACAGTCATACGCTACATAAGGCAATAGCAGGGCAACGCTCAGCCGTAATACCGATTCGATAATGCCAAAAATCGAGAAAGCCAGCATGTTCTCGTATGCGTTCAGAATGGCATCAAATGGAACAGTCAACACGGTGAATACCATATTGACGACCAGGAAATGGAATAAAAGTGTTGCGGTATCCAACCGCCCTTCGTCGATATTCAGATAATCTGTCAGCCAGGGAATCAGCAATTCTGTGGAAACCGCGATGATGAAGGCCAACAGTATATGCAGAATGAGGCTGATGTTGTATACTTCCAATAGTTTTATGTCATTGCCTTCACCCATTGTTACCGAGAGATAGCGTTGGGTTGATATGGTCATCGATGCATTCATGAACGAAAGCATTGATATGACTCCTGCGATAAGACCATACAAGCCAAAGTCACTCTTGCCTAATGCGTCGAGCACCAAGGGCACTGTATATAGCGAGATGGCCATGCATATTAGTATCTTCGCATACAGAATGACGGAATTGGCTATGATCTTATTCGTTGAGTGCATTTGTCTCTTGCGGTATCAGTAGATATTTATTGCGTTTGAAGTTGCCGATGCAATAGCCTACGGTAAGCATGACAACGTTCATCCAATAGTAGATGGCAATGTGAGAAATCATTGACAGTACGAACATAATGCTTGTCAGCATTGCCATTGAAGGGGCATATTCAGATTTTTCGCGAAGCATTTTTACCACATAGTAGCATAGGGAAATGAATGCGGAAAGGTAGAGTGTAATGCCAATAATGCCGTAGTCATAGGTGATTTCGAGGAAATCGTTGTGAGCAGAAAGGTTAATTGGCGAGTTCTGCACGACCGCATTATAGCCATGACCGAAAAGCAACGAGCTGAGATCCGAATCCTCTATCATCTTCGCTGTGATGGCCCAAACAACAGTTCGGCCACTTCCATTGTCGTTACCGATGTTTTCAAACCGCTCGAAAAGAGTCTCTTCACCCATGTTTCCCAGCATGATGATGACAAAAGCAAACAGGGCTCCGATGATTAGACCGGCAAGAATCGAAGATGGCTTGATGCGGTTTGTGACGAATTGCATGCTGACGACATAGGTGATCAGCCCCAGAACCAACGCTACGATACCGGCTCTTTTGAAACTGATGAGAATCATGATCAAGACCAGAAGCGACAAAGTCAGGCGTAGAGTCTTCGACTTGCAGAGCATCATCAGCGGGAGTATGTAGAGCAAATAGTAGGAGGAAATGAGGTGTGACTCTTCGGCAATGGCATTGAAGTTGAAAAATATCTTGAAGTATTGCCGTGTACAGATTGCCCCAATGGCAAGAAACATGATCAGGAACCATCGGTTATGGCCGTAGTTTCGTGCTATGTTATAGCTGAGCAGCAGCACAAGCAAAGGCATCCATGCCCCGATGATGTTGAAGGTAAGGCTGTCTCCAGAACGTGTTGTCAAGATTGTCGTGGGAATAATGACCCAGAAAAAGTAGGCAAGAAAGGCTGTTACGGTGAACGGAGGCTTGTAGAAATTCACGCCGGGCAGCATAAATATGGCTACGGCTCCGCCCCATAACATGAATGTTAAGGCAATGACATAGCGACCCAAACCAACGTCAAGGTAGCCGCCTTCCATCATTATCATGTTATATCCGCAGCATTCTGCCAGCAGGAAGATAAGGAAGCAGAAGAAAAACTTGACTATGTTTTCAATTGACAACTGCATTCTTGTCTTTGTATATGATGCGCATGCCGTCGATGCCAAAGGCGAGCATGAGCATCATCAGTACGAAAATCATTCGTTTCGGACCGGCAGGTTTGATCGGCACGGCAGCACCTTTCAGCAGAGTAAAGGCCGGGGTGCGTTGCTGAAGTTTTGCCTGCGCAGCCTGCAACTGGTTGTTCATGGTGCTGTAGGTGTTGTATTTCAGCTGCATGTCGTTTTCCAAGTCGTCGCTTTTTGACCTCACACTGATGAGAGAGGCGTCGGTATGTGAGTCGGCATATCCAGCATAAAGCCTTCGTGCCTGTTCATAGTCGGCGTGCGATTCTTTGACGAGTTTCTTGTAGTATTCAACGTCAATACGTGCTTTGTTCGTCCGGTAGTCAGTGATGAACGATTGCAGTTTGAGACGTATCGAGTCGGCTACAGTGGCACAAATGCGCTTGTCCTGGTCAGTCACGTTGATTGTGATGAGGCTTGTCTTTCGGTCAATAGAGCAATTGATGTTGTTGGCAATCATGTTGACAATGTTCTGTTGCATCTTGTTGAGATGCAAAGGATCGATTTCTCCCTTTCCTGCCACTTCTCCTTTCTTGGTGAACAGACGCTTGATCTTTGCAATAACCTTTGTCCACCATGCGTGTTTCTGGTGCTTGGCCATGTAGGTGAAGTAGTCGGTTTTCAAGGTTCCTTCCTCATTTTCCACAGTCATCGGAAACAGTTGTACGATGAAGTCGTTGGTCTGCAGTAGTTCAGGATAGAGTTCAGGAGAAATGGCATCGGTGGTGGCCATGCTTCCTATGTCGAATCCGAACGATGATGCAAGGCTTCCTATTGCACCGTCGGCCAGCGAGTTGTCAAGCTCTGGCGCGAGCTTTATTTCCGAACGGTAGTAGCGGGGGATGCAGACGATGAACGCACTGGCAAGGATGAAGGTCGTTCCCAGCACCTTGCAAAAGTGGAGTTTCTTCGAGAAGAGCAGCTTGAAGATGTGTCCAAGGTCGATGACCTCTGTGTTTTTTGTCTCAGCCATATTAGTATGTTTTAGGACTTTATGCTGTTGTTTTCAGGTTTTGCTTACAGGATGATGTTGGCAATGGTTGCGATGATGGCGGCAAACGAGCCTGCCGATGTGGCCATACTCATTCTTTCGGCGGTCGTCATCTTGGCTACTGACTTGGCCGGAACTACGATTTCACAACCAGGCATCACCTTGGCGCTGTGGCCAACCTTCGACACCATGCCGTTCATGTATATGATATATGTCTGGCTTTTCTTAGCCTTGCTGGAGAATCCGCCGGCCTGGTCAATGTAGTAGTTGACGCCTTTCCCCTTCACGTAGCCCACGGTGTTGGGGTAGAGCACTTCGCCGTTAATCTTGACTGTAGCCTCATACTGTGGGACGATGAGCCTGTCGCCTTCTCTCAACACGATGTCGTCGTTGCTGCCAGGGTTGTTGAGAGCCTTGTCAAGTTCGATACCTACGGGGTAGGAGTCTCCGATTTCATATTTCTTCATCTGCTGGCTTGAGCTGAGTGTCGACATGTTGATGTTGCCCATTCGCGAGGCTTGTTCCTGCAAGTTGGTCTCCATCTCTTCGAGTGCCTTTTTCTTTGCAGCCTCGGCACGCAGTCGTTCTTCCTGAGTATATTTGCGTTCAAGGCGCGCACCGCTCACGAAAGCACGGTCGTTTACACCGCCGGCTTCTCTGATGAGGTCGCTCAGTCTCATGTTCTTTCGTGAGAGAGTATAGGTGCCACTGAACATAACCTCACCCTCAACGCTCACGTTTTGCTGCTTGTAGTATCCAGGGCTCTGGCGCACGTAGACCTCATCGAAGGGCATGAGTGTGAAGCCTGGTTCGCCGTCAATCACAAACCCCTCCTTCAGGGCGAAGGTGTAGGTGCGGGCAATCACGGTGTCTGTAGTGAGGGCTTGCGGGTTCATGATGCGTCGCGACACGTCGACTTTCACGGTCGAAGCGGTCTCTTTCAGTCCGCCTGCCTGCAGGATGAAGTCTTCAATGGTTTCGTCGTCGGCATATTTATAGATGCCGGGATATTGCACTTCGCCGTGGATGGTGATGGTCTGGTCCTGCATCATCTCCTGCTTGGTGGGTATGAACAGCACGTCATTGGGCTGAAGGGCGATGTCGGGGCTGTCGCCTTTCATGATGCCGTCGACGTCAACAGGTATTACTTTCAGTGTTCTGTCTTCCTTCATGCGGTGCATTACGGCGTGGGCAGTGAAGGCTTCTTCAGTGACACCCTCAGCAGCCTCGAGCAGTGCTCTCACGCTGGCGATGTTGCCTCCTACCTGATACATGCCAGGACGGAACACTGCGCCCTTCAGTTCGACCATGTTTTCGAAGCGTTCAAGTATGGAGTCGACGCTGACAGAGTCTCCGTCGGCTACGTGGAACGAGCCCATGTCGAACTCTCCGACGTTGTAAACAGAGTATTCTCGACCAGTCTTCCTGACCACCCTGACCGACTTTTTGTAGGCGTCTCCTGTGAATCCTCCGGCAAAGTCGATAAGGGAGCCGATGCTTTCGTCGCGCTTCATCTCATAGAACATGGGGCGTTTGACCTTACCAGTGATGTTGACAAGGCAGTCATATGTCCCTACAACTATCTGATCATTGTCAGCCAGGCGGATGTCACCTGAAAGTTTTCCGTTGAGCAAATAGTCGTAGACGTCGACGGTAGAGATGAGTCTGCCGTTGCGATAGACCTTGATGTTGCGCAAGGTTCCCAGCTCGCTTGGTCCGCCAGCCATGTATAATGCGTTGTAGACTGTCGAGAAGGCCGACAGCGTGTAGGTGCCTGGTACCACGACATCGCCTGCCACGTTGACCAGAATGGTGCGGGTTTGTCCGACCGACAGTTTCACTTGCGACCCGCCATAGCGTGCTCCGAGCTTCGAACGGAGCCTTGCGTTGGCCTGGTCGACGGTGAGTCCTGCCACTGTTATGGGACCTACGCCTTCGATGACGATTTCGCCGTCGGGCGAGATGGTGGCGTCAAGCGACTTCTGTGAGGCGCCATAGATGTCGACGATCACGGCATCTCCTGGTCCTAACAGGTAGTCTTTAGGCGTGGCGATGTTCATGTTGGGCTCGAAAGTGAGGTTCTGAATGTTGAACAGGTCGTGTCCGAACACTTTTCTTTTCTCCTTGTTCTGCTCGTCAAGTATCTGTTCAAGCCATGCAATAGAGTCAACGGGCATGATGCCGTCCATCGACTCTAACATCATCATGTATTCGTCATCATCCTCGTCATAGGTGTGGCGCTTGGTCTTCGGCTTCTGCATCCGCTGGCTCGACAGGTTGCCGTTAGGGTCGGTTTTCTCCTGCGAGTTGTTCTGGCGCAGGCGGTCTTCGCCGTTCTGCACGCCGAATTCTTCGTCAGCTGTGCCAAGTCCCTGCTGCTTTTGCAGGCGCTCCATCTTCTTGCGCACTCGTTGAACTTGCTGGATATCGATGCCACGCTGCAGCAGGCGGGTGGCAATTTCCTGTTGTGTACGTCCTGCTTCATGTTCTTTCAGGATGTAGCTCATGACCTGCTCGTCGGTCATAGTCGAGTTCTGGGCTGAGGCTGCCAGCGGACAGATGACGGCGATGAGCATACAGATGATAAGTCGTTTCATATTGTTTGATTTATTGTTTTCTGTTAGTTTCTAACCTTGTTCCGTAGCTCCCCTTCTCGAAAGGGGTTATATAACATATAACTCGTTTTTTGCGAAATTGTTGCAAAGGTAGTCAATTTTCTTCGAAAAAAAGCATATTTCCATGGACAAATTGCACAAAATCTTCTCTTTGTGCAGCAGAGGGCATGCCGTTCTCTCTGTTGTCTGTATGAAACCGTGCCGAAATAATTGTAAGATAAAAATCATAATTTTAACACTTGATTTTCAAAAAAAGGAGACTTGCGAGGGACTTATGATAGCTAAAAGGTGATGGTTTTACGCCTTTCTTGGTGACAAAATCGGCAACTCAGGTTGAGAAAGGATAGCTTTCTCGGCCACATTGCTCAGGGTTGTATGGTTGAAAGGACATGGTTTTGATGCAGAAGGCTATCCTTTCTCGTTGATTTTCATATCCTTTCTCGTTTTGTTCTATAATGTTGAAATGCGTTTTCTGAATGCTGTCTTGACAACATCGCTGTAGCTTGTTGATATTCAACGGTTTCTGCTCAGAGCGTAAAAAATGGGAGTTTCTTTGGAAAATCTCTCCGTTGACGGTTTGAAAGGGAAGAAGGATTGTTTATTGTAAAATAAATTCAAAATATTTAACAATTCAAATATTGCCCGATTTTGCTGCATTTTGGAAGCGCTTCCTGCCTGCCTGCTCTGAAAAAACACGGGAAAAGATTTGGCCTTCTCGTAAATAATTGCTTACTTTGCAGGTGGAATGCCGTCGGCCTTCGGGGCGCCTGTTCCGTGAATGTACCATCGAAAAAATTACAATATGCTATGAAAAGAAGAGAATTTCTGAAGACTTCGGCCCTTATTGCCGCTGCAACAAGCACCAGTGGAGTGGCCCAGGCAACCACGTTGTTGGACCCCGACAGGCAGGCTCTGGCCGGGAACTCGCCCGAAAGCCGACCCTCTGAGGCGCTGTTGGCTTCGGCTCCCATGCTGCAAAACTTTGCCGAAACGTCGGTAGGCGTCGCCTTTGCCGTCGGCGATATGGCCAATGGATACGTCATTTATGGCACGAAACCCGACCTGAGTGACGGCCGAAAAGTGATGTGTGGAGGCTATCGGACGACCGACATCAGCGACCGTGTCATCCAGGTCAGGCTGACAGGTCTGCTGCCTTCAACGACCTATTACTATCGCATTGGTGCCGATCGTATCGCATACAAGGGCGGATACAACATGAAAATTGTCGGTCACGAAGAGGATGAACACATATACAGCTTTGTCACTGCAGGCGACAATACTCGGGCTCATTTCTGTGTAATCAACGACACACACGTACAGTGGGTGCCCTTCGGACGTGCCGTAGAAAAGATTGAAGAGCTGCGTCCGACATGCGTGGTGTGGAACGGCGACGCCAGCAACGTTGAGGAAACCATCGAAGCGCAGACACGCATCTTCCTCACGCCCGACATCAGCCGTAAGGACTATGCTGCCCGAATACCCTATCTTTTCTGCCCAGGCAACCACGATTCCCGCGGTATGGCCAACCGACATCTGGAACGTATCTGGATGTACAGGCAGCCCGAAGAGCGACTCTCCCGGGACTGGGATCTCGGACGAAACTTCGCAGTGCGCATGGGAGACATGGCCATGATCGGCCTCGACACAGCCGAAGACAAGCTTGACACCAATCCCATCTTTGCCGGACTCTTCAACAGCGCGGCCTACAGGGAGGCTCAGGTAGACTGGCTTCGCAGCGCACTCTCCCGGCCGGAGATCGCCAAAGCGCCCTATCTGGTGGCCTTCTGCCACATACCTCTCTTTGATCCCGACCCGAAAAGAAACCCTGGCGACGTGGCTCCCGACGACAAAGATCCGCAATATGATACCGACTTCGCCATGTGGCAGCGCACCTGTGCACGCATGTGGTGTCCGCTTCTTGAGAAAGCAGGCTGCCAGCTCATCATTACAGCCCATCAGCATCACTATCGCTATGATGCCCCGACAGCGGAACGTCCGTGGGCTCAGATCGTAGGAGGTGGCCCCGAACACGCTGCTGACACAAGCAATAACAGCCCGGAACAGTTCCCGACCGTCATTGAAGGGCTGGTGGAAGAAGGCCATCTGAAGGTCACCATCCACAATCTTCGCACAGGAAAGATACAGGCCGTCCACACCTTTGAGCCGAGGAAAAAGAAGTTCTTGAAGGCAAAAATCTGACCTTTCTTCGGCAGAATAGCCGTCAGAGCAGACATTTTCGCCCCCAAAAGTGAAAAAACACCGGCAAATTTTTGCAGAACAAAGAAAAGACATTACCTTTGCAGTCCTTACCCATGCCATCGGCAAGCAAGGACAATCTGGGGTTGACTGGATTTGACAGCGGGTTGAGATGGTACGTAAGCACGCGGAGACTCGGAGGCTTTCTCCTTAATCAAAGCTTTCAGAAAATTAATTGGCAACAATGAGTATGCTCTCGCTGCCTAATCGAAGTATAGTAGATTACTGGCTTTATTCCGTCACAAGGTGATGGAACGAGACGTCGCTCTCGATGGATGTTGTTCCGAATCCACGGACAAAGCGGCGCAGGAAAATCGGAAATAGCCCGAAGAGGCCTCGATCTTCTGGTGAAGTCTTAGGGGATAAGACTGCGGTTGGTGGTCCAGGTCTTGCCGTAGTACGAAAACCAAAGGCTGGAATAAGCGTGTAGAAAGCGTATGGTTTCCCTGTTTGGACGCGGGTTCGACTCCCGCCAGCTCCACAAACTTCCGATGAAGACAAATGAAAAATCCTGTAATTCGCTGAATTGCAGGATTTTTTATTTGTAAGATGTTGAAATGAAAAGCAAATATCGGAAAGACTACCGTTGGACTTCCTGTTGGACTTGAAGTTCTAAGGTGTCAAAGTCCTACGGTTTCCGCATATTTCATTGCCCTTCAATATTTTGCACTTTCATATTTCAGATATTCTTCCGACCTTTGCAGGCAAATTAAACAAGTATTATTTTATGGTAAGAATTTTGGTTTTCATCAAAAGGAAGAAGTTGCTGAAAGATGGAACTGCACCTATTTATATAAGGGTGACGGTTAGCAAGGTTTCATCAGAGTTTGCAACAGGAAAAAGTGTCAATCCCGTTCAATGGATTGCAGTTAAGGGGAGAGTAAAGGGCAATACGTTGCATAACAAGCAACTAAACACCTTTCTTGACCAACAGGAGTACGCCCTTCATGACATTGCCCTGCAAATTCAGCAGCAGGGGAAAGTTGTCACGGCAAAGGAAATTGCAAGCAGATACAAAGGAAAGAACACTCCAAAAGTATCTCTTATATCCTTGTATGTTGAGCATAATCAAACGCTTCGGGATTTAATAGACATTACGGTAGCCAAGAATACCTATAAGAGGCATGAAACCTCGCTAAAATTGGTACAGGAGTTTCTGGCCTATGAATATCATGTTGATGATGTGGCATTAACTGATGTTGATTTATTGATGTTGGAAAAATACAAGCATTATCTAATGACGGTTAGGCATAACAACAACAATACAACGGTAAAGTACATTAGAAATCTTGGGAAAGTACTAAATATGGCCGTGGATAGACAACTCATATCCAGTTCGCCCGTGGAACTTCTGCATCTAAAGACGGATGAAGTGGAAAAGGAGTTTCTAACATCTGAAGAACTTGACAGATTGGCAAAGAAGCATTTCTTAATAGAGCGGTTAGAGCAGGTTAGGGATGTTTTCTTGTTCTGCTGCTATTGTGGGTTGGCCTATGTAGATGTTCATTCTCTGACAGAGCAAGACATTGTGAAAGATGGCGATAAGTATTGGATTCGTAAGGCAAGACATAAGACAAATAATATGTGCCATATCCCATTGATTACTCCCGCATTGGAGATATTGAATAAGTACAAAGCGCATAGAACCGCCACAGGATATATGCTACCCGTCTTATCAAATCAGAAAATGAATGCCTATCTGAAAGAGATTGCAGACATTGCAGGAATAAGTAAAAATCTGACAACACACTGCGCCAGACACACTTTTGCGACCACCGTCACATTGGCGAACAATGTTTCAATAGAAAATGTTTCAAAGATGTTGGGACATAAAAGTATCAGAATGACACAGCATTACGCAAGGATATTAGACACAAGCATTGCCCACGATATGATGAATGTCGAACAAAGATTAGCACACGCTTGACTTTGCACAAAATCCCCTGTTTTCACCATTGGAAGCAGGGGATTTTCTAATCTTTCAATCTTTATTGTAAGACAAAACAGGTCACAAAATTTTTGATATTTTTTCTTCGCCACTTCATAATCAAGTGCGGAATATACATCAAAACAACACCCTCCCCATCCATTGCAATGGGGATGCCCCCCCTGTGGGGCATTTGGGAGGTTGGCATATTGCAACCCCACCTTTGCAGTTGAACATTTACTAACAAACAAAATCATCAAGTTATGGAAAGATTGAAGTTTATTGAAACATTGTCTGTTGCCGAGTTCAAGGCACAGGTGGGAGTGCAGAAGATTGAGGTGAAGCAAAATCCCTCAACAGGTAAAATCTTCTTCGCCTATGGGTGTGAGACTGGTGCTGTGAGTGACAAGTTTGCAGCAGGCCAGATTACCAATCCCGTAATCTCGCATGTATGCTCACCAGATACAGGTGATATGTTCTACCTGCTGCATCAGCGTGGAGAAAGCAACGCACCCACGCTGGCAGTTCTGTAGGCTGGGTCCAGAAGGTGTATTGAGTAGGGAGTGCCGTGTGTGCTCCCTGCTTATTTTTTTTGAAAGTTTGAAACCATTTAATAGTAATAGGACATGGAATTAAGAAAATCAAGCAAGAAGCAAGCCAAGATAAAGTTGGCTTTGCAAGGCTGTGCAGGCAGTGGCAAGACCTATTCTGCCCTGCTCTTAGCCTTTGGTTTGTGCAATGATTGGAGCAAGATTGCAGTCATTGACAGCGAGAATGGGAGTGCTGACCTCTATGCACATTTGGGGCAGTACAATGTGTTACCTCTTCAAGACAACTTTACGCCAGAAACATACGTTGAGGCTATCAAGGTGTGTGAGGATGCAGGAATGGAGGTTATCATCATTGACAGCATTTCGCAATGTTGGGACAATCTTCTGGAGTATCACGCAAATCTGCCTGGCAATAGCTTCACTAATTGGCAGAAGATAACACCTCGCATGAACCAGTTTATGCAGACCATCCTGCAAAGTGGCAGTCATATCATCTGTACTATGCGCTGCAAACAGGACTATGTGCTGAGTGAGAAGAACGGAAAGATGGTGCCAGAGAAAGTAGGGCTAAAGGCTGTTATGCGTGATGGTGTGGACTATGAATTTACGATAGTCCTTGACATCAATATGAAGCACCAAGCCCTTGCGTCCAAGGACAGAACAAGTCTTTTCATCGGAAAACCAGAGTTTGTCATTACTCCAGAGACAGGCAAGGCCATTCTTGATTGGTGCAATGATGGTGTGGGTGTGGATGCCATCAAGCAGAGAATACAGCAGGTAAAGACCATTGAAGAATTGACTGCCATTTATCAGCAGTACCCCGAATGGTATCAGCAACTAAGCACCGACTTTTCACAGAGGAAAGCGCAGTTGCAGACACCCCAGAGAGATAGCCAACCAATAAGTTATACCCCAAATTTCGTACAATATGGAAGCAATGCAGTTGCAGCCCGTCAAGGCTCCTAACTTGACAATGCCCGTGGTGAGCAGGCCTGTGAGGATGAGTGTTCTGCCGACATTCAACCCAGTAATAGAGAGTGTGGCAACAGAAGTGGTGGAGAGTGAAACACGACTGCCATTCATTGAAGCCAACACAAAGGAAGTGAGTATGCAGCACTTGAAAGATGATTGCATAGTGCCTGTGTTCAGCAAAGACAATGAGATTACCATATCCCATGTGAATTTCATTGAAAGTGTCTGGAATACAGCAAGCCAAGTGTTCCCCAGAGAACAAATCAATGCTCCTGTAGTGAGAGTGAGCCATGTTATCAAGGGACGGACGCCAGAAGCCATCTACAAGCCAGTGAGTGCCCTGTTGGAAGAGGACAAGACCATCTATTATGAGCGGATGATGTTCTGTTTTGAAATTCCTACCATCTACGAGGACATTGCAGGGAACAGGCTCAATCTTACCATTGGCGGTGTGAGAGCCTACAATCACGAAAACCTCTACAGCAAGAAAGGTATGGAGAAGTTCAAAGTGTTCATTGGCTTCAAGAACTTGGTGTGCTGCAATATGTGTGTTTCCACGGATGGCTACAAGTCTGAACTGAAAGTAATGAATGTAATTGACTTGGCAAGGGAAGTTACAATGTTGCTCCAATCCTACAATATGGATAAGCACTTGCAGTTGATGTCAGCCCTACAAAATAGTTATATGTCAGAAACAGAGTTCGCGCAGTTCTTGGGCAAGAGCAGAATGTATCAGTATCTGCCAGCCCATATAAGAAAGTCGCTGCCACAAATGCTAATGACTGACACCCAGATTGGGCTTGTGGCAAGGGCTTACTATGCCGACGAGAACTTTGCCAGAATGGAGAACACACCGCAAATCTCTATGTGGAACGTGTATAACCTGCTGACAGGAGCCAACAAGAGCAGTTACATCGACAATTTCTTAGACAGGGCAAACAATGCAAGCCTGTTGGCAGATGGACTGAACAGGGCTTTGTATGGTGAGAATGAATTTTCGTGGTTTCTACGATGATATGCACATTCTTCTGCACAGCCCTCTTTGGGCTTATCATAATAGTGATGCTCATTGCTGAATGGGTAAGAGAACATTAAACGTGGGCAGGGTATCAGTCTTTGGTACTCTGCCCTTTAACATTTCAACTTGGGAACTATGGAACTACAATTTAGCCGTGAATACAAGGCTGCACAAGACTTGCAAACAGCCCTTAATGACTACGGGTGGAATGGTAAGAGGTTTGCCGAAAGCACCTGTTGCTATCACAGGACATTGCAGCAGACACTAATGAGAACTATTGTTGCCATTATCAGAATGGTGGGTAGCCCCTCCTATGGCTATGACCTCAGAAACAAGTCATCCCACGAACTCTGTAAAAGAATTGTGGAGAGTGGCTTGCTTGATGAAACGACATTGCCAATGGTGTGATATGCTGTTCTTCTCTGCTATGCTCAACGTCATTATTGGGCAGATTATAATGTGTCTGTTTACTGACAAGGATAACCATTCTTGATGATGGGTGCAGGTGGAAGTTCTTGTGCCTTTAGTGGCATTGGGCTTCTATCCTACACCTCTTAAGGACATAACAAGTATTTGGAAAGTCTGCACTCTTGGGAAATAATATGCTCCGAAAATCACTTTTTCATTCTCTGTTGAAAGTTTCTGCAAGAATTTTGCTAATTTTGCACCCAGAAACCAAAACGTAGAGATATGACATAAAAGTAGAACAAGACATATTATAGAAGAAGTGCGTTTGCTTCTTGCATTGTGACATTCGGAAAATCGCCAATTAGAAGAATGAGCCACAAATAAGCAAGTTTGCGAATGCTCACACTTAGGGTGTGGGCTTTCCTTATTTGTAGTGGCTTAGGTGTTTGGCGATACCTCCGAATGTACAGATGAAGGATTTGCCTACACCTTCTTTTTGTGATGTGTCACAAAGAGAGCAATATGGATAAGGACTACATCATCTTTCAAGAGAATGGCTTGTTTGGTGCAAAGAACCAGACAGGGGATATAATCATTGAGCCACAATATATAGAAATGCAGCCTTTCAGTTGTGGCCTCTCGCAAGTCAGAAATGACAAGTACCAATATGCCTATATCAATGCGGACAACAGACAAGTAGTCCCCTTTGGCTTATATGCTTGGTGTGACCCTCAATTTGTCTGCGGCGTAGCCCGTGTAATGAGGTATGTGCCAAACAGCGAGCAGAAGTGTTGGGGTATCATTAACCAATGGGGAAAGGTTATTATCTCCCTGTCCTTTGATTGCATTCAGCCTATCAATACAAGCAAACTACATTGTGTCAAGGCTATTCAGAAAGGAGAAAACAGTATGATTAACTTGCTTTCTTTGGGTATAAGGTCTAACAGAAATAGCAGACTTGAAGATGAATTGGCTGTAAAATTCCCTGTGATTTATAATCCTGCAAGGGTTAGGCATAGTTTGGAGATTGGGAAGAAACCAAAAGCAGAAAAAACTCATAGCATTTATACTAATGAATACACCTTTGACTATGAAGCCCCTCTTTCTGATTGGCAAGAACTGATGGATGATGCCTTTGAGGGTGATGCAAGTAATTATTGGAACATCGACTAAATATAATGATTATGGAGCATATAGCAAATCTCCCAGAAGAACTTTATGAAATATCATACAAGTCCTATTGTGAGGGGGATGGCGAATACTCCATTCAGATAGAGATATTTAGCATAGAAGAAGTGTTTGATACCCTATGCAACCTATTAGACGAGATAGTGCCACGATTTATCAATTTCATTAACCAGAAACTACGAAATGGCTATTTCCTAACCAACTAACAAATAATATGAAACAATGGAATTTTCAATATCATACGGAATACAAAGTATCGGTCTGCCATTGATATTATCCTCTGGCAAACAGAAAAACATCTGCTTCTTGATAGACACAGGAGCCACCCATAATGTATTATTTGACTTTGTATATGAACATCTGAAAGACGATGTAAAACTCACAAATGGCAATAATCAAATAATGGGTATTGAGGGGCATTACACCGAAACACCTATTGTAGAAGCGACTTTTGACTTTGAGGGAACACTATGCACCTCTACATTCTCTGTACTGAATGCTTCTGATGCAATTTTGAACATACAGAATGAAACTGGCATACAGATACACGGCATATTAGGTATGCAGTTTCTGTTGGAGAATAAATGTATCTTGGACTTTGATAAACTGCAAATCAGAATATGAGTATCATTCTTGTTGTATTAGGAACTCTTACATGCGCTGGCGCATGGTATTTCTTTTGTGGAATGGAAGAAGATGACTCAAAGAACAATAGCAATGTAGGCATCGTTACAAGCCTTGCCATTGGGTTAATATTTACTCTTGTATGGCTGTTACTCTTATCATTAGGCAAATGAAGCAGAATATGGAAACCCAACGAGAGGTGTTAGTGACAATAAAAGGCTTGGGCTTTGTGTTCCATTATGATGGGAAATCTCGTCATAACTTGATGTCCCCTGCATTTCTCTCATTCTTCAAGGAGGACTATTCCTCTATTGTATCCCTTAAGGACAACCAAAGGGAAATCGAAGAAATCCATTCACACAGCAAAGATGCTTTTCCTGTGCTACCAGACCACTTACATCATTTCTCATTTATTGGGGTCTATAAGGAGTGTGGCAGTAAGGTGATAAGATGCAGCGACAATAAATTCAGAAAATGCAAAGCCATTCATTTCTCATTCCAGATAGATAATAAGCCTTTTACTAAGGTCTTCTATCTGGATGGCTCATTATGGCATAACAAAAACGCTTATGCCGTATTAGGAAAAGACTTTGCCGAATAATAAAAAGGAAAACGTGGAGAAAGAAGAAAATCAGTTACCCTGCTTACCTTTGGAGGGTAAGCGTGGTAACTGATTTCTCAAATTTAGTCAGAAAGATGTTCCTTTTCTTTCACTAAATAGCCGTAAACATCATTCCTTTTCACTCTCTCAAATTTTGCATCTCTCAGCAAATGGCCGATGACTTGTGTTGATAGTGACTTGTGTCCTGTGTGCTGTACTAATGCGTGTTGAATTTGTGTGGTTGTTAGGAACGCTGTTTCTTCTCCCTTTTTACATGGCTCAAAAACATTAAACAATGCTTCTTCCTCTACAGACACAAACCTAAACGGGGCATTTTTCTCGTTAAGTCTGGCTATCTCATTTTCGTCAAACCAGAACTGAAAGCCTGTCCTAAAGAGGTGGAGTAGTTGGGCGTACAACTGCTCTAATGGAACTTGATGATGTAGATTGATACTCTCCACCTCAAAACAAAGAAATCTTCTGTTGCCTGTAAGGTCGGTTAAGAACTGCTTCTTATTGACCGTTCCTGCAAAGGAGGCTCTTCTTGTATAAGTCTGGCTCATTACTTGATAGGCTCTCCTTAAATATATGCTTTCCTGTGTCATAAGCATTTTTAGGGCGTCAATGTTTTTGCCAGACATATTTTCAAGTTCATCCATCAGAATTAGTATGCACTCGGACAATTTTACGTTGGTTTCTTTGTCTCTCGTCTGGATATACCCCTCATAAACAAATTCTCTTAATGGCGTAGGGATGATGGTGTGAAACCATCTGGTCTTGCCAATTCCCTGCGCCCCAGAGAAGATGATGGCCGTATGATTAACGACCTTTTCATCTACGAGGGAAGCCACCATAGCCACAAGCCATTTCCTAAGACAGAAATTCCAATGCTCGGGGTCTGTAGTCTTGACACTATCCGCCAAGATAGCAACGTAGTCCGTGCCATCCCATTCTGGCAAACCGTTAAGGTAAGCCAGAAATGGGTCGAACTTGGCAACGAAATCCGAGAATAGCACCGTTCTCAGTAAGTCCTTTGAGCACTTGATGTTTGCCACCTTAATGTTTTTGAGAATGGTGTTAAACTCAAAATCATTCAGATAGTGAAAATTATCACTGCCACTAATAGACTTTACAAGCAGCCTGTTTGTGTTAGCATTGTACTTGAATAGGTAGTTTTCCGTCAGATAGCTTTGTACCATCTGAATGTTGGTCGTGACGATTTCTTCTGGAATTACCTCGCTCATAGTACACCCCCTTTCTGGACTATCACAGCTTCAAGTTGCTTGTGGGTTAAATACAATCTACCTCCAAACTCTATCAGTGGAAGAATACCTTTTTCTCTCCAGTTGAAAAGAGTTCTTTTGGTAACTTTGAAGATTTTAGCAAGGTCAACTAAATCGTAAAGAATGTCAGTTACCTTGTCCAATTTTCCTACTGCCTGTACATTTCTTAAATGTGCAGTAGCTGCATTGGAGACAGTTCCATGAAGAATTTCATATCTTCTCTCCATAATGTTAATTTTTATTCTGCGTGGTACACCGCAGATGGTTATTATTGTTTGCCCAGTCGTACCCTTGGGTGAGCGTCAGCTTACATTTGAGCATAAAAAAACACCCAACAAAGCATCGGTGATGCTCTATTGCGTGCTATTATCTGTCCGTCCACCTCTACCTCTGGCACTTCCCTTGTGTAAAGGCTTCTCCCTAATGTACGGAGTGGCTACTGCGCTCGTTAGGGGATGGGCTTATGCCCTGAGTTGTTTCTGAAACTCGTTGCAAAAGTAGTTAATTTATATGGATTGAGCAAGAAAATCGCTGAAAAGTTTCTTCGTTTTCATTATTTTTCATACCTTTGCACTCGCAGGGTTAGAGAAACCTCTGAAATGGGAGTTTGTTGGACTATGCGTAGGACTGAAAGAACAGACAGATTGTAACTGCCTATAAATCAGCCAAAGCATTGGCAGGGTTCGACTCCCTCCAGCTCCACACGAAAAGCATCGGACTTCCTGTTGACGGGAGCCCGATGCTTTTCTCTTTTGGCCGGTTTCAACGCAGGAAGGCTTTCCTTTCTCTGGTCCGAAAGCTGCCTTTATGAGGGAGGGCGGCAGTCTTTCTGCGGTTGAATGGATGCCTTCAGGTTGAAAGGCGGGTGTGTTCCTATTGAAGTTTGGAGTGGCTTATCGGCGGCCTCCGAAGTTTCCGCCACCGCCACCGCTACGTCCTGAGGAGTGGCTTCCAGAGCTACGTCCGGCTGAACTGCCTGCCGAGCTGCGGCTCATGCTGCCTGCCGAGCTGCGGCTTGCTGAGCTACCTACGCTGCCATGGCTTGCTGAACTGCCTGAAGAACGGCTGCTTCCGAACGAGCTTGGGCTGCCATTGCGGGCTGAACTGCCAGATGATACACTCTGATTGCTGCGTGTTGCGGGACGGTTCACGGTGGTGCGAGTGCTGCTTTCGGTGCCAATGCGCCCGCTATTGATACGTTGGCTGGGCTGATCGGCTACGGATGCCTTGCGCTCTCCTCCGAAGTTACCGGTTGACGTCTGCTGGCGGTCTGTATGACGCTCGGCTTCCATGGTGCGGTTCTGGCGTGGATTGGCGTCGAAACGCTGGTTGCCTGTGCGGTTGTCGCCGAGGTTTCCGTTGCGGTTGGAGTTGGCATTACGGTTGCCGCCGAGCGTACCCTGGCTGCCACTGCTACGGTGTCCGCCGTTCTGAGGTTGCATGTTACGGTTGCCTGCATGGTCGTTGCGGGGTGGTTCCATGCCCTTGTTGCCCCTTCCATAGTCACCTCTCTGGAACCCGTCTCTCATGCCTGCGTGTGGCTTTCCTGCGTGATGTCCCCAATCACGGCCGTGATACCACGAGCGTCCTCCGTTCATATGCCAGGCGTGTCCACCGCGATAGACGGCGTAGAAGCGGGGCATTCCGAAGTAGAAGTAGTCGCGATGAGGGTAGCGGGCATAGATTCCGAAGTGCCAAAAGCCGTCTCTCCAGTAGAGCGGACGATAGAAATACGAGGCATTCAGGTAGGCGCGATACTGCCAGTCGAGCAGGATATAGCTTAAGTCAAGGTTGCGACGCTCCCAATAGGTGCCGTAGAGGTCGTTATAGTGGTTGACGCCCATGAGGTAGTCAAGGTTGATTTCATAGGCAGCCTCATACTGCTCCTCGGTCAGGTTGAGCTCGTATGCCATCTTGTCGGTCAGGAAAAGAGCCTGCTGACGAGCCTGTTCGTAGCTCATAGCACTTGCCGATACGGCCATCATGAATAGTGCGGTAAGGGTCAAAACTAACTTCTTCATCTTCTAATCCTTTCTTATCAAATGGTTGTTCAATCGTGGTTGTTACTCTCTCATGTGATGGTTCACGCTGCAAAATAACGAAGAAAAAATGAGCCCTCCCAAGGAATTTCCCTATTTCGGACGGGGAAAATCCCTAAAGATGCAGGCGGGTGTCTTGAAGAGTCTTGCCGGTTGTCTGCCAGACGGTTGTCTGTCGTCGGGCAGAAGGCTGCGGGGCGAGCGGGCAAAAGATGATGTATTGCCGGGCAAAACATCATCTTTTGGTCGGCAATACATCATCTTTTGCCCGGTGAAGGCTTTCTGTTGTGGTCGGCATGAGGCAGGAATGACGTTTTTTTCGGATAAAGAAGTGCAAAAACTTTGTGCTTAGCGAGATATTTCGTATCTTTGGATAAAATCGCAATTCATCTTTATATAAAGGCAGTCTGAGGGATTTGGGAAAATCGGGGTTACGAATAAGAGACCTTTCTAATTTCCTCATTCTGCTATGATTTGCGTATCAAAGAACTCCCGACGCAGAGCCACCAGCCTGTTTCAATGACTCGTTGTCGGCGGCAAAGGTACAAAGAAAATGTGAGAGAACAAAACTTTTATGAGTTTTTTGTGAACTGATATGAAATCATCTACACTATCTACATAAATCCCCACAATATTTTTGAATTCCTATTGGAATAGATTGCCATTTACATCTTCAATGTCTATCCTATGTATTTTCGCATGAATTTTCTCCGCATATTTTTCCACAGTCTCACCTGCATATTTGTCAATGATACATGAAGGCTTATTTTTGAAGTCAAAACAATTTTGCACAAGTTCATTAATTCCTGTATCTTTACAACCATAGCCAATGATAATAAGACTTTCAGCGTTACGCAAATTATTTCTGAACTTCTTAAATAGTTTCTTAAATAACAAAGGTTCGTTATATCGTTGGATTTTTGATGTTGTACCCGTTAAGAAGTCTGAATGGTAAGCAAACGGTGAAATGTTGTAGCCAAATTTTGATTTCCGACCTTTCATAATGTCACCAGCCCCAATGCCCCATTTGATTTTTACATACTTTTCTGGTACCATAAGTCCATTCTTATCATTGCGATAAAAAGGTACATAGTCAAGACTTCCATGAAGTTTATATAACCTTATTGGCTTATTATATCGTCCTGTGTATCTTTCCAGCCTACAATGATATGTCCTCTTGTCATGAATTAGCTTACCATAATAATTCGAACCATATTCATCAAAACCATCCGAAATATTTCCGTTAATAAAGCCAGTATTGTTGAACGACTCGAAAAGTAAATCGTGGTTCAGTGTATGAACATTAACAATATATACTTTGCTTAGTTGTGATAAGACTTTAAGAAACCCATTATAACCTTCATAGAAATTGACCTTAAAAGGTTCATCATCATACCAAGACTTACCTTCACCGTCTTTTAGCAGATGCGCAGCCATTTGGTTGTAAATATGTGATACATTGGAAAGATAATGGTCGTATGTTTCATATTCGTAAAGTAAGTCATTGCACAAAGATTGATAACGATCTTGCTTTGCTTCATTTGACTTTATGAAATCATAAAATACCTCATAGTCAAATTTGTTAGAATGAGCTGCTGTATATTCTTCGATAAGACGTTTACAAAATATGAAATACTTTTGGTGGTTGTTATAGACCCCATCAATCTGAAATTTGGGTTTTGTCCCATCTACAGATGTCGTCAAGTTCCCTCCTGGGGAAAAGTCTAGTGCTTTATCATTAAAATGAAGTAAGCCTTCATTCATATCATTGCCAATTGGATAGCCTTTAGGAGCAGAGAAGCCTGCACCTAAAAGAATTGAAATCGATTTCCTTCTTTCTATTGGGATTTCAATATCCTCATCGTCTAAATCAATCTGCCATTTCATTTATATTTAATTTATGAGTTATTTCCATATTGGCTCTTTACGCCAGTTACCGGTAAAACCGTACTTGTAATAAGGTATATTGGTGCTGTGGTCAATCAAAGCAAGAAGTTTGTCCTTTATCTGATTATCCGGGTACACGGCATTGCAAAGATACAGCATTGCGGAAATCACTCCGTATGGTTTCTTCTTTTGATTGTTCGTCAATGGATTCTGCAACCACTTGTCACGGTGACCTTTGGGATTAGTCACTTGTTTAGCAAGACTTCGGTTCCATAGGCGCGAGTGATGGGCAACGATGTTACGAAGCACAGAAATGGCCTCCAACCAACTGGATAACTCCTTTGCAGAATACAGCCCGAAGTCGTTCGCAATGGCGGCACGTTCTGGCAACTGGCTCTTCAAATTCTTATACATCTTGGAGAGTGTACCAAAGGTGGCACTCTCGAGTATCATCCACGCATCAGGATTATCGCCCTCAATCGACTCCCAATTCCAATTAGAATGCTCTGCTATGTATTCTTTGGCAAATGGCTCTGTACTACGGTCAAACTCATATTTGAGGTCGAGCACGAAGTCCTCGTAATAGTCTTTACGCTCAAAGAGAGAAGCATCCAAATACCAAAGTCCGCTACCTTTTGCTTGTGAAAGATGGTTGATAATCTTAGCACGTAATGCCACTTCTATAATCTCAATGGCATCAAAGAGTATCAGTCGAAGTCTACGGTCAAAGTCGTATCGGGCAATTACATCGTCGAATGACGCACCCTCCTTGAAGTCGTGCTCTGTTTCTTCATCCCTCATATCCGTCCAATAGTATTTCAAACGGAAATAACTGATATGCGCCAAACACTGCTTGGCTCTCTCCTCTTCACCAAACGCCATACCTCTTGAACGGAGCAGGCGGATTTGTTCATCTATTGTTCGTGGCTTCTGATTGCTCATTATTGTCTATATAAAAGGTGACCCGCCAGCAGTTCTACGGGATGCCGACGGGTTCTGTTATCGTTTGATTCGGACTGTCTTATCCGAGAATCTTCATAATTTCGGGAGCAAAGATAGCACTATTTTTTGAATAATGCAAGAATTTTATAAGATTTTTCGCTAAATAGGGGATATTTTGCCGTTTTTTCCGTATCTTTGCACTGTGTTTCTTAAGAGACACATAACATTGTGTTTGCTCAATTCGCCTTCTGAATCGCGACCTCGGAAAAGAGAATACGGGCAAAGAACTATATCCAATAGGAGTATGTACTCATAGAGTGCAGGCTTCTCCATAGGATATAGTGGCTGTCGCGAGCCAAGAAGGCGTATGGCAGGTCTGCACTTTCTTTGTGCTCCAGGGTTTGTGCAGGGCTTCGACCAAAAAGATAGTACAAACTCAAAACAATTGAGCGTATGAAGAAGAAAATGTTTCTAATGATTAGTGTTCTGATGGTGGCGTTGTCTGCTGTCGGGCAAGCGAAGAAACCGACGATTATGATTCTACCGTCGGACAACTGGTGCGTACAGCGTTATTTCATGACTACGTTCGATAATCAAGGTACTGATGTGAAAGTGCCAAATTATCAGCAGGCATTCCAAGAGGACACGGAACTGGGGCAAGTTATCAGCAAGGTTGGCAGCATACTGACTTCGATGGGTTATAGCCTAAAAGATGCCGAGCAAGAAATCAAGAGCCTCTATGTAAAACAGGCTGAGGACAACGTGACCTTGAGTAAGGGCAGTGGGGCTCAACTGGTAGAAAGTCTGCTTGACATTTTGAAACGTCGGATAAAGTCGGATGTTGTAATTCAGATATGGTGGAAGTTGAACCGTGAGGGCGCAGGGCGTTCGGCTTCATTCACGCTGGAAGCATTTGATGCTTACACGAACAAACGCATTGCCACCTCGACAGGTACGACGAAAGTCTCAAAGGATGATGTACCCGTTCTGCTGGAGAATGCGGTCAAAGAGCACATCAAACCTTTCGACAAGCAGATGAGCGAATGGTTTGCCGACCAAAAGAAGAACGGACGCGAGATTACACTGACCGTGCGCTGCTGGGATAGTTGGGATAAAGACCTTGAAACTGAGTTTGGCGGTGAGGAACTGACCGACTGCATTCAGTCATGGCTGCGGAAGAATTGTGTTGGCGGTGCTTTCAATCTCAGCGACGGCACAGAGTCGTTTGCTCAGTTTGAGCAGGTGCACATATCACTCCAAGATGAGAAAGGACGGGCGATGGATGCCCGTTCCTTTGCCACCAACCTGCGGAGGTATCTGCAAAAAGAGCCTTATAACATCACATCGAAAGTTATCATTCGCGGTCTCGGTGAGGCTGTATTAATACTGGGAGAGAAATAGGATGAAACGTATTACATTATTTGTATTTGGAGTGTTGATGTATGCTGTCGGAAATGCACAGACCATTTCGATCAATGCACAAGTTGTAGACGAGAAATTACCAGAGGAATCTGCAAGAAATTTGGAGACCAAGTTGCAGAGTGTATTAGCCACAAATGGCTATGCTGACAACGGCTATATGGAGCGTTTTGTGCTGACTGCCAAGGTTGATGTCATGCAGAAGGATGTTACCCCGACCACTCCTGCCCGCATATCTGAAAAGATGGATATCACGCTGATGGTGGGCGACGTAGTGGAAAACAAGCTCTATGCCTCCGTCACCCTGCAAGTAGTAGGCATCGGCACAAACGAGAACAAGACCTTTGTCAATGCCTTCCATAACATCAAGGGTGACAATCCGAAAATCCAGCAGATGCTCAACGAGGCAAAAGAGAAGATTGTGGAATATTACACGAACCAATGTCCAGCCATCATTCAGAAAGCTCAGGGATTGGTTGCTAATCAGATGTACAATGAGGCAATATTTTTATTGACCTCTGTCCCCGATGTGTGTAGAGACTGCTTTACGCAGTGCCAGCAGCAAGCGGGGATAGTTTATCAGCAGAAGATTGATGCAGAATCGGTACTACTGTTGGAGAAGGCCAGAACTGCGTGGGCTACCAATCAGAATGCAATGGGTGCAAATGAGGTGGCAGACATTATCAGTCAAATCAATCCACGAAGTAGTAACTATACCGAGGTTGTGACCCTGCGCTCAACGGTGGAACAGAAACTACAGGCTGATGCCAAACGGGATTGGGACTTCAAGATGAAGCAATATGAAGACAGCGAAAAGTATAAGCAAAGTATTGTTGATGCCTATAAGGCAGTTGGTATGGCATATGCAAAGAACCGTCCGACAACTATCTATAGGACTCTAATTCGTAGTTGGTGGTATTAATTCAAAAATGTATAAAATGAAGACAAAAGCTCTTTTATTTGTACTGTTGACATTGAGCGTGTTTCAAGTTCATGCACAGAACAAGGAGGAAGTAACACTCATCGTATCAGCAGATGGTGCAAACAAGGAAGAAGCTACGAAAGTAGCTCTTCGCAGTGCAATCGAACAGGCTTATGGTACGTTTGTTTCATCTAAAACAGAGATTCTGAATGATGAACTTGTAAAAGATGAAGTCATAACTCTTTCGTTTGGCAACATAAAAAGTTTCAAGGAACTTTCAAGCGAGGTACTGCCAGACGGCAAGATATTTACTACGCTTCATACAACAGTTAGCATCCCCCAACTCGTCAGTTATGCTAAAAGTAAAGGTGCAGAGGTCGAATTTGCAGGAACCACTTTTGCAATGAACCTCAAAATAGAAGAATTGAACAAGAGGAATGAAGAGAAGATAGTAGCAAATATGCTCTTTGCAATGGAAAAATTGTACATGACAGGATTTGAGTATAAGATAAATGTCACAAATCCGAAAGCAAATGGGGAAATGATAGCAGAAATAGATGTTGTTGCAAATGACAATGCCATTAAAGCCCGTGAACTCTTTTATAGTACATTGGAAAAAATATCTCTTAACAAAGAGAAAATCAAGGAATTTCAAGAATTAGGGAAGGAAGTATATGGGATAGGTTTTTACCCTGTCTCATCAAGTAAGGTTAGCTATGGCTATCGCTCCAATAAGTATAAGCGTACAGAGGAATACACATTCCGTTCAGAGAATACATTAAAGTCCCTAAGCGAGTTCTTTAATTTCACCTATCCCAAAGCAATTTTGAATGTACGCATAGATACGGATACAGAAACATCACGGATAGAGTTAATTTCTTCGTATGGTTGGGTGTTTTCTTCCTCTGGATTTGGAGAGAAAAACAAAGGCAGATACGGTAATGAGATAGACAACAAAAGAATATTTGACCAATCCATTCCGGCCTATGAGAGTTTCCTAACAAAAGACGCAAATGCAGGTGTGACCAACTACACTCGATACTATGTCGCAAAAGACCGCATTCTGAATTATATACAATCGGTAGAGGATATTGAAAATTTCTGCTACTTTTCTTTCTGTGAAGATGTTGCAGCCTACCAAATAAAAGACAAAGCATTCATTGCGGGTTATCCGATACATAAATTAGGGAACCCCTTGCACCACATTAAGTTGACTCTACTAATTCCACAAGATGATTTGATGAAGATTTCCAAATTTACAATCACCCGCAATAATGAATAAGGTAAGTAAGGACGATTTTCTTAAAAGGCTACAATGTATTCGCTCTGCAACAAGTGTAAATGGAGTGGAGTATTTATTCATTCAAACAAATAGGAGAGTATGCACTGGCATTCGTAAGAGCACAGGTATGTATTTCACAATAGATTTAGACAAATTATATTTTGCCTACTCAGAATTAAAGCATATAAATACTGTAACATTGAAGAAATACGTGAGCGGAGTTCAATCGCCATCATTAGCAATCCTTCTAAAAGCAAAATTAGTATGAGATTTCCTTTTATTTTCCTCTCCCTTATGTTGGCTTTAGGCACACAAGCCCAAAATTACAGCAGCGACTGCGCGGCGTTTACGAACTTCTTGGTTCGAATGTACAACAGCGCACCATTTGAAGGTGTCCGTGCCGTGGAAGATAATGATGAAGCCTACCTCATTTCGGTGCTGGCACTCGACAAGGAGAAGTATAAGACGGAGGCTGCACTAAACCGTGTGGCATCCGTCAAGGCTATGGCACAGGCCTCCCGTTTCTTCAACGGATCGAACATCACACAGGATATGATTATTCGTACATCAGAGAAGTCCGATGGCACAAGTGATACAGAAATCATAGAGAAAATCCGTGAAAATTCAATTGGCTATGTAAAAGCACTGGAGCAATTAACCAACTTTGTAAGAAAAGACGGGAAGCAAGTATTCATTTTTATTACCCCACTGGCTTCAAAGAACGACTGATAGAAGGAATCCACCCCCTGCTTCACTATTGAAACAGAGGGTGAGTCGTTATTATACCCTAAGACCTCTCCGTTGCTCCTGTCCCAATCCGAACTGCTCCTTGAGCCATTGGGCAATGGGTGTCTGGTTGATGTGCAGGAACAAGTTTCGCTTGTCGTCCCTTATCACCTGTGCCGTGACGTTATCGGCAAGTGCGTTGCGCCTATACTCATTGGAGTGCAGCCACCCACTAAAATTGACGGTCTGCCCGTGTAGCAGTTTGTCGGTCTGCGTCTCGCTGAAGCCGCAATCCAAGCACTCACGCTCCATATTGAGGAAGCGTTTGAAACTCGGGAACCACTTGTAAGCCTTGTCAATGATGTGCTTCAGGTTGCTCACCTCCTGCTGGTGCTGTTCAATGGTGCGATTGAGTTCCCTTGCATGGCTGTCTTTCAACTTCTGCATATCAGTTTGAAGTCTCTCAATCTGTCCGTTTAACTCGTCCACCTCCCTGTGCAGTTGGGCATTCTCTTTCTCCAGTCTATTAACCTTATTACCGCCAAGAAGAGAATTAAGCCCATTGAGTG
>JAFUFJ010000012.1 GCA_017469955.1 Prevotella sp.
CGGAGTCGGAAGGGTCGGCCACCTCACCGACACACTCAATGCCTGGCACGATGGGGGTATTGATATAGTCGTTGTCGGCCTCGAACATTCTCAGCAGGGCTTCCGAATGGTTAAGCCCGGCGGCGTGTACCTTCACCAGCACCCATCCGGGCTTTACTTGCGGCACGGGAATCTCGCTGACCTTCAGGTCTTCTGCCTTGCAGCATTTTTCTAATACTATTGCTTTCATACGCTTAGTCTAATTTGATGATGGCATCCGCCGGACAATTCTCAAAGCAGTTACCGCAATGAAGACAATGCTCCGGCTGGATGTGATAGGGGTCGCCCTCCTCAATACAACCTTGCGGGCAATTAGCTTGGCAGGTGCCACAGCCGATGCATTGTTCGGTAATCTCGAAGCCTTTGCGTTCAGGCTCTGCATCGCCCATCGTGAAGTAGGCACGGTCGATGGGTCGTACACCAAGGTTGAAGTATTCTATCTGGGCATCGCGGATGACGAAGATGATTCCGATACTGCGAGTATCACCAGGATAGACATTTACCAGATAAGGCTGTTCCTCGAAGATGACGTCCTTCCAGTGTTCCTGTTCGTCCTCTGGCACAGGCTTTGCCACAGCCGACAGGCGAATCATCTCCTTGAACTTTGTCAGCGCATGAATCTGTACATGCCCGTCGTCCATCAGTTGTTGGCAGAAGTTCTTTCCGCGAGCCGTATAGAAGTATATGGCATCCGGCTCGTAGTGAACAGCACTGATACTGCGTACCTGCGGATGTCCGTGCTTATCAACGGTGGCGAATGTCAGAATGCCAACATAACCGAGTTTCTTGATACAGGTTTCTGCGTCCATAATTATTCACTTTTCACTTCCTTCCAGCACTGACTTTGTCGATACTGACTCTGCGCTCGGCATAGCCCAAGCAAGCTTGGCTCTGCTCTCACTTGTGCCAGCATTGCGGGTCTGGGGCATAGAAATTCTTGGTATATCCGTAGGCGACGGCTGGACAGCCGCGACAGAAGCGGAGCAGTTCGCACTGGCGGCATTTCTCGAAGCATTCGTGCTGGCGATATGCGTCCATCTTCGGACCGTAGAAGACATCGTATAGTTCCTCTTCGACCGTACCCACAGAACTCTCAAAACGACGACAGGCCATCAGACGCCCTTCGGCAGAAATGGTGAAGTGACAGTTACCACAGTTGCAGCCGTCGTAGATGGTGTCCTCGTCGAGTCCCTCGGGAATCTTGAAGAGTCCCTTCTCGTAGAGGAAGAGCGTCCAGAGGTGATCCTTCAGGTTGAAGGTGGTGTCAGAGTCCTTGTACTTCTCAAACTTCGCCCAACACTTTTCAAGGAAATCACGGTAACGTTTAGGCTCCACATGCCATGTTTCTTGATGTGCTCGGTCTTCGCTCGTCGGACAATAGCGACCGAAAGCAAAAATGTCGGCCTTGTGCTCCACGATGACATCAATCAACTGCGGTATCTCGTCGATATTCGCTGCCGAGATGGTTGACATGATGGCACAGTGCATCCCGCTCCTGCGAATGGTCTCGATGGCACGTAGCGTGGCATCGAAGGAGCCGGGCTTGCGGAACTTGTCGTGCGTCTCGCGCAGTCCGTCGAGGGAGAGTTGATACTTTCGGCATCCCAACGACTTCATCCGCTGGCACACCTCGTCCGTCAAATGGAACGGATTGCCCATCACGGTGAAGGGGATGCCGTGGGAGTGAACCAGTTCCAGAAAGTCCCAGAAGCGCGAATGCAGAATGGGGTCGCCACCCGTGATGTAAAGATAAGGTGTGCGCTGCATCCGCTCCGCCATGTGCTCCACGTTTGCAAGCACTGCCACCAGTCTCTCCCATGACATCTCAGTGAGTTTCGGATGCCCCTCCGAAAAGATGTAACAGTGCTTGCAACGCTGGTCGCACTCGTCAGTTATGTGCCACTGGAATGCAAAGTAGTCCATTGGGATGCGTGTGATTACTTGTCACCTGCTCCACAAGCAGAACCGCAAGCAGCGGGTTTCTCTTCTTTGTCACCTGCACCGCATGCTGTACCGCAAGCAGCAGGTTTTTCCTCTGCTGGTTTGTCACCAGCACCACATGCTGTACCGCAAGCTGCAGGTTTGTCAGCTGCACCACAGGCTGCACCACAAGCAGCAGGAGTTTCAGCCATTTTCAAGATGCCCTGTGCGCTGTGAGAAAAATTGAAATCACTTCTTTTCATACGACTAATTGTTATTAAAATGAAACATAATGGTCACTATTTGTTCGTAACCGCCGCAAAGTTACTACTTTTTATTAGATTGACAAAGAACGGACACCTATGTTAGTTAGTTTCAATAGGAAACCTTTGTTGATAATCAACAATTTGCAAAATGAAGTTTTCAAATTATTAACGATTGAGAAATAATATAGGTTCATCTATTCCCATAATTACCCATAACCGTCATTGATGTTGCAAATTCGACCTTGGAAAATTGAATTCCATCACCTCATGAAAAACGATTATGATTTCATTTCCCTATCTTTTGAACAAAATCGCTACAAGGATTACGGGGCAGCGGATTTTCGTGCCATCTGCCATGCTTCAGAAAGAAAATGTAGCATTGGCAAGAAAACTGAAAGAAAAAAGCGGTATGGATGTCTGCAGAACGGCAAGAGAAAAGGACTTGCCACCGACATGTTCGGCAGGATTTGCGGGTTGTACATCTATGATGTATGGAGCAGATTCCATAGATGTATGCCCTGTACATCATAGATGTACGAGCCGTACCACAGCCATGTATGCAACCGGCATGCCCCCCGTTGAGAGATGAAGAGAAACCTTTTGCCAGATTTTACAAGATGCTTCCGCCGGCTTTTGACGTCGGCTATCCGCTCCAAAGACTGCGACGTTTTTCTAAGTAGAGGCGTTTTCCTGACTTCTCTTAGCTTCAGAAGGGAAGTTCCATACAGGGAAGTTCTTCATGAGCGAAGCCATTTGACTCGAAAGATTCGGCAAGGCCGATCTCTTTCAACTTGGACCGATAGGTACTTCGGATGGCTTCGTCTTCTATTTCGAAACGACGCCTACGGCTAATTTCTGCAAACTCTCTTTCCCTTTCTATACCGAGATATCGCCGACCGATGAGATTTGCGGCGATACCCGTGGTCGAAGATCCTGCGAAGGGGTCGAGTATCCACGCATTTTTATGGGTGCTTGCAAGAATTATGCGGGTCAAGAGTGCCAGCGGTTTCTGTGTGGGATGCTTGCCGCACGACTTCTCCCATGTCGCGATGGCTGGCATTCGCCACACGTCAGTCATCTGCTTATCTTCGTTCAGGTGCTTCATAAGTGCATAGTTGAAGCAGTGAGGATGCTTTTGAAGTTTTCGTGCCCAGATGATGAATTCTGCCGAATATGTGAAATATCTGCAAGAAATATTGGGCGGAGGATTGGTCTTTGCCCACGTCACCACATTGAGGATTTTGAATCCAAGCTTACAAAGGCTGTCTGCAACCGAGAATATGTTGTGATAGGTACCTGAGACCCAAATAGTGCCATTGTCCTTTAGTTTGTCGCGACATTGTGAGATCCATCGTGTGTTGAACGCTCCTATCTGATCGAAAGAAGAAGCCCTGTCCCACTCTCCCTTGTTGACACATACGATTTTTCCAGCCTGAACACTGATGCCATCGTTTGACAAGAAATAGGGAGGATCGGCAAAAATCATGTCGAACTTGAAGTCGAACTGGGGCAACAGTTCAAAAGTATCGCCGAGAAGCAAATTGAAGTCACGGTCGGCAGAGCAGAAATAAGGTGCTATCATGATTCCTCTTTAATTTGTTCTATGAACATGGGAAGACTTGCAAGGTTGAACACGTAAGGAATAGTGTTGTAGGCTTCTTCCAATTTGTTGCGGGCAGACTGCCAGCCAATGCCGTCTGTAACCCATACAAACTCGAATTCACTGACAGAGTTAATCTTCGGAGCAAGATCGGTATAGGAACGTGCGACTTCATTGAGCTTGGACCCTCCGCTACTATAGAAGTTCACTTCTATGAGATATTTTCGCCGTTGAGTCTCAATACAGAAGTCAAAACGTTTCTCATCAGTGCCCAATACCGTCAGAGAGGGGAACTCTGACGAGTAGACTTCCTGGCGGAAAGCTATGCCGTTATCATAAAATGTTTTGGCAACACAGGCTTCCATTATACGCCCGCTACGATTCTTCTGGCATTGGTGTCAAGTCCTGTTTCAATACCAAACACATAGTCAACCAGATTTTTGATACGGCGCGATCGGAATATTTCGGCAAGTCCCGTGTAACGAAGAAACTCTGTCACCTTGTCGGCTGATGTGAAAAAACTCTGCATCAAGACCACCTTTCCGCCATTGTCTACTACAATATTGCGCCCTTCGGCCCTGACAGCAATCAGGATGGGCAACACTTCAAACACTTTTGGGTCGCGTTGCCATATCTCCATGACGCCGTTTTCGAGGTTTTCTTTGCCCACCAAATAGTTTAGCATGTTCAAACTCATCTCGACTTCAGCCACGTTAACGGAAATCTTATTGAAATCGCAAAAGAAATCAAGCGTCCGGTTGGTTTCTTGAAGTTGAGACATGAACAAGTTGAAGTCTTTAGTCATAGTTCTTAATAAGCAATTCGGTTAGTTTTCCTCGCTTAGCCGGATTGGCATTGATAGCACGAGATGCGACGACTCTGCAGATATTGAAACCGCCATATATGGTTTCAAAGAAGACATCTTCAGGATTCCTTGCCGAGCAGTCGGCATTGCTGAGCATCCAATTCACATTAGGAAGGGCGTTCAAACGCATACAGAAATCGCGAAGCCTGACTTGCTCTGCATCGTCAAATCCCCCTTTTGCGTAAGCATTGAAACTTGATGTTGCATCGAGGGGACGATAAGGAGGGTCGAAATAAATGAAATTGAAGCCGTCGTCAATATGGCCCTCGATCTGCTCGAAATCTCCGTCCAGCATCACGATATCTGCCTGATTTAGAAGTTTGCTGTCAGCCATTATGGTGTCTGCATTACAAATTGTAGGATGCAACTGTCTTCCAAACGGCACATTAAACGCCCCTTTAGCATTCACACGGAACAGCCCATTGAAGCATGTTCGGTTAAGAAATATCAAGTATTTCGCACGTTCAACGTCACTAAGCACATGCTGGTTAAAGACGCTTCGTACCTGTAGAAAGAATGCTTTCTTTGACACTTCGCCGTTCAATGCAAGATATTGTTTTTCCAACGACGAAAGTTCTTTTATCAGTTGCTCGGGATAGTCCTTAACGACTCTATAGATCGTTATCAGAAAAGGGTTGACATCATTGACCACGACACGCCGTATATTTGGAAAATTCCATAGCATATAGAACAGCATGGCACCTCCTCCAACGAAAGGTTCCACATAGGTGAACGTCTGTTCAGAAATGTTTCGAGGAAGATGTCGGATGAGCTGTGGCAATAATTGCCCTTTTCCGCCAGCCCATTTCAAAAAAGGTTTTGCTTCGTTACGCATCTTGTTTCCTTTGATGCGGGCACAAAGAAAGCGTACCTCCTTCGCATTCCATCTCCTAACGAAGGCTGTCCACCACAGATGCCTATACAGAGAGATGAAAGGAAGGGGTACGCCTATGCAAAATAGGCGTATCCGCATTCCCCGAGACTCCCTGTAACTACAGATTAGTTTGGTGGACTATTTTCGTTAAAAGTCTCTTCGAATTTAGATACTACTATCTAATTCCCACAAAATTAATGCGCTTCTGATGAGTATCAACAGCGAGTGCAAAGTTAGCGATTTATCTCAAAAGCAGCAAGCACCCGCATTGTTTTTTCATCTTTTACGCTGAATATGGTTGACTTATAGTCTGAAGAATCCAACACAATATCGCCATTTCGGTAATATGTCAGCACACGGTTTAAGGCCTCACTTTCATTGCAAGCTTCGGCTTTGACGGTGCGACTTAAAACTTCAGTGACTTCTATGCAGTACTTCATCATAATGGTGCAAAGTAACAAAAAAATAGGAAAAGATCCGAGAAAAGATCATAACTTAACAATTTGGATCAAAAAAGATCAGATGGAAACTGCCCCGAAAACACGGTTTTGCCCGTTGGACTGTGCAAGAAAGAGACCCTTATCCGGGAAAGGTGCAAAGAAAAAATCTTCACAAATGGAGTCTTTTTCGTCGAGCAAACAGATAAAAATGGAGCAGAGACCAGGCATTTCTGCACACGATCTCTGCTGCATGTGGATGAGTGTAAAGTCAGAAAGTCATGAAACGACCATGACTGATGCTTCAGAACGACGCCTATCGCTTCGGATAGAACGTAGGCTTCGCAACGGTTTGGTGAAGGGTTGGCTCGAGGCGCTGCAATACTTTACCTTCGGCAAGCACGGCATAGGTCTCGATAGTGACGTCGTCGCCTTTGATTTTCAACAGGCAAACAGAGGCTGGACCGTCAGTGTCGTACCAAGCATTGTTGACCTGAAGTATCGAAAGACCATAATATTGCTGCACTGACCACTGATGAGTATGCCCTACTAGAAAGGCTGCAAGTCGATAGGGTTGTAGGGTTTCAAGCAGTTGACGGCGCTGATGGTCGGTCCACCAGTCAAGTGCCCATTCGTCGAACCCATAGTGTTGACAATAGACAACGGGTGTACCGTCGGCACAATAAGTGGCAAGGTCGTCCCTGAGCCATCCGAAATTACTCTTGCAATAGGTGGAGTCGCCGGCTGCAAGGGTGACCATCACAAAGTGGACTCCTCCGAGATTGAACGAATAGGCACGGCTGCTTTCGTCGACATTGAGTATCTCGCCTGCGTTCTTCTTTGCAGTAAGCAGCGAGTCAAGATACTGCATGTTCAGCTCATAGCCTGCCTTGTTGAGTGCCGGTCGTCCATGGTCTGGCTCAATATCGTGGTTGCCATAGAGCGGATAGACGGGATAGTGGATGGTCAGTTCGCCCTCTCCTTGGTGCCAACGCTCCTTATACAGGGCCTGAGTCTCGGGAGCTGCGTCATTGAAGATGTCGCCTGTTTGCAGAACAGCGTCAAGATGAATGCTGTCGCCGAGGTGGTTGATGGCCACGACATGATGGAACTGGTCGGTTTCAGGGGGAAGGTCAAAGTGCAGATCGCTCACGACTGCCACGGTCACTTCGGGCACAGACGGCAGTCCTTCGGCAGGCTGCGTGGCCTTTTTCGTACAGGATGAAGCCATGAACAGAAGGCAAAGGCCTACAATAGATATATTCTTCATGTTTCGATTTTTTGAGGTTTTAAGCGTGTTGTTGAGGTTAATTACTTCTTTTGCGGAGCTTCCAGCAGGTAGTTGTCAAGGATTTCAGCAATGGCTTCAGGGGCATTCGTCTCCACTAAGCGATAATGCCTGCCGTTCTCTTCTTCCGTCCATGTGTTGCTTCCGTCCTCTTTTACGCTGATGGTTCCACGTTCGACGCCAAAGAACGGTGCTGCTCCTTTGATGGCAACGAGCACTGCGGTGAGATCCCAGCTCTGCCTTCCCTCGGGGTTGTCTTGTGGAAGTGCAATGGCATAGACATCCTTGATGGGGTTCTGGTCGCCGGAAGTCTGGCTGACTTTGAGCCCTGTACGGATAGGATCGCCAATCTCCCAGCCACTGAAGATGATTTCTGTGGGCCAGTTGTTGATGGCTTCATAGCTGGCTGAGGCGTCTTTCCAGACGTTATATTCACGCCCTTCGGGGAATCCTCCTGCCATTGAAACGAGGCGTTTGACCTTTTTTCCCACCAACTGCCGGCCGTTCAACTCGCTGAACTCATCGGGTTCAGACTGTAAGAGGTCACGCATGTTGGTGAAAAATCCCACGGTGCATATCACAACACTGCGGTCCTCTGCCTGACCAAGGATGCGTCGGTACAGCTTAACAGCATCCTCGGCATCGGAGGTTGACAACGCCTTGTGGGGATATTTCTCAACAAGCAACTGGGCCCAGCTGGGGTTATGTCCGTCTCCGTCATACACTCCTCCGTCGCTTTTGGGAGCTCCGAGCGGAATATCCGGCCGGCCATAATAGGTATTAATGACGTCAATACAGGGAATAACCTGCTCATTATGGTTAGAAGACATAACGGCCAGGATGTTGACTTGCCCGCTGTCAGCCAATACATGCATAACAGCCATGGCACCAACATCATCATAGTCGGGTCCGAGATCGGTGTCAAGAATCAGATTGACCCTTTCGTTGTTAAGGTTCTCTGCCTCTTTTTGCTTGGAGTCAGAGCATGCTGCCAGCACTGTCAAGGCAGCGCTTAACAGATAGAAGATATGCTTCATTTCTTAATATTTTGCTGTTTTTCGTCTTAAATGGTTTGCGATCCGGCCTTGACTTCTGCCTCTGCAGTCTGTCCGTCACCCCATACGAGAGTGACTTTGAACGGAACGTCGGTCTTGATAGATACTTTTGGCTTGTCATTAACGGAGTTGCGCTTGGCTACTTTGATGCTCACGTTTCCATTCTCGCCTAAGGGATATCTGTCGATACCATAGGCATCGGTCAGGTGAACGTCAATGGTCATGCGCCCTTCTTCCATGTCAGCACGAATGCCAAAGATATATTCAATGAGCTCAGCGATGGGAGGCAAGCCCGTCCATCCTACGAAATCTTTGCGGGCCATGAATCCCGGCTCGACTGCTTCCGGTGCATAATACTCCCAGAATGTGCCTGTCTTCTTGTAGACTTCGAACACGTTCTGGTAGTGATTGGTCACAATGTCCCATGCCAAGTCACGGTATCCTTTGTTGGCAAGGCCCGAGATCAGCATGTAATTGGCACCGGGCCATACTCCTCCAACCCAGTAACGACCGTTGGCTTTGTACTTCGGATGGCTGTAAGAGAGCGACGGACAGCGATGGAGGCGGTTGAATTTTGTCGTATCCGACAGGTGGCTTACGAGCTGGTCCAGCTTGTCTTTCGGCAGGACATCGGTGTGAAGAACCCAATAGGCATAAATGCCCTGGGTCGTAGAAAGCGTGTTGTCTTCAAACTGGTCATAGAGAAATCCGTCCTTTTCGCTCCACATGTTCTCGTTGATATAGGCCTTCAGGCGCTTGATGTCGTCTTCAAACTCCTCTATTTCCTGCCAACGCTCGAGGTAGAAGCCCATCTTCAAGAGCTGGTCGGCCACCATAATTTGCTGCAAGCAGGCGTCAAGCCATATCATGTGGCCATTGGAATAGATCGTGTTGTAGCCTTCCGGAACACGAGGCATGTTATCCATCCCCGTACCCCAGCCGCTTGACCAGTAGGTTCCGTTGCGCCAAGTATGGTTGAGTTTCAGCCATTTGTAGTAGGCTGCCAGCACAGGAAAGACCTTGTTCAGGCGGTTGTCGTCGCCGAATTGGGTATAATAGAGCCACTCAGACCATGGCAAGATGTTGGGTCCTGTTGATGTAGGGTCGTAGCGTCCGAAACAGTCAGAGCCGTCGGCACGTATCTCTCTGCAGATGAACCCGTCGGGATGTTGCTTGGCATAGAAGTTGTCGAGGGTCTTCTGGAAGGGAAAGAAGGCCTTTCCGTATCGACAGAACATCGTGATGAAGGCACAGTCCCACATGAAGATATTGCCGTTGTAGGCCGGTGATATGTAGGGAGTCACGAATCCAGAGTCGTCTAAAGGCTGGCTGATGTTGGTGAGTCCTATCTGCCATGCCTTCCAATACATCTCGATTTCCCTCTCGTGTCCTTCCCAATAGGGTGCAGGCAACACCTTCTTGGCTTGCTCGAAGGTGCCGGGCTTCTGCTTCTCTACTTTGGCCGTACGGAAATGGTTCTCGGCCACAAGCGGTTCGCGTATGTACGTATCTTTATAGGGAAGTTTGTACAAAGGCGAACCTGAGGAAATCAGATTCTGTGCCTGTGCCATCAATGGCATCAGCATCAGTGTGATAATAGCGGTCTTTTTCATAGTCGTTTTACATCTTCATCAGACGCTTGATTTTCCAGAAGATTTCAGTGTTGCTGTAGAAACCTGTGAAGTTTTCAGAACCGGGACCGAAGGCATAGACGGGAACCATGGTGCCCGTATGGTCCTTATTAGAGAAATTACACTTCACCGTGCCGGAAGCAAGGTCGCCCCCATGTACGGTCATTCCGCCTGTTTCATGGTCGGCAGTGACGATGACAAGCGTCTCACCGTCACGTGCTGCCCACTTGAACACTTCTCCAATAGTCTGATCAAAGTCCAAAGTCTCCTTCATCAGCATGTCGAGCTCGTTGAAGTGGCCATAGTCATCCAGCTGAGAACCCTCGATCATCATGAAGAATCCCTTTTTGTTCTTACTCATTAAGTCCATGCCTCTCACCGAAGCTTTGGCCAGCATGTCACCTCGTTCATCGGGCTCCGGCGTATTCACTTCGAAGGGAACACACCACTGCTTCGAGCTGTCATAGTTCATCATTTCCTCGACGCTGTGCGAGATATGGTAGCCCTTAGCCTCCAGCTCCTTGAAGATGTTGCGTCCGTCCTTGCGGTGGATGAACTGGCGATAGCCTCCGCCAAAGACGAAGTCGGCATTGCTCTCAGGATAGCATCCCACGATTTCCTCCTCGTTGTCGCGGTCGATATTGTGGCCGAGGAAGTCGCCTGGTGTGGCGTCCCACAGCCTGCACGTCACAGCGACGCCGGCATCTTTGCCCGCAGCCTTTGCCAGGTCTACGAGTGTCGTGAGGTCTTTATTGTCAGGATCTACACCCACGGCGTGGTATACCGTCTTGTATCCTGTGGCTAAAGACGTACCGCCGGAGCCTGAATCGGTGATGAGTCTGTCAGACGCAGGCGTCTCCGACAGGCCGGTATACTGTGCATTCTCCAGCCAAAGATGCCCGCGGTTGCAGGTCCATGCTGCCTGAATATGCATAAGACTCATGCCGTCGCCTATCATCAAGACGACGTTTTTCACTTTCTTTCCTTTGGGTGCCTTGATTTTTTCCACGGCATACGGTTTTTCATGCGTATACGTCTGCAGGTTACCACTCTGCGCAGCCATGGTCATTCCATAGGCTGCCAATGCTGCTGTGAGCAGGATGTTTTTCATTTTCATATTGTTTGATAAAATTAATTACTTCAGTAGGCAAAGTTACGAAGAAAATTTCATATGAGCAAGAATCCGCGGTTTTATTCGGGATGTCACGGTTTTTTGTCGTGCCGACAGACGTCTGAGGCTCGCAATTGGCCGTTCCCAGCGGGAAAGTCAGCAGCAGGCAGGTGAGGAATATCCGGTTTTGGTTCATACAACAGTGTTTTTGTCAAGGTTCGTCATTACGCCTGCAAAGTTACGAACTTATTCCCAGAGATTCTCGCCAGTGAGGCAAGTCGTGTTAACCACATACGCGCGTACCTTATATTGATTAGAGACGCCCGGCCCTCTTCCCAGGCATCTCTCTGTCACAAGGCAAGGAGAAAAGAGGGATACGCCAGGGGGTTCCTGCCGATTCCGACCCTTTCCGGAGGTCAACAGGCCATGAACCCGTCGAGAAAGCATAGACTTTAGGGTGAGAAGTCTTAGCTTTCTGCCCAATAACTCTATCCTTTCTCGCCATGAACTCTTAGCTTTCTTGCCCTGAAGGCTTAGCTTTCTCGCGGAGCAGGCTGCCCAATGGCTGCAAGAGGGAAGCCAGATGCGGGGATGACAGGAAAACAAAAAGTCCGGCATGTCGGGCGGACATGCCGGACTGTCTTTCGCGAAGCGCGGTCAAAGTTCCTCGATGGAGAGGGTGTAGGCAGTCTGTGTGCCGACAGTCTCGGTGGCAGTGCTGCGCAGAATGTAGCTTTCGCCGGTGGTCATGAAGATGGTGTATTCGCCTGCAGGCTCGACAAGGGTGAGCTTCATGGCTGGCAGTGTGGCCAGCTGGGCTTTCAGATCGTCGGCAATACTGGTCTTCACCTCGCCGACGACAACGGCCTTATAGGCACTGGCTGAGAACTTTTTGACGGCATTGACGGCTCCCGCCACCTGCTCTTTGGCCGAGATCTTTACCATGGCCAAAGGCAAGACAATGGTCTTGTTGGCCTTGGCAATCGACTTGCCTTGGGTCTTTACATACTGCATGAAGCAGCCGTCGCCGATGGTTTCGCTCTCGACGGTGTTGATCTTGTGGCCGAGTACGACGGTACTGCCTTGGATATCGTTCCCCTTGTAGCCTTCCATGACGAACGAACAGAACTTGGCCGACAGGAACGACAGTTGGGTTGATGTGTTCTGACAGGCCGACTGATCGGCATAGTTCAGCACGTCGGTACGGTCGACAATGGCCGGAGTACAGCCTTTTGCCTTGAGATAGTCGGCTGCTTTCTCAACATTGCCGGCCGACGAGGCTTCCGACAGCGACGTAATGTAGCAGACGTTCAGCGTGTTCTCCTTGTTCCACTCCTGGGTGACTGGCTTGTCGGGTGTGCCGGGATTGTCGGGAGTGTCGGGCGCATCGCTGCCTCCACAAGCCGTAAACAGCCAACCGCCCATGAGCAATGCCATCCAGATGATATTCTTTTTCATGCTTTGTTCCTCCTTCTTATTTTAGTTTGACAATTGAGACAACCGGGCAATGGTCAGACAGTTCCTGACCGTTGTAGAAGCGGTCGAGCACCTTCGAACTGACCAACTCAAACTGACCTTTCGCACCGAGAATAAAGTCGATCTTCGAAGCTCCATAGTATGTGCCCTGGTCTGTGTCCATACGGTCGTAGCTTTGGGTAAGCAAGTTGATGACGTCTGTGCCCGGCCACATGTTCATGTCGCCCGTAAGAAGGGTTGGAAGGGTCTGGCTGATGACGGTATTGCCGGTCAACACGCGCGCCTGCTCCATCTGTCCTCCGATATGATCGAGATGACTGCAGGCCACACGCACCATCCGTCCCGAGGGCAACAGGATGTCTGCTACGACAACTCCGCGCTGATCGGCCGAACCTTCCGGCCGTGGCAAGCGCAAGGCTTGTACGTTGACAATGGGATAACGGCTCAGGATGGCGTTGCCATAAAGCTCGTTTTCGCAATAGGTGTATTTCGTTTCATCGTCATCGCCCTTCTTGTTCATCAGGTTGTAGGCATAGCCGAACACACCGAACATATTGAGTTTCGAAGCCATATCCTGCACCACGTCGCGGTACTTCATATTGACCATCTGGCGCGCACTTCGGTTTTCCACCTCGTTCAGACAGATAATGTCGGCATTCTCGGGCATGAGGCAGTCGGCAAAGGGCTGCACATTAAAATCGGGTTCAAAAGAGCGGACGTTGAAAGTGACCACCTTCAACTGCTCCTGTGCATACATGTCTGCATAAAAGAAAAACGACAGCAGACCGCACATCAAAACGGTTTTCAAGCATTTCATAGAAAATTCTTGTCTAAACATGAAAAAAATCGGGGCGATCCTGATTCAGGAACTCCCCGATTCTGATTACTTCAATAGTGTCGGAAAACGACGGTTACTTCCAATAGTCATTGTTCTTCAGCGCGCCATTGGCCTTGGTCAACTCTGCTGAAGGATAGGGGAATGTTATCATTCCGTCCTCATAACGGCTCTGATTGGTATAGTCTTCATAGTCACCTACTGTGAAGTCAGACTCAGAATCCATACGGTTCGTATAGTGACGCACCTGAGGATGGCTGTTGAGTTCTTTCTCTGCAAGGGCCTTGATGGTAGCGTCGCCACTGTGATACCAGCGCTTCAAGTCGTACAAGTGGTCGACGGCAAGCTCGAATGCCAGCTCGCAAAGACGCTCATGATAGATGTCTGCCATCGATGGAGCATGGTCAATCTTGGCCAGACCCGAACGAGTGCGGACGTCATCAATATCGGTACGTGCCTGCTCGGCTTGTCCTTTCATGATGTAAGCCTCAGCACGGAAGAGCTTAAGCTCGGCAAAACGGATGATGGGCCAGTTGGTACGTGTGGTTGGCCAGTCACCGTTTGAGCTCACCAAACCTGCTGCTACTGGATCTTCCGGAGCAAACACGTCCATCCACTTGTTAATAGCAAAGCCTGCCTCTACGTCTGAACTCGAGAAGAACTTTCGTGTTTCTCCAAAGAATTGGAACTCATCTCCATACTCCAATATCGACCTCTTAAGGCGAGCATTGCCTGCTCCGTCTTTCAGGAACTCGGCATAAATGTCGTAGGTTGGCTTGAACTGACCCCAACCATTGTACTTGCCCCAGCCTTTATTCTCAAGACTTACGCCTACGAATTCTACACCACCGTTGGTTACTCCGTCGTAACCACCGTTGCTTGGAATGGCCCAACAATACTCACTGTTGTACCACTTCGAGATGTCATAAGTGAAGTTGTCGTTGAAGTTCGGTGTCAAAGCACGACCATAATTCTGCTGAAGATCGTTGACAACAGCAATGACTTCGTCCCACTTAGAGGCATCCCAGCATGCCCAATAGGCAAGAACCTTGGCCTTCAGGGCAAGAGCTGCAGCCTTGTGAGCTCGTCCGAGATCATCGTCACCGTATGTTTCGTAACGAGGAAGATACTCGGCTGCCTTGTCCATGTCTTCGCAAATAAGACGATAGTTCTCCATGACGGTAGGCTGTTGCGTAGGAATCGAGAAGTCATAGTCATTGGGAAAATCCTCGAAACGAATGAAAGGAACGCCGAGCTTGTCCGTACCATAGCGGTAGGCGATAATGAAATGACCCCAACCGCGAAGGAAAAACGCCTCACCAAGCGAACGACGTTCGATGTCGGTCAGCGAACCTTTCTTGAGCAATGTATTCACAACCCAGTTAGCACGGCTGATGGTCTGGCGATAGACATTGTTCCAAACATCGCGCAATGGGCTCTCGTCACCATTGTAGTTGAACGTAGCTAAAGTGGAATATCCACGTGTACGTCCCCATACAATCTCATTGGCACCGGCCTGTTCCCAATATATTTCACGGCCGAAAACACCCTCCTGAGACAACCGAGCATAGCATGCATCAATAGCATCAATGGCATCTTGGTCGGTCTGGAAGTAGTTTGTTGTCGTAGGAGCACCCTCCGACTGCACATCAAGGAAATCACTACATGAAGTGAATGCCAGCAGACCTGCAGCAAATATATAATATATCTTTTTCATATTCTCAAAAACTTTATAATTAGTACGTCAATTGAATGTTGAACGCGAATACTCTCGAAAGTGGATATTTCAGTGCATCATAGCCGCCACACTCTGGGTCTACCCCCGAGTAATGGGTGATAGTAAACAGATTTTCACCGCTGACTGACACCTTCAAACGGCTGCCACGATCATTGAAATGAGCAATGCTGCGAAGCGCATCCGTAAGGTCATAGCCCAGCGTAATGTTCTTCAGACGCAGATAAGAGGCACTTTCCAGATAGTAAGTCGACGGCATTGTCCAGTTTTGATTAGGATCGTTCTTCGAGAGACGGGGTATGTTTGAATCCGTATTGGTTGGACTCCAAGCATTGAGAATGTCCTGAGAACGGTTGAATTCTCCCTCAACATCGCTCAGGATAGAATACTTGGCAATGTTGTATGCCTGTGCCTTCCCGACGCCTTGCAGCTGGATACCGAACGAGAATTTTCTCCAATCAAATCCACCTTGCAGGTTATATGTCACCTTAGGTGTGGCAGATCCCACATATTGGCGGTCCTTAGACGGGTCGATATTTCCATCACCGTCATAGTCAACAAACCACAAGTCGCCAAGCTGAGCATTGGGTTGAGCCTTGCGAGCCTCTGCAAGATCGGCTTCATTCTTGATGACTCCGTTGCTCTTCACAAGGTAGAATTCATCCATTGGGCCGTCAAGATGGCTCTGATAGCAATAGTCTACGAGGCGGTATCCACCTCCACCTTGCCATACAGCCTCAGGATCGTTGCCGATATTGGATATCCAGTTCTTCAAGAATGCTACGTTTCCTGTTACCCAATAGCCAAAGTCATTGTTGATCTTGTCACGCCAAGTGGCCGTAAACTCAAAGCCACGGTTGCTGACTTCACCGAGATTAATCTTACGAGCATCAAAGCCTATATAGTTTGGCCAGTCTGTTGTTTGGTCCTGAATAAGGTCTTTTGTCTTCTTCATGAAGAAGTCTGCAGATACAGAAAGACGGTTCTTCAAGAATGCAGCATCAAGACCAATGTTCCATTGATTTGACGTTTCCCATGTAAGCAACGGGTTCAAGGAGCGACCAAGATACACGAAGTTGTTGTACAACTGGTTGGTGGCTGCACCATACCAAGCCTGTTCGTTCCAGAAAGAAGTGCTGAGGGTGGCACTCTTGTAGTTCATTCCGATAGAACCAAGGTTACCTACCTTACCCCAAGATGCACGAAGTTTCAGCAAGTTAATGGCTTCTGTCTTCGGGAAGAAGCTCTCATTGGATATTTTCCATGCAGCAGTGAAGGCAGGGAAGGTTCCGCTGTTGTGTCCTTCAGGCAGGCGTCCTGCCCAGTCTTTGCGAATGCTTGCAGTAATAAAATAGCGGTCGTCATATGAATAGGAGAGACGCCCGATGACGGCAACGTTGGCATCTGGACCGGTAAGCCAGTCTGAAGTACTTGTACCGCTGGCATACTTCATGTATTGAAGGTAGTTGATTTCGTTGGCAAATCCATAACCTGTAGCATCAAAACCACGAGACTTGTAATAATCAGTGGTGACTGCTGCGAGGGCACCCAAGGTGTGTTTACCGAATGAATTGTCATAGGTCAGCGTGTTTTCGGTCTTCCACTGGTCGGTACGATAGCTTTGTTCATAGAGAGTATTGGAAAGTTCTGGTTTTCCAACCTCATCACGTATCGGGGTAAAGCCTTTATAATAATAGGCATCTTGGAAATAAGTCAGGCGACTCATGAACTTCAGACCGGTGATGATGTTCTTGATAGTCAGCGTAGTGGTTGACTTCATCGAGTTGTTCTTATTGTAGATGTTTTCAGCCTTAAGCAGGCGTATGGGGTTGATGGCGTCGCCATGTGCGTCTGCAAAGTTAGATCCATACTGAGCAATGTATGCCGGATCTTCGGTTGTCGTTCCTCCGTATGTGCCGTCAAGCGGATTGTAGACTGTGGCAGAGCTTGGCATATAGATGGCAGACATATAGGTTCCCGAGTAGCCAGAATCAGTATTTGTAGAACGGCTGCTGCTGTTACCATAGTAGAGGTCTTCACCTACACTGACATACTTGCCAAGTTCATAGTTGCCTACATACTTCACACTGATGTCCTTGTTGAAGGTATTAACAAGTGTTCCGTCTACATTTGAAATATTAAGCGACAGGCGATGCTGGCTCATCTCCGTACCACTCTCCAAAGCAACGTTATGACGCTGGTAGAGAGCTGTGCGGAAAATCTCGTCAACCCAGTCAGTACGTGTAGTGCCAATCCAAGGGTTCACAGAGGGATCCCATGCCGATGGCAACGAGATACCTGCGTTTGCATACGACTGCTTGCGCATTTCCATTTCTTCTTCGGCAGTAAGGCCGTGGACAAGGTTTGTCGGAGTCTTCACGCCGAACGTTCCATTATAGTTAATACGGGTCTCACCCTTCTTTGCACGTTTTGTCGTTACGAGCACGACACCTCCGGCACCTGACTGAGCACCATAAATAGCGGCAGATGCAGCATCCTTCAAAACAACGATGCTTTCTACGTCATCCATGTCGAATGAGCCACCAGGCACTCCGTCAACGACCCACAGAACGGCGTCGTTAGACGAACCCTTACCACGTATTACCATACTGGCGCCCTTGGCTCCATCATTCTGTACAGTCACGCCAGGTATCTGACCTTGCAACATTGCGGTAGCACCTTGAATGGCTCGCGTCTGCAATTGCGGAATGTTTTCAACCACACCTACAGAGGCCGACAGGTCTTGCTTACGGGCTTGTGCACCATAACCGAGTGCAACGACTTCGTCGAGCATGAGGTTGTCCTCTTCCATCTGGACAGCCACATTGCGACCATTGACCTTCACCTGTTGGGTTTTGTAGCCAATAGATGAAATTTCAAGTGTCTGACCGGCCTTGGCTTCGATGGCGAAGTTACCGTCAATATCGGTAACCGTACCGCCTTGCTGGCCTACAACACGAACAGTAGCTCCGATGACTGGCTCACCGGTTGCGTCTTTCACGGTACCTACTACCTTCTGGTCTTGCTGCTGAATGCCCTGCACACCATTGGTGTCTGCATTGGCTGTCATAGCAAAAGAAGGAGCAAGGAATGTGAACACTGAAAATGCGGCTATCTTCAATAACCGGCATTTGCAACATGTAGATTGCTTTCTTTTTTCCATCATGTTTGATTTAAGTTTGTTGTAAAAAAAATAATAATATATTGCTTTATTTTGTAGCATAGATATTTAGATTATTGGTGCAAAAGTAACGAAAAAAATATTTATTTACAAATTTTCAGAGAAGAAAATATTGTCACGCGATTTATTTTTTCATGTGTGCGAGCACAACAAGAATATAAAATGTAAACCTGTAGATTTCACGATGACTATTGTGGAAAAATCGGCCATCATCGGTCATTGCTTTCCGTGTGAGCATTGAGACTTTCGGCCAGGAAGAGACAGCATGAAGAGTGGGGATTGCCTGCCTTCCTGCCTTGAAATCGGCCCATCGAGGCACATCATGTGATTCCGGGCAGCGGACAAACCTGCCGGTTTTGCAAAGTAGGGTTTGCAGTTTTCTGTTTCGCGCGTACATTATATTATTATATTGCGGGAATTTTGAGAAAAAGAAACCTTAAAAAATGTATTTTCCTATGCCGTGAGAAATTAAAATGTTAAATTTGCAAGCGGTTTTGATAACCATGGCTTTTGAAGACGTTTTTTAAACTTTAGATATCATTATGGTTAATTACAAAGATCTCGGCCTGGTGAACACTCGTGATATGTTTGCCCGTGCCATCAACGGCGGTTATGCCATTCCTGCATTCAACTTCAACAACATGGAGCAGCTGCAGGCCATCATCAAGGCTTCTTCTGACCTGAAGAGCCCGGTCATTCTCCAAGTTTCAAAGGGTGCTCGCAACTATGCCAACCAGACACTGCTGCGCTACATGGCCCAGGGTGCTGTGGAATATGCCAAGGAGCTGGGGTGCAACCATCCTGAAATTGCCCTCCATCTGGACCACGGTGACAGCTTTGAACTCTGTAAGAGCTGCGTAGACTTTGGTTTCTCAAGCGTGATGATCGACGGTTCTGCACTGCCTTATGAGGAGAATGTGGCACTGACCAAGAAGGTTGTTGAGTATGCTCACCAGTTTGATGTGACTGTAGAAGGCGAACTTGGTGTGCTTGCCGGTGTAGAGGATGAGGTGGCCTCAGAGGTTTCTCACTACACAAAGCCTGAGGAAGTAATCGACTTCGTCAGCCGTACAGGCGTCGACTCGCTTGCTATTTCCATCGGTACCAGCCACGGAGCTTACAAGTTTACCCGCGAGCAGTGTACCATCGATCCTCAGACAGGCAAGCTCGTTCCTCCTCCATTGGCATTCGACGTGCTCGACGCCATCATGGAGAAACTGCCAGGGTTCCCCATCGTGCTCCATGGTTCAAGCTCTGTTCCACAGGAGTATGTCGACATCATCAACCAGTATGGCGGTAAGTTGCCCGATGCAGTAGGTATTCCTGAAGAGCAGCTCCGTAAGGCTGCCAAGAGTGCTGTCTGCAAGATCAACATCGACTCTGACTCTCGTCTGGCCTTTACAGCTGCCGTTCGTAAGGTATTTGCAGAGAAGCCTGGTGAGTTCGATCCGCGCAAATACTGCGGTCCTGCACGCGACTTGATGATCGAGCTCTACAGCCACAAGATCAAGGAAGTGCTCGGTTCAGACAACAAACTGGCCCAGCTCGACTGATAAAGTCTTGCACATAAGAACAAAAAGCGGAACGGCCCAAGGGCTGTTCCGCTTTTGTTTTCCTAAGGAGGTGTATGACGGACAGGGCTATTTCGGGCCTGTTCCGTCATGCAGGCGAGGGTCTCCTTGCCATGGCGAGGCCCCTTTCATCTGCCTGCCGGCTTACCTTTTCGGCCGGACTGACGCTCTTTGAGTCTGAGAAAGCTAAGCGTTTAGCCCGAGAAGTCTTAGGGTTCTTGCCAAGAAAGCTATCCTTTCTCGCCAATAACGCTATGGATTCTGGGGCAGAAAGGATAGCTTTCTCGTCCATGGAGAATGGCTCGTCAGGAATGAAGCCTTTCCTGTCTCCGCACCAAGTGGCAGACTTTTTGCAGAGGCAAAGCCTTCTTGCGACCCTTCATTCCTGATGGTCAGTGGTTCATTCGCCTCCTTCTTCCTGCTTGTTCCTCACCAGTCGGGCTGCATAGCAGAGCACTACTGCGAAGCCTAACAGCGGTATCACGAAGGGAAGCACGAGGTTGGTGCGGTCGGCCACATAGCCCATCAGCAGAAATCCGCAGCCTCCGACGGGCGTCATCATCAGCACTGAGCCGGCCGTCTTTGTCAGACTGCCCAGACCTCTCACAGCCAACGAAAAGATGGTTGGGAACATGATGGCTTCAAACAGGTAGTTGAGAATCAGTGCTACGAGCGAAACGGTGCCGAGATCGAGCAGCACCACGAGCATGCAGGCCACCGTTCCCACGGCACACCAGAGCAGCATCACCTCGGCTCTGACCGTGCGCATCACCCACGAACCGATAAACCTTCCGGCCATGAAGATGACCAATGCCAGGGAGATGACACGCGAAGCTGAGAGCTTGTCCATGAGGTTCTGGCCCGTAACGAAGTTGACAAAGTAGCTGTTGATCGATATTTCAGCCACTTCATAGGCCAGCAAGGCCAGCAGGCCGAAGACGAACATCGGGTGGGTGAAGAGCTTTCCAAGTCCGCCCGCCTGCCCGTTGTCGTCGTCATGGGCTATCTCCGGCAGGTCGACTCGGCTGAACACAAGGGCTATCAGCACCACGACGACGCCAATCACGGTATAAGGAACGGCCACGTCGCCTCCCGTTCCATCGCTGCTGAACAGAAACTGGCCGACGATGAGCGTAGCCAAGAAGCAGCCCATTCCGTTGAATGTCTGCGAAAGATTCAACCTGCTCGAGGAGGTTTCCCTCGACCCGAGTTCCGTGACATAGGGGTTGGCTGCCGTTTCAAGGAACGTCAGTCCGCAGCCTATCACGAACAAGGCGCCCAGAAAAGCATGGAAAGTACCCCATGAAGAGGCCGGAATGAAGGCCAGGGCACCGGCTCCGAAGAGCAGCAAGCCAAGCACTACCCCGCGACGATAGCCGTAACGGTTGATGAACAATCCGGCCGGAATAGCCATCAGAAAATAACCCAAGTAGGTCGTAACCTGTATCCATGCCGACTGGGCAATGGAGATGTGCAGTTCGTCTTGAAAATGTTTGTTGAGCACGTCTAAGATGGCTCGTGCGAAGCCCCACAAGAAAAAGAGCGTAGTAATCAGGACAAACGGCACCACGTAGCGTCTGTCTGTCAGTTTGGGTTGGTTGCTGTTCATTGTGTATGTTATCTGAAGACAATAAAAAGAGGGGAGCGTCCTGCGACACTCCCCCTATAGAAAACGCAGAGTTACTTCTCTGCTGGCTCGAGAACCTTCCACACTAAAGCGGCCAATGCACCGCCTACGAACGGACCAACGATGAACACCCAGAGCTCAGAAAGAGCCTGACCTCCCTCAAAGAGAGCAGGACCGATCGAACGAGCAGGGTTCACTGAAGTGCCGGTGAAGTGGATACCTACGAGATGAATCAGAATCAACGACAGACCAATGGCCAGACCTGCGAAGTTGTTGGTTGCGCCATTTGTCTTTGCCGTAGCACCAAGCACTACGAGCACGAAGATGAACGTGAGCACGATTTCGACTACGAGACCGTTGGTCGTGCCAAAAGCACAAGCGTTGGCACCCGTCGACGTGGTCACCACTGCACTCGGATCAAGAGCAACAATGCCTGCTAACACGGCTGCAGCAAGGATGGCTCCGATGACCTGGAACAACATATAATAGCCACAATCCTTAGCATTCATGCGCCCACTCAGATAAACTCCAAGGGTAATTGCCGGATTGATGTGGCAACCAGAGATGCCCCCGATGGTGTATGCCATTGAGACAACTGCCAGACCAAAGGCGACAGCGGTTCCTACGATGGCTGCGGTATCTTGGCCACAACCCAAAGCAACGGCTGCTCCGCAGCCTAAGAATGTAAGTACGAACGTACCCACGAGTTCTGCTAAATACTTTTTCATAACAATCACTTTTAATAAATTAATAGATGTATTTATAACGCAAAAAGTCCTGTTTTATTGTATCTTCCGGCAGATTTCCAGTGGGTCTGACGGGGAAATTCCATAGGGTTTACACCCATTTTCACGGCCGTCCGACTGGCGAGACCTGCCTTCTATCCGTGACAAAGATATGCATTTTCCCTGTTATCTGCAAAATTTAACGGAGAAAACTGCCTAAAAACTTTTCTGCACGGCCGTTTCTTCGCAACTGCAACGCCATGCCATAATGACTTCTGACGGTAGGCCCAAGCGACAGGAAGCGGAGGGACGAGACTCGGAAAAAGACTGACAGAAAGTGTTAAAGACGCCGGTTTCGTGACGCGAAAACGGTGATTCCTGGGCAGAGAACTGAAAATCGACGCCGAAAAACGTATTTTCTTTTAAAACCGTCACTCGACTGATTTCCAGACGTTTGCAATTCTTTCTACCCATTATCTCTTGCGGTTGGCAAAAAGAAAGCTAAGCCTTATCGGCCAGAAACCTTAGCTTTCTTGCCCGCAAACGGGGCCTTTATGGCCCAGATTCCTTCGGAAAATAGACGAGAAAGGGCAGCTTTCTCGGCAGGAAGCTGTCGGTTTCAACAGAAAAACGGGCTGGAAACCGAAAGAAAAGCCCATATATTCACGACGAAAACGACAAGGCATCAAATCAGAAAGTGTTAACGAGGAAAAGAAAAATCTTGCCATTCCAGCCCTTCCACAACGCTTGAAACCTTCGGGAAACGACAGAAAAAACACCCTGACACTTGCCCATTAGGCAGGAAAATCGTACCTTTGTATGGCAACATGGGACAAAAGGAGAAAAAGAACATCAAGCCATCACACGCAGAAAACCGACATATGAGAAAGAAAAACAGAGAGATGGATGCCGTCTTCGCCTTGGAAGTAATGGACAAGGCGCCCTACATCACGGTCAGCTTTACACGGCCCGACGGCCGTCCATACGGCGTTCCACTGTCATTAGCACGCACCGACGAGCGGACGTTCTACTTCCATTGCGCTCAGGAAGGCGAGAAATTAGACTGTATTGCAGCCCATCCCACGGTGGCTTTGTCGGCTGTCACGCGGTGCAGCCCTACGGTTGGTCCGAAAGACGGCAGCTTTACACTCCAATATAAGTCAGCCATGGCAGTGGGAAAAGCCGGGATCGTGACCGGCAGAGCAGAGAAAATCGAAGCGCTTCGGGCCATTTGCCAGCGATTTCTGCCACTACACATGGACGCTTTCGACACGGCCATTGAGCGCAGTCTTGACCGGACAGCCGTAGTAAGGATTTCACTGACCGAACCTCCGACGGGCAAACAAAAGCTTTACGGCAAGGACGGTGAGGAAACAACCTCGGCAAATGGCATGGAAAAGGAAATATAGATGCGCCACATGCGGCTATGAAGCCGACGTGTATGACGGGCGCGGACTGTTTCGTCAGCAGATAACCTCCGTCTTATGTACCGACTGCAACAGCATCCAGAACATCGTCGTTGGGGGTATTATCGCTGATGTGGCACCGTCATACCGGAGCGAAGTGGGGAGGTTGTGCCCGCAATGCGGGAGCGACTGCATCAGGATATGGGACAGGAAGACCTGCCCCAAGTGCCAAGGAAAGATGGAAGATAGCGGAGAAAAGGAGTTCTGGACGTGAGGAACGGGCAGGGAACAACGGCTCCACAGACTGCAAACAGCGATTTTCCCTATTCCTCTGCAACATGAAAAACAAGTATTGAGACCCTCAGAGACAACGGTTGAGCCACCAAAGCCGCATGCATCATCCTAAGCATGGGCAGCATTGACGAAGGCTTTGATGCGGTCAATGCTGCGCAACCCTTCTGCCCTACCCATATCATAAGCCCGCTGCATCTCGTCAGGGTTATGCGACGTGTAGCCGATGGGTATGGGTTCTGACGGACGAATGACGAGCGTGCTGCCCTCGTTCTCTGCCTGTTCTACATAGCGAGTCTGCCCGTTGTACATCTCAGGACGGCGCTTCATAGCCTTCAAAAAATTGGGATAACGGCGAAGAACCAGGCGCATGAGGGGCAGCAGGCGGTTTTGCCGCTTCACGTATCCGAGGGGTTGCGTGAGAATAACCACGTTACGATCGTAGCCAAGGCTTTGGAAATACTGCAAGGGAATGGAGTCACTTACTCCGCCATCCAGCAGGTTGCGGCCTTCAAGCGACACCACTCTCGACGCCAAAGGCATCGATGCCGAGGCACGAATCCACTCATAGCAGTCGTAATCTACCGAGTCGAGTCGCTTATAAACGGGCGCTCCGGTGTCGACATCCGTACAGACTACGTGAAACTCCATTGGGTTTTCCGCAAAAGTTTCCTTGTCAAAAATGTCCTCGTTGTCTGGCACATAATGGTAGGCATAGTCAGCTCCGAAGAGGTCGCCCGTCAGCAATAAGGAGCGCAAAGAGCAGTAACGCCAGTCGCGGGCGAAGCGTTTGTTGTAGCGAATGGCACGTCCTGCCTGGCGCGACTTGTAGTTACATCCGAAAGCTGCACCAGCCGAGACACCCACAATGCCGTCGAAACTGATGCCGTTCTCCATCATTACATCCATGACACCCGCAGAAAACAACCCGCGAAGCGCCCCTCCCTCAAGCACAAGTCCAGTCTTCATGCCACAAAATTAGGAAAAAAGCGACAGTTTTATGCACTTCTTGCATCTTTTTTTCGTAACTTTGCGTCAAATAAAACGTAAATAGTACGATAATGAACAAACTGATAAAAAGAAAAGAACACTATGCTTATCACAACAACTCCAACAATTGAGGGACGCCCAATACAGGACTATCGCGGCGTCGTTACGGGTGAAGTCATCATCGGAGCCAATGTCATCAAGGACTTCATGGCCAGCCTTCGCGACTTCTTCGGCGGTCGAAGCCAGAGCTATGAGAAAGTACTCATCGAGGCAAAGGAGGCTGCTCTGAAGGAAATGGCCCAGCGTGCCACGGAACTTCGGGCCAATGCGGTGGTGGGAGTCGACATCGACTATGAGACCATCGGGGCGTCTGGTTCGATGATTATGGTAGCCTGCAGCGGTACGGCCGTCGTGATTTAGGGCTGCACACCTTATTATAAAGGGTAGGACTCCACTGGAGTCCTACCCTTTTTCGTTTCGCTGCCCGGACTGCCGGGGGCTTTTTCTTTATTTCTTCTTGTAGTTGATTTTGGCCAATACGAGGTAATGGTCGGAGGGAAGACGGCGCTCATAGCGCTGGAAACGTATCTCACGCGGTGCGCCATTGCCTTGTATTTGCTCTTCATTAGGCTTCTCTGTCCAGTAGCAATTGGTCAAAACACCATAGTGATTGACCTCGAATCTGGGCGAGAGGAAGATGTGATCGATGCGGCTTTGGGTCTTCAGGTCGGGCCTGAAGGCATTGAATGTGCCGTTCTCGGCAAAGCGTTGTTTGGCAACAACGTATGAATCGTTGAGCACTCCCGACTGTGTAAATATGTCATAAATCTCGTCGCGCTGGTCGACATTGAAGTCGCCTGTGAGGATGACTGGTGTCTTACCATCGGTGAGTTCCTTGATTTTCTTGACGACAAGCTTCGCTCCTTCACGGCGAGCAACCTTGCCTACATGGTCCATATGGAGGTTGAAATAGTAGAACTTCAGCTTAGTGCGCATGTCCTTGAACTTGCCCCATGTGCAGATGCGCACGCAGGCAGCATCCCATCCAAGGCCAGGTTTCTCGGGCGTTTCGCTCAACCAGAAATTGCCTTCATCGAGCTTCTTGATGTAGTCTTTCTTGAAAAAGATGGCCGAGTGTTCTCCCAGTTCTTTGCCATCTTCACGGGCAACTCCGATGTAGCCATAGCCGTCAAGACCGTTGAGAAGGTCGTGGATCTGGTTGATCTTGGCTTCCTGTGTGCCGAAGATGTCGGGCTGTTCAAAGTTGATCATGTCGCAGATGACGGGCACGCGCTGTGTCCATCCGTTGCCTTCTTCGGTGTCGTCGTCGTTCTGATAGCGCACGTTGTACGATCCGACAAAAAGGCTTTGTGCGCTCAAGCACATGGCAAAGGCCAAGGCGAGCATGGTGAGTGTGTATTTCTTCATTTCTTAATGGTTTGTTGTTATGTTTTCGATTAGACCATGCAAAATTAGGAAAAAAATCGCGAACGGCCGTCGGCATGAATGAGAAATTGCTCCTTTCGGGGTGAATTTCCACCGTCTGCCGGTCGAGAAAGCTAAGGGTTTAGCCTGAGAAGTCTTAGAGTTATGGACGAGAAAGGATAGAGTTATTGCCAAGAAAGCTAAGACTTCTGGGGCTAAACCCTTAGCTTTCTCGGCGTGAAGGGACGGGAGGGCGGAAATGAAGGGACCCGGTTTGCCTCCCTATTCGGTTATGTGCTGCCAGTCTTCGGTGATGCCGTACTTGTATTCGGCAGGTATTTCCAGGTCGTATTCCGAAGGCCACTCCTCCTCTTGGGGCTTGAACGGGACGATGGTCCGGTCGATAACCTCCACTTTCACGGTGGCGATGCCCTGCATGATCATGCCCAGCAGCTGGGCCGCACGTCTCGAAAGATCGATGACTCTGCCACGGGCGTAGGGACCCCGGTCGGTCACTCTGACGATGACTACTTTGCCATTAGACAGATTGGTGACGCGCAACATGGTGCCGAAAGGATAGAAACGATGGGCACAAGTCATGCTGTCGGGATGCAGACGCTCGCCGCTTGCCGTGCGTCTTCCTTCGAATTTCTTGGCATAATAAGAGGCTTTACCTGTCTGAGTTTGTGCATGCAGACAGGCAAAGCCCATAACCGTTAAGAATACAATCAGTATAGTTGTCTTTAGGTTCATCAAGTCTCGTTGCTCTCCCTTACGGGAGAATTGCGCGGCTTTGCTATACGATGCCCTGGGCCATCATGGCATTGGCGACCTTCATGAAGCCTGCAACATTGGCACCCTTCACATAGTCGACATAGCCGTCGGCCTCGGTTCCGTACTTGACACACTGCTCATGGATGGACGACATGATGTAGTGGAGCTTCTCATCCACTTCCTTGTCGCTCCAGCTCAGGCGTATGGAGTTCTGTGTCATCTCAAGTCCGCTGGTGGCAACACCGCCTGCATTGACGGCCTTTCCTGGCGCAAACAGCGTCTTTGCGGCAACAAACTTCTCGGCAGCCTCGGCCGTACATCCCATGTTTGACACCTCAGCCACACAGATAGGATGGTTGGCAAGGATGTTGTCGGCATCGTTTCCGTTCAATTCGTTTTGCGTAGCACAGGGAAGATAGATGTCGGCCTTCTGCTCCCAGGGCTTCTTTCCTGCGAAGAACTTTGAACCGGGGAATTCGTCTTCATAAGGCTTGCAGACGTCATTTCCCGATGCACGCAGCTCTAACATGTAGTCGATCTTCTCGTCGTCAAGGCCGGATGGATCATAGATGTATCCGTCAGGACCACTGATGGTGATGACCTTTGCGCCCAGCTCTGTTGCCTTCTTAGCAGCACCCCAGGCCACATTGCCGAAACCAGAGATGGCCACTGTCTTGCCCTTTATGTCCTCTCCCTTGGTTGAGAGCATATGGTTGACGAAGTAGATGGCGCCGTATCCCGTTGCCTCGGGGCGTATGCGTGACCCGCCGAACTCGAGACCTTTGCCCGTGAGCACTCCCTGGAATTGATGGGTGAGCTTCTTGTACATGCCGAAAAGGTAGCCGATCTCGCGGCCTCCCACGCCGATATCACCAGCAGGAACGTCCTCATCGGGACCTATATGGCGATAGAGTTCGGTCATGAATGCCTGACAGAAACGCATCACTTCGGCGTCGGAACGTCCGCGGATAGAGAAGTCACTACCGCCTTTTCCGCCACCCATCGGCAGCGTGGTGAGCGCGTTCTTAAAGGTTTGTTCGAAGCCGAGGAACTTCAGAATCGAGAGGTTCACCGACGGGTGGAAGCGCAGTCCTCCCTTGTAAGGGCCAATGGCGCTGTTATATTGGACGCGATAACCGATGTTCACATGCACCTCTCCTTTGTCGTCGGTCCAAGGAACGCGGAACGTAATGATACGCTCTGGCTCGACCAAGCGCTCGATGAGCTTGGCTTTTTCGAACTCGGGATGCTGGTTGTAGACATCCTCTATCGAGATTAACACTTCGCGCACAGCCTGAAGATACTCAAGCTCTCCCGGATGCTTTTGTTCCAGGTCTCGCATTATTTTCTCAACTTCCATAAGTAGATTTTTAATAATTGTTATTATTAGTAGTATGTCATAATGTCACTTTGGACACCGCAAAATTAAGTCTTTTCTGCATTATCACCAAATAAATTTGCAAAAAAATGCCGGTCTCGGTGGCATTTTGTTTCGCAAGACGACAGTTGAAATGAGGTCGAAAGGACTGCCAAAGGCTTTTCTTTGCCCCTGTCCATGCCACGACAGGGTGACAGATGCAGAAAGAAGGGATGATTTTCTGGAGCAGGACCGTTAATAATATATAAAAGAACGCGCACGGGAAAACCGGAAAATGAAAAAAGTTGTAAATTTACATCATGTGCATCAAACGCGAGAACGCCCTCCCGAAAACGCGTCTTACAGGGCTCAGAAGAAGCTGTTTTCGTCTCTGAAACGCATGATATGAGCCTTATACAAAGGAATATTATTGAAAACAGCAACCAGCTGACAATCAACAACATGAAAACAATCGAAGGAAAATACGGTTATACAAACAAGATTTCTTTTTCAAAGAAAGAAGAAAAAGCGTAACTTTGCATCGTAACTGAAACACACAAGGGGCCGAAAGCCCGACGACCTAAATCCGGAAGAAAATTTTTGAAATACAAAACTTAATAGCATGAAACAAAAAACTAAGATCTGCCACACTGCATGGACTCAGCGACTGACTGCAGCCTTCTGTCTTGCGCTTGCCCTTAGTGTGCAGGCAACAACAGCTCCTGTCTGGGCAGGAACGACCGCTGTGCAGCAGGAACAGCCTAAGCACAACGAAGTGACTGGACTGGTGACCGACCAGCAAAAAGAACCGCTGGTGGGCGTCACCGTGACTATCGTCGGCGGAGACGCTACGACTGTCACCGACATTGACGGCCTTTTCCGCATCAAAGCCGACAAAGGTCAGACGCTGGAATTCAGCTACGTCGGCTTTAAAAAGAAGCAAATCAAGCTGACCGGAGCTAAACTGATCAACGTCATGCTTGACGAAGAGACTTCAGAAATGGCCGAAGTCATCGTCACGGGTTTCAGCAGTCAGAAGAAGGCTTCTATCGTAGGCTCGATCGAAACCATTAAGCCTGACGAGCTGAAGTTTGGCACGGGTCGCACGCTATCCAACAATCTGGCCGGCAAATTGAGCGGTATTATTGGAGTACAACGCTCAGGAGAGCCAGGCTACGACGACTCCAATTTCTGGATTCGAGGCATCTCAACTTTCTCAGGAAACAACTCTCCGCTGATCTTGATCGACGGTATTGCACGCGACCTGAACAACGTCGACGTGAACGAAATCGAATCGTTCTCGGTATTGAAGGACGCCTCGGCCTCGGCCATGTATGGTGTAAGAGGTGCAAACGGCGTGATCGTCATCACGACGAAACGCGGCAAGATTGGCGCTCCACAAGTAAAATTCCACGTCGAGCATGCCATCAATCAGCCCACCAAGATGCCCGAATTTCTCGATGCTCCCGACTATATGACCCTGCTCAACGAGCTTGCCCTGCAGGACGGAGCTGTGCAACCTTTCACAGAAGAGCAGATCAATCGCACCCGCTCGGGATATGATCCAGACCTCTATCCCAACGTGAACTGGATCGACGAGATTACGAAAGACTATGCCTATACAACGAGAGGAAACGTTGACGTGAGCGGAGGTTCGGACTTCCTCCGCTACTCAATAGTGGCATCTTACTTCAAAGAGTCAGGCATACTTGAACAGGACAAGAACCTGCCAGTTGACAATGCTACGAACAATCAGCAGTTCAACTTGCGCACAAACATCGACATGGACGTGACAAAAACCACGCTGTTGAGGGTCAACATCGGTGGCTATCTGAACCGTTTCAAGAAGCAACGCTGCTCGACAGACGAAGCTTTCAACCAGGCCTTCATGACCCTTCCCTTCGTACATCCTACCCGTTATAGCGACGGAGCCATACCCCGCATTTCCAACCGTGCCAACCCTTGGCTCACCGCTACGCAGGGTGGCTACGACTTTATGACGTCGTCCAAGATCCAAACGCTTTTCTCTGTGGAGCAAGACCTGCGCCAAATCACCAAAGGACTCAAGCTGAAGGGGACGTTTAGTTTCGACCGCTGGAACCGTAGTAGCCGGTCAAGAACGGCCAACCCTCCGGTGGTTCTTCCTGCGACAGGACGCGATGTTGAAGGAAACCTCATCTATGTGCAGTCGTCACCGGGCGACGAGTCGATGGGCTTCACAACCGGTACTGAATATGGAAACAGCAACGTCTACATGGAAGCCGACATCATGTATAACCGCAGATTTGGCCTGCATGACATTGATGCGCTGTTCCTTTACAACCAGAATTCTTATGATGACGGCAGTATTCAAGACTACAGGAAACAGGGAATTGCCGGCCGTCTCTCCTATACTTATGACAACCGATATGTAGCAGAGTTTAACTTTGGCTACAACGGATCAGAGAACTTTGCCAAAGGAAAGCGCTTCGGATTCTTCCCATCGTTTGCCGTTGGCTGGCTGTTAAGCGAGGAAAAATTCATGGAACCCGTCCATGACGTGTTCAACAAAATCAAGTTCCGCGCCAGCATCGGACAGGCCGGTGACGATAATATCGGCGGTCGGCGCTTCGCCTACCTCACCACACTCTACACCAATCAAGAGGGTTACACATGGGGAACCACAGGACAGCGGTCCTACAGTGGCATCACTGAGGGCGAAATCGGCGTAAGCAGCCTGACATGGGAGACCGTAACCAAGAAGAACTTCGGTGTCGAACTCGGTCTTTGGGATCTATTAGACATCAACTTCGACCTATTCAGAGAGAACCGCAAGAACATCTTTATGCAGCGTTCAATCGTACCTACGCAAAGCGGTTTCGTACAGACTCCCTGGGCAAACTTTGGCAAGATGACCAACGGAGGCGTAGAGTTCACGATCAACCTTCATAAGCAATGGAACCGAGATTTCTTCACCTCATTCTACGGGAACTTTACCTATGCGAAGAACAGAGTTGACGAAATTGACGAAGCCGAAGTGAAGAAAGGCACCTACAGAGGGCAGACTGGACGCTCACGTAACGAACTGTGGGGACTCACAGCCGAAAGACTTTTCACTGAAGAGGACTTCAATGAAGACGGAACTTTGAAATTTGGCATCCCCCAACAGAACGTCGGAGCAACGACCTTACACCCCGGTGATGTGAAATATGTCGACATGAACGGTGACAATGTGATCAATGAAGAAGACGAAGGATACATAGGCGGAACCATCGACCCACGCATCGTTTACGGTTTCGGAGGCGTGATATCATGGAAGAACATCGACTTCAACTTCTTCTTCCAAGGAACAGGCGACACCTACCGGATTATCGGTGGCGGAGCGTCTGTGCCTTACTTCCTCCCAGGAGGAGGCACAACTACCGAGGGTAATGCCTATGCCTATAACATTAATGACCGCTGGACTGACGACAACCAAGACCCATATGCCTTCTGGCCTCGCCTGACTTATGGACCTAATGTCAACAACTGCCGAGCTTCTACCTGGTGGAAAAAAGACATGAGCTTCCTGCGTTGCAAGACCATTGAAGTAGGATACACATTGCCAAAGGCTTGGACGGAGCACATCTACTCCAAGGGATGCCGTGTATTTGTCAGCGGAAACAACCTGTTCTGCCTCTCGTCGTTCAAGCTTTGGGACCCAGAAATAGGAACCGACAACGGCTTGCGCTATCCGATGAATCGTTCTATACTGTTTGGTATTGACCTCAACTTCTAAACGAATGAAAAAGAGAAATGGCAAAGAACGGAAAAAGATGAATGAAAACAAATGATGAAAGATATGGAAAAGATTAAAATTGCAACATATGTCGTGGCTGGGATACTTGCCATGAATCTGGCCACTTCATGCTCCGACTTCTTAGACAAAGAGCCCGATACCGAGCTGAATACCGAGATGGTGTTTGAGAATCGTGACAAGGTATACTCGTGGATGGCCTATGTCTATAACATCATTCATACCCCAGATAAGTGGGCGTTGACCTCCGACGGATATGAAATTCTTGCCGACGACCTCGTGGCATCAAAACGTTGGGAACAATGGGACTGGCGCGAAGTGCTCGGCAAAATATACGGACAATGGACCATCAACTCGACCTGGGGGGGCAACCTTTGGCACATGATGCCTCGATACATCCGCCACGGATATATATTTGAAGAGATGGCACACGCACTGCCAGAAGACAACCTTCCACAAGGAGAAATTGACAACATGAAGAATGAAATCAAGTTTCTCTGCGCTTACGGATGGTGGCTTTTGGCAGAAAACTACGGTGGAATCCCATTCAAACCTGACTATATCGCACCGACAGACTTTACTCTTTCAGAACTGATGGTAGGGCAATCGAAATTCGATGACGTGGTGAACTATTGCGACCAACAGATGCTTGAGGCAGCAAATGCACTACCTGCCGTCTATGATGATCCGTCAAAATACGGACGTATCAATAAGATAATGGCACTCACCGTGCGTGCAAGAATGCTGCTTTTTGCAGCAAGTCCCTTGGTGAATGGGAACAAGATGTATGCCGACTATCGCAACAATGAGGGAGAACAGATATTCAATATGACATACGACCACCAGAAATGGGTAAAGGCAGTTGAGGCTTGCAAGTTATGTATTGACGAAGCAGAGAAAGCCGGTTACGAGCTTTACAAGGAGTCTGGTCCCGATGGAGGCATTGACCCGTTCATGTCAACATACAACGTTCACATCAAGAAATGGAGCGAAGGCAACCATGAAATCACATTCCCTGTGACTAAAGGGAATGCTTATCGCGACACGTATCTTCGCGTTACGTCAGTACGCGACTACAATGGAGGCAATGGTTTGGGTGTATACCAAGGTTTAGTCGATGCATTCTTCACCGAGAACGGATTGCCTATCGACGATCCTAATTCAGGGTATACCGAAACAGGCTTCTCGACTTCCGTAGAGTCTCGCCCCGAAATAACGAAATGGTCATACGGGACTGGCGTTGAAGGTGAAATCACTGCACGCGGTACTTATAATATGTATTGCCACCGAGAGCCCCGTTTCTACAACGCAGTGTCATTCCACAACTCGTGGTTAGCTGTTGCAGGCCGTCCATATAATTTCCTGTTCGGCGGTGCAGACAATATCCAAAGTTCATCTCCTCATGATGCTCCTCAAAACGGATACTTAGCCCGCAAGGGATTGTGCGTGACTGATGACTACAAGAGTGGTTCGATAACTGATCGCCAAGCATTCATCTATCGTCTGGCTTTCACCTATCTTGACTATGCAGAAGCCTTGAATGAAACATACGATGAGGCTTCACGAAGGAATGAAGCCATAGAGTATGTGAACCGCATTCGAGAGCGTGCCGGAGTGCGCCAGTATACATTCAGTGTCGTAGATGCCGATGACGAAGAGTATATTCATATTGAAAACACCCAGGAATCGGTACGCAAGGCCATACGGATGGAGCGACGTGTAGAACTGAGTTGCGAGAACAACCGCTGGTATGACATTCGCCGATGGATGATTGCCGAGGATATTCCCGAGATGACGGGCGACTGCATGGGCATGAATTCACAAGGAAGGACACGCAATGAGTTCCACCATCGCACCGCCACTCCTGGCCAAACTCGCGTATGGAAGAAACAATATTATTGGTTCCCCATCTATATTGACGAATATGAAAAGAATCCTAATCTCGTGGAAGGCCCATTCTGGGTTGACTAAAACGATGTTTCAAATTTAAAAGAACTGCAATATGAAGACATTCATCAGAACAATTATACTGGCATGTTTGGCAGGGTTCTTCACGGCTTGTAATGAAGATCCCGAGTATTACACTTTGGACAGTCAGCCAGACGAGATGCATATACAGGCGTCAGTCGACAGGCTGATTCTCAACAAAGGCATTGCCAATCAGCCTGCCATCACGTTTACGTGGGATGCACAGCCGTCGCCTATTAGTGCCGACGATCAAGTAACCTATGCCGTTCGCCTCTATGCGTCGGCCAACAAGGACGATTTTGTCACCAGCCTTTATGACGTTGGTGATGCACGACAGTTCTCACTCACCCACGAAGAACTCAACAACATCATCGGAAGATGGGTTGTTGCTGGCCAACAAGTGAGGGTAACGGCGCAGGTGCTTTCCAGCGTTCATAATGAACTGAAATATGTAAAGCCGGCTTCTTCGACCGTCGAATTCGACGTGATTGGCTACGAACGCTTCCCACAATACATATATATCCACCTGACAGACGACGTCACTGGTGAGGTAACTACAGAGTCTCTGTCGCAAAGAGAACTGGGGACGGGAGTCTACGAAGCCACGCTTGATGTTGTGCCTTGCACCTATTACTTCACCACAACCACCGAGCCCCTTCCTGCATATGGACAGGCTGACGGTGAAAAAATGGTATATGTCACCGAAGGAGACGTGCCGGCATTTACCTGTGAAGAGATCGGAACCCGGACGTTTATCGTAGACACCAACCCCGAGTACAACGACTGTCGCCTGCTTGACATTATCCAGTTGCCCACAGAAGGGGTCATATGGATTGTCGGGACAGGTACCTCTGTCGGGTGGAATCCCAATGATGCTGCGGGCAAGATGACTATGACTGGTGGGGCACGCGAACCATATATCTACTCGTGGACTGGCGATTTCTTTAAGCCTGAAGATGCAGTCAACGACTCTCCCGGACAATTCAAAATAGGTCTTGGCGGTGGCTGGGGCGACCAGTTCTTCTATGCTCCGTCGCCCGACACCAACCCTGCAGAAGACCATGGAATTGACGGTCCTCGCTATGAAAACGGCATGGACTACAAGTGGTTGTCGCCCGTAACGGGCCACTATAAGTTCTCTGTCTATCTGCTACGCGACGACTTCCACACGAGTTTCGAGCCGGCAGAATAGGAGAAGCATAACCGATTACGAATTATCAACTGACTGGGAGGGCCCATATACCACATGCATATGCCGTTCTTCCCTTTAACAAGAAAACAAAACATGCAGATATGAAAAAGTATATGTCTATTTGGGCGCCATTATTCGCCGTCATGTTCATGCTGGCATCATGCGTGGATGAAGATGGTGCCGGGGTGCCTGCACCCAAAAGTATGTTCATAGAATCAGCCGAATATAACGTCGACCTGACCAACGATGAAACGAAGACCCTTACTCTCAGGTGGATTGACGTCGAGAATGCCACCTACAAAGTGTCTCTCTCAAATCAAGAAAACGACATCATACAAGAACTGTCCAACCCCGTGACTGCGGGCGATCTCAGTGTGCTTTCAATGGATATCCCCTATGAGCAGCTGGCTTCCTATGTGGAGACTGCCGGACTGAACGGCATTGTTGGCTGCGACTTCTTCATCAATGTCACAGGCACGCCGGTCGACTTGTCCAAACCTACTGCTCTTGCCCCTTCCGGAAGCACCGCGCGTTCGACTGTTCACTATGTAGAATAACACAGTAAATAATATAGCAAGTAAAAGTTATGAAAAAGAAATGTTTATTGATGCTCGTTGCCATTGCATATGGTGTGAGCAACCTGTGGGCCCTGAACAAGGTCGGAGATGTCTATCAGATTGGTACGGCAGCCGAGCTTGTTGAATTTGCAGGTATTGTAAACGGCGGTGAAAACGGCGCCAATGCTATCCTGACTGCCGACATCGACATGACTGGATCCTCATGGACACCCATCGGAACTGTCGACAACCGTTACGTCGGAACTTTCGATGGTCAGGGATTTGTCATTGACAACCTGAATTATGATGGTGGCGAGAATGCCGGTATCTTTGGCGTTGTCAACGGTGGTGCCGTCATTAAGAACCTCATAGCCGGTCCCAACAACGTCATCAAGGGCACCAGCAAAGTGGGAGGTTTCATTGGACGTTCCGACGGTTCAGGCTGGGTTACGCTTGAAAACTGTGGCCAGGAAGGCCAAGTAGTGGCAACTGGAGCCAACGCTGCAGCCATCATTGGCGTGGTGATGAACGGCGGTCCTGCCACTCAGATCACCAACTGCTACAACACAGGCAACATCTCCGGTGGCAACGAAAGTGCCATTCTCACCGGTTGGTTCGGAGGACACGGCAGCGTAAAGGTGTCAGGTTTCTGGAACACTGGAGTCATTGAAAATGGTGTTGACGGTTCAAACTATCTCTATCGCAACAACAATGGCTTGAACGTATGGGAAAAGATCTACAATATTAACGACAACCAGAGTGCCGCCGTCATCATCAACGACGACCTGGCTTCCGGCAAGTTTGCCTTTGAACTCAACGGCAACGCCGATGCAGGCATTTGGCTTCAGAATCTCGAAGGTGCCGAGAAAGATGCATTTCCGACATTCCGATCGGGACACGGCAAGGTGTATGCCAACGGCGAACTCAACTGTGACGGCTCAGCCAAGGGCTCTGTCTCCTATTCAAACACTGAAGGTTCGACCCGCGACGCTCACACTTATGTCGACGGTTTCTGCTCCAAGTGCGGTGAATATCAAGCCGACTTCATCACAGCTGCCGACGGAGTCTATCCGATTGCTACCGGTGCCGAGCTCAACTGGTTTGCCTACACGGTCAACCATGTGAACGGCGGTGCCAATGCCCAGTTGGTTTCCGATATTGACATGACAGGTCTCGGCTACACACCTATCGGCCAAGACATGCATGACTTCAGCGGTCATTTCGACGGACAGGGACATAGAATCCTCAACCTCGACCTCTCTTCCAACTATGGAGCCTATGACAATCAGGCATTGTTCGGCCAAGCCGTGGGTGGAGCCGTCATCGAAAACGTCATCATCGATGCTTCATGCAAGATACAGGGCAAGGCCTTCACGGCCGGAATCCTTGGCCATGTATGGGGCGACGGTGTGATTGTACGCAATTGCGGCAACGAAGCCAGCATCAAAGGATCGGCTCAAAACGCTGCCGGCATTGTGGGTTGTTCAGAGCGTGTGGTCACCATCGAGAACTGTTATAACACCGGTGAGATCGAGGGCAGCCACGAGAATGCTGGTATTTGCGCATGGATGGGCAGCAATTCGTCGGTCATCAAGAACTGCTACAGCACTGCAGTCATTGCTAACGGCAACGGCCTGTGGCGCAAAGACGAGATAGCCGGTGCCAATGTCTACCAGATGCAAGGCAACCAAGGCACAGCCTTCACTGCCGAACAGATGGGCAGTGGCGAGCTGGCCTACCTGCTTAATGGCTCAGTAAACGGCGGGGAAAGCTTCTATCAGCTCATCGGCACCGAGGACCACCCCACTCCTATTGCCAGAGAGGGAGCAAAGGTCTATGCCAACGGCCAGCTCAACTGCGACGGCTCGCCAAAGGAAGGCACGACGGTCACTTACAGCAACACCGAGGGTTCGACACAAGAACCTCACAACTTCGTCGACGGTATCTGCTCTGTTTGCGGCAATGCCTACGACGCAACCTATATGACTGCCAACGACGAAGGCTTCTATGAAGTGGCTGACGGCAAGCAACTCAGGTGGATAAGCTTCGCTGAACGCGACAACGATGCCATCAAGGTGCTGCTCACCAACGACATTGACATGCAGGACATTGCTTTCGACGGCATCGGACAAAACGACGACAACCAGCGCTTCAAGGGTGTGATTGACGGCCAGTTCTATGTCATCAAGAACCTTAAGATGGAAGCTGAACGTCAGGGCCTTGGCCTGATCAACGTGGCTACCGGCGGAGCTGTCGTCAAGAACCTCACCATTGATGCTTCATGCGAGTTCAGGGGACAGAGCGGAACCGGTGCCTTTATCGGCGCCATTCGCAACGGTTCTGGCGAGGTGAACATCGAAAACTGCGGTAATGAGGCCACTGTCACCACGACAGGTGTCAATGCCGGCGGCCTGGTTGGCTGCAACTACGTCGGTGAAATCAAAGTCATCGTCACCAACAGCTATAACGCCGGTACAATCAGCAGCAGCAATGAAGCCGGAGGACTCTCAGGATGGTTTGGCAATGATGCCGAGATGCACAACGTCTATAATATCGGAACCGTGAATAACGGCGAGTCGTTCGGCCGAGGAAACAACATCCAGTGCAACGAGTCGAGCTACGACTTAGTGACTGAATGGCCTGCAATGAAGAACATGACCCTCGAGGAAGTGAAGGACGGAACCTTGCTGAAGAACCTCAGCGACGCCGTGTGGCACCAGGCCTTTGGCGACAATGCCCACCCTGTTCTCTATCGCCACTACGACTATTCGGAGGACTTCGACCAGCAGCTCAACGCCTATGACAACAGCCAGGTGACCCTCTACCGCTCTACGGTGGCCAACACTTGGAACACGTTTACGGCTCCGTTTGCCCTTACTGCCGAGCAGATTGCCGACATATTCGGCGAAGGTACGCTCGTGGCTGAGCTCACTGGCGAGTCTGAAGACATCATCCGATTCACCACCACGACGGCTATCGAGGCCGGCAAGCCTTACCTGCTGAAGCCTGTCAAGGCCCTCTCGAGCACCGAAGGCATTGCGGTTGGCACCCTCACTGTCATTGCCGATGCCGCTCAAAGCGAAGCTGTCAGCACCACGTCGGTCTACGAATTTGCCGGCGTCTATGGTCCTACAGCCATTACCAAGTACGACTATTTCGTGGCCGACGGCAACAAGCTGAAGCGCAACACGGCCGGTTCGTCGCTGAAGGGCTTGCGTGCCTACTTCAAAGACAGCCGCAACCACCTGCCTATCGACGACGATCCTATCGACAATCCCGACGACCTGCTGGGCAAGGGATTCTCGGTTGACGGCGACCTGACGGGCATTATCCTGACTGACGGCAGCCTGGAGACCCTCGAAAGCGTCTACACCGTGGGCGGACAGAAGCTGAACAACGGCTCTGAAGGCCTGCCGAAGGGACTCTATATCGTCAACGGCAAGAAAGTTGTTATCAAGTAGGAAACCCATTCAACCTCAGGATTATGAAAAAGAACTATGTGCATCCAACCCTGAAGTCGCTCGCCGTCAGCCAGGAAGAACTGCTGCTTACGGTGTCGATCAGCGACGGAAACTCGAATATTGACAACCTGAACGAAGACCCGACTGACGGCGATGCAGGCAACGAAGGCCTTGCAAAGCCCTTCACAGTGTGGGACTAAGCCAGGTAGAAAACGTCTGTCCGCCGGGATGAACGGTGGGCAGAGCCAGCGATGCGCCCCGACATTCTCACAGGATTCTGCGAAGATGCCGGGGCACTTTTTTATGCTCCGGCAGGCATGAAAAAGGCCTTTCTGCAGCCGATACGGCTGACTCTGGAGGCTGAACGGAAAGCCTTTTCGGAGCGACCTTCCCCACAACGCGATGAGAAAGCTAAGAGTTTAGCCTCAGAAGTCTTAGCTTTCATGCTGAGAACTCTATCCTTTCTCACCCAGAACTCATAGACTTCTCGACCTGAAAGGATAGCTTTCTCAGCCTCACCGGCCCTGCATCCTGTCGAGAAGGGGCAGAACTTTCTCAGAAAAGTCTCAGGAAGGCTGCGGTCGCAAAAAAGCCTTCACAAGGGCACGGCTGTCACATGAAAAGCATGAAAATGATTCGATTTTTGCATTTTTCTGTCCGATTCTTATCATGCATTTGCCAAGAATGTGCTAAATTTGCAGCATCAACCAACCATCAGTCGAATCAACATCAAAGAAAAGGAAAATATGAAAAAGGCATTCATTCTGACATTGCTGACGGCAATCGTCGTCACTTCGTGCTATCGCATCACCCTTCTCGAGCAACCTCACGAAGCCTTCACCAACTCAACCTTCAAGGGAAAAATGGTCATCAAGCGGTCGGGAACCTCCGATAACGGGCTGGTTCAGCATGTCTATGCACTCTTCGGTGTGTGTGTTCCCATAGGATGGGAAGTGGGAACCGACATCGTGATGACCCAGGTTCCACAGGAAGGCACCGACGTGGGCGACTCCGAATACACCAAAACCATCACCCGGCAGATGGTGCCCAGCAAGGCTTACTCGCAGATTCTCAACCGCGACTACCCCAAATCTGGCTACGTTTGGCTCGGCTTTGAGAGCGAACGAGACATCAAGAGTCTTTTCAACACGAAGGAACAGGTCAACGAAGTCGACTCCATCTACGTCGAGTTCTCCATCAAGACCAACGACAAGACTGGCACGTTCTATCTCGACTACATCGCCGGACAGGTCGATCATGACAAGCTTGAAAACCTCGGGACGAAGGAAGACAGCTGGAATACGCAGGTTGCAACGTTCAAAGGCGACCGTATAGGCGAAGTGACCTATGCAGACACCAAGATCACTGTCACCCGTCCCGACGGCACTACCGACGATGATGCCTTCACAGACCCGGCCGAAAATGCCGACTGGAACCTCGTCTACATGGAAGGTTCAACCCGGCCCGGCGCAGCCATGGCCTACCAAGACAAGAAGTATGACAAGCTCTTCACCCGCACAAGAGGGTGGAATGGAGGCGATGGAGTGTTCACAGTCGGCCTGCCAAACGGCGACGTTTTCTGGACGTTCAACGACAGTTTCTACGGCGTTGTCAACTCAAGAACTCGTGCCCGCATGAGTAATTCCTTCCCAAGAAACAGCATCATGGTGCAGAAAGCCCACGACGGAGTGCTGGGAGAAACATCAAGTGACTTCGTCTGGCTGGCCGACTATGTGCAGGTAACCAACCCTTCAAAAGACCGATACTACCACGCCCGCACCCACATTCGCCACCCGAAAGGTGAGCTAAGTCAGGAACAAATCGATGCCGGCGACATCGACCAGACATGGGTTTACTGGTCGGGAGACGGCACTATCGTCGACGGAAAGCTACAGTTGCTATGGTTCTCCACCATGTCGAGCGAGCTCAGAAGCGACGGAACAGCCCTGTCAACCTATAGTCTCGACGGCGATATGCCCACAGGATACTATCAGAAGGGACTGGCCGACTACCTGCCAAAAGCAGGCAACTACCTCTATCGCGAGAACACTATCCACGACTTCAACCAGAATGCCGTCTCCTATGGCAGCACACTCTGGGAGGACGAGGACGGACATATCTACCTCTATGCCACCAAAGGCTACAAACCAGTAGTGGCAAGAACCGAGAAACATGACCTCAACAGCAAGTGGCAATACTATGTAAAAGACACCGAAAACGATACCTGGAACTGGCAGGACAACTATCCTTCTGACGAAGAGATGGAACGCTCGTCGATCATGAAAGAAGGCCATACCGGCAGCCTGCCATGGATATTCAAGGACGGAGACTACTATTACATGACCATGCAAGGCCCCTATTTCAGCCGCGAAGTACACATCTATCGCTCGGAAAAACCCTACGGGCCCTTCACCGACCGTAGGATTCTCTTCCTCTTGCCCGACCATATCGACAAGATAGGCAACCAGAAATACCACTGGCTCTATATGGTCAACCTCCATCAGACGCTCGCTCGCGACGGTGAACTCGTATTCACGACCAACACCGACCCCGACGATTTCTGGGACAACTTCAACGCTGATGGCTCAGCTGACTACTACAGGCCATACTTCTACCGCGTCTATAACTGGAAGAGTCTCTACGGAGATGAGACACCAACGGCCATATCAAGCTTGAAAGCAGACAACCCCCTGAAGCATTCCGTAGACAATTCATACTATAACCTGCAAGGACAGCGGGTGACAAACCCACACAACGGCATCTTCATCCATAAGGGCCGCAAGGTCATAGTGCCATAGACATGAAAATCGTCCGCAACAGATTTCTCCCTATAAAAGGCTATACGGCCATCAACCTGCTGGGCATTCTCTTCTGCAAGCCATCGGTAAAAGTCACACCCGAGCTTGTGCTTCACGAGAGAATCCATACGGCCCAGATGATTGAAATGCTCGTCATAGGGTTCTATCTGTGGTATGTCATGGAGTGGATCGTCAGACTTCCCATGCACGGACGTGCCTATTCAAACATATCTTTCGAACGGGAGGCCTATGCAAACATGCACAATGCCGACTATCTGAAACACAGGAAACGGTATGCATGGGTCAGCTATCTGAGAGACAAGCCTGCCCAAAGACGGCCGGAAAAGCATCAGATGCAAGTCTGAAAGACACCAGATACAGCGCTGAAAGGCTGTCGTCCTGCCGGAGGAACATAGCGAAACAACACCAGATGAACACCAACATCCCCCAGGAATGGAACAAGTTCCTGCTCAAAGACGTGACCTTCGTCAACCTGATGATGCGTCGCATCTACAATGTTCTCATCGTAGCCAACCCCTATGATGCCTTCATGCTCGAAGACGACGGGCGCATTGAAGAGAAGATTTACAATGAATATACGCAGTTGGGGCTGCGCTTTCCGCCTACGTTTACGCAGGTAAGCACCGAAGAAGAGGCCGAAGAGGTGCTGAGTTCGATGAGTGTCGACCTCGTCATCTGCATGCCAGGCAATGCCGACAACGATGCCTTCAGCATTGCCCGGGGAATCAAAGCCCGCTTTCCAGACATCCATTGCGTGGTGCTTACCCCCTTCTCCCATGGCATTACCCGCCGTATGGAGAACGAAGACCTTTCCATTTTCGACTATGTCTTCTGCTGGTTGGGCAACACCAACCTCATCCTTTCCATCATCAAGCTGATTGAGGACAAGATGAATCTCGAGCATGACATCAAGGAAGGCGGCGTGCAGATGATCCTACTTGTCGAGGATTCCATCCGGTTCTACTCCAGCATCTTGCCCAATCTCTACAACTATGTGCTGCTGCAGAGCCAGCGTTTTGCCACAGAAGCCTTGAACAGACACGCCGCAACCCTGCGCATGCGCGGACGTCCGAAGGTAGTTTTAGCCCGTAACTACGAAGAGGCGCTCTCTATATATAATAGGTATAAGGACAATGTGCTTGGAGTGATCAGCGACGTAAGGTTTCCCATGTCGTCGCAGTCTTCGCTGCCTTCTGGCGGATCAGGAGGCCGACTCGGCGACCCGGAGGCCGGATTTAAGCTGCTAAGGGCTATCCGTCAACAGGACGAGTTCTTGCCGCTCATCATGGAAAGTTCCGAGAGCAGCAACCGTCAAAGGGCTGAAGAGGAGGGGTTCAGGTTTGTCGACAAGAACTCGAAGAAGATGAGTCTTGACCTTAAACACTTGTTTGAGGAGCACATGGGGTTTGGCGATTTCATCTTCCGCGACCCTGTTTCCAAGGCTGAAGTGGCCCGGGTGAGCTCGTTGAAGGAGCTGCAGGACAGCATCTTCAAGATTCCTCGTGACTCAATGCTCTATCACATCTCGCGCAACCACGTGAGCCGTTGGCTCTCCGCCCGTGCCATTTTTCCGGTATCTGCCTTTCTGAAGACCGTCACATGGCACAAGCTTCAGGACGTGGATGCTCACAGGAAGATCATCTTCGATGCCATTGTTCAGTACCGACACATGAAGAATCTTGGCGTAGTTGCCGTGTTCGACCGCACGAAATACGACCGCTATGCCCACTTTGCACGTATCGGTGACGGTTCACTTGGAGGAAAAGGCAGGGGCTTAGCGTTCCTTGATGACGTCATAAAGCGTCATCCCGAATTCGGACGATACCCCAACATGCAGGTGCAGATTCCTAAGACAGTAGTGCTTTGTACCGACCTGTTCGACCAGTTCATGGAGCAGAACAATCTCTATCAGATAGCCCTGAGCGACGCGTCAGACGAGGAGATTCTCGCCCATTTCCTTCGAGCCCACTTGCCCGATTCGCTGATAGATGACTTCTTCACTTTCTTCGAAGCTACCCATAGTCCGATAGCCGTCAGGTCGAGCTCGCTGCTCGAAGACGCCCACTATCAGCCCTTTGCCGGTGTATATGCCACCTACATGATACCGTGGCTTGCCGACAAATATGCCATGCTGAGGATGCTTGCGTGCGCCATCAAGAGCGTCTATGCCTCGGTCTACTATCGTGATTCCAAGGCATATATGACGGCAACTTCGAACGTGATTGACCAGGAGAAGATGGCTGTTATCCTCCAAGAGGTGGTGGGACAGCAGCATGGTGACTACTACTATCCGAACATTTCCGGCGTGCTGCGCTCGATCAACTACTACCCGATCGGCGACGAAACAGCCGAAGAAGGCATTGCCCAGCTGGCGTTCGGACTGGGGAAATACATCGTAGACGGTGGCCAGACGCTGCGTGTTTCGCCGTATCATCCCCATCAGGTGCTACAGACAAGCGAGGTTGAAACGGCCTTGCGAGAGACGCAAACCAAGTTCTATGCCCTCGACATGAAGCACGTGGACGACGATTTCAAGGTAGACGACGGCTTCAACATCGCCACCCTGCGCGTAAAAGATGCGGTCGCTCCAAAGGCTGAAGGGGCTGCCGAAAGCCCGGAAGGCGGAAGCCTGAACGACCAGTCCGACGGTCTTTCCAGAGCATCTTCACCATCCGCCGACGCTGCAAAGAGAAGGACTTCGCCCCTGCAGCACCTTGTATCTACCTACGATCCCTACGACAACGTCATACGCGACGGCCTCTATGAGGGCGGGCGCAAGATCGTTTCTTTCTGTGGAGTGTTACAACACGGGGTATTGCCTCTGCCCGAAGTGCTGCAGATGGCCATGCAATATGGGTCGGAAGCCATGAGACGTCCGGTCGAGATTGAGTTTGCATGCAACGTTGAACCCCCGGCAGACAGCTCGGGAAAGGGCCCCGTCCAGGGGGCATTCTACCTGCTTCAGATACGTCCGATCGTAGACTCCAAGCAGATGCTCGAGCAAGATCTTGCCTCCATTGCCGACGAGTCTTGCCTGCTGCGCTCAGACAACTCGCTCGGGCACGGCATCATCGAAGACGTGAACGACGTGGTTTATGTGAAGGCCGACAGCCAGTTTACGGCTGCCAACAACCCCGTTATCGCCCGGCACATCGAACAGATCAACCGCAAATTCCTTGACAACGGGCGGGGCTATGTGCTCGTAGGTCCCGGACGATGGGGCTCCAGCGACCCGTGGTTGGGCATCCCCGTGAAGTGGCCTCACATCTCTGCTGCCCGACTTATCGTCGAGACCACGCTGAAAAACTATCGCGTAGACCCCTCGCAGGGCACCCATTTCTTCCAGAATCTCACCTCGCTTGGCGTGGGCTACTTCACCATTGCCGACGAGCACTCGTTCTTCCGCAAGGATATTCTCGACCAGATGCCCGCCGCAGAAGAGACCGAATACGTGCGCCATGTCCATCTGTCAGAGCCGCTTACCATCATGATGGACGGCAAGAAACAGCAGGGAGTGGCCGTCATCGGCGAGAACTCCCGGAAGGAGGGCTGACGCCTCACGCAGAGAAAGCTATCCTTTCAACCCGAGAACCCATAGAGTTATCAACGAGAAAGCTATCCTTTCTGGCCCAGAACCCATAGACTTCTGGGGCTGAAAGGATAGCTTTCTCACGTTGAAGGGCCGGCAAGCACAGGGAAAAGGCTGTGACCTGCGCGGAAAAGCGGTCGCTGAAGCCGTCTTCAGACGATGCTTCTACTTCTTCATGCTGGCACACTCATGGGCCTCTTTGGCCACCTTCGCGCCCGGCTTCAGCACGCGGGCTTCATAGCCAAACTTCTTAAAGCCGCTGATAAGTTTCTCGGGTGAGGTCTTCGAATCATCGTAGGTCACGGTGACTTTCTGCTCCTCGACGCTGGTCTCAATCAGCTTCACGCCCTTCTCAAACCGAAGATTCGTCTTGATACGGTTCTCGCAGTTGGCACAATGCATCTGCGGTTGGGTGGTGAACACCACCTTCTGCTTCTTTGCAAAGCCCGCGGTCACACTGACCATCAGGGCTGCTACTAATACTAATCTTTTCATGTCGTTATGTTGGATTGGTAAATATCATATTCTGAACCCTTAGTCCTTCGGCACCAAATACTTGTCTCCGGTCTCGTTGACGAAGATGCGCCTGTACGACTCGTTGTAGCCTTCACGCAGTGGAGGCGCCCCAAGGCCGTCCTCAGTCTTGTCGAACTCGCCGTTGGTTTCTGGCTTGACAGCCAGATCGTTGTGCTTCACAATGAGGTATTCGCCCAGCGCTTTCCACCGCGCGAGCATCTCTTCAGCACAAGCTTCGCCGTGCCGGGTGAGCAGTTCGCGGGCATCTGGCGTATGCGTTCCGCAGAGTTCAAGGGCGCGAGCCTCGATGTCGGCCTGCTGGTTCAGGTACTTGTCTTGCAGTTCTTCCCTCACCTTCCTGACGTCAGGGAACAAGCGAGAATAGCGAGGATAGGTCATATTCGACACCCAATTGCATACCCAGAAAGCCGAGTTCCACGAGAACTTAAGGTCGGTTGCGTCGGGAGCATCGTAGCATAGGGGTATGCGTTTTGCCGAACAATAGACGGGCGTGTAGACCACCATGTTGGCATCGTCGTTGCCAAACCAGATGATACCTCCCACAGCATCGGGCATCCATGAACGCATCTGGCAGACCATCGTGCAGCAGCTTTGCTGTGTAGCAATGGGACGTTCGAAGAAATAGCTCTTGCCATCGACGTCGAATTCCTGCGGTCGAGGCCTGTAAGGAGAGTCCCAAGCACCACCTCCGGGACCCTTGTTCATATCGAAAGGGGTGCCTTCATAGTGGTCTCTCATACCGTCCATTGCCATGCGTAATGACACTTTATGCTTAGGCTTCACGTAGAGAGGAATCACCCCTGAGGGGCCGACTTGCTTGCCCGATGCATAGTCAAAGTACTTGTCCATGCCGTCGGCATGCATGTTGTAGAAGCTCCACACTCGGGCTTCACAGGCACGCTGCATGTGGAAATTCGTAGGAGAATAGGCATCTGAGAAGCTGAAGTCGGTGTCCTTACCTGAGAAATAGCCCTTCTTGCGGGCAAACGAGATGACGTCTTTCGAGTACATCACGTTCTTCTTATCCTTTTGATCGAACTGACGGATGCGGCTTTGGTTGGCATGTGCGCAGATACAATCGTCGGGAATACGGATGGCAACCCAAACTGCGCCCTTCTCGTCCTTGCCCTTTCCAATCATCTCCATGACCCATATCTCATTAGGATCGACAATGGAGAAGGTCTCACCCGTGCTGGCATAGCCATATTTCTCAACCAGATCGGTCATCACCTTGATAGCCTCGCGGGCCGTCCGGGCACGCTGTAAGCCGAGCGTCATCAAGCTGACATAGTCAAGAGTGCCGTTGCGCTCGCCGAGTTCCTTACGCCCGGTGAAGGTAGTTTCGGTAATAGTCAGCTGGTGTTCATTGATCTGTCCGACCACCTGATAGGTCTCTTCTGCCTCTTCTATCTCACCCATGTAGTGGTTATGGTCGGCATCTACGACGTGGCGAAGCTCGCCTTGCTGATGCCTTGCGGCAGGAAACAAGGGCAGACGGCCATACATTCCATAGCTGTCCATGTTGTAAGTAACGATAGTTGAGCCGTCTGTCGAGGCGTCCTTCCCTATCAAAAAGTTCGTACAGGCTCTGCCTTCAAGGCCTAAGACGGTCAGGCAAAGAACTGTCAAGATCAGTTTTCTCATGTTCACTTCATTCTTTTATGTTAACATTAGGTGTGGTTTCCTGAATAGAAAGTGCGTCCGTCTGCCGCTGAACGGCATCAGAAACGCTCCAGATAGACCCTGACTCCTGCATAGAACATGGGTCCGTGAACCGGTCCCCAGACAAGAGTTGGCTCGAAATCCCTGCCCCAAGGATCGTCAGTTCCATAGACTGGATGCTTTTGACGGAAACCAGTCAGGTTCTCACCTCCGACATAGACAGAGAATCTCCTGAACCAACGCGTCACTTGAAGCGACACTTGCTCGTAGGCTGAGAAGGTCTTTTCCCACGACATCGAGCCGTCTTCCTTCAGATAAGGGTCAGGCATCCTTCCGCCTCCATTCAACTGTAATGTGGCATCAAACTGCCAAATGCCGAGCGGAGTCTTGTAGGAAGCCGTGACGAGTCCTTTGTATCGACTGGTCAAAGGCTTTGTCCTGAGCGTGCCATTCAGCAGCCCTCCATAGCGCGACTTCACGATATTACGACGATAGGCAGCCGTCATCGTCAGACCATTCAGCACCTCATAGCTCGCATCTACTTGGAATACTCTCGAAAAACCGTTACCCTTGCTTGCCTGATTGGTATACAAAAGTATCCGGGAAGGGTCGGCATCATAGTCGACAACCGTCTGCGCTTTGAACTTCGTATAGTAGTATTCTGCATTCAAACGCAAAGCCTTCTCCCACAAAGGGATGGTGAACTGGGCGCTCAACCCGCAGTTGTATGCCTGTTCCAGGCCAAGTTGTCCAAGGTCAAGCACAAGATTTCTCCCGCTCGCCATCAAGTAATTATACTCAGCAAGGTGAAAAGGCATGCGGTAACCAAAGCCCGCCGACGCCCTGAAAGACACCCATTCTGCCGGCATCCACTTCACATGAAGGCGAGGAGTGGGCAGAGGTAAGAAGGCGTTTTCTTGCGCATCATAGGAAGTATGGCGGTTCCGATAGTCGATATCCCACTTCCTATAGTCAAGCCTCATGCCCGCTTGTATCACTAATTTGTCCTTCCAGTCGAAGGTATACTGGGCAAAAGCCCCTAACGAAGTTTCCCTTTCCACGGCAGCAAGAGGAGCGTTTCCGCCCGCAGGGGCTTCCCTTCCCACACATGTCCACCAGTCAAGCTGCGGATTGTCGACGTCCTGATGCAGGTAATCATGGTTCATTGACAGCCCGACAGACAAGCTGCTAAGCGAAGAAAGGTTGCTTTCGTAAAGCATTTGTGCCAAGACATTTTTCTCGTTGATGCCATATTTCTTCAGCCCGTAGCTGGACTTTGTCTCGTGCATGGATGCCGTTGCCACGACAGCTATGTTGCTTGCGTGCTCCTTATTCAATATATAGGCGTGCTTCATGAATCCCTCATACCGTCGGGTTTCGACAGCGCTTTCCCAGAGATGTCCCATGGATGCAGCCGAGTGATGGGCTGTCTGTCCGCTGCTTCGGTGCTCGTCAAGCACGCCAACTCCACCGTGAAAGATGTATTTGTCTCCCAAATATGCCCAACGATTATGGATGTTGGCCTGCCTGATGTCTGGCAGATCAGTGAAACCATCGTTGTTTTCATCGTGATGCCCCCACCTGTTTTCATAGTGGGTTAGCAACTGTGTGCTGAGCTTATCGGTGAGCCTTATGTTGCCAGTCAGGTTGCCTTCCATACGGCTTTTCGAGTCTCCGTAGACGTTAGCTGTCAGGTTTTCGACGTCTTCGGCTGGCAGATATTGCACATTGATCTGTCCCGTAATCGACTCATATCCGTACTTTACCGATGCATTTCCTTTCGAAACCTGAATGCTTTTCATCCAAGGGCCGGGCACATAGCCCAGTGCATAGGGCATTGAAACACCCCTCCAATTAGGAATATTGTCGCCCATCATCTGCACATAAGTACCGCTAAGGCCGAGCAGTCGTATCTGTCGTGCCCCAGTAGTGGCATCATCGTAGCTGACGTCGACCGAGGGATTAGTGGAAAAACTCTCACCTAAGTTGCAACAAGCTGCCTTGAAAAGTTCCTCTTGATGGATAGTAGTTCCGTTCATAGGACCTGCCATCCTGATGGTGCCAAGGCGTCGATGTCCCACGACAACCTCGTCAAGCGTCTGCTCTTTCATGGGCTCTGCCGTCTGGAGAGAGTCGTTTTCTTCCTGTGCAGAGGCTGCGAAGGCGAACGACATCCATAGCAAAGCGATGTAGAATAGTCGTAAATGTTTCATTTCAGTCTGGTTGTTCTTGTATTGTTATCTCTGCAGAGCCGAAGCAACGGTGGAAGTTTTCGTCGTAGAGTGTGCAGAATTGTCCTGGGGCAACGCCCTGTATGAGCGCCTCCGAGTGTACCATATAGGCCTGCTCTCCTATCCTTTCCAGCTCAGCCTTGTGCCATTCGGGCGTGTGTCTTATCTTGAAAGTCACCGTTGCAGGCAGTTCACATGGGGTAAGCAGGTGAACGTCATGGACGAGGAAGTCGCGCTTCCACACCTTCAACGGTTCGTATCCTTTGGTGACATAGAGCGTATTGGTCTCCATATCCTTCTTGATGACGTTCCACGGACCTCCTCCAAGTCCGAGTCCTTTGCGCTGTCCGATGGTGTGAAACCACAGGCCTTTGTGCTGTCCGAGCACCTTTCCTGTCTCCCATTCCACCACATTGCCGGGCATTTCGCCCAAGTATTGCCTCACGTAGTCGTTATAGTTGATGTGGCCAAGGAAGCATATTCCCTGCGAGTCTTTGCGGTGAGCACTGGCTAAGTTCTCACGTTCGGCCACGGCCCTGACCTCTTCTTTCATCATGCCCCCTATGGGAAAGAGGGCTTTTTTGAGCTGCCAGTCGTAGATCTGGGCAAGGAAGTCGGTCTGGTCTTTTACCGGATCGGGACTTGTCGTGAGCCATTTCTTCCCGTCTTCCACCAGGGTTTGGGCATAGTGTCCTGTGGCAATCAGGTCATAGTCGTGGCCGGCCTTCTCGTCAAAGGCCCCGAATTTGATGAGTCTGTTGCACATTACGTCGGGATTGGGCGTGAATCCTGCGCGCACCTTCTCCATCGTGTATCGGGTCACTTGCTCCCAATACTCGCGGTGACAGTCGACCACTTCCAGCCTGCATCCGTAGCGTCGAGCCACAGAAGAGGCCATTTCAAGGTCTTCTTCCGACGGACAATCCCATGCGCCTTCGGCTTCGTTCAGCTGCTCTTCCGGACCGATTCTGATGTAGAAGCAGTCGGGACTGACGCCATGAGCCACCAGTTCGTGTAGCGCAACCGAGCTGTCTACGCCGCCCGAAAGCAGCAAAGCCACCCGTCTATCGGCAGCCTGCTCCCACCATTGGCTTTCCTTGATTGTGTTCATGGATGCAAAATTAGCACAAAGAAGCGACACCACAAAGAAAATTAGATTTATTAACTCACATTATTTCGGCCTTCATCGGAAATTAGATACTTTTGCACCGTAGAAACCAAAACGTACCTTTCAGATGAAACCATACGCTTCTGTCGTCGTTCTCACCCTGTTGCTGTCGGCAACTGTAACAAGTCACGTCGGCTATCGGCAGGCCGAAGCCCTTATCCGGGCAGACATGAACCATGCTCTTGCCGAGACTCTTGCCCGGCAAACCGATGCATGGCTCTCGCCCGACACCCTGACTGCCTATCGCAACAGCCTCACTATAGAGCCGCTACGGCAATGGTCGTTTGTGAGCTACGACATAGCCGACGGGCTCAACGGCCTGTGCAGCGAGCGTCAAGTGTGGCAAGACGGGCGCCGGAGCGTGGCCTATCGCAGCTATGCCACTTGTCCTTTTGCCACGATATGGATGCTTTCCGACCAGCGCCCCACGGCCGTTCTCCTGCTCTTGGCTGTGCTTTGGACCATTGGCTCGGTTCTTTTCTTCCGCCGTCAGCAGCTGGTCGTGAGCCTCAACGGCATCTCTCTCGGCGGAATCACCTATGCCGTCGACGAGCGAAAGTTCTACGACGTAGGCCGCAACCCTATGCGTCTCACCCCTATGCAGCACCGCTTGCTCGAGATGTTCTTCACCGCCGAGGGTCACCATCTGAGCAAAACAGACATTTGCAACAGCCTTTGGCCGAAGAAACCCGATGCCAGTGAGACGCTCTATACGCTCATCCGCAGGTTGAAACCCATTGTCGAGACCGGCAGCCGGCTGCACATTGAGAGCGACCGGGGGCAGGGATACCGGCTGGAAGAAGACCCGAAGCGGTCCTGAAAGCACCGGCTGCCGGCGAAAAAGCCTGACGCTCCAGTCCCAGTTTCCTACTCTTCATCCACGGCAAACGTGCCGTTTCTCGCGCATACACCTATGATGTATGCTCCATACATGTGCCTGGTATGCTTCATACATCTATGATGTACAGACGAGAAAGGGCAGCTTTCTCCGGACGTCAGACATGAAGCCCGGCCGGCCTGTCAGTGAAATGTCAGACAAATGTCAGCATGTTGCAGACCGCCGACAGCACCTTTCTGCCTACCTTTGCTTGCAGATTCCCATGTAAGCTATGAAACACTACTCACAGATCAACACCGCTTTGGGGTGGCTTTGCTTCCTCATCGCATCCATTGTCTACGGTCTCACTATCGAGCCTTCGGCATCGTTCTGGGACTGTCCCGAGTTCATCGTCGCAGCCAACAAGCTGCAAGTAGGCCATCCTCCGGGAGCTCCGTTCTTCATGCTTGCAGCCAATGTGTTCGGCCAACTGGCCATTGATGCGTCACATGTGTCGATGATGGTCAACCTGATGAACGCCCTTCTTTCGGCTGCATGCATCATGTTCCTCTTCTGGACCATCACCCATCTGCTCAGAAACCTCGACAAAAGCGACGTTCATACGCCTGACAACGACCTCGCAATTCTCGTGGGAGGACTCACAGGATCGATGACATTCATGGTCAGCGACACCTTCTGGTTCTCAGCGACCGAGGCCGAAGTATACGCCTTTTCGTCAGCATTCACGGCCGTAGTGTTCTGGCTTATCCTGAAGTGGGAGCAGCATGCCGACCAACCTCACAGCGACCGCTACCTCGTTCTGATGATGTATCTTGTCGGCCTCAGCATCGGAGTCCACCTGCTCAACTTGCTTTGCTTGCCGGCCATCGTGCTCGTGTTCACCTACAGACGCTGGCCTTCAGCAGGATGGCAGGCGTCCGTCGCGGCGCTGCTGGTGAGCTTTCTGCTCGTGGCAGCAGTGCTCTATGGACTTATTCCGGGCATAGTCACCGTGGGAGGATGGCTCGAACTGCTGTTTGTCAACCGTCTGAACTGCCCCTTCAACACGGGAGTTTTCGTCTATCTTGCTTTGCTTTCAGCCTCGTTTCTATGGGCCATCGCCGAGACATCCCTCGGCCAAAGCCGGCGTGAAAGCCTTGCCTTCTGCCTCACCATCGGCCTGCTTGGCATCCCGTTTGTGGGCGAAGGTGCTGCATCTGTGGCTGCCGGGCTGCTCGCACTGCTTGCACTTTGGCTCCTGCAAGAGCACCCTTGGCGAGGCAAACGGCTGCTCTCGTCGCGCACGAAGAACACCATCCTGCTCTGCCTCTTGATGCTCTCCGTGGGATATTCCTCCTATGCGGTCATCATGATACGCTCGAATGCCAACACGCCGATGGACCAGAATTCGCCTGAAGACATCTTCACCTTGGGGCGATACCTCAGCCGTGACCAGTATGGCGACCAGCCTTTAGTCTATGGACCGGCCTACACGTCGCAGGTAAGGCTCAGCATCGAAGGCGACCATTGCCGTCCTGTCTTCCGGCAAGGGGCACCCGTTTGGCAGAAAACTGCCAAGCAATCGCCCGACGACCCTGACCGTTATGTCGCCGTTACCCACAAAGACCGCCTCGTCTATGCCCAGAACATGTGGTTTCCGAGGATGCATAGTGCACAGCACCGGCAAGACTACGAGGCCTGGATGGGTGGCGTGAAGGGGCACGAAGAGGCCTATGACCGCTGTGGAGAGACCATGATGGTGAAGACGCCCACGGCATGGGAGAACCTGAGGTTTTTCCTTTCCTACCAATGCAACTTCATGTACTGGCGCTACTTCCTGTGGAATTTCGCCGGCAGACAGAACGACTTACAGGGTAAAGGCGAAGCCGAATACGGCAACTGGCTGAGCGGCCTGCCCCTGATCGACAACCTCCGTCTCGGCAATCAGCGCCTGATGCCCGACACTTTGAAGCAGAACAAGGGGCACAACGTATACTATTCGCTGCCACTTCTCTTGGGACTTCTCGGCCTGTTCTGGCAGGCCTGCCGGTGTGGAAGGGAAGGTGTGCGCCAGAGCCTGGTGGTGACGATGCTCTTTGTCATGACGGGTCTTGCCATTGTTGTCTACCTGAATCAGACGCCCAATCAGGCAAGAGAGCGCGACTATGCCTATGCGGGATCGTTCTATGCCTTTGCCATCTGGTGCGGAATGGGGGCCACTGCCGTCGGCAAGGCTTTGGGAAGACGTCGGGGAAGGCAAGGATTCTGGGCCTTGCCATGCCTGCTTATACCCCTGCAAATGGGCTCACAAACGTGGGATGACCATAACCGTTCGGGGCGCTTTGTATGCCGGGACTATGGTAAAAACTACCTGCTCTCGGCGGGCGACGACAGCCTTCAGCCCGTCATCTTCTGCAACGGCGACAACGATACCTTCCCTTTATGGTATGCACAGGAGGTGGAAGGTGTGGCACGAGGGGCACGAGTCTGCAACACGATGTATCTGACTGCCGACTGGTATATCGACCAAATGCGCCGGCCAAGCTATGCTTCGCCGGGCTTGCCCATCACGTGGGAGAGGAGCAAGTATGTGACTGGCGTGAACGACTACGTAGACATCGCGCCCGAAGTGAAGCCCCAAGTGGAGCATTTCTATCGAGAACAGCCACAACGGGCAAGGGCGGTTCTGGGCGACAATCCTTATGAAGTGGGCAACGTAATGCAGCATTGGATCAGGTCAGACGACGAGACTATGCACCTGATTCCTACCGACACGCTGTGGCTTCGGGGACCATCGCGCGAGGGAACGCTGCTGCCCGTCTCGCTGAAGGGGCGCCGGGCTCTGTACAAGAACGACCTGATGATGCTCGAAATCCTTGCCCAGTCAGCCTGGAAACGGCCGGTCTACGTGGCATCTTCGGTGTCGGAGGAGTGCTACCAGGGGCTGGAACCCTACCTGATGCGGGTGGGTCTGGCCTATCAGTTCGTGCCTTTCAACGCGAAAGCCGAGGGCAAAGAGTTCGACGTCGAGCGCGTCTACGACAACGTGATGAACCGGTTCTGCTACGGAGGGCTCGACAGAAAAGCCGTATATCTCGACCAGACGTCGATGAAAATGTGCTGGAGCATGCGCGTACTGATGGGCGAACTGGCCCTGCGACTGATAGCCAACGGCGACAAAGAGCGGGCCCGGAAGGTGCTGGAAAAGGCCGAGCGAGTGCTGCCCGAGCACAGTGTGCCCCTCACAAGCATAAGCGGAGCGTCTGACCTGGCACGGGCATGGTCGCTGCTCGGCGACCGAAAGCGGGCCGCACACATCGTGGAACAGCTGTGGAAAGACAATATGCAACACCTCAACTACTACCTGTCGCTGGGCGAAAGCCAGTGGATTGCCCACCAGAAACGGTTCGAATGGCACACAGGAATGATGGTCCGCGACCTCGAGACCATGGCCTCCTGCGACCCTGAAAGGGCAGCACAGATGCAGGAAGAGCTCAGGAGCCTGCTCGGCAATCTTCAGGCTTCTTCGGCATGCTTGCCGTCCTTGCCCGCGAGAAAGCTAAGAGTTATGCCCGAGAAGTCTATGGATTCTCACCGAGAAAGCATAGAGTTATTAGGATAAAAGCTAAGACTTCTGGGGCATAACCCTTAGCTTTCTCAAAAACAAAGAGCGCCCGGCAGCCGTTGACTGTCGGGCGTTCTTCTTCACAAACACGGCGCCTCACGTCGCGAACAAGCTTGCAGACGGCGCACGAAGGCCTGAGGCACAGGGTTCAACCGAGCGCCTTGAGCCCCTGACCGGCCATGTATCCGGCCAATGTCTGGCCTCCATCAAGCGATGCCACACCGGCAAGAAAGACCCGCGGACGCAAGGGTTGCAGCGAACGAAGGGTGTTGAGCACGCAGACATCGCCTGCTATACCGCAGACGACCACCTGCTCTTCCCGGGCAAATACCATCACGTCGGGCTTGCGATGGGTGGCCGAAGCAACGTTGTAGGCCAAGTGGTCAGCATATTGACGGCGAAAGGTGAAGGCCGTATATTCCTCTTTGTCGGCCTGCTTGCCCTTGTGAAGAAACTCCGAATAGACGTTCTTCTCCTTGGCCACGGCCAGCAAGTCGGCATGGATGCGGGCTCCATGCGTGCCACGTACGCAATGAACGGGCCACGGTCCGCCCTGCGGTGTGAACGAGCAATGGCCGGAAGGATGCCAGTCCTGGGTAAAAACCAGGCGCCCCACCCTGTCGCTTGCAATCAGCTCGCACACGTTTTCTATGGCTTTCCGGCCTCCTTCCACTGCCAGACTACCGCCTTCGATGAAGTCGTACTGGCAGTCAACAACGATTAGTGTCAGTTTCTTTCTCATAAGATTCGTTTCGTTTTGTCAGCTGAAAATGTCGCCGCTACGACGGCAACCCCATGGATATAAAAAGACTTAAGGCCTGGGGCTTATGCATCAGCACAACGCCTCAGACCTTAAGTTGTCGCTCCTTACCCTCTCATCATGTAAGAATTAGCTTCATTTCTCTGTGTCGACACTTGGACTCGAACCAAGGACCCCCACCATGTCAAGGTGATACTCTAACCAGCTGAGCTATGCCGACAAAGGTAATGCCTTCCGTTTGACACCCTGTGAAGAGCCTCCAGCGGGAGGACTTTGCGGTTGTCGTGCGCCTGAAAGGACTCGAACCTTCACGTCGTAAGACACTAGATCCTAAGTCTAGCGCGTCTGCCAATTCCGCCACAAGCGCCTGTTCTCATCCTCAAAGAGGAATAACATTACGGAGTGCAAAGGTAATAGTTATTTACGAAATGTGCAAATTTTTTCTTCTTTATTCGCTCTTTTTTTTAGTTTATCTGCCTTCGGGCAGTCTCAATGATGGTGTCAATGCCCCTGAGAAGGTCGTCTTGAGACAGATCTACACGAACATCGGGCTCGATACCGAACTCGGTTGACTGGCGGTTGCGGTCGTACATCGGACAAGCAGAGAAACGGATGCTCCAGCCACAGGGCAGCTCTGACGAGAAGGGAAGGCCGGCACCTCCGCCGGTACGGTCGCCGACCACCGTGACATTGGGGAAGCATTTCATGTACTTCACAAACTCATTGGCAGCCGAAAACACCTGCCGGTTGGTCAGGATGCACACGGGTTTCTGCCATCGGAGGGCTTTTGAAGGCTTTACATACTGGGCCTCCATCGGCGAGAAGTCATTGTGTCCTCGCCCGGTCTTGTGCTGCATATAGCCCACAAGGCATTCCTCATTGGTGAAACGGGCTGCGAGTTGCTCGGCAGAAGTGAGAAGTCCGCCACCGTTATCACGCAGGTCAATGATGAGCCCACGGCAGGGTGCCAGGTAATAAAGAATCTGGTCAAGGTTGCCTTCGCCCAGCTCATTGGAGAACGAAGGACAGCGAACGTAGCCTATATGGTCGTCAAGTACGCGGTAGCGAAGGCCGTTTGATATCTGATAATCCCTACCAAGATACTTGTTCAAGAGGGTGTCTGACAGGTTGGAAGGATAGGCTTCAAACCATGACCAGTAGCGGCCCATGTCGAAGGATGTATAGAGATTTACATGACCATCACGCAACTCGCCGAGCATATTGGTCAGCACTTCAAACTTCTGTCGGTTGCTCATTCCGGCATCAAACTGAGGCTTGTAGCGCAGATAGACCTCGTTCCAGTCAAGCCCATACTCCTTTTCTTTATAGTCAAAGAAACAATAATGCTCGTCAATGATATGCCAAAGTGCCTCAAAATTGCCCTCGGGCGTGTCGGCATACTCATCTTCTTTGACGCAGGAAGACAAGGAAAGCAGAAGCAAGAGGGGAAGAAACAAATGGAGCATCCTGTTCATGGCTTCAGAGTTTGACGGTGAAATACTTGGTGTAGCCCAGCAAAAGCTGGTGGTCATAGTCGTGATACTTCAGGTTGTTGACCTCGCGTTGCCGGTAGTTTCCCATGTATCCTATGCGGAAAACGTGGCGTCCGAGACGAAAATCGAGGCTGATTCGCTGCCTCAGCGACAAGGCATTGAAGGGAGAAGTCACGGCAATGTTGTGGTCATAGTTGCCCCGAGTGAAGATCTCATAGTAGCTTTGTCCGTATTGAGGACTGAAGGTCGCACCCAGGAAAGGCAAGGAAGCTTCATAATCTATGCCGAAGTTCTTGTTGAGAAAGCTGAAGCTTTTTTCTGCAAGAAGGGTCACTCCTGCCTCAGCCTGGGCATATAACTGGGCGGGATTGTTGCCGTTTCGGGTATTGTAAAGTCCTCCTAAAAAAGCTTCAACCATAGGACCGACGGCGAGATACCTGTTCACTCTACGGAGCCAGTCATACTGAAATGCGAGACTTCCGCCCAGATAGTCGGCATTGTTGGCACGGTTGCTGGCCATGTTCAGGCTGACTTGCCACGTTGACTGGTGCTGCCACTTGCGGTAAGTCCTTGTCTCTGTGTCGAATCTCAAGCGCCTGTCTACCGAAGAAAGACTAACTGCCGACCCCTTATAGGTCTCAGGAGACAGGTAGGTGTCAAGCACATTTGCCGGACCAATGCCCAACATATACTCCTGAATGCGGGTTGCCGCGAAGGTATTCACCAACCCTCCACAGACAGTTTTCTTCTTCATCCCCACATCAACCACATCCACTTCCGGCAAGAACCGGAGGCTGTCTGCCTGCGATGTCTGTGCCTTCAGCGGAAGAACCGTAAGCAATGACAGGCAGAAAGCCAGGAAAAATCCTTGGCAAGAAGTGGCGATATGGCTCATTTTACTCATCTTCGGGGAACAGACTTAGCTGGAATGGAATGTCGTCTGCATTCTGATGCAGGGGTTCAATGTCCTGGTTCTGGGAGACAGGGCTGTCGTTTGCCGGCGTTTCCACAGGCTCTTCTTGGGCTGAATCAGCTGTTTCCTGCGGATGTTCGGTGGCATTTTTCTCCTGTTCTGCTGAGGGTTCTTCATCAGAAAGGGACTCTTTCAAGGTATCTTCCGTCGACGGTTCAGGCTGTCTTAGGGGCTCCAACTCCTCGACAGAGGCCACTTCCCAAGTGGTGATGCGTTTGCCTTTTGCCGTGAATTTCTTCACCTGTATGAACTCATCCACATCGATTTCCATCGGCGCACGGTGCTCATCTTGTCCGCCAAGGGTAACCAACAGGCGGGGATAGGCCTGGTCTGTGAGCAAGATCAGTTTGCTTTCAGGATTATCTCCCACAATGTTCTGCCGTTTTTTCGATGCCTCCAAGACGAATCTCTTTACGTAGACATAGTCTTGATTGTCAGCATCCCTGATGACAGCGCTCCATATTTTCTCCGGGTTCCATTTCTCTATTACCCGTATGTTCTGCTCATAATGGTTGTTGACATCAATGTTTGTGAAGTAGAACTCATTGTTGTCGAGGATGACAAGGATGAGATCTTCCTCTCTGAACTCTCCGAGATATCGCCCATGTTCCTCATAGTTGATGCGGCTGACATCGGCGTCAAACCACACCTTTCGTCCTCCAAGTGTGGAATGTCCGTGGCTTTTCAGGGTGATACGCTGTACGGGTAACTTGGTGAGGAGGTTGCCTTTTGAGGCTCTTCCCTTGATGATAATCTCCGAGAAGTCTTTCGTTATAAAGAGAGCTTTCTTCTTTGCCGAGGCGATATAGGCCGGGTCGAAGGTCACCTTTATTACTTCTGCTTCTCCATTTGGGTTAGCCGTGAAGTACATCACCCTCGAGCTTGGTTTGCCTGAAGTGAGGTCGTTTTCGCGTTCACGGGTGATTCCTGTGATGTTGAAGCGCTTGATATAACACGGACCATTCTTACCGTCGCGATAGACAACGTTGTAGATCGTGCGCTGGTCGTTTTTCTTAAATACCTGTACGTGGATGACGTTCTTGCCCACGAACACCTTCTCTGCCACGCGCAACACCTTGTATTTACCGTCGCGGAAGAACACGATGACGTCGTCAAGGTTGGAGCAGTTGCAGACGAACTCGTCTTTCTTGAGCCCTGTACCCACAAAGCCTTCCTGACGATTGATATAGAGTTTCTCGTTGGCCTCTGCCACTTTTGAGGCGACAATGGTGTCGAAGTTTCTGATTTCGGTAAGCCTCGGGTGCTGGCTTCCGTATTTTTCCTTGATGAACGTAAACCAGTTGATGGTCACGTCGGTCATGTGGGCCAGGTCGTGTCGTATGCCTTTCAGCTCGTCATTGATACGTGCGATGAGCTCGTCGGCCTTGTCTTTGCTGAATTTCAGGATGCGATGCATCTTTATTTCCATCAGGCGAAGGATGTCTTCTCGGGTCACTTCGCGGATGAAGCCGGGCTTGAACGGTTCGAGCCGCTTGTCGACGTGTGCCACGGCCTTGTCCATGTTCTCGGCGTTTTCGAATCCTTTGTCCTTGTAGATGCGCTCTTCGATGAAGATTCGCTCGAGGGATGCGAAGAAAAGTTGTTCGAGCAGTTCGTCGCGACGTATCTCAAGCTCCTTGCGAAGCAGGGCCTTTGTGCGGTCGGTAGAGTGTCGAAGCACGTCGCTCACGGTAAGGAAGCAGGGCTTATTGTCTTCGATGACGCAGCAGTTTGGTGAGATGCTTACCTCACAATCGCTAAAGGCGTAGAGCGCATCGATGGTCTTGTCTGACGACACTCCTGGGGCAAGATGCACCTGAATCTCGACGTTTGCGGCCGTGAGGTCTTCCACCTTCTTGGCTTTTATCTTTCCCTCTTCGATGGCACTGACGATAGAGTCTTGCAGCGTCTCCGAGGTTTTCGAGAATGGTATCTCGCGGATGACGAGCGTCTTCGAGTCGAGTTTCTCTATCTTGGCCCTCACTTTCACCACTCCTCCGCGCTGTCCGTCGTTGTATCTCGACACGTCTATGCTGCCGCTTGTGGGGAAATCAGGGTAGAGATGGAACTCCTCTCCGCGCAGATAGCTGATGGCTGCGTTGCAGAGCTCATTGAAGTTGTGGGGCAATATCTTCGACGACAGGCCCACGGCGATGCCCTCTGCGCCCTGCGCGAGCAAGAGAGGAAACTTGACAGGCAGCGTGATGGGCTCCTTGTTGCGCCCGTCATACGACATCTTCCAGTCGGTAGTCTTGGGATTGAACACCACGTCGAGGGCCAGTTTCGACAGTCTTGCCTCGATATATCGTGGTGCGGCTGCGCTCGAACCCGTCAGTATGTTGCCCCAGTTGCCCTGCGTATCGATGAGCAACTCTTTCTGTCCCATCTGTACAAGGGCATCTCCGATGCTGGCATCTCCATGCGGATGGAACTGCATAGTGTGTCCAACAATGTTGGCAACCTTGTTATACCGGCCGTCGTCCATGCGCTTCATCGAGTGCAGGATGCGCCGTTGCACGGGTTTCAGGCCGTCTTCTATGTGCGGAACGGCACGCTCCAATATGACGTAGGAGGCATAGTCAAGAAACCAGTTGCGGTACATGCCGCTCAGATGGTGCACGGCAGAGGCGTCGAAACGGTTGGCAGGCCGGTAGTCAGAGTGTCCTTCGCCGTTGTCGCCGGCCACGGTTTCCGCCTGCAAGTCTTCGTCATTTCCTGCATTCTGCATCTGCTGCAGCTCGTCGTCTTTCGTCTTTTCGTCCATGTTCTTTCTATATGTACAATGGGCAAAGTTACGAAAAGTTGAGTGCAATGCAAAAGAAAAGACGAAGTTTTTTCATTTTCATGGCCGAGACGAAGTAACTTCGGCGAAAGCCAGAGTTACGAAAAGTTGAGTGCAATGCAAAAGAAAAGACGAAGTTTTTTCATTTTCATGGCCGAGACGAAGTAACTTCGGCGAAAGCCGAGCTGACGAAAACCAGACTGAAACGGACCTTTCTTCAGCGCGGCGTCCGTCCGTTCCCGGAGAGCAAGGGTTCAGGCGAGGCTGTAAAGAGGCATGGCTGCGGGGGAGAAACATCCTGGAAGAAAATGCGAAATATGTTGATAGCCGTCGCCACTTTCTGCCATTTCCCGTCAGAATACGCCGAAATGCCTCCAAGAAACGCAAAAAATCGTGGTTTCTGCAACCGGCTGATTACCAGCACAAGCAAACACATCAAGAAAACACAACGCAGCCATCGCGCCGAGAAAGGACAGCTTTCTGCCCGTGAAAGGGCAGCTTTCTCTGCATGAAGAGGCAGCGAAATGCCTATGAACGCAATGGTTTGACGCCGAGAAAGGGCAGGTTTCTCAACGTGAAAGCCCCGGAAAGCGGCCAAGATGTGGCGATTTCCTTGCCGGGAAAGGGGATTTTCCTGCCTCAGAAGCAGCCGTCGCAACAAGAAGAAACTGTGAATTATCCTGACAAACCGGGCCGGGCTTACGGAGGGAAAGGGGCCTCTTCAGCACGCCACCCTTCAGCAATATCGGGCAGCCCGCAAACCGTTTTTGCTGAAAAAAACAGGCCGTTGGCTGATTGTTTTTGCAAGACATGCCCGCAAAGGCTATCTTTGCAGCATGTTCAACCAAAAAGATCAAGATGATAAGAAGAGACAAAAGCTTATTCATTGTAGCCATGGCAACGCTGGTAGCAGCGTCATGCTCGACGTCTGACGACTGGGACGACATCTTCGGCAATGGCAATTCTGGTGGCTCTTCCAGCTCAACATCGGCAGGAAGCAATGCTACGACATGTGGCGACCTGGCCACTTTCACGATTGAAGTCGACTCTACATCGCTCAGCGAGACCGACCTTGTGGAGGCCGACAATGAGGACTATCTTGAAAACAACACTTTCGGCAGCACCGTCTATATCACCTATAACGGCAGCACCGCTTCGTATAGCGGAGAGGTTGAGGGCGTCAGCATCACCGTCGAGGGGGCCGACGTCGTGGTGACTTCTACGGCAAAAGGAGTCAACTACGTACTGAGCGGAAGCACCTCCGACGGCATGTTCAAGATGAACGACAGAGACAACGACCGCAAGTTCCAGCTTACTCTCGACGGCGTAAGCATCCGTAATGCCGACGGACCGGCCGTCAACATACAGACAGGGAAGCGCTGCTACGTGCACCTGAACGAGGGAACGCTGAACGTTCTCAGCGACGGAACCGGCTATTCCGACAGCGACGAGGACCAGAAAGGCACCCTCTTCAGCGAAGGCGAACTGCTGTTCAGCGGCAGCGGAAGGCTCCAAGTCTATGCAAATGCAAAGAATGGCATCTGTTCAGACGACTACATCATGTTCCGACCCGGCAACAATATCTATGTAAAATCGGTAGCCAGCAACTGCATAAAGAGCAACGACGGCATCCTGATCAAGGGCGGAGTAGTCAATTGTGAGACATCGGCAACGGCAGCAAAAGGACTGAAAACCGACGGCTATTTCCAGATGGACGGCGGACGAGTCACTGCCATCACCACCGGAAACGGCGAATATGACACCGACGAGGCCGACACAAAAGGGGCAGCAGGCTTGAAAGTCGACTCGACCATCGTCATCAACGGCGGAGAACTGCGGTGCATGAGCACGGGTAAAGGAGGAAAAGGCATCTCGGCCGACCAGACCATTGAGATCAACGGAGGCACCGTGAAAGTCATTACTTCCGGCACAACCTACACCTACAACCGCCTCTCTTCCAAGGCCAAAGGCATCAAAGCCGACGGAGACATCACCTTCAACGGAGGCACTACACAGGTCCGTGCCACCGGCGACAGTGGCTCTGAAGGCATTGAAAGCAAAGCCGTCATCACCGTCAGCGACGGCACAGTAGAGGCATATTCCTATGACGACGCCATCAATTCTGCCTCACATATGTACCTCAAAGGCGGACGAATCTATGCATTTGCCATCAGCAACGACGGGCTGGATGCTAACGGAAATCTCTATGTCCAAGGCGGAACAACCGTGGCCTACGGCACCACTCAGCCCGAATGCGGCATCGATGCCAACGAAGAAAGGGGCTACAGCGTCATCGTCACCGGCGGAACTCTCGTCGGCATCGGTGGCGGAACAAGCTATCCTTCGTCAGCTTCCACACAGCCAAGCATCGTCTTTGGCGGGTCACTATCGACAGGAAACTACCTCACGGTCAATAGCGGTTCGACCAACATCGCTGCCCTCGAAATGGGACGTTCCTACAACGGAACAGCCTGTTTCCTCATCACTTCGCCCCTGCTTCAGAAGGGCAGCGCCTATAACATCTATACCGGATCGACCGCCACAGGCACCAGTTGGCACGGACTTATTGTCCAACCAGCCATTAGCAGCACAGGAACCACGGCAGCAACCGTTTCGTCGCTCTCCCTGCCATACTCCACTTGCGGAAGTAACACAGGAGGAATGGGCGGAGGAGGAATGCCTAAAGGCGGCATGCCACGATGGTAAACAGCACAAGGGGGGACAGGAATCTACGTGTTCCTGCCCTGCCCTTCTCCTTTCTTTCCGCTCCCATCTTCAAGACACAAGGAAAGAAATTACTACTACTAAACACAACAAATGCCCCGGAAAGGCGTTTTCCTATAAAGACACAACCCTGAAAAGCCGTCAGGCTCGACAACAAAAATGAAACTGTATCTTGGCAAACAAAAGGAAAACATCATCTACTTGATACTGTGGGTGATCGTGTTTCTGGCTCCAATCGTCAGCATGCAAGTGCGAGTAAGCCATCACAACTCGGCCACATTCGACTGGACTGAAGTGCTCAACGTATGGAAAGTATACGCACTCTATCTGGGAATCTTCCTCATACACAACTTCATTCTGGCCCCGCTTCTTGTGGAACGCCACCGTAGACTCATGTATCTGGCGACGACAATGTGCCTCATTGGCGTGTTCTTTATCTTCCAATGCTCTCACCGACCGATGAGACTTGACGGGCCGAAACCTCACGAAATGCACCGGCCAATGGGACCTCCGCCAGGCAAAATGCATGCTCCGAAGATAGAGAACTGCGACATTGACGCACTGCCCGACTTGCCGTTGCCACCGCCAATGGATGAAAGTTTCGCCGAGCCTCCTGTGGATGGCGGACCGGAACCCTATGGATTCGCCGACAGACAGAACGGCGAAAGGCCCCACGAAAAAGACGGAATGTACAAGCGACAACCACCGCTTTTGTTCGGCGAAGGAGACATCTTCGGCACGCTTTTCCTCGTGTTGCTGCTCGGAATGAACATCGGCGTGAAGCTGTTCTTCAAGTATGACGAGGATGCAAAGTCAATGGCATTGCTCGAGAAGCAAAGCCTTCAGCAGCAGCTTGAGCACCTGAAATACCAGCTCAATCCCCATTTCTTCATGAACACCCTGAACAATATCCACGCCCTTGTGGACATTGATCCCGAACAATCGAAACAGACCATCGTGGGACTGTCGCGCCTGATGCGCTACGTGCTTTATGAAGGCAGCAAAGACATGGTGCCTTTGAAGCGCGACATCGACTTCATCAAGGACTATATCGACCTGATGAAGATACGCTATACCGACAAGGTCGACATCACGACCGACATCCCTTCTGATCTGCCCGACGCAGAAGTACCGCCCATGATCTTCATCACTTTCGTCGAGAATGCATTCAAACATGGCATAAGCTACGAACAGAAGTCGTTCATCAACATCGAGGTGCGCACGGCTGGCGAACGCCTCTTCTTCGGATGCCGCAACAGCATATTCGGCAGTGAAGACAACGAACAAGGCGGAGTAGGCCTTGCCAACGTAAGGCAAAGGCTCGGCCTGCTCTTCGGAAAAGACTACGCCATCGACATACAAGAGGGCGAAAACAAATACACCGTCGGCATCGACATCCCGCTGAAAAAAGCCTGAACATCATAAGTATCACCTCAACAAAGAACCATGATCACCTGTCTTGCCATCGACGACGAGCCACTTGCACTCCAGCAGTTGTCCAGATACATCCAGAGAGTGCCGTTCCTTGACCTCAAGGCACAGTGCCAGAGCGCCCTTGAAGCACGGGAAGTGATGAAACGAGAGGCCATCGACGCCATCTTCATCGACATCAACATGCCCGACCTTAACGGAATGGACTTCGTGCGATCGATGCCCATTCCGCCCATCGTCGTGTTCACAACTGCCTATTCAGAGTATGCCATCGAGGGCTACAAGGTCGATGCCGTAGACTATCTTCTGAAACCATTCGGACTCGAAGAACTGCAAAGAGCGGCCCTGAAAGTGAAGGAACGATACGAGCTGAAGCAGGCAGCAAGTGCGGCAACCGAGACGAAAGACGGCGACGACACCATCTTTGTCAAGAGCGACTACAGCGTTGTGCCGGTCAAACTGGGCGACATTGCCTACATAGAGGGAATGAGCGAATACCTGAAAATACACCTTGAGGGACAGAAACCGCTCGTGGTGCTGCTCTCGATGAAGAAGATGGAAGAACGGCTGCCCGCCCACTTCATGCGCATCCACCGCTCGTATATCGTCAACCTCGACAAGATACGCCAGGTGAACAAAAACCGGATTGTCGTCGGAAGCGACACATGGCTGCCCGTCGGCGACCTCTATCGCGAGGCTTTCAACAACTACATCAGCCAGAGAATCCTCGGGAAGTAGCCCCGTTCCCCACGCATTCAACTCCCGCTTTTCTCGTTTCCAAGCCTCGCTTCCCACGCATTCAACTCCAGCATCCCTCGTTTTCAAGTCATGCTTTCGTGGCTCATATCAGCAACAAACGGCTGCTTTCATGTCGCAAAACATCATCTATTGGCAAGCAAAACATCATCTTTCACCAACCAATAGATCATCTTTTACCCCTCCACTGACAACCCTTCATCTGAAGAAAGGCTCCGCATCATCAGGAAAAACAGTTGAAAAATCCTGCTTCATGGAAAAGAAACATCCCAACCTGCGCAAGCAATCTGCGCGGGTTGGGATGACATTTAATGGGAAAAGGCAAAGCCTTCAGCTACTGAGCCGTGAACGACAACACGCTGGTTGTGCCCGAATGAGAACTGCCAAGGTAGACTCCGTGGAAGTCAGTCGCGGCATCTGTGGGCGCCGTCGTTGAATATTTCACGTTGTAAGTGCTTCCCTTCACCATGCCAGTGGCCGTGAACAAGGCCAGCGTGCTTGACACCGACGTGGGGAAACTGTAAGTGATCAGGTTGTTGCCCGAGGCATCAGCCAGCGTATAGTAGCGCCCTGATGCGTAGGAAACGGAACTGGTGTAGAAGTAATAGCCCTGCTTGGCATTCGAAATAGTGTTGCCGCTTGAGCCGCCTCCCCAGCCTCCGCCACCGCCTTGGCTGCCACCTGCACTGATGGCTATGCCCGTTCCTGTGATTTGGATATAGCTGTTATTGTCGCAGTCAAGGCCTTCTTCGGGGCTACCTGCCGAGGTATAAGCCACTACTATGCCGTCGCCGATGGTGATAGCTCCCGTGCGTCCGGCATTAGAGTCGATAGCATCATTGCCATTAGAATAGGCAACGGTGACGCCTCCGTTGAAGTATATGAGGCCGGAAGAATTGATGCAATCGTCGTAGCACTTGAAATAATGCTTGCCTCCACGGATGTCTACGCTCGTCTTCGACTCCAGTCCTTCGGCACCATTAGTGGCAGTTGACACCGTTGTCTCGCCTCCATATACGACTATTGTGCCCTGAACCTTAATGGCTTTCGCGCTCGATCCGTTGTTGCTTCCCATGCCTCCACCGGGACCCCAGCCACCTCCGCCGGTCGAACCTCCAAGAGAACTGCCCGTGGTTGTCACCGAAAGCGTGGGACCATTGCCGTCGGTCGTGCCCTGAGTGTAGATGCCCGAGCTCTTGATGCCCTTGCCTCCCGTACCGCTCATCGTGATGTTGATGGTGCCGTCGTTCAGCGCAATGCTCGTGTCGGCTTTCAGTCCCTTGGCTGTATAGCTGTCGTTCGCACCCGATTGTCCGGCTCCTGAGTTCGTGATGGTCAGCGTTCCTCCATTGGTAACGATAGTTTTCGCCGACACTCCTCTCGAGGCTGCACCCGTAGCAGTGATGTCAATCTTACCGTCGTTCTGCACGAAACTGACCGTCTTCACGCCCGAACTATAGGAAGCATCGCTATTGATGACTTGCATTGCCCCACTTGGTTTGAGCATGATGTCTCCACCGTTGATGGTCGTTATTGCCTTCGATTTGATGCTCTTACTCATGGCTCCATTGTTGGAAATGGTCACAGTTCCACCGGCAATCGTCACGTTTCCGTCGGCCTTCAAGCCTGCAGCATTGTAGGCAGTGCCCTCATCCTCAGACACATCGGTCGAACCTCCATAGGTATTTGTCACGTTGGTGAGCGAGTAAGTACGGGTGGTTCCGCTCGTCGAATAGCTGTTTGATATGCTGTAATAGATATCACTACCGCTCGCAGGTCCGCTGAAAGTGGCCGAACGAATGGTGTATGTCGTGCCGCGAGAGGTATAGTCGGCCGACTTGAAATAGTAGGTATCAGAGTCAGCTTCCTTGAAATCATAGTAATAAAAGGTAACGGTGCTATAGCCTGACGACTTGGTTACCGTGCTGGAAAGCTGCTGTATGAGGGTGCCGTCGCTCTTGTAAAGCGAGACGGTTCGCCACACATTACTACTGCTACCACCAGGTCCCATGCCACCTCCACTCGAGGGAAGACTGACATATATCTTGTATGACTTGGTCTGATCTGGTTCGTCTGAACCAGTGGTTTCTGCCGTTCCACCCTTTCCGTTGGCAGTGATGTCGACAACGGTTGTGCCGTTGCTCTCGTCGATGGAGATGTTTCCTTCTGCGCTAAGGCCCTTTCCGCCGTCGGCAGTATTGTTGATTATGACTGTTCCGCCCGAGACATTAATGTCTCCACCGGCCTTCACGCCAGTGCTATAGCTGATGTCTGTGCCGTCGACTGTGATGCTTCCTGTCTGAGTAACCTTAACCGTTCCGCCCAGAATGTTCACGTCTGAGGCCGACTTGATGCCTTTTGCAGCATCGCCTGCAGTAGTGATGTCGACCATACCTGCATTGATTGTCACCTGTCCTGTATTGTCTTCATCTTGTATTACGGCATCATTGTCGTCGGTCTTATAGCTCACTTGCAGGCCATCATCACCAACATTCTTGATGACAACCGTACCGCCATTCTGCAAGAAGTATTGGTTAACGTTGAAACCATCGCCAACAGCCCCGAGGATATTGATGGTACCTGTCGACTTCTTTAGTTGCACATATTCCTTACTCCAGAAAGCATGTGCGGTGTTTCCTGTTATGTTCAATGTGCCATTTCCCTTAAATTCCGTGTGGCCTTTCACGGCAAAACATGCCTTTTGAGAGCCCCCTTCACTGTCGGAAAGGGTATTTGTCGTGCCGTCAGCCAGCGTGACAGAGATGCGTTTTCCGTCCTTAATATGAATGGCTGCGCCCTGTTTGCTGGTCAGATCAAGGCCGTTGAGTACGAAGGAAGCCTTGTATTCTCCGTCCATTACGAATGCTCCGTCGGTCGAAGTTCCGCTCAACGTATAGGTGATTTCTTCTGAAACGTCGGCACTTTGCTCGATGGTGATATATGAGCCTGCTGCGGTTACAGTGAGATAACGAGCCACGTTGCCCGCCACTTTCACCGTTGCTGTAGAGCCGTTATAGGCCACATCTACGGTATTGTCAACGACCGTACTGTTGTCGATATACATCTGATCAACAGCAGAAAGGACGTATTCCTTGCCCAGGATATTTACACTTGTCCCGTCAGAGAACAGCATATCGTCGGCTTGCGAAGCAGGTATCTGGTAGATGACTTCACCCTGTACGACGTTGAGTGTTTGTGCCGGTAGCTGACTCACGGCAGCCAAGGCAACGATGATGGTCAGTATTTTCTTCATTTTACTGTAATTTTCTTGGTCGTTCCGTTTTGCTTGATGATGTAGATTCCTTTCGGGAGTTGGTCTGGAACAGCATCCATCTTCACGCCCTGCAGGTTGTAGATGGCGACGACGGCGTCTTGTTGTCCGTCAGCTTCCACTTCATTAATGCCAACCGTATTGGTGAAATACATCTTTGAGAGTTCCGAAAGCGTGAATGTTTTGCTGTCATCGCCGGCCACAGCTGTCAGCTTTCCGTCAGAGAATGTTATCTTTAGCCCTTCAACAGCGATTTGCTGCACGGTGCCGTCTGTGGCTTGGAATGCCAGGTATTGGTATTCGTCAGCCCGTCCGAGAAGGGCTGTCATGAGCAGGAGTGTTGTCAAAATCGTCTTTTTCATTTTCTTTTTCTCCTATTTTTCCTTATACATTATTATATATATCGCCGGCAAATTTACGAAAAAATCTCCTGTCTGCCAAATTGTTTCAGCCAACAGGAGGTTTTCTTCAGCCAAAGGGATGCCTTTGGAAGCTGTTTTTTCAGAACTTGTATTTGTATTCCAATGCTACGATATGCATATTAGGCTCGAAGTCATCGTCATCGTTATTGACCACCTGATATCGATATGAAAGGCCTACGACGTTGGTCTTGTTGGGCTTCCAGTCAACGCCTGCTGTATAGCGAGTCTTGGTCAGGTTCCAGGCATTGAACAGTTCTCCGCTGACGTATGGTGTGATTTTCAGGGGTTTTATCTTATATTCCACCTGCAGCCTCGACCGCAAAACACTCTTTGATTTGCTCTTATAGGTGTGTTCTTCTTCCTCGTATTCTTCGTTGTAGTAGTCCCAACGCCGGTCTACTGTGTGGGCTGGCCTGTAGGTGTATTGCCAGCGTTCACGGAGCGATACGTTGAACTTGCCGATGTTAACGTCGCCCGTCAGCGAGGCTGTTACTCGATGTCTCAGGCCTGCATAGGTGCCGAGTTTCTTGGGGTCGCCGACGCTTACTACTTCTTGCAGCACTTTCTTGTCGCCCTCTTCATAATAGGATATGCGCTCAGTGTTTGGGTCATGCAGCAGGGTATAGCCTGCCGAGGCCTTCAGCCACTTGGTGATTTTGTAGGAGGAACTGAGTCCGAGACTGAGTCTGTCCATTGTTGCGAAGTCGTCGCGGGTGCGCAGTTCGGCTTCCATTCCTACGGTCCATTTCTTGGTAATCTTCTTGTCGACGCCTGCCGAGAGCCAGAATCCGGTGTCGTCGGACTGTGAAAATGCGGCCAAAGGCAGTGTCATGAGAGCCAAAAGGCTCAGGATGAATCTTTGCATAGTCGTGTTGTGTTTTTGTCAGAATGTGGTGCGGTCGTCTTTATTCAGGCGCATTTTCTGGTCGATGGTCGAGGGATTGCCTTCTTGTTCGTAGGTGACCTTGACCATTGCCATGTCTTTCAGCATGTCGACTGCTCCCACTTCAATGTTGAGAATCTTCAGTCCGAGGCGCTTTTCGAGGTCGGCTTTCAGTTCTTCCCGGCGTTCGGGAAGGATGAGTTCGATGCGGTCGTACTGCACAAGTTTCGATGGTTGCTCCTTCAAGTAGTGCTCACTTGCCCATATTGCCACGACAACGACGATGTCGGTGATGAGGATTTCGAACAATGTTGCTGATGAAGCTATGGCATTGACGACGGACAACGAGACGATGACAAACAAGTAGGTCATCTCGCGAACGGGCATGGCGTCGGTACGATAGCGCATGATTGAGAAGATGCCGAACAAGCCAATACCTATGCCCATCGATGTTTTTCCGCCGAGCTTGTCGAGTCCGAATATCATGAAGAACACCAGAAAGAAGATGGCAATGCTGGTGAGCAGGAAGGTGAAATAGAAGTCGCGCCGACGGCTCTTGCGGTAGTAGAGCCGGTCGATGATAAACCAGTTTACCAGGATACAGATGGCAAATCGCACCATCATGTCGCTGAAGTCAGCCGTAATTTGAAATAAGTTTCCCATATGTTTTTTTGTTTCTATTTGTCGGTGTTGACGGTTACGGGCGGTCTTGCCCTTCTTTCAGAATCTTGTTGATGTCGCGCAAGCGTTTCTTGAACCTGTTTTGACGCAGTTGAGGATTGGTAAGTGCCGATCCGATACAGTACTTACTAAAGCCATGAGGGTGGATTCTGAGCTGCTTGAGCATGCCCAGTATGGGCGAGAACTGCAGGCCGTCGCGCTTCAGTTCGATGATGACTATGCCCGTAAGGTCTTTGGTTTGCCGGGTTTTGATGTGGTTGAAGCGCAGGTTGAGGTCTATGGTGAGCCGTTCGGTCTTGGCCTTGTTGACGAGCGTGATGCGCGAGAATCTGTTCTCGACTTGCTGTTCGAGCGTGGCTGCATCGTATCTGAGGTGCTCGCGAAGGAACTCGCCGTAGCGCCTGAACTGTTCGTCTTGCTCGAGGAAAAGGATGTCGTGGCGGGGCTCTCGGGGGTTGAAGCCCTCCATCGTCATGCGCTTTTTCTTGGTGCGCCCGTGGTTGTTCTTGGTCTTCACCTCGAGGAAGTTCAGGTTGGAGTCTACGTAACTGCGTATGCGAAGCTTCTGCCTGTTGGTGTGTCCGTTGTGGTGGATGCGGAACATCTGGCAGTCGGGCGTGTCAAAATAGGTGGTATAGTATTCGGCAATGCGCAGCCCATTGATCTCCTGCACTCGGTAAGCTTCGCGTGCAAGCTGAAGAAGGCGTGTCAGCATGGCCGTGTTGGTGACGAACTTTGTGTCGGTACGGTTCATCAGTTTGATGCCGCTCATCTCCTCAAGCGTTATCGGTTCGTAGCTGTTCAGTATGTCTGAAATGGCTTTCATTGGGGCCTTGTCGTCGTTAGTGAATGCAAAACTAAGAAAAAAAAAGCATTTGAGCAAATTAATTCTGCCAAACATCACATTTTTTCTGAAAACGGTTCCCGGCCAGGGTTTTGTCCCTTCTCCGCAGGTTCCGTTCCCCTATCGCTTGAGAAAGCTATCCTTTCAGCCCGAGAAGTCTTAGCTTTCTTGTCAATAACTCATAGCTTTCTCGGCCATAACCCATAGACTTCTCACCCTAAACTCTTAGCTTTCTCAGACAGAAAGGCATGACCCCATCTGGACCATCACGCGTTTTCTCTCCGATTTCCTTTGTTTTGTCCTCGCTTATTCGTAACTTTGGCTGACGCCGAAGTTACTCCGTCTCGGCAATGCAAAGGAAAAAACTTCGTCTTTTCCTTTGCATTGCTCTCAACTTTCCGTAACTTTGCCCACAGAAAATCGACATCAAATGACGCGAAGACTATTGACATTAAGCCTCTTGGTGCTCTGCTGCGTGGCCGTGACAAGGGCCGTTCCTGCCAATCCTGAGCCGTTCTGCTACACCCAACCCGACGGGAAAGTGTTCCAGCTTGTGCTCTGTGGCGACGAACATGGCCACCTGTTCATGACCACCGACGGCCGTCTGGCCACCATCGGCAGTGACGGTTTTGTGTCGATTGGCAGCCAAGTGTCGCTCAAAGAGAAGGTCCGCCAGTGGCAAAAGTCGAGCCGGCATGCCCGGAGAAAGGCGTCCGGCAGGCGCGCAAAGGCACCCTCCATGGGCGAGGCACGGGGCCTGATTGTCCTTGTCAACTTCCAAGACTTGGCCTTCACCGACACCCCTCAGCGCATCAGCCGGCTCATGAACGAGGAAGGATATGCCGAAAACGGAGCCACAGGCAGTGCCCGCGACTACTTCGTCGACCAGTCTTTCGGCCAGTTTCAGCCCGTCTTCGACGTCATCGGCCCCGTGACTCTCGACCATCCCTACAGCTACTACGGGGCTAATCTCGACAATGAGACCGAGGACGACAGCAACCCTGAAGAGATGATATTCATGGCTGTAAAGGCTGCCGTAGAAGAAAACCTCGTCGGAAGCCTCAGCGACTACGACCTCGACAACGACGGTACCGTCGACATGGTCTATGTCATCTATGCCGGAAAAGGCGAAGCCGACGGGGGCAACGCCGACACCGTATGGCCTCACATGTGGGACATCCGCGAGACTCGGTTTGCCGATCAGACCGTCAGCGGGCTGCACTTAGGCCTGTATGCCTGCTCAGCCGAGAAGAGAAGAAACAACAGCTACAGCGGCATCGGCACCTTCTGCCACGAATATGGCCACTGCCTCGGCCTGCCAGACCTATACGATACGACCTATTCAGGCGGGTTCGGAATGGGCAGTTTCGACATCATGGGCCACGGCAACTACCTCAATAGCGGCAATACTCCGCCAGCCTACAGCGCCTTCGAGCGATACTCTCTCGGGTGGCTTCAGTATGAAGACCTCTGCGAAAACCAGACCGTTGAGCTCGAAGACATCAAGGAATCTAACCGTGCATGCAGGCTCACAAGCAGCAATCCCGACGAATATTTCACCCTCGAAAACCGGCAACCTACGGGTTGGGACAGCTATCTGCCGGCCGAAGGACTCATGATTCTGCACATCGACTACGACGAAACCGCCTGGGAAGAGAACACCGTCAACGACAATCCCGACCACCAACGTGTGGTAATCGTGCCTGCAGACGGACGGCTTACCTCCTACTCGCAGGCCGGAGACCTATACCCCGGGCCCGGCAACAATACCGAATTTACCGACGAGTCCACACCATCGTCGACACTCTGGGACGGCTCTCCCCTGCAAAAACCCGTCACCGGAATCCAGACAACCGGCAGCAATGTCATCAGCTTCCAGTTCAGAAACGAGACTTCAGACATTGACCTCCCGGCGACAACCACAGGCAACCTGCCCACGAAAGCATACAACTTGCTGGGACAGCCGGCCCGAAACACCGGCAAAGGCATCGTCATTCTCAACCAAGACCACAGGAAAACAAAAGTCATAAAGCCATAATACACAAAAAAAGCCTCCACATCCGGAGGCTTTTTCTCTATCAATATGCCCGACAAGGCTATCGCTTCACGTCGCCAACCCTGATCAGATACTCCGCAATCTGCACCGCATTCAAGGCAGCACCCTTGCGTATCTGGTCGCCGGAAAGCCACAAAGTCAGGCCGTTCGGATCGCTCAAATCCTTGCGAATACGACCGACGAAGACGTCATCCTTGCCTCCCGTCTCCAAGGGCATGGGGTAAACAAGGCGGGAAGGATCGTCCATGAGCGTGCAACCCGGGGCATTCGCAATGGCCTCGCGGGCCGCTTCTATGCTGACAGGCTCCTCTGTCTCAATCCAAACGCTCTCGGAATGGCTCCGCAACGACGACACTCGCACGCAGGTTGCCGAACACTTCGCGTCGGTATGCATGATCTTGCGCGTCTCGTTAAACATCTTCATCTCCTCTTTCGTATAGCCGTTCTCCGTGAAAACATCAATCTGCGGAATGACGTTATAGGCCAACTGGTGGGGAAACTTCTGCACCGTCACGGGCTCGCCCTGCACAAGTTGCCGATATTGCTCTTGCAATTCTGCCATGGCAGCAGCACCCGCACCGCTCGCACTCTGATAGCTTGACACCCTGATACGCTTGATATGACTCAGAGCTTCCAATGGCTGAAGCACGACAACCATCATGATCGTCGTACAGTTTGGATTGGCAATAATGCCGCGAGGACGCACCAACGCATCGGTTGCATTACACTCTGGCACCACCAAAGGCACGTCTTCATCCATGCGAAACGCACTCGAATTGTCAATCATCACACAGCCATGACGGGTGATAGTCTCAGCAAACTCCTTGGAAGTGCTGCCACCTGCCGACACGAAAGCAATGTCAATATCCTTGAAATCGTCATTATGCTGAAGCAGTTTCACCTCCAGTTCCTCGCCCTTAAACGAATATTTACGCCCGGCCGAACGCTCACTGCCAAACAAAACCAGTTCGTCCATCGGGAAATTACGCTCGGCAAGCAGGCGAAGAAACTCCTGACCTACGGCACCACTCGCACCAACAATCGCTACCTTCATTCTTGTTTTCCTTTCTCCATAATTATGATTCACAACGGGAACCCCTTGACTTCATGAGGGCATCTTTCCCGCTATACGCCTGCAAAATTACAACATTTCCGCCAACAAACCGCATTTTCCTTAGCTCTTTTCATGTCTTTCTTCAAACATTTCACCCCAACACACCCCGTCAACCCTTCCGCCGCATCCACATGAAACAGCCCCAACCCTGCCCCATCTGTCATGAATACACAAACCACCTGTCATCAATGCATATACCATCTACCATGAATGCGCATACCATCTGTTATCAATGTATAAAACACCTGTTATCAATGTATAAAAGATCTGTTATGAATGCATAAAAATAGCCGTGCAACTCTCAGCTGCACGGCTACTCCTTCTATTTGTCTTTCAGCACAATTCTCTTCATTTGACCTCCTCGAACATAATCGCCATTGTGTATTAGATGTTTACAAACACACGTGAACGATAAGGAAACGTAAAGGAGGCTATAAAGCCAAACAAAAATAGAAATTCCAAGTAAGGGACTATTTGTTCTATAAATCCAAACTATCCTCTTTTAGAAGGAAATCGAAAAGACCTATGGTCAGTATGCCGTCTTCGTTACGACGTGGCATAATATGGTCTTTCACAATGATAATCTTCTTGAAAGAGTCATTGATGTTCATTAGTGAGCGAGACTCCTGTATCTCTTTCTCCCTATCAGGGATGGACAAAGCCGACTGTACATAATACTTCTTACTGCCGAGGCTCGCAATAAAGTCCACTTCAAGTTGGGTACGAGACCATTTTCCTTCCTTGTCGGGTTTCCTAATCTCTACCATTCCAACATCTACACTATAGCCACGTGTGATAAGTTCATTGTAAATGATGTTCTCCATAATATGCGTCTCTTCTTGTTGACGCATTTCTAAGATGGCATTTCTCAAACCGATGTCAGTGAAGTAGTATTTGGAAAGTGTATTGATATACTTCTTACCTTTTATGTCATAGCGAATGGCTTTGTTCAGTAGAAAAGACTCAGACAGATAATTGAGGTAATTTCTAATTGTCTGACTGCCAATACTTACATTCTTAACACTTTTGAATGTGTTCGATAATTTAGTTGGATTGCATGGAGCACCTATTGACGATGCTAAAATTAGCACCAACTCACGCAGTTCATTATCATTTTTGATTTTGTGATGTTCAATAATATCTGCCAAATAAACTGTTTCGAACAATCCCTTCAGATAGTTTATCTTCTTCTCTTCGGTTTCAAAAGATTGAATGAGAGGCAACCCCCCATAAGTATAGTATTCGCGCCATGCATCTTGTTTATCACCACCTATAGCAGAATAGAACTCGGAAAAAGATAAAGGATTCACATGTATCGTTTCTCCTCGGCCACGGAACTCTGTAGGAATATCAGATGATAGGAAGTGAGAGTTACTTCCTGTCACGTATGTATCAGCATTATCAATATGACGGAAACTATTTAGCACATCAACAAACTCGTCCATAAGCTGTACCTCATCGATGATGATGTAATAAAGTTTCTTGTCCTTGATCCTGTCATGAACATAGTGGAGCATGGCGTCTGGATTTCTCAGTTCCTTGTTCATGCGGTCTTCGAGATCAATACGAATGATGTGGTCATCTGCTACACCATTATCTAATAAGTGGTGATAGAATAAAACATTCAGCAGATATGATTTGCCACATCTACGAATACCTGTTACAACTTTGATAAAGCCATTTTGACGGCTATCAATCAGCTTTTTTAGATATCGATCTCTTTTTATCTCCATTGTTTACGTTAATTTTTTGTCAACATTGACGTTTTTACAATGCAAAGATAGGGTCTTAAATTCAATTCCACAAGATTTATCGTTAAAAAGTTGTCAATCTTGACACTTTTTTAATGCAGATTGGCCTTTTGCTATACTATTTGCGGTTCTTGCCAAACATTTTCTCTTCCAATTCTGGTAGATGCTCTATTATGTCTTCATCTATCTTTATTGAATAATTGCCGTTTGTATTTCGGAGTGTTTTGCGTATTGTCTCTTTTTCTGTGTTCTTGAACCAAGCGTGGAACAGATTGAGCACAAACAGAGCCTGTACCTCAGAATCAATGTTGTACTGATATCCTATGTTCCATACCAAGTTTTTGAGGTCAGCCTGCTTCAGCTTGTTCTTCTCTATCTTGACAGATACGCCATTCACAATGCCATTACACTGCACAAGCAGTTTGATGGCTTCCTCTATCTGGTAGAGTTCTTCATCACTGAAGCCATGAGGAAGGAGTACAAGACGTGTATATCTGAGGACGTTCTCCAGTTTCTCCTTGTCATGCTTCGTCTTCGCTTCCGTCAATTGGATGCGGTTTATATGCAACTGCTGCATGAATGGAGCCAAATTACGCTGTGCCGTTTTGACTGCTTGCTCCAGTTCTGGCATAATACTTGGTTGCAACTCTTCATCGGAAGGTTTGTCCTTCAAATGCTCTTGTTGTGAGGGCTGAACTGATAGATTGACATCATCCTGAGGAATTGGAGCAGCCTGAGGTCTATCCAATTTCTTCTGAATATCTTCCAGATGTTGAACGATGTAATTGTCCAAGTTCTCACGGTCAACACGGTTGTTCAACTCCCTCCTGTTGTTCTTGAAGTAAGCATAGAGACATTGCTTGATGCCATGAAGCAGCAATATGAGAACGGCATAGCCACCTATAAATATAGGTATAGTGAATAGAAAGCAAAGCAACTCTTTGTCTGCACCGACAAGCAGCTGAGCAACCTTATAGGCACCGACGATGTAGGTGATGATAATCAGTCCGAGGAATGTCGTGCCTATATAGCGATGCACTCCTTTTGTGGATGGAAGTGGAAAGATATCTATCTCCATGATTACAATGCTTTTATTTTCTCTTGTGCCACAATGATAGCATCGTTGCACAGGTCACGTTCCTGCTCGTCCTCAACTGCATCAATGAACTTGTCTGCCAACCATAAAGTCAACATTTCCTTTTCATCCTGATGCAGATATTCCGCAAGTTTGATGACTTGCTCACGCTTTGCACGTCTGTCACCACGTTCTATCTTACTGAACATCGGGGTGTCTATCTCTAAGTATGCTGCCAACTGCCGTTGCAGCAACCCTTGCTCTTCTCTGAGCTCTTTAATTCTATTTCCAAATAACATATAATATCTATTTTTAGTCCTTCAGCAAGTTACCAGCAAATTACCGGCAAATTAAAACCACTTCATTATCTCGTTTATTTACAGTACTTTATGATTTTGTGCAACTTCTTTGGTCGGCTTCTAAGCAAGTTACCAGCAAGTTACCGGCAAGTTAAATTCATGCCCATATTGGGATGTACCTCATATACCGTGGAGCCGTATTCGGGTCAAGTACTTTAATTAAGTTCTTCCTTATAGCTTCTCGGATTAATCTAGAGGAACTGCTGGATGATGTTTCAGGAATACCAAATCTATCCCTCAGCGATTTGTTTGTCAAGGCATCGCCTTGTATATACATCAGGCAGGCATGGAGATAGCATGACCAAAGTTTGTCTTCCATGGGGATATTACTAAACTCCATTTCTGAGAAAAGAGTAACCTTAGTGCTATCTTGGAACACCTCTATGCGAGGAGCAGGAAGGAATTGTGCTTCACATGCCAATACCATTCTGTCCCAACCACGACCAAGTTCCTCGCACATCTTCAATCGACGCATAAGAGAAGCCAATTTCTCGTTTCTTGATTTCGGGGGATTGTCTATAATACGGAGCACATCTACCAGAGGAGTGCCAGGATTCGTCACCTCAATGCGATTGTCAAATATCTCCACTACAGGAGCAGCCCCTGTAATATATAGGTCTTGATGGATTAGGCTATTCGCAATGGCTTCTCTTACAGATGGCAGTGGGAACTTGCTTGTTGTGGACAACTGAACAGCATTTACATCCTCGTTGCTTGGCAACAGGGCATTCACATAGCGTACGATGTTCTCAAAGCAAATGGCATAGCCCTGTATAAATGATTCCTCTTTCTGTATCAGCAGTCGGTTGATGCCCTTATACTGAACCACTCGCATGGCTTTACGTCCTAACCTCGCGAACTCGTTCAAGTCCTTTGCAAATAGCAGGGCACCTAAATTTGTTATCGAATAAAGACCATTATCCTGCTTCTGAATGATTCCGTCCTCATTCAGATAATGCACTATGGCTTCTTTCTCTACTGGCTGAGGAATTTTCAGCAAAGTAAAGTACGCATCCACTTGAAGAAGTCGTATGATATCCTCATATCTTTGGTCGGTCTTTACACATACATCTTCAAACTGAGCATGGCGCAACTTATCCCATAGCTGAGCACGAAAGACAGGGAACTCATGCAGTTTCTTGGTGTAACTGCCACTACGAATGTAGTCAATCTTCTGGAATGCAACAGGCTCATTGAGTGCCTTGTGGATTCTAATCAACTCCACATGCTTGCCGTCAATGTCTGCACCATAGAATTCAAAGTCCGCATTTTTAGAAAGGAGATAGCGGAGCCAGTTCTCTAACTCCTGCTCACCTTTCTTTTCGAGTTGAAGATGTACCTTGGTGCCTATTATCTCGTGCGTACCGTCATCCACGCCCCATATCATATAGGCATAGTCGCGGTCGTTATAGTGCTCTCGGATCTGTTGTGGTGTGAGGTTGGTGGTGGTGATGGTGAAAAGCTGGTCTTCGTAACGTTTTGTCAACAGGTCAATGACAGGAGTATAGACATTTCCATAGTTCATCACCTCAGAGGGCTCTGTGCCAAGGTCATCAATGCCAAGCATATCCACGCTCATGAGTTTGCGGTATGCTTCAAAGTTGTTCTTGCACAGGTGCGCGATGTACTTGGCATCCACAATCTGGATTCCGTAGGTGCCATC
>JAFUFJ010000008.1 GCA_017469955.1 Prevotella sp.
CTTGATGATGGTCTCCACCTCGTAGCCGTCATCGAAGATAGCCCTGAATTTCTTCTGCAGCACAAAGTTAATCTCGATGACCGACTCATAGTTGGCCTTTGCGAATGCCCTGATGCTCTCCGTCTTGCCAATCTGACGGGCCCCCTTCACTATCAGCGGCTTCCTTTTGGGGTTGTTTTTCCAGTCCAAAAGGTATCCGTCAATCTTTCTTTTCAGTAGTTCCATACCGTAAAATCACATTTTCGACTGCAAATATAATCAAAAAATCACATTTTCTGGCCAAAATCACAAAGAAAAATCACATTTTTAGCATTTGTTACGTATCAGGCCTACCTTTGGCAAGGAGATGGCAAGCCCTAAGCAAGTACTTCGCAAGCCCATGCAAGCCCTTTGAGCTTGCTATCTCCTTGCCGTCTCCTTGCTTGCATCTTTCTTAGTCTTTGCGAAGAAAATCTTTCGCCTTCGTCATGAATCGTTTCCATGTGTGCTTCAGAGTGTCAGGGTCATTCCAAGCCCTTTCAAAGTGCTGGAGCGGAGCCTGCATCATCGACTCCCCCCACACCAGCATTCCCGCCTCGTGATTCCTTTTTCCATTTTCCCGTTTACCGATGGCGGCGCTGGTGATGTTGGCAGACCCGATGTATGCACACTCATCATCGAAGATGAATACCTTCATGTGGTTGTGCCCGTTGTAACGCAATTCGAACAGCGAACTCTCCAGCAGCTTCGGGCAGTTCTCCTTGGCGTACAGGTAGAACCCAAAGGGCTTCATGCACACCACCTGAACCTGCACATCCCGCTCTACCAGCGATAGGAAGAAGTCGCACAGGCGAAGCTTTTCCTCACTACCATCCCTCTCGATAGTGACGTTGAAGTTCTTCAGGTCACCCGTCGCAATCTTCAGGCTGCGCTTCACTTCCGTCATCCGTCGGAATACCTCTGTGTAGTGTTCTTCATCTGCCACGTACAAAAAAACATCCTCCGTTTTTATTCCCTTTACATAGTCAAGAACGTTTAGCATGCTTATAGGCTCCTTCTATCCTGCTTCTTGCCTTACTCATGAGGATGGCTAGAGTATGCTTAGAGTATGGGTAGAGCCTGCTTAGAGTATGGCTAGAGTATTACAGTTTACCAGCCATCTTGTCAATAACCTCCTCAAGCACCAGTTGGTAGGCTTCTTGAGGGTCGAAAGACACTTCTGGCCTCAAAAGCGGTTCCACGTCTGTCAGGAACTCTTCGTCCTGCATTTTCTCATTGATGTTCTGAACAAACTCCTTGTAAGAGGGAGCTCGTTCAACGACAAACTCTATGTATTTGCGATAGCACTCCAACATCTTCTCTACGCCACACTCACGAGCCGTCAGTCCCTTGTGCAAGTCAAACAGGTCACGCCCTTTCTTTCGTTGATACAATGCACGTAGTTTGGTTCCCATCAGTTCCTCAAACTGGTAAGTCGTCAATTCTGCATCGCCTGTAAACCAGCCGTTCTTTACGGAAAAGGGCATCTTCGTCAACCCCAACACATTGAAGTGCTCGAAGCAATTGATTTCTATCTTCAGTCGAATTTGTTGAACAGGCGGCATCTCCGACTCAAAACGGAAGAACATCTTATTGCTATGCCGTTTCTGGGCCGTACTCCTGTTGGGCAGCCATTCCAACACTTCACCCAATCGGTACATGATTGGCTTTATGGGGCCAGGTGTTATCTGCACCAAGTCTATGTCTTCGCTGTATCGAGGCTGTGGCTGTAAATATAGTTTGTGCAGCGCCGTTCCCCCTCGGAATGCCAGTTGCGAAGCCAGAAACTTATCGCTAAAGATGCTTATCAACGCCCGACAGATAATCAAGTCCTGCTCTACCATCGCGTCCGTGGTCCAAGGCACCTGCTCGTGCCACTCTTGTATGGAATATTGTGGAATCATATCTCGTCAATGTCTATATCATAATTCTTAATAATCTTCCATCTCGCGTCAATGGGCATATCACCATCGATGGCAACCGACTGCTTAAAAGGCGTCTTTCGCATGGTCTTGCCCGTTTGCTTCAGTAGCCCATACAACCTGTCCGCTTGCTCTCCCTCTTCTATCAGTTCAAGCAGGTAGCCCAGCCGTTGGATGGTAGCACAACTGAAATACGCCAGCAGAGGTAACTTCGCCTCACTCCATTCCGTCTGTTCGCACAACTCTACCAGAATCTCTGCCGCCCGGCTCAGTCCTCCTATCTTCTGCTCCTCAGCCACAATATCAAGGGCGGTCAGTTCTGCGCCGGCCACATTCATATAGCCCATCTGCGTCTTCACCTGCTTTACGAACTCGAGTGGCAGGTTCTGCCTGAGCGTGAACTCCAGCCGTGTCCCGTTCTTGACGCCGGAGCGGATAGGACCTCCATTCACGGTCGTGTGAAACACCATTGCCTTCTGATGCGAAGCTCCGTTCAGTTCTGCTGCCGACAATAGCGAGACATAGTAGTCGCGTCCCAAGAACTTCATCAGCCTGTCGATATAGAACGATGGCGGCACCACGCCACGCAACTTATACTCCGTCGGAATGATGACATAAAAGTTCTGCCAGGGCGACATGATGGTGCCGTGGTCTGTCAGTCGGTTCAGTCCGTTCTGCAACGCCTGATCCGATATGGGCAGTTGAAGGCTCACCACGTCATTCTTCGTAAAGATGTACCCTCCCCTCACCATTTCGTTGGTCACCCATTCCTGCAAATTTGTATATTCAGCCATATCTCTAATGTTTGCAATTTGCACGCAAAACTAATCACTTTTTGATTATTTCTGCTTTTCGACTGCAAATATAATCAAATAATCACATTTTCCGGCCAAAATCACAAAGAAAAATCACATTTTTAGCATTTGTTACGCATTAGGCACACCTTTGGCAAGGAGATGGCAAGCCCTAAGCAAGTATTTCACAATTCTATGCAAACCCTTTGAGCTTGCTATCA
>JAFUFJ010000009.1 GCA_017469955.1 Prevotella sp.
CGACACTACAGACCATTACACGATGCAACAGGACATAATGAGCAGCGACACGACACTACAGACCATTACACGATGCAACAGGACATAATGAGCAGCGACACGACACTACAGACCATTACACGATGCAACAGGACATAATGAGCAGCGACACGACACTACAGACCATTACACGATACAACAGGACACAATGAGCAGCGACACGACACTACAGACCACAGAAAGCCCATACAGGCAATAAAAAAGGCAAGGACGTACAGGAATAAGCCCCACTAAAAGAAAGCCCACAGCGGCGATATTAAGGAATAATTTAACACTTTGAAACGATTAACACACAGCCACAAAAGGAAATCACCCACCGGCTGAATCCCTACAGCATACCCCCCCATACAGCAGCAACAGCCCGGCGACTAATTCCGGGGTAGTCCTACAAACATAACATATAGGTTACGGCATAGGTTAGGTTTTGGATTTTGCTTTACTTTCTTTTCTCTAATTTTGCACCCGAAAGCCAAGCCCAAGAAAGCGGGAAAGGCACAATTACAGACAAACAATAATAAAGATATTGCATTATGGTAGAGAACAAAGAAACAACCCAAGGCCAAGCGCAGTTATTAACGCCCGCTGAAGCCGCCGACTTTTTGGGGCTAAAGCGTAGTTATGTATATAAACTAATCCACTTTAGGGAAATACCCTATTTGAAATGTGGTGCAAGATTTGTACGTTTTAGGCAGTCAGATTTGCAAGAGTGGCAGAACGCCCGAATAAGGGAAGTACCATCACGCGAACAGATGCAAGCAGAAGCCGCCCGGTATTGCCTGAATCACCCAACAAGAGTATAACTAAAAATACAATTATGGATAGTATAGACATTGGGACGCTGCAAAAGAAATTCGGATTTAGATTTTTTGAAGCAAGGAAATTTATTAGCAAAGTGGAAAGGCTGAAACACGCAGCCCCACAAAGCAAAATCAAATTTGAATGTGTAGAAACACTGAGCGGCGCGAGTTTGGTTATAACGCTTGAATTTGAGAAACGAGAGCAACAGAAAGAAGTTATTAACGTATAAAAATTTGATTATGGCGAACAAAAACGAAATCAAAACGAGAACGGCGCACACCCCCGGCGGGTTGTACGTTAGAGAATCAGCACCAGGCGAAGCCCCCAGCCGGAAGATTTGCGGGTACGCTATAATGTTTAATGTGCCGTCTGTTATTCTCGATGCAGGCGACCGAAGCGAGGAAAGGGAAATCATAACACCCAGCGCAATATCTAAAGCCCTTTTAGATAGTTGCGATATTATTATGACGATGTACCATAACCGCCAAATTGTGTTAGCACGAAGCAAACAGGGAAAAGGTACATTATCGTATAGGATAGATAGTAAAGGAGTGTTTTTTGAGTTTGAAGCGCCAAAGACCCCACACGGCGATGAGGCGTTAGAATTAGTAAAACGTGGAGATATTAGCGGGTGTAGTTTTGTATTTTCTACCTACTACCTAAATAACGATTATGTAGAGTGCAGGGAGAGGAAAGAAAACGGCATAACAAAGATAACGTATTATGTAAAGCGTATCACAGGAATCTACGACTTTACAATTACGACAAATCCCGCCTATCCCGATACGTCCGTAGAAGCCCGCGAAAGAGAACAACGCGAAGCAAGGCGCAGAGAGAAACGGAAAGCCGAGCAAATACGCGCAATCCGGGAGCGAGTGAACGGCAAACCGATACGCGCCCCGAAGAAAACAAAACAAGATGTACTAAAGGAAATACGCACTAAGATTAAGTGTGTCAATCCCTAAGAAGTCAATAACAATAAATTATATAAACGATATGGAAAAGGTATTTATCAATCGTAACGAGTGGGCAGAAAGCAGATTTTACACAAAACACGCCAACGCCCTAAGTATTGCAAACGTGTGGATTATTCCACTTATGCAGAAATTTGGTGTAGCCGTTAATTTCAACAGCATTAACGACTATTTGGGAGCGAACACCCGCGACCTGTTTATAGATGAGATTATCAGAAGCAGGGTTAAGGGGGTACTTTGGCCCGCAGAAATGAAGCGGCACCAGGCAGAAGCAGAAAATACATTTGATAAGGCTTTGTTAGAAGTTATTGAGAGCGGCGACCGAATCAAGAACCACAAAGCCGAATACGACAAAGCCCGGCAGGATTACGAGGACAAAAAGAGAGAATTAGCCGAGCAGCGGGAAAATGCTTTTGCACAAGCCCGTAAAGACGAGATAACCCGCGAAATTTCGTCTATAAGTGAATATGTAGCCCGACTTGACATTAACGAAGCCGAAAGCCGCCGCGAGATTATAGAAGATGAAAAGCGGGCATTTCAGCAAGCCGCAGAAGAAGCGCACAATCTGGAGCCAATACGCGACTATATCAAATTTGAGGGCGGCAAAATCGAATTTGACGAGCAGAAAGTAATTGCCAAGTTTGCCGTATATGCTGACAACAAAAAGGAAGTCAAGTTATACGAAAAGGTTAAGCAGCTTGCAGCCCTAATTAACGAAGTGTACGGCGGACAATTCGGAGTGCCGACGGCGTTCTACCATTTCTTTAGTGTCCGCGATGGGCGGGTTATTATTAGCCCCGAAATCAAAAAGGAGATTTTAGAGAAGTACGCTAAAAATATGTAAAGTCCAAAGTTAATCTTACATTTGTGAGGGTATGCAGTCCGTGAGGATAGCAGCCCTATTTTTTAGAAATGTAAACTTTACCACATCCATTTTTTGTTTTTCACACAAGTGAAATCGTAGCAAGTGGGCGCAGTCCGTGAGGATAACGCCCACTTATTTACGTTAAGTATTACGGCAACAGCCACACAGAGCCACACCGACAGGCGACAGCACCCACCGGCTGAATCCCAACCGCCTACAGCCAAGCAGAGCCACACCAACAGCCGACAACGCCCACCGACTGAATCCCGACCGCCTACGGCCACACAGAGCCACACCGACAGGCGACAGCACCCACCGGCTGAATCCCGACCGCCTACGGCCACACAGAGCCACACCGACAGCCGACAACGCCCGCCGACTGAATCCCGATACCCTACAGCCAAGCAGAGCCACACCGACAGGCGACAGCACCCACCGGCTGAATCCCAACCGCCTACAGCCAAGCAGAGCCACACCGATAGGCGACAGCACCCACCGACTGAATCCCGACTGCCTACAGCCATACAGAACCAACACCGACAGGCGACAGCACCCACCGACTGAATCCCGACTGCCTACAGCCATACAGAACCAACACCGACAGGCGACAGCACCCACCGACTGAATCCCGATACCCGACAGCCACGCAGACAGCCAACACCCGACACTTTAGCAGGGTAACAAGTCAAGCCACACCGCCCAAATGTGACGAAATGGCAGATGATGGCAATAAAATTGCCTTTAGGCACGTTATTTGTATTATTACAGCACAGAGCCGCGACAAGATAAGTAATGATGTGTCGATTTGTCCCTATTTTGTCCCTCGTTACATTTTGAAGCGGCTTTTGAAAAGACAAAAATTTAATATAAAATACTGAATATCAAACAAATAAAAACAATTAAAAGTTATGCAAAAAGGCAACATAGGGGTTACGACTGAGAACATCTTCCCCGTTATCAAAAAGTTTCTCTATTCAGACCATGAGATATTCCTCCGCGAAATGGTGTCGAATGCCGTAGATGCCACACAAAAGCTGAAGACACTGAAGGCTAAAGGCGACTTCAAAGGCGAAGAGGGCGACCTTACTGTACACGTAACCCTCGACGAAAAGAAGAAGACTCTGACCATCAGCGACCGAGGAATCGGCATGACAGCCGACGAGATTGACAAGTACATCAACCAGATTGCTTTCTCTGGAGTCAACGACTTTCTCGACAAATACAAGGACCAGGCCAGCCAGATCATCGGCCACTTCGGACTTGGTTTCTATTCAGCCTTCATGGTATCGAAGAAGGTCGAGATTGTCACCAAGAGCTATAAAGAGGGTGCACAGGCCGTGAAATGGACCTGCGACGGCAGCCCTGAGTTCACGATCGAAGACGATAAAAAGGAAGATCGCGGTACAGACATCGTGCTTTATATCGATGACGACTGCAAAGAATTCCTTGAGAAGCAGAGGATAGAAAGCCTGCTTCAGAAGTACTGCAAGTTCATGACTGTGCCTGTTGCCTTCGGAAAACGGCAGGAATGGAAGGACGGTAAGATGCAGGACACTGACGAAGACAATATTATCAACAGCGTGGAACCGCTCTGGACGAAGACACCTTCGACGCTGAAGGACGACGACTACAAGTCGTTCTACCGCACACTCTACCCCATGCAGGACGAGCCTCTGTTCTGGATTCACCTGAATGTAGACTATCCTTTCAACCTGACCGGCATCTTATACTTCCCGCGTGTGAAGTCAAGCATTGAGCTACAGCCAGGAAAAATACAGCTCTACTGCAACCAAGTATTCGTCACTGACCAGGTGGAAGGCATCGTTCCACAGTTCCTTACACTGCTACATGGTGTGATTGACTCTCCCGATATTCCGCTGAATGTCAGCCGAAGCTACCTGCAAAGCGACGCCAACGTGAAGAAGATATCGACCTACATCACCAAGAAAGTGGCCGACCGCCTGAAGAGTATCTTCACCGAAAACCGCAAGGAATATGAGGAAAAATGGGATGATTTGAAACTGTTCATCAACTATGGCATGCTCACAGAAGAGTCGTTCTACGACCGTGCCAAGGACTTTGCCTTGGTAAAAGACATCGACAACAAGTACTTTACTCTCGACGAATACAAAAAACTCATCGAGGGAACCCAAAAGGACAAGGACGGCAATCTGGTCTATCTCTATGCAACAAACAGCGATGAACAGTACACATACATCGAGGCTGCCAAACAAAAGGGATACTCTGTATTGCTAATGGACGGCCAACTCGACACGCCAGTGGTGTCGATGCTCGAGCAGAAACTCGAGAAGTCACGCTTTACCCGGGTAGACGGCGACATCATTGACCGTCTGATTCAGAAAGACGACGAGAAGAAATCCGAACTGACAGAAGAAGAGACTGCCAACTTGTCAGCAGCCTTCAACACCCAGATGCCTAAGATTGAAAAGGCCGAATTCCACGTAGAAGTGCAGTCACTTGGTGAGCAAAGTCAGCCAGTTGTCATCACTCAGAGCGAGTATATGCGCCGTATGAAGGACATGAGCCGCTATCAGACGGGCATGGCTTTCTATTCACAAATGCCCGACATGTATACGCTCGTGCTGAACGGCGACCATCCTCTTGTGAAACGAGTGCTTGCCGAAACGACCGAGAACACGGCAGAAGCCCTGAAGCCTATTGTCGCTGAACTCAAAGGACAAGAAGCAAGGCTGGCCGCAATACGCCAGACTCAAGACAAGAAGAAGTACGACGAACTCACACAAGAAGACAAGGACTTGAAGGCTGAAGCCGAAAAAGCCGTCGAGGAACAGAAGCAAAAACGCCAGCAAGTCATTGCCGACTATGCAGGAAAGAACGATGTCATCCACCAGCTCATCGACCTGGCCCTGCTGCAAAACGGCATGTTGAAAGGCGCTGCCCTTGACAAGTTCCTCAAGAGAAGCATCAGCCTTATCAAGTAATGCTTCGGCTTGACGACAAGAAAATCCCCCGCTGCCCAAGAAGACAAGCAGCGGGGGATTTCTTCTTTATTGCCGATTCCCTATTGTTGCTGGCGGAATTGTATGGATTCATACTAAGAACCTTCACAATCTCAAACATCCTACTGGCCCAGATGCTCTATCAACAGGCACTTGATGCACGAACAGACATCTATGCAGACTATTGCAACAAACTGCTTGAACATCAGCAATCCATCGGAGAATGACAAGCCGACACGGAGCAATAGATGATGTTTTGCCGGGTAAAAGATTATCTTTTGGTGCGCAAAACATCATCTATTGCTCCGTCAACCGTCATCTTTCTGCTGGAGGTTTCTCTTTCTTTTCCGCCACATCCACTACCCTTCCGGCAGTCATCCCTGCCCTTTCGACATTAGGAAACAGAAAACCGGAGGTGTCTGTAACGGGAAACGACCGTCGAAAACGGGCAAAATGTCGGCAGGAATGAAATAATTTCGCCCAAAGACTTGCATACTTCGCCTTTTTTTTCGTAACTTTGCAAGAGTAAAAGAAGACAGGGGTGTCGGGACAGATCGGGATACTCATCAAATAACATCGAAAACCGAGCAAGCGTCTTTTGCCAATGGCGGGCCATATAAAGCTTGTGAAAACAGGCCTAAGCCGAAAGACCGGTGGATTACAAAAGCAGGAGAGCCCTCAACAATTTCTAAACTCGGAGTTTCATCACATCGCCGACATCCCTCTTTTTATGTTCCGAAAAAGACTGGAATAGTCCGTCGGCCAACAGTTTTTTCGGACGCTAACATTCATTCACATCCCATCATCAACACCTAAAATCAGAAGACTGTGTTTAGCGGAATAGTAGAAGAGATGGCCCAAGTAGTAGCCATCGAGAAAGAACAAGAGAACATTCACTTCACCCTGAAGTGCTCATTCGTCGGCGAACTCAAGATCGATCAGAGCGTCAGTCATAACGGCGTATGTCTGACAGTAGTACATATCAAGGACGGAACCTACACCGTGACGGCCATGAAAGAGACGCTCGAACGCTCTAATCTCGGGCTCCTGAAGGTGGGCGACCGTGTGAATGTAGAGCGCTCGATGCTGATGAACGGCCGGCTTGACGGGCACATCGTGCAAGGACACGTCGACGAAACGGCCCGCTGCACCGCCATGCGCGACGCTGACGGCTCAACCTATTTCACCTTCGAATATCCCTATGACAGGGAAATGGCTCGACGCGGATACTTCACAGTCGACAAGGGTTCGGTGACCGTCAACGGCGTTTCACTGACAGTTTGCGAACCCACCGAGAACACATTCACCGTGGCCATCATCCCGTTTACACGCGAAGTAACTAATTTTTGCGATATTCAGGTGGGCAGCATCGTCAACATCGAATTTGACATCCTGGGCAAATATATCGCCCGTCTGCAAACACTCTGAACCGCTTGAAACCACTTAGGTCCTGATCTGTCGCGACGACAATCAGGACCTTTATTATAATAATGTATGTTAATTTTCATACTTCACAATAAACTTTTTTGCAAGCCAGGACGTCAAAAATACAAATTATCAGGAAACAGCCTCAGCAAAAAGACAAAACAACACGATATGAGAACATCACGAATCACACTTCTGGCATGCATCGGCATGCTGATGACAAGCATGAATGCCGATGCCCGACAATGGACATTGCGCCAATGCATCGACTATGCGCTGGCCAACAACATCACCTTACAAAAGACTCAGCTGCAAAAACGCTCTGCTATGGAAGACGTATACCAGAGCCAGGCAGCCTTGTTGCCTTCGCTTTCGGCCAACAGTTCGCAGAATGTCACCTACAGACCATGGCCCGAAACGGGGCGCTCGTCAGTGCTTGACGGCTATGTTCAGACAAGTGTCGACAAGACCTATTACAACGGTTCGTACGGAGTAAACGCCAACTGGACGGTGTGGAACGGTGGCCGCAATGTCAATACTGTGAAGCTAAACAAGCTGACAGCGCAACAAGCTGCACTCGATTCTGCCACAACAGCCAACCAGCTCATTGAGCAAATTGCACAGCTCTATGTACAGATCCTGTATACCGAAGAGGCCATCAAGGTCAACCAAGCTGCCCTCGAAACAAGTATAGTCAATGAAAACACGGGAAAAGAATTCTTTGAAAACAAGAAGATGAGTCAGGCCGACCTTGCTCAACTCACAGCCCAGAGAGCCCAAGACGAATACAACGTCGTAGAGGCTGAGAGCAATGTCAAGAACTATAAGCGACAGTTGAGGCAACTTCTTCAACTCATTGACGACGAAGAGTTTGAACTCACTACTCCTGTAACGACCGACGAAATGGCCTTGAAAGAAGTGCCTATGCTGAACGATGTCTATGCGTCGTCACTCGAACACCGGCCGGAAATCCAGAATGCAAAGCTCGGTTTAGAGAGTAGCGACGTAAGCATTAAGCTTGCAAAGGCCCAACGACTGCCCACCGTCGGTGTCAGTGCAAGTGCATTTACAAGCACATCGTCGATGAGTGACAATGCATGGGGCAAGCAGCTTAAGAACAACTTCGACACAGGAGCGGGCGTTTCCCTCAGCATCCCTATCTTCGACAATCGGCAAGCTAAGACAGCTATTAACAAAGCAAAGATACAACGTGAGAGCTATATGCTTGACCTGAAAGACAAGCAAATCAGCCTGTACTCCACCATTGAGGAATACTGGCTGCAGGCCGTCAACAACCAAAATCGGTTTAAAGCGGCAAAAGCCAGCACCGAAAGTGCCGAAGAAAGCTACCGGCTTGTCAGTGAGAAGTTCAAAGAAGGCATGATCAATACCGTAGAGTTAATGCAGGGACGCGACAAACTCTTGTCAGCACAGCAAAGTGAATTGCAAAGCAAATACCTGACAATCCTCAATCTGAACCTGCTGAACTTCTACCAAAACGGAGAAATGAAATAGGAACAACATCATAAAACGAGAGAGAATAATGAACAACAAGAAAGTGTGGATTGGCATTGCCGCCATCCTTGTCATCGCCATTTTGGCTTACATCTTTTCAGGTAAAAAGAAAACTGAACAAGTTAAATTCACAACAGAAAAGGCTGCTATTGCCGACATACAGACCAGCATCACAGCCACAGGAACCATAGAACCTGTGACATCAGTCACCGTAGGTACGCAGGTCAGCGGTATTGTCAGCAAGCTATATGTCGACTACAACTCAACCGTCAAGAAAGGACAAGTCATTGCCGAACTCGACAAGACAAACCTTATCAGCCAGCTTAATGCAGCGAAAGCCAGCCTAAACAGCATGCAGAGCTCCCTTAACTACCAACAGGCAAACTACAATCGCTATAAGAATCTGTATGACAAAGGTCTGGTAAGCGGAGATGAATTCGAACAAGCCAACCTGGCATACGTGCAGGCAAAGAATCAGGTAGCATCGGCAAAAGAGGAAGTACAACGGGCACAGACCAACTTAGGATATGCTACCATTACCTCACCTATTGACGGTATCGTCCTGTCTAAGTCAGTTGAAGAGGGGCAGACTGTTGCCTCTTCATTCTCTACACCAGAGCTGTTCGTCATAGCACAAGACCTCACTAACATGCGCGTTATTGCCGACATAGACGAAGCTGACATAGGCGAGGTGGCAGAAGGACAAAGGGTTACCTTCACCGTAGGTGCCTTTCCTGACGATGTTTTTGAAGGACAAGTGACCCAAGTTCGGCAACAAGCTACCACAGAAAGCAATGTTGTCACCTATGAAGTCGTGATTTCTGCGCCCAATAACGACTTGAAATTAAAGCCAGGACTCACAGCAAACGTAACAATCTACACATTGGAGAAACTGGGCGTACTGACCGTTCCTGCCAAGGCTTTGCGCTTTACGCCGAATGAAATCATCGTCGGCAAGGACCAAACCATTGAGGACATAGAAGCACCATCCAAAGTATGGACCAAGGAAGGAGACGTGTTTAAGGCACATGCAGTTACCATTGGCACGACAAATGGCATGCTTACTGAGATTGTGAATGGCATCAGTGAAGGTACAGAAGTGTTAACAGACTTCACCTTTACAGGCGGGAATGAGGAACCTGCAGAGCAGCAAGCAAGCAATCCTTTCATGCCGAAGCCAAGAAACAACAATAAGAACCAACAGAAAAAATAGAAGATGGCTGAAGAAAAAGACACCAGAAAGGTCGTTATTGAGCTACAAAACGTAAAACGGTATTTTCAAGTTGGCAGCGAAACAGTTAAAGCCTTGAGAGGCGTATCCTTCAAGATCTACGAAGGCGAATTTGTCACTATTCAGGGAACTTCGGGCTCAGGCAAGTCAACATTGCTCAACCAATTAGGCTGCCTTGATACGCCAACAAGTGGAGAATACTATCTGGACGGCATCTCAGTACGCACAATGTCGAAGAACCAGCGGGCTCATTTGCGCAACAGAAAGATTGGATTCGTCTTCCAAAACTACAATCTTCTGCCGAAAACAACTGCAATAGAAAACGTTGAACTGCCACTCATGTACAACAGCAACTATACCGCAAAGCAACGTAGAGAGGCTGCTATCAAAGCATTACAGGCTGTAGGCTTGGGCGACAGGCTGGAACATAAGTCCAACCAAATGTCGGGTGGACAGATGCAACGTGTAGCTATTGCACGCGCATTGGTCAACGAACCAGCCGTGCTGCTTGCCGATGAAGCCACGGGAAACCTTGATACAAGGACGTCATTCGAGATGCTTGTGCTCTTCCAAGAGCTGTATAAACAAGGACATACCATTATCTTCGTGACCCACAACCCTGAGATTGCCGAGTATTCGTCACGCAACATCAACCTGAGAGATGGCAAGATTCGTGAGGACACCGTCAACCATCATATAAAATCTGCAGCAGAGGCATTGGCTTCTTTACCAATGCCTCAAGACGATTAATGATTCTGAAAAGGAGAATAACACAGAGGAATAAATGAATATACTAAACTTATTTAAGGTCAGTTTCAAGGCGGTCGCCAACAATAAGATGCGTTCGTTTTTGAGTATGCTGGGCATTATCATCGGTGTAGCTGCCGTCATTATCATGATGGCCATTGGCCAAGGTTCGAAGGAAAGCATTCGTGCCGAGCTGTCAACAATGGGAACTAACCTTCTGACTATTCGTCCTGGTGCCGATATGAGAGGAGGTGTACGCATGGATCCGTCAAGCATGCAGACCCTGAAGATTGCCGACTATCAGCGTATTCTCGACGAGAAGAAATTTGTAACCAAGGTCTCTCCAGAGGTGACTGCAAGCGGTCAAGTCATATATGGGAACAATAACACGAACACAACTGTCTATGGAGAAAGTCCAGACTACCTTGACATCAAGCAATGGAATGTGGAACAAGGCGACTGCTTCACGGAGGAAGATGTCAAGAAAGCGACAAAAGTATGTGTCGTAGGCAAGACAATTGTAGACGAGCTTTTTGGTGAAGGTGCCAATCCTATAGGAAAAACCATCCGCTTTAAGTCCATCCCGATGCGCATCATTGGTGTATTGAAGTCGAAGGGATACAATTCCTGGGGCATGGATCAAGACAATGTAATGATTGCACCTTATACAACAGTCATGAAACGAATCGCAGCACAAACATACTTCTCAAGTATCGTCTGCTCAGCTGTTACGGAAGAATTGTCGGACGCGGCCATTGAAGAACTCACCCAGATACTTCGAGACAACCACAAGTTAAAGGCAGATGCTGACGACGACTTCACTATTCGTTCTCAGGCAGAAATGATGGAGACCATGTCGTCGACCATGGACACAGTCACCATTATTCTTGTCGTTGCAGCTGCATTTTCATTACTTGTTGCGGGTATCGGCATTATGAATATCATGCTTGTCAGTGTCACCGAACGCACAAAAGAAATCGGACTTCGCATGTCTGTCGGTGCAACTGGTCTTGTGATTTCCATTCAATTCCTGATTGAGTCGATCCTCATCTCGCTGACAGGAGGGCTGCTTGGAATACTGTTAGGATGCGGAGCCAGCAAATTCATCGTGCCGATGGCGGGCATGCCGTCAAGCGTTCCAGCCTGGTCTATCTATGTATCGTTCCTTGTATGCGTATTCATCGGCGTACTCTTCGGCTATATTCCTGCCCAGAAGGCGGCGCGTCTCGATCCGATTGAAGCCATCAGATACGAGTAATCTACTTAGCTTGCCGACATAGGCCACAACATATCTGGCAAAGAAAGGCAACTTTTTCCTGATTCTAAAAATATGGAGCATGAGCTGTTTCTGGCAGTTCATGCTCCATTTATTATGCGAATCTATCCGGACAGGCCATCCATTCAACGGCCATTCCCCTTCCCTATCCTGCAACAATCTCCATCGGCGAACTGACGAAGCAGGTTGCTCCATGAGACAAGAGAAAGTCTTTGTCGCGGAAGCCCCACAATACACTGATGCACGGCAAACCGCTATTACGGGCTGTTGCGAGGTCAACATCACTGTCACCCACATAGACTGCACCCGTCTTTGATACGCCAAGCTGGCGAAAAGCCTCGTCGACTGTATCAGGAGCAGGTTTTCTTCTGATGCCTTCACGTTCTCCTATTGCCACGCTGATATACTCTCCAAAGAAGTGATGCACTAGTTCTCGCGTTGCATCATAGAACTTGTTACTGACTACTGCCATATGCTTCCCCTGACGCTTCAGTTCAGAAAGCAGGTCGATGATACCCTCGTATGGACCTGTATGGTCAAGGCTATGCTCCAGATAGTGCTGCCGAAAACAGTCGAACACTGCTCCGAACTGCTCATTTTCCTCACCATTCGGCACGGCACGTTCCATGAGTTTTCTTACTCCATTGCCCACAAACTGGCGCACTTCCTCCAATGTTCTCTCAGGCATGCCATGCTCTCTCAGGGCATAGTTGCAACTGTTCTTCAGATCTTCCAGCGTGTCAATCAGCGTTCCGTCAAGATCAAATATGTATGTTTCGTAGTTCGTCATCTTCCTATTATCAGTCTTACACATATATAATAATGTATATACAGCCGTCAAAAGACAACCCATGAGAAGTTCCCCCGAGTGCAAAGCCGTCAACCGGATGGTAGTGAGACGTGAGCGATGAGCTGTGCTACGTGCCAGCCTGCTGAACTTGCGCCGTGCGCTTCCTTTCACAGAAGCAATGCTGTCAGTTCCAGACAGCGACATAGCCATAAAGGTTTTCCCGGTTCGCCCGACCTGCTCTCGGGGGAATTGGCTGTTGTCGAGGGACTGCTATTCAAGCTCCGTTGCGAAGTTCAGCGACTGGATTCCGATGTCAAGCGTACGCAAGCGGGCCGAAAGGCGGTCAATTTGCTGTCCGAGAGCTTTCACGTCAACAATGGTAACCTGCTTAATCTCCGAACGAGAGTATCGGTCATGGCTCGCCGATGCCGAGTCAAATACTGCTCTTAGCACACCGATACGGCTCGTCAGCACGTCTTTTCTGGCCATCATCTGTGTCAGCGTTGTGCCGTCTTCAGCCAGTGTGTGCATGTTGGTCTTGTTGATTCTGAAGACCAAGTCTTCCAATTGGTTCAGACAACTGTCAAGTTCCTTCAACAGTTCGTCCGGATTCTCTGCAGGACTTTCTCCTTCCTGCACCTTGACATTGTTTTGTACCCGACTCTGCAACTGGGCGATTTTCCGCTGCAAGTCCTTTCTGATGCTCAGGGCTTCTGCAAGTTTCATGCTTTTCGTTTGTTTCTATTTGTCACTGCAAAGGTAATGCAACTTTTCCATAAGGCAAACAAATCTGTCGAGAAAAGGAGTAAAAAAGCAAAAAAAGATATACGCTTCCCAACTTTTTTTCGTAAGTTTGCACGCAAATCAAAACGACCATACCAATGACCAAGAAGTGCAAAATAAGATATGGAATACCAGCGGCCGTCTGCATCATAGCCATCATCGGTTCTTTCTACGCATTCTTTCTCTCGCCGCTGTCGGCACATGAGGCCACCCAATACGTATACATCGACGAGGACGACGACATAGACTCAGTGGCAGCAAAGCTGTCGCCCATAGCCAAGAGGCATTCACTTGAAGGCTTTACCACTATGGCTCGTCACTCACATTATCCGGAATATATACGCACGGGACGCTATGCAATAGAGCCGGGAGAGCGTGTGATGACCGTCTTCCGCCACCTGAGAAACGGCATACAAACGCCCATGCGCCTCACTGTTCCGTCGGTAAGAACCGTCAGTCGCATGGCAAAAGAACTGGGAAACAAGCTGATGGCAGACAGTGCAAGCTTTGAAAAGGCCCTCACCGATGCCACCGTTTGCCAGGAGTTAGGATTCGATACTGCCACTGTCATGGCGATGTTCATCCCCAACAGCTATGACATCTATTGGAACATTTCGACAGACAACCTGCTCAAACGACTCAAAAAAGAGTACGACAACTTCTGGGATTCCACCCGTAAAGCCAAAGCCAACGCGCTCAGTCTCAGTCCGATAGAAGTCAGTATTCTGGCCAGTATCGTCGACGAAGAGACGGCCAACGACGGCGAGAAGCCAACGATTGCCGGACTTTACTACAACCGGTTGCAGCAGGGAATGCTGCTGCAAGCCGACCCAACAGTCAAGTATGCACTGCAACAATTCAGCCTGAAGCGCATCTATAACAGCATGCTCAACACCGACAACCCTTACAATACCTACCGGTATAAGGGCCTTCCGCCGGGACCGATACGCAACCCTTCTGTGGCAGGAATAGACGCCGTGCTCAACATGCAGCGCCACAACTACCTCTACATGTGCGCCAAAGAAGACTTCTCGGGCACACACAACTTCGCCGCCACACTGGCCGAACACCAGCAGAACGCCCGCCGGTATGTGCAGGCACTGAACGAGAGAAACATCAAATAGCCCAGACTTTCCAACCATAAGAGCCGTCTTCCTGTCTGAGGAAGACGGCTCTTCACGTTGCAATACATCATATATTGGACAGCAAAAGATGATCTTTTGCCCGGCAAAACATCATCTTTTACCCTTTGAAGGCACAGGATTCATGGCGACATCCTCATGCATCCTGATCAATCACGGCCATTAAGACCGAGAAATATTGGGGCTTTTATTCGTCTTTTTCCGTTAATCTTCGTACCTTTGCACATTATTTACACTCATATACAGACAACGGTTATGGCAATTAATGTTGAGAATCAGAACGAAGAAAAGAAAAGCCTGAGCTTTGTTGAGCAACTCGTAGAACAGGATTTGGCTGAAGGAAAGAACGGTGGACGCATACAGACCCGCTTCCCACCCGAGCCAAATGGCTACCTGCACATTGGCCATGCCAAGGCTATATGCATGGACTTCGGCATCGCAGAGGAGTATAACGGCGTGTGCAACCTGCGTTTCGACGACACTAATCCGTCGAAAGAGAACAACGAGTATGTAGAGAACATCCTCAACGACATCAAGTGGTTAGGATTCAAGTGGGGAAACGTCTACTATGCTTCCGACTACTTCCAGCAGCTCTGGGACTTCGCTGTTTGGATGATTAAGCAAGGAAACGCCTACATCGACGAACAGACTTCGGAAGAGATTGCCCAACAAAAAGGCACGCCAACCATTCCCGGCACACCGTCGCCCTACAGGGATCGCCCCATTGAGGAGAACCTTCTCCTGTTCAATCAGATGAACACGCCCGAGGCAATAGAAGGCTCTATGGTGCTTCGCGCAAAGCTCGACATGGCTAATCCCAACATGCATTTCCGCGACCCCATCATGTATCGCATCATACACACGCCCCATCACCGCACGGGAACGAAATGGAACGCCTACCCGATGTATGACTTTGCTCACGGACAAAGCGACTATTTCGAGGGCGTCACCCACTCGATCTGCACCCTTGAGTTTGTGCCTCATCGCCCGCTTTACGACAAGTTCATTGACTTTCTCATCGAGAAAGAAGGCGCAGAAAGCCAGAACTACCGGCCACGGCAGATTGAGTTCAACCGCCTGAACCTCACCTACACGATGATGTCGAAGCGCAAACTGCTGGCACTTGTCGAAGAGAAATTCGTCAGCGGATGGGACGATCCGCGCATGCCGACTGTGAGTGGTATGCGTAGAAGGGGCTATTCGCCGGAATCTATACGCAACTTCATCGACTCGATCGGATACACAAAGTTCGATGCTCTCAATGACGTTGCCCTCTTGGAAGCTGCCGTTCGTGAAGACCTGAACAAGAAGTCGACACGAGTGTCGGCAGTATTGAACCCCGTAAAGCTTGTCATCACCAACTATCCCGAAGGGCAAACAGAAGAAATGGAAGCCGTCAACAATCCTGAAAACGAAGCCGACGGCACACACGCCATCACCTTCTCACGCAACCTTTGGATAGAACGCGACGACTTTATGGAGGACGCTCCAAAGAAGTTCTTCCGCATGACACCGGGAAAAGAAGTGCGACTCAAGAACGCATACATCGTCATGTGTACCGGCTGCACGAAGGATTCCGAAGGCAATATCATTGAGATTCAGGCCGAATACGACCCTGAAAGCAAGAGCGGAATGGAGGGGGCCAACCGTAAAGTCAAAGGAACGCTCCATTGGGTAAGCGCCGACCACTGCAAGGAAGCCGAGGTAAGACAGTACGACAGGTTGTTCATGGTCGAGAATCCATCGGCCGATGAACGCGACTTCCGCGAACTGCTCAATCCTGAATCGCTGCAAGTGCTGCAGAAATGCTACGTTGAAGAATACGCCACAGACATGAAACCCGGACAATATCTGCAGTTCCAGCGCATCGGATACTTCATGGCCGACACTGACTCCACACCCGGACATCTCGTATTCAACAAAACAGTTGGACTTAAAGACACCTGGGCCAAGCAAAACAAGTAAAAGGAAAGACATTGGACAAAGAGTTCGAAGAACTGCTCAAGAAATACGAAGTCGCCATGCAACATGGCGACTCCGTCTATTTAGAGCCCGACGAATTGACCGACATCGCCGAGTATTACCACCAACACGGGCGAACGGAAGAAGCGTTGGAAGCATGCGACTATGCCCTGAACATATTTCCTGGAGCCACAGCACCCATCATCTTCAAGGCGCGGGCAGCCATGGTTATCGACAACGACACAAAAAAAGCACGGGAACTATTGGCACAGGCCAACGACAAAACCGACCTCGAATACTACTACATGGAAGCTGAACTCCTGCTATATGAAGGCCAAGAGGAGGAGGCTTCCAGCTATGTCGAAAACGTATTCCGCTCGCTTAACGATGAAGAAGACGAGGCCGACTTCATCATCGACGTAGCCAACCTGTTTGCCGACTATTCCCATTATGACCTTGCACAGCATTGGCTCACACGCACAGAGGAACGGGATAGCAGCGACTACCGGGAGCTGCAAGCCCGTATAGCCTTGTCAAAAGGAAACTTTGACGAGGCTGAAAACATCTTGAACCAGCTCATTGACGAGGATCCATACGACGGACAATACTGGAATCATCTGGCTTCTGCACAGCTCATGCGAAACCATATTGCCGAAGCTATCGACTCAACGGAGTTTTCAATTGCCATCAATCCCGACGACCAGGAAGCCATCTACACCAAAGCACACGCACTCTTCGCGCTCAACAAATATGAGGAAGCACAGGTTTGGTTTGGCCGTTATTGCCGACTATGCCCGTCAGACCAGAACGGATGGCTATACCAAGGCATGACGCTTCTTAACCTTGAACAGTTTGACAAGGCACTCCACTGCTTCAGAACGGCAGAGAAACTGAGTCACACCAACGAAGAAACACTCTTGCAACTCTATCAAGAAGAGGCCTTCACCCTTGCCCGTCAGAAGCAGATTGATGAGGCAGAAGAGTATGTTGAACTGGCAAAAGCACTTGTGAAGACTGACGGTCAACGGCATGAACTCTTAGTGCTACACGGACATATCCTGCTTGAAAACGGCCATTTGCTCAAGGCACAACGCATGTTTCTGCAAGCTATCTTCGAGTCACATCAGTCACCTCACGTCTATCTTCGCATCGCCATATCGGTATATGACTGCGGATACACCCGACTGGCCTATAGACTTCTACTGCTGCTCTTTGACAATGTCGGGGATAAATGGGCTGACGGCTATGCCTATATGGCACTATGTTGTCACGATCTTGGGCGTCAAGATGAGTATATTAAGTATCTGAAGAAGGCCTGTTTGCTCAATCAAAATGAGGCACAACTGGTGCTGTCGGAGCTATTTCCTGCGGGACTTCCTGTGGAAAAGTATGTCGAATATGCCCGGCAGTCACTATAAACCAGCTTCACTCACAACACATTAATCGCGCATGATTTCATCTCTTCTGAATAACCTCAACTATGGTACCATCCTTTTTCTGATGCTATTGGAGAGTACTGTCATACCGGTTCCGTCTGAACTTGTTGTCGCTCCTGCCGCATATCACTCTGCAAGCGGGAACCTGAATGTCTGGCTTGTCGTCGTCTTTGCCACTATCGGTGCCGATCTTGGAGCATCCATCAACTACATTGCAGCCAGATGGCTGGGCCGTCCCATTATCTATAGATTTGCTAATAGCCGATGGGGACGCCTGTGTTTGCTGAACCAAGAGAAGGTTGAACGGAGCGAACGCTATTTCAATAGCCATGGGATGGCGGCGACTATCACGGGAAGACTGGTGATCGGCATACGCCATCTCATCAGTATTCCGGCAGGATTGGCCCGTATGAACTATGGAAAATTCCTTTTGTATACGACGATTGGCGCTACTGCATGGCATGCCATTCTGGCCGGCCTGGGCTGGTATATGCACTCGTTTGTTCCCGAAAAGGAGCTTGAAAACCAGATTGAGCTGTACGGAGACTATATCAAATGGGGCATTGCCAGCATTGTTCTCTTAGCCGTATTGGCTTTCATTATCAGGCATTATCTGAGACTTTACAGGAGGAAGTCATAGGAAAACCTGCAAGAACTGCATTCTTCATGTCATGGGGGCGCTGCCATTCCTGTGCTTTCTGAGACAGAAAAATCCCGAGCTATTCACTGGGAATGCTCGGGACGGGTTATAGATTTGCTTTACAGTGCGAAAAATTTTTCTCGTGCTGCAACAGGGTGTTTTTATTCTTCGACCTTCTCTTCGGTCTCAACTGCAGGGGCTTCTTCCTCAGCAGAGGTTTCCTCTACAGTGGCAGGAGCTTCCTCTACGACAGCCTTGGCTGCTGCTTCGGCTGCGAGTTCTTCTGCATTTTCAGCCACAACGGTTACGGGAACCTTCACTTCGACTTCCTTATGGAAGTGAATAACGGCCTCGTAAACGCCGACATGCTTGGCATCGCGCATGGTGACAATCTTGCGATCAACCTCAATACCCTTTTCGGCAAGTGCTGCGACGACCTGAGAAACGCCTACAGAACCATAGAGCTGGCCTGTAGAAGCCACCTTTGCAGGGATTTCAAGTGCCACGCCTTCATACTGCCTGGCTTTGTCTTCTGCTGCAGCTTTCTGTGCTGCAAGCTTATGAGCCTGCTGACGCAAGTTCTCGGCAAGCACCTTTTTAGCTGATTCAGAAGCAATAACTGCCTTACCAGTCGGGATGAGATAGTTACGGCCATAGCCGCTTTTAACATTTACTATATCGTTCTTGTATCCAAGTCCGATAACATCTTGTTTCAGTATTAATTCCATATATATCCTCCTTCAAATTATTTCATCAAATCGGTTACGTATGGAAGCAGTGCCAATTGGCGAGCGCGCTTGATGGCTTGGGCCACGCGGCGCTGGTACTTCAAGCTTGTTCCTGTGATGCGACGGGGAAGAATCTTTCCTTGTTCGTTCAAGAACTTCTTGAGGAACTCGGGATCCTTATAGTCGATATACTTGATTCCGCTCTTCTTAAAACGACAATACTTCTTCTTCTTTGTGTCAATAGACGGAGCTGTCAGATAACGAATTTCACTCTGTTCTGCCATAGTTTAAGCCTCCTCTTCCTTTTTTCCAAGCTTTGCACGGCGCTTCTCTGCATAGGCGACTGCATACTTGTCAAGTTTAACAGTGATGTAACGAATGACCTTCTCGTCACGGCGGAAGCCTGTTTCGAGCTTGTCAACAATAGTTGGCTCAGCCTTGAACTCGAGCAGACAATAGAAGCCTGTCGATTTCTTTTGGATGGCATAAGCCATTTTTTTCAGTCCCCAGGCCTCTTCATTCAGGATTTCTGCACCATTGTCGGTGAGCAGTTTCTTGAATTTAGCGACCGTTTCCTTCATCTGATCATCAGACAAAACGGGAGTCAAAATGAAAACGGTTTCGTATTGATTCATACTACTTAAATAATGATGATAATTAATAATGTTTATAAACGTTTGCGCACCTTGGCGGGAACGGGCCGAAGCCCATTTCGCAAAATGCGGTGCAAAGGTACTACTTTTTGACGAACGGTGCAAAGAAATGGAGCACTTTTTGAGCGAAAGCGGCTGATTTCTTGCGCTTTTTTTGTTCATACACAGCGAATTTCGTAACTTTGCATGCACATAAAGTGCACAATATCTGCCCAACGCATATGAAAAAGGCTGCTTTAAAGTATTTGGGATTGCCGCTTGTATACGCAGGTGTGCTGGTGCTCACAGCGAGCTATTTCAGCGGGTTTTCGCGCCACAATGCCGTACTGGCTGCAGGATGGCTGATGGTTGTGGCGGGCTGTGTCTGCAGGATAGCATACCTGAAAAGCAGAAGTTTGTACTGAAAGCTGGCAGGAAAGGCATGGGGTCACGGAGCAAAAGATGATGTTTTGCAGGGCAAAAGATGATGTTTTGCAGGGCAAAAGATAATGTTTTGCAGAGTAAAAGATGGTGTTTTGCCGGCTAAACGGCCACGGTTCACCATAAAAGAAGCCTCCCCGCAAAACCAAAGAAGCCTCCCCGCAAGGGAAGGCTTCTTTGGTTTCTGCCCATGAGGGAGACTATTCCTCTTCAGGAGTGATGAGCTTGTAGCCCTTTCCGTGGATGTTGATAATCTCGATTTGCGGGTCGTCCTTGAGGTGCTTACGCAGTTTTGTGATGTAGACATCCATCGAACGGGCATTGAAATAGTTGTCGTCGATCCAGATTGTCTTCAGGGCAAAGTCGCGCTGCAGTATCTCATTGGCATGCGAACAGAGCAGGGCAAGCAGTTCGTTCTCCTTTGTCGTGAGCTTTGTCTGCTTCTCTCCAATGGTAAGGAGTTGCTTTTGTGTGTCGAAAAGGAACTCGCCGATGCGGTACTGGGTAGACTCTTTGTTCTTCTTTCCGCGCACACGACGCAAGATTGCCTCAATGCGCAGCACGAGTTCTTCCATCGAGAAGGGCTTCGTGATGTAGTCGTCTGCTCCGATGCGGAATCCTTCCAGGATGTCTTCTTTCAGAGTCTTGGCCGTAAGGAAGATGATGGGCATGTCGGAATTGGCCTGGCGTATCTCCTGAGCCAGGGTGAATCCGTCCTTCTTCGGCATCATCACGTCAAGGACACAGATGTCGAACTTGGTCTTCAGAAACTCTTTGTAGCCGGTTTCTCCATCGGGACACAGGATGGCTTGGAAGCCTTTTGCCTGTAAATACTCGCGAAGCAGCATGCCAAGGTTCTCGTCGTCTTCGCACAATAGGATTCTCAATTTCTCGTCCATAGTATTCAAGCCCCCCTCCTGCCCCGTGTTTCCCGGGGAGTGCCTGCCGGTTTGTGGGAGGTCGATGGCAGGCTTGCTGTTATTATTCTATTGTATGTATCCTAATCTTTCGTCGCCAATACGGGCAGTTTGATGGTGAAGGTGGTGCCTTTTCCATATTCGCTTTCGACGGTTATGTCGCCACCGTGCAGGTCGACAACCTTCTTTACGTAGGCAAGACCAAGGCCAAAGCCCTTGGCATCGTGCACGTTTCCCGTGTGTACCCGATAGAACTTTTCAAAGACCTTCTTCAGGTTCTCCTTCTTGATGCCAAGTCCCGTGTCGCGGATAGAGAGGTAAAGATGGTCGTCGTCGTTCCAAGTCTTCAGGTAGATGTCAAGCGGTTCGTCTTGCTTCCGATACTTGACAGCATTGTCCATCAGGTTGAACAGGGCGTTCTGGAAATGGACTTCGTCGACAAAGATGGCCGAGTCGACGGCTCCCACCTCAGTATATATCTTGCCACCTGTATGTTCTACGCGCAGGGTAAAGGAGTTTGCAACATTTTCCACCATTTCATTCAGGTCGAGTTCCTTCTTTTTGAACGTGGCACTTTTCCGGTCAAACATCGACATCTGCAGCACCTTTTCCACGAGGAACCGCAAACGTTTAGTCTCGTCAGTGACCACCTTCGTGAGATGATTCATCATCGCCGGGCTCTTCTCTACACTGTCATCTCCCAGCATTTGGGCAGCCAAAGAGATGCTGGCTATAGGCGTTTTCAGCTCATGAGTCATGTTGTTGACAAAGTCGTTCTTCATCTCTGTATAGCGCTTCTGCCGGAAAATCACGAAGATAGTAAATACGAATGTCACCAGCAACACTATGGTAAATATCACAGCAGGAATCATAAAGCGCACCGATGAGAAGATGTATCTGTTCATCTCAGGAAAGTGAATACGCACTACTCCGGAGTTAGCCTGCGGGTCATTGCGGAACAACGGTTGGGCATAGGTATACTCTTCTCCCTCATCTGAATAGTCGGGACAACGATATACTTCTCGCCCATCTTGCGTACTGACCGTAAAATGATAAGGGATGTTGATGCCGTTGTTCATCAGTTCCGACTTGATATCTTGGTCAAGAAGCTTAAAGTTGATGCGCTCTTTCAATGGTTTTTCCGATGCAGAATAGAGCATTGTATAGACCACTTCGTCAAGCAATGCACGCTGGTATATATAGCGTTTACGGAGTATTTCCTGATAAGACTTCGAAGCTTCGGAGAGAGAACTTTTGTCAGTATGCAAGATCATTGCCTTGGGCATCTGAGAAGGACGGGTCTCAATGGTCTTCAGCTCAAACGTCGAATAGATGGTTCCATCCTTGCCTGCCACAGAAAACTGATGGGAATGCTGAAGGGTTCCGTCAATGCCTCCACTCCTGGTACCAACAGAATCCTGCCTGAACGCCCTGCGTTCGGTCTCGTTGACATCTTTTTCGAGATAGCGAGATGTCTCGTTCAGCTCCAGATTGCGACTCGCTTGATACAAGGCACGTGTCACAGACTCATCAAACTGCTCCTTCTTCATCTCCACCATTTCGTGTATATACCGCAGTTGGAGATAAAGTAAACCAAGGAATGAGAAGCCCATGATTATCGCGATTGTTATGATCGTTCTTTTCTTCATACGTGCAAAGATAGCACTAACTTAACGAATTAACAATTTTGTGTTAATTAAAATATTATAATTCGATATAATTAACATAAAAGAAAGAAGATACGTTCTTATATGAAAGTAAAATAAGAATGCGCAACGTTATAAGCGTTGCGCATTCTCTATCAATACCGTTACCTTGCATGCAAGGCACAGGAGTTTTAATCTTCGTCCTTGACTTCTGCCTCGTGAGCAGCGATAAGAGCCTGCTGAACATCATTGGGCACAAGCTCATAACTGGAGAATGTCGTTGTAAACGAAGCACGTCCGCCAGTGATAGAACTGAGAGAAATGGAATAATTGGAGAGTTCCTTGAGAGGAACTTTAGCCACAAGCTTCTGGTATCCACCCTCGCTATCCATACCCATGATAATTGCACGGCGTCCTTGCAAATCGCTCATCACATCGCCCATATAGTCTGCAGGAACAAGAACCTCAAGGTCATAGATTGGCTCAAGGATCTTTGGACCGGCCTCTTTAAATGCTGCAGAGAATGCCTGACGGGCTGCAAGCATGAACGAAAGTTCATTAGAATCAACCGGGTGCATCTTTCCATCATAAACGATGACACGCACGTCGCGAGCATATGAACCTGTCAGTGGGCCCTGCTCCATACGTTCCATGACACCCTTCAGGATTGCAGGCATGAAGCGAGCGTCGATTGCGCCACCGACAACTGAGTTGATAAAGACAAGCTTACCACCCCACTCAAGCGAGATTTCTTCCTGTCCTTTCACATTCATGCGGAACTCTTGGCCACCAAACTTGAAGACAGTCGGCAACTCCATTCCTTCTACATATGGCTCAACAATGAGGTGAACTTCACCGAATTGGCCTGCACCACCTGACTGTTTCTTGTGACGATAGTCAGCACGGGCGGCCTTTGTAATCGTCTCACGATAAGGGATCTTCGGCTCTTCATAGACAACAGGAATCTTCTCATTGTTCTCCATACGCCACTTTAATGTGCGCAGATGGAATTCACCTTGACCGTGAACAATGGTCTGCTTGAGTTCTTTCGAGAGCTCAACCACCCAAGTAGGATCCTCTTGACGCATCTTCTGCAGAGCTGCCATCATCTTCTCCATATCCGAAGCATTGACCGAACGGATTGCACGTGAATACTTCGAATTAGGATACTTGATGAAATCAAACTGCTGTTCGCTCTCCTTTGCACAGAGAGTATTTCCAGTCTTGACGTCTTTCAGTTTCACTGTACAGCCAATATCACCAGCCTTCAGTTCGTCTACAGGAATACGATTTGCACCAGCACATGCAAATATCTGCCCCATACGTTCCTTAGAACCGCGGTCAACATTATTGAGGTCATCACCTTGTTTTACAGTTCCACTCATCACTTTAAAATAGGTAACCTCACCGATATGGGGCTCAAGACCTGTCTTAAAGAAATAGAGAGCTGTGGGAGCATTGCTGTCAGGAGCAACTTCCTCACCACGAGTGTTCTTCACTTTTGGCATATCATTTACAAAAGGAACAACATTTCCAAGGAACTCCATCAGGCGTCGAACACCCATATCTTTGCCAGCACAAACACAGAAGATCGGGAACATTCCACGACTTGCCAAGCCCTTACGAATGCCTTCACGCATTTCATCCTCGGTCAAGTTCTCGTCTTCAAAGAACTTTTCCATCAAATTCTCATCATTTTCTGCGGCAGCTTCCACGAGAGTAGCTCGCAATTCTTGAGCCTTGTCCAACTGGTCTGCGGGAATTTCCTCTACGACGGGCGTGCCACCTTCGGGCTTCCATGAATATTTCTTCATGGTAAGAACGTCAATAATCGCATTGAACTCTGCACCCGTTGCTACAGGATATTGCACCGTCACACACTTAGGACCATAGGTTTCTTTCAAGCTATTAACAATTGTATCAAAGTCACAGTGGTCACGGTCAAGCTGGTTAACAAGGAATATAACTGGTTTTTGAAGCTTCTCTGTATTACGGAAAGCATTCATCGTTCCCACCTCTGGTCCATATTGTCCATTAACAAGAATGACAGCCTGATCCATCACATTCAATGCAGTAATTGCTCCGCCTACAAAGTCATCAGAACCTGGACAGTCAATAAAATTCAACTTCTTGTTATTCCATTCTACATGGAAAACGGTTGGAAATACAGAATAACCATATTCCTGTTCAACTGGGAAATAGTCACTCACCGTGTTTTTTTGCTCAACGGTACCACGACGTTTGATAATTCCACTACCAAATAACATAGCTTCGGCAAGAGTTGTCTTGCCACTACCCGCACTGCCAATAAGGGCAATGTTCTTGATTTCGTTTGTTTGATATACTCTCATATCGGTTTATAGATTTAAGTGATTTTGTCTTCGTTTCTCTAAAACGGGCATAAAATTATACATTTTTTGCCAAAAAACCAAAACAATCTTCTGAAAAGTGTAAAAGATTTAAAACTTTTAGTACTTTTGCCAAAGAAATTGAACGTTTTTAATGGCAGGACTATACATTCACATTCCTTTTTGCAAAAGCAGGTGTATCTATTGCAACTTCTATTCTACAACCTTATCATCCTTGCAAGATATGTATGTTGATTCCTTATGCAAGGAGATGGAAATTCGTGCAGAACATCCAAATTTCTTCCGATTTGAGAAAACTGAACTGAAGACCATTTACCTGGGAGGTGGTACGCCTTCGCTCCTAAGTAAGCCATCATTCGAGAAAATATTCTTATATATAAATAAGGTGTATCGGCCAGAATGGGGATCTTATTCCAAAAGAAGTGATGACAAATCTCCAATTGAAGTTACAGTTGAATGCAACCCTGACGACATCAACGACCAGTTTTGCGACACGATTCATCAACTGCCAATCAACCGTATCAGCATGGGAGTGCAAACCTTTGACGATACTCGTTTGCGTTTTCTTCGGCGGAGACACACAGCCAAAGATATCCAGCATGCAATAGAGCGACTCCGTAAAAGAGGAATCCACAACATATCAATCGATTTGATATTCGGATTCCCCAGCCAAACTATAGATGAGTGGGAAGCAGACCTTCACCATGCTTTGTCGCTTGACGTGGAGCACATTTCCGCCTATAGCCTTACATATGAGCCAGGAACTCCACTTTTTCAGATGGCACAAGGAGGGAACATCACACCGGTTGACGAAGGACTATCTGCTGACATGTATGACTTGCTGATTAACATACTGACTCAAAACGGCTATGAACATTACGAAATAAGCAACTTTGCCAAGCATACGACGACAAGGGATTATCGCTCAAAGCACAACAGCAGCTATTGGCAAGACGTTCCCTACACAGGCATTGGAGCAGCAGCTCATTCATACGATTTGCAAACACGTTCGTGGAATACTGCAGATATTCACGCTTACATAGATGCAATTAGAGACGGGGACATCCCATGTGAAGCTGAGACCATCGATCCGAAAACGCATTATAATGATTTGATTACTACAGCACTTCGCACTCGTGAAGGCCTGTCTTTTGGCAAAGTCCCTGCCAAATACAAGGAATATCTTCTTGCAAACGCAAGGCGTCATTTAGCCACGGGGCTTCTCGTAATCGAAGAGGACAGGATTCATTTAACGCGCAAAGGACTATTTATAAGCGACGACATCATGAGCGACCTCATCATTGTATGAGTCCATTGAACACGTCCCGCCCCCGAAAAACATCCACATCATGAAAAAAGAAGATGAATTTGAACATTATTGGAGAGAGCACAAGGAACAGATTCTAAATCTCGACCCAGAGTATTATCAGACAAAGGAGAGCTACAAGATTTCTTCCGGAGCCGACCTTTTGCTCTTTGGCATCCCAGCTGTAGCAGGAATTTTGTCGATCAACCTGTGGCCATTCCAGCGTGAATCACTCCGATGGTTGGCAAGTGCAGGGATCACTATCATATGCTTTATAGTCTGCGTATGGATCAAGTCACTGACTATAAGCGGACGCTCACTCTATGAAATTGAAAAAGAAATCAAAGAAAAAGAAAGGACAAGATACTATCAGCAGCAAGAATACTGACAAAAGCTATTCTCTCTTCCGACATGCATGGTTCACATATCTACTTGCCGATGACGCGCAATAACGTAGATGATCACTGGCGCACCCACCAATGGCGTAACGGCATTTAGGGGAATAATCCCACTAAAAACAGGCAAATTGCATATCAAATTACAAAACACCCCCATTGCACCTCCCATTAAAATAGTGGTCGGCAACAGCGACCGATGGTTCTCTGTGCCCAACAACAGCCGGGCCATATGAGGAACTACCAATCCGATAAAGGCCACAGGGCCGCAATATGCCGTCACGATTGCCGTGAGAAGTCCTGTTATTAGCAGCAACATATTGCGCACGGCCTTCGTGTCTACGCCAAGACTTTCTGCATATTGTTCGCCCATCAGCATAGCATTCAGGGGCTTTATCAACAGCAAAGCCCCTACAAGTCCCAGCGATGTCAGAGAAGCAAACAACGGCATATGCTCCATCGAGACTCCTCCGAAATTGCCTAATCCCCATACCATATAGGAACGAACGCCTTCCTCCGTAGCTGCAAAGTTAAGCAATGTTATTGCTGAAGACATCAGATACCCAATCATAATACCTACAATCAACAGCATGACATTATTGCGAACCGTTGTCGAGAATAAGAAGATAAGCCCCATAACAACCATTGCTCCCGCAAAAGCTGCTCCTAATACCGCCACAGAACCACTGACCGAAAAAGCTGATGTTGACACACTTCCTCCCATGGCCAGTATCACAAGAGCCACACCAAGACCAGCTCCGCTGCTAATACCAAACACATCTGGTCCTGCCAATGGATTGCGAAATGCAGTCTGTAACATCAGGCCGCTTACCGACAACGCTGCCCCTGCCAGCAGTGATGTCATGGCTTGCGGAAGCCTGCTTTCCAAGACAATAAAGCGCCAAACTCCATTCTGCGTGTCGCCTTCGAACAATATATTCCATATATCCGGCAACGGGATAGACACTGAACCGAATATCAAGTTCAGGGCAAACAACACACCTATGCCGACAATCAGAATTGAAAGACTTACTACTTTACGACATTTCACCATACTTGCAGGTATCTTTGCATGTTAGAAAACTACATGTGCCGTTTCGACAACAGGAGAAATACTCCCGAGGAGCACCATAGAGTTTCTGCAAAATTACAAAAAACTATTCTCACAATCATCATATCCGCAAATCTTTTCGTAATTTTGCATGCGAATTTTACAGTATCATACTTGTTGGCATGGCACAAAATCAATTCTCAAGAACGCAACTGATGGTCGGCAGACCGGCCCTTGACACCCTTGCCGGATCACGCGTTGCTGTGTTTGGTATCGGAGGAGTCGGAGGCTATGTCGTTGAAGTTCTGGCACGCAGCGGTGTGGGAGCTCTCGATCTTTTCGACGACGACAAGGTTTGTATGACCAATATCAACCGCCAGATTTATGCTCTTCTTTCCACCATCGGCCAATACAAAGTCGACGTAGCCTATGAGCGAATAAGGGACATCAACCCACGATGTATCGTGAGAAGATACCAGATGTTCTATCTTCCGCAGAACGCAGATGACATTGATCTCTCCCCCTACGACTACGTAGTAGACTGTATTGACACCGTCAAGGCTAAGCTCGAACTTGTGCGCAGGTGCCACAAGTTGTGCATTCCAGTCATCTCTTGCATGGGAGCAGCCAACAAACTTGACCCGACAGCCTTTCGGGTTGCCGACCTTTCCAAGACCAATATGGACCCGTTGGCCAAAGTCATGCGCAAGCAACTTCGCAAGGAAGGCATCCTGCATCTGAAGGTTGTATACAGCGAAGAGCAGCCTTTGCGCCCGATCGACCAGCCGGAAATCTCATGCAGGATGCATTGTATATGCCCTGACAAGGATATGAGAAAGTGTACTGACAGGCGTGATATCCCCGCCTCCAATGCCTTTGTTCCTGCTGCAGCAGGCCTGATTGTGGGTGGAGAGGTGGTGAAAGACCTCATCAACCATGCCAACACCATGCGCATTACGCCCGAAGAAGAAGCCGAAAACCAATTTGCCATACAGGCAAAAGAGAAGGCTGAAGCCCACAAGCAGGAGCACGTCAGGCGACTGAAACTGCGGAAAGAGGGGGTTGACGTTGACGAACGCATCGCCAAGCCCCTCCCCTTCTGAGCTATCGGCGCCTGCCATAATGCCGAAAATACAACTGAAAGCCGGCTTGCAAGGTATCATTTGTCCCTGCAAGCCGGCCTCTGGTTTTGTCTGACGACTGCTAATCGTCAAACTTCATCGCCCACAAATCTTCATAGACAGCATCCACATCCGCAGCATATTCCCCCATGTTCTCGCCAGGGAAATACTGCTTCCACACCTTGTCAAGGCACTCTGCAAGTTGCCGAACCTCGTCTTTCATGATGGCATTGTGCCACCATTGTCCGCTACATGGTGTGAAAACCATCTCATAATCGTGGTCGATACAGGCCTTAAGGGCATACTCAAAAATATTCAAAGCCGTGCGAGGATAGCCACTATTCAGGCAGGACGTACCAATAGAGATGGCCTTTCTGGCTTTCATACGTGGATTGGAAGCACACTTGATGGCATGCATCTCACGTGCAACCAGCTGCTTCAACAGCTTTCTGTCAATACTCACGATACCCTTTTTAGGGGTACATCTGCAAACACACAAATAAGTTTTTGTTGCCATAAAATCAATAAGTTAAAGAACACAATAATCCCTGTCATGCCACACTCGCCGTGGCAATCGCATGGAATTCTTGCATCAAAAAACTTACTTATTGATTTTTCATGTAGAGAATTTTAGCCCGAAAGCGGATGCAAAATTACATGATTTCCACAAACCGGCAAAAGATTTCGGCCTGTTTTTTTTCGTAAAATCAGGAAAAAACGGCAGTCAGCACGTGTTTTTCATATTTTTAATCATTCTTATATGCCGATTTCCCGCATCTTTGCTTACCTTTGTCTGCAAAACCACACCTATCATCGAATGAAAGAAATCTATCTTGCAGGTGGATGTTTCTGGGGAACAGAACACTACTTCAAACAGATTGAAGGCGTTGAAGAGACCGAAGTCGGGTTTGCCAACGGCCGCATTGCGTCGCCGACCTATAAGGAAGTATATACAGACCAGACAGGACACGCCGAGACGGTGCGCGTCAGATACGACGAGAACATTGCCGACTTAGAGTTTCTTCTCAACATGTTCTTCCACGCCATCGACCCGACAAGCGTCAATCAGCAGGGCCATGATGTCGGAACTCGCTATCGGACGGGCATCTACTACGTGGACGAAGAGCAGCTGCCAGTCATCAGAAAAGTCGTTGAAGAGCAGCAGGCATCGCTCAAAGAGCCCATTGCCGTAGAGGTGAAGCCTCTGCAGTGTTTCTATCCGGCAGAAGAATACCATCAGAACTATCTTGACAAGAACCCCGACGGCTATTGTCATCTGCCATTGTCACTCTTTGAGTTTGCCAGGAATGCCAAAAGAAAAAAGCGATAGACACCAGCCTGTCGCTTTTCTCTTTGTACGCCCTATAGGCCTGCAAGCCTGCGCCATTTATCGCAGGAGTCAAATGAAAGAAATTTTAGAACGGCTAAATATTATCTTTTCTTTCAGTCAGTTACAAGCTCTCCGCTAAACCTAATTGATTCTCTTTCGCGAGCATAGACGTCGATAGTGGCACTGCCATTGTCGTAGACTTCCAGCATATAGGTGAACACGTCTTCGCCATTGTTGACGACAATGGCAACCTGTGTGCGCCCTTTCTCGTCGGTTGCCGACTCATAACGCCCGATGGTTTCGGTGAAGTTCAGCCCCTTCCCTCCTCCATACGGCAAGCTGTAAGCCCGGCCGAAATACGGAAGATAGGACATCAGCGTGTCGCCTTTGACTTCCAACGAATAGCTTCCGTTGACATGAGAGGCCTTCCCGCGAAGCGGATACATCATACGCACGTCGACCTTATAGTGGCGGGATGCCAGAGATGTGGCCACCTGAGCAGCCTTCAAAGCACGCTTTTCGGCTCGCTCGACACCTGTTGCACACCCCGAAAGAAGTGCGAAAGCCATCATCATTGCCAGTAGTTTCTTCATCATACGAATGTTTTGCTAGAATTGATTCCATGTATGCCAGACCACACGACCGCACTCTTTCAGAAAGAACACAGCCTCAGTCCCAGCCCTCATCGTCGTATTCATTCATGTAACGCGACATTCCGTTGTCGTCCATGTCATCTTCTGACCTCGGGTCGAAGCCCCTCAGATTGTCATCATCGTCGTCGTCATAGTAACGACGGCTGGGCGACGACGTGGAGGATGGGGCCTTGACCGCCGCTTCCTCGTGCGATTCCGGGAGATCTTCATTGGTTGTCGTTTCCGAGAACGACGACCAGTCAATCTTTTCCTCTTCCGACAGGCTTTCCTGTCTTTCGCCCTTTGAACCTCTCTCTTTCCAATGTTTAACATCACTGCAAGAAGCTGTCAGAAGCATCAGCAGCAGCACTGTCATAAAAACAAGTTTCTTCATTCCTTCGTTCCGTTACTGGTCCATACTCTGGACAAAGATACAAAATAAGCGGAAAAGAAGCAAATCTCGGACTGACTTTTCAGCATTATTACAGAAAATGGCTTCATCCGTGGGGAAGAAAGAAAAGGAAAACGGGAGCAAAATATAATGTATTGGTGAGCAATAGATCATCTATTGGCCGGCAAAAGATGATCTATTGCCTGCACGAGGATATGCCGTTTAGGCTGGACATGGCAGCCATGCGGACATTGGCGGGTAGGAAACCGAGAACAAAAGTCCAGACGCGCTTGCGGGTTTCGCCGTTCATGCGTGGGGGAAGCGGAAGGGAGCAAGAAAAGAGTCGCCCTGCAGCACAAGCTGAGAGGCGACTCTTTATCAGTGCATTCGCTTCAAGAAATCAGACGGATGCTACGCTGAAAAGCCATTCGTAGATGCATGAGCAGACGCCAAAGAGGGCGATGCCGGCAGTGCAAATGGCAAGAGCTGTGCGGGTATAGCAGTCGCTCTTGAACGTAGGCAGCGGGGTTTCCGACTTCTTGATGTACATAGCCTTGACGATGAGCAGATAGTAGTAGAGCGAAACCACGGTGTTGACCAAGGCGATAAACACTACTGCATAGGCCCAAGCAGACCCTTGATGGGCCGCAGCCATGAACACAAAGAACTTGGAGAACATGCCTGCAAAGGGAGGTATGCCAGCCAACGAGAAGAGAGCCAGCGTCATCAAGAACGACAACTTCGGATTGGTCTGATAGAGTCCGTCATAATCGCCGATGTCTGTGCGACCGTTATTGTTCTGCTCTACGGCGCTAATAACCGTGAAGACGGCCATGTTGGCCACGATGTAGATGAGGGTGTAGTACATCAGGGCTGTCACTCCTGCTCCATTGTTGCCGATGACTGCCAGCATGATGTATCCTGCCTGAGAGATTGAACTGAAAGCCATGAACCGCTTAAGTTTGCTCTGGCGGATGGCAAACAGGTTGGCTATCGTGATGCTAAGCACAATGACGATGTAGAGCAACACTTCCCAATACTCGACCATCGGGGCAAACACATGCATCAAAATCGTGCAGAGGGCAAAGGCTGCAGCACCCTTTGAAATGACGCTCAAGTAGCCAGTGACAGCTGTTGGAGCACCCTGATAGGTGTCAGCCGTCCAGAAATGGAACGGAACAAGTGAGAGCTTAAAGCCTAAACCGGAGAAGAAGAACACCAGTCCGACAATGGTCAGGGGGCTGACTGCCAAGGCTACTGAGAAATCAGCAAAGTACATCGTCCCCGTAGCAGCATAGAGTAAGGAGATGCCATAGAGCATTACTCCTGAAGAAAACGTTGCCGTAAGGATATACTTTGCGCCGGCTTCGGCACTGTTTTTCTTCCACTTGTCCATGGCTACAAGGCATGCCATCGGCACCGAGGCCATTTCTAATCCCAAGAAGAATACAAGGAAATGGCCTGCAGACATCATCATATACATGCCCAAAAGGGTGGAAAGAACGAGCATATAGAACTCTCCCTCGTTCTTCGGATTGATCTTCAACCACTGCTGAGACATGACAACTACAATCAATGTGCCGGCAGTGAGAATGGCCTTCATGGCATTGGTGGCCACCGAGGCTACATAAAGTCCGCTGAATGCCTCGGCAGCATCGCCATAGACAAGACAGACTCCAGTGGCAATGGCTAACAATCCAATGGTCAAAGTACTAAGAAAGGAGCCCTTGACCTCTTTATTGGCCAGCCAGAAATCGCCAACAAACACGAGTATTAGTGCAAGAACGAGGAAAGCCTCGGGTATCATATTCAGAAATTGTGAATAGTTCATAATCTATCTCCTTCCGTTTTACATTAATATATTGTTGAGGATTGGACCAACGGCATCACTGATAACATTGCTTGCCCAAAGAGGAGCAATGCCAAGACCTGCCACGCAGAAGATGAGGCAGCAAACGGCTACTCGCTCGTCCCATGTAGCATCGGTGAGCTCAAGATAGTGTTTGTCGGCAACGTCACCATAGAGAATCTTGCCGACAACACGAAGGATGTAGACGGCTGTCACGACGATAGACGTACAGGCAATGATGGTTGCTGTGCGATGGAACACATCGGCATTCTCGAAAGAACCGACGAAAATGGTCATCTCGGCAATGAAACCAGAGAAACCAGGCAAACCTAAATTGGCCAGACCGGCAATGACATATCCTACAGAAAGGAAAGGCATGATCTTCATCAGACCACCCAACTTGCGGATGTCACGGGTGTGAGTACGGCCGTAGATCATACCGATCAGGGCAAAGAAGAGGGCTGTCATCAGACCGTGGGAAAGCATTTGCAGGATAGCACCCGTACATGCCGTCCGGGTCATCATCAGCAAAGCAAAGAGCACCAAGCCGCAGTGAGAGACTGACGAATAGGCATTGATGTACTTCAGGTCGGTCTGAACACAGGCAGAAAGCGCACCGTATACCACGGAAATGGTGGTAAGGATGAGGAATATCCACGACAGCTCATTGGCTGCTTCCGGCAACAAATACATGGCAACACGGAAACATCCATAGCCTCCAAGCTTCATCAATACGCCAGCATGGAGCATGGAAACCGCCGTTGGGGCTGAGGCATGACCGTCAGGAGACCATGTGTGGAACGGGAAAAGAGCGCCCAACACGCCAAAGCCGATGAAGATGAACGGGAAGAAAATCTTCTGGATCTCGACCGGAATGTTATGCAAGGCTGCAATCTCATTGACGTTCATTGTCGTTGCTCCTGAGAAGAAATAGATGCCAAGTATGCCGAGAATGAGCAAGGCAGAGCCTCCCATCAGCATCAAAGTAAGCTTCATGGCAGAATATTCCTTGTTGCCGCTTCCCCATACACCAATCAGAAGATACATGGGAATAAGAGCGACCTCGTAGAACATGAACATGGTGAACAGGTCGACCGAGATGAAAAATCCATATACCCCCGTAGAAAGAAGGGTGAACCAGAGGAAATATTCCTTGGTCAAAGGTTTCAGTTGCCATGAAGCAAAGGTGCCGGTAAAGACGATGATGCTCGAAAGCAACAACATCACGACTGAGATTCCGTCGACACCTACAGCATAGGCAATGTTCAAAGGTTTGAACCAAGGTGTGCTATAAGTCAGCAACATTACATCAGTGTTCCCAGCTGCACGCTGCTGAATGAAATAAATCGTCAACCATATGGACAGTGCCAGCAAACAAGAAGCACCGGCTACCATCACGCCACGCACCTGATTCAAGTTCTTGGCTAACCACAAGCCAAGCAACATCAGGGCAGGGATTACTACGAATAATGTCAGTATACTCATAATTGTAATTTACGATTTTACCATTTATTGTTTTATATCGCAAGTAAGGCAAGGGCCAATGCTACCGCACCAGTCATAAACCACACTACATATTTACGTACATCACCACTCTGCCACGGACGCATGCTTTCACCTGCTTCATTGGCACCCCAGGCAAGGAAATTGAACGTTCCGTCGACAACATGGCGGTCAAACCATGCTATCGGAGTAGAAACACAGCGGAAAATAATGCGATGGGTGACAAACTGCCATATCTCATCTTGATAGAAACGACGATAGGCAGCCTGATGCAAACGTGGGAATGCCTTATAGAGTTTGTCCGCTATCGGCTGCTTTTCACCCTTATATATATAGGTAGCAAGCAGGATAGAGCAAACGGCAACTACGATGGAAGTTCCTGCAACGGTCCAGTCGAGATGGATATCGTAGGCCTTTCCACTTGCAGATACGAAGTGGCCAAATGGCAAGAAGCCACATAAAATCGTCACAATGGAGAGGAATATCAGCGGGAAGGTCATCGTCCACGGTGCTTCATGTGGTGTGTGATGGGCATGAGCTTCCTTGTTTTCGGTGCCCCAGAAGATGCCATAATACAATCTGAACATATAGAATGCCGTCATAGCAGCAACACCTGTCATGATCCAACCTACTACAGGACTGTAATGCATGCAAGCTGTCAGGATCTCATCTTTAGAGAAGAAGCCCGAGAAAGGAGGAATACCTGCAATTGCAAGACAAGAGATGAGGAAGGTAATATGGGTGATTGGCATGTATTTGCGCAAGCCTCCCATCATTGACATCTCATTGGAATGGACTGCATGAATAATACAGCCGGCGCCAAGGAATAGGCAGGCTTTGAACATAGCATGCGTGAACAGATGGAACATCGAGGCCATATAGCCTAACTGTGCATGGTTGTCAAGCACTGTTCCGGCTTCATGGCTGGGCAGACAGACACCAAGGGCCACCATCATAAACGCAATTTGAGAGATTGTTGAAAATGCCAATACACGCTTGATATCACTTTGGGCACATGCGACTGCTGCTGCATAGAACGCGGTAAAGACACCAACCCATACGACAATGCTCAACTGAGGCTGGGCATATTCTATCCAGAGCGGGAACATTCGGGCAATCTGGAACACACCTGCAACAACCATTGTGGCTGCGTGAATGAGGGCTGATACTGGTGTTGGACCCTCCATGGCATCAGGTAGCCATATGTGTAACGGGAACATTGCACTCTTACCTGCACCACCAATGAACATCAACACAAGAGCAGTTGGAAGAATAAAGGCTGCACCGGCTATGGCACGCGAGGCTTCTGCCGGAGCTTCCACCAACGCGGCTGCACCATTCAACACCTGCATATCTCCTGCAAACGAGAAGCTAAACGACTGGGTATAATAACCGAATATCAAGATTCCTATAAGGAAAAACATATCAGCGAAGCGCGTAACAATGAACGCTTTCTTTGAGGCTGCTATGGCTGGTTTCAACGGATAATAGAAACCAATCAGCAAATAAGAACTGACTCCTACCAATTCCCAGAACATATACATCTGGAAAATATTGGTAGCAACCACCAGACCCAGCATCGACATGGTGAAGAGTGAGAGGAAAGCATAGTAGCGTTGGAATCCCTTTTCGCCATGCATGTAGCCGAATGAGTAGATATGTACCATCAGACTTACCGTTGAAATGACAATTAACATCATCACGGAGATCGGGTCAAGCAGGATACCAAGGTCAAAATGCAAGGTGCCAAGAGGAAGCCATGTGAAGTTATATGGCATCAACGTCGCATAAACTCCTTCTGCAGTACGGGCTGCAGAGAAATAGTTGAACGCCGTGAAATATGACAATACTGTCACAATACCCAGCGAAGTTGTACCTATAAGGCCTGCAGTCCTATGTGACATCTTCATCCCACAAAGTCCTAAAACAAGGAATGAGAACAGCGGGAGAAGAAGTATTAAAATTGTATATCCGTAATCCATTTTCTATTCTTTTATCTTAAATTCCTAATCTATACGATGGGTTACCACTTCATATTCTCAATACTGTTCACCTGATCACTATGGAAATTGCGATATACATTAATGATAATCGCAATAGCAACAGCTGTTTCGGCTGCACTTACACCGATCGAAAAGAGCGTAAAGAAGAAGCCTTCAAGCTGTTCAGGGAAAAGGTAGCGGTTGAGAACTGCAAAATTCATGTCTACGGCATTCAAGACAAGCTCTACAGATATCAGCATAGCAACCAGGTTGCGGCGGGTCACAAAGCCGAAGAAGCCTATGAAAAACAACAGTGCACTAAGCACAAGATAACATTCAACAGGTATCATTGTCTATCCTCCTTTCTTGCAATCATAATACCACCAATGATACATGCCAGCAGGAACAATGAGATAAACTCAAAAGGAAGCACATACTGATACTTCTCTGAACCTACCAAAGCCATGCCGATCTGTTCCATTGGGACTTCAGAATCGGCCATCTCAGTGAAACGATTGATAAACTGATGTTTCAATAAAACAAAGACTACCACTGCCAAACCAGCAAGAGCTGCCAGTGCTCCCGTTATGACTCTCGAACCTTTTAGGCGCTCCTGAAAGCCTTGCAATGTCTGTTTTGACACTAATTGAATAGCGAAAATATAAAGCATTGTCACACCTCCAGCATATACAGCGACCTGAGCTGTACCAAGGAATGTGTAGTCAAGCAGGAAATAAACACCTGCTACGCCGAAGAGAACGAAAAGCAAAAAAGTTGCAGCTCGCATAATTCTCTTTGTAGTTACGCACAAAATGGCCGAGCCAAGAATGACGAAAGCCAAAATGCAAAACATTACTATATTTGCCATATTAATTATATTTTGAAGTTTTGAGGTCGTCTATCTCACAAATTATCGGATGTTTCCATTCCTTATTATCTGTCATTATACGACCTGCCTGCTTTACTTTGTTCTGGTGTTGAACTTGCCTATTGTCTGTTCTTCTCCACCATCAATGAGCTGAGGTAGCGATCCTCCCGCATATATCTCTTTGTCTAAATGTAACACAAGGGCATCACGATCAAACACTGCATTCTCAAAATCATTCGTAAACTCAATTGCTCCGAAATTACAAGCGTTAGTACAGAGCTGGCAAAACATACAGTCACCGAGGTCATACTGATAGTCAAGCAGCACTTTTTTCTTCTTGCCGGTTTCGGGATCTTCACGCATTTCCGATGAAATCTTTATGGTTCCATTAGGGCAAGCCTTCTCACAGAGTGTACAAGCCGTGCACTTATATGCTCCATTCTCATCGCGAAGAAACACAAGTCTCCCACGATGGCGCTTAGCGACGTGAAGTGTTGTCTTGCGGTTCTCGGGATATTGCTCCGTTGACTTTGGGGTGAAATACTCCTTCAGTGTGACTTTCATTCCCGTTGCCAATGTCTTTATCGCACCTGCAATTTCGCCGAAATAGGATTTATTCTGTTCCATTTTCTTTCCTTTTTACTATTATTCTATAGTTGCCATAGTGTCTATAGGTACTATAAATATAATCCCAGTGCCACTACGAAAGCCATCAACACAAGGTTAAAGAGTGACAATGGCATCAGATATTTCCATTCAAGTTTCATAATTTGGTCAATACGCAGGCGCGGGAAAGTCCACTTTATCCACATCAGCAGCCACACAACAGCAAATGCTTTTCCAAGAAACCATACGATTCCCGGAATATAGTTCATCACGTTGTCAAAGGCCTCGATACCGATATTCACAGGTGCCCATCCGCCAAGGAAGACTGTTGTGGCAATACCGGCAATGATAAAGAGGTTTAGAAACTCAGCCAGATAGAAGAATCCGAATCCCATGCCAGAGTACTCTGTATGATGACCTGCGGTTAATTCGCTTTCTGCCTCTGCCATATCGAAGGGACCTCTGTTTGCTTCTGCATTGCCTGCAACAAGAAAAACGAGGAATGCGATGACTGCAGGGATATGGCCTTTTATGATAAGCCAGTTCCATGGTCCGGTCTGATAGTCAACAATGCCACTGATCTGCATTGTGCCTGTCAGGATGATGGCAGTGATAAGACAGAGACACAGCGACATCTCATAGGAGATCATCTGCACCGCTGCACGCATTGCCGACACCACAGAATACTTATTATTAGAGCCCCATCCGGCCAGGAAGATGCCGATTACGCCTATTGACGAGATGGCTGTCAGCAGGAATATTCCCACATTGAAGTCAAGCACTACGGCACCCTTGTTCCAGGGGAGGAACGAGAATGCGCCTACCGAACCGACAATGACCAGCAGAGGAGCAAGGGCATAGAGAAACTTATCGGCCTTATCTACGAAGAAGATTTCCTTGATAAGCATCTTCACCACGTCGGCAAACACCTGGAATATACCCCATGGGCCGACGCGCATCGGGCCCAGACGGCACTGAAAGTAGGCACAAACCTTACGTTCCATGAATATCAATGCGATGGCAAGCAGAGCATATCCCACAAGAATGAGCAGTCCTACCAGCACACATTCAATGAGAATTGACAAGAAATCGCCCAATCCCAAAGTGGAACGAAGCAGGTTGTCAATCCATGTTGATATTATTGAAAAGTCAAACATATAATCTTTAATCTTTCATTTAGAATGTTTCGTCATCCGAATTACCGGTCAATATCTGGGATTACCACGTCGATAGCCGCTGTCGTTGTCACGAGGTCAGCTATTTTCTGTCCACGCAGCATCGTGTCAAGGGCACCGATCAAGGTGAGTCCCATTGGTCTCATTTTCATGCGATACGGGCTCTTGTCGCCTTTCGAGTCGAGATAAACGCCAAACTCGCCACTGGCTCCTTCCACAGAGAAGTACCACTGTCCTTCAGGCACCTTGATGATAGGCTTCTGCTTCACGTAGAAGTCACCCTCGGGAATGTTGTCGATGAGCTGTTCGATGATAGAGAGGCTCTGGTACATTTCCTGTATATGTACAAGATAACGGTCCATAGAGTCTGCCCCTGTAAGCGTGATTTGCTGCCAGTCAACCTTGTCATACAGGTCGTACGGATGATTCTTTCTGACATCATTCTTCCAGCCTGCTGCCCGTCCTGCGGGTCCGGTTACGGCATAATTGATGCAATCTTCGAGGTTCATCACGCCGACTTTCTCCAGACGGTTGTGAGTGATGACGTTGTCGCCAAACACGTCCATGTATTCCTGTATTGTCGGTTTCAGATATTTCACCAGATCCTTTACGTTCTTGACGAAATTCGGATCGATGTCGTCTTGCAGTCCTCCAATGCGGTAATAGTTCTGGATAAGGCGACCGCCGGTCGTCTCTTCCATGACGTTCAGTACGTGCTCACGGTCACGCATACAATAAAGGAAAGCCGTCAATGCGCCCAAGTCTTGCGCCGTACATCCGCAATATAGCAGATGAGAGTCAAGGCGCTGCAGCTCGTCCATGATCGTTCTGATGTATTTGATGCGATCAGTGAGCTCTACGCCCATGCCCTCTTCTATCACACCTACCAAGGCATGGCGGTGCATCATGGCAGAAAGATAGTTCAGACGGTCGGTCAAGGCCAGCGTCTGTGGATAGGTCATTCCTTCCCACATCTTTTCTATACCGCGATGAATATATCCCAGATGCGGATAGATTCGCTTCACCTGCTCGCCGTCAAGCACTGTCTGCAGGCGCAGCACTCCATGGGTTGACGGGTGTTGCGGACCGATGTTCACCACATAGTCGTCTTCGGTGAAAAGGCGATTCTGCTTGATTGTCAGCTTTCCGTCTTCCGTAAGACTGTATTCCAACCCATACTCAGGCTCTACATCGTCGTCGAGTGTGTAGTTGTCGTCTGCCTTAAAGTCCTTACGCAGGGGATATCCTTTGAAGTCTGTGCGCAGGAAAAGGCGACGCATATCTGGATGACCTAAGAATTTGATACCCAGGAAGTCGAACACTTCACGCTCCAGTAAGTCTGCGGCATGCCACAGTTTCAATACTGACGGAACTACATTGTCTTCGCCAACTTTCTTGGCCAAGGTCTTCACTGCGATGCGTTCATGGGTAGAGGTATTCTCAAGAATATAGACACACCCAAGTCCTTCCTCGCCGAAGTCTTCACCAATAATGGTTACGAGATAGTCGAAATGCTGCTTTTCCTTCAGCGCTTGCATCTGCTGTGCAAAGCTTTCAAAACTGAAAACCTGAAAATCTAATTTCATTGTGCGCCCTCCTCTTTCTTTAATTCTTCAACAAACTCTTCCGGTACCTCAGTAACCACGATGGGTTTTCCTTTCTTTCCATACGTCAGTTCTTCGTTAGAGACGCCTAATTGACGTTCCTCCTTCGTTTGTTTATGGTTGGCACCGCCAAAGAACTTTTCTACTTTCACCTTGCGTTGCAACTGCATCATGCCATACATGATTGCTTCCGGACGTGGAGGACAGCCGGGGATGAACACGTCTACGGGCACAATTTCTTCTATTCCGCGTACGACGTGGTAGCTTTGTTTGAAGGGTCCGCCCGAGATGGCACATCCGCCAACGGCTATTACATACTTAGGCTCTGCCATTTCGTCGTAAAGACGCTTCAAGGCTGGTGCCATTTTATGGGTAATAGTACCGGCACACATGATCAAGTCTGCTTGACGCGGGGAGTTGCGAGTCACTTCAAATCCGAAGCGCGCAAAGTCGTAACGTGCACAGCCTACGGCCATAAACTCGATGCCACAGCATGAGGTTGCGAACGTCAATGACCAAAGGGAATTGGCACGTCCCCAGTTGATTGCCTGGTCGAGTGAGCCCACAACAACGTTTACACCGCCCTCATGAAGCTCGTCAACAATCTTCTCGAGGCCTTTGTTGTCCTTAAACTCGTCGTAAGGAATACTCTTGATGCGTGGTTTTCTTACTTCCATTCCAGCGCTCCTTTCCGCCAAGCATAAGCCAGGCCAAATACCAATACGAGCAGGAAGAAGCCGATGCTGACGAGTGCCGTCGAACCAAACTGCTTGACAACTACTGCCCAAGGATAGAGGAACACGGTCTCAATGTCGAACATCAGGAAAAGAATGGCCACGAGATAGAAGCCTATCGACACGGGCAACCATGAGGAACCGCGGGTCGGTATGCCACTTTCATAGGGCTCTCCCTTTACCTTGTTATACGAACGGGGACCGATGAGCTTGGCCACAACATATGCGCCGATGACCAAGACAGCAGCCGTCAGTAAAACGGTAATTAAAAGTGTAAAATACATAAAAATAATATTATAACGTTATATTTTGTTTGTTCGCTTTCACAAGCTTTTTTATATTTGAGCGCAAAGGTACAAATTTATTTGTAAACCGAAGCACTTTTTAACGAAAAAAGTAATGTGGAGATTACATTTCGGATATGTCAATGTGCTCCCTGAAATTTTCCGGTTTGCCGTTTGCGGGGGATAAAACACGACGTGCTTTGTAATAATAATTCTGAATATCCCTGTCAAGAACAGGGCATAAAGAAAAGGCTTGCCAATGAGAGTCCGGGCCGTTTTTCTGCTTAGACATGCAGATTCTGAAACTGACAAGGAAGGCATCACCAGAAGAAATCTTAGGTTTCTCAACAACTTTTACAACAATTCCTGCATAGAAGAAGCTGCATTCACGGCATGAAAGCCACCCTTTCTTGTCATGAAATGGCAGCCTTCTCCGCATCGTCCGCAAGCCATCAAAAGTCAAGAGACGCCTACCCTGCTGACAATCAGAAAGTTGTAAAAATCACAAAAATTGCCGTCATTTTCCTTCGTCTTGCCTCTATTCGCCAGGACAAGGCACCAAAAAACACATCTTTGTAAATATCTATGACAATAATTCGCAGAAGTTTCCCGTCACTTTTCAGTGCAATGGAAAAGAGCAAGCTGGCTTATCGGACTCTTCAATATCGTTCCGACCGTGAAGCCTTCTTCACTTGCTGCCTCATGAAGCAGGCTGGAGAAATGATGAGCAATGCTGCCCACGAAGCTGACGGGCAGGTCGGCTCGCCCATAGGGCTTCACGTTATTAGCAAAAAACTCTCGGAAAGCACTGACTATCAAGTTGTTTATTGTTGAATCGTCGACATGTTCCTTCAGGAAAGGAGCCAGAGATGCGAGGAAACGGTTGGGCATGGGTTCGCGATACACCTTGGCCATCACGTCGTCAAGCGTAAGCCCATAGGCCTGCTCGAAAGCCTCTCGCAGCGACGAAGGCATCATCCGCTTATAGAGAGACGTCAGGAGTCTCCGCCCGAGAAAGGCCCCACTACCCTCGTCACCGAGCACATAGCCGAGCGCAGGGGTATTCTCCGTGATACGAGTGCCATCATAAAGACACGAGTTAGAACCCGTCCCGAGAATACAAGCAATACCCTCGCTCCGCCGGCAAAGTGCCCTTGCCGCACCAAGAAGGTCGGAGTTGAAGGACATCTCTCCTGCTCTTATAAGGGCATTTCCGAAAGCTTCCTTGAACACACTTGTCATCTTTTCCACTTGGTCAGGACGGCATCCTGCCCCATAATAATAAAGAGTAATGGGCTTGCCTGCCCCCTCTCCCATGCTTTCCAACCGACGGGAAAGGGCCGGAATCAATTCGGAACTGAGCACGCTCAATATGCTCTCTCGCGACATAACGACAGGATTGATGCCTTGAGTGTGAAACAAAGGGAGGTCGACTGGCATAGCCTTCTCGCCGTCAAAAAGCAACCAGTCGGTCTTCGTGCTCCCGCTATCTGCAATTAATGTCATGGTGATGTTATTTTCTTGCAAAAGTATGAAAAAGTTCAAACAAACCCGTCGCCGTTCATTGCTTTTTCACTCTTTTTCGCTAAAGAAATGTGTTTTTGACTAAAAAACACAAAATAATTTTGTTCTTCGGCAAAGATACACTAATTTTGTGGCCTGATTAATCCTACGGAAATGAGAAGAATAGCTACCATTGCCCTGCTCCTGCTGATGACGATTCCCAGCCTGGCAGTGCTTAAAGAGAAAAATCTGGATAACACATTGTCGATCCTCCGCAGCGAGCTTGTCGAGAGTCGCAAGGAGCTAATGCAGCAAAGCGGACTGATGAAAGAGCAACGAGAGATGGTGTTCAACAACATTATGGACATCATGAACAAAAGCAATCAGAACTTTTTGATGCTCTATTCACAGAAGCCGGGCTACATTTTCGACTTGACATACGCATGTCACGAGGCCACGGAGCAATACGCACAGTTCCAGCGCAACGTGCTTCCTTTCCGCACTTTCCTACAGAACAACGACACCGAGATTGCCCGCTACGACAGTCTCATTGCCAATCTTAGCCAAATGAACTTGGTGAGACTCAGCGAAAAAGCCAAAATCGACCGCAACGTATGCCTGACATTGGCCGTGAACATACGCCGGACGCTGAAGGAAAACAGCGAACAGTTCACCGACTACATCAACTACTATAAGATGACCGAGCAGCATCTCAGCCATCTAAATGACTACGCCAACAACCGCTACAACGACATACAAACCAGTATTTTCAGAAACGGAAGCGAAAACTATCTCACCATTCTCGGCCACCTCGGAACCGAACTGCGCACGACAAAAAGCACCTTCGTCGACAAATACAGGCCCGAACAGCCCGTAACCTCGCAATGGAGCAGCTATGTGATACTCGGACTCTTCATGATTGTGCTTCTGTGTGTGGCCATTGCCATTGGGCTAAACTTGCTTGTAGTACGTATCCTGGACAGCCACAACTGGCTGCCCGAATGGGTAAAGACCAAGCAGACCTGCCTCGTGCTCACGACAAGTGTGCTGACGATTGCCGTCATTCTTGGCCTTGTGAGACTCATCTTCAAAGACCAGAACTTCGTCATCATGGCCAGCGGACTTCTCGTTGAATTCACATGGCTGTTAGGAGTCATCCTGATTTCGCTGCTGATCCGCCTCAACGACCAGCAGATCAAAAGCGCATTCCGCATCTACACACCGCTCATCGTCGTAGGATTCCTGGTCATCACTTTCCGTATAGTCTTGATTCCAAATGCACTTGTCAACCTCATATTCCCACCCATTCTGCTCGTATGCATGCTGTGGCAATGGAGTGTCATCAAACGACACAACAACAACATCCCACGGTCTGATGTGCTATATTCCTACACCTCACTGGCCGTATTCATCGCCTCTGTCGTATGCTCATGGCTGGGATATACACTGCTTAGCGTACAACTGCTCATCTGGTGGATCATGCAGCTGACCTTCATTCTGACCATCACATGCATAAGAGGACTGCTAAAAGGATGGGCTGCAACACGGGGATACGACAAGGAACCCATCACAAAGACATGGTTCTTCAGCCTCATCAGCGACGTCGCCCTGCCCGTCTTAGGAGTATTCTCGGTCATGATCTCCATCTATTTTGCATCCGACGTATTCAATCTCAGCGACACCACACGCGAGATTTTCTCACGAAACTATATCAATGCCTCAGGCATCAAGGTGAGCCTGTTTGCCCTTGCACAGGTGCTCAACCTATATTTCCTCTTCAAATACCTCAACGTTACGGTGAAGGAACTGCTGCGCATCTATTTTGAAAAGAGCGACATGTCGACGGCCGACACCCGAAACATGATGGTGAAGAATGTCATTCAGGTGGTTGTCTGGGGCGCATGGATGCTCATCAGCCTTGGCATCCTGCACGTAGACAACAAGTGGCTGGGCATTATTGCAGCAGGATTCTCGACAGGTATCGGTTTCGCTATGAAAGACATCCTTGAGAACATATACTATGGAATATCTCTCATGGCCGGACGAGTAAAAGTGGGAGACTTGATTATCTGTGACGGAATCCGCGGAAAGGTTTCTTCCATCAGCTACACATCTACCATGCTTGAAGCCGTAGACGGTTCGGTAATTGCTTTCACAAACAGCCAGATGTTCACCAAGAACTACAAAAACATGACCAAAAACCACGGATATGAGCTCGTGGGATTGGACGTGGGTGTCGCCTACGGAACTGACATAGAAAAGGCTAAACAGCTGTTGATCGATGCCATCAGCAAGCTCGACTGCGTCGATCACAGGCGGAAACCCGGCATTATTCTGAAAGAGTTCGCAGACAGCAGTGTCAATCTGAGAATCACTGTTTGGCTACCCGTGCTCTCGTCATACGGTGACAGTGGCCGTGTATTGGAATGCGTTTATAACACGCTTAATGAAAATAACATTGAGATTCCGTTCCCGCAACGCGACCTGCACATTATCACAAACGGATGAACCGGCAGCCTGCTGCGAATATCAAATATGAAAGAACTATGGCATTCTGGCCTCAACACAGGCAGGATGCCATAATTCTTTTAGGCATAGCAGGTAAGGTATATATAGGCCAAGACCGTCAATACCACAAGTAGCAGGACGCTCTTAATCAGACAACTGGCAATCTTCTTGACAACAAGCACAACGACAACTATTGCTACAAGGCACAATATATAAAAAAGAAAGTCTTCACTCATGGGTTGAATTGCTTTACGATGAATTCAAAAACCTACACCTTATTAATATATATAGCCAGGAAAAGAATTCCGGTTACTTAAATAATTTGCTGAAGGACGACGGTATGGGCGTCTCAAAATCCATGCGTTCGCTGGTAATCGGATGCCAGAAACTCAACACATATGCATGCAGGCATAAGCGTCCTGCAGGGTCATAGCCGTTGCCATATTTGATGTCTCCGCAAACGGGATGGCCGATATCTGCCGAATGAACACGAATCTGATTCTTGCGACCAGTCTCCAGTTTATACTCAACCAATGAATGTTCTGGAGTGCGTTTCAACGTACGGAAATGCGTTACGGCATACTTTCCGCCATTGTCAACAGGCGAAGAATAGGTGATATAGGCGGAATTATCCTTCAGCCAGCTTGCAATAGTCCCCTCATCTTCTTCCATTTCACCACTAACCACAGCAACATAGCGTCGGTCGTAGACGATCTCTCGCCAGTTATGTTCCAATATCTGTTCGGCTTCCATATCCTTGGCATAGATGAGTAGTCCGCTGGTATCACGGTCTAATCGATGAACGACATGCGCACGACATTTCTGCCCAGATTTTCTAAAATAGTCGTCAAGTACCTTTTTAACATTAAGAGAAGAATGGCCTGCAGCCATCGAAAGAATACCGATATTCTTCTCTATCACGACAAGATACGGGTCTTCATATACAATCTTCACATATCGGTTTTTGAAGGTTTCCTGATTTTTCTTCGACTTGCTGACGGCTATTTTCATTCCTACTTCTATCGGAAAATCGAAACGGGTAACGGTCTTCCCATTCACCCTCACCCCCTGTCCTTGAAGCGTTGCCTTGATTTTATTTTTAGTTCCTTTCAAATTCTTTAGTAGCCATTCAAGCAAAGGGGCATTTTCTGTTGCCACATAATGAACGTATTCATGCTGCTCCCTGGCAGGCTGTCTCACTTGATGCATATTGTTTGCCTATAGTTTTACACTTGAAATATCAACCAGATTGTTTACAATGGCATAGATTGTCAGTCCTGCAGGAGAGTGTATTTGCAATTTTCGGGCAATATTACGGCGATGGGTGATAACAGTATTGATAGAGATACACAAATGGTCTGCAATCTCTTTGTTAGTCATTCCCTGCACCAAGCTTACGATTACGTCCTTTTCCCGTTCGCTAAGTGCATCATTATTGTCTGGGGTTTGATTGATCATCTTGGAAATTTTGACCGACACATCGCTTTGACGCGAACGTTGCTCCAGCCTTCTGATCACAGGGATAAATATTTCTTCCTCCACCTCGGCATGTTGTCGCAGCCATACTTCGTTGTTATAAATATCATAAAGTGTGGCAGAAAGCTGGTTGTTGTGCAGTTTGTCTGACGGTAAATATTTGATGATAATATTCTTCAATTCGCGCAGTTTTTGGTCAGTTTGCCCATGATGCTTCGAGTAAGTCTCGATATCATAGTTCCCTGTCACTTGCCCATTAAGCAGAGCATCCACATATGGAAACACCATCTTCTCTTCGTACTTCATGTGCAGACGTATCTGATGAGCATATTCATCGTATAGTTTCAAGATGAGTTTGGCAAGATTGTTCTCCATATCAAGAGCCTCTGTCAGCTCTTTTCTTATAAAAGGCAATTGGAAATCCAGATAGTATGAGTGGGAGGCTTTTAGATATTGCATCAACGTAGGGATTGACAATCTGTCTGCATCATCAAAATCTCGATACCCATTAATGGTAAAATTCACTACGGCAAGAAAAGTATATGTATCTACATTTTGCTCTTCACACACCTCTCTTACCGCCTTGTCTCCAAAGCCAAGGTTAATGCCAAACGAACCTAAACTCTGCAAGATATTATAATTGTCCCTGATGATTGAGATCATGCTGTCATCAGCTTCATACATTTTTTGTTGCCTCATGATTGATACTTTTCAAAATATGTATAATAAAAGCGCACATCTTTAATGCTGCAAAGGTAAACATTTCCATCGAAACTTCCAATAATCATATCTAAGTATTTTTAAGGATCTCTGCTCATTTTCGACACAAAAAAACAGCTGTTTTGTGCCATCTCCAAGCTGCATACAGTATTTAAATGGAGAGGAAAGACCTTTTCCATGGCAGGCAAGTCTATGGATTTACCAATTTTTAGGTATTGTGGCTATTATCTTTTTAGTGTAATTTTGCATCGAATTTAGAAACATATAAACGTAGAAACATGAAATTTTTCAAAAAACACACTGTCTTCATACTGGCATTAATATGTTCCACTATGCCAGCCACCATGACAAATGCACAAGACGCTCTTAATGACAGTATATCTAAAATAGACAAAAACAGCAGACTCACATTAGGAGGATACGGCGAGGCTGTTATCAGTCGCAACTTTTATAGCGATCACTTCAATCGATACAAATTCCCTGAACAGCACAAAGACGATTCCAGCCATGGACGTTTTGACTTGCCACACGTAACGGTAAACGTAGGCTATGATTTCGGACATGGATGGACGATGGGCATGGAAGTGGAGTTTGAACACGGAGGAACTGAGAGTGCGGTCGAGATGGACGCCGATGAAAGCGGAGAATATGAAGCTGAAATTGAGCGCGGAGGTGAAGTCGCTTTAGAGCAGTTTTGGATTCAAAAATCCTTTTCAAGGCATCTGAACGTAAGGGCAGGTGAGATAATTGTTCCTGTTGGAAGCACCAATCAATATCATATGCCGACCGAATTCTTTACGGTATATCGTCCTGAAGGAGAGAATTCCATTCTTCCTTGTACATGGCATCAGACAGGTATCTCCCTTTGGGGACGCCTCCAACAATGGCGCTACGAGATTCAGTTCTTGTCAGGTCTCGACTCAGAACGCTTCGGAGCTGAGAGCTTTGTTCATTACGGAGCTGGCAGTCCATATGAATTTAAGATAGCAAACTCCTATGCAGGAGCTGCACGTATTGACAACTATAGCATCCCAGGAGTGCGAATGAGCATCAGCGGATACTATGGACATACCTTCAACAACACCCTGCGCAGCCACAATGCTGCCCGATACGAGAACTGTAAGGGGGCATTAGCTATCGGTGCTTTCGACTTTATGTTGAACCGATGGAACTGGATAGTACGAGGAAATGTTGACTACGCTCATCTGGGTGATGCGTCACTTATTTCAGCTTTCAACAATTCATTCCCCACACATACCAGTCAAGACGGATCCCCATCAAAGCATCAACCCGTAGCAAAAAATGCCGTGGCTGCGAGTATTGAAGCTGGATACGACGTCTTTTCGCAGGTTCCTTCATTACGGGATACCCAGAAATTATATGTCTTCGGCCGCTATGAATACTACAATCCCATGGCTTCAAGTTCACACCAATCTTCCTATAAATGGTGCGAAAAAAATCGTTGGGCAGCAGGCGTCAACTACTATCCGGTAAAAGAAATCGTGGTAAAAGCAGAGTATTCGCACCGAGGATTCAAGTCTCCTTACAACAATGAGCCAAGCCTCAACATCGGCATTGCCTACTCTGGCTGGTGGCTATAAAAGTGGAAATCAAGAAAATAGATAACTATCAAAATCAAGAAAAATGGAAAAGTTTTTTAAATCAGTCATGCTTTTTGCCATGACACTATCCCTGTCAATGGGATTTACAGCATGTAATGACGACGACGACAATGACGATCCTTTCACAGAACAGGAAGAGCAACTCACAGCCGTCAACAAACAATTTGTCACAAACACTGCCATTGCCACCTATAAAGGATTAGCAGACGCATGCGAAGAATTACAGGAAAAACTGGAGAACATGAGCACTCAAGCCGATCTTCAGGAAGTATGCAACCTCTGGAAGAGCTCGCGTCAATATTGGGAGTGGAGTGAAGCTTTCCTTTTTGGAGCAGCAAGCGGCTATGGAATTGACCCTCATATCGACACGTGGCCATTCGATGTTACCGCATTCAACAACTTCATGTCAAAGTTTAGTCCTGCAGAAAATGAAGACGATGCTGCCAATATCGATGAAATTGTGGCTACCGGACAGAACTTAACCGGATTCCATGCATTGGAATATGTGATCTTCCGCGAGGGACAACCACGCCAGATCACAGACATTACTGCTGATGAGATCTATTTTGCAAACTCCGTTGCTGCCGACCTTTACTTGTCTGCATGTCGCTTAGAGGCTGCTTGGGCTGGTCTTGACAATGTGAAGAAATCTCGCCAGACATTGCTGGAGGAAGCAGAGTTAGAGCCTGCTGACGACTTCGGAACAGAACTTTCAAATGCCGGAAAAGCAGGTTCTCGTTGGAAGACGGCGACTCTTGGTGCGATACAGATTATCGACGGTTGCCAAGATATCATCGGAGAGGTTGCCGATTCTAAGATTGCAGCAGCCTATAGTGGTGACGACCCAACCTATATTGAGTCACCTCACGCATACAACTCCATCCAGGATTTCTATGACAACATCATGAGTTGCAAGCATGCACTGTACGGAGGCCTGACCGTAAACGGCAAGACTCCTGCCAGCGGTTCTCTGATGGCATACTGTCAAAAGGAATTCTCTACAGAAGCAAGTGCTGCCATGACGGCTCTTGAAAACGCCCTTGACAAGATTAACTCCATGGAGAGACCGTTCGTAAAGAACTACACTGACGCTTCCGCAGGTGTGGCTATTGAAGCATTGCACGAGTTAGACGAGGCTCTTGATGCCTTGAAAGACAAGCTGAATGGATAAAATAGCTTCTGACTATAATAATAAAGGTATCGCAGCAACTGTGTAAGGCAGTTGCTGTGTGCCCGTTCAATAAAATGAAAACTAAAATCAAAAAACAAGCACTTATGAAGAAAGAGTTCCGTCTCATGCCATTGATGCTGCTCGCAAGCATGGCGTTTTGCCTCAGCAACTGTGACGATAATGACGACCCAGAACCGACTCCTGTAGCCTATGATGAAGAGGAATTCTACTCAGGAGGGCGTCTTGGAACTGCCTTCAACGGATCAAAATCAGCCTTCGAACAGCCCACTCCTGCCGTTGAACAGGGGGGATTCAGCCACCAATTCCAGCTTGGTGAATATCTCTTTGAGCGCGATTTCAACCAGAACAAAGAAGGAGCATTCCGCGGTTTAGGTCCCGTGATGGTCCGCAACGGCTGCCTCTATTGCCATCCTGCCTACGGATACGGCAAACGTATGACCCGCTATCGCGCCAACGACATGGGGAATGGCTACCTGCTGGTTATCTATGACAAGCAGACTGAAGCCTACATACGTTCTGTTGCCGGCATGCCTCAAACCTTGGCAGTGTTGCCTTTCAAGGCTCCTGTCGATGAAAGCAAGATCACGATTGACTGGGTTGACTATACCGACGAATGGGGAAACAAGTTTCCTGACGGAGAGTCATACAGTCTAATCTACCCGGAAGTCACCATTCCTGCTGACGCATACTATGCACCTATCATGGTATCTCGCAACGGAGAAGATGTTGAAGTTCCCGTTTCCGAGATCGGAGTCAAGCTGGAATCGACTATCGGCATCTACGGAACCGGCCTGCTTGACGCCATTTCTGAAGAAGACATCATCGAACAATATAAGAAAGAGGCCGCTGCAGGTGTCAACCTTAACCCAGCGATGTACAAGGATGGCGAATACGTAGGCTGGTACACCAACGCTTTGTCCCCAGGCAAAAAGTGGGTGCGCCGCTACACTTATGCCCTGTCTCGCGGACCTGTACTCGACGCAGCCGGTGCCAATGCCATATGGAACATTACCAATGTCACACGTTCCGACCGTCGCTACCACTACTTAGACCTGGCCGGAAAGTATTATGCCATCAAGTCTTCTCAGGATCCCGAAGTACAAGCCGACTTCTACAAGTACTTCCCTGAGTGGAACAAGACTGGCAATGTCGAGAAAGACATCTATGACTACCTGACGTCAAGAGAGCTTCCTGCAGAGATGACTGATGAAGAATTCAAGAACATCATGATATGGCATCGCGGCCTTGCTGTTCCGGCAGCCCGCAATGTTGACACAGAGAAATTCCAGACAGGCAAGAAACTTTTCAACGAGATTGGTTGTGCCTATTGCCATCGTCCGTCATGGACTACCGGCGACGACCACATCCAAGATCCTAACGGAATGTTTACAAAGGACACCGACATGCCACGCTATCCGAACCAGAAGATATGGCCTTATACCGACATGGTGCAGCACAAGTTGTCGATGAAGAACGACATTCGCACCGGCTGGTGCCGTACTACTCCGCTCTGGGGCCGCGGTTTGTCGCTCATAGTCTCTAACCATCAAGACCGCCTTCACGACCGTCGTGCACGCAATGTGACTGAAGCCATCATGTGGCACGGTTCCAAAGAGAGCGACGCACGTCAGTCTGTTGAGAATTTCCGCAACTTGACGAAGGAAGAACGCGATGCCGTCGTGACCTTCATCAATTCTATCTAAAGAATGAAGACGCGACACATCCCTTTCATATTGCTTGCCGTGGTAGCCGTTGTGCTTACCACGGCAACTTTCGTTGAGAAACGTTTCGGCACGGAAATGGCAAGGGAGCACATCTACGGAGCCTGGTGGTTCATTGTCCTATGGGCATTATTGGCCGTCAGTTCTCTTGCCGTCCTGTTCAAAAGCAAGATGCTTCATAGGCCTGCCACCCTACTCCTTCACTGTTCCTTTGTCGTCATTCTTCTCGGAGCCTTTATCACTCATTACCATGGCCGGCAAGGAACCATTCACTTACGCATCGGCGAACCGCAGACGACTTTCTATGACAATGAGTCGCATCAGTCCCTCAGCATGCCTTTTAACCTGACACTCCACAACTTCACGGTAGAGACCTATCCAGGAACACTGTCGCCCATGGACTTCATTTCCGAGGTGGACGCCACAGACAATAACGGCGACAGCACCCGACTTCGCTTGTCGATGAACCGCATAGGACAGCATCATGGCTATCGTTTCTACCAGTCGGGCTATGACGAAGACCGCCTGGGGACTGTCATTTCCGTAAGCCACGACCCATGGGGCATCGGCATTACCTATGCAGGCTATGCCCTTTTGTTCCTCAGCATGCTACTGCTGCTTGTCTTGCCCAACGAGGGTTTCCGCCGGCTTTTGAAGGAACACCCGCGCAAGACAGCCCTTATGTTCCTGCTGTTGGCTTCGTCTTGTCACCTGTCAGCATCGGCATCTCAGCCCCGCACACTGTCCAGATCAGCAGCAGAAGAGTTTGGCAACCTCTATGTTTACTACAGCGGACGCATCTGCCCCATGCAGACTCTTGCCCGTGACTTCACCACTAAGCTCTACGGAAAGCCCGCCTACAAGGGGCTCACTGCAGAGCAAGTTCTCACAGGATGGATATTCTTCCCCACTGAATGGACCTCTGAACCCATCATCAAGGTGAAAGGTTCGGCCCGTGAAATCATAGGCTGCAAAGGACGCTACGCATCCTACGACGACTTCTTCAACGGCCCCAACGGCTATAAACTGGATGCCAAGCTGGGCGACATCCGTGCAGGAATGGCCGTCGACAATGCCCGAAGCATCAACGAAGCCGACGAGAAGATGAACATCCTCCTGATGCTCTTCAACGGCGAGTTGCTCAAAATATATCCATATCAAGACCAAGACGGACTCAGATGGCTCTCGCAAAGCACACGTCTGCCTGAGGATATGGAGCAAAACACGTGGTTCTTCATCAAGAAATCGCAGGACTATATGGGCGAACTGGCATGGATGAACCGGTTCAACGACCTTAAGGCGACGATCCTGAAAATCAAGGCCTATCAGGAAAAAGAAGCCCAGAGCGTGTTGCCGTCGGCAAGGCTTTTCACGGCAGAAAGGGTCTACAACCGGGCCAATATGACACGCCCGTTGGCCATGCTGCTGCTCACTGCCGGCATATTGGCATTCTTTGCCTACCTGTACTACTGGCTCAAGCAGCGCAGACCGGCCCGCATCCTGCGCATGACATCTATGGGTCTGATAGTGCTCTCGTCGGCTTATATGATCCTCATGTGCTGTTTGCGTGGCTATGTAAGCGGGCATCTGCCCCTCACCAACGGCTATGAGACCATGCAGTTCATGTCGCTCTGCACCCTGCTGACCACCCTCTTCCTGCGCAACAAGTATCAGCTTGTCGCACCGTTTGGGCTGCTCATTGCCGGACTCACTTTGCTTGTCTCGATGATGGGCGAGGCCAATCCGCAGATTACTCCTTTGATGCCTGTCTTAGCTTCACCGCTTCTCAGCCTGCATGTCAGCATCATTATGCTTGCATATGCCTTGCTGGCCTTCACCATGCTCAATGGAATTACGGCCATAGGATGCCACCTGTCAGGAAGAGAAGAGCACGCCCGGCAGCTCACCAGCGTCAGCCAACTGCTGCTCTACCCTGCAGTCTTCTGCCTTGCAGCGGGCATCTTCGTCGGCGCGATATGGGCCAATCAGTCGTGGGGACGCTATTGGGGATGGGACCCGAAGGAGGTATGGGCGCTCATAACCCTTATCGTCTATTCGATAGCCTTGCACCGACAGTCGATGAGATGGCTGCAGAAGCCGCTGGCCTTCCACCTCTATATGGTGGCTGCATTCCTGTCGATCCTGATGACCTACTTCGGAGTTAACTTCTTCCTTGGAGGCATGCACTCCTATGCATAGGCAGCCGGACTGGGCTTATCCATGAACGTCAATCGCCGGCAAGAGAACCTTTGTCGGGATGAAAAGACGGCAATCACGGAGCAATAGATCATCTTTTGCCCGGCAATAGTTGATCTTTTACGCTGCAATAGATCATCTTTTGCTTGAAAAAGCCTATGGATGATGAAAGAGAAAGACGCCTTTTCGATAGGACAAATGCAAGCGAGGCTCGCAACAGGTGTTGCAAGCCTCGCTCTGTTTTCATTCGCATACGGTGCGGGATGTCTCTATTTGTTGGTCTGACGACGGCCTCCGAAGGTGCCCGAAGCATTGGTAGTCTTCTGACCTTGCGAAGCGTTCGTCGCCGGTTGCTGACGGTTTGCCGACTGGCCTGCATCCTGATTAGGAGCGCCGTTGCCAGCATTGCCACCTTTTCCGAAGGTCGAATTACCCGTAGAATTGCCGTTGTGGCCGCCCTGACTGCTGCTGCCTTTGCCTGAGTTTGGCGTCGTTCCGCCGTTACCTTGGTTGGGGTTGCCCGTGCCAATGTGCCAGCCTGACGAGCCGTTTGGTGCTCCGCCACCATTGCCTGCGGGAGGATTTCCGCCGGGAACGATGTTGCGCCCCGAGCCGTTTTCAGTGCCTGGACGGGGCTGACTGCCCGGATTGGCACCGGGTCTTGGCCCGTTATTGCCCGCAGGTCCGCCGATATGCCAAGTAGTTCCACCGCTACCTCTGCGCCATGAGTCTGGCTTTGGTCCGCCTACTCCATAGTTGCGGCCGACGTAATGGCTGTCGGGAACGCGGTTGTATCCTCCGCGATATGTGCCGAAAACACTTGGACGGCTGAAGTAAAAGCGCGTGCGGTCGGCATAGCGCGAATAGATACTGAACACAAAACCGGTGTCACGCCACGTGACAGGGCAATAGAAATACTCCAGCCTCAGATAGCGATCATACTGAACTGGGCTAAGCACATATCTCAGATCGGCATTCCTACGACTCCAGTACTGACCGTAGATATCAAAACCATCGTTGCTGATCGAGAGCAGATAGTCGAAGTTAATCTCATAGACAGCATCATACTGAGCCATGGAGAGATTGAGCTCGTAGGCCATCTTGTCACTCAAATAGAGGGCTTCACTGCGTGCAACTGAATAAGGAAGCGACCATGCAGAGACGGCTATCGCCGTCATTACTGCCATTAATATCATCTTTTTCATATCAATTCCGTTTTACGTCTGTCAGACTTATGTTTCTCTCTGCCAGATGTTTCTTGGTGCAAAATAACGAAAAAAAACTTACATCAGCAAAGTTTTATCCCTATTTCTGCATAGGAAAGTCCCGAAAACAACAGGGGAAATCCCGAAAAATACGAGAAAAAAGCACGGATATTGCCTGAAAATCACTACCTTTGTAGGTGATACAAGAATCACTATCCAGATTTTAGAAATGAAGAAAATTGTTGCCAACAAGCACACGACCGCCAAGGTTTTCTGCTTTGACAATGGTACCGAGACCAGGGAATACCACGTCGTCATCACGGTTAATGACCGGCTACTGAGCTATCAGCAACAGTTGGAAGCCCTGCAAGACGCCTTCCATGACATCAGAAAAGAGGCTATTGGCAGAGCTGCCACGGTCTTCAAACGCTACTTCCTGAGCGACGCAAGCAACCAGACTGACGCTCTGATGAACTATGAACTGGAGAATACCGACTATGCTGTATCCGCCATCGAGCAGGCTCCACTCAATGGAACGAAAGTGGGCTTGTGGGCATATATTGTGGCTGGCATGCAGACAAAGGCCCTCAGCAGCGGACTATACGAAGCAAGCCACGGACGATATCGCCACCTGTGGCTGGGCAACGCCTGCAATCATGCCAAAGATTCAGAACGGCAGACTCGCATCTTGCTCAACGAATATGCCACACAACTGCTGGCCGAAGACTGTACCTTGGCCGACAACTGCATCAGGACGTGGTTCTTTGTCAACGACATCGACCTGAACTACGGAGGTGTTGTAAAGGCAAGGAACGATGTGTTTGCTACCCAAAACCTGACTGACCAGACACATTTCATCGCAAGTACTGGCATCGGAGGCAGGCAGGCTGACGCCCATGTACTGGCACAAATGGACGCATACGCTATCGAAGGCATCAGCCCCGAACAGATACATCACCTCTATGCCACGACTCACATGAACCGAACCAGCGACTACGGGGTGAGCTTTGAGCGCGGAACCTGCGTCGACTATGGCGACCGACGGCATGTGTTCATTTCAGGAACGGCCAGCATCAACAACAAGGGAGAGGTGGTTCACAAGGGCGATGTGGTCGCACAATGCCACAGGATGTGGGACAACGTCGGGACGTTGCTTCAGGAAGCAGAGTGTGACTTCGACAATGCTGCCTACATGATTGTATATCTTCGCGACATGGCCGACTATGAAGTAGTGAAAAAACTTTTTGAAGAACGCTTCCTCAATGTTCCCTATATCATCGTCAATGCCCCCATCTGCCGAAACGGATGGCTCATCGAAATGGAATGTATGGCCGTGAAAGCAGTCAGCAACCCAGAATATGAGCCATTCTAATCAGACTATATCAACTCTATAAACAATACACTATGACGACAACAAAAAAGCTTTTACCAATCATCGCAGCTGCCTTGTTGGCAACGGCATGCACGCAAACCCGAACATTTACCAACCCCGTCATTGCAAAAGATGTCCCCGACCCGACGGTCATACGCATCGGTGACACCTATTATGCAGCAGGAACATCAGGCAACGCAGCCAAGGTTTACCCTATGTTCCAATCGCAGAACCTGGTAGATTGGCAACCCATCGGACACGTTTTCGACGAGTGGCCAGAATGGACAGCAGGAGCTTTCTGGGCTCCAGAGCTATTCGAACACAACGGAAAAACATACTGCTACTACACGGCTTTGGACAAGAATGACCGGCATTCTTGCATCGGTGTTGCCATAGCCGACTCACCTACAAGCAAGTTTACCGACCATGGTCCCCTCGTGAAATGGACCAATGAAGCCATCGACTCCTATGTATATAATGACAACGGACAGCTATACATCACCTGGAAAGCCTACGGACTGGATCCGCGACCCATAGAATTGCTGGCTCAAAAGCTTAGCAGCGACGGCCTCCATCTCGAAGGAGAACCGTTCACAATCCTTACCGATATGGAAGACCTTGGCATGGAAGGACAGTGTATCTTCAAGCATGGGAAATACTATTACATCCTCTATGCAGCCCGAGACTGCTGCTCTGAACGCAGTGATTACGAAGTGCGCGTGGCCAGGGCAACCGCATTTGAAGGCCCCTATGAGAAGTATGACGGTAATCCTATCTTGCGCGGAGACGGCAAATACATTCAGTCTTGCGGTCACGGGACTTTGGTTGAATCGCAAAAAGGACGGCTGTTCTACCTCTGCCACTCCTACCTTATCGGGAAATATCATGAAGGAAGACAGCCCATTCTGCAAGAACTCGTCATCGGAAAAGACGGATGGCCTCACTTCAAGACAGGCAACATCACGATAGCCGAACAGCCAATCCCACGCTTATAGCTGACAATTCTCCCAATGAAACGGGGGAACAGAAAACATAAAAGACGCACGTCGCACAATAGAACTGAATAAGAAAAGCGAGGCAAGCCAGCCCAATGACATGGTTTACCTCGCTTATTTTGTCCTCGAACCTCTCCTATTCTGCCACATATTTCAGCAAAGAGTCATAGTCGTCGGCCTCCATTAATTCCTCAACCGACAAGCCTTTATGATCGCTTAAATATTCATCTACAGCATCAATATACGGCCGTTTAAAGAAAGAAGAGCCAAGACTCTTATTGGCAACCCACATGACCTTGGCCATGTGCAGTTCGCGTTCCTGTAAAGAACGCTCATCGTAGCGACTGAGAGGATATTGGCTTAACACATAGAACACCATGCAGTCTGGCACAATATAGTCACGCGTCATCGTCTGACGTTGGTTCTCTTCATAGTATCGTTGGTACAAAGGATAGTCTGCTCCCAGATATTTGTCCAGCGAAATGCCAATAAGTCGCTCACCAATCAACACACTTTGATTCAAGGCTCCTATCTGTGTATATACAACAGGGCGTTCGATTCCCGGCAATAGTTTTTCCAGTTTACGGAACGATTTGTCAAGATTCCTATTGATATCAGCCATGTTAGCATAGTGATTTTCGGTATCTTGAATAAGAATTTGAAGCAGTGAATCCTGATAGAAATTTAACAGACGATTGTTAATATCGGGATCATTCACCTCACCAAGTTGCAGCATATCTTCGATAAGCATGCGTGTCTGCATAGGATATTCCGTATTCATCTGCTGAAGAGCAGAGAAATCTCCAGTCGTAAGGTATCGGCTTTCCAACAGGTCATAGCGCTCGATTGAGATGCGACTTGCATCCCCTTCATCAGCAAAAGGAGTAAGTTTCATCTCACAAGATGTGCCAAGAAGCGTCGTAAACAGCAATGACACAGACCATGAAACGACGGCTATTTTTCTAAACTTTCTCACAAATGAACGTTATTATCCAATCCATTTGCAAAAGTACTAAAAAACATTTACAAAGACAAATGTTTTGCTAAAAAAGATAAAAATTTGCGTAAATATGGACGTTTTAACTTTAAATTGTTGAAAATTTACCCCGTTTTACGTCCTATTCCATGCTGTCAAAAGTTCGTTTTCCTTTCAGATAATAATTATAAAGGATAGAATAGTCGGCTAAAGGCGGTATATCAGTCAGCGACTTCAGCCGTTCTCTTTCTTGTTTATAGTCGGCTTTCCAGTTCTGAAAGTCATGCCTTGCCTTGAATATTGCACAGAAATCAGCCCAATTTCGGTTCACAACAAGGGTTTGAAAAGCGGCAAGATAATCCAGGAACCATCGCCATCTCATGACTGTTTTCAGACGGTTCTCAGGCAGATTCTTATACAGCATCGTCAAGTTGTTGCGGAAATTCAGATAAGTCTTCTTTGAGTTGGTCTTCGGCAAAGTGCCCCCTCCAAGATGATAGACATAGCTGTCTGGTATGCAATAAATCTTTCTACCCATCAAACGAAGTCGCCAACACAGGTCAATCTCTTCGGAATGAGCAAAAAAACGGCCGTCAAAGCCACCCGTTTTCCAATAGTCTTCCGCCCTGATAAGCATGCAAGCACCGGTAGCCCAATGAACCTCCATGGGGTAGTTATACTGTCCATCATCCTGTTCTATGGTATCAAAGACGCGGCCCCTGCAGAACGGATAGCCCAATTTGTCGATGAATCCTCCTGCAGCGCCGGCATATTCAAACATGTCACGGTTGGTGATTGAGAGTAACTTTGGCTGGCAAGCCGCGCAATCAGGATGGGCATCCATGTGCTCAATAAGGGGAGTCAACCAATGGTGAGTAACCTCAACATCACTATTCAGCAGCAGATAATACTCTGCATCGACCTCTTTCAAGGCCCTGTTATAGCCTTCTGCAAATCCGTAATTATCATCCAGCCCGATGATTCTGACCATCGGGAAATGGGTGCGGAGCAATGTCAATGATTCGTCTGTCGAAGCATTGTCGGCCACAATCACCGTTGCTTCGTCTGAGGAATATTCCAATACCGTCGGTAAGTACTGGGCCAACATGGCCTGACCATTCCAGTTTAAAATGACGATTGCTACTTTCATTGTTTCAACATGCTTAAATTCCTACTCCACGACATGAGCCTTCAAGGCCGATTTGTCATGGTTAAAACCTTCTAAACAGACCCGAATGATCTGGTTGTCATATTCAGGTCTTGACATGGAAGGGGGAAGTTCTACCCGTATATAGTTGCGTGTGAACCCATGCATGGCCCTTCCCTTCAGAGCCTTCTCAAACAAAACCTCGGCTTCTGTGCCAATATAGCGGGCATAAAAGGCCTGGGTTTTCTGGTTGGAAAGCTCCAAGAGACGCTTCGAACGCAGTTTCTTGTCGGCATCCGACACCACATATGGAATGCGGAGCGCTGCCGTTCCCGGCCGTTCGCTATATGGGAAGACATGCAGTTGCGTGACCTCCAAGCCTGCCAGAAAGCCGTAGCATTCCTCAAAAAGTTCCGGTTTCTCTCCACGAGTACCCACCATCACGTCCACGCCTATAAAGGCTTCTGGCATACATTCCTTGATAAGAGCTATCTTGTGAGCAAACAATTCCGTGTCATAACGGCGGTGCATCAGCCTGAGAACCTCGTCGGATCCACTCTGGAGAGGTATGTGGAAATGGGGCATAAAAGCCTTCGAATCGGCACAATAGCCGATCAACTCGTCGGTAAGCAGGTCGGGCTCTATGCTACTGATACGGTAACGGCTGACACCTTCCACCTTGTCTAAAGTCTTCACCAAGTCGATAAAACGCTCACCTGTGCTACGTCCGAAGTCGCCGATGTTCACCCCTGTCAGCACAATCTCTTTCCCTCCTTCGGCCACAGCCTGCTCTACCTGAGCCACCAGCGATGCGATTGACGGGTTGCGAGAGAAGCCTCGTGCATAAGGTATCGTACAATACGTGCAGTAATAGTTGCATCCGTCCTGCACTTTCAGGAAGTAACGCGTCCGATTTCCGCGAGAACACGACGGCGAAAAACTGACGATGTCGCGCGTCTTCTCCACGCAATGCGCCTCATGAAGACTCTCCTGCCCGGCAGCTTTCCTGCTCCACGCATCGGAGAGATACTGCACAAGATTCGCCTTTTCGTTGCTTCCCAGCACCAGATCAACGCCATCAATCTGAGCCACACGGTCGCTTTCCAACTGAGCATAGCACCCTGTCACCACCACAAATGCCCCCGGATGCTGCCTTACCATCCGATGAATAGCCTGACGACACTTGTGGTCGGCCACCTCAGTTACCGAACATGTGTTAATCAAGCAGATGTCAGCTGCCTCATCATCACGTACAGTCTGCACACCCATGTCGGCAAGTAAGCGTCCGAAACTTGACGTTTCCGAGAAGTTCAGCTTACAACCAAGCGTGTAGTAGGCAGCCTTCTTGCCCTGAAAGACACTCGTATTGATCACTTTGTCGGTTCCTTATACCTTATTATATATATAGACAGGTTCACACAACCGGCAGCCTGCCCGTTCATATCAAGATGCAAAGATACGACAAAAAGTTGAAAAGCTGAAACAGAGCGCTTAGAAATGCGCATAAAAAGCCATATTTTTCAAGTTCTGTTAAGGCACACAGCGACTTTAACTTTTATTAGCAGTTTGTAAATGTATATTATTCAATCAGTTACAAAAAAGTTACAAAACAGGTCGAAAAAAAGTTGAAAAAAAAGAAACGCCGTATTGAAAAAATACTTACCTTTGCAACGTTTTAATTAACAAATGATTGTTTTACAGATTTAAAAGCAAAAGAAAATGAAGAAATTAGTATTTATGTTCGCTGCTATCGTAGCTGTTTCTTTCGCATCTTGCGTTAACAAAACTGCTGCTCCTGAGACAGAAGAACCTGCAGAAATCGTTCTCACCGCTGAGGATAGCGCTGCTATCGTAGCTGCTGTTGACACTCTGTCACTCGAAGCTCTCGGCATCGAGGTTGTTGAAGGTCAGGAAGTTTCTGAGGAAGCTATCGCTGAAGCTAAGGCTGCAAAGGTTGCTGAACTGCTCGCTGCTAAGCTCGAAGAAGTAAAGGCTGCTGCCGCTGCTGCTGTTGAAGGCGCTGCCGAAGAGGCTGCTGAGGCTGTAGAAGGTGCTGTCGAAGAGGCTGCTGAAGCCGTTGAAGAAGCTGCTGAGAAGGTTGCAGAGGAAGTTGCTCCCGAAGCATAAGCTTATTCGAACAGAATCGAAAACTAAGGTCGCTTACCCTGTAAGCGACCTTTTCTTATGCCCGTATGCGAGATGTCGTCCGGCGAAAGGGAAGCCATTCCCTGCGACATGCATCCCCTCTCCTTCCGCAAGCAGCATGCCGACACAGCAAAAGACTGCCGTTTGTCTGCGACAGGGGTCAGCGTTTTCACAGAAAAAGCATTCCCTTGCGGGAGTAAAAGATGAACTATTGGCGGGTAAAAGATGATCTTTTGCACGGCAATAGTTCATCTTTTGCTCCATGAAAGGTTTGGATTCTATTCATCAAACGGATCCCATACTGCAGTTGTGTCTACCATTACCGAGTCGATTTCCTCAGGAACACTGTCAGTATAGTCGAAATCATCATACACCGTGGCAGCCTCTTCATCCCATTCCGGATTCTGAATCTGGCTTCTATCGCAACCCCAAGGCACAGCAAACAGCAACACAACACCCACTATTACGCCAACGATATAGAGAAGAATACGTTCGGACGGGAATCCTTTATTATTTTGATCATCCGGTTTTATGGGCTTCTTTTTATTGAAGTCAGGCTTTGAATACTGCGCGAAATCGGTCTCGTCAGGATCGTAAGCCGTGCGATGTCGGTTGTTAAGTATCGTATCGTCGGTCGTGACATCGCCGATTCCTCCGGCAAGACGGTTGGCATGCTGCATGTCGCTGCCCATCCATGCCCGCACCTCGGCAACGCTTTGCGGACGGTTTTTGCGGCTGAGCGTCATCATCCACATAATCAGTTGGCGTGTCTTTGTGCTGACTGATTGCGGAAAGAAGAAAGCCTCTGGACCGTCTTCGACCAGTTCTGAAGGCGTAGGAGGTTGCTGCCGTGTGAGCAGATTGTAAAGAGTTGCCCCCAGTTCGTAAAGGTCTGTCCAGCTTCCGATACGGTCTTTTCTGCCGTCTTCGAGCTCCTGTGGCGCATATCCTCGGGTCATTGTCACCCCAGAACTCACAGTGATGTCGCGGGCAGAATCCACCTGTTTGCTCGATCCGAAGTCGATCAGATAGCAACATCCGCCATGATCGACCATGATGTTGGCAGGCTTGATGTCAAGGTGTAGCAGTTGTGGTTCCTGTGAATGGATGAACTCCAGCACGTCAAGCATCTGCGTGACCACCTGCATGGCTTCGGTTTCTGTCATTGAACGGCCCTGGCGCTGGAGGCGTTCGGCGAGGGTCTCGCCGTTGATAAAGTCCATCACATAGTATATAGTGGCATTCTCCTCAAACAGATCATGCACTCGGACAAGGTGAGCATTGGCAAGTTTGCGAAGGCGTTGTGCCTCCTTTTTCAGTTTTTCTTTTTGGCTTTCAAAGGTAGCTTTCTTGTCGGGCACGCTCACTGTCACCGTCGAACCCGTTCTGACATTGTAGTCCTTCATGAAGAATTCCTTCATGGCCATCGTCTCGCCAAAGGCGGTATTCCTCACCAAGTAGGTGTTTCCAAACCCGCCATTCGACAGTTGCTTCTCTATTTTATAGGTTCCGGCGCGCAGCAAAGTGCCCACTGGCAGCATCATACTGTTGTCCATCATCAGCTGATTACTAACGTCGATTAGGATTGTTTTTTAGAAAAATGCGAAAGAAACTCTGCCCATTGCCCGCGGATTCGTCCGGTCTCTTTGCGAGTTTGCCGATAGAATCGTTCGTAGATCAGGGCATTGCTGCGCGTGGTCAGTTCGTCGTTCGGCAGCAAATCGTCTCCTTCGTCGTATATAACTTCCAAGACATTCAGCAGATAAGCCGAATGGTTGTCCTTGTTTTCCTTCGTCGCTTCAAGCAGCATTTCTTTCTTTTCCTGGTCAGAACAGGGCTGCGCGAGGATGTCAACCAGTTCGTCGTCGTCCATCTTCTCAAGCATTCCGTCCGAGCAGAGATAGAAGTAGTCGCCCTCTTCGATGTCGGCCATGTGGGCAATGCCTGCCTTTGGCCGGCGTTCGAGGTGAGGCATCAAGGCCCGTGTGATGATGTTCTTGTGCGGATAGTCTTTCATTTCGTCCAGAGTAAGCTCGCCCGAAACGAACAGATCATACACTTGCGAATGGTCACGAGACTTATAAAGTATCTCCTTTTTCGAGGGCCGGATATGATAGATCCGGCTGTCACCCAAATGAGCTGCATAGGCTCCGCCCCGATGAAAGCAGAGGAAAGTCAGCGTTGTGCCAGGCCGATGACGCGTATTGTCATTTATCGTATCCAGCGAGTTGAAGGCTTCGTTCAGGGCGTTTTGGAATATTTCGTCGGTAAACATCTCACCATCCCAATGCGCATTCAGGCTGGTCGCGAATGCCTTTACTACCATCTGGCTGGCTATTTCGCCATGTTCATGCCCTCCCATGCCGTCACATACGAGGAAGAACGGGCTTTCCTGATCGCGACTACCGGCAGGGGGATAGAGCGAATCCTCCTGATTTGAGCGTTTGCCGAGCTCGTGAATAGCGGTTGAACGGATATGTATCTGCATGCAATGAGAGGCTCTATTCCTGGACATATTTCACAATGGTGTCGCCTAAAGTAAGCAAATCACCATTGGTCAGCACAATCTTGTCGGGCTTAAGAAGGGGTTCATCTTCGACGAGCAATGGCTTAGCTGTCATCTTTTGCTCGTCGCGAACATCATGGATGATGGCCTTCACGCGCCCGTTCTTTAACCTTACCACATTGATTTCGGCATGCTTCCTGCTCATTGTCCTGTCGTCTGTTTCGATCTGCAGGTCGACATCTGAACTTGAACTATAGCGGCCTATGGTGTTCTTTCCTTCCCTTAGCGGGTAGGTATGCTGACCTTTCTTCAGGTAGCCGATGGCCGTTGTGTCAGTGACAGGAGCCAGTTGTGTCTCACCTAAGCTCCATCTGAAGCGGATTTTCGCCCCGCAACCCGGGTTTGGACATGTGACAAGCAGCACATCCTCGCCGTTCGGATTGGTCACATCAAGCAGCCCTCCACACTTTGGACATTTGATTCTTTTGGTTTCCATCAGATCATTCTTGTTTACATGCGTTACCAAACCATCACAGGCATACCGTCATCAAAGTGACCCCACATCACGGGATGCTGCTTCTTTCGTGAGGTATTCGCGACACCTTGACTGACGAAGTCGAAGAGTTCGCGGGCCGTTATCGTGCGGTCGAGGTTCGCATCAGCTCCGCCACGCAGTCCTCTCTCGAGGTAAGCCGTGAACAGTCCGTTGCGCCACCCTCTGAATTCTTTAGACGTTTCATCGGACCGAGAAGCAAGGAAGAACAAGACATCTTGCTGTGCAGTGACAGCCATCGGCTTGGATATCTTCTTTCTTGCCTTGCCCGAGAAGCAGGAATCAGCCCATACCATCTTGCGCTTGACATTATAAGAGGCCATCACTTGCGACACCTCGTCATAGCGAAGCAGGCCGTCATAGCACACAAAGCCGGTGGGAGCTCCATGGCCTGCGTAGAAGAAGACGATGGCATCGCCGGCTGTTGCGTTGCGATAGAGGTCATTCATCGTTGCTATCACGTGCTGCCTTGTGGCCTGTTCGTCGAGGACAATCTCAACCTTGGCGTCGCCATTGCTTTCGAATATGCCCTTGATTGTTTTAGCATCGGACACAGGAAGTGTCAGGTCGTTCTGTGTTCCGGGATAGTCAGATATACCTACACAGACAACATAGCTTTTGGCCTGCAGCACGACACTGCAAGCCAAAAGCAAGAAAAGGGAAACATATCTGAGATTCATACAAGGATGTTATACCGTGAAGTCGACGTCGTTCTGATAGTCTGGTGTGCCAGCACCTATGTCTTCCTGATTGTAAGCGACATAGTTTGCGCCTTCTGATGCTTGGTCTCCTGACTGTAATGCGCCGGCAACTTCGCTGATGGTCATATTCGTTCCAGAGGCGTCTTTTATCTCTCCAGCTTCCATTTCATGGTTCTTGTTGCTGTCAATCCACACAGTATCGACCTTCTGGTCTTTGTCTTCATCGATAGCATAGATTTCTTTTCCGTGCAAAGTTCCCTTGACAACGGTCCATACTTGGCCGTTGTCGGTCGTATAGTCAAAGACTCCTTCCAAATGGGTCTCACCTTCTCCGCCCTCATGGCTCTGGCCTACGGGAGTGACTGTTGGCTGTTGCTGGGGTTGTTCATGCTGAGAATGCTCGTGATGCGACTCCGTCCCGGCCTGATGTTCATGGGTTTCCGTGGCAGAAGCGTGGGTAGTATGAGCAGAAGCATGGTGAGTGCTGGCTGCATGATGCTCGTGTGCAGCTACCTCGGGTTGCACTTGATGGGCAAAATCAGCCTTCTGGGCGGGCGTCATGTGGTCCCATTCCTCGGCCGTAAACGTATTATACAGGCGTCCATGCCACTCAAACACACCGCCAGGTCCCACCTCTGCACGTGCTGCTGCAAAGGCTTGCGAGAAAGACATGCCGTCGCTGACGCCGGCAACCTCTACCCCATTCTCGCCCGTATGGCTGCCAGTATGGTCGATTTCCTTCGGTTCGTCGTCTGCTTCCTCATCCTTTGACTGCGGATTCTGGGCGGAAGCAACGAGAGCACCGCCTGCCAGCATCACGGCAACGATACCTCCGATGGTGACCTTGCGCCAGTCTTGGGCTTCTGTTTTCTCCTGTACGACTTCGCTAACTACCTCGTATTCCTTTTCGTTCTGTTCCTGCCCCTGGGCCGAAAGGACAGTGTCGTCATTGTACTGTGACATAATAGTTTGGTTGATGTTATTAATATGGTTGTTGAATTGCTTAGTGTGCTGCGGGCATTGTCATTTCTTATAGACGGCTCCGCAATAGGGACAACCCTTTGACTGGCTGAGAATGTCGTATGACTGGTTGCCCATGAAGTGCCTGCAATGGGGGCAAACATAGTTTTTACTGAACTCATCCTGTATCTCACGTTGCAGCTTTGGCATCTTGGCTGAGTCCAGAAACGCCTTTACAAAGAAAGCTCCCGACACCAGGAAGGCCAGCACATAGAGGAACATCCGCACCGAGTTGCAGCTGCCTGAAGCCACTCCCATGCCGCCAATCACCATGGCTCCCATCGTGAGCAGTCCCGTTGCCGAGCGTAAGACATTGAACCTGCGCTCCTTGATCAACAGGTCAAGCAGCGACTGTTGGTAGGAATCCCACACTGATTTCAAAGGCCGGATGTCAGCAAAGTTGGGGATGAAGGGAGCCAGCGTGTCCCATTCCAGCCGATAGCGGTCCTTGCCCAGGAGGATGACGTCGCCCTTTTTCACCTGTTTCTGTTCGACATTAAGGCCGTTGACATAGGTGTCGTTCTCCATGTTCAGGTTGCCGACGACCATCACTCCTGCGTCGTCGACAGTGAAACTGATGTGTTCGCGGCTCACGCTTTCGGGAACACTCTGCCGGTTGCCAAGCGACTGAGCCTTGCCGTTGGCCTGAATGTGCAGCTGACCTGTATTGCCATCGCGCCCGAATATTACTCTTATCATATCTGATGGTTTGTCTCGAAGCTGTTAATCTGTGAGCAATCGCCTGCTCTTCCGATACAAAATTACACATAAATGGATAAAACACCAAAGGTTTTCAATCTTTTTTCACAGCAAAACCAACAATCCACGTAACAGCGAAAACCATGGCGAGACAGCCACGTCCACCAGCTTCATTCACGAGAAGGCATGCCCTCGTTCACGGAAAGGCTGGCGAATAAGAGGCAGAAGGTTCAGACTCGCGGGAGCAAAAGATGATGTTTTGCCGACCAATAGATAATGTTTTGCCCGGCAAAAGATGATCTATTGCTCCTACATTCCTATGAGATGTGGCTGACAACGGAAACGGGAAACGGGAATAAAAGAAAGGCGAACCGGACAGAACGGTTCGCCTTGCGGGGCTTTATTCTACGGTGACCGACTTGGCAAGATTGCGAGGCTGGTCGACATTCTTTCCCTTGCAGACCGCAATGTAGTAGGCCAGAAGCTGCAAAGGGATGGTCGCGATGAGCGGCTCAAGGCACTCTTGTACGTCGGGAAGCTCAATGACCTCGTCGGCAACCCGGGCAATCGTCTCGTCGCCTTGTGTCACTAATGCGATGACTCGGCCACGTCTTGCCTTGATTTCCTGAATGTTTGAGATCACCTTCTCATAGAGAGCCGTGCGGGTTGCCACTACTACGACAGGCATATCGGAATCGATCAAGGCTATCGGGCCGTGCTTCATTTCGGCAGCAGGATAGCCTTCTGCGTGGATATAGGAAATCTCCTTGAGCTTCAAGGCTCCTTCAAGAGCGACAGGATAGCTGAAACCGCGGCCGAGATAGAGGAAGTTGCGTGCATAGGTGAAGGTGCGTGCAAGGTCGGCAACCTGATCGTTCACCTTCAATACTTCACGCATCAACGAGGGTATCTGGCTCAGTCCACCGACCACTTTCACGTATTCGTCTCTCGCAATCGTCCCCTTTGCTTCGGCCAAAGCCAAGGCAAACATGGTCAGAACCGTCACCTGTCCGGTGAAGGCTTTGGTGGAAGCTACGCCGATTTCGGGCCCGACGTGGATGTAAGTACCCGTGTCGGTGTTGCGCGGAATGCTCGATCCTATGGCATTGCACACGCCATAGATAAAGGCTCCGCACTCCTTTGCCAGCTGGATGGCAGCCAAGGTGTCAGCCGTTTCGCCACTCTGCGAGATGGCAATCACCACGTCTTCAGCGGTAACAACGGGGTTGCGATAGCGGAATTCGGAGGCATACTCCACCTCAACGGGCACACGGCAGAAGGTCTCGATGAGCTGTTTACCGATTAATCCGGCATGCCAGCTCGTGCCACAGGCCACGATAATGACCCGCTTGGCTGAGAGAAGCTGCCGGCGATGGTCGATGAAAGCCGACAACGTTACTTGGTCAGCATCGACGTTAATGCGCCCCCTCATGCAGTTGGTGAGGCACTCTGGTTGCTCAAAAATCTCCTTGAGCATAAAGTGAGGATAGCCCCCTTTCTCGATCTGTCCTAAGTCAACGTCGACGGTTTTCACCTCTAACGACTGCAGCTCGTTGTGGATGCTCACCACCTTCAGGGGCTCGCCAAGACGGATAACGGCCACATTGCCGTCTTCAAGATAGACGACTTGGTCGGTATATTCTATAATAGGTGTGGCATCACTGCCAAGAAAATACTCGCCGTCGCCTATGCCTATCACCAGCGGACTTTGCTTTCGCGCCGCAATAATCTGGCCTGGATCGCGCTTGTCGATGACGGCTATGGCATAGGCCCCTATCACTTGATGGAGAGCTATCTGCACGGCCGTCAGCAGATCGAGCGACTTCTTCTCCTGTATATACTCAATCAACTGCACAAGAACCTCGGTGTCAGTCTCTGACTGAAACGAGACTCCTTTGGCTATCAGGTTGTTCTTGATGTCAGCATAATTCTCGATGATGCCGTTGTGTATTATCGCAAGATTGCGTGATTGGGAATAATGCGGATGGGCATTGAGCGTCGAAGGCTCGCCGTGTGTTGCCCATCGTGTATGGGCAATGCCCACTGTTCCCGAGATATCCTTTTCCAAACAAAACGTCTCCAAGTCGGCAACCTTGCCTTTCGACTTGCAGACATTCAACTGACCGTCGGCATTGATCAGCGCTACTCCTGCACTGTCATACCCGCGATATTCAAGTCTTTTGAGACCTTTGATTAAGATAGGATAGGCATCTCGCTTACCTAAATAACCGACAATTCCGCACATATTTTTTGTATCCTGAAATAATTTACATAAAAAGAGCGCCGGACTCTCGTCCAGCGCCGATAGATTAATTTCTGGTTAAGTTAAGAACCAAGTTCGTAAGGGTTACCGCTACACTGACAAACGAAATCCAAATCGTCGTCGAAGCACCGATGCCTGAGCTCTTTGACCGTACGCCGTTGGGCTCTACATAGACAATGTCGTTCTGCTGAAGATAGTAGAGTGGCGAGTTGATAAGGTTGGCATCATTGAGATTTACACGGAAATAATGCTTCTGACCAGTCTCGTCTTCGCGGATAATGGCCACATTGTCACGCTTACCATAAATAGTCAGGTCGCCGGCTTGGGCAAGAGCTTCGATGATAGATATTTTCTCTGTTGTCACAGGGAACACACCCGGATGGCCCACTTCTCCTGTCACCGTCACGCGGAAACCAGCCATCTTCACCGTAACCACAGGCTTCTTATCCTGGAAAGCATGGCTGATCAATCCGAGAATCTTATCCTCACACTCCTTCTTTGACAACCCTTGTACGTGAATACGCCCAACTTCGGGGAAGTTAATCGTTCCGTCGTTGTCAACCAAATAGGTCTGTAGCGAACCTGTTCCGGAAGAGATGTTTGACGTGCTTGCCAAAGAATTGGGGACGACATAGTTGTATGGCTTTGAACTTTCAGGATTAGAAGGCAGCACAACCGTAATGGTCAGCAGGTCCTTTGGCATGATACGTGCCTCATAAAGGCCCTTTGAAGCCTCCAGATTTACTTCGTCAATATTCTGGAAATAAGCCACTTTTTTACTGCTTGCACAACTTGTGACGAGCAACACCATCACTACAGCCACAATTGAAAAAAACGTTTTCTTCATATGTATGTGAGAATTATTTACTTAGAAAAGTCGTGCAAAAGTAAGCATATTTTTTCTTATCAGCAAATATTTCAACCGCTAATTGTAAAAAAATCTCAAAAAACAGACTTGCTGACAGTCCCTCGTTAAGCAGGAAGCAGGCCTGTCAACTTGATGACATGATTGCGATTATCGACACTTCACCCATAAAAGAAGAGTTGAATAGAAGCTTTTTACGACCAGAATTTACATTTTTTTGTTAAACAATTCTTAATTATAAGAAAAAATATGTAGCTTTGCAAAAAAATTATAGAAACAAATTAAAAACAAAAATGAGAAAAAGACTTATTATGCTGCTGATGGTTTCTGCATCATTAGCAACCCAGGCGCAAGAAAAAAGTGTGCCGGCATGGATCAATAATGTTAAGCTAAGCGGATATGGTATGGTACAATACCAAGCCTCAGACAAAGAGAATGCCGAGGAGAACTCGTTCAACTTACGCCTTGTTCGTATTGCCTTAGAGGGTAACATTCAGAAGGATTGGTATTGGAAAATGCAACTGCAGGTCAATGGAAACACGTCCACTCTCGGTTCTTCTCCGCGTCTTGTTGACGCTTTTGCAGAATGGCAGAAGCACAGTTTCTTTAAGGTTAAGGCCGGTCAGTTTAAGCGTCCTTTCACATTTGAGAACCCGATGCACCCCATTACCCAAGGCTTCATGTCGTACTCCCAGAACGTATCAAAGCTTGCAGGCTTCTCTGATCGCACGGGAGAACAGGCTTCTAACGGTCGAGATATTGGTGTGCAAATCCAAGGAGACTTCTTGAAGAATGCCAACGGGCGGGAGCTTTTGCACTATCAAGTTGGTGTATTCAATGGAGAAGGCATCAACAAGAAAGACGCTGACGAACGCAAAGACGTCATCGGAGGTGCCTGGGTAATGCCAGTAAAAGGAATGCGCATCGGTGTATTCGGCTGGACTGGCAGTCGCGTCATTAATGGTGAAAGCGTTGGAAAGAACCGATATGCGCTCTCAGCAGACTATGTTAAGAACGACTGGACTTTCCGTACTGAATATATTCACAGCCAAGGTTTTGGTGCAAACCCTGCTGCAGGCGACAAGGCTGACGGCTATTATGCACTGTGTATAGCTCCTGTCATCAAGCAAAAGCTTCATGCCAAGGCTCGCTACGACGTCTATCGCGACCAAAAAGAATGGGGAACCTCAAAGACTTTCTACGAGATTGGTGCCGACTATTTGTTCTCAAAGAACCTGCAACTCAACGTAGAGTATGCCCTCGTCAACGAGCGTTCTATCCACAAGAACTATAATTTGTTGGACGTAGAGCTTGACTTCAGATTCTAAAACAACTCACATAATCAACTTAAAAACAACTGTTTATGACCAACATTCCAAGTGTATTCTGGTTAGTACCCGTGGCATCGATTGTCGCGTTAAGCATGGCTTGGTATTTCTTCAAGTCGATGTTAAAGGCTGATGAAGGAACACCACGCATGAAAGAGATTGCGAAATACGTTCGCGATGGTGCCATGGCTTATCTGAAACAGCAGTATAAGGTAGTGAATTACGTATTCATTGCCTTGGCTATTATTTTTGCCTTTATGGCATATGTGCTACATGTACAGAATCCATGGGTGCCATTTGCCTTCCTGACTGGTGGCTTCTTTTCCGGTTTGGCAGGCTTCTTTGGCATGAAAACTGCCACCTATGCTTCCGGAAGAACAGCAAATGCTGCCCGTAAAAGTCTTGACGCAGGCCTGAAGATCGCTTTCCGTTCAGGAGCAGTTATGGGCCTTACGGTCGTAGGACTTGGCCTTCTTGACATCGCGATATGGTTTATTGTACTGAATATTTTCGATGCAGACGGCCTTATTTCCATTACGACAACCATGCTGACTTTTGGTATGGGTGCATCGACTCAGGCACTGTTTGCCCGCGTAGGCGGTGGCATTTACACCAAGGCTGCTGACGTAGGTGCCGACATTGTGGGTAAAGTCGAAGCTGACATTCCCGAGGATGACCCGCGCAATCCAGCCACAATTGCCGACAATGTTGGTGACAACGTAGGTGATGTTGCCGGTATGGGAGCCGATCTTTATGAGAGCTATTGCGGATCAGTCTTATCTACCGCAGCACTTGGAGCCTCTGCTTTTGCCGCAAGTCAGATTGAAGGCATGCAACTAAAGGCTGTCATCGCGCCGATGCTCATTGCTGCCGTCGGCGTATTCCTCAGCATCTTCGGCATATATCTCGTACGTACAAAGGAAGGAGCCACGATGCGTGACCTGCTGAAGTCGCTCTCTTTAGGCACGAATGTGTCGGCCGTGCTCATTGCCGTAGCCACCTTCGCCATTCTCTACCTGCTGGGAATTGAGAATTGGCTGGGGCTTTCATTCTCGGTCATCACGGGCCTTGCAGCCGGTGTCATTATCGGTCAAGCCACAGAATACTACACATCCCACTCCTACAAGCCAACCCAGAAGATTTCGGAAGCTGGCCTTACCGGTTCGGCTACCGTTATTATCAAAGGCATAGGCACGGGCATGATATCAACCTGCATTCCTGTTCTTACCATTGGTATCGCAATCATGTTGAGCTATCTCTTTGCCAACAACTTCGATCTTTCGATGTCATCGTCAAGCCTTGCCCATGGTCTCTATGGCATCGGCATTGCCGCTGTGGGCATGCTTTCTACGCTTGGCATCACGCTTGCCACCGATGCATACGGACCAATTGCCGACAATGCAGGTGGAAATGCTGAGATGAGCGAACTGGGAGAAGAAGTGCGCCACCGCACAGACGCCCTTGATGCCCTCGGCAACACGACGGCTGCTACGGGTAAAGGCTTTGCCATCGGCTCTGCAGCCCTCACCGCCCTGGCCCTGCTGGCATCCTATATCGAAGAGATTAAGATTGCCATGACGCGCGCAGAACAGACCTTAACCAACCTTCAAGGCGACGTTATCAATGCAGCCGACGCAACGATTCCCGACTTCATGAACTTCTTCCAGGTCAACCTGATGAACCCCAAAGTGCTTGTTGGAGCCTTTATCGGCGCCATGGCAGCCTTCCTTTTCTGCGGTCTTACGATGGAAGCTGTGGGACGTGCGGCCCAGAAGATGGTCGTCGAGGTACGCCGTCAGTTCAAGGAGATTGCCGGTATTCTTGAAGGAACGGGCACTCCAGACTATGGACGTTGCGTAGAAATATCGACCCGCGCAGCCCAACATGAGATGATATTCCCCTCGATTCTGGCCATCATCATCCCCATCATCGTCGGCATCGTGCTCGGAGTTGCCGGTGTGCTCGGCCTCTTGGTTGGCGGATTGGCAGGCGGTTTCACCCTTGCAGTATTCATGGCTAATGCAGGTGGAGCATGGGACAACGCGAAGAAGAACGTCGAAGAAGGAAACTTTGGAGGCAAAGGCTCGTTTGCCCACAAAGCAACCATCGTCGGAGACACTGTTGGCGACCCGTTCAAAGACACCAGCGGTCCGTCGCTCAACATTCTCATCAAGCTCATGTCGATGGTCAGCATCGTCATGGCCGGACTCACTGTAGCCTTTATGTAATCCGCAAACAGGATGACAACTCTTATTGAAAGATAGACCGATCGTTGAGATTCATGGCAGAATATCATTCGCACCAGCATCATACGGTGCATGATATACTGTCATGAATCTCGATTTTCAACAGCAGAACATCATCACATCAAAAAAGAAATGGAGTATAATCATAATATGGCAACCGAAAAAGGCAATTCTCAGACCGAGGAAAAGACTCACCACCATCACTCCCATCATCACCATCATCAGCACAAGCATCAGGATGATGCGGAGGTGTTCAAGAACAAGTCGCTTAAGAACAAAAAAATCAAGAAAGAGATAAAGTGGACTCTTCTCACGATTCTTTCCATCGTGGCAGCGCTCGTTGTATGCGCCGTCGTCTACCTTTATTTCTTTGTATAGAACGTCTTTGCCAACGCCCGGCGAAATCATCTGCACGGCAGCAAAAAGAAAGCACAGGAAGCATGAGCTCCATTCCGCAAAGGAAAGTTCATGCTTCTTTTGTATTACAGCCAGGATGCTGACATGGAAAAGGCACAAGGATGAGGGCAAAAGATGATCTTTTTGTCGGCAAAACATCATCTCTTGCCCAGTAATAGATCATCTTTTGCACCTGACATCCTATGCTTTCTCCCTATAAAGGGACGCCGATGAAATCAACAAGGCTTTCCGTCTTGCCTCTTCAGGAGCATCACACTCAACGTCTACGACAGAAAAAGGGGGACGCCGAAGCATCCCCTTTTGCCGGTATCAGAAAGTCTTGCGACTGAGCATGCTATGCCACTTTCTCCAGTCGCTTCATCATAGCGAACATGAAGACTGCTGCAACAAGGCATACTCCGATAAACACGCTCCAGACTGCCCACATCGGTATGGCGCCCCAAAGCAAGCCTCCTACCATGACAAGCTGGTTGCCGATGGCCGTAGCCACAAACCATCCGCCCATCATCATTCCTTTATATTTGGGAGGAGCCACCTTGGAGACGAACGAAATGCCCATCGGCGAAAGCAGCAACTCGGCAAATGTCAGTACGAGATAGGTAACGATGAGCAGGTTGGGCGTCACGTCAGCCACGTGCATGGCAACCGTCTCGCCATCGACAACCTCAGTCTGGGGCATCGGAAGTCCTACCGATGCAAAGGCCATCAGGCAGTAGGCAGCTGCTGCAATGAGCATTCCATAGGCAATCTTCCGCGGTGCAGAAGGCTCTTTTCCCTTCTTTGCCAGAGCCCCGAAGATGGCCATTGAGACCGGCGTCAGTGCTACAACATAGAAAGGATTGAACTGCTGGAAGATGGGAGCGCTGACCGCTGTCGACTCGGGAAGGTTGCCATATTGCCAGCCAAGGAACACTGCTGCTGCGGCAACTGCCAGCGATGCGTAAAGCTTTGCCTTGGAAGTCTTGCTCTGGAAGAAGCCAAACAGGCCGTAGACCATCACGATGATGGCCACAAGATTCCACACATTGAAGGCCATACTCTCAAGGCCTTTCGACGTCTGGGCTGTGAATTCATTGGCAAAATAGGTCAGCGAGAGACCGTTCTGGTGGAATGCCATCCAGAAGAAAATGACCACTGTAAACACCAGACACAGGGCTACGATGCGCTGTTTGGTCTCTGACGGCGTGAGTTCTTCAACGGGTTGAGCAGCCTGTCCCTTTGCCGTCTTTCCGCCTTCTGTATGGCGGAAGGTCGAGCGGAAGGCGTAATAAATGGCAATTGAAAGGATAAGCGAGGCACAAGCGACGGCAAACGCGAAGTGATAGGCATCGTTTCCGCTATATCCCCACACGTTTTCGGCATATTCTTTAATGCGAACAGCGGCCGTAGGAGCAAAGAGGGCGCCGATATTGATGGCCATATAGAAGATGGAGAAGCCCGAATCACGCTTGGCAGCATACTTCGGGTCGTCATAAAGATTGCCCACCATCACCTGCAGGTTGCCCTTGAACAGACCTGTTCCGAAACCTATCAGCAGCAGGGCTGCCAGCATAAACACCAAGGCAAAGGTGTCGCCGCCAAGAGGAATGGCCAGCAACAGGTAGCCAAGAAACATGATCAAGATGCCGATGGTGACCATTTTTCCGAAACCAAACTTATCGGCCATGATGCCACCGATAAGCGGGAAAAAGTAGACCAGCATCAAGAATGAACTGTAGATGGTACCCGCAACGGCTGCAGAGAGTCCGAAATTGGCACGCAAAAACAATGCAAAAACGGCTATCATGGTGTAATAGCCAAAACGTTCGCCCGTATTTGCCAAGGCTAACGCATAGAGTCCTTTCGGTTGTCCTTCAAACATAATTGGATTTTTTATTATTTGACAATAATTTAACGATTTCCTTTATATTTCAGTATATCAAACAGATAAGCCACTTTGACGGTTACATTTCCGAGATTAGACTTTGCAAAATAGTCGCGTTTTGAGTCTCCGTAGATGTTGCCGAGGCCGTAGTAATAGCGTCCGTCGATAAGGAAGTGGCCGACATGGCGAAGGGACAACTCGAAGCCTCCCCCCACAGCTATGCCGTAGTCAAACTTGTTCTCGACCGACATGGCATATTGAGCCGTCTGCTTGTTTGCCCGATCGCCAAGATTCATATTGTCGGTTGTAAAGTTCGTTGCTGTCGATTCACTGAGATAATAGCCAAACTGAGGGCCGAGATTGACATAGAATTGCAGGCCGTTGTCTTCCCTTCCCCAGGCAAGATGGGCAAGTATCGGAATCTGGATATACTTCATTGTGCGCGAATATTCCTCGGGAACACCCGTCGAAGTGTTCAACACGGGCTGGTCGTTGATGTCAACAATATCCTCTTTCCACCCGGTTTCGGCATAGTTCACCTCGCCATAGACCGAGCATATCGTGTTGAAATATTTCTCGCAAACATAGCGAAAAGAGATGCCACCCGTGACACCTGTGTGCATGCCTTGTGTGACTTTTGGGGAAAATCCCACATTACTCAACACGCAACCTCCGTTGATTCCCAGCGAGAAGTCGCTCCGATGGTCGCCTATTTGTGCATGAGCCACGAACGGTTGCAGCGAGGATAAATGAAAAAACTGGAAGGGGAAAAACGTAAACAAATATAGCAGCAAGACACTTCGCAACAAGGTTTTGGCCTGCTCTTGCATAGGAAACACATCTTTTGTCTTAGGCATTGTCGTCACTTTGTATTAGCAAATCCGCCCGGCTCTCAACTAATAACTGATGGCATCAATAGTATGGTCGCGCTTGTAGTGGATGAGCATAAACGTATCATTCATCCTTCCTCCCCGATCAGCAGCCTGTTTGAAATGCAAAGGAGTCTGCAAAGGCCGGAAGAAAGCACTCTGGCCCCGGTCGCCCGTAAAGCCCTTCCCATAGAGATGAATACCTCTAAGAAAATATTGGGCATGGTCATATCCCGTAACAGCGAAACGAGGAAGTGCATATTGCATGTCCTCACCAAACCATTTCCGATAGTTGTCCTCCAGACTTTTCACCTGAGGGGAAAACGGATTGTAAAAGAAGTTAGTGGGGATATAGGCATCATATCTATGAAAATACTCCTGATAGTTCTTCAGGTACATCAACCATTCTGTGTATCCGAACAAGGAAACTGAGATAGAAGGGTCTAACTGGCACAGCGCATCCAGCTTGGACAATACCATGTTCAGTTCCGGAGAACGGGCTGTATTCAGCACGACTACATTAGGTTGGGTCCGGCTAAATGCCTTGGAAAACTGCTCTGCCGTAGAACGAACATTTGTAATATTGTATGAGAATGAGCTCGCTTCTGCCTGATGGGCCTTTTCGTCAAGACGCATCCTCAATGCAGAAGTAAAGGAGCCTTTTTTGGAAGTTGAGTCATTGCAATCAACAAAGACAGGATGATAGCCGGAGAAGCGTTCCTGAAAAGCAGAGACTGCCATGTCTGTTTGCAAAGCAGCCGACTGGTAAACTTTAAAAATCTGAGGATTCTTTTCTACGTCATTCCCCGATATTGAGAAAGGAATGACCAGCTTAATGCCGTTTAGTTGACAGAAATTCGATAAGGCGGAAACTTGTTTTGTATAGAGAGGTCCGAAGATGATGTCACACTTGGCAACCTCTGATTCCAATAGGGTCGTCCTGACATCTGCGTCCGCACTCACATTCCATGCATGAATGTCTATTGATAAACCTTGACGGCGCAAGCTGTCACATCCCATCAAAAAGCCTCTGTAATATTCCACCATCCGGCGACCATCGCCGTCTTGGCTATGAAGAGGAAGCATGATTCCCACTCGCAAACGGTTGCCGGCAGCATCTTTGCTCTTTGCAAGATCTGGTTGTTCCGACTGCTTAGTGGGTGTATATGCTAACGGATACGGGATATTCAGCACCTCCCCTTTCTTCAACTGGTAGCCAGAAGCTTGCATTTGAGGGTTGGCTGCAGCAAGTTCTTCGATAGTGATGCCATATTGACGGGCAATGCCAAACACCGTGTCTTTTTTCTTTGCTTTATATTGTTCACGCACACTTTGAGCCGTGACACTGAGAGAGCACACCCAGACCAAAGCCAATATAACATGCCGTAAGAATCTTCTCATAAATATTTAAAATATCTTTTTCGACCACAAAGATAGTGAAAAGATTGAATAATGTGCATGATAGATGAAAGTTTTTTTGTATTTTTGCACAATTATTTCTTAGACAAATGAAAATAAAAGTTTTTATAACATCCTTGTTGGCGATTATAAATGCCACATATTTGATTGCCGATGACGACGTACCGACAATCAATCCTATTGCGACTTTTACAACTGACGAGGGCGAGGAAGAGTCCAATCAATTCTCTGGTTCGGCCCCTCTTACGGCGCATTTTGCAGCCAATCCTGAAAACGTAGGAGCCTGGACTCCCTATTATGAGTGGCGTTTTACCCTCGAAGGAGAGGACGTTCCATATCTGATTCGCTATGCAGAAGAAACTGATTACGTATTTACAAAGGCCGGAGCCCATCGCGTTGTATGCTACGCCCAATTCACTTTAGGGACTGATACCATTGCCTACACGCAAGAATACTGGGATGAAACGGGGCCGATCACTGTAACAATATCCGAAAGCCGCTTAGAGTTTCCAAATGCTTTTTCACCGAATGGCGACGGCATCAATGACATTTATAAGGCAAAAGAAGGCTGGCAGTCACTCGTCGAGTTCCATGCTTATATATATAATAGGTGGGGACAGTTGCTATATGAATGGACAGATCCTGCCGGCGGATGGGACGGAACTTACAAAGGAAACGACGTGAAGCAGGGCGTATATTTTGTCCTTGTCAAGGCAAAAGGTGCCGACGGCCGGAAATACAGTATAAAAAAGGACGTGAATTTGCTGCGAGGCTACAACGAAGAAAGAGGAACAAGGCAATAGCCTGGCGTCTTATTCCTATTTTTAATTCTAAGCTCTTTTCCCCTATCAATGCAAAGAGAAGACGAACAAATACAGGTCATCGGGGCACGAGTCCACAACTTAAAGAACATTGACGTCACCATTCCCCGCAATTCACTAACCGTCATTACGGGCCTTTCCGGCTCGGGTAAGTCGTCGTTAGCATTCGATACTATCTTTGCAGAAGGCCAACGACGCTACATAGAGACCTTTTCTGCATACGCAAGAAACTTCCTTGGAGGCATGGAACGGCCAGATGTTGACAAAATAACCGGCCTTTCTCCCGTAATCAGCATTGAGCAAAAAACCACTAATAAGAATCCCCGCTCGACGGTAGGTACGACCACTGAGATCTACGACTATATGCGTCTGCTCTATGCCAGGGCATCTACGGCATATAGTTACATGACCGGCGAGAAGATGGTGAAATACACCGAAGAGCAAGTTCTCGAGATGATTGCCGACGAATATGCAGGGAAACGCATCGGCATCCTCGCTCCATTAGTACGGCAACGCAAAGGACATTATCGGGAACTTTTCGAGTCCATGCGCCGCAAAGGTTACCTCTATGCCCGTGTAGACGGACAAATCGAGGAGATATCACGTGGCATGAAAGTCGACCGATACAAGAATCATAACATAGAAGTGTTGATCGACAAGCTGCAGGTTCCTGCCCCTCCCCTTGCCATTGACCCCCAAAACTCTGACGAACGTCTGCGCAAAAGTGTCGAGACTGCCATGAAACAAGGTGATGGACAGCTGATGATCATGGACTATGACACGGGATCCGTGCGTAATTTTTCCAAGCGTCTCATGGATCCCGTCACAGGCATGTCGTATGGAGAGGCAGCCCCGAACATTTTCTCTTTTAACTCTCCTGAGGGAGCATGCCCACATTGCAAAGGACTCGGCATGGTCAATGAGATCGACCTCAAGAAGGTTATACCTGATGACAGCCTGAACATCCACGACGGAGCCATTGTTCCTTTGGGAAAGTATAAGAACCAAATGATCTTTTGGCAGATAGAAGCCATCCTGAAAAAGTATGACTGTGACCTGAAGACTCCTTTCAAAAGCATACCAGAAGAGGCTGTAAGCGAGATATTATACGGTTCGTTAGAGAGCGTCCGCATATCCAAAGATCTGGTTCACACATCGAGCGATTACTTCATGACTTTTGACGGAATCGTCAAATATCTGCGCCAAGTGATGGACAATGACGATTCGGTCAGCGGGCAGAAATGGGCCGATCAGTTTCTGGCCACCTGCCAATGTCCTGAGTGCAAGGGACAAAGACTGAAGCGTGAATCACTCTCCTATCGCATATGGGACAAAAACATTGCCGAGGCAGCTTCCCTTGACATGACGGATCTTAAAGACTGGCTTGACCATGTTGAGGAGCATCTTGACACGATGAACCGCAAGATTGCCACGGAGATTGTCAAGGAACTTCGTTCAAGAGTCAATTTCCTTCTGGAGGTAGGCCTTGACTATCTGTCGCTGAACCGCCCCTCGGCAAGCCTTTCCGGAGGCGAAAGCCAACGCATCAGGCTGGCCACTCAGATTGGCTCTCAGCTGGTCAATGTGCTATATATCCTTGACGAACCGTCGATAGGACTGCACCAACGCGACAATGAGCGGCTCATTCATTCGCTGAAAGAACTGCGAGACCTTGGCAACACGGTGATTGTTGTAGAGCACGACCGTGACATGATGCTTGCAGCAGACTATCTTGTCGACATCGGACCAATGGCCGGTCGTAAGGGCGGAGAAGTGGTTTTTCAAGGAACTCCGACCGAAATGATGAAGAGCAACACGCTCACAGCCAAGTATCTGAAGGGCGAAATAAGCAGTGACACGCCTTCTGCGCGTCCTTCAACAGCACCTTCCGAGCACCAGCCCGCATTGATTCTCCGCGGTTGTAGGGGCAACAACCTGAAAAATATCGACGTCGTTTTCCCCTTGGGAAAGCTCATTGTTGTCACAGGAGTCTCAGGGTCGGGCAAGTCAACTCTCATCAACGAGACCCTGCAACCTATCCTTTCCAAGCATTTCTACCGTTCGCTCAAGCGTCCGCTACCCTATGATTCCATCGAAGGAATCGAACTTATCGACAAGGTAGTTGACGTCGATCAGAGCCCCTTGGGGCGCACTCCACGCTCCAATCCTGCCACCTACACAGGTGTTTTCTCCGACATTCGTTCGCTGTTTGTCGGCCTTCCCGAGGCTAAGATCCGCGGCTACAAGCCAGGAAGATTCTCGTTCAACGTCAAGGGGGGCCGTTGTGAAGCCTGTGGAGGCAACGGATACAAGACCATAGAGATGAACTTTCTGCCCGACGTCATGGTACCTTGCGAGGTGTGCCACGGCAAACGTTACAACCGCGAGACGCTGGAAGTACGCTACAAAGGCAAGTCGATCGCCGACATACTCGACATGACCATCAATCAGGCTGTAGAGTTCTTTGAGGCTGTACCCAACATTCTTCAGAAGATAAAGACTATCCAAGACGTTGGTCTGGGATATGTGAAACTCGGACAACCCTCGACCACGCTCTCCGGAGGAGAAAGCCAGCGTGTGAAGCTTGCTACCGAACTGTCGAAGCGAGACACAGGAAGGACGCTCTATATCCTTGACGAACCGACCACCGGACTTCACTTTGAAGACATACGAATACTGATGGGCGTCATCAGAAGGCTCGTGGACAGAGGCAACACGGTCATCATTATCGAGCATAATCTCGATGTCATCAAGCAGGCCGACCATATCATCGACATGGGCCCGGAGGGCGGACGCAACGGAGGAAGAGTGCTTTCGACCGGCACACCCGAGGAAGTTGCCCTGTCGAACGAAGGCTATAGTCCCCGTTTTATCAAAGCAGAACTATCAAAATGAAACGACTATTCACTACACTGGCAGTCCTCTTTCTGACGCTCATCGGAGCCCAGGCACAGGATGCCAACGCACAAAAGGCACGCGAAATCTTCAACAAAACCTACGAGATGGTATTCGGTTCTCAAGGATGCCAGTTGCACTACGACGTCAACATCATCGGTCTCTATAAGACAAATGGCATCATCTGGTACAAAGGAAAGAAACAGCGTTTCTATGAAAGCCGGTACCATTCATGGTCAGACGGCACGACCTACTATCTGGTCGACACCAAGAAAAAGACCGTAGACATCTATTCAAACAACGACGACAACAAAGACAAGTATTCCAGCAAGTTCAAGTTCAACATCAACGACTATAGCTATTCCTACGAAGACACGCCAGAAGGCTACCTCATTAGCCTTAAGCCGAAGCCTGGCATCAAAGGCTTCAAAGAGGCACGAGCACTCATAGACAAGCAGACGAAGGCACCGAAAAGCGTCCGCATCAAGGTCGCTTTCATCTGGGCAAAGATTGCCATCTCGCAGTTTAAGAGCGGAGGTATCAGCGACAACATCTTCGTGTTTCCCAAATCACAGTACAAAGACTATCCGACAACCGACCACCGATAGGACAATCATCCTGCCGGTCTGGCATCAGCAGCACTTCCATACAGCCCCGGAAAGGTTCAGGTTCCGGCTGTATGGAAGTGTTAATTTTTCAGATAAATCAGGACAAAACGCTGGAAAAGCAAGCCTGAAACGTTGCTGAAGATGCGTTTTCAAACAAAAAGAAACATAGTTATATTAAATTTTATAATAGCATAAAATCCAATATATTACGGATATTCATTCTTTCTTTTTAGAGCATTCTTCTTTTGAAAGAATGAGAATGGTCGCGAGAAAGGCATCCATTCTCGCCAAGAACGATAAGCATTCTTCCCGTTAACGCTTATGAAAATGTGCAGGATTCATGCCCTATCTCACTGAGAAAGGACAGACTTCTTGTCGCAAGCCGTCACATACACCGACAGGAATTGGCTGGTTTTTCTGGTCAATTGACCGTTTTGTAACCATTCGCATGCCAGATTTCTCACTCGGAAAGTGTTAAAAACCGGCAGATTTCCTTACAAATCCAAAGATTGGCCCATGTCTGTCAAAACATAAAAAAACGTAAACTCCTCTGGTTTTTCTTTGATATCTATCCACTTATTCGTACCTTTGCACGCGCAAATATAAAATAAGGTATAAGAAGAACATGATAACAGTCGAGAATCTGGCGATACAGTTTGGCAAGAGAGTGCTGTACAAAGACGTGAACATCAAGTTCACAAGTGGAAACATTTACGGAGTGATCGGAGCCAACGGAGCCGGCAAGTCAACCCTTTTGAAGGCCATCAGCGGCGAACTTGAGCCCAACAAGGGCACGATAACGCTGGGGCCTGGCGAGCGCCTGTCAGTGCTTGACCAGGATCACTTCAAGTTTGACGCCTTCACAGTGATGGACACTGTGCTGATGGGCCATCAGCCTCTTTGGCAAAACATGAAAGAACGCGAGGCCTTATATGCCAAGCCCGAGATGACCGAAGACGACGGAACCAAGGCGGCAGAGCTTGAAATGGCCTTCGCAGAGATGAACGGTTGGGAGGCCGAAAGCGAGGCTGCTCAGCTGCTTCAGAACCTTGGCGTGAAGGAAGACAGGCACTATATGCAGATGGCTGACATCTCAAACAACGAGAAAGTGCGCGTGATGCTGGCCAAAGCCCTTTTCGGTCATCCCGACAATCTGCTGCTCGACGAGCCCACAAACGACCTTGATCTCGACACCGTTCAGTGGCTTGAAGAATATCTTTCCAACCTCGAGCAGTGCGTACTGGTGGTCTCTCACGACCGTCACTTCCTCGATGCTGTGTCAACACAGACCGTAGACATCGACTTTGGGAAGGTCACAGTCTTCGCCGGAAACTACTCTTTCTGGTACCAATCGTCACAGCTGGCCCTCAGACAGGCACAGAACCAGCGCATGAAAGCCGAGGAGAAACGCAAGCAATTGGAAGAGTTCATCCGCCGATTCTCTGCCAATGTGGCAAAGTCAAAGCAGACGACGTCCCGCAAAAAGATGCTCGAGAAGCTCAATGTAGAGGAGATTCGCCCCTCAAGCAGAAAGTATCCCGGCATTATTTTCCAAATGGACCGTGAACCAGGCAACCAGATTCTCGAGGTAGAAGGACTGAAAGCCGTGGATGCAGACGGCACCGTGCTCTTCGACAACGTGTCGTTCAACATCGAGAAAGGACAGAAGGCCGTCTTCCTTTCGCACAATCCCAAGGCCATGACAGCCCTCTTCGAGATCATCAACGGCAACCGCCAAGCCGATGCAGGCACCTATAAATGGGGCATCACCATCACCACAGCCTACCTTCCGCTTGACAATACTGCCTTTTTCCAGAGCGATCTTAACCTCGTAGACTGGCTCTCTCAATACGGCCCGGGCAACGAAGTAGTGATGAAAAGCTTCCTCGGACGCATGCTTTTCTCTGGCGAAGAGGTCATGAAGAAAGTCAATGTGCTCTCAGGAGGAGAAAAGATGCGGTGCATGATTGCCCGCATGCAGCTGAAAAACGCCAACTGCCTCATCCTTGACACACCGACAAACCACCTCGACCTGGAGTCTATCCAAGCCTTCAACAACAACCTCGTACAGTTCAAAGGCAACGTGCTCTTTGCCTCACACGACCATGAATTCATCCAAACCGTGGCCGACCGCATCATAGAACTCACACCAAGCGGAACCATTGACAAGCTGATGGACTACGACGACTATATCTATGACGAGCAAATCAAGGAACAAAAGGCAAGAATGTACTAAACGTTTCGATTTGGCATAATATTTGCATCTCCGACCATAGAAATAACAACAACAGCAACTATGGAAGAAAAAGACATAAAGAAAGAAGAGGAAATCCTCCAGGATGAGGAAGTAAAGAACAAGGAAAATCAGGAAGTTCCCGACGATTCCGAAACCGGAAAAGATGCCGAAAACCAAGAAGAAACGGTCGAAGAGGCTCCTTCTCTCGAGGAAGAGAATGCAAAGCTGCGCGACCAACTGCTGCGTACCGTCGCTGAATTCGACAACTTCAGAAAGCGCACTCTTAAGGAAAAAACCGAACTTATACTGAATGGAGGCGAGAAAACCATCGCTGCCATTCTGCCAGTTCTCGATGACTTCGAACGTGCACTTGCCGACAATCATACCGACGATCCCGCAGCCATCAAGGAAGGAATGGAACTCATTTTCAAAAAGTTCATCAAGACACTTGAAGGACTCGGAGTAAAGAAAATCGAAACCGAAGACAGGGATTTCGACGTCGACTATCATGAAGCAATAGCAATGGTGCCAGGTATGGGCGACGAAAAGAAGGGAAAAGTCATCGATTGTGTCCAAACAGGATATACCTTGAACGATAAAGTTATCCGGCATGCCAAAGTGGCAGTCGGCCAATAAAGGAAAACTATGGCACAGAAAAGAGATTACTATGAAGTTCTGGGGGTTGACAAAAAAGCCACAGAAGACGAAATAAAGAAAGCCTACCGGAAGATTGCCATCAAGTATCACCCTGACCGTAATCCCGGTAACAAAGAAGCTGAAGAGAAGTTTAAGGAGGCAGCTGAGGCCTATGATGTGCTGCATGATCCTCAAAAACGCCAGCAATACGACCAGTTCGGGTTCGACGCTCCCGGCGGGTTTGGCGGTTTTTCTGGGGGAGGATTCTCAATGGACGACATCTTTTCCCAGTTCGGAAGCGTGTTCAGCGACTTCTTTGGCGGAGGAGGATTCTCAGGATTCTCTTCGGGAAGCAGTGCCGGAAGCCGACAGCATCGTGGCTCTGATCTTCGACTTAAGGTGCGACTTACGCTGCAAGAAATAGCAACTGGAGTCACAAAGAAGTTTAAAGTCAAGAAGGACATCACCTGTTCTCATTGTCATGGCACAGGAGCTGAAGGCGGAAGTCATTCAGAAACCTGCCCGCAATGCCAGGGACGTGGAGTAGTTGTCAAGACTGTCCGCACCATGCTGGGCATGATGCAGACCCAGACTGAGTGCCCGACTTGCCATGGAGAAGGAACTGTCATCAAGAATAAATGCCACGAATGCAACGGCACTGGTGTCGTAAAAGGCGAAGAAGTCGTAGAAATCAAGATACCTGCAGGCGTGGCTGACGGTATGGTTGTCAATGTTCCTGGCAAAGGAAACGCAGGACAGCACAACGGAATCAACGGCAATATTCAGGTATTTATTGAGGAAGAACCCAATGATACCTTCATTCGAGACGGGAAAGACGTCATCTATAACCTGCTGCTTGACTTCCCTACTGCCGCACTTGGAGGCAATGTCGAGATACCAACTATCGATGGTGGCAGGGTAAGAGTCAAAATAGAGCCGGGCACACAACCCGGGAAAACGCTGCGCTTACGTGGCAAAGGCCTGCCTGCTGTACAAGGATATGGGGCGGGATGGGGCGACCTTGTGGTGAACATCAGTGTCTATGTACCAAAAGAACTCTCACGGGACGAGCGGGAAACCCTTGAACATTTCCGCAACAGTGACAACTTCAAAGGCGATGCAGCGACAAAAAGGACGATATTTCAGCGGTTTAAAAACTATTTTTCATAAACCCTTTCTCCAAGAAAAAAGCCATGAAAATGTCCGTCATCAACATCGTAACCCTGATAAACTCCCTATGGATTCTCCCTGCAAATGCAGTGAGTCCGTCGGGAGTTTTTTCTGTTAATAAGACAGAACAGGCCTTCATTGCGGCCGCAGATGCCCTGATTGACCACTATTGGGGTGCCAGTTTTCCCGATTGCAGCAATTGTTTCTACTTCAATTCCCGAAGTGATCAAGCCGACAAAAAGAACGAATGGTGGTGGCAAGCACAGGCAATGGACGTCGTGATTGACGCCTATCGCCTCACAGGAAGCAGCCGGTACTTGCAGATGTATGAGCCTTGGTTTGACGGCATTTGCCGATATAACTACGAACAATGGCCTGACGATCCGTGGCGAAACAATTCCATCGACGACATGGAATGGATCGCCATTACCCTTATCCGCATGTATGAGACGAGCGGAGAGGCAAGGTATCTGCAGCAGGCCCAAAAGCTTTACGACCGATATATCATCACTACCTGGGGACCAAATGACGAGGATCCTTGGAATGGAGGCATATCATGGTCGACCGATTCGCTCATCCCAAAAACCAAGAATGCTTGCTCTAATGGTCCTGGAGGCATTATTGCTTCTATGTTGGCAAGCCACTGCAAAGCACTTGAAGGGCATGACAAGAAGGGCATGAAGAAGAAATATCTGAAGGACCTGAAACAGATATATGACTGGGAACACGACCATCTTTTCAACACAACGACAGGAGCTGTCTACGACCATATTGGCAAAAGAGGCGTAGCCAAGCGCGTCTGGAGCTACAATACCGGTACGTTTCTCGCCATGGCCACAGCCCTTTACCAACAGACTCACAACCGGCAATACCTTCATGACGCAGTAAAGGCTGCCGACTACAGCATCCTGATGCTGGGCGATGCTAAGACTGGACTGATGAACAACGTCAGCAAAAGCCCCAAAGGCGGTGACGTTGGTCTGTTTCACGGCATCTTTTTCCGCTACCTGACCCACCTTATCAAGTGCAAAGACCTTCCGGAACACAAGCGGAATGCCTATGTTGATTTTCTGCGTGCCAACAGTATATGTGCCGTCAACTGCCTGCAACCCGGCGTAAACATATTCTCAAAAGACTGGGTGGGCGAAACCATCACGTCGACAACCGACGCTCCTCTGACCCCGCATGTCACGGGTTGCACGCTACTTTCTGCAACACTTAATGTCACCAAGAGCAGATGACCTATCAGGAATGCATTGACTATCTGTTCACCGCCACGCCGGCTTTCGAGCGCGACGGCGCCAAAGCCTACAAGCCCGGACTACAAACCACCGAGGCTCTCGATGCCTATTTCGGGCATCCTCACCGCACTTATGTGGCCATCCACGTAGCCGGAACCAACGGAAAGGGCTCCGTATCCCACACGATGGCTGCCATTCTTCAGACAGCAGGCTATCGAGTAGGCCTCTACACCTCGCCCCATCTCGTCGACTTCCGCGAGCGAATACGGGTGAACGGCTGTCCTATCCCGGAAGAAAAGGTCGTCAGCTTCGTGGAGAACCACCGCGATTTCTTCGAACCCCTGCACCCTTCTTTCTTCGAGCTTACAACGGCTCTTGCCCTGAAATACTTCGAAGAGCAGCACGCAGACATCGCCGTCATCGAGGTTGGCCTTGGCGGAAGACTCGATTCAACCAACATCATCACCCCTATACTGTCGGTCATTACCAACATATCGCTTGACCATACCCAGTTTCTTGGCAACACGCTCAAGGAGATTGCAGCCGAAAAAGCAGGCATCATCAAGCCCCAGGTTCCCGTTGTCATAGGAGAAACAACCCCGGAAACGCGTATGGTCTTTGAGCAGAAAGCTCGTGAAACCGGCTCAGAAATCTTGTTTGCCGAAGAGCATCCTCAGCCCCGGAAAGAATGGCAAGAGGCCTTCGAACTGAAAGGAAGCTATCAGAAAAAGAACCTGCGCACAATACTTTGCGCCACTAACTTCCTAAAAGAATCGGGCAGGACGGAACGGCTGATGCCCCTCAACGACATCCTACGGGCCTCACTTCCCCACGTCTGCCGGCTGACAGGACTGCACGGTCGTTGGGAGACCCTGCAGGAACACCCGCATGTTGTCTGTGACACGGGCCACAATCTTGCCGGGTGGAACGACCTCGCCCCGCAGATTTCCGCCCAGCCCTGCAAAGCACTCCACATCGTGTTCGGCATGGTCGACGACAAAGACCTTGAGGGAGTCATGAGGCTATTGCCCGGAAAAGCCCGCTATTATTTCACCCAGGCCGGCACCCACCGTGCCGTTCCTGCAGAGAAAGTGGCAAGAACAGGCGCCTCTTTCCATTTAGAAGGAGACGCCTACCCTACCGTTATTGAAGCCTATCGGGATGCCCTCTCGAAGGCCTCTGAAGAAGATTTCGTGTTTATAGGTGGCAGCAGCTATGTTGTTGCCGACCTGCTTACTGCGTTACAGCAGCCTCAGCTTCCGCACGACACTCTCTGATGCAGTCGGTCATACGCTGCCTGTCGGAGTAGTTTCCGAAGCATCGGAAGTCGTCGATATACCATTCGCCGTCGTCTTGTCTCACCATTGGCAGGACGACGGTTGACGTTTCTTCACCGCTATGGATGTCGACCTGAGCCAGAACCAGCCCTCCGTTCACCGCCACGTCGGTGATGTCATAGGCCAGACAGCCCCAGTCCTGCCCCAGACACCAATGGTCGAAGTCGAATCCCATCAGTTCATTAGGGTATTCCGCACTCTCTTTGCGCATCTGGGCATACAGCGTTTGATAGCTTTCCGACAAGAAACGCTCGTTAAATTCGTCGTCGAAAGACAGCGTGTCGTCGTCGAAATGTTCATTATAAGTCTTGCACACCTCGTCGTAAATAGCCACGAGCCTGTCCGTGACTTCTCGGACAGTATCCGTCGTTTCTGCCTTCTCAGCCTGCTCGACAACCGCCGTTTCCACAGCGTTCTCCGCTGCCTTCTGAGGTGCAGAAGGCTGTTTTTGCGCGCAGCCGGCCATCATCAATGCGACAGACAGAGCTGCAAAGATTTTCAATTTCATCATGTCCAGTATTCTTTTTCATGCTCAAAGCCATGAAGACGACAGCCGACTTCTGGCAGGAATGCTTTCCAAAGTCTGGGCAATAGATTATGTTTTGGTCGGCAAAAGATGAACTTTTACCCGGCAATACATTATCTTTTACCCGACGATTGCTTAGCCTTCCCTACGACATCGGCAGCCCCTTCCGGCATTAAACGGCTGCAAATATACATATTATCTTTCAATGGGAGTGGCGCAGCCAGAAGGATTCTTTGCTTAAAAATGGTTAAAATCCGGGCATCCTCACCGTCCGCAAGCCTTGCGAGACAATGGGAAACAGAGATTTGTTTATTACCTTTGCATCCATCTACACAAATTTGCCTGATTATACGACTCAGAGATATGGAAGACAACACGACCGCAACCATCGGAAAAACGGCGGAAAACAACGGCATGAATCTTGACTTCGGCCATGTGGAAGACCTTTCGCAAAACATTATTAAAGTAATCGGCGTGGGCGGAGGAGGCTGCAATGCCGTGCACAACATGCACGAAGAAGGCATTGAAGGAGTCACCTACGCGGTGTGCAACACCGACAGTGCAGCCCTGTCAAAGCTCAACATTCCGGTGAAAATACAACTGGGACGCGCCGGCTTGGGAGCCGGTGCACGGCCAGAAGTGGGACGTGAAGCGGCCGAAAGCAATATCAAGGACATCCAAAGACTGCTCAACGACGGCACGCGAATGGTGTTTGTCACAGCCGGCATGGGCGGAGGAACGGGCACCGGAGCTGCCCCTGTTGTGGCACGTGCGGCCCGGGAAAAGGGCATTCTGACGATTGGAGTGGTCACCATCCCCTTCTATTTTGAGCAGAAACGCAAGATTGTCAAGGCGCTGAAGGGCGTCGAAGAACTGCGGAAAAACGTCGATGCCATGCTGATTGTCAACAATGAGCGCCTGTGCGACGTCTACTCTGACTCGCAAATCACCCTGAAAGAAGCCTTCAAACGGGCCGACAACGTGCTGAAAGGTGCCGTGAAAGGCATCTCCGAACTCATCACAATAAGCTCGGAAGGCAGCATCAACCTCGACTTCTGCGACGTGGAAACCACCATGCGCAACGGCGGAGGAGCCATTATGGCCACAGGAAGGGCAAGCGGAGAGCACAGGGTCGAGCGCGCCATCCTCAACGCATTAGACTCGCCACTGCTCTATGGAAGCGACATCGGAAAGGCCAAACGCGTGCTTTTCAACATCTATGCCAGCGAAAAGGCTCCCCTATATGTGCCTGAACTGACCGAAATCAACGAGTTTTTCGACCAGCTCGACCCCGACATCGACGTCATTTGGGGCACAGCAGAAGACAACAGCCTGGACGAAGACGCCAAGGTGATCATCCTGGCCGCTGACATGACTGACGGGCTACAGGAAGCAAAGAAAGAAATGCCGGAGAACATCAGCGAAGACGAATACTACGAAAGTCTCATTCCTTTGCTGTATAAACCCGTAAAAAAAACCGTAGAAGAACATGACAAAAAGAGCGAGAACCCTCCTTTAACCATTGAAATAGCCGAAGATACTGAAACCTCTGACTGTCAAGAAGAAAACGAAGATGGTCTTGAAGAGGAAGAAAGTCTGTCAAAACCCATGGTTGAACGCTGGAAGAACTGGCTCGAAAGAAAGATAACAAACGTGCTGCAAACCATCGAAGAATAGCCCGTCGTATGAGTGAAGAACGCACTAACCTGATTGTTTCCGACATCCAACAACTCGTACACGAGCTGCATGCTGCAGGCCGGACCGACCTGTTGCTGCAAGCCATCGGCGTACCTCTGCTCGAAGAACTGCGCATGGAAGCAGCCAAACGGCAGCTGAGCAGGCTGACCATCACCCGAGACTACCGGTTTATCCTTGACGACTATAACCGTACGGAGATTGTCATGCAACCTGTTCACAAAGCCGTATACATGCTGTTTCTGGCTCATGAGGAAGGCATAGAGTTCAAACATCTTTCCGACTATCGCGACGAACTGAAGAAATACTACTCATTGGTGGCACCGGCCATGGAAAGGGAAAAGATCGAGGAAAGCGTCGAGCGCCTGACCAATCTCTTTGACAACGCCATCAACGAGAAGTGTTCTCGCATCAAGAACACATTCCTGAGTCTCATGGACGAATACCGGGCAAGCTACTACATCATCAGCGGTCACATGAAAAGACATGTGGCCGGTTCGGCGAAAGTGTGGTACGAACGCAGGAAAAACATCGCCCTGCCCCGCCATCTTGTCACATGGGAAAAGCCTTGAAAAGAAGACCAAAGAAGACGGAAAACACGAAAACTGCAAAACGAACGGCAGCAATTCTGCCACTTCTTGCCACCCGGCACCTGTTCTTTAATTAACTTTAACACGAACGAGCATAAGTTTTTCCAATATAATATTTGCGCCGTTCGTTTTTTTTTGCTTACTTTGCAAGTGCATTGTGTAACTTATAAACCCAACAATGATGAACACAAAGGAAACAGAAACCCTATGTGGCCTGAAACGTAAAGACTTTCAGACCACTATCAACGGAAAGCAAACCGACCTGTATATCCTAAAGAACACGCAGGGTAGCGAAGTCGCAGTAACTAACTATGGAGGCGCATTGGTGGCTATTATGGTGCCCGACCGCAACGGAAACTATGCCAATGTCATCCAGGGACACGACAACATACAGGATGTTATCAACTCACCCGAGCCCTACCTTTCAACACTCATCGGACGCTACGGCAACCGTATTGCACGTGGAAAGTTCCAGCTCAACGGGAAAGAATACCAGCTGGCCATCAACAACGGGCCCAACTCGCTGCACGGAGGCAAAAGCGGGTGGAACGCAAGGGTATGGAATGCCACGCAGATGAACGACCAGTCGCTCGTGCTCGAGTACGTAAGTCCATATGGAGAAGAAGGCTTTACGGGCGAAGTGAAGACCACTGTGGTCTATACCTTCACCAATGATAACGAGCTTGTCATTGAATACATGGCCACAACCAACAAGAAAACCATACTAAACCTCACATCCCACGGATTCTTTTCGCTTGCAGGAATCGCCAACCCAACCCCGACTATTGAAGACTTAGTGTGCGAAATCAATGCTGACTACTATCTGCCCATCGACGAAACAAGCATTCCTACCGGAGAAATCCGCTTCGTCAAAGGTACGCCTTTCGACTTCCGTACCCCGAAACCCGTAGGGCAAGACATTGACGCCGACGACGAACAAATCAGAAACGGAGCAGGCTATGACCACTGCTTTGTCCTGAACAAGAAGGAAGAAGGCGAGCTTTCGTTTGCAGCACGCATCGTAGAGCCGAACAGCGGACGTACGATGGAAGTCTATACCACAGAGCCAGGCGTGCAAGTTTACACCGACAACTGGGCCGACGGATATAAAGGTCAGCAAGGCGCAACGTTCCCTCGTCGCTCTGCTATCTGCTTCGAGGCACAACATTTCCCCGACAGTCCCAACCATCCTTACTTCCCCTCTGTGGTACTTGGTCCTCATGAAAAATACAAACAGAAGACTATCTATAAGTTCGGAACTGACAAATAATCACATCATTCATAAAACTAAAAACCCTTAAACAAAATGACACAAACACAAAAGAAGAATGGAGCCATCGTTGCCATTATTGCAATGATGTTCCTTTTCGCAATGATCTCGTTCGTAACGAACATGGCGGCTCCCTTTGGTACCATCTGGAAACAGCAGTACGAATGGGCCGGTATGGTAGGTAACCTGATGAATTTTGCAGCCTATCTCTTCATGGGTATCCCTGCAGGCGTGATGATCACAAAGATCGGTTATAAGAAAACTGCTCTTGTAGCCCTTGCCTTAGGATTCATCGGAATTGCCGTTCAGTATTGCTCAAGCAACATGGATGCCAATGCTATCAGTGCCTATGTCGTCTATCTTCTTGGCGCATTTATCTGTGGTTTCTGCGTATGTATCCTGAACACCGTCGTCAATCCAATGCTCAACCTGCTCGGTGGCGGTGGTAATCGCGGAAATCAGCTCATCCAAACCGGCGGTTCTCTCAACTCGCTTGCTGCCACATTGACCCCAATGTTGGCAGGTGCCATGATTGGAGAAATTACGAAAGAGACCTCTCTCAGCGACGTTGCTCCATTGCTTTTGATTGCCTTGGCAATTTTTGCAGCTTCATTCGTCATCATCTATTTCACCAAAATTGAAGAGCCAGAGACTGAAAAGTCAAACGTTATCGAAGGCGTTAAGGGCGCATTAGGTTATCGTCATCTCGTACTTGGCATTATTGCTATCTTCTTCTATGTTGGTATTGAAGTAGGTATTCCCGGACAACTCTTGTTCTATCTTAGCCAACCTGTTGCCGAGGGTGGTGTGTTAGGTAGCGCAGCTATCGCAGGTGCAATTGCAGGAATCTACTGGCTTCTGATGCTTGTTGGACGTTTCAGCAGTGCGTTCATCAGCGGAAAGGTGTCGCCACGTGCCCAGCTAATCTGCACGACATCATTGGCTATTGCCCTGCTTATCATTGCCATCGTGATGCCAGAGAGCGCAAAGATGACCCTGAAAGGTGCCGAAGTACCCTCTAAAGTATTGCTCATCATCCTCTGTGGTCTTTGCACTTCTGTGATGTGGGGCGTTATTTTCAACCTAGCAACCGAAGGACTTGGCAAGTTCACTGCTTCTGCTTCTGGTCTGTTTATGACAATGGTTGTCGGCGGAGGTGTAATGCCTCTCATCCAGAACCTTATGGCAGCAAAGGTAGGAGACATCAACAGCTACTGGCTTGTTGTAGCCATGTTGGCTTACCTTCTGTTCTATGCTGTAACAGGATGCAAGCCTGCCAAGAAGTAAATACTATGGTCTTTCCCCGTTTTCTCCTGTGTGAGAGACGGGGAACAGGACCGATAATCGCAAATAATAATTAGGTATCAATTACTCATTAATCCAAATTTAAAGAATATGATGGATATTGAATTCGTAAGAAGTCGCTTCATCAAGCACTTCGACGGCCAGACTGGTAACATTTATGCCTCACCGGGCCGTATCAACCTGATTGGTGAACACACCGACTATAATGGCGGTTTTGTATTTCCTGGAGCAGTAGACAAGGGCATTATGGCCGAGATGCGTCCCAACGGAACGGAAAGTACGATCCGTGCTTATTCAATTGATTTGAAGGATCGTGTTGACTTTGATTTCCATGACGGACAAGGTCCCCGTGCCTCATGGGCAAAGTATATCTACGGCATCACATTGGAAATGGAAGCACTTGGAGTACCTGTCAAGGGCTATAACATTGCGTTTGCCGGCGACGTTCCTCTGGGTGCTGGCATGTCTTCATCGGCAGCAATGGAGAGCTGTTTTGCCTATGGTCTGAACGATCTCTTTGGAGACAACAAGGTTTCCAAGTGGGATATGGTGCTTGCAGGTCAGGCAACAGAGCATAAATACGTTGGTGTGAACTGCGGAATCATGGATCAGTTTGCCAGTGTCTTTGGACAAGCTGGCAAGCTTATGCGTCTTGACTGCCGCAGCCGCGAGTTCGAATACTTCCCCTTTGACCCCAAAGGCTACAAGCTTGTCTTGCTCAACTCGTGCGTAAAGCATGAACTTGTCGGCTCGCCATACAACGATCGTCGCAATTCTTGCGAAAATGTCGTGAAGCATATCGCAGCCAAACATCCCGAAGGAAAGTTTGAAACACTGCGTGACTGCACATGGGAGCAGCTCGAAGAAGTACGTGCTGAGGTTGGAGAAGAGGACTACACTCGCGCACATTTCGTACTTGGAGAGAAGGACCGCGTGCTTGCTGTATGCGATGCTTTGGAGAAAGGTGACTACGAAACCGTCGGCCAGAAGATGTATGAGACCCACTATGGCCTTTCAAAGGAGTATGATGTCAGCTGCGAAGAGCTTGACTACCTGAACGACCTTGCCAAGGAATACGGCGTAACTGGTTCGCGTATCATGGGTGGCGGCTTCGGCGGATGCACCATCAACCTTGTCAAGGAAGAACTCTATGACACGTTTATCCAGAACGCTTCACAGAAATACTTCGAGAAATACGGCAAGGCTCCGAAGGTCTACGATGTCATTATCAGCGACGGTTCGCGCAAGATTTGCTAAAGAAAAGTCCCTCCCACCCTCTACCTATTCGTTGAGGAATCCATAGGAGGGAATCCCAGAAGCCCCTTCTGTCATTCCTGTCAGAAGGGGCTTTTTAAGTATCCATCCGTAAAACTGAAGAAAATGAAGACATTCTTTCAACTCAAAAGCAAAGCCGCTGCCGTTCTTTTTCTGCTTGCAGGAACAGCATCAAGCATCATATTCACATCTTGCGGCAGCAATGGCAACCTGACTTTATCGGGGCTTGACGCAGCCCGGTTCGACACCATCATCAACGACAAACCCGTGAAGCTGTACGTGCTTAAGAATTCCAACAACATGGAAGCCTGCATAACCAACTTCGGAGCGCGCATCGTCAGCCTGTGTGTCCCCAACAAGCAGGGCACTTTCAGCGACGTAGTGCTTGGATTTGACAACATCTATCAGTATGCAGATTCCGTCAACAACGGCAACAACTTCGGCGCAGCCATAGGCCGTTATGCCAATCGCATCAACAAAGGACAGATTACCGTAGCAGGAAAGAAATACCAACTGCCAAGAAACAACTTCGGCCATTGCCTGCATGGAGGACCTTCTGGCTTCCACTATCAGGTGTTTGACGTCGTTGAAGCGACCGAGAACAGCATCAAACTTGCCCTTACTTCACCCGATGGTGACAACGGCTTTCCTGGCAATGTCCAGGCTACAGTCACCTATACCGTCACCGAAGACAATACGCTTGACATGGTGTTTGAGGCCGAAACTGACCAAGAGACCATTGTCAACCTGACCAATCATTCCTACTTCAACCTCTCTGGAGACCCGTCAGTCGCATGCACCAACCACGTCCTTTTTGTCAACGCCGACTACTATACACCGACCGACTCCACGTTCATGACCACGGGAGAGATCAAGCAAGTCTACGGCACACCGATGAATTTCACCAAACGACATGCCCTCTACCAGACCATCGGCGACACCTCTTGGCAGGACATCCGCTATGCCGGCGGTTATGATCAGAACTGGTGCCTGAACACATACAAGGACGGAAAGGGCGACGACACGAAGGTTGCTGCCAGTGTCTATTCTGAAGAGTCGGGCATCTACATGGAGGTTTTCACCAATCAGCCAGGCCTTCAAGTCTATACTGGCAACTTCCTCAACGGCTCTTTGGTCGGCAAGAAAGGCATTGCCTACCCACAAAGGGCGTCCATTTGTTTTGAACCTCAGACCTATCCCGACTCGCCTAACAAGAAGGAGTTCCCGTCACCCTACCTCAAACCGGGCGAGAAATACTATCATCATTCTGCCTTCCGTTTCAGCCTGAGATAAGACAACAGACATACAGACAAGAACAACCAGCAGGAAAGGAGGCAGCCCCGACAACCAAGGCGAGCCTCCTTTCTTTCATTTTCCGACAGAACAGCTACCATGAACTATCAGCAAATCATCGACCGAATCTATCAAGCCGTCGAGCCTTTGATGGGCAAAGGCCGGCAGGCCACCTACATTCCTGCCCTTGCCGAAGTAGATCCCGACCAGCGAGCCGTCTGCCTTCAGGCAATCGACGGACAGCAATTCACCGCAGGCGAAGCCGACACGCGCTTCTCATTGCAAAGCATTTCCAAGGTCTTCTCTTTGGCAATGGCACTCAGTCTGGAGGGCGACCAGCTGTGGAACCGCATGGGACGCGAACCTTCCGGCACGGCATTCAACTCGCTTTTCCAGCTGGAAGTCGAGCACGGCATACCCCGAAATCCCTTTATCAATGCAGGAGCCATCGTCGTTTCCGACATCCTCGTCTCCCACCTACCCCACCCAGAAGAGTCATTCATCCGGTTCATCAGGGCGATAAGCCTGTGCAATGACATCGACTATAACCCCGTTGTTGCCGATTCAGAGCGCAGCCAAGGCTATCTGAATGCTGCCATTGCCAACCTGCTTAGATACCACAACAACATCACCAACGACATCGAACGCGTGCTCCGGTTCTACTTCCTCATGTGCAGCATCGAGATGAACTGCCGGCAGCTCGCCCAGGCATTCCTGCCGTTTGCCAGCCACCACAAGCCGTTCACCTACGGACAAGTCAGCCTCACATCGTCGCAAGTCAAGCGAATCAACGCCATCATGCAGACATGCGGGTTCTACGATGAGGCCGGCGACTTTTCCTATTTTGTAGGACTTCCCGGCAAAAGCGGGGTCGGAGGAGGCATCGCTGCCGTCTGCCCTCAGCGCTATTCCGTGGCAGTATGGAGCCCAAGGCTCAACACAAAGGGCAACTCTGTGGCCGGCATGAAGATGCTCGAACTGCTCACAACCGAAACCGAAGAGTCCATCTTCTGACACCAAGGCCAGCCCGACTGCAAGGCACTCCGCCCTGAGTCTCTCCCACACACCATCGAGAACGACCGCCATTCAACCTTCCTTCGGCGGTCGTTCTTGGCTTCAACCCATCTGCTTCCAGCGGCAAAAGATGATGTTTTGCCGACCAATAGATGATGTTTTACCCTGCAAAACATCATCTATTCCTCCGAGAAGCCATTCCTTTCCTGCCAACAATCCCGACGCTTCCCTCCTTTGAAGGCGCGAAAAGAGACGCAAGAAAAGGCCCGTCCTCTTTTTCTTGAAAATCGGTCGCCAAAACGTTGGTCATGTCAACAGAAAACCGTATCTTTGCAACAAAGAAACGACAACCATCATATCACATACTTATGAACGACAAATCAACAATGAACCGCGTAGCAGACAATATCAGGATATTGGCTGCATCAATGGTGGAAAAAGCCAAGTCAGGACATCCGGGCGGAGCTATGGGAGGCGCCGACTTCATCAATGTGCTCTTCTCTGAGTTCTTAGTCTACGATCCGGACAATGCCGAATGGAGCGGACGCGACCGCTTCTACCTCGACCCGGGGCACATGTCGCCCATGCTTTACTCAGCCCTGGCACTGCAAGGACGCTTCACCATTGACGAGCTGAAGGCCTTCCGACAGTGGGATTCGCCCACTCCGGGACATCCAGAGCGTGACGTCAAGCGCGGCATTGAAAACACTTCCGGCCCGTTAGGACAAGGACACACCTTCGCCGTGGGTGCTGCCATCGCCGAGAAATTCCTCGAAGCACGGCTCGGAAAGGCTGTCATGCAGCACAAGATCTATGCCTACATCTCCGACGGAGGCATCCAGGAAGAGATATCACAAGGAGCCGGGCGAATCGCAGGCGTACTGGGACTCGACAATCTCATCATGTTCTACGACTCTAACGACGTACAGCTATCGACGCTTTGCGACGAGGTCATGGCCGAAGACACTGCCAAGAAATACGAAGCATGGGGATGGAACGTCACCACCATCAACGGCAACGACGCCGACGAAATACGCGAAGCACTGCAGAAAGCACAAGCACCCAACGGACGACCGACGCTCATCATCGGCAAGACCATCATGGCAAAAGGAGCACAACAGGCCGACGGCACCTCCTACGAGGGCAGCATCAAGACCCACGGAGCTCCTCTCGGAGGCGATGCCTATGCCAATACGCTGAAGAACCTCCATGCCAATCCCGACGATCCGTTTGCCATCTTCCCCGAGACTGAGCAGCTTTATGCCTCACGACGCGAAGAACTCCGCAAGATCGTTGCCGTGAGAAAAGCCGAGGAAGATGCCTGGGCTCAGGCTCATCCCGACAAAGCCAAGCTGAAAGACGAATGGTTCTCCTGTCAAGCTCCTAAGACCAACTGGGATATTCTCATCCAGAAGCCCGACCAAGCCACGCGTGCAGCCTCAGCCACTTGTCTGGGATTACTGGCCGAACAGGTGCCCAACATGGTCGTTTCTTCAGCCGACCTGAGCAACAGCGACAAGACTGACGGCTTTCTTAAGAAAACACATGCTCTCAGAAAAGGCGACTTTACGGGAGCGTTCCTGCAGGCCGGTGTGAGCGAACTCACCATGGCATGCGTCTGCATCGGCATGTATCTCCACGGCGGAGTCATCCCTGCATGCGGTACATTCTTCGTATTCTCCGACTATATGAAGCCCGCCGTACGCATGGCTGCTCTCATGCGCGTACCTATTAAGTTTGTATGGACCCACGATGCATTCAGAGTTGGCGAAGACGGACCTACCCATGAACCGGTAGAACAAGAGGCACAAATACGCCTGATGGAGAAGCTGAAAAACCATCATGGCGAAGACTCGGTGCGCGTATTCCGCCCTGCCGACGTCGAGGAAACTACCGTATGCTGGCAACAAGCGATGGACAACATGTCGACGCCGACGGCACTTATCCTCTCAAGACAGAACATCAACAACCTGCCAAAGGGCAACAATTACGGCGAGGTTGCTAACGGTGCTTACGTTGTTAGCGGCTCAGACTCTGACTTCGACGTGATCCTTCTCGCCTCCGGATCTGAGGTTTCAACCCTTGTTGCAGGGGCAGAACTGCTGAGGAAAGACGGCATAAGAGTGCGTATTGTCAGCGTACCGTCAGAAGGATTGTTCCGCCGTCAATCCAAGGAATATCAGGAAAGTGTGCTGCCTGCCAATGCAAAGAAATTCGGACTCACAGCCGGTCTTCCCGTCAACCTTGAAGGTCTTGTCGGAGCAAACGGCCGTGTCTTCGGCTTAGAGAGCTTCGGTTTCTCGGCCCCATATAAGGTTCTTGACGAAAAACTGGGCTTCACCGCCGAGAATGTCTATCAACAAGTAAAGGAGATGCTATGAACAATACGATCGGACTGGCCTGCGATCACGCCGGCTATGAACTGAAACAATACGTAAAGCAATACCTCGACAACCGGGGTATTGCCTACAAAGACTACGGCACCTATTCTGAATCGTCGTGCGACTACCCAGACTTTGGCCACGCTTTGGCCAGAGGCATCGAGCAGGGAGAAGTCTATCCAGGCATTGCGATATGCGGATCTGGAGAGGGAATCGCCATGACGCTCAACAAACATCAGGGCATACGTGCCGGATTAGCGTGGATTCCAGAGATCGCACATCTCATCCGTCAGCACAACGATGCCAACGTTCTTGTCATGCCCGGACGCTTCATCAGCCACGAAACGGCACAGGAAATCATGGACGAATACCTCTCTACTCCCTTTGAAGGAGGCCGACACCAGAAGAGAGTCGAAAAGATTGCCATTCATGAATAGAGCCGATTTCAAGGTTGAAATTTGCGCAAACGGTGTAGAAAGCTGCCTTTCTGCCCAGAAAGCCGGGGCCGATCGTGTCGAGCTTTGCAACAGTATTCCCGAAGGAGGCACCACTCCATCCTATGCAGAGATCAGGCAAGCCCGGCAACTTCTTAAGGATACTCGCCTGCATGTCATCATTCGACCGCGAGGAGGCGACTTCATCTACTCGGCCTTGGAGGCCGAACGTATGATGATGGATATCGATATTGCCCACGAACTGGGAGCCGACGGCGTAGTGTTCGGCTGCCTTACGCCCGAGGGCAATGTCGATATTCCGCTTTGCAGGCAGCTCATGCAGCAGGCAAAGGGCATGTCTGTCACCTTCCACAGGGCTTTTGATTGCTGTCAAGACCCTCGAAAGTCACTCGAAGACATCATCAGTCTTGGATGCAACCGTATCCTTACTTCCGGACAAGCCTCGACAGCAGAGCTCGGGATTGGCCTGCTAAAAGAACTGCAAGTGCAAGCCAACGGCCGGATCATCCTGCTTGCAGGCTGTGGCGTCAATGAGCAAAACATCGCTAAGATCTGCAAAGAAACGGGCATCAGCGAGTTTCATTTCTCGGCCAGGGAACCCGTCTTATCCACTGAATCATGCCAAAACTCCCTGAGAACCGACGAGTTTGACCGACGATTTCTCACTACAGAACGACGCGTAAAGACAACCATTGACGCGCTGATTGCCGGCATTTGACGACAAGTATCCCTATCTTCACCACATTGTTTCCATACAACATGAAAAAGGTTTCCCATATCTTCTTCCTAAGCATTGCATGCCTATTGGCAAACGCACAGGTCTGGCCTCACTTTATTAGCGACGACATCTATCGTGCAAAGGTATTCAAAGCCTTCGACGAAAAGGCACAACTCGTAGGGCAACAGTATGTTAACAAGATTAGCATGCTGTCCAATTCCCATGAGATTGAGGCGCTTCGCTTCCTATATGCCTATATGCCGTTGGCCGATATCACCGACTATCCGTTTGAGTTTCATCTGAGAAATGTCCGTAAAAGCTTTCAGGCACAACGTGAAATGCCATGGGGCAATCAGGTTCCCGAGTTGCTTTTCCGCCATTTTGTCTTACCTGTTCGCGTCAACAACGAGGCCCTTGACCTCTCGAGAGAAGTGTTTTACGACGAACTGAAAGAGCGAATCGGCGGACTGTCGATGCAGGAAGCCATCCTGGAAGTCAACCATTGGTGCCATGAACGCGTGACCTACGCCCCGTCAGACGGGCGCACTCTCTCACCGTTGGCATGCATAAGAAACGCATTAGGACGGTGCGGAGAGGAGTCAACCTTCACCGTTGCAGCCCTGAGAGCTGTAGGTATTCCGGCACGACAGGTATATACGCCCCGCTGGGCCCATACCGACGACAACCATGCATGGGTCGAAGCCTGGGCTGACGGACGCTGGTTCTTCCTCGGAGCATGTGAGCCTGAGCCCGTGTTAGACCTCGGTTGGTTCAATGCTCCGGCATCAAGGGCGATGTTAATGCATACCCGTGCCTTCGGCGACTATAACGGTCCTGAGGAAGTAATGCTGCGAACGTCTAACTTCACCGAAATCAATCTCATTGACAACTATGGCTCTTCTGCCCGCATCGACTTTCGCGTTCTCGACGAGAAAGGGCGTGTCGTCGACGATGCACAGGTAGAGTTCAAGCTCTACAACTATGCCGAATTCTGCACCGTGGCCACCAAATATACCGACAAGCACGGACGAACCTTCCTCACAGCCGGCAAGGGTGACATGCTTGTCTGGGCGTCCAAAGACGGAATGTTCGGCTTTTCGAAGGCTTCTTTCGGCAAGGACAAGACCGTCACCGTGCGTCTTTCCCACCGACAACTCACCGACATCACCCAGACCTTTGCCGAGCAATATGACATTGTTCCGCCACCCGAACAGGCCAGAATGCCCGAGGTAAGCGACAAACAACGGCAGGCAAACCGCCAGCGACTGGCCCGCGAAGACTCTCTGAGACATGCCTATGAAGACACATTCATGCCGGCCAACATGGCCCGCCAATACTCCGAACGCTTTGCCGACTTCCTTACAAAGAGCCGCGGAAACTGGCCTGTCATCCTCACCTTCATTGAGCAACACAAGGCTGATGCCGACCGGGTCTACGACCTTTTGGCGTCACTTTCCGACAAGGACCTGCGCGATATGCCCATGGAAATCCTCGAAGACAACCTCACAGCCGAAAGCAGTCAGCTCTGTCCGCGTGTGGAAAACGAGATGATCATCCACCCTTTCAAGCATACTTTGCAGCAGGTTTTCGACGAGACCATCAAGCAACGCATGCGAGAAGACCCCTCGATGCTCGTCGAATGGGTGAAGAAACACATCCGGATCAACCCCGACACCCGCGCACTGCGCATTGCACAGACCCCGACAGGCGTATGGAATTCGCGCATCACCGACAGCCGTTCTCGCGATATCTTCTTTGTCGACCTGGCCCGAAGTCTCGGCATTGAGGCCCGCAAAGATGCCGTCACTGCCAAAGTACAGTATCGCATCCCGACGACAACCGCCGGCACATCCGCCCCACAGACGCCATGGACCGACGTCAATTTCGATGCACAAGAGCAGACGACAGCCAAGCAAGGCCGGCTGCTTCTCACCTTCAAGCCGACCACACTCATCGACGATCCCAAGTACTACAGCCACTTCACCATCACGCGAATCGACGCCCAGGGCGCCACCCACCTGCTCAATTTTGAGGAAGGACAGGTCGACATGGGAGGCGGAACCTCATGGAGCAACACCTTCCGCGAAGGCACATTGCTTGACGAAGGCACCTATCTGCTCACCACAGGCACACGGCTTGCCAACGGCGGAGTGCTCGCTTCCAACCGGCTTTTCTGCATCAAGCAGGGCGAAACCACCACCCTTCCGCTCGTGATGCGTCAAAGCGAAAGCGAGATAAGCGTCATCGGAACGTTCGACTCCGAGTCCAGATACCTGCCGCTTGCCTTCGACAACAGCTCCAGACTGCAGCCCGCCAAAGAGCCCGCCTCCATCCTTTCACAGACAGGACGGGGCTACTTCGTCGTGGGAATCGTCGGCATGGGTCAGGAACCTACCAACCACACCTTGCGCGACATCGCCAAGGTTCACGGCGTGTTTGAGCAGTGGCGACCCACACTTCTCTTGTTTGAAAACGAGGAGGAGGCTGCCAAGTTCCGCCCTGAAGACTATGGAACGCTGCCCGCAAATACACTCTATGGCATCGACACTGACGGAGAGATATGCCGGCAAATCGTGGCGCAAATGAAGCTGAACGACCCTTCACAACTGCCCATATTCATCATTGCCGACACCTTCAACCGCGTCGTCTTCTGCCAGCAAGGCTACACCATCGGCCTCGGAGAACAGCTGCAAAAGGTCATGCAAAAGCTGTGACAATCCGCACAAGCCATACCATTCATCCACCGACAGGAAAGACATCATCCCCGAAAAGGCATGCCTTCAGCAGGTGAAACATCATCTTTTGCTGAGCAAAACATCATCTTTTGCCGGCCAAAAGATGATGTTTTACCCACAGCAGGGCAAGGATTCTCGCCAAGAAAGCTCGCCGTCCTGCAAAAAAAATGCCATCTAAATAGGGGGAAAAACGGCTTTCTGCGTCATACAGAAAAAACACAACGAACCGATAAAAGAAAAACGTTCATGAAAAAAGTCATCACCTTCGCCGTGGCACTGCTGACCTTCGTGCAGGTCCATGCCCAACAGACAAGCCCGGGAAACCTTCCCAAACAGAGCATCTATCTCGAGATAGGAGGAGCATCCAACTTAGCCGGGCTCTCCTATGAGCGCCGTTTTTCGGGCAACGACCGGTTCGGCTGGCGCACGGGAGTGGCCTTTGTCTATGCCGAACACATGAGCATCTTCACCGGCAGCGACGACCTAAGAGGATGGACAGTGCCGATAGAAGTCAACTATCTCACTGGCCGTAGAAAGAGTCATCTCGAACTTGGCGTGGGCATCAACCTCGGCTATTACAACGAGCACACCCACTACTATTACTATCAACATACGGGCGAAGTCGACGGCATCTACCAGTATGATGTCGAACAACGACATGACACCCGCAACACGTGGGGCCACTTCTTCTACGGCAACATCGGCTATCGCTATCAGGCAAAGAGCGGGTTCCAGTTCAGAGCAGGCATCAGTCCGTCGTTCAACCTTGGCGGAGACCATGCCGTCTCGAAAAGTTTCTTCTGGCCATACCTCAGCCTTGGCTACGCCTTCTGAGACCTCTCGTCCGGCCGTTCCTTTCCTTCCTGCCCTGCATCAGCGGTCGGCCACGTAGACAGGCAGGTGGAACTCGGTGGTCTTGTCGAAGAACTGCCTCACAGGATTGATCTCCAAGAAGGTCGTGCCCGCATTCTTTCCGAGGTTTCCACTTAAGTAGGCTATCTTGTCGTCAATGCCTACGTAGCCCTTCTGGCGCAGCATTCTGATGGCTGCCGTGAAGAGATATTCCGGAGAAACGTGCTTGCGTTGCGAGATAGGAATGACCCCATACGACAAGTTCAGCAAGCGTTGCGTCTTTTCTACATAGCAAATCGCGAGTATAGGAGACGGTCCGCGAAAGGCAGCAAGATGCCTAACCGTCTCGCCAGAGAGCGTGTCTGCGATGATGCCGGCTGCCCCAAGCCGGCGAGTAGCGTCAATGGCAGCGTGGGCAAGGAATTCCTTTTGCGAGCAGTTCTCGCGCAGAGGTATCTCAAAGTCGTGCAGCAGCAGGCGGTCTTTCTCGGCCTGTTCGGCAATGGCAGCCATCGTTTCTACGGCTTCTACGGGATATTTCCCGCTCGCAGTCTCGCCCGACAACATCAGCGCGTCTGTGTTTGAATAGATAGCATTGGCAATATCGGTCACCTCGGCCCTCGTCGGTCTGGGGCTGCTGATCATCGAATGCAGCATTTGAGTGGCCACGATCACGGGTTTTTTCTTCTCCACACACTTGCGGATGATTTCGCGTTGTATGCCGGGAATCTTCTCCAAGGGCACCTCAATGCCAAGGTCTCCGCGGGCAATCATGATGCCATACGACGCATCAATGATTTCATCGATGTTGTCAACGCCCTCCTGATTCTCGATCTTCGAGATGATCTTAATGTCTGAATGGTGCTCATCGAGTATCTTTTGCACCGCTCTGACATCGTTGGCATTGCGCACAAACGAGTGGGCAATGAAGTCGATGTCCTCTTCGATGGCGAAGAGAATATTCTGATAGTCCTTCTCTGTCACTGAGGGAAGCTCGATGTGTTCGCCAGGGATATTGACGCTCTTTCGCGAGCCGAGCACACCGTCGTTCTGCACTTGTGCCACCAGCATCGGCCCCGTGTTTTCCAAAACACGCATAGCCAGCTCACCGTCGTCGATGAGAATCTGGTCGCCCACGCGCACGTCTCGTGTGATATCACGGTATGACATGTTGATGATGTCGTGGGTCGTCTCTACTTCCGGACGTCCGAATATCTTCACTACGTCGCCCTGTTTGTAGCTGATTGGCTCGCTGACTGCTGTCGTTCTGACCTCAGGACCCTTAGTGTCAATCATCAGAGCTATCAGCTGAGATGTCGCACGTACATTATTAATAACTTTACGCATGCCCTCTGGAGTGCCGTGCGCAGTGTTCATACGCACCACATTCATGCCTGCAAAGAACAGCTTGCGCAGGAACTCTTGTTCGCAGCGATAGTCGCTGATAGTACATACAATCTTTGTTTTCTTCATAGCTGGTCGGTCGGAAGCCTTGCTTCCCGGTTAGTATGTAAGAGGTTAATTCTTTGCTTTGCGCAGCTGCTGTGGCCGGCATCTCCGGCCCGCAGGCCACGATTCAGTTCATTTCGGATATCCTACGGGGTTGTTGAGCATGAGCTGTTCGCTGGGGCCGAGGCCCAGTTCGCGGGCAAGCACGTCCTTGTCCATCGAGGCACGGGGCACCGTTGCGAGGCCCAAGGCTGTGCATGCCAGGCAGATGTTCTCTGACACATAGCCGGCATCCATGGCTCCGAACTCGCTGTGATTGCGCACTTTACTCACATCGCTCACCAAGACAAGGCTCACGGGAGCCTCCTTTGCAAACGGCTGACGGTCGGCTACAGCCTCGCGAAGGTCTTTGCTGCTGACCTTTTCCAGGGCATGTGCGCGGGCGTCATAGCGCCAGGCACCGTCTTCACGGCATACATACACGGTGATGTCCTGGGCGTTGATGGCCGACGGAGCCGTGATGCGAATGTCTGTATTGCCTGCTCCGAAGCCCTGAGAGGCTGCCGAACCGCGACGGTTCACACCGCATGCTGCCCAAAGCAGCTGCGAAAGCACGCGGTCGCTGACGGGCTTTGCCGCATATTCGCGCACGGATGCTCGCTGCTGAAGGGCGTCAAACAGCGTCATCTTCACCTTCTTGTTCGGCTGCGGAAGTGTCACACGTTCCTGAGCCGTCGCTGCCATGACCACCAAAAGGGCCATGCAGGCTGTCATGATCGTTCTTTTCATTGGCAGATACCTTTCGTTGATGATTAACAATGCAAATATAGCAATTAAGCACCACATGGGCAAACCGTTTCACGTTTTTTAGCAGATTTCCCTCCTACCGGCCGTGTCTCACGGTCACAAGGCCTGCCGTCGGCCACGGCTGCCGGAAGCCCTTCCCTGCCGATTTCTTTCATTCACTGTTCAAAAAGACACCGGTCGTCAGCCCAAAACCGGCCATGTTCTGACATGAACCAGCAGGCTTCTGCAGGCAAAACATCATCTATTGCCGACCAAAACATTAACTATTGCCCGCCAAAACATCATCTTTTCCTCCCACTTTTCCTACCCTTCACCCCGAAAACGCTACCAGAAACAGCCGACAACCCGTAGCCTTCAAACCATAAAAAACTCTAAAATAATTTGGAGATATCGTCAAATCTCCGTATATTTGCAGAAATGTTAATCCTTTTACTAATCCAAAAATAACAGAAATTATGGCTTACAAAATCATTGACGTCGAAGGTATCGGCGAAGTTTACTCAAAGAAACTCATCGAGGCAGGCATCGAAACAGTGGACGCCCTGCTCGAAAAGTGCGCAAAACCAGCAGGCCGCAAAGAGCTTGCCGAGAAGACAGAAATCTCACCAAAGCTCATCCTCACGTGGGCAAACCATGCCGACCTGATGCGCATCAACGGCGTAGGCCCTCAATTTTCAGAACTGCTCGAAGCCGCAGGTGTAGACACCGTGAAGGAGCTGAAGCACCGCGTTGCCGAGAATCTGCAGCCAAAGCTCGAGGAAATCAATGCCGAGAAGCACCTCGTAGGCCGCGTTCCAGCCCTGAAAGAGGTTGAGAAGATGATCGCACAGGCCAAGGAACTGCCCGCCGTCATGGAATACTAATCACCGTCAACACACACAGGAGCCATCAGCACGCAGGCATAAGCCGTCGGCTGATGGCTCCTTTCTGCACGCCAACCGGCGCCCGACAAGTCCTGACACCATCCGCCCGTCACATTCTACAGGAACCTTCTGCCGGCAGAACGACTGTGGAATAAATATTTACAACTCGGCAAAAAGACCGCCGACAGACACCTTTCACTCCAAAACGAAAGAACCATTTATAAGAGACTGTAAATGAAACGCTTCGTGATTTTTTAAGGATGTTTTTGCAAAAAAAGTAAAAAATCTTTCGCCATCCCGTAAAAAACCATTATATTTGCAGTCCAATTCGATGGACAGAAAGTAAAAAATCATAACACTATAAATTACTTTAATAATGACTAAAGCAGATATTATCAATCAGATTTCAGCTGCCACAGGCCTGCAAAAGAGAGATGTAGCCGTGGTAGTAGAGAGTTTCATGAGCACCATCAAGACCAGTTTGCTCGAAAAGAAGGAAAACGTATACCTGCGCGGATTCGGCAGTTTCGACATCAAACATCGTCGTGCAAAGACTGCCCGCAACATAAAGATGAACACAACCATCCACATCGAAGCCCACGACATGCCACACTTCAAGCCGTCAAAGAGCTTCATAGAGCAGATGAAACAGGCCGGCGAATAACCGCAAGCCCCCGCATTCAGACACTCAGACATCCAAATCAATTAATCAATCATAAGTAAAACAACATCAGCTATGCCAAACGGTAAAAAGAAAAAGGGCCACAAGATGGCTACGCATAAGCGTAAAAAGAGACTAAGAAAGAACAGACACAAGAGCAAGTAGTCTGTCAGGAAAAAGGTGTCGGGTGATGGGTTAACGTGCAGATAAAGCAACTGCTCTATCCATCACCCGCATCGGATATTCCCACCCCCGACACCTTTAAGCAACTAATCAAATAGTAAGGAAATGAGTAGCGAAGTAGTAATTGACGTCCAACAGAAAGAGATATCTATCGCACTGCTCGAAGATCAGAAACTCGTAGAGTATCAGAACGAGCCGCGACAGGCATCCTTCGCCGTTGGCAACATCTACATTGCAAAAGTGAAAAAGCTGATGCCAGGCCTCAATGCCTGCTTTGTAGATGTAGGTTGTGAACGCGACGCCTTCCTGCACTATCTTGACTTAGGCGAACAATTCAATTCCTACGCCAAGTACCTCAAGCAGGTACAAAGCGACAGAAAGAAACTTTATCCCTTCACAAAGGCACACAAACAGCCCGACCTTCCTAAGGATGGCAGCGTGCAGACAACACTCACTGCCGGACAAGAAGTGCTGGTTCAGATCGTCAAAGAGCCCATTTCAACCAAAGGACCACGGCTTACGGGCGAGTTGTCGTTTGCAGGTCGTTACCTGGTTCTCGTGCCTTTCGGTGATAAAGTCTCAGTATCCTCTAAAATCAAAAGCGGCGAAGAGCGAGCCAGACTTAAACAACTCATCCACAGTATCAAGCCCAAAAACTGCGGTGTTATTGTCAGAACCGTAGCAGAAGGCAAACGAGTCGCTGAGTTAGATGCTGAACTGAAGATTCTCTATAAGCGTTGGGAGGACACGCTTTCGAAAGTTCAGAAGACACAACAGCGGCCACAACTGGTGTTCGAAGAGACCGGAAGAGCAATAGCTCTCTTAAGAGACATCTTCAACCCCAGTTTTGAAAATATCCACATCAACGACGAAGAAGCCTATAAAGAGGTAAGAAACTACGTGTCATTGATCGCGCCGGAAAAGGCTAACATCGTAAAACTCTACACGGGAAAGGTACCGATTTTCGACAACTTCAACGTCACAAAACAGATTAAATCGGGCTTCGGGCGTATCGTGAACTATAAGCATGGTGCTTATCTTATCATTGAGCATACCGAGGCTTTGCACGTGGTGGATGTGAACAGTGGCAACCGAATTCGCAACAACAACGGCCAAGAGGCCAACGCTTTGGAGGTAAATCTCGGTGCTGCAGATGAGCTGGCACGTCAACTTCGATTACGCGACATGGGAGGAATCATCGTGGTTGACTTCATCGACATGAACCTTGCCGAGGACAGACAGATGCTATACGAGCGAATGTGCAAGAACATGCAGCAAGACAGAGCTCGCCATAACATCCTGCCTTTGTCAAAGTTCGGGCTCATGCAGATTACCAGACAGCGCGTAAGGCCTGCCATGGATGTGAATGTAGAGGAAGACTGTCCGACTTGTTTCGGCAGTGGAAAGATCAAGTCAAGCATTCTTTTCACCGACCAACTGGAAGGAAAGATAGATCGCTTAGTCAAAAGAATCGGCGTCAAGAAGTTCTATTTGCACGTACATCCCTATGTTGCCGCCTATATTAACCAAGGCATTTTCTCGCTGAAGCGAAAGTGGCAAATGAAATATGGAATGGGCGTGCACGTCATCCCTTCGCAGAAGATGGGCTTCTTGCAATATGAGTTTTATGACTCGAAGAAGCAGTTCATCGACATGAAAGAAGAGATTGAGACGAAATGACAAGAAGAAAGGTTGCGACAGGAAAACATTCCTCGCAACCTTTCTTTTTTGGCTATTGGGGCAAAGACTTCCGTCTTCACTCCTGTCGTCGGGCGTGTTGACGCTGCCGGATGGTCGTAAAGGCGTCAATAGAACCGTATGTCGACGATGACCTGGGCCCCGGCTTTCTGGTTGAGTCGCTTCACTAAATCGGCGCGCATCATGGAAAGATCCTGGCGAAGGGCCGGACTCGTGACCTTGACATAGAGCGTCTGATTCTTGATAAACTTCTCTTCGGTGTACTGTTCGACCATCGAGCCCGCCACGTTGCCCCATGCTTCAACGAGGCGATGCTGGCACAAGGGGGTCTCAAGTCCCTCCTGTCGAAGGAACTGAGACAGTACTTCCTGTATCGACTTGACGTTTCTCCTAAACATTGTCGGCTTCCTCCTTGGGTTTGACCTCACCTTCAGTGACGCTAAAGAGCTTGTAGTCAAATCCGCTGTTTTGCAATATCTTATCCAGATGGTCCCTGTTTGTGTCCGTAATAAATATCTGTCCAAACTGTTGTTCGGAGACCAGTCTGACAATCTGTTCCACGCGTTGTGCATCAAGCTTGTCGAAAATATCGTCGAGCAGGAGCAGGGGCGTCGTGTTGGATGCCGTGCGGCGAAGGAAATCAAACTGTGCCAACTTCAGCGCCAGGACGAAAGTCTTGGTCTGTCCCTGGCTGGCTTCACGGCGTAACGGATAGCCTCCGACAAGCATTTCCAGATCGTCTCTATGGACGCCGTGCAGCGAATATCCCACAGCCCGGTCCTTCATCCTGTCGCGACGGATGACATCCAAGAGCGGGCCCCGCTGGCAATGCGACACATAACGAAGTGAGACCTGCTCCTTCCGACCCGAGATTCTGTCGTATATCTCTTGGAATACAGGGACGAACTCGTCGATGAATGCCGTGCGCTTTGCATGGAGAACTTCCCCGGAACGGGCCATTTCCTCCTCCCAGATATCCATGAGCGACGGGTCTGGCTCGTCGTCCATCTTCAGCAGGGCATTGCGCTGTTGCAGGGCCTTGTTGCAGGCATTCAGGGCTTCAATGTAGGAATGGTCGTACTGAGAGATGACGATGTCCATCAGCTTCCGGCGCTCCTCTCCCCCGCCCTCCACGAGAGTCGTGTCGGAAGGAGAGACGAATATCAGCGGCACGTGCCCGATATGCATCGAAAGACGCTTGTACTCCTTCTTGTTAAGCTTGAAGTGTTTCTTCGTTCCACGCTTCATTCCGCAATAGACTTGCTCCACCTCGCCGGCCTCGTTCTCATACAATCCGTCGATGACAAAGAAGTCTTCACCGTGGGTCATCACCTGAGAGTCAACCGGATTGAACGCACTTCGGCAGAACGACAGATAGTAGACAGCGTCCAGAAGGTTGGTCTTCCCCTCGCCGTTATGGCCGATGAAGCAGTTCATCTTCGGCGAAAAGTCAAGCGTCGCCTCACGAATATTCTTATAATTGATGATGGAAATCCTACGGAGAAACATCAGCTATTTGTCTAACAGTTATTCATTCTTCCTGTAAAAGATCATCTTTTGCAGCGTAAAACATCATCTTTTGGCCGGTAAAAGATCATCTTTTGCCACATAATCCCTCCCGTTGATGCACAATCCGGCAGACACATGACACAGGTATATTTTGTGCAAAGTTACGGGTTTTATCACTGAAAAACAAAAAAAGTGGAAAATAAATTTCACTATGTGCAATATTTTCCGTAATTTTGCCACGCTCAAAATCGGAGACCATCCGAAGAGTTCCGGAAAGGAAATATAAGAACTAAAACAGTATAAAGAAAATGGCAAACAAAAAAGAACAGGGAAATGCTGAGCTGAACGAAGTGCTCAGCAAGTCAGAAGCCTTCGCCAAGCAATACGGAAAGGCTGTCGTCATCGCCCTCGCGGCTATCATTCTACTCATTATCGGCACCTTTGCCTACAAGTATCTTGTATCGGGACCCCGCGAGAACAAGGCCAGTACCGAGCTTGGAACCGGGCAGGAACTCTTCGGACAAGAGCTGTTTGAGACCGCTCTCAACGGCGACAGCGCCAATTATTCGGGCTTCCTGAAGATCGCAGAAGACTACAGTAACACCGCTGCAGGCAATCTTGCTAACCTTTATGCAGGCCTCTGCTATGCCAATCTTGACAAGTGGGAAGAGGCAGTAAAGTACCTTGACAAGTACAATACAGCCAACGATCAGCTCGTAAGTCCTGCTGCCGTAGCAGCACTTGGCAATGCCTATGCACACGTAGAACGCATCGACGACGCAGTCAACGCTTTGAAAAAAGCTGCCAAGATGGCCGACGGCAAGTCAGCAAACGGCGTCAACAACAGCTTTGCACCCACATTCTTGTTGCAGGCAGGCAAGCTGCTTGAGAGCCAGAACAAGAAGGAAGATGCCCTGAAGGTCTATCAGAAGATCAAGGAGAAATACATCGGTTCTATCCTTGTACAAAGCGGAGAGATCGACAAATACATCGAGCGCGCTTCTCTCTAAGACACCTGTCAACAAATAAAACAAGCAGAAAAGGGAGCTGTGATTTCAATCCTTCAGCACGACTAATGCCTTCCGACAAGTGAAGAGCAGGCGCTGAACAGGTAGAATCATGACTCCCTTTCCCTATTACACACACAACAACCACCCTGAAAATGGCAACAGCACTACACAACCTTTCCGACTACGATCTCAGTAAAGTGCCCGATGCAAGCAACATGTGCTTCGGCATAGTTGTCGCAGAATGGAACCCCGAGATAACAGGAGCCCTGCTGAACGGTGCCGTCAGTACGCTCGAAAAACACGGAGCACTGCCCGAAAACATCCACGTGAAGACCGTGCCTGGCAGTTTTGAACTTATCTATGGTGCCCATCAAATGGTACTCAACGGAGGCTACGATGCCGTCATTATACTCGGAAGTGTCATCCGAGGCGAGACTCCTCACTTTGACTACATCTGCCAAGGGGTTACCTATGGCATCGCCCGCATTAACGCAAAAAGCGAAATACCGGTAGTATACGGACTCTTGACAACCGACACCCTGCAGCAGGCACAAGACCGAAGCGGCGGACGACTGGGCAACAAAGGCGACGAATGTGCCGTCGTAGCCATCAAGATGGCAAAGTTCTGAACGCCAGAACCCATAGCATTCCGCCCCGCGCAGAGAAGCACCGTCGGCAAGAACTCCATCCCCTCAATACCACATCAGCAACAATACACCGAACGAAAAGACATGAAACTGACACAACTCCTTCAGGCATATGAGTTTGATGAACTAATGCCCGTCATCAATGAGATGTTCCTTGGTACCAACAAGTTTAGGAAGCAACTGCGCGAAGCCTACGATATCGCCGTCGGCATGCGTCCGGTAGCATCGAAGAAAAGCATCCGCTATCGCATTATTGACATACCCGGATCAGACCATAAGTATATAGGTGCAGCCGACTCTGACTTCCAAACTTCATGGGAAGTGTGCCTCGGCAAGGAGGTAGTCCGTGAGAAAGGCGCCGACTTGTCTGACCTTGAACTGGCAGCCAACTGTCTTGTCAACATGTGCCTGACCAGCAATTGCCCGCGCATGTTTGAGGAATCCCGCCAAGTTCTCTTGCAGGGCTAACCGGCAGCCGTTCCCTTTCTGATGCAGAAACGGAAATGACACTGCACGAAAAGACCGACGATCGAATGTAGAAAAGAATGCGGTTGAGAAAAGAAGCAGCATTATTCTGCCTTTTCTCAACCGCTATTTGCATACAGAAGTGTTTCAACTCAGAAGCACGCCCCTAAAACTCCTCGATCTCCCTGATGGCTGTTTTACGGACCGACGACGAGCCGTCTCTGGCTATTCTGATTTCCATCTGCACGAAATCTCCGCCCGTATCGTCAGGCGACCCTACGCTTGCTACGAGAAAAAGAGCCTGGTCGCTCGTCTCATAGAACACGATATTATAGAGCACGCTTCTGCCAAGCATGTCTCTTTCAAGGTAATTCGCGAAGTCATTCTTCGAGTATTTACGGCTGAAAAACGTGTTTCCGCTGCCGTCAAGGATATCCACTGAGATGCGGTTGTCATAGTATTTTCCCCCGTCACCGTCATCAACCACCGGCAGTTCTTTGTCAGCCCAGCGCTTAATGCCCAAGGTATACGTGCCACCACCCCACTTGATTGTCTGACGAGGCTGTGCCTCATCGCCTATCGACTGTATGCCTACAGGTGCAGGTGCGGCAGGCTTCGGGACGATAATGCTTATGGGAGCTTCTGACTTCTTCTTGCATGCTCCGGCTGAGACAAGCAGCATCAGCAGGAGTATGGCGTGCAATGATTTTCTCATTTTGTCGCTGTTTAATGATGAAATGTTGTCTGCAAAGATAAGGAAAAAACGCTAAAACTGCGAGAAGCACCATCGAAAAATGCGGTTTCCGGGAGAAAAATATCTGTTTTGCAACCGAGTTGCACGTTTATTCCGGTAACTTTGCACCATCATTCACTAAGAAAATTCATCATTATGGCACATCATCACCACCACGAAGAGTCGCATCATGCACACCATCATCATGCCCATGTAGGGAAGCTTACTTCGCTAAACGGCATCTTTGTCTTTTCGATTGTCATCAACCTGCTTTTCGTTGCTGTCGAAGCTATTGTAGGCTTATTGGAGAATTCGCTTTCCCTGCTGAGCGACGCCGGCCACAATCTGAGCGACGTATTCTCTTTGGTATTAGTCTTGATAGCCTTCCAGCTGGGAAAGATTCATTCCAACAGCCAGTATACATACGGCTACAGAAAGTCGTCGGTGCTGATCTCTCTGCTCAATGCCATCATCCTTCTTGTCGCTGTCGGAGCCATCATCATCGAGAGCATCCACAAGTTTTACGCCCCGGTAGATGTCAATGGTGCTGCAGTTTCGTGGACAGCCTTGGTCGGAATCATCATCAATGGTGCTACAGCTCTCTTGTTAATGAGGGGGCAGAAGAACGACCTCAATGTGCGCGGAGCCTTCCTGCACATGGCAGCCGACACGCTGGTTTCGGTCGGCGTTGTTGTGGCAGGACTGATTATTTCCTTCACAGGCTGGAACATCATCGACCCGATTGTGAGCCTCATCATTGCCTTTGTCATCCTGGTTTCTACGTGGCAACTGCTGTCCGACAGCCTGCGTCTTTCGCTTGACGGCATGCCTGAGGGCATCACGATGCAGCAGATTGAGCACGTGTTTGAGCACAGCAGCCACGTGAAAAGCGTTCATCACATCCACGTCTGGGCCATCAGTACGACCGAGAATGCGCTCACTGCCCATATTGTTGTCGACGACTTGCAGCAGGCCGAGGCTACCAAGCACGAGCTCAAGCATGCCCTTGCCGACATAGGCATCGGCCATTGCACGCTGGAAACGGAGACCGAAGGAAACCGCTGTGAGGAGGAATCTTGCTGTTAGGCCGAGGCTTCCTGTCAAAAGAAGTCTGGGGACGAGAGCCTGAGGCATGAGACATACGGGCGGAAAGCCTGTGAGACAACGCCCATATAAATGCGAAGACACCCGCCAACGGCAGGTGTCTTCTTCCTTTTCTCTTAAAGAAGTGTTCTATTGAATGTTTTTGGGCTGGTGCTTATTGGTTGCGTTGTGGACGCTGACCATTGCGAGGTCCGCGCTGGCGCACTTGCTTTTGATCCTCCGTATATTTTGCAAACTGCTCTTCGGTGAGGATTTCTTTCAGGCTGTTGTTGTAGGCATCCTGCGCGGCCTGACGCTCTTTCATGCGGGCTTCCATTTCCTCTTTGCTCGGACGCTGTCCCTGGCGTGCGCCGTTTGCATTGCCTTCGGCAGGAGGAGTAGCCTGACTTACGCCGTCAGGAGCTTGTCTGCGCGGGCCTGCTTCGCCACGAGGACCGCGGCCAGGGCCACCCATTGGGCGCAGCTTTCCTGCATACTCTGTGTTTAAAGCCTCAAGCTTTTCCTGCTGAGCGGCATCCAGTCCGTAGCGTTCTGCCATACGAGAGGTCTGCTGCTTCACAAACTCTTTCGGGTCAAAGTTGCGTCCTTGTCGGTTGCCTTGGTTCTGAGCCATTGCGACAGTGCTTATCATGACCATTGCCATGAGAGCCATTAATCTACTTTTCATCTTCATAATTTCTTCCTTTTTAAACGTGGTTTGTATTCTTGTATTTTGTGTTGCAACTGATAGTATGACGAAGAGGCGGGGAAAAAGTTTAATCCATCCCGGAAAATTCACCAGAGAATTTGCAGAATTCTCCAGAAAATTCAGGAAATTCTCCAGAGAATTCTCCAAGAAGCGAAAGCTTTCTCGACGGCAACATTCGCAGAAGGCTGAGGAGATGCGTGCGATTTTTCGGGAAAACTTTGCCGTTTATCGGTCTTTTTCGTATCTTTGTGCCTTGATATAAGAAGCCAAGGCCGACGGAAAACAGCCGACTTTGGCATCTCAAATGCCATTCTACACACCAACGACATGGATGCCTACATGACAAAAAGACTGATGCTTGCACTGGCTATGGCGACCTGCGTGCTGTGCTCATGCGACAGAAAACAGGCTGTATCACCTGCTGAGCACCTCGACACCATACCCGTACTGACAATGCACATACAGCAATGTTCACGGCTATACACGGCCGAATACATGGTTCACAAGATTGTTACTCATAGCGATAAGCTACAGATTGACGGCTCAATCATCCACAAAGACTTCAACTTCGACCTGCCCCTTGGCAAGCGTAAGATAGCCATCCCCATCGATGCGAGCGTGAAAGCCTATGTAGACTTTGAAGAGTTCTCGGAGAAAGACATCAAGATCGACGGCGAGAACATCGAGATAACTCTGCCCGATCCGAAAATTGCGCTGACCAGCACGCGCATAGACCATCAGGCCATCAAGCAGTATGTCGCCATTACCCGCAGCCGGTTCTCCGACGAAGAACTGACCCTCTACGAGCAGCGGGGGCGCGAGTCAATCATTGAAGACATACCCCACATGGGCATCATCGAGACTGCTCGTCAGAGCGCAGCAAGCATTCTCGTGCCGATGATCAAAGAGATGGGCTTCGAAGAGCAGCATATCACCGTCAGCTTCAGAAAGCATTTCGGCATCAGAGACATTCCTTCATTACTCGACACCTCAATCAGAGAACGCTATGGAACAGCCACAAAATAACTTCCAATACTTCTTTTGCGGACTGACAAAGACCGTATGGGTCGTCATTGCAGCCGTGCTCGTTGCCGCAATCACTATCGTCGGAGCCCTGCTATACTTGGCAAGCGGCAACACCATCGGCATCACTCAGCAGGGCTCGACCAAGCTTTCACCGACGCAGGTGAAGGCTATACAGGACATCGGACAATGGGAATTTCTCGCCATCAGCAACGAAGAACTCATCGACACGGTAAGATACGGCTTCTTCGGAGACGACGAACTGGCGCGCATCTACTACGGAACACTGCGACTGGGCATCGACATGAGCAAGGCCAATGCCGAAAAAATGACGGTCAAAGGCGACTCTATCTCCATCAAACTGCCCCCCATCGAGCTGCTTGACGAGAACTTCATCGACGAGGCACGCACGCAATCGTTCTATGAAAGCGGACGATGGAGCAACGCCGACAGGGAGAAACTCTACCAGAGAGCCGTCAACAGCATGAAACAACGGTGCCTCACCCCGGCCAACATGCAGGCTGCCGAGCAGAACGCCCGGCTGCAAATAGGAAAGCTATTGCAAGGAATGGGGTTCAAGAAGACCTACATCGTGTTTGAGGAATAACTTCCTAAATCAGATATTCTGCAGCATCTACCAAGCCCGCACGCAAGGCATAACGGGTTGCTTCATGTACGTTGTTGACGCCGATCTTGCGGAAAATGTTCTTGCGATGGGTGTTAACTGTATGGAAACTGGAATACCTGTGGTCGGCAATCTCCTTGGTTGTCATGCCAAGAGCAATGTCACGCAGCACTTCCCGCTCGGTCTTCGTCAGCAGCTTGTCTATGGCATTTTCCACAGGTTCCTCTCCCCTGCTGAGCATTTCCTGTATCTGAGAGCAGACAAACTGGCGACGGTTCAGGGCTTCTGAGAGGCAATTCCTGATTTCCGACATAGGCGATTCCTTCAGCAAGACACTGATATGACGGGAACTTACGACGACATATCTTACGAAGTCCAAGCTCAGTTCTTCACTGAATATCACAAAGTGGGCATCGGGAAAGCGCTCGCAAAAGATGAGCAACCCTGAGGCATCCTGTATGTCAAACAATGTATAGTCGAGCACTACCAGCGACCTTGGACAGTCTTTCAGGGCCGACAAAAGGGCTGTCTTGTCGACCACATAGCGGCAGACAGCTTCCACTTTCATCTCTGATATGACATGCATCAGACCTGCCCTGGTGATGTCTTGACGGTCGGCAAGTAGTATTTGCATCTGAATAACGGATTCTTTCTCGAGGCGTTCTGCCCCACAATGGCTATTGGACAGTAAAAACTACATGGAAAGAAGCTGCTCATCCTCCACGTCGCAATGCGTGAATCCCATCTCGCGGGCTTTCTCTTCTGTGAACGTAAAATAGGTAGCCTCTCCCTTTGAGCATACCTCTCCGCGCGAGTTCTCAATCACGGCTTCTATTGTTACCAGATTGCGGTGCTGCTCCTTGATGCGGGCTCTCAGCGTAATCTGGGGCTCTGTTGTCATGATTGGATGCAGATAGCGCATCTCCAACCTGGTTGTTACGCCCGTGGTCTGTAGCTTTCGGAATACAACCCAGGAAGCAATCTCATCAACCAGCACCGACTGTATACCTCCATGAAGGGTATCTATCCAGCCCTGAAAATGGGCCTCCGGACGCCAGAAACAAAGGATGTCGGCATCATCTTCATAAAACTCCATGTGCACACCGACAGGGTTTTCCTGACAGCAGCCAAAGCATTGATAGCCTTCACGATGAGCCCAGGGATTCTTAATCTTTCTCATTATTGTCAGTCAGCCTTTATATTCTTTGTATCAACCCTTACGATTAGAATGTTGTTCTGATCATAAAGCGGATGCCCCACTTGTTTGCTGTAGGCCTGTCAAGATAGTTAAGACGGCGTACATAGTCGACATGCAGCAGCTTGAAGATATTGTGGATGCCCACCGACGCTTCTACATACGGAGTGTTCTTGTCCATGATGTAACACCCTTCCGGGAACTGCATAAGGACACTGCTTGAGGCATTATCGGGAAGATAGGGATTGTTCTTGTCGGTAAGCTGTCCCCACAAGCACTTCACTCCTATCCATTCTCTCCATTTCAGCTTCCTCAACAACGGGATACGGTTGAAGATTTTCCCGTTCAAGTCCCAGTCAACCATGAGAGAAGCGTATCGGTCGTTGAGGAACTCCATATTGTTAATGAGGTTGAATGTCTGATCCTCGAGGATGTAACCAAGGTTTGCTACGGGCATGATTAGTAAGGGATATGGCACTTGATTCCATTGAGCTCCGGCCTTCAAACGTGTGTCAAGTTTGCCCCAATTCCAAGGCATCCAGAGACGTTTGTAGACTTCCATCTCGGTGAAGTTGTAGTTATACCGGCCGGCTATCAGGCCTTTGAATCCCATAGTGTGCTGTATCCTGAAGACGGGAGCATCGAGATTGATGGGCCATCGGTGCTGTTTCGTATTGATAAATGTTTCACCTGGCGCATATCTGATGCCCACAGTAGCCTCGGTATAGCGTATGTGATTGAGGGATTTCCCGTCAGACAATCGCTCGAAGGCTATGTTTCCTATGGGGGTAACCTTCTCTGTCTTGGCTGAAGCAAAGGTCTTGAAGCCCCACTCCTGCTCGTATTCAAAGCTTAACTCCTGCCGGTTATAGAGAAACATCTTATCGATTTCGGTCACTTTGAACGACGTAAACATGTTGTCTTTGTCGGTCTGTATGAACTTGTCCGACGGCAAAGCTACGTCGCGCATCGACTGAAACGTGACGGCTTGTTTCGGGAATTCTCGCGGAAGATAGCCAGGCTTGTTGAAAGTATAGATGACTTCTGCGTCATAGTAGTCTTGCTTTGACTCGAAGCCATGGGCATAATAGCCCTTGAGAAACAGGTGGGGATTGAAGTTGGCTGTTGTCTGGGCTGAGGCACGAAGGCGCACTTTGTCGTAGAAATTCTGCGATATGATTGTATTAACTGGGCCAATATCAACCTTACTTGGTTTTTCCCTTGTGCCTGTCTCTACAAAGTTTTCTACCAGAGCTTTCAGACCAAACACCACGTATTTGATGCCTTTCAACTGCTCTAACTTGTGGACAAACTGGTCCATAGAGCTTTCACTTTTCGTGAGCTCCACTTGACGATATTGCTGCCAAAAGTCGTCGCCTCTCATCTCCGCATAGGCGTCTTTCAGTACGTCTTTCTTTCCTTTCATCAGGGCTTTCGGCAGAGGATCGAAGGCGTAGTCTGACCTTCGTGTGATTCTCATCACGACTGCTTTGCCGAAGTTCTTGGTGGCTTCCAGCTCGCACATCATGTCGTCGACGGTCAGCACCCACTCGCCTGTCTCCAGCTGTTCAAACTCTTGCACGCTGCGCATGTTGTCAACCCAGTTGACATCGCTTTTCTTTGGTATCGTGAGTTCGCAACGTTTCACTTGATAGGAAGAATCGTCGAGCACGTAAAGTTCGCCTCTGAATCCGAAGTCTTGCTGGTTGTTGGGGATGAAGTCGAGGTGTATGCAACGGTCTTTTCCCACGTAAACCGTGTCGGTTATGTAGTATCTGTAGAACGATATGGCGCCTTTTCCGATCGGGCTTGTAAAGGGATACTGGAACAAACGCACTTCATCGTCGTAGATATCGATATCTGTAAATACATCTTTCAGCACAACATTCAAGATATCACCGGTTTGGAAAATCTCATTAACTCCACTGGAATTCTGCCCCTTAACGATCTGTTTTTCCGAGTGCGGCTCTTTGCGATAGAGCTTCTGAGTGAGGGTTTCTTCCACCGAGACTGGCAGGATAAGCTTGTTGTTATACGGACAATACTCCACCTGGTCGAGCATCCATTGATACTTCTTATATATGCCTGATTCCAGGTCGCTGGGCTTGATGTCGTTCAAGGCCAGCGTCATTTTCTGGTAGTTGTTGTACTGATAGTAGTCATGATTGTCAAGGTGGGTCTTCTTTTTGGCAGCAATCACCTTGCGCATCAGTTCCACTGCAGGGTTATTTTTGCGAGAGTAATGGCCGCGTCCTGAGCGTATAACCACCTCGCTTAGCTTCTTGGCGTCCTCCTTCAGCACGACCTTCATTTCCGACGGAGTGCTGCTGTCAACCTTTACAACCTGAGTCTTGAACCCCACAGAACTGAATGACAACTCCCATCCTTCATGCCTTTCTATTGAAAAACGGCCGTTGATGTCGCTCGCCACTGCTATGTGATGTCCCTTATACATAGCACTGGCCAAGGGTATAGGATAGCCGTCGGCGTCGACGATCTCTCCCGAAATTTTTGACTGAGCCATAGCCACAAGGGGCATGAGCAGCAGCAATATGGTGTATAGTCTTTTCACTTTCGCTTGTTTTCCCATTATATTGTCGCACGTATCCTACACGCACGCATACCTTATAAATATTGGACTGCAAAATTACACATAATCAGCGAAATATACAAAAATCACACTCCAAATAACGAATTTTTAGAACTAAGAAAGAACTTTTAGAACATTTTTTTGACATACCTCATGTTTTTAGGACATCCACCATGCCCCATCTTACCTGTCAACGGCAATCCAGCTTCACGCTTCCTCAAACTGCCACGGCCGCATCTGGCAGGAACACTCTGCTGAAGGCTGCCAGGCAAATGGCTTTTCTGGTATCTTCCAACACACGAAACGTAATCTTTCTGTGACCAAAAGATGATCTTTTGCCGACCAAAAGATGAACTATCACTCTGCAAAAGATGAACTATTGCCACCATATGGCCGTCGCTTCCTGCAAATGGGAAAGACAAAAATAAGCAGAAAACTTTTGGCAGTTACCCCTTTTTTCTTTAAATTTGCAGCGAGTTATGAAACGTCCTCCGCTGTTGGCCGTTATTCTTGGCACAGGATTTGGCAGCGGTTTCTGGCCTTGGGGGCCGGGAACTGCAGGCGCATTGCTCGCTACTCTGATGTGGCTGGGCATGGCCCATGTCCTGACAGCCAAAGCCCTTTTTGCCGTGACGCTGGCACTCATCGTGCTGTTCACTGCTCTCGGAACTTGGGCAGCCAACCGGTTGGAGCCCTTTTGGGGTGAGGATCCGAAGCGCGTGGTCATCGATGAAATGATAGGAGTATGGATTCCCTTGCTGGGATGTCCACCCGACAATGCATGGTATGCATGGGGAGCATTTGCTCTTTTCCGTTTCTTCGACATATTGAAGCCGCTGGGCATCAGACGGATTGACCGCCGTCGAGGCGGATTTTGGGTTCAGGCCGACGACATCGTGGCCGGCATTTATAGTCTAATCATCATCCTTATCGTACGATGGGCAGCCTGAAAAACGCCATATTCACTTTCACAAAAGCCCAGTCGTCAGCAGGAACGGCGACCGCCATCGACTTCGGCATCACCATCTTGCTTGCAAAGATCTGCGGATTCGACGACACTTGGTCGACATTCATCGGAGCCGTCAGCGGAGGCATCACCAACTGTATCATCAACTACAGGTGGGTCTTCCATGCCGAAGGACAGAAAAAACGCTACGTAGCCCTGAAATATTTCCTCGTCTGGAGCGTCAGTATTGCCACTAACACCTTGGGAACCCGCTACCTGAGCAGGCTGATGAATCTTGACGTTGTCATAGCAAAGGCCATCGTCGCAGCATGCGTTGCCGTGCTGTGGAACTACCAGATGCAGCGCACTTTCGTATTCAAAAAGACCAAAGAAGAAGAACCAAAAGACAAATAGCATCATATGAACTACAGAGACTTCCTACAGAAAGTAATATACGTCATCATCAATCCCATCATCAAAGGGATGATAAAGACCGGACTGACACCCAACATCGTGACCACGATAGGATTCCTGCTCAACTGCATTGTGACATGGATGTTCATCAAAGCAGCCCTGCTGCTCGACGTACATGCCGTCGTTGCAGACGCAGAATGCTGCACCAACACGACCGCCTTCGGCCTGATTGGATGGGGAGGAGCACTGATTCTCTTCGCAGGTCTGTTCGACATGATGGACGGAAGGCTGGCCCGCATGGGCAACATGTCGTCGGTCTTCGGCGCATTGTGGGACTCGACGCTCGACAGATACAGCGAACTGGTGACACTTTTCGGCATCTGTCTCGTCTTCATCAAGGCCGATTGGTTTGCTTTGGGCATTGTCACGTTTCTCGCCATGATAGGCTCCGTGATGGTGAGCTATGTGCGCGCACGGGCTGAAGGGCTTGACATCGAGTGCAAAGTAGGGCTCATGCAACGCCCTGAACGTGTTGTCATCACAGCCATAGTAGCCATCATTTCCGGCTGCACGGGCGACCTGTGGTGGCTTGCCGGAGGAATGATCCTCATTGCAGTGCTGGCCAATATCACCGCGTTCTGGCGCATAGCCCACTGCTATCGGGAACTGAAAAAGAAATAAAGGAGGCACGGAACGGACGGCTAAAGATGTACAGCATCTACCTTATTATAATATATATGGCCTTGGTGGCGCTGAAACCTACGCGTAAGATAGCGTTGGCCCTGACACCGTGGCTTGTCTTTGCATGCTCCTATGACTGGATGCGACTGCTGCCGAACTATGAAGTCAACCACATCGACACCAAAGGACTCTATGACGCCGAGAAGGCTTTGTTCGGCATTTCGACCGCAGAAGGCACCCAGATTCCCGGCGAATGGTTCATGCGACACAACTGTGTCTGGGGCGACATCGTGGCCGGAATCAGCTACTTGTCATGGGTTCCCATGCCATTAGGATTTGCCCTCTACCTCTACTTCAAGGGAGAACGGAAGTGGTATCTGCACTTCTCATTGGCATTTCTCTTCGTCAACCTCGTGGGATTCATCGGCTACTACATCCATCCGGCAGCTCCGCCATGGTATGTATTAAAACACGGATTCGAGCCTATCCTCAACACACCCGGCGACGTAGGCGGACTTATCCGGTTTGACAACTTGGTGGGCATCCCCATTTTCCAGAGCATCTACTCGGGAAACTCCAACGTGTTTGCCGCGGTTCCGTCGCTGCACGCAGCCTATTTGCTCATCACGGCCATCTACTCTCATGCCAGCCATCAGCAAAAATGGGTCACATGCCTCTTCGCGCTGCTATGCATCGGCATCTGGTTCACAGCCGTATACAGCGGACATCACTATATCATCGATGTCATTTTGGGCATTCTCACAACTCTTTTTGCCCTCCCCCTACTGGAACTATGCATCATGAGAATCCCCGCCATACAGCGGTTCTTGAGGCAATACGAAGAGAATATATAGGAAAATCTATTACAGAACCAGTCTGCATTAAAGTTCAGAAAAGAATATTCATTTACGCTGTTTTTCCGTAACTTTGGCCAGAGCACGACTTACTCTACATTCGACAATGAAAAGAAAATTCAGGTTTTTTCTTTTGCATTGCCCCCGTTTTTTCGTAACTTTGCACCATCTTTTATTGACACACCTTCTACATTATGAGTACACAGCATCTGACTCATATGCTGACACAGGCCGTTGACGAGCTTTCAAGGGAAGAAAGCCTCAAAGGTTTGTTCTATCAGCATCGCGACGGCAATCCCCTTCCTTCAGGTACAGCACTTGAAGAAATCATCAGTTTGTCACGCAGTATCATTTTTCCCGGTTTCTTTGGAAAATCTAATATCAACCTGCAGACGATCAAATACCATATCGGAGTCAATATCGAGAGGCTGAATAAGCTCCTGACCGACCAAGTGTTGGCAGGATTGTGTTTTGACTGTCAGAACGAAGAAGAGTCTTTCGACAAGCTTTGCGAAAAACGTATGCGAGCCGAAGACATTACTGGAAAACTCATCGCTAAGCTGCCTGAAATACGTAGAATGTTAGCCACTGACGTCGAAGCGGCCTACTATGGCGACCCTGCCGCTAAGAGTCGCGAAGAGGTTGTAGCATGCTACCCCGTTATTAAGGCCTTGGTCAACTACCGCATTGCCCACGAACTCTACGAATTAGGAGTACCGCTCATTCCGAGAATGATAACCGAAATGGCTCATTCAGAGACGGGAATAGACATTCATCCACGTGCCCGCATCGGCGAATACTTCACCATCGACCACGGCACGGGCGTTGTAATTGGAGCAACATGCATTATCGGTCGCAACGTGAAGCTATACCAAGGTGTCACGCTCGGGGCAAAAAGCTTCCCTTTGGATGCAAAAGGAGTCCCTATCAAAGGTATTCCCCGGCATCCCATACTCGAAGACAACGTCATCGTCTATGCCAATGCAACCATCTTGGGACGTATCACTATCGGTAAAGGTTGTGTAGTCGGAGCAAATGTATGGGTAACAAAAGACATGAAGCCCAATACAAAAAAATACAAGAAAGAAAAGATTGACAACATAGATCTGGAATATAACAATGGAACAGGAATTTGAACTGATTGCCAAAACCTTTATGGGTTTAGAAGCAGTATTGGCCAAAGAGTTGACAGAACTGGGAGCCAACAACATACAAATAGGTCGCAGAATGGTTTCTTTTACGGGTGACAAAGAAATGATGTACCGTGCAAACTTCCAGTTGCACACAGCCATTCGTATCTTAAAACCCATAGCTCACTTCAAGGCGAGATCGGCCGATGACATGTATGAAGAGGTCAAAAAAATCGATTGGAGCCTATATATCGAAAAAGGAAAAACTTTCTCTGTAGATTCCGTTGTTTACTCTGACGAGTTTCGCAATTCACGTTTCGTGACCTACAAAGTGAAAGACGCCATCGTTGACCAGTTTCGTGAAAAGACAGGAGACAGGCCAAACATCTCGGTAACCAATCCTGATATCCGGCTGAACATTCATGTTGCAGAGGACAAAGCAACTCTCTCGCTTGACTCTTCCGGCGAGAGCCTGCACAGGAGAGGCTATCGCCAAGAATCTGTTGAAGCACCACTCAACGAAGTATTGGCAGCCGGCATGATCATGATGACTGGATGGAAAGGAGAATGTGACTTCATAGACCCGATGTGTGGGTCGGGCACTCTGCCTATCGAAGCTGCCCTTATAGCACGCAACATGGCCCCAGGTCTTTTCAGAAAGGAATTCGCTTTTGAGAAATGGAACGATTTTGACGCAGATCTTTTTGAGAAGATATACAACGACGACACCAAAGAACGTGCCTTCAGCCATCATATTTTCGGATATGACATCGACATGAAAGCCGTCAATACCGCCCGTATGAACGTGCGTGCTGCAGGACTTACAAAGGACATAACCATAAGCCATCAGGACTTCAAAGACTTCACAAAACCAGCAGAACGCTCTATTATCGTCACAAATCCACCATATGGAGAGCGCATCTCTACACCCAATCTTTTAGCAACATATAAAATGATGGGTGAAAGACTCAAGCATGCTTTCGGAGGGAATGATGCCTGGATTCTTTCATACAGGGAAGAATGCTTCGACCAAATCGGTCTGAAACCATCTATTAAAATTCCCGTTTATAACGGAAGTCTTGAATGTGAGTTCAGGAAATACTCTATGTTTGAAGGGAAAATGAGAATCTTCCGTGAAGAAGGAGGCATTGTAAAGACCGAAGAAGAGAAAAGGGCTATGGCCGAAAAGCATCGTTTCAAGAAAGAAAGAGAATTCAAGAAACGTTTTGAGGAAGAAGAGGAAAATGAAGCTGGAGACATTCGGTCTTTCAAGTTTCATTCATTCGAAAAGAATTATAAGGGAGAGATGCGACATGAAGAACGCGACCGTAAATATTCAAAAAGCAATCGCAAGCCCTGGGAAAAGAAGGATGATAAACGCCCAAAAGAGTACAAAAAGAACAACAAAAGTCCAAGAGACCTGAAAGAATCGAAGGGCAAACGCAATTATGAGAAAAAAGGAAGGAGATTTGAAAATGAAGATTAAATATGCGTTTTTCACCATGCTAATGGCTTCGTTCACAACCGTTTCTGCCCAAACTCAAGCAGCCAGACCCGCCCAAGAAGTCCCTGAAGACAAGTACTTGACGCTTGAAGACCTGAATTATGGAGGCAACAACTATTGGAATATGGTTCCCCAAAACAAGTATTATGCTTGGTGGGGAGACCAACTTGTACGTACAGACGTAGAAGAATGTGTATTTGTTGATTCTGAAACAGGCGAGGAAAGTCCCTTTCTTAAACTTGAAGAGGTGGAACGATGGGCCGGAACTGCACCTGATATGAAAGTCCGCCATCTGCAAAATGTGAGGTTCCCCTACCCCGACCAGAAACTGATGTTGCTAAGCAATGGCAAGGAACGCCTGCTGGTCAGCTGGGAATCCAAGTGCATCGTATGGAGACAAATGGCTACAAATCAGCAACATGCAGACTGGTCACCGAGCTCCAGAGCTGTGGCTTTCGTGAGAGACCATAACCTATATATTCTTGATAAAAACGGAAAAGAATTCCAACTTACCAAAGACGGAACCCGGGAACTGGTCTACGGACAAAGCGTACATCGCGATGAATTCGGCATTACAAAAGGCACTTTCTGGAGTCCAGACGGGCAGAGACTTGCCTTTTATAGAATGGACCAGTCGATGGTGACCGACTACCCACAGGTGAATATTTTCCAGCGCGAAGCAACTTACGAACCCGATAAGTATCCTATGGCAGGAGAGACTTCTCATGTCGTCACGGTTGGAATCTACGACATGCAAGCCAAAAAGACCATATTCCTAAAGACGCCCCAAGCCAATTACAATGATCTCAGGTCGCCCGACCCGGTCTATTTCACGAACATTCAATGGAGCCCTGATTCGAAAACAGTATATATGTTCGAACTCAACCGCGATCAAAACGACTGCCGATTAGTAGCCTATAATGCCATTACGGGAGAACGGACGGTCGAGCTTTACCATGAAACCAGCGACAAATACGTTGAGCCCCTCCACCCTATTGTCTTTCTTCCCTGGGATTCTTCCAAGTTTATCCTGCAAAGTCAGCGTGACGGATATAACCATCTTTACCTATATAATACAGAAGGCAAGCTCATCAAACAGCTTACCGAGGGCGATTTTGTTGTCATGGAATTCATTGGATTCAACGAAAAGGAGAAATCTATTATTATTGCTTCCAATGAGAAGTCTCCCATACAACGCAATCTATACACCGTGAACATCAAAACCGGCAAACGGATTCTCATCGACAACGGACAGGGTTATCACCGTGCAATCCTTTCAAAATCGGGCAGCCACCTTGTTGACAATTATTCAGAACCAACTGTTCCAAGGGTGATAAAAGTCACCTCCACTAACAAGAAGAACGGCAAGTCTGCAGAAGAAGGCACAACACTCTTCACCGCAGCCGACCCTTGGAAAGAATACCATCAGCCTATTTTCGAAAGCGGAACCCTAAAGGCTAACGACGGGAAGACCGATCTCTATTATCGCATGGTCAAGCCTTTCAATTTCGATCCCGGAAAAAAATACCCGACAATCATCTACGTATATGGAGGGCCACATGCCCATTGTGTCGATGCGTCATGGCACTATATGAGCCGTGGATGGGAGTCATATATGGCGACAAAAGGCTATTTGCTATTCATCATTGACAACAGAGGTTCCGAGAATCGTGGCAGAGATTTCGAACAAGCCACGTTCCGACAGCTCGGACAGGTAGAGATGCAGGATCAGATGACTGGTGTCGAATATCTTAAATGCCTTCCCTATGTTGACACAGACCGCATTGGCGTACACGGTTGGTCTTTCGGAGGTTTCATGACTATCTCACTGATGACCAATTTCAACGAAGTCTTTAAAGTCGGTGTGGCTGGTGGTCCCGTCATAGATTGGAAGTGGTACGAGGTGATGTATGGTGAGCGTTACATGGATACTCCGCAGGACAATCCTGAAGGATACGAAAAAACCTCGCTCATCAACCAAGCCAAAAACCTAAAAGGAAAGCTGCAAATCATCACAGGATACAACGATGCCACGGTCGTTCCGCAGCATTGTCTGTCGTTCATTGCAGCTTGTATTGAGGCAGGAACACAACCTGACTTCATGGTTTATCCTGGCGAACCTCACAACATGAGAGGCCGTCAAAGCTATCATCTGCATCAACGCATCTCACAATACTTCGACGATTATCTGAAATGAGACGACTATTCATCTTACTCTTCGCCCTGTTTGCACTCGTTGCCTGCACCAATCTTGATGATGTAGAACAGCGACTAACCTCGCTTGAAACCCAGCTTGACGAGTTGCAAAAAGCCTTTGATGCGAGCAAGAAGATACGCAGCATCGGCGAGAGTGAGCATGGATATGTCATCTATTTCACAGACGGAACGAGTATAGACGTTGTGCTTGGACAGATCAGCAGTATTGAGGAAGATTCGCAAAGCCATGTCATTACTTTGAAAATGATTGACGGGACGGTCTTCAAGTTCATCCGCGAACGAGAGCTTCCTCTGTTGACATCCCTTTCTTTCCTTGCCGAAGACAATGTTTCCATACTTCTTGAAGATGTGCCATGCACTATTATCGACGATGGAAGTGTGCTATGTCGGACAGGCTATTTTGTCACTGACAAACTTCTTGTCCCTTCATTCACCTACATCGGCGATAGCGTTGCCATCAACGGGATCAAGACCGAAAGCCATGAACGGGCTTTCGACTTCAGCAAGCCAGTCACCCTTGCTGTCTATCGGCAAGGCCAGCATCGTGACTATACCATCAGTTTCAGTGCTTTCACAGGCCTTCCTGTCATTTGGATAGAGACCAATGACCGTCAAGACATCACTTCAAAGACAGAATATTTGCCTGCTACTATTCAGTTTTCCGATGACATCATTGCCAATTTTCTCTTCGACAATAACGAGATTCCCGACCTGCCTCTTGCTGAGATTGGCATCCGAGGGCGAGGCAACACTACATGGCAACTGCCGAAGAAACTCTATCAGATCAAGTTCAAAGAGGCAGAGTCTCTCTTTGAAATGCCAGTTTCCAAGAAATGGGTTTTATTGGCCAACTATACCGACAAGACCCAGTTGCGCAACGAGATTGCCTTCTACATGGGCCGACAGCTCAGCAACCTCTCATGGACTCCCCGCAGTCAATTTGTTGAAATGGTGCTCAATGGCCAATACAACGGCACCTATCAGCTCACCGAGAAGATTTTTGTTGATCCAGAACATGTAGATGTCGGCAGCGACGGATTCCTGCTTGAGATTGATTCCAATGCCCATGACGACGAAGTTACGTTCAGTATCGATCACATCAAACAGCCCATCAACGTCAAGGAGCCTGCGATTGCTGCTGGTGATGCCAGCTACAACTACATCACAAACTATCTCTCCGAGGCCGACAAAGCCCTATATGGAAGTGACTTTACCGACCCCGAAAACGGATGGAGGAAGTGGATTGACGAGGAATCATTCATTGACTGGTACATCATCAACGAAATTGCAAAGAACAACGATGCCATCTTCTTAAGCTCCTGCTACATGCATCTCAAGCGTGGCGAGAAACTCAAGATGGGACCGTTATGGGACTTCGATATTGCATTTGGCAATGTCAACTACAACGAGAATTACATGACTGAGGGCTTTTGGGTGAAGTATAGCAACTGGTACAACCGGTTTTTCCAAGACCCGTCTTTCGTCTCTAAGGTCAAGGAGCGCTATGCCTACTTCTATGAACACAAAGCCGACGTCATGCAGCACATCAACATTGCAGCGCAGCATCTGCGCTATAGCGTTGAAGAGAATGAACACATCTGGCATACACTCTATACCCATACGTGGCCGAACTATAACGTCTGGGGCAACTATCAGAACGAAGTACAGTTCTTAAAGACATGGCTCAGCCGTCGCATGGACTGGCTCTATGAAGCAATTAATCAGTTAGACACCAACAATATCCAACTTCAGTAACATGAGAATACTACTTATCGGCAGTGGCGGACGTGAGAATGCCTTGGCATGGAAGATTGCCCAAAGCCCAAGAGTTGACAAGCTATACGTCGCACCTGGCAACCCAGGTACGGCAGGTTGCGGAGAAAATGCCGGCATCAAGGCCGATGATTTCGACGCCATCAAGGCTTTTTGCATTGACAAACAGATCGACATCGTGGTCGTAGGTCCAGAAGATCCGCTGGTGAAAGGCATCTACGACGAGCTGAAGACCGACCCGCTCACACAGCATATTGCAGTGATTGGTCCGTCGAAAGCTGGTGCCCAACTCGAAGGATCGAAAGACTTTGCCAAGGCTTTCATGCAGCGCCACCAGATTCCCACTGCCCGCTATCAGACATTCGACGGCGAACACTTGCAAGAAGGGCTTCAGTTTCTTGACACTCTGAAAGCCCCCTATGTGCTGAAAGCCAACGGACTCTGCGCAGGAAAGGGCGTGCTCATCCTCTCCACACTGGAGGAAGCCAGGCACGAACTGAAAGAGATGCTCGGCGGAATGTTCGGCAATGCCTCCAGCCGCGTGGTCATTGAAGAGTATCTTAGCGGCATCGAATGCTCGGTTTTCGTCATTACCGACGGCAAGCACTATAAGATTCTTCCCGAAGCCAAAGACTACAAGCGCATCGGAGAGGGTGACACTGGTCTCAACACTGGCGGTATGGGAAGCGTGTCTCCCGTGCCTTTCGCCACCGCAGAATGGATGCAGAAGGTGGAGAACCGCATCATTCGCCCGACAGTCGACGGCCTTTCGCAGGAGAACATCGACTATAAAGGCTTCATATTCTTTGGCCTTATGAACAGTCCTGAAGGCGACCCCTACGTCATAGAGTACAACTGTCGCATGGGCGACCCTGAGACTGAAAGTGTGATGCTGCGGTTAAAGTCAGACATTGTCGACCTGTTTGAAGGCGTAGCTCATGGCGACTTGGACCGTCGCGAGATAGCGTTCGACCCAAGAAGTGCCGTCACTGTCATGGTTGTTTCAGGGGGATACCCCGAGGCATACCATAAAGGCTACCCCATCACCCTTCCCGAAGTCTCTCCCGAAACGATTCTCTTCCATGCCGGAACAGCAGAAAAAGACGGCGAGATCGTCACCAACGGCGGTCGTGTGATTGCCGTTTCGTCCTACGGAAGCAATAAGGAAGAGGCGTTGAAACGATCGTTTGAAATCGCACAGAAGATTGACTTCAAGGACAAATACTTCCGTCGTGACATCGGAAGCGACCTGTAGTCGTAGCCATCCATCGTAGCAAAGAGCAGAAGACTGGCTGTCACTGAGCCCTGAAACAGCAGCCCGACAACCGCAAAAAGACCGGCAAGCGTCATGAAACATCGCCTACAGAACAAGATAGCAGGCAGCAAGTTCACCCTTCCACTGACAAGCATCATTGTCAGCGCAGCGTGGCTTGTCGCCTGGCAGGCAAGTGCTTCCGACCTTCTCCTGCCGTTTGTCCTTCTCGGCATCTCGGCCTACATGATGGTGTTTCTCAACAATCATCACGTGCTCATGCGCACCTATAGCCGCATGGCCTCCTGCTCTCTGCTCGTCTTGTCTACCCTTGTCATTTGTTTTCAACAAGAATGGCAAAACGGCATCACCACCATTTCCACACTCGCCTGCTACCTCTTCCTGTTTGAAGCCTATCAAAACAGGGAGGGCATGGGCCTCATCTTCGGCGGATATGCAGCCATAGGAACCCTCAGCATGATACACCCTCAGGTCGTTTTCTATGTGCCGCTACTGTGGGTTCTCACGCAAAGCCGGCTCATGGCGCTCAGCCTTCGCAACTTCTTTGCTTCGCTGTTTGGGCTCATCATGCCCTATTGGCTGCTGCTCGGTTGGGTGGCTTTTCAAGGAGACTGGGAAGTCATTGAAATTCAAACCAAAAGACTTGCCACATTCATTCAGTCCTTCAGTCTTGAATGGTGGACACCGGAAAGCCTCATACCCGTAAGTTTTATCGCCCTACTTTACTTGACAGGAAGCCTGCATTACATGCGTGCAAGCCATTATGACAACATCAAAACCCGCATGATCTACAAGTTCTTCATCATCATGGGAGGCTTCACGCTGCTCTTCATGCTGCTGCAACCACAGCATACACCCTGGCTGTCCATGATGCTGATTGTCAACACTGCGCCGCTGATAGCCCACTTCTTTGCCTATACCTATACCCGGTTCACCAACATCATGTTCGTCGTCATCGTTGCATTGGCAGCAGCCATCACGGCATATTCGATATGGAACATCTCCTGAACCTGCTTATCAACTACGGATACTGGGGCATGTTCGGAGCCGCATTTCTGGCCGGTTCGTTCATTCCCTACAGCAGTGAAGCCGTACTTGTGGCCCTGCAGGCGACGGGACTGCGTCCTCTTCAGCTCGTCATCTATGCCTCGGCCGGCAACATTCTGGGAAGCATCGTCAACTATCAGATAGGCCGCATGGGGCGCATCGACTGGATTGAACGCTATCTGCACGTAAAAAAGGAGAAAATTGAGCGTGCCCAACACTTCCTTGCCGGCCACGGAGCATGGATGGGATTCTTTGCCTTCCTGCCCGTCATCGGTACGGCAGTCACCATCGCACTTGGTCTTATGAGGGCTAATCGCTTGATCAGCTACACGAGCATTGCCATCGGCAAGTTCCTGCGCTATGCCATTCTTGCCTATGGCACCAGCCTTGTCATTTAGGCCGCAGGCAATGCCAACAGCCACCGATCGCAGGTTTTTCACGAAAAAGCCAAAGGTAAACCCGGCGGAAGGCATACCGTTCTTGCAGCAAAAGATGATGTTTTGCCCCTCAATAGATAATGTTTTGCCGGGCAAAAGATCATCTTTTGCTTCGGGAAGCCTGTCGCTTCTGCCGGTTTTTCCCGAAGAAACTCTTTTTCTTGTCTTGCCCTTGCTGAAGTTGTTGTTTTTCGCTATCTTTGCAAAAGGAAAGCTACAGCCCCGAAAAGACAGGCGGCTATGAGGACGCATACGGCCCTGAGAGCCCGTAAAGCCGGAGCATGCAGCAAGAGACCACCCACAGAAGAATGAGAACAGCGATAGTAGGAGGCGGAGCAGCGGGATTCTTTCTGGCCGTGAACCTGAAGGAGATGTGCCCGCAAATGGAGGTCGTCATCTTCGAAAAATCGAAGAAGGTGCTGGCCAAGGTTGAGGTGTCGGGAGGAGGACGCTGCAACTGCACCAATTCGTTTGCCTCCGTCAGCGACCTGCAACAGGTCTATCCTCGCGGCCACAGGCTGATGAAGCGTCTGATGAAGGGATTCGGCCATGAGGATGCCTATGCGTGGTTTGAGCGTCACGGGGTGCCCCTGACGACACAAACCGATGAATGTGTCTTCCCGAAGGCACAGGATTCACACGCCATTATCAACTGTTTCGTCTCGGCTGCCCAAAGACATGGCGTCGATATCAGAACCGGATGTGGCGTAGAATCGCTGGACGAGCTGGCCAGCTTCGATTTTATTTGTGTCACGACGGGAGGGCAGCCTCGGGCAGAAGGACTGCGGTGGCTGGCCGAGAAAGGACATGAAACAGTGTCGCCAGCGCCGTCGCTGTTCACGTTTTCCATCCGCGACGACGCTCTGAAAGCCTTGACAGGAACGGTTGTCGAGGGAGCTACGGCCTTTATTCCCGGTACAGGTTTTCGCGCCACAGGGCCCCTTCTTGTCACACATTGGGGCATGAGCGGGCCGGCCATTCTCAAGCTTTCAAGCCACGCTGCACGCCATTTAGCCGAACAAGGCTATCGGTCGGCACTCAGTGTGAACTGGCTCTCGCTTCGCGACACTGAGGTAGCCGATGCTTTGCGGTCGGCCATTCTGGCTCATCCGCAGAAGCTTTTGCCGACAGTAAGCCCATTAGGATTGCCTGCACGCCTATGGGAGTATCTCCTGAAGAAGGCCCTTGGCGACCATGCTGCCTGCCGATGGAGCGCGTTGGGCAAGAAGGACGTGAACAAACTGGCCAACCAACTGTGCAACGACAGCTATCAGATTGTCGGCAGGGCAGCCTTCAAAGACGAGTTTGTCACGTGTGGCGGTGTGGCACTGTCGGCTGTCAATCCCTCGACTTTGGAAAGCCGTCACGTGGAGAACCTCTATTTTGCAGGCGAAGTTCTGGACATAGACGGAGTGACGGGAGGCTTTAATTTCCAGGCTGCATGGACGACTTCATACACAGTTGCACAAAGCATCTGCAAGAAAGTAATGACTGCTGAGCCATAAAAAACAGTCTTTCCAATCGGAAAAATGCGGGAAGCCTGCCCAGCCTTTCAAGCCATCTCACTAAAGAAACACCAGATTTCCGAGCTTGACTGCAAGCCAAACCATCAGCCAGAGAGCCAAAACAATGGCCATGACAAGCAGGACACAGACCAAGGCTGACTGGCGTGCCTTGCGGTTGACCTCGCGAATGACGGTCTCATCGTCATTGATGAAGCCGTCGATAAGGTCCATGTTTTGAATATTTGCACGATGGAAAAAGTCGATGATGTCGCCCACGAAGAAAGGCATCAAGCCGAAAAATATGTCGCGGAGGGCATTGTTGAGCACGGCAAGCGTCAGCGACCACGACCGCAAGCGGAAGGCGGCAAAATAGACATGGATAGAAGCAAAGACGCCTCCGACCATGTCTCCAAGGCCTCCGGGAATGAGTCCAAGCGCACCATCCAGATAGAAGCGGTCCATCAGACGGGTGATGGTCTGCATGCTCTGATAGAGACGACTGTTGCGAAGGGCTTCTTTCTGCATGTCTGTGAATAGGGATCGGCGTATGAAATGTTTCTGATGTCGTGAAGATTCAAGGCAGGTACCCCTCAAGAAGAGTTGCAAAGCAGTGGCGATAGGCCGCTATCATGTGGCTATGGGCGTGCGCATCACGGCAGGAGAACTGCAGAAGGTCTACAGGAGACGGCTGCTTTCCTGCAAAGGTTCGTTTGAGTTCTGCCTCGGCTTCGGCTGCATTCGGATAGGTGATGTGCATGAATGCATAGGGCATCTCGTCGGCAAACGCTGTGAAAATATGCTCATAGTGCTCAAGCATGGCCTGCTTCACTGCACTTGGACTATTGACATCTGCATGAGACTGGGCAAGTATGCGGAGCGCATGGCTGCGGAAAAACTCCGCAACAAGCTGCTCTATCTGCTCGACTTGCCTATGGCTTACGAGGCTTTCTGCGTGGTGACCACAGGTGCATGTCATACGATTCTCATTCAAAAACCTTAAACTCATAGCCCTGATTCCGAAGCCACTCTATCGAAAAAGGCAAGGCCGTTTTCAGTTTGTCAATACTCTTCCGCGAGTCATGGAACGTGATGATCGAGCCGTTCCGGGCATAACGCTTCACATTGTTGACGACACCTTCGGACGTCATCCATTTGGAATAATCACGGGTTACCAAGTCCCACATCACGACTCTGAACTCTTTACTGAGCCAATAATAGACGCTCCATCGCATCCAACCATGAGGAGGACGGAACAAAGGAAGCCTGTTGCTGTCCTTGAATGTATGGAAAGAGGAGGCGTTTTGAAGGCGTTTCGGATCTCTTCGCTCCATAATCCGCTGGGCTTTGTGCACGTTTACAAGATACGTTGCCGTCCAATGCTTGAAACTACCCAGATGGTTGTGGGTGTGATTGCCCACCTGATGTCCCTCGTTGACGATGCGTTCAAACAGTTCCGGATACTTCTTCACATTGTCGCCCACCATGAAAAATGTCGCTTTTATGCCATATTTGGCAAGCGTATCAAGTATGAAAGGCGTAGCCTCTGGTATGGGACCATCGTCAAAAGTCAAGTATACGGAATGGTCATTCCGGTCCATTCTCCATGTCGCATGCGGGTAAATCCAGCGTAGCCACTTGGCAGGTTGCTCTATGAACATATGCCTTCTCGGTGATTTTGCAGAGAGAGGACTGCCAAATCCGGCACCCCTCTCCCACTGATTGCCATTTCCTAATACATTTGCGTACCGCCTTTCTGCAGGTATTGGACATAGAAAGCGTTCAGCTCTTTCATGCGTTGCTCGGCCAATCCCTTGTCAACGATGCCAAGAGCGTCATTGATGTCCTGCATGAAGATGAACTGCCGCTGGCATTGCGTCTGCGAGTTGAGGAACTGAGATGCATCAAGTGACAGGAAGAACTGCAGGTATTGCCGGGCATTTCTCCAAATATCGTCGGCATGCTTGACGGCCTTTTCCTTCTTTCCCAGCAAGGCATATGCCTTAATCATGTCGCCACCTCCGCTGATATAGTCCATCGGTACATTATATGTCGGAATACGTTTCTCTGACTGTTCCAATACGTTCAACGCCTTGTCTTCTTTCCCTTCTTCGATTAAAGAGAGGGCAAGCTTGGCCATCATGCGCCGGTGTGTATAGCACATTCGCAACACAGTCTCGTCAAGATAGATGCCAGGCTCTTCCAGACCTCCCCACTTATAGCGGTTCATCACGTTGTTATATGTCTTTTCAGTATCAAAATACTTCATACCTTCTATCGGCACAAGATCACCACGTTGGTTAGTGTTATGGGTCGTAAAGGGCGTGATTCGATTGGCCAAACCTTCGAGAACAAAGTTTTCACCGAGGTTAAGATAGTTCTCAGAACCCACGGTTGTGGCCACATAAATGGGACGTGTCCAGTTGGCATTGGCAATCATTTCGAGCATCATCATCTCGCCTTTATAGAGTGCCCGCTTACCTTTCAGGGAGATAACCATGCGGTCTGGTATCGTGTCACTTGCCATAAGCATGCCACTTTTGCGCACAGCCTCCTTGTCAATGGTCATATAAATGGTGTCAGTTGGCACAAGGTTCATACTCTCATCGCTGGACCTTATCCAGTATTTCAGTATGTTTTTAAGCTCAAATGGATCGTCGCCGAAGGCTGATTTTGCTGCTTCAGGATTCTCATTATAGAACCGAAGCACCTCGGCTTTCACCTGAGGTTCGACAGAGACAAACTCGTGAGTACCCGAACAATAGTCGATGCGAGGCCATGAGATAGGCAGTGATGGCGAGTCGTAGGCAGGCCTGCACATCTGGTCAATGTACCAGTCTGTCTGCAGGTATGACAAGTTGCAAACGCGTGCATCGGTACGAACATTCTCGACATCTTGATTATACCAAAGCGGGAACGTATCGTTATCACCGTTTGTGAAGATAATGGGATTGCCTTCGTCTTGCAGGGTCATCAGGTAGTTCTGTCCATAGTCACGGCAGGTATAGCGCCCTGAGCGATCATGATCGTCCCAGGTCTGCGTTGCCATCTGTATGGGTATTGCGAGACAAACGACTGCTACCAGGCTTGCCAAGACCGTCTCATTGACCTTGATTCGTTTCTTCAACAGGTCAACAAGTGCTGCTACTCCGATACCACACCAAATGGCAAAGGCATAGAATGAGCCTGCATAGGCGTAGTCTCGTTCGCGTGGTTGCATAGGAGTCTGGTTCAAGTAGAAGACAATGGCAAGACCTGTCATGAAGAAAAGGAAGAATACGACCCAGAACTGGCGGATTCCCCGCTTGCCTCGGTAAGCTTGCCAGAAGAGTCCTATCAGTCCTATAAGCAAGGGCAGGCAATAGAACACGTTGTGTCCCTTGTTGTTCTTCAGGTCGTCGGGCATCATTGTCTGGTCTCCCAGTCCCAAAACATGATTGTCAAACCAATTGAAGCCAGTCAGCCAGTTGCCATGTTCGATCTCCCCATGTCCCTGAATATCATTTTGACGGCCTGCAAAATTCCACATGAAGTAGCGCCAATACATGAAGTTGCATTGGTAGGAAAGGAAGAATTTGATGTTATCCCACTGCGTAGGCATCTTTACCATGACGGGTTCTCCGCACCTGTCATAGGGTACTTCATAGCCGTTCACTCCGCCTAACCATTCCTCATAGCTCTGCGCATGAGCCGAACTGTGCATGCGTGGGAACAGCATATTCTGCGCATAGATGTATTTTGCCTTGTGGCTCACTACGAAGTAGGAGTCTTTTTCGTCAGCCGAAGCCTTTTCCTTCCGGCTGTAGATGGGGGCCTGGTCGACTCTTTTTGGAATGCATGTGTTGCCCTGTATGTCGAAAGCCACCTGCGATGTGTAGGCCGGACCATAGAAAAGCGGGCGGTCGCCATACTGGTCGCGGCTCAGATAGTTGCCCAAGGTGAAGATGTCTTCGGGAGAGTTCTGGTCCATCGGGGGATTGGCTGCCGAGCGGATGACGATGAGAGCATAGGAAGAATAGCCGATCATCAGCATGAGCATGCAGAGCAAAGCCGTATTCTTCAAGCGGGAAGTCACATAGGCAACGGCCTTCTTCTCAACCTTCTTCCGATAGTTAAGTGCCAGCCAAAGGGCTGCCAATACGACCAGTCCGATGGCCACTGCCGACCAACCATAGCCATAGAACGGGATGCCAAGCATGGCAACTGCCAGCAGGAAGGCAAGGTTCTCACGCTTCTCATGACCATCCTGATAGGTCTCCCAGATGGCCCAGATGACCGTGGCCACAAGCAAAACAATATAGATAATCTCACCCGTGTTGAACGGACAGCCGAGCACATTGACAAACAACAGTTCGAACCATCCCCCTACAGTGATAATTCCAGGCACCACACCATAGAGCACTGCAGCCACGAGCACAAAGGAAACCAGCAGAGCAATGAGCGAACCCTTGATCTCAATGCCGGGGAAACGACGGTAGACATAGACCAGGACAATGGCAGGAATGCACAACAGGTTCAGCAGATGGACGCCGATACTGAGGCCGATCATATAGAAAATAAGCACCAGCCAGCGGTCGGAATGGGGCTCGTCGGCATGGTCTTCCCATTTTAATATGAGCCAGAACACAACGGCCGTAAAGGCACTTGAATAGGCGTACACCTCGCCTTCAACAGCTGAAAACCAGAAAGTGTCGCTGAAAGTATAGATGAGAGCTCCGACAAGTCCTGAGGCCTCAATGGCTATCAGCTTTGCCGTCGTCAGCTCGCTCCAGTTCTTCAAGATCAGCTTACGCACCAGATGCGTGACGGTCCAGAACAGGAACATGATGGTCGTAGCCGACAACAAGGCACTCATCGTGTTGACCATTCGGGCAACTTGGCTCGGATCGCTGACCAGTTGTGAGAAGAGATTGGCCGTAAGCATGAAGAATGGCGCACCGGGAGGATGGCCCACTTCCAGTTTATAACCTGTCGAAATAAACTCCGGACAGTCCCAAAACGAGGCTGTCGGCTCAATGGTCAGACAATAAACCACGGCAGCTATCAAGAACGCTGCCCATCCGAGTGCATTGTCTACGATTCTGTACTGTTTCATTCGTATGTCGATTGTGATTATTTTTTCCTTCAGAGGCCGTGCTCAGCAGCACCGCCTATATCCTTGCAAAGTTACGAATAAACGAGGACAAAACCAAGAAAATTGAGAACTTGTTTTCAAATTTCTTTGGATTGTCAAGTGAAAGTAACTTATCCAAAGTTACGAATAAAACCTTGAAGTCGCCTGCCTGCCGCTGCAAACTTAATATAATTTAACCGAAAGACCTGCTCTTTGTCACCGGCACCGCTTAGGACCGACAGGCAGAACCGGGCAGGTAAGGCGACAAAAGAAGCACGTTCCTGCTACAGTCGCTCGACCTTTGTTCCCGCAGTGAACGACCTTTCCAGCGTGCCGTCACGACGCCTGTGGGCCGCAGGGGTGAACTTCACGCACACCTCACGCACGTGTTCACGTACATTATACTCATCGGGATCGTCGACCATCGCGCTCTTTATCGTCAAGTGGAACCGGCCGATATCCTCGAGCACAACGGTCTTTCCCTGCTTCAAGAGCCGTTCCATTTCCTTTTCCAAGGCCTTGATGACGCCATAGACATCGCTCTCCGTCACCGAGTTGGAGTGGGAAACCAGCTGAGCCAGCTCATGAGTGCCCACCTCACCCATGCTGACAGTCTTGCCGAACCATTTGCCATTCAAGGCTTTCCGGCCATGTTGAATCACGTTGATCTTAATTGCCATAATCGTGTTTTTCGTTCATTGTTAAGGTTCATATTTTTCTTTCACGACTGCAAAGGTAGGCTTTATCCGGCAAATCGGCAAGCCAAACCGACAAGAAGCGTTAACCACAACTGGGCAAAAGATCATGTTTTGCCGGGCAACAGATGATCTTTTACAGGGGAAAACATCATCTTTTGTCGGCAGAAAGACATGCTTTCATCCGAATAAGGCAAAGTTCCGACAAAAGGAAAGGCTGCCTTTCCCAGTAAGAAAGACAGCCTTTCCTGATGATCATGACGCCCGTATGCGCCGTGAACGGTTCCGGCTCAGCTCCGCAAAGACCTGCCTTGCCGTCAAAAGTCCGGCCGGAAGACTGCGAAGAAAGCCTCCCCGGCTACTGCATATCGTAGACCACCTGCATGAGCTGCTTGCCCAAAGCGTCGGCATCTTCCATCGTATGTGCCTCGCTATAGACGCGAATGATGGGCTCAGTGTTCGACTTACGAAGGTGTACCCACTTGTCGGGAAAGTCTATTTTCACCCCGTCTATATCGTTGATTTGCTGGTCGGCATACATTTCCTTCACCTTGTTGAGGATGGCATCGATGTTGGTTGTCGGCTGCAAGTCGATCCGGTTTTTGGCAATATAATAGTTGGGATAGGTCGCACGCAGCTGACTTGCCGACAATCCAGTGTGGGCAAGGTGCGACAAGAAGAGGGCTATGCCCACCAAAGCGTCACGGCCATAGTGGCTCTCAGGATAGATCACTCCCCCATTGCCCTCACCGCCGATGACGGCTTCCGTGGCCTTCATCTTCGTCGTCACGTTCACTTCACCTACGGCCGAAGCAGCATACTGTCCGCCATGGCGCTCGGTAACGTCGCGCAAAGCCCGCGTAGAGCTGAGGTTAGAGACGGTGTTTCCCGGGGTGTTCGACAAGACATAGTCGGCAACACTCACGAGGGTATACTCCTCGCCGAACATCGTTCCATCCTCAGAAATGAATGCCAAGCGGTCGACATCCGGGTCGACTACGATGCCAAGGTCATACCTGCCAGACTTCATTTCGTCCATGATGCCCTGCAGATTCTTCTCGAGAGGCTCGGGGTTGTGAGCGAAATCACCGGTTGGCTCGCCGTTCAATATGGTGTATTCCACGCCGAGTTCATCGAGCAATTTGGGCAGGATAATACCACCAACAGAATTGATGGCATCCACACAGACACGGAAATGAGCATTGCGAATGGCGTCTGCGTCAACCAGATCAAGGCTCATCACATCGTCGATATGCCACTGATCAGCCTCATCACAATTGATGTATCTGCCCAGGTTGTCTACCTCGGCATAGACAAAATCCTCCTTCTCGGCCAGTTCCAACACCTGACTTCCGTCGGCTGCCGTCAAGAATTCTCCCTCACTGTTCAGGAGCTTCAAGGCGTTCCATTGGCGCGGATTATGGGAAGCTGTGATGATGATTCCACCGTCAGCACCCAGCGTTCTCACGGCCAACTCTGTGGTCGGCGTGGTTGCAAGACCGATATTTACCACGTCGTATCCTATGCCAAGCAGGGTACCACAGACAACACTGTCGACCATAAAGCCCGAGATGCGTGCGTCACGACCCACGACAATCGTCGGACGATGATTGTTGAACTCGGCATTCTTGCCGTTGCCTCCTTGACGGCGTATGAACGTGGCATAGGCTGAAGTGAACTTCACTATGTCGAGCGGATTTAAGGTATCGCCCGCAGGTCCGCCAATCGTTCCGCGGATACCTGATATTGATTTGATGAGTGACATTCTGTAATTATATTAGTTCTTGTAATGAATTGTTTCCTGTTACAGGGCGACACATCGGCTGAAGCCGTCAGGAAGACTTCGAATGGTCATAAGAAAAAGGATGGAAAACGGAAGCCTTGCCACACTGGCCGGTGTCAGACGACAGCGTGAAAGGTTTCCGTTTTCCAGCCCGATGCTATCGTCCTCGCTGATAAGTGATCTCGTATAAGTAGGGCACGACGTTCTGTGATGCGTACGAATGGCCCTCACTATGCGGAACGATCAACTTCACCTTGGCAATCTCCTCGCCTTCCTGCTGAGGTCTTCCCAGGTTAATGTAGGTCAGAGGAACCAGCCATCCCGACGGAACCGCTGTCGTTTTATAGGTATAGCCGTAGGTAGAATACATCACGCTCGACGACTGATCAAACGAAGCAGTGAACGTCCCAAGGGTGTTCTTGACAACCATCTTGTCGACGATCGACGCATAATAAAGGATGGTATTGGAAAGAGTGATGGAGTCGGTAAGCAGGTTCCACTCCGTAAAACGGCACAGCACGTTGGCTGTTTCTCCATTCTTCAACTTCTCACCGCATCCCTGTCTGACAATCTGCATATAGACTCCAGAACTTTCAAAGAGCACAAACTCGTTCTTAGACACATCGGTCGTGAAGTCGTTAGCTGCAAATTTAGCCTCGGAAATCACATTCACCGTGGAGTCAGCAAGATACCTGTTGATGGCCGAGACTTCCTTTTTACGCTGATCGGCATAGGTCTCCGTATGATGACAGGATGACAGGATTGTCACGATTGCCATCAACAGCAAGAGAGCCACAGTCTGTTTTTTCATCTTTTTCCTTGTTGCTTAAACTGTCTGCAAAGGTAATGATGCCTCAGCAGAATACAAAATCTAACCGGCAAGTTTTATGTTTTTTTTGCCGAATTGGCCTGTTTCTTTGGCAAAAATAACACAATGATGCCTAAAATGCCTGCCTTCCGGGCTCAGGACTTCAGCTGGTCGCCATAGTGTCTGATGGCCTCAATGACCGTTTTTTGTGCTTCTTCAAGCGTGCAATTGAGGCGCCCTCCGCTGGCATTCATATGCCCTCCTCCGTTGAAATATTCCTCTGCCATCTTATTACAGGGAAAATCTTCGACCGAACGGAGGCTCACCCAAATGAGGTTTTCATGACGATCGTCCTCGCGAAGGGATATGGAAAGGCGCATGCCTTTTATGCGAAGCGGCTCATTGACGAGCCCTTCGGCATCGCCTTTGTTGAACCGGAAGCGCCGCATGTCTTCTTTTGATATGGCAAAATAGCAGGCATTCAGGTCTTCAAACACATTCAGTTTCTGGCACATGATGTAGCCTCTGAACCTTATAGCCCATGGGGAATAGTTGTTGTAGACTTTGCGATATATTCTGTCTTTATTGATTTGCTTGGTGAGAAGCTGGCCGATGATGAAGAAGATGTCTGGCGAATTAGAGTTGAAAGTGAATGCGCCCGTATCGGTCATCATGCCGCAATAGATGCAGGATGCCCACTTCTTGTCCATTGAATCGAAGGCTCCAAGCTGCCATATCAGGCGGAAAACAACCTCGCAAGTGCTGCTCATCTCGGAATGAGACACCGTCAGGACGGTGTCCATCTGTGGCTCCAGATGGTGGTCGATCATCACTTTCCTGGCCTTGGCATTGGTCAAGGCCTGCTCCATGTCATTGACTCGCGAGGGAGTGTTCATGTCCATGCAGTAGATGGTGTCGGCCGTTGAGAGCAGCATCTCGGCCCGTTCCTGATGTTTGTCGTACCGGACTATCTTCTCAGTGTTGGGAAGCCACTGCAAGAAGTCTGGATACTGATCGGGCACGACGATGACAGGTTCCTTGCCTACAGACTGCAGATATGCCGCCCAAGCCAATGAAGAGCCCAGCGCATCGCCATCGGGTGACTTGTGGCAAGTGATGACAATCCGCTCGTTTTCCTGGACAATCTGCCTCAGTTTCAGTTCCTGTTCCTCGGTGAGAATATTGTTAAGCATGCGATAAAAACATCATTGGCAATGAGCTTCTACGACACAACCGGCCCACTTCCCATGGGAAAGTTTGCGTGAAGCCCATTGCCAACCTGTAACTATTCTATTTAAAACAGCTTTGAAGGGTATACGCCTTCGTCGACAAGTTGCTGTATGCGATCGACAGTTGCCTGCCGGTCGGCGGCATAGGTGACGCCAAACCATTTCGACGTTGTGTCGAGAACTTCCACGGTTGAGGTTCCTTCGTTGATGAGCTTGTTGACCATCAGCGGGATGAAGAACTCCGCCTTCAGGTTTTCCATGTTCTTCGGATCGCTGAGGAACTCCCTGAAATACTGCTCAGAGTGTTCGAAGTAGTCGGGAGTGAAGCCCCACATGTTCATCGACACGGGCACGTTTTCCTCCAAGGGTTGCCATTCTCCCTGCTCGTCTTTGTAGCAGATGGCGTTGCCTTTGTCGGCTTGTCTCATGATCTCGGTGCGTTCAACAACGTCGGTAAGGTGGCGTTTCTCGTCGTAAGCACACACGCCGCGAGCCACACTTCCGTTCTCAGACAGGGTGTTGCAGCAGCGGAATCCCACCATTGCATATTCGTTCTTTGCTCCTTCAGGAAGCTCACTCAGGAACTTGCCAATCTGCATAAAGGCATCGCGGCCATAGAAATCGTCGCAATTGATGACGCAGAACGGCTCCTTAATGACGTCCTTTCCCATCAGCACAGCATGGTTGGTGCCCCATGGTTTCTGGCGACCTTCGGGCACGGAAAAGCCTGCAGGCAGTGCATCAAGAGCCTGGAAGCAGAGCTCACAGGGTACCTTGTCCTCATACTTTGAGAGTATCTGCGTACGGAATTGCTCCTCAAAGTCCTTACGAATGACCCACACTATTTTACCGAATCCGGCCTGAATGGCGTCGTAGATACTATAGTCCATGATGGTTTCGGCATTGGGTCCCAGACCGTCAAGCTGCTTCAAACCACCATAACGGCTGCCCATGCCGGCAGCGAGAAGAAACAATGTTGGTTTCATATTCAATCTGATGTGTTATAAAATGAGTTGTTTTTTGAGAATACAAAAGTAATCATTTTCATGCAGACTCATCTTAAACACGACGTTAACTTAATATTATTTAACGCAGGAAGAATGCCTTTTGAAAGTTCTCCCGGCGCTGATGTCGCCAACCGCCGCTGCAGTCATGCCGACGAACCGTGCCGAGTATCGGCTGCATCGGCACGGTCTATGAAGGAGAAAAGCAAGGGTTCATGGTGCAAAAGATGATGTTTTGGCGAGCAAAAGATGATGTTTTACGCTGCAATAGATCTTCTTTTGCTCCCACAAGAAGCAGGATTCGCCTCAATGACGTTCCACTATGACATCAATAAAGAGGGCTTAGAATGGATAGCCGATAGCCAGATGAAGGCTTTGTCCGCGACTGAACGACGGGATATTGTAATAGCCTGAGCGCCCCGTCTCATAGGGAAGGTGGAGACCAATGCCCCAGTCGACGCGCACAACAAAGAAGTCAAGATCGTAGCGCAAGCCCACTCCTGTGCCGACAGCGATGTCCTTCAGCAGGTCTTTGGCCCTCAGTCGGTCAGTGCCTCCTAAATAGTCAGAGGTTTTCATGTTCCACACATTGCCGGCATCAAGGAATGTCGCGCCGTAAAGCGAGCCTGCAAGCCGGAAGCGATATTCAAGATTGGCCTGCAGCTTGATGTCGCCTACCTGCAAGAGATAGGCCAGTTCGCGATGTTGCGGAAGGAAACTTCCCGGTCCGATACTTCGTACAGAAAAGGCTCTTATGCTGTTTGCGCCACCCACCCAGAACTGCTCTGTATAGGGCGCCGACTCCGAATTACCGTAATACCAGATGGCTCCGCCGGCCAGATGTCCGACCAAAGAGGCGTGCGATCCTGTGCGCCAAGTCTTTGTAAAGTCGGTTGTCAGCTTGAGAAACTGTGCATAGGGGTTCTTGAAGAGCTGCTTGTTCTTGTCGTTCCAGCGCTTGCCTGCAGCCATGTATCCTAACGAAAGCAGGTTGCCAGCCTCAGTAAGGCTGACCTCCCACACAATCGGATTGCGCACGGAAGAGGGGCTGGCATAGGTGTAGGTATAGCGCATTTTCGGGACGAACTGGTCTTGCATCGAGACCAATGTGGAAGCATTGACCCTCACAATGGAGTCGAACTTGGCCGTGGTAGAATTCAGATATTGGTATTCTACCACAAGCGGACTCCATTCATGTCTTGACGTTGCAGAGGGCTGCATTCGATAAGTCAGCTCGCCACCTGCCGTGTGCATGCGAAAGTAACCTGCCCGATTAATGATATTAGTCGAAGCCTTCAACAGCGTTGTAGGCGGTACGGAAAAGCGACGACGGACAGTCCATGGCATCAGAAGGCGCGGGAATTCCAGCGACACGTCACCCCCGTATTCATAGGTATCGATCTTGGTGCTGACACCATCGGTGCGGTGGGTGCTCCACTCATAGGAGCCATGAAGGTTGACATCCAGCTTTTCACCACCACGGAAAGCATTGCGCTTGGCAAAGCCAACAACCAGTTCAGGCCCTACCCTGCCCGTGGTCTTTCCCTTGGCATTGGTCTCTACGTAGAAGTCATAGGGCTTGTCGAAGATGCAGTCAAGCTCCATGTCAAGCGTGTCACAGAGCGAAGTGGTGTCGCGAGGTGTGAAACGCAGGCTGGTATAGCTGAACAAACCGGTGGATTGCAGATTCTTCAAGGTCTCCGTTTCATTGTCTGCCCGATAAAGTTGGGCAGGACGCAGCTTCAGGCTTCTCAACACTACACGCGGACGAAGGCGAGGTTTCCTGCCGTTAAAGCGGACGGTGGTGTGGCGTCGGGACAAAGAATCACGCAGCTGTTCCATGAACGTTTGCCGAAGGTTTACATTGACATTTCCGACATACCACTGGCGCATTGCCGACGAAGAAAGGCTGTCGGCCAGCTGCAACCGTAAGGATACTTTCCCGGGAACATTCACCGTGTCGGCCAAGTATGACGCGTAGCCTGGCTGATAATAGTAATAGCCGTTATTACGAAATAGCGACGAAAGTCGCTGGCGTTCGCCTTCAAGTACGGGCACACTGAACGCGTCTCCTGCGTGTAAAAGGGGTGCTTTCTTGTGAACATCCATCAGGCTGTCGGCAGTCAACGGGAAGCCAAGATAGGCAACCGAATCGACCGTCCATAGGTGCCCCATGTCCACTTGATAGGCTATTTTGACCTTCTTCGGATTGTGTTGTTCCACGACATCGTAGTCGACATGACCATCAAAATAGCCGTACTTCTTCAGCTGAGACTCGGCGACAGAGGCACGAAGACGCGGATTTACCTGACTCATCAACTTCGGCTGGGTGCCAAAAGCACGTGTCATCCATTTGGCAAACCGACTTTCTTTCTGAGAGAAGGCATTCCATATCCAAAGCTTCGGATTGACCGGACTTCTATAATAGCTGCTTCCAAACAAGGCACCATTGGGGGCCGAAGCCAGCACATATTCAATCTCTTCCTGTGTCTGCTCGTAATGAGTGCAGGCAGAATCGGCCGAGAATCGGATTTTCTTCAACCCGGTAAACAGATGTTCGCCATCGGGTATGGCACTGGTTGTCGAACACGAGGAAAAGCCACCCGCCATTAACAGCAGGGTCAAGAATGCACACGGTATATATATCCTATTCTTCATCTGTCCTCCTTTCACCAATGGCCTTGACTGAGATTGTGTCTGTCGGCATAGGCTTTTCTTTCCGAACAGCATCACCAGGCAACGAGTTTGTCTCGCCCTTCAAACGGAAGATGTCGCGGAAATGCTGCAACTTACGTTTCCACATAAAACCGACTCCATACTGTCCGATCATGCCCTCCAACCAGTCATAGGTGTTGTTGTCATAGAACATTCGCAGATATTGGCTGGCATTCTGGTTCAGACGGTATTCCAATTCCACATTGTCGAAGAACGAATCATCACGTGTTTGCACCTCAGAGCCTGTCGAGACTTTGCCCCCTACGATGAAGCTCAAGCGATTGTTCCACAAGCGTTTGGCAAACTGGAAATTATAATCGGTGTGCATATCGCCGCTGGCATTTGTCGAATTGTCGATGCTCATGCCAATATCAAGACCCATCGAACGCATGGCCGATCCGGCGATATTGTTGATTTCCGTCTGCAGAAACGAGCTCAAAGCCGAGTTCATCGTAAAGCCGCTTGTATTGCCATCGGCAAGATACATGCCCGAGGCAAGCATCGTGATAGCCACCTTTCCGCGCTCTTCAGTACCCATTGTGTTCAACTCATCCCGAACTGCCATGTCGCTTGGCGCGTCAATTACGAAGGACAATCCAAGATTATTCAACGTCTGGGATAGCTTGACGCCACACGTAAAGTCGACTGGGCGACCCGTTCCATCACCAACGGTAGCCTTTACATTCTCAGTAGCAGTAATGTTAAGAGTCGGATTCGTGGCATCTCCCGTAAACTCAACATAGCTTCCTCGCTCTATACTAAAGGTCTTCAATGGAATTACAGGCAAAGAATACTTCATTTTGCCAGAGTCCAAGGTGTATCGTCCCGTAAGAGTGAGCGCGTCAGAGGGATTATACTTCATGCGCAGCTCACCACCGCCATAGATATCAAGATAATTGGTCTTATCCGTATTTAGCGCACAAAAGACATGGGCTGCCTCGTCTATTCCAACGACAAGGTTCATCATGAAGCCGGTAAGAGGCGGCTTGCTCACCTGAACCACGGTGGTTGTGTCCTTAAAATCGGTAAACTTCACGAGCTCTTCCAGCTGGGTGTCATTCGACAGTTCCGAATCACGTAGGATATAGGTCAGGTCGGTCGTACCAAGAACATCAAGCTTTCCCGCCATAGAAAGATTGTCTACCGGACCAGACATGGAACCAAAGAAGTTCACGTAAGCCTTCCCAAATGCTTCTGAACGCGGATTTTCCTTTGCATCAATCAGCATGAAGTTTTGGGCTTTCATGCGAATGTTCATCAGCATGCGATCCAAATTAGAGAAATCATAGTAGCCCGATACATTCAAAGGACTATCGTTATTGGCAAACATCTCAAAGTTTTCAAAAAGTAATCTGCTATGTTCAATCCTAACAGGGTCGTCGGCAAAGCGCATCTCCACTCCATACGGCTCACTGTAAATTGAGGACGAATCCAAGTAGATTTCTCCATCAATAATAGGCTTGTCAAGCGTACCTTTCAAAGTCAAGTCACCCTCTCCATAACCACGCAAGCCCACAATTCGATCGGGAATGAAACCGTTGAGCATACTTAAGGGAGCGCGCTGCAAACCAATTACTGCATCAAATCCGGCATCTGCGCTGTAGGTTCCACTCAAAGTGCCTATCTCACGACTGTCACGAAGCAGGATTCCGTCAACGTAATGGGAGCCGTCAGACTTCGGCATATACACAAACTCAGTTCCAAGATTGCCAAGAGGATTTTGCTCGTAAATGAACTGATTGACGGCAAGGTTGGTTGAAACCGATACATCTTCTTCTGTCTGTACGAAATGGAAGTCTCCGTCCAATATTCCCTGAATAGAAGGTATATAAGGAATGGCACTAAATATTTGCGACAATTCAAACTGATTTAAAGCAATAGTAACGTCTTGCAACGCATCTTCATTATCATCATTCGTATATATCTGCACGCCTGTACCATCACTTGCCTTCAAAACCACGTCGGCCGAAATGCGACGATCGTCGGCAAGATACACATAATTACCATTGTTGGCATGGAAGCGTTTAAAGCCCAATACGGATTGGTCGTCAGTCAAAGAAAATCTGACTCCTTCCTCTTCAAGAGTAGCCGCAAGCCCCATTCCAATACCCAGATCACCATTTGCATCATAAATGTTTGCTACAAGTCCAGAGCCGTTCTCTGTCAGCGAACCGTCAACTAAGGCATTGAAAACATACTGAGGATTTCCTTTTCCATTGCGTACTTGGGCATAGTATTTTATGATATCCAATTCTGAATGCAGCTTTATTCGTATCGTGTCTATCCTAATACCAGACGCTATCAACGAATCGACATGCAGGAAACCCTCTATACCATCACTATGCGACGTTGCCAAGTCAATGTTCATACGGCCATAGTCATAACCCGCATGGACAAGCATCTGATTAACAAAGTTGTTCCTTCCTGCATACAAGACAATGTGTCCGTCTGGAAAACGCTCTCGCAACATCGTTTGATCAATCTTCTTTGCTTTCCATTGACGCTTCCCTTCCGAAAAAAGAGTGTCAACCTGAGTAAGCAGAACGTTGTATCCACCCGATGCGTTTGCAGAAAGATGGAAATCACCTGTATCGACCTTTGCCCACGTAGTATCTGGCCTTGTCATGACAGAAAAAAACACATCATCGGGTAGATATGTATCATACTGCCCTTTCAACACCAAGTCGTCTATCTGCCCTTTTGCTTCATAATATTGACTAAAATCAGAGGCAATATCAACATGTCCACAACCTCCGACGGTGAAAACGGAATCTGCCAATTGCATATCATGCAAATCTAACTCCCTGATGTCAAAAGAAAGTGTCCCACGCAAATTCTTCTTCCCCGAAAGAGCTGCAAGATGGGCTGTTCCTTTCATTTGGCGATTATCAGCCTTGGCCTGTACATCAATGACTCCATTTTCCACTTTCGCCTCAGCACGTAAGCCATTAAGCAAATAGCTGTCATATCCCAATGAGGCAACATCAACTTGAGCAGAGAAAACGGTTGAAGTCGACAGGAAATCAGTTCCCTTACCCTGGGCATTGACCGTTATCGACAGCGGAGTGACTGATTGGTGAGGAAGAAAATTCTTCAACGGAAATTCTTGTGTTATGAGATGGGCATTATAAGCCAATGTTCCCATATCAACCTTGCCATTCAAGCGAGCAGTTCCTCCTCCTTGTCGTACGGTAAGGTTCGCTCCGTACAAACGATGCTCAGCCATTATATTACCGTCTAAGACAATACCTGAGGGGATTCTCACTTGACGACGTAAATCAGGAGAGAGAACAGAAGTAAGGAAATTGAGATGATGAGTTGTGGCATGCACGTCTATATCCGCAGCCATCTGATCTGTTTTATTCAGATTCTTAATCGTACCACTGGCCGTCAGATAAAAAGCGGAAGGCAGATGAAGCGTCATCTGATGGATAGACAAATGTTCCATACTGCCTCCAACCGTCCCATCTATGGTCAGAGGAACATCGGGCCATGCTTTCCATAATGAAGCAGGAAGACCTGGGGCAAAATGCTCAATGTCATCACGTCCTAATATGACATGTATTTGTGCATTGACAGCACCCCCCGGGTTGTCTGAAAACGAATCAAGATCTATATTCAATTGGGTCGAGAGAGATGAATCGGGAGTTTTAACATGAAGATCTTCTACCTTCAAGTTATTCTCAATCATGTTGACCGTTCCACTCATCTGCTCAATAGTAAGCCCACCCTGTTCTTTCAAAGATGCACTCCGCAACTGTGCATGAAACTTCGATGATGCATACTCTATTGAATCAACATTTATGTAAATATTCTTGAAATCCAAATGATTATAGTCAATGCCTCCAACAGAAGGTTCATAGATCTTATGGCATGAAAACTGGCCATCCTCCCAGTTGACAGAGGCCACGCTGTATTTTCCTTTCTCCAAATCGAAGAAGCCTCTTTTTGCACTAAGTGATTCTATCGAAGCCCCCAATTGTACCGAATCGGCAGGAGTATGCAGGGCTATTACCGAGTGATCAATCTTCAATTTTTCTAAATATATCTGCCAAGATGATGGTGAAGCGGTTGTATCTTCAGTTTCTTTTCCTGTCAAAGCCACTAATACATCTGCATTGGCAAGCTTAACATCATCAAGGTTAACATATTTCCTTTCTAAATCTATCCCATGACTTTGAACAGAGATTTGTCCTGCAGTTCCCTGCACTTGAGCTGCATCAACGAGGTCTAGTGTATTTAGTTTAACATCTGTCAACTCCAGTTTATCGACATTGATTCGTCCACTAAACAGAGGTAGCAGTTGTATCTTTAGTGCCAAATTCCGGACATTGGCTACCGTATCAACTGGAGGAGGCTGTATTTCTCGCATACGAACAGCCACCACATCACCCATAGAAAGTTCAAGAGGGAAGTGCAATGAAACCTCGCCGACACTAACATTAAGCCCAGTCTGCTCACTAACTATTATGGCAGCCTTGTCTGTCGCCCACCGTTGAAACGGGGGAAAATATAGCAGCAATGACAACATTGCTACAATTAAAAAAGGTATCAGTAGAGCTACACCCGCCCACTTTAATACTTTCTTCATAACATCGCATTGACAAGACCGACAGAAAACAAAAAACTGTCTCTGCCTGCAAAGTAACGGAAAAATATCGAAAACGACAAATCTTTAGAATAAATTTTTCTAAAACTCAATAAGAGAAGGAACGGTGTTCCCCAATTATATACAAAATCTGGAGACTATAATCAGAATTTAATCTTACAAAAATCCTCCTTATTCACATGTTTCTCCAAAACTCTTCCATAGTTTATCTTTCGGCAAAGGAGACTCCAACTTGATGAGTTCCTTGGAAACAGGATGTATAAATTCCACACGGCGAGACAATAATGATATACTTCCATCAGGATTCGAACGTTTGTCCCCATATTTTAAATCGCCTCTTATCGGACATCCAATTTTCGAAAGCTGACAACGTATCTGATGATGACGTCCTGTCAACAGATTTATTTCTAAAAGAAAACATCGGTCGGAAGCTCCAATAACACGATATTTCAAGATAGCTCGTTTCGATTGTGGACGTTCTGAATCGTAAGCATAGCTCTTGTTCTGACGTTCATTACGCACAAGCCAATGCTCCAAGATCCCTTCATCTTGCAAAGGACGATTACGAGTAACTGCCCAATAGGTTTTATGTATTTCGCCATTAGCAAACATTCGATTTAAACGTTCGAGCGCTTTCGATGTCTTTGCAAATACAACAAGTCCCCATACTGGCCGATCAAGCCGATGGACTACACCCAAGAAAACAGCTCCTGTTTTTCGGTATTTCTCCTTCAAATATCGTTTTACTGTTTCCGAGAGAGGCTCATCACCAGTCCTGTCACCTTGAACAATTTCGCCACTCTCTTTAAAAACGACTATCAAATGATTATCCTCGTAGAGTACTTGCATTGTCTGAACTTCTAAAAAACAACAATTTCTTTTGGCATCTGAGACAATATCGAGGTATCTAATCACGAAATTATAATCAGACGCGACAACTGGGCAAGCCTATAGAGTTCCCTGTATAAACTTCCAACATTGACCTGCAAATACGATTTCTCGCCTGCAATACGTTTTTTTTACAGTATTAAATACCTGCAGATTAAATGGTCGCATTACAAACATAAAGCGAGACAAATCCCCTCCCAAATACCGAAATGCCGAGAGGGGATTTGTCTCCAATCTACATGTTCATACCACCATCAACTTGAATAACCTGGCCACTGACATAGCTGGACAAATCAGAAGCAAGGAAAGTTGCGACGTTGGCAATATCTTCAACAGTACCTCCACGACGAAGTGGAATCTTTTGGCACCATTCCTTACGAATCTCTTCTGACAAAGCCTGTGTCATTGCCGTATCAATAAAGCCAGGGGCTATAGAATTGGCACGGATACCCTTCGGTCCCATCTCTTGAGCAATCGATTTTGCCAAGGCTATCAGACCTGCTTTGGAAGCCGCATAATTAGCCTGTCCCGCATTTCCATGAACACCTACCACGCTGGCCATATTGATAATGGAGCCACCACGCTGACGCAGCATCACTGGCACACAAGCATGAATAAAGTTGAAGGCACTCTTCAGATTAACTGCGATTACAGCATCCCATTGCTGTTCTGTCATGCGAAGCATCAAACCGTCTTTGGTAATCCCTGCATTATTGACAAGGATGTCGATTGATCCAAAATCCTCCTTAACCTGTTTGACGACATCTTCCGTATCAGCAAAATTTGCCGCATTCGAAGCGTATCCTTTCGCCTTCACACCCAAAGCCTGTATCAGAGCTTCAGTTTCTTTTCCATTCTCATCAATTACTAAATCGGTAAAAGCAATGTTAGCTCCCTCCGATGCAAATTTCAATGCGATACCTTTTCCTATACCGCGAGCAGCACCTGTAATGAGTGCAGTTTTTCCTTCGAGTAATCCCATTATTCAAATCTAAGATTTATTGTTTGTATGACTTAATATTTTCTGTTCTATATTACTTTATTCCAGAGCCCATTCAGAAGCACTACATCTTCAATTTGCCCAATGCTCCATACACAACTTTAGCCACCTGAGGCTTGCTTGATTCTTCCGTCAAGCCATGTCCCAACCGACCATAGATAAACGGAACCTCAAGGCCTTTAATACAATAATGTGTAATGTCTGCCACCAAGTCAACATCTTCAATATCAAATTCACCGTCAGCAACACCGTCAGCATATACCCTCCGGAAAAGCTCTATTTCGTCTTCATCAAAATTTTTGCGAACTTTCTCTACCATCCATATGTTTCGGAAAAATTCTGCACGCAGGTTTCCATTACGAACCACTGTTTCGCGAATCATATTCAAATGGGTATAAATAAGTTCAATGATTTTCTCTTGGGGACGGATTTTCTTCGATGCAACCTCATCAAGTTTATCTGACAGACGTTCCAGTTCCGACTCTATCACCGCATAATATACATCTTCCTTACTTTTAAAATATGTATAGAGCGTACGCCGGCCTTTGCCCGAAGCAACCGCAATGTCATTCATCGTTGTATTTGCAATGCCATTCTTTGCAAACAATTGGCGAGCAACGTCAACTAATTTCTGCCTGGTTTTAGATATTGACATTATCTTTTCCTCCCTATTTTTTTAATTGCACACCATAAGATAGCTGTGCAAAAATACGGTTTTTATTTCATATTATCACACAAAAGACAAATATTTTAAACTAAATTAAACTTCCACGGCCTTATTTATAATAGTGTTTAGCACATTCTATCACAACCTTTTCCAAGTAAATTCTTGCTGGCGGATACACAAACTGCCATATTCAACAAACACCCTAAGACATGCTACTATGTGATATAAACCAAAGAAAAATCCCTCAGAAAGAAAAAAGTCTGAACCTGCGTTCAGACTTTCTATGTTGCGGAGGCAGGACTCGAACATGCGACCTCCAGGTTATGAGCCTGGCGAGCTACCAACTGCTCCACTCCGCGATCATCAAATGACTGTTTGTTCATTTGCGGATGCAAAATTACAATTTTTATCTGACACCACCAAATTTTATCTATACTTTTTTTGCTTTCCACCTGTGATTGCATAGCCACACTACCGATTTCAATATGGCATCGCATCTTGTTTCTGTTGGCCGTTCCTAAACAGACTTCTATTTTCCACGTCATGGTTCTCCACAAAATCAGCTCCGACAACATCCATTATGGTATATATGACATCATCTGTCCTGTATTGACGGGCCTGGCTGTCAACCATTCGTCTGACCAAATCTTGAAATCTTTCCTTAAAAATCCGCGAAGTATAAACAACAAAAGGTATTTGCGAAGACACGGCAACCGATGAAGCATTATTGAGTTTTCCGTGCCCAGCCCATGTCGGATCTGTCTCATAAACATCCAATCCATGATCGGAAAAGTAAAAAAACGATTCCTTCCTTATCACTAAAGAGCTTCATAATTTCCGTAACTACATAATCGTTATAAAGAATGGAGTTGTCATAACGGGCTCGAGTAAGCCGCTGTTCTTGAGGATATTGGAGATAGTCATCTGCCACGTATTTCACATATGTTGGCGGATATCTATGCTGAAAAGCCTCATGACTGCCCATCAGATGAACAATCATGAAGCGCAAGCTGTCCGCAGAAGACAACAGCTCTTCAGCCATAGGAACCAGTTCTCCGTCATATGAATCACCTCTTGCCATTCCCGCAAACTTATTTCCAGCAAAGACTGCCGTGTCGCATAATTCAGAAAAACGCCCTACAAGATTATCGTAGAGTCCATGCTTACTTTGATTCGACAGCCAAAAACTTTTATAACCCAAGAGGTGAAGTACTTCAAAAACATTAGTGCATTCATACCATTTTGGCGAATCTTTATATTCTGGCCGATACGTATTTAATATGCACTTGAACGCACTGGGTGTATTTATTGCTGGAGATGTGACATTCGAATAGACATACAGCAGGCTGTCATCTCTCAATAATTCCATTTTGGGTGTCGTAGTTCGCTCATACCCATAAAGCGAACAATGCTGTTTCATTTCCGACTCGCCAATAACAATCACGACATTTTTGGGAAGGCTGCCATTCTGACTAATCTGCGGATTTGTATGAATTTGTGTCAAATCCGGATAACTTTCATTACTTACCAACGGGTAAAATGTGCCCAGCACCCCGTCATTCCATACTGAAGGATTATGCGCCATCATGCATGTGCAACCTATTATAATCGCGATTCCTGCCAATTGAACTCTTCTCTGTATTATTTCATATCGCTTGACAACCATATTCACCAACACGAGAACAATAGGAACTTTCACACCAATCAGAACGACTTTGGCAGAATAAAAAGTCGACACAAACTCTGATGCTTCCGATGGATTCGTGTCTAATACGGCCACCATAAAATCGTCCAACGCCCGCGAATCCATTGAAGTAATCGAGAACAGGCCAAGTTCGAAGTAAACGAGAGCAAGAACATAAACGAGGAACAGATAGACTTTTCTCATTATTTTAACAGGAAACACGGAATATAACAGGGTTAACAAATAGGACAACAGAAATTCCGATGCCCCGATATATGCAGCATAGACGACGGTTCCGCCCTGAATAAAAAACATGACGTCAATGGATGCAATGAGTACAAACAGCGAAAAGAGATGATGATGATTTTTTGTAAAAGGGGGCGTTATAAACTGGAATAGTCTGGATGCCATACGGAAACATGCATTATCCTGTCTGACACCCTACGACAGACCTGAGTATTCTGTTTCATCCACATACCAAAAACGGGGTATCTCCACCTGCATGTTCGTCTCTTAGGTCCTAGGAAAACCTTGCATGCAAACAAACAGAGTCAATACCCACGTTGAATGGTATACGGCCACACCCAAAAGTGTGCATGAGGGCAAAATATACCCTCTCACACACTCCGGGTCGTGTATATCCACGTCACCCGTAGCATCACCTCTACGTTGCCTTTGGCATGCTTTTGAATTTCCTAGGTTCAAGAGACCAAAAACAAAGCGTCAGTGTCGCTTTCCAATATGTAGACGTCCGCACAAATCTGTAAGAACAGGAGCACGAACTATGCAAAAGTACAACTTATTTTTTGAATCAACAAATTTTCTTTGTACTATTTGAAGCGGAAACTATCATAATAGGAGTCCGGCTACAGGCTGTTTTCATGAGACAGCCAATGGGGTTAATTACGTACATTCACGAAGAACCTACGATTTTCCACTTTCGGTATAAACATGGAAAGCATATAGAAGACAAGGGAATCTATGTCACCAAATCATCTGACTGCCGTAATTTTGCAGCAAGTCTCCCCCATTTGTTGCTGTTTGATACTTACTCAACAGTAGCGATGATGTATTCCGACTGAGTGCCAATGCGGAACTTTCCTCCCCAGATGCCAAGCCCGCTCGACACATAATAACGGGTATTACCTCGTTGATGCGCTCCAAAAGCGCATTCGTAAATCATGTCTTCTATCCAAGATATGGGCCAGACCTGTCCGTAATGAGTATGGCCGCTGAACTGAAAATCTACGCCAGCCTGCTCAGCTTCTTCAAGATGATAGGGCTGATGGTCGAGTATTATTGTTGCAGACTTGCCTTGTTCCCGAGCGAGGGCATTCATCAACTGAGCTATTGACTTGCGCTGGCGGTTCGTTCTGTCGTCACGCCCGATAATGACAAGTTGACTATCTACAACGGCATAGCTGTCGCGCAGGAGCTGAATGCCACTCTCTTGATAGAACTTCTCCGAATTAGGTTCACCGGCAAGATAATCATGGTTGCCCAGACAAGCATACACTGGCGCATTAAGTCTTTTGAATTCTTCAGCCATATTCTCTTCTATCAGCGGACTCACATCAATGTCTACAATGTCGCCGGCAATCAATATGGCATCAACATTCTCTTTGTTTAGCATATCTACCCACTTCGCCAAGTCTCTCCGGGTGTTATGATAGCCCAGATGAAGATCGCTTATCATAGCGAGCCGTATGGGGGAGGCCAGTTTCCCTGTTTCAATATTAATAGGTACGCGAACCTTATTATAATAATGAACATTGCCATAGATGAAAACGGCAAGCATGATTCCTGCGACAGTCAGCGAACCTGCAACACTGTCGTGCATGAATGAAGCAGGTATCAACCGGAAGAGTCTACCCAGATCCATCACGACAAAAAGCATGAAAAAATAAAGCAATATAATGAGCGAAGAGGTACCAATGGCATAAAGCACGCGGGCCAGCGACATGGGCATCCTGTCGAGGCCAATGGCGTAGTTGATGAACATCTGCAAGAAACACATCAGCATCGCCACTACAACCATCCACTTCCACACTGCAGCAAACGGCAAAATGCGCCACACATGCCAACCTGTATATATACATCCCAGCAAGGGGATCAACAGGAAAAACAACATTCCGGTCCTCATATTCTAATCACAAATCTTATGGTTCAACAATTGTTGCACGAATGATGCGCACATCCTCCAGCGGGCGGGCATTATCATCGGTCTGCACCCAGTCAATGCTTTTTACGATGTCAAGTCCTTCAACGACCTCGCCAAACACCGTATATTGCCCGTCAAGATGTGGCGTGCCACCTACTTTCTTATACGCTTCCCTCACTTCTGGAGTGAGTTTCACACAACCATCGGTCTGTTTGTCAAGCCGATCCTGCTGCTCGTCAAGCATTTCGTCGTTAAACCTCTTTCCATAGACAATATAGAACTGGCTTGCTGATGAGGCCCTTTCCGGGTTTACTTCATCGGGCTCTCTGGCTGCAGCTAAGGCTCCACGTTTATGAAACAGTTTCGGATAGCATATCTCTGCAGGTATCTGATAGCCTGGTGAATACAAACCCAAAAGCTGTTCAGGCTGCGCATGGCGTGACGTGGAATCGCCACTTTGAATCATAAAGTTATAGATAACCCGATGGAAAAGGTTTCCGTCATAGTATCCTTCCCTTACCAGTTTCAGGAAATTGTCTCGGTGCAACGATGTTTCGTCGTAGAGCATCACGCGGATGTTTCCCATCGTTGTCTCCAGCAACACCTGACTGTTCCCTCCTGCAGTCTGCGCCCGTGCAAACAGAGCTGTCAACGACATTAGCAACAACAAGCGTTTCATATTCTCAGATTGCTTAATTTATCATGTCTGAATCTACTCATACACCTCTCCAATGCCCATATAATCGTCCTCGGTATCAGCATCGTCTTCCTTGCCGCAAGGATTGAAATCCTCAGGAATATCAAACGACGCTGCAGGACTATAGCCCAAAGAGCGGTCGGCATAGACTTTGTTCATAAAGGTTGCCCATATCGGAAGTGCTGCAGAAGCACCCTGTCCGACAGCCATTGAGGCAAAGTGAATGTCCCGGTCTTCGCCTCCAACCCAGCAACCACTGACAAGCTGTGGCGTGATGCCCATGAACCAAGCATCTGAGTTTCGGTTTGTAGTGCCGGTCTTTCCCCCTATCTGTCCGGGTACATTGTATCTCGAACGCACCCTGTTACCGGTTCCTTCGTCGATGACCCCACGTAGCAGCCCAATCATCTTATAGGCGCTTTCTGCACTAATCACCTCGTTCATCCTGGGCTGGAACTCTGCCAATACATTCCCTTCACTGTCCTCTATTCTGGTGACGAACAGCGGTGAGGTCCGGATGCCGTTGTTGACAAATGTCGTATAGGCACTCACCATTTCACACACACTCACATCGCACGGTCCGAGGCACAGAGCCATTGAAGGATGTATCTCCGGGTTTCTGATGCCGTAGTCATGCAGCAGCCCTACGAACTGCTGCGGACTGAGTTGGCTCATCAGATAGGCCGATATCCAGTTGTTCGAATGCGCCAGTCCCCACTTCAAGGTTACCATTTCTCCATAGCGTGCCCGGCTGCTATTGCGAGGAGTCCACGATTTTCCTGCCACGATATAGGTCTGCTGCACGTTAGGAACTACATCACACGGCGAGAAACCGTTTTCCATTGCAAGCGAATAGAGGAAGGGCTTAATCGTCGAACCCACCTGCCTGCGACCGGTTGTTGCCATGTCATACATGAAGTGACGGTAGTCAACACCTCCGACATAGGCCTTTACGCGCCCCGTCTGAGGCTCCATGCTCATGAATCCCGACCGCAAGAACGACTTATAATAGCGAATGGAGTCGAGAGGAGTCATCGTGGTGTCAAGGTCGCCATGATAGGAGAATATCGTCATGTCGGTCTTTGTCCTGAACGCCTTCTGTATATCTTCTTCCGAGGCGCCCTCGGCCTTCATCACCCGATAGCGTTCACTTTGGCGAATCGAACGGCTCAGTATTTCGTTGATCTGTTTGGCCGTCAACTCATTGGTAAACGGTGCATTGGCCTTCGACTTGTTCTCTTTGTCGAAGATAGGCTGCAGGTATTTTGCCACATGGTTGTAGACGGCTTCCTCTGCATACTGCTGCATGCGCGAGTCGATGGTGGTGTATACCTTCAGGCCGTCGGTGTAGATATTATACGGGCGGCCTCCTTTCTTGTAGTTTTTGTTGCACCATCCATACAACGGATCGGAGACCCATGCCAGAGAATCAAACACATACTGGTTCTGATTCCACGACGGATAGTCGTCGCGAGAGGGCTTCTTTGCGGTGACATACTGGCGCAGGAACTCACGGAAATAGGTGGCTGTTCCGTCTTTATGGTCGGTGCGATGGAAGTCAAGGTCAAGAGGTTTCTCCCTGTTCTCTGCCAGTTCGCCCTCAGATAGGTAGCCTGCTTTCTGCATTTGCTCAAGCACTACGTTCCTTCTGCCTTGGCAACGGTCGGGATATCTGACAGGATTGAAATAGGAAGGATTCTTGCACAAGCCTATCAAGGTTGCTGCCTCGTTGACGTCAAGGTCCTTCGGCTCTTTGTTGAAATACACTTTCGATGCTGTCTTTATGCCGACAGCATTGTGAAGGAAGTCAAAATAGTTGAGATAGAGGGCGATGATTTCCTCCTTTGTATAGTTGCGTTCGAGCTTTACGGCAATAACCCACTCGATGGGTTTCTGCAGCATTCGCTCTGCCTTGCTTTGGGCTGTTTCCGAATAGAGCTGTTTGGCCAGCTGCTGAGTGATGGTCGATCCGCCCCCTGCACTGGTCTGTTGCAGGATGCCTCGCTTGATAATCGCGCGGGCAAGCGACATGAAGTCAATGCCGGAATGTTCGTAGAACCGCTTGTCTTCGGTCGACACCAGGGCGTGAACCAGATGTGGAGACAGGTTTTCATAGCTGACATTCACCCGGTTCTCCTTGTTCATGTTCCACGTGCCGAGCACCTTTCCGTCAGAAGAGAATATCTGGGTAGCATAGCGGTTGATGGGGTTCTGCAGGTCTTCTATGTCGGGCATGTAGCCGATCCATCCTTTCCAAATAGCGGTAAAAGCCGCAGAAGCGCCGATGACAAGTAATAGTATAAGGATCCAAAGAGTTCTTACGAATATTCTTCTCATATTGCCTATTTGCTATTTTTTGGCAAAAATACATAAATCTTCGGAAATAACGTTCATGTTTTCAAAAATATTCACTAACTTAGCCGTCGATTTAGAAACATTCAACAAAATCGACAATGGAAAAACATAACTTCGTCACTATTGCCGATCTCTCAAGAGAGAAGATAATGTACCTCATTGAGATGGCGCAAGAGTTTGAGAAGCATCCCAATCGAGAGTTATTAAAGGGGCGCGTCGTAGCCACGTTGTTCTACGAGCCCTCCACACGAACCCGCCTCAGTTTTGAAACAGCTGCCAACCGCCTTGGTGCGCGAGTCATCGGATTTTCCGATGCAAAGGCATCGAGCGTCAGCAAGGGCGAGACCCTGAAAGACACCATTCTCATGGTGTCAAACTATGCCGACGTGATCGCCATGCGCCACTATATCGAAGGCGCGGCGCAGTATGCAAGTGAAGTAGCGCCAGTCCCCATCATCAATGCGGGCGACGGAGCGCACGAGCATCCCTCGCAATGCCTGCTCGACCTCTACTCCATCTACAAGACTCAGGGGACGCTTGAGAACCTGAACATCTACCTCGTAGGCGACCTGAAGTACGGAAGAACCGTGCATTCGCTCATCACTGCCATGCGCCATTTCAACCCAACCTTCCATTTCGTGGCACCGAAGGAACTGGCCATGCCAAAGGAATACAAGCTCTATTGCGACGAACATGGCATACGGTATCAAGAACACACAGCCTTCAACGACAAGATCATCGCCGACGCCGACATCATTTATATGACACGTGTGCAGAAGGAACGCTTCTCCGACCTCATGGAATATGAACGGGTAAAGAATGTGTACATCCTGAGAAACGACATGCTTGCCAACGTGAAGGACAACATGCGCATCCTGCATCCGCTGCCTCGCGTCAACGAAATTGCCTACGACGTGGACGGCAACCCGCACGCCTACTACATACAACAGGCACAAAACGGGCTCTATGCACGCGAGGCAATCTTCAGCTATGTCTTAGGCATCTCGCTCGAAGACATCAGGAACGACAAGACCATCATCCCCTGAAGAGCCCGAGAAAGCTATCCTTTTAGCCCCAGAACCCATAGACTTCTGGACGAGAAAGGATAGAGTTATCGGCAAGAAAGCCAAGACTTCTCACCCTGAAAGCATAGCTTTCTCAACGACATCCGTAGCACACGCATAACAAACAACAGACATGAACAAGAAAGAAAGACTCGTAGCTGCCATCGAAAACGGCACCGTCATCGACCATATTCCTGCCGAAAAAACCTATCAAGTAGCCAGTCTGCTGGGGCTTTTCGGGATGAAGACGCCCGTAACCATCGGCATCAACTACCCATCACAGAAAGTGGGCAACAAGGGCATCATCAAAGTTTCCGACAAGTTTTTCACCGACGACGAGATATCAAGACTGTCGGTTGTGGCCCCGAAAGTTATCCTGAATATCATTCGAGACTATGAGGTCGTGGAGAAAAAGACCGTCGAAACCCCCGACGAACTGCGTGGCATCGTGAGATGCAACAATCCGGTCTGTGTGACCAACAACGAGCCTATGGCCACGGTTTTCCATGTTGTCGACAAGGCAAAGGGCATCTGCAAGTGCCACTATTGCGACAAAGAACAGGACATCAGCCATGTGGAGCTGTGCTGACAGGTCACCCATCCTGACGAATTCATTAACACATTTAGAATATGATACGCGACAAACAAATCTTTGAACTAATCGAGCGTGAGCACCAACGCCAGCTGAAAGGCATGGAACTCATAGCCAGTGAGAACTTCGTGAGTGATGAAGTCATGCAAGCAATGGGCTCCTATCTCACCAACAAATATGCCGAAGGCTACCCTGGAAAGCGCTACTACGGGGGCTGCCAGGTGGTCGACGAGGTAGAGACTCTGGCCATCGAACGGGTATGTAAGCTGTTCGGAGCCGAGTATGCCAACGTACAACCTCACTCCGGAGCACAGGCTAATGCTGCCGTACTATCAGCCATCCTCAAGCCGGGCGACACTTTCATGGGCATGAACCTCGACCACGGAGGCCATCTTTCCCACGGATCAGCCGTCAACTCCAGTGGCATCCTCTACCATCCCATAGGCTATAGCCTCAATAAAGAAACGGGACGAGTGGACTATGACGAGATGGAACGTCTGGCACATGAGCACAAGCCAAAGCTCATCATCGGCGGAGGTTCGGCCTACAGCCGTGAGTGGGACTACAAGCGAATGAGAGAGATCGCCGACGCAGTAGGCGCTCTGCTGATGATCGACATGGCCCATCCAGCCGGACTGATCGCAGCCGGACTGCTTGAAAACCCCGTGAAATATGCCCACATCGTCACCTCAACAACCCACAAGACCCTGCGCGGACCACGCGGAGGCATCATCCTTCTCGGCAAAGACTTTGAGAACCCATGGGGACTCACCACGAAGAAAGGCGACCTGAAACCTATGAGCATGCTCCTTAATTCGGCCGTATTCCCAGGCCAACAAGGCGGTCCTCTTGAGCACGTCATTGCAGCAAAGGGCGTCGGATTCGGCGAGAATCTGCAGCCCGAATGGAAGGACTATGCCCTGCAAGTGAAGAAAAACGCCGCCTGCCTGGCCGACGAACTCATCCAGAGAGGATTCGGCATCGTCAGTGGAGGCACCGACAACCACTCCATGCTCGTCGACCTTCGCACGAAATATCCTGAACTGACAGGCAAAGTAGCCGAAAATGCATTGGTGGCAGCCGACATCACCGTCAACAAGAACATGGTGCCGTTCGATACACGATCAGCCTTCCAGACATCGGGAATACGCCTCGGAACGGCAGCCATGACTACACGAGGTGCCAAAGAAGACATGATGAAACTCATCGCAGAACTCATCGAAGAAGTGCTCAACGCACCCGAAGACCAGCAGGTCATTGCACGAGTACGCGAAAAAGTCAACCAGACAATGGCCGGCTACCCGCTCTTTGCCTACTAAACTGCATACCTTTCCGGCAGAATAGCCATACAAACAAAAACTGCAAGAGATGCTGCAATACACCATCATCACCATCGCCATCACCCTTGCCGTGGCCTATGCTGCATGGAAAATCATTCTGACAGTGCGCAGTTCCGGCACAACAGATCCACATTGTGCCGGCTGCCCACTGCAAGAACAATGTCGCAACCATCAGACAAAAAACAAAGACAAAACTGACAGTTGCCGTAAAAAAGAGAAGAAAAAGTTTGGTAATACCGAGATTTTATCTTAACTTTGCACCCACTTTAACAACCATTGGTACCTTAACAAAGCGGTTATGTGACGGTCTGCAAAACCGTATAGAGCGGTTCGACTCCGCTAGGTACCTCAAAAGATATAGCCGAAGTCCATACATAAGTAACTGGAATTCGGCTATTTCGCTGAAAATACCGATTCTCCTATCAAACCGTCCAATCATTAATTCGTATATAAATGTATCTGAAAGCATTCCTTTCTCTCGCAATATTGGCAAGCATCATGACGATTCATGCCCAGAGATATGAACCGTCAAAGGAAAACCTGCAGGCCAGAAAAGAATTCCAGGACGCCCGCTTTGGCATCTTCATTCACTGGGGAGTCTACTCCATGCTGGGCGACGGAGAATGGGTTCAGCACAACAAACGCATCAATCGCGACGAATATGCCTTGCTGCCGGGAGGCTTCTATCCGTCCCGTTTCAATGCCAACGAGTGGGTAAAAGCATTTAAAGAAGCTGGAGCCGGCTACATTACATTCACCTCTCGCCACCACGACGGGTTCTCTATGTTCAAAAGTCAGGCTACCGACTTCAACATAGTCGATGCCACTCCGTTCCGAAGAGACATCATAAAGGAACTTTCTGAAGCATGTGCAAAGGAAGGACTCAAGCTGAATCTGTACTATTCTCATCTGGACTGGCATCGTACAGACTATCCCTTGGGCTCCAGCAGCAAGACACTTCCCCACGACGAATCGCTGACCAATTGGACGTCCTACTACCGATTCATGAACACACAGCTTACCGAACTGCTCACCAACTATGGCCCTATCGGAGCAATATGGTTTGATGGAGAGTGGGATCACAAGACAGATTTCGACTGGCAGCTTGACGAACAATATACACTTATCCACCGACTCCAGCCCGCATGCCTGATCGGAAACAACCATCATCATGCCGTCAGAGACGGAGAAGACATACAGATCTTCGAGCAAGACCTGCCTGGAGAGAACACGGCTGGATTCTCTTCTGGCCAAGATGTCAGCCAAAAGAACCCCCTTGAGACTTGCCTTACCATGAACCATACGTGGGGATACAGCATCACAGACAAGAGCTATAAGACCGTCAACGAGATCATTCAAAAACTGGTTCGCTCGGCAGGAATGAATGCGAATCTTCTGCTTAATATCGGACCTCAGCCTGATGGACAGCTGCCAACAGAAGCCCTTGACCTGCTGAAAGGCATCGGAGAATGGACACAAAAGTATGGAGAGACCATCTTCGGGACGAGAGGCGGCTGCATAGAACCTCAGCTCTGGGGCGTTACTACACAACGCGGAAACACGCTATACGTACACATTCTTGACCCGGAAACTACGGAAATAACGCTTCCCATCCATGGAAAAAGCCTGAGAAGGGCGGTCTTTTTTGACAATAAAGAGCAGGTTGAAGTCAAGAAAGGCAAATATTCGTCGACTTTGACGATAAAGAAACCGGCTGTCGACACTGCCGACCGTATCATTGAAATCAGTCTGAAGCCAAGAAAATAAAAGCAGTGTCTCTATAAGCCGGGTTCTGTATCTTCTCCGAAAAGAAGCGTCTGTCATTTATCTAACCTGCAAGTCACCCTGCAGTTTTAGCGTTCTACCCTCCATCGTGACTTACGTCTTGGGCGGGCAACCCTCAGATACGATGGTATACATGAACTTGCAGCTCCCAGATGACACAGCCTGTTGATCGCCCAACAGCTGGTGGTCTCTTACACCACCTTCTCACCCTTACCACATGAAGTGGCGGTTGTTTTCTTCTGCCATGACCTACTGTTGCCAATAGCTTCTACTTTCAGAAGTGGGATACCCTATGCTGCCCGGACTTTCCTCTCGTGCCTTCTCGTGCACCAGCGACAGACCGAGACACTGCTTTTGCGGTTGCAAAGGTAGTGAAAAATTAGTTAACTGGCGACCTTCTTTAGCGAAAGTTATTTAAAATTACACCTTTTGATTGATCTTTTCCCATGACGGTCCGTCATAAGGAATAGAAAGGGCGGTGTGGCCACTGGCATACTAAACAATTGTAAAAAAAAACATATCATGCACTTAAGAGCCGTTAATATGACAAATGAGATTGTTAAAATGGAATAAAGTTGACCGACAAAATGGCAGATTAACATTTTTTGCGTCTACTTTTGCATTGGTTTTTCCGGCAGAGCGAGCCTGATAAAGGCCGACAACCGCCACGACAATCTGTCAGAAGAGAATGAACTAAAGTATCAACAAGAATCAGTTAACAATAAAATGGATAAAAAGATGAAGAATTTTTCAAAGTTTTTGATGAGTGCAATGTGCGTGACTGCACTTGCCTTCTCGGCCGGAGCTTTCTATAAAGCCTATGCTGCCGATCCCGCAACCACAGTGACTTCAATGCCCGCAGGCCAGCCTGTCGACCTTACCTATGCAGCTGAAAAGGCTCTGCCGGCCGTGGTTCATATCAAGTATGTGCAGAATTCAAAGACGCAGATGGTGGAAGTCCAGAGCGACCCGTTCAGCGATTTCTTCTTCGGGAACCCCTTTGGTGACTTTTTTGGCAACCCAAACGGAGGCAGTACCCAGAAGCGTCCATATAAGACTCCTAAGAAGACTGCCACAGGATCGGGTGTGATCATCACCGCCGACGGCTACATCGTGACCAACAACCATGTCGTCGAAGGGGCAGACGAACTGACGGTTACGCTGAACGACAACCGCGAGTTCTCGGCACGTATCATTGGAACTGACAAGACAACCGACCTTGCCCTGATCAAGATTGACGGCAAGAGCCTGCCTACTTTGCCCATCGGCGACTCTGACAAGGTGAAGGTTGGCGAGTGGGTTATTGCCGTTGGCAACCCATTTGGCTTCAACAGCACCGTGACGGCCGGCATCATTTCGGCCAAGGCCCGTACGCTTGGTGCCAATGGTGTGGAGTCGTTCATCCAGACTGATGCCGCTATTAATGCCGGTAACTCGGGCGGTGCGCTGGTGAACGTGCAGGGCGAACTCGTCGGCATCAATGCCATGCTCTATTCGCAGACGGGCTCCTACTCGGGCTACGGCTTTGCCATTCCCACCACGATCATGAACAAGGTAGTGGCTGATCTCAAAGAATACGGCACCGTACAGCGTGCTTTACTCGGCATCCATGGTAGTGATGTCCGCGCATATCTCGACAAAGAGAAGGAGGATGGCAACGAGGTTGATCTCGGGACAAACGACGGAGTCTATGTCGGAGAGGTAGACAATGAAAGCGCAGCTGAGGAGGCTGGTCTGAAGAAAGGCGATGCCATCGTTGCCATCGACGGCAAGACTGTCACCAAGTTTGCAGAGCTTACTGAGGTGATGGCCAGCAAACGTCCGGGCGACAAAGTGACGCTTACCTACCTGCGCGACAAGAAAAAGCATACGGTTACCGTCACTTTGAAGAACGCACAAGGCAACACCAAGATCGTAAAGCAGGCCGACCTTGACGTGCTCGGAGCCAACTTCCGCGAGGTCACCGAGGCACAAAAGAAGCAGCTCGGCATAAGCTATGGAGTGGAAGTGACGAAGATCAACGCCGGTGCACTGAAGGATGCCGGCGTAAGCAAGGGCTTTGTCATCCAGGAAGTCAACGATGAAGCCATCAAGACGCTTGAAGACATGCAGAACGCCGTTAAGGCTGCATCGACAAGCAAAGACCCAGTGCTCTACATCAAGGGTGTTTGGCCGACCGGCAAGAAGGGCTACTTCGCCGTGGAAATCAGCAAATAGTCGAAGCCTGACGATACCGTCTACAAGGGATTGGCACACCGGGAAGGCGTGCCAATCCCTTGTCTTTTCTGCACTTTCAGAAGCCCTTCACGGATGTTCCCAGACCATTGCCGTCCGCACTTGGCCGGAGCATGGCCGAGAAAGCTATCCTTTCAAGGCGAGAAGCCTTAGCTTTCTCACCGATAAACCTATCTTTTCTCACCATTAACTCTATGACTTCTCAGGCTGAACCCTATGCTTTCTCAAGCAGACTGACGGCCCTGCATCTCGACATGGAATAGAAAAAGAATCAGAATTCTTTTGTGCAGCGCCCGGCTATCTGCTGCTTTGTCAACAGGAAAGCTGACGAAGCTACTGCATCTCGGCATAAAAAAGAAATGAATTTCTTTTGTTCTGCGCTCGATTATTCGTAACTTTGCATCGGATATGCATTCCATAAGCCTTTAACAGAAAGGAACAAACTATGGTTTCAAGCTCACAACAAGAAAACGCTTCGTTAGAGAAATACCTGCAAGAGATTGGCGGAAGCTCGCTGCTTACGCCAGCCGACGAGCAGACACTCTGCAAGAAAGCCGCAGAGGGCGACCATGATGCTGCCGGAAAACTCGTGAATGCCAACCTGCGCTTCGTGGTGACCGTAGCCAAGCGATACCAGAATCGAGGCCTGCCTTTGCAAGACCTCGTCAACGAAGGCAACATCGGACTGGTGATGGCTGCACACAACATAAAGGCTGACAGCAAAGTCAGGTTTACCAGACATGCCGAGCGTTTCATCCGGCAAAGCATCGAACATGCCATTGCAGAGCAGGGACAACTCATCAAGATGCCTGCCGACAGAGTGGCCGATCTGGGACGCATCACACGCGAAAGCCGGCAGTTCGAACAACAGAACGGCCGATGGCCAAACGTGGCAGACATCGCTTCTTCCACGGGGATTGCCCATGAAAAAGTAGCTGAAACGCTGGCATCGGGACGACCTCCGCTGTCGGTTGACCAGCCCATAGGCAACGCCAACGGACACAATCTGCTTGACATCCTCGAAAACAGCGGCACACCTGCTTCCGACAACGAGGCCGAACAGGCTGACGTCCGACAAGAGACCAACGCCTTGACTGCCTCGCTCGACGAGCGCGAACGCAACGTCATCCGGGCATATTACGGCTTGGGAGAGCCCGCCATCAGCATGGCCGAGATCGGCATTCGCCATGGAATGAAGCGCGAAAGGGTGCGCCAGATCAGGGACAAGGCGCTGAGAAAACTGCGAAAACTGCACCGGAAGAGCCACATCAAGACATTCCTTGACAAATAGAAAACGGCCTGAAGCCACACGCCATAGCCCACTCTACGAAACAAAAATCATCATCATAAACACATAAGACATGAGACTGAGAACACTCACCACTATCCTGTTGGCAGCAGTAACACTGTCGACAACCGCAGCAAACAAGGACAAGAAGCAGAAACAAGACAGCGGAAAAGGCACCTATATATTCGGATATGCCACCACGTTCACCGACTCGGTCATCTACATGACGGAGATACAACGGCTCGACTCGGCCTATATCCTCAAGAATGGGTTCCTCTATAGCCGCGACAGCTATTCCTATTATCTGCACGACCACATGGTCAACAAGCTCAATGTCAGCAACGCAATATGTGCAGTATCGTTTGCAAAGAAGCAGAAAAAAATCGAGAAGAAGTATCTCTCGATGAGGAAAAAATATGCCAATCCCAAACACCCCTACGAGATAAAATACATCAACAACGGCGAGTTTCAGTTCACTGCCGTGCCTGCCGATGAAACAGTCTTGAAGAAAGATGCGGCATGGAAGGCTGAGATGAAGGCTGCAAAAAAGAAAGCCAAGCAAGAAGCCAAGGAAAACAAGGCTAAGACCAAAGAGGCAAAGAACGCCAGAAAAACAGCCAACAAAGAAGCCATCAAAGCCCAGAAAGAAAGACATAAGCAGGAAGAAGCTGCCAAGAAATGAGCTTTCTGGTAAAACCAATCGCTGAGAAACAACCGACATGAGCGAAGACAACGGGCATATCTTCAAGATCGCCGACCACTATGTCAAGATCGTTTTCAAAGGAAACAGCTGCAATTCCATGCAACTGCTTCCTTCATTTCGGCCGTTTGAGTCGCCGGAAACCATTAGCAATAAGGAACTCTTTTTCCAACTGACTGTCGATGACAGCACTGCTCCCATACCGAAAAGCGAAAGGGAACGCATCCGCATCTTTGACACCGGCAACGGGAAAACCTCCGTCGACCAGCTGAAAGACGGGGGCTATCAGTACATCATCAAGAACCTCAACGAGGCCGACTGCTGCCTGCTCATTGCCAATAAAGACTTCACCGACTGCCATTGCGCACTCAATGGCAACTACGTTATGCGCAGTTTCGGGCTCAACAATGCCCTGATGCTGATCTACGCCTTTGCCGGAAGTCTGCACGACACGCTGCTCATCCACGCCTCGCTCGTGCGCCATCAAGGGCGCGGATATGCCTTTACCGCAAAAAGTGGCACAGGAAAGAGCACGCATGTGAGCCTGTGGCTGCGCCACATCCCTGACTGTGACCTGATGAATGACGACAATCCTATCATCAGAATCATCGACGGGAAGCCGTTCATCTACGGCAGTCCGTGGAGTGGAAAGACTCCATGCTACCGCAACATCAAGGCACCTCTCGGCGCCATCAGTCGAATAGACAGGGCGAAAAAGAACAGCATTGAAAAGCTCTCGCCTGTCGATTCGTTTGCAACAGTGCTGCCATCCTGCTCAGCAATGAAATGGGACGAGACGCTGTTCAGCCACATCTGCGACACAGTAACACGAGTGGTCGAGACCACAAACGTCTATACCCTTCACTGCCTGCCAGACAAAGAAGCCGCAATAATATGCCATCAGGAACTAACAAAACAGAGATAAGAGAGGTGCAATTCTCGAATGCCGACCTGCTTCCTGAGATCATTCGTCTGATAGAAGAGGGCCATTCGGTGACGCTAAGGCTAAGGGGTGTCAGCATGAGGCCTTTCCTTGAAGACAACCGAGACAAAGCCTTGCTGACGAGAAGCCTGTCTCCGAAGGTCGGCGAACCTGTGCTGGCAGAGACAGCACCACGCCACTACGTCCTGCATAGGATCGTCAATATCGACGGCGAGGATGTCACTCTTTTGGGCGACGGTAATCCCATCAGCTACAAGGAGCACTGCAAACTAAGTGACATCAAGGCCCATGTTGAGGGATTCTACCGCAAGGGACGCACCAAGATGGATCGAGTTGACGGATGGAAATGGAAGACCTATTCCTGGCTGTGGATGCACATGTTGCCGTTAAGGCGCTACATGCTGGCCGTCTACCGCAGGCTCATAAGGCTGGAGAACTACCTGAACAGAAGAAGAAACAATAGAAAATAGGACATGAAAGCAAAGAAAGGATTTAATCTTCGCACCGTATGTGGCGAGCAAATCGTCGTGGCTGAAGGCAAGGAAAACATAGACTTCACCAACATTATCAGCATGAACGAAAGTGCCGCATACCTGTGGCGCAACATTCAAGGGGAAGACTTCAATGAGGAAACACTGGCCGAACTGCTGGTGAGCGAGTATGAAGTAGACCGTGAAACGGCTCTGAAAGACTCTAAGACGCTCATCCGCCAATGGCTGGATGCCGGCATCATTGAGGCTTGACTGTAAGACTCCTGCAACATGGAGTACAGGAAACGCCAGAGGGGAACGGCACGATTGGCTGTTCCCCTCTGGTGTTTCTGCCTATGAAAAGTGTCCTATTTCAGTTCAGTTTTGAAGAAGTTGACGATTTGACGCATAAGATGCATGCGCGTGTTCCCCCCGTATATGCTGTGGTTACGGTTGGTGTAAAGCAGTTCGCGGAAATCCTTGTCAGCCTGAACGAGGGCCTCTGAATACTCAAAAGTGTTCTGAGGGTGCACATTGTCATCAGCCAAGCCGTGACAAATGAGCAGTGCTCCGTGCAGCTGCGGTGCCCGTTCAATGGGATTGACGGCATAGCCGTCGGGGTTTTCCTTCGGTGTACGCATGTAACGTTCGGTATAGATCGTGTCGTAGAACTTCCAGTTTGTCGGCGGGGCAACGGCTACTCCTGCACGGAACACGCCACGACCCTCGCTCATACTCATCAGCGTATTGAAGCCTCCATAGCTCCATCCCCAGATGCCTATGCGGTCTTTATCGACATAAGGCAGCTGACCTAACCAGATGGCAGCCTCCACTTGATCTTTTGATTCCAGGTCGCCCAGGCGAAGATAGGTGCATTTCTCAAACTCAGAACCTCGTCCTCCTGTGCCACGTCCGTCGACTGTCACGACAATAAAGCCTTGTTGTGCCAGGTAAAAATCGAATGCTCCGCCCTGTCCCATCGAGCCTGCACTCCACGAGTTGACGACCTGTTGACTGCCGGGACCGCTATACTGATGCATGATGACAGGATATTTTTCCGACGGGTTGAAGTTGGAAGGCTTCACCATCCAGCCGTCAAGCTTGACGCCTTCCGTGGTCGTAAACGAGAACATCTCCTTGGTTGTAAAGCCGTAGCGAGCCGTTTTCTCGCGCAGCTGCTTATTGTCGACGAGGGTCTTCAGGGTCTTTCCCTTATTATCGCACAGCGTATAGACGGGCGGAGTGTTGATGTTGCTCCACGTGTTTACATAGTAACGACAGTCACCCGAGAAGACGGCAGTGTTCCATCCTTCCTGTGAACTAAGGCGATCGGTCTTACCGTTCTTGTGGGCTACATAGAGTTGTCTGTCGTGGGCATTGAGCGAAGCTGCCTGAAAATAGACGTCTCCCGTGACCTCGTCGTATCCGTAGACGGCCGTGACATCGTAGCTGTTATTGGTAATGGTGCGCAGAAGCTGTCCGTTAGGATTATACAGATAGAGGTTCATGAAGCCGTTACGATCGCTTGGAAGGAGGATGTAGGACTTGCCAATGAGGATTCCTTCGATGGCCTCTTCCTTGACATATTTGTCGATTTTCTCGTCGATGAGCAGCTGAGCCACCGTGCTTCGCGCATTGACGGCATAGATGCCCAGCTGGTCTTGGTGGCGGTTCAGCGTATAGACGATCACCTTGTCGGGCTCAGACGAGGGCTTCAGACGGGGAATATAGCCGTCTTCGGGCAGTGGAACCCGCAGCTGCAACGTCTTGTGCGACTTGATGTCATAGCTCCATACCGTCACCTTCGAGTTGGCTTGGCCGGCCTTTGGATACTTGTAGGAGTAATCTCCTGGATAGTCGGCATACTGGTCCAGCTGGGGTTTCATGCCCCGGAAGAGCTGCAGGTCATAGGTCTTCACCTGCGACTCGTCCCATCTGACCCAGCAAAGCATCGTGCCGTCGGCTGTGAACTCAAGGGCACGACTGTAGCCGAACTCCTCTTCATACACCCAATCGGGCACGCCATTGCTCACGAAGCCGAACCTTCCGTCCTTGGTCACCTGGCTTTCGGCACTGTCGTAGAGCAGCTTTACGAGGAAGATATTGCCCTCTCGCACGAAAGCTATCTGCCTTCCATCGGGACTCCATACCGGCTCTTGCTGCTTGCCTCCGTCAGAAAGTTTCTCCAGTTTGCGACTGCTGATGGTATAGATATAATAGGCAGCACGGGCCGAACGACGATAGATGCGCTCGGTCTTGGTGCGGATAAGCATCTTGGTTCCGTCGGGTGACAGCTCATAACCGTCGAAAGCATCGATCTGCTCGCCCATCGTCTTGCCGACGTCAAAGAGCACAGATGTCAGACCACCCGTCTTGAACGAATACTGTTCGACCCTCTTTCCGTCGCTGCTGATGCGCGCATACTGGTCGGAACCCGCAATGGGGCGAATGCCACTGATGGCTTCTGCCGAGAACGTTCCCCTCACAACATCGCCTAACGATATAGACTCTCCCCATGCCACCGGCACCATTGCCACGGAGACCCATAGAAAAACAAGGATTCTTTTCATTGTCAATTCTCCTATATATAAAAATGTACGCGCGCGGAAATACGTGCATCAAGCTCCACACGCTTTCTGTATGCAAAAGTAATCAAAAAACCTTACCCGCGCAAGCAAAAAGGAAATAATGAGGACATTTTCACAAAAGAGAACAGGAAATGCAAACAGCACCGCACTGACCCGAACACAAAGAAAACGGGAAAAAGCAGCATCCGGGAACAGCACTGGCACACATCAGCGCGAGAAAGCTATCCCTTCACCCCGAGAAGTCATAGGATTCTGGCCGAGAAAGGATAGGGTTATCAACAAGAAGGCTAAGACTTCTCGACCAGAACCCTTAGACTTCTCAACCGGCATAGCCAGCCTTATGCACCACACCGCTCCCATGTCATCCTCACAAGAACCCGGCAACCTCCCCACGCTTCTGACATCTCAACCGCACAAACGAACATGCCCGCAAAACCTTTTCACAGGCTTTGCGGGCACATTCTCATGACGCCAGTACCTAATGGCTGGCTATCGCGACCACCAATGCTTCTTCTTCGGAGCCTCATGTTCGGCCAACGAACGGCGGGCAGCCTGCTTGACAAGATCGCTCCACTTCACTCCGTCGTGCACCATCTGGTAGATTTGCCCCCAGTCGGGCAACCCGCCAACGTTGCGATCGTCAATCCAAAGGTCGGCTTTTATCTTGCGGGAGAAATGGTTGTTGTTGCCTTCTCGCTCTTCAGGATAGTCACGATTGACCGCCCAGAACTCAACTCCACGCTCCCTGCACCACGCTACTGCCTCTTCAAGCTGCTGCCCTTCACGGACAGTCCATAAGATAAGTTGGTGACGTTCCTTAATAAGCATGCGGAGAGTCTCGGTGGCAAACAGGCGTTCGGGGCCTATTTCCGGATAGCGATCCTCAACGATGGTACCGTCAAAATCTACTGCTATTGTCATGTCTATACTGAAAATAAAGATGAACTGTCAAACTTTCTCCCTCGCAACCGCTATTTCAACTTCACAGACGTGTCGTTGGAATCGCCATAATGGCTCTTCGAATAGTTGCCGTAAGAACCGTATGTGCCATAGGAACCGTAGCGGCCATAAGAGCCATAACGGCCATATGAACCATATTTGCCATAGCGTCCGTAGCGACCATAACGGCCATATCGTCCATAACCATAATAGTATCCATACTTCTTCTTCGACATGTCAATGCCGTTGATGACGACAGCGATGTTGGGAAGCTTCTTCTCTGCGGCCAAGCTGTTGAGCAGATTGAAGTTCTCTTTCGGCGTATAGTCGGCACGACATACATAGACCGTAGCATCGCAAACACGGCCAATCTGCAGCGTATCGGTAACCAGTCCGACCGGCGCAGTATCGAGAATAACGTAATCGTAGTGCTCCTTGAGATGATTGATCGTCGTGTCAAGCGACTTGCGAGCCATCAACTCTGCGGGGTTCGGCGGTATAGGACCGGCGAGAAGCAGGTCGAGATTGTTGTTGATACCCGAAGGAAGTATCTGGGCTTCGACCTCAGTCCATGACGGTTCTTCGCGTGTAAGCAAAGGAGTAATGCCATGATGGTGGTCGTCAATCTCGAAGAGTTCTGCCAAGCGAGGCTTACGAATGTCAAGACCGACGATGATGACTTTCTTGTCGAGCAATGCAAAAGATACGGCAAGGTTGGCAGCATTGAAGGTCTTGCCCTCACCCGAAGTACTTGACGTAAACATGATGACCTTCTGTCCTTCCTCCATCATGAACTGCAGATTGGTACGCATGCTGCGGAAGATCTCTTCCATCTGATTGTTCTTATTCTCGTGTACCACGATGTCAGCCTTCGTCTTAGCTGTCTCACTTGCCACAGCGACATCTGCGAGAATCGGCAGCTTGGTGAGGCGGACGACATCGTCATGTCCCTCAATCTTGTAGCGCATGAACTGGATGAGGAATAAGATGACGGAAGGAATAAGCAGACCAATGATGAGCGCAGTGAGCAGAATCATCGAACGACGCGGCGACACTTGTCCACCGGCAACAGGCTCATCAATGAGCGTACCGCGGTCGGCTGTGGCTGCCATTGATATATAGTTCTCCTCGCGTTTCTGAAGCAACATCAGGAACAAACCTGACTTAACATCCTGTTGACGGCCAATGTTGTTAAGCACTCGCTCATATTCTGGTGTCTCAGAAACCTGACCAGAATAGCGGCCTAACTGCTGGGCAATGCTGTTGTAACGTACTTCATAATTACTACGGGCCTGAGAGATGGCACGGTTGATGCTCGAAGAAAGCTGGTCCAACTGCGCCGTCAGCGGAGCAACAACAGGGCTGGTCTCCGTCGCATTCTGGAGCAAACGGGTGCGCTCCGTTGCAATCTGGTTGTATTGCTTGATAAGGTTGTTCATGCTTTCATCGGCAACTCCGATACCAACTCCAGAAGGAAGTGTTCCATATTGGCCGATATTCTCATTGATTTGGTCGCGAAGACCGTCAATAAGAGTTAGCTGCATCTTTGCATCAGCCAAACGCTGATAATACTCATTCTGGTTGGCTAAGGCCTGAGAGGCGTCCATTTTCAGCTCAACCATGTTGTGGCGCTTCTTGTAACTTTCAAGCTCACTCTCTGTTTCGCCTAACTCAGCACTGATTCTATCAAGACGTTTGTTGATGAAGTCGGCCGTATGTTCTGCCACTTCATTCTTGTCTTCATTGGCCTGACGGTTATAGCATATCACCAACTGTTTCAAGTAGTCTACGGCTCGACGAGGCAACACGTCGGTCTTCACCAGACGGGCTATCGTGGTGCTTTTTGAGAGTTGTCCGACACCAAGCGACCCTGCATACCTGCCGGCAATGGCCCGAGGTGTGTTGATTGACATCTTGTAAGTGTCGCCGTTGGGCATATCTTTGTCGCCATTCTGCGCAAAAGTCAACACGCCCACTTTGGTAACGATCGTTGTTGGAAGCACTCCGAAAGTCTTGTCAAACGAGATTGGATCTTCACCTGGAGCAGGGGTATACTTACCGCTAACATGATAGTTGCCCTTCTCTCGGGTAATCTCCATTGTTATCGGCGAAGGAAGCTTCTCAAGATGGGCCGGATCGATATCCACGTTCACGGGCTGATCTTTATAGACAGGAACATACTTGATGGCTCCCTTATACATGTAGTCGACATAGAGTTTCAAGTCGCGAACCGTGCGTTCGGCAATAGAACGGGACTTCAATATCTCCATTTCATTGTCAATACCGTTAGAGTTACTAATCATACCGAACGTAGTCGCGTTGGCATTCATCAAGCTGTTACGGCCTCCTCGCGTGTTGTCCTCTTGCTTAATCATCACCTCTGCATAGGCCTGATAGCGCGGTGTTGTGTAACGCAGATATATTAACGCAATGCCAACACTGATAAGCAAGGACAGCACAAACCAATACCAATTAAGGATTAATGTGCGGTAAATGGCACTAAGATCAAACGAAGAGGTCTCTTCTTGGTCTTGCAGCCTCTCCAATTCCAAATTCTTGTTTTCTTCCATTTCTATATGTTTATTAATTATTACTTTCCTAATATCAGACAGACCTGTATCATTCTTCTTCTCTATTCTTGCGAAACAATCCTTAATAGATACTGTCCGTAGCCGTTTTTCGCCATTGGGTCAGCTAACTTACACAGCTGCTCTTTGTCAATCCAACCATTCTGATAGGCAATTTCTTCCAGACATGCAACCTTCAGTCCTTGACGCTTCTCAATGACTTCAATGAAAGTACTGGCCTCTGACAGGCTGTCATGCGTGCCGGAATCCAGCCAGGAGAAACCACGCTGAAGGGTCCGAACCTTCAGCTGACGACGATGAAGATACTCCTGATTGACGGATGTTATCTCAAGTTCCCCTCGTGCACTTGGCGTTATTTGCTTTGCAATCTCAACGACACTGTTAGGATAGAAATACAACCCGACTACGGCATAATTGCTACGAGGATGAGCAGGTTTCTCCTCAATGCTCAGGCAATTCCCCTCTTTGTCTATCTCAGCAACTCCATATCGCTCAGGGTCTGTCACATAATAGCCAAATACCGTTGCCTTCTGACTTTCCTCTACGTCCTTTACAGTCTGGCGAAGCATGCCCGTAAGTCCGGCCCCATAGAAGATATTGTCGCCCAAAACCAGACAGACACTGTCCGTACCGATAAACTGTTCGCCGATGATAAAAGCCTGAGCCAGTCCGTCAGGAGACGGTTGTTCGGCATATTCGAAGGTCACCCCCCAATCCTTTCCATCGCCAAGCAGACGCCGGAATGCGGGTAAGTCGTGAGGTGTCGAGATGATTAATATCTCACGAATGCCTGCCAACATCAACATGGATATTGGATAATATATCATCGGTTTGTCAAAGACTGGAAGCATCTGCTTGCTGACTCCCTTCGTTATTGGATAGAGCCGCGTACCAGATCCACCCGCTAATACTATTCCTTTCATATTGATTCCTACTTTTCGTTTCTATCTTCAATGGTTAAGCATCCTATTGCTCAATACGCTTTTTTGTCTGGAAAAAGAACAGTCAGGGCAGTCATTGATATGATTCTCAAGTCGAGCCAGAACGTCCAATTCTCTATATACCATATATCATGGTTCACACGTTCCTCCATTTGCCATAATTCTTTTGTCTCTCCTCGGTAACCACAGACCTGTGCCCAACCCGTGATTCCTGGCCGACAAAAATGACGCACCATATATTTGTTAATGAGTTCGCTGTATATTTCCGTGTGGTATAGCATGTGAGGCCGGGGACCTACGATGCTCATGTCACCTTTCAGCACATTATAAAACTGGGGGAACTCATCAAGATTCGTCTTACGCATCAAACGGCCAAAAGGAAATTTCCTCGGGTCATCAAGGGTTGCCTGGGAAAGATCTGCGTCTTCATTGATGTGCATAGAACGGAACTTATAGCACATAAATGTCTTTCCATTCAAACCTGTCCGGGCCTGTTTGAAGAAGACCGGACCTGGGCTCTGCAGTTTTATGATGAGAGCTATAAAAGGAATAAACGGCAGAAGACAAAGACAAACCAGCAAGCTGAACACGATATCAAACAATCTTTTCACAAATCTGTTGCCCAGAACTGTCAGAGGTTCTCGATGATTGGTGAAGATTGACATGTTTCCAAACTGCTCTGGCTGCAGATTTAGGCGAAAGTTTCCAAACTTCCTTGGCACATAAAAAAAGTGGATGATGTTCTTGTCACAATAGCGCATGATGCGAACCACCTCGTCAGACTCATCGTGCGAAAGGCAACAGAATATCTCGTCAACCGTAGGAACCTGCCGACTCATGGGGGTTGTCTTCATGACATCGTCCATAATAGTATTGAAATCTGCTATTGTTCCCAAATAGCCAAACGACGAAGGCCAGTCCGCATTCTTCTCGTCTGCATAGTAACCCTTCACAACATAGCCAGTAGTCGAGTCGGCTATCATATCCTTATACAGCTCCAAGGTTGCCGGATCATTTCCGATAAAGATAACGTTGCGGGTATTACGCCCCATCTGGCGATAATGGTTTATGATGCCCCTTTCGATAATACGCATTAATGTCAGAAGAAGAAACAGGGCCGTACCATAGACGAACATAAACCAGAAGAAGCCGCCCTTATTATAAATGATGCGCAGGAAAAAGAACATCAAGAATGATTGCGTAAAGGTCAATTTAAGCAACCGCTTCAAGATGACATCAAACCCGACACGCCGGTAATGCAATATCGTCTGAAAATAATATTGGCTTATCAGCATTGCGAAGTTGGCCGAAAGGAAAGCCAACCGTGGCGATTGCCGGAAATACAGGGGCAACCAGTCAGAAAAGATGTGGAGGAATAGCAACAGCAAGACGTTGAGGGCAACAAAATCACCCACTATGACAAGGCTTTTAATCATATCATTTCCGTTGGAATATGCCCTCATTATCTTCTTGTCTGCTTCTTGTTCCTAAAACACCTTTAACTAATTAGCGTACAAAGATACGAAGAATTATTGAATTCGACAGCCATATTCTTGAAAATTGTTGCTTTTTTGTTTTGAATTTCATCTTTTTTAGCCTAACTTTGCAAAAGAATTTTGACAATAAACTTTTCTTTAAGATAAAAAATCATTAAAAAAGAATTATGAGTCTACTATCAAAAATCTTTGGTAAAAAAGAAGATAAGCAGAAAGTAGGAGGCATGGAAGACTACATGACTCTGGTTAGAGTATACTTTCAAGCATCCTTAGCTTCAAACTTAGGTATCAATAACTTAGCTGCACTTCCGGATCTAAGGACTTTCAAAACATCCCTGCATGTCCCAACAGTTAACAACAAGCTGGGTGTCGGCGAGCGCAACTACTGCAAGAAAATGATGAAGGAACTTTACAAAACCGACGACAGTTTCTTCAAGGAGATTGACCAAAGCATTCGAAAGAACTGCCAAAAACTGCAAGACGTCCAGCCCTATCTCATCCAGTTCCAAGGGTTCACTCAAGACCTGATGATGCTGATGGGCAACCTGATGAAGTTCAAGCTACGCATGCCCTCTATATTCAAAAGCGCCATCTACACGATGACAGAGAAAACGGTTGGCGACATTTTCAACAAGAATGACTTTAATGACGCGAGTGTCATGAAGACCGTAGCCGGCATACGTCAGTACAACCGGCGCCTCGGTTTCTCGCAGCGATGGATAACAGATTTTGTCTATCAGGTGGTCATGCTGGCCAAGAAAGAACCCAGACCAAAAGACGATAATAGTCAAAAATAAAGCTTTTTAGCAAAAAACGTTAAATATTTTTGGCGTTTGGCATATTATTGATTAATTTTGTAGCAAAATACGAAAGTATGAACGCAAACGAGAAAGCCATCAACCTTTTTGCCACACGGATGAGGCAGCTAATTCTTCAATACAAAGACGTAAAGAAGGAAAACGCCGAATTATACGTGATGGTGGATGAGCGTGACGCCCAGATACGTCAGCTTCAGGGTCAGCTTTCCCAATTGCAACGAGACTATGACAGTCTGAAGATGGCAAAGATGATTGAAATCACCGACACCGATTTGGACGGTGCTAAGAAACGATTGTCAAAGCTTATCCGTGACGTCAACAAGTGTATTACGCTTCTGAGCGAGCAATAATTTTATTACTGAAGCATGCCCGACGAGAAATTAAAGATAAAGTTGCACATGTATAACACCGAACTCTCGGTCAACGTGAGCCGAGACGAAGAGGCGTTATATCGGCGTGCCGGCAAGCTTGTCGACCAGAAAGTGAATTCCTATGCCAACTTCTGGAGGGATAGGAAGACCGAGTCAGAAATACTTTTCATGGCACTTCTGGATATCGCATTCATGTTTGAGAAAGAGTCTACTCATAACGACACGGCCCCATATAGTGATATTCTCTCAAGATTGACTTCAGAAATAGAGGAAGCTTTAAAGGATTAGCGTATACGAAGAGAACGAGAATATTACTAATATACTATAGTTTATATGATAATAATTGCGATTACAGCCATCGTCGCCTTACTGATAGGGGGCGCGATAGGCTATGTTATTTTCCGCTACATTGCCAAGGGGAAATATAATGAAATGATAAAGGCTGCCAAGAAGGAAGCCGAAGTGATCAAGGAGAAAAAGCTTTTGGAAGTAAAGGAGAAGTTCCTCAACAAGAAAAGCGAATTAGAAAAAGAGGTCCAACAGCGCAACCAAAAGATTCAACAGAACGAAAACAGGCTCAAACAGCGCGAGATTTCGCTCAATCAGCGCCAAGAAGAGCTGGGCAGACGCAAGCAGGAAGTGGAACAGAGCCAGCAGCGCATTGACAACGAAAAGAAACTTCTGCAGGTGAAACAGGCCGAGCTTGAGAAGATGCAAAGCCAGGAACGAGCCAAATTAGAGGAGCTTTCTGGGCTCAGCGCCGAGGAGGCAAAAAACCGGCTTGTCGAAAGTCTCAAGGACGAAGCACGCATGGACGCGGCCAGCTATATCAACGAAATCGTAGACGAAGCGAAGCTCAACGCCAATGCACAGGCCAAGAAAATCGTCATTCAGACCATCCAGCGCGTGGCAACTGAAGCAGCCATCGAAAACTCAGTCAGTGTGTTCCACATCGACAACGACGAGGTAAAAGGGCGCATCATCGGTCGTGAAGGTCGCAACATCCGTGCGCTTGAAGCAGCTGCCGGTGTGGAAATCGTTGTCGACGACACGCCCGAAGCCATCGTCATCTCGGCCTTCGACCCGATACGCCGCGAAGTATGCCGGCTGGCACTCCATCAGCTTGTAGCCGACGGACGTATCCATCCTGCCCGCATCGAGGAGGTGGTTGCGAAGGTGAAGAAGCAGCTTGACAACGAAATTATAGAAACAGGAAAGCGCACTGCCATCGATCTTGGCATACATGGTCTGCATCCTGAGCTCATCCGAATCGTGGGCAAAATGAAGTATCGTTCAAGCTATGGCCAGAACCTTTTGCAACATGCACGCGAGACAGCCAACCTCTGTGCCGTGATGGCTGCTGAGCTTGGTCTGAATCCAAAGAAAGCAAAGCGGGCCGGACTGCTGCATGATATCGGCAAGGTGCCTGACGAAGAAAGCGAACTGCCACACGCAATCTACGGTGCGAAGATTGCCGAGAAGTATAAAGAAAAGCCAGATATCTGCAATGCCATCGGCGCCCATCACGACGAAATGGAAATGCAAACATTGCTGGCTCCCATCGTGCAAGTGTGCGACGCCATTAGCGGTGCTCGCCCAGGTGCACGTCGCGAGATTGTCGAAGCCTACATCAAGCGTCTGAACGACCTTGAGGCAATTGCCATGAGCTACCCAGGTGTAACGAAGACTTATGCCATCCAGGCAGGTCGCGAACTGCGAGTGATCGTTGGTGCCGACAAGATGACTGACGCCGAGACTGAGGCTCTTTCCGGCGAAATTGCCACGAAGATTCAAAACGAGATGACCTATCCCGGACAGGTTAAGATTACCGTTATCAGAGAGACAAGAAGCGTGGCTTACGCGAAATAAAGCAAGCCGGCTGCCGAATATATGACAAGAGAGGGTCGCTCAGCAAGAAGCTGGGCGACCCTCTTTCATGGCAGGAGCACACCTACACGATGGCCCTTTCCATACAGAAAGATAAGACTTTAGGGTGAGAAGTCTTAGGCTTATCCGGGAGAAAGGATAGACTTCTCGACATGAAAGCTAAGACTTCTTGACTTGAATCCTTATCTTTCTCGCCGACAAGCAATGTCCATGAGGGCGAGAACGGACTTCCACGTTCCCTTTTCCCGAGAAACATACCTGCGTAAAAGACCGGACACGCCATGCTGGCCGAACTCCACTATGAGAGAGCATAAGCCGTATCTTCGAACGACATGATCAGGGTCCATGCAATACCAAAGGGCATCACAGCATCTCACTTTTTGTTCGTCACTACATTGCTCCCTGTGGTTCTATATCCAACAGGGAGCCTTCTACATTAGCAATCAATGTGCTCCATAGACTTCAATGTCGCCGATGCGGACATAACCGTCAGTGCCTCCGTTGGTGACATTCACCCTCACATACCGTGCTTCAATGGGCGTTATGGACGCTTCTGTCACGGGTGCGGTGTTGGCAACGTAGGTACCAGCCGTAGTCCAGGTCTCTCCATCGAGACTTGTCTCAACTATGAAGTCCCGACTGTTGAGTTCTGAATCCAATCCGGATGCCTCTGCATGGCGAATCACATAACGGCTAATCTGGTAAGGTTCCTTGAAGTCCAGCTGCACCCAGCCCGTTCCATCGGCAGTATTGGAAATCCAGATATATCCTTCTGATGGCGATCCGTTGGCTGCATATTCGACTTTTGTCTTGGTTGGCGACGATGTGACCTCCATATCCTGCAACAGAGTGATGTTGAATGGCAAATGGTGGGCCTCATTATAGTAGCTGAACCAATGGTCGGCACGGACGATATTGACATTGCCTGGCGAGAGAGCATCAAGTCTTTCCTTCAAAGCCACGAGCTTGTCTGGGCCCGCATCCCACACGGTAGCTTGCCCAGTAACGAACATTGGCTCAGCTCCCGTGAAGTTCTTGATGTCGCGATTAAAGAAGTCGGTGATGACATCAACGCCATTGGCATAACAAGGATATTGGGGAATGACGGGCAGCCAGTTCGACTGTATGCTGGATGTCAGCCGGCCAGTCTGCCGTTCCCAGTCGTTGATGGTGAGTCCATAGAGGTAGGAGCAGTTTTCTGCATAGGCTTCACGCTGTGTGGCGCTGACGTTGTCCCATATGGTGATGACACGCAAGCCAGCCTTCTCGATATAGCGCTGGGTAAGTTGCGTATAGGGAGTTATCAACTTGCTGGAGTTAGCCGTGGCATAATACCGTGAGTTATGCGCATCATAGGGCATGGCATATCCAAGACCTGAAGGCCCGCTGACGAAGCAGTCATTGGTCGTTGCCTTGCGATAGTAGTAGTTCAGCATCATGGGCGAGAAGTCAACCAAGGCAGGACTAATGGTCCAGTTCAATGCCATCTTGCCGCGACCCGACTGCTCAAAGATCTTGGCCATGGCGTGTTGACAGTATTGAATGTTGTCGCCGTCGCTGATATAGACGGCAGCATACACCTTGTTCTCCAGCTTCGGACGCTTGGGCACAGGAGCTATCTTGATGAGTTTGTTGACAGATGCGTAGACCGTAGTATTCTCAAAAAAGTCTGCAGGCACAGTTGAAAGACCGTATTTGGTGGCTTCGCCCACGCCAGAACGTTCCTCTGGATACCAACCCAAGACAATATCGCGCCCCGGTGTCATGTCCTTAAGCATCTTGTCAAGCAACAAGTGTTCTTTTGAAGTACGGGGATCAAGCCACACACATGCCGACCCACAGGCTGCGCCAATGTCGTGAACATAGGGAATATTGGGACGAAGACTGATCAGAAGGCGATGGTTACAGCGGTTCCAATAGTTATCATAGAGGTATGTATAGATATCCAGCGCGGTTGACATCTTCAGCGAAGTGAGGTCTTCCACTACCGGAAAGTCCAAGCCATTGGCCACAAGCTTAGCCTGAATCTCGGCAGTTACGGGAAGCAAGCGTTCCAGTCCTGCAATGGTTACGGCGAGATTCGAATAATGATTGCTCAGCTCGTTGCTGTAGAGTACCAAGCCTTTGATTTCATCTTTGAACAGTTTCACCATGGCATAGGGCGTCGAAGCCGAGACGGGAACTGTCCGAAGACTGTTTGCAGAGGGCCAAGTGCTTTGCGGTTCCTCGTTATGGTTGTAGAGAAGGATGCGAGGTCGGGTGCGGTTGACAATGCCTTGCATCGTGCAAAACATAACGCGCTCCTCATCACTGAGCGAGGCTGCGCTCATATCCAGCGACCTGACTGAGGTTGTTGGAGGAAGGAAAAGAGGCAGCAGGCGGTCTTCTGGCCAGCAGAGTTCGTTGGCTTCAAGGATGCGATAGCCATTACTCGTGAGGTTATAAAGCGTATCGGCGAATGTTATCTTTTCCACATCGTCCACTTCAGTACGGACAACAGCACCATTGGCAAGTTTCATAATCATTGTGGTTGGTTGCTGAGCCACGAGCTGTACGGTTCCCATGAGGGCGACAGCCAATAGGAATATCTTTTTCATTGTGTATGCTTGATGTTTGGGGGATTGATGACTAAAGCTTTATCTTGGCAGAGAACGTACCCACCTTCACGATGAAGATGCCTGAGCCCAGTGTCGAACGGTTCAGTTGAAGCTCACCGTTGCGCAGGTCAGGGGTCGGCATTCTGCGTCCGTCGATGGCATATATGAGAGGCTTGACGCCCTCTGGTATGCCGCGAAGCAATGCACCGCCATCCTGTAGTGTATAGGAAAAGCCTTTCACCTGGCTGATGGCATCGACATCGGAAGGCTTTCCGAACTGTATTTCTGCGATGTCTGCAATCTCAAGTTCCACGGTATCTGCTGAAGTCGACTTGATGATCAGCTTGCCGTTAGAGGCTGTCACGACGGGGTTTGTCTCAAAGAGTACGCTTACAGTCTCGCCGTTCAATGTCTTCACCAGCAGGCCTTGCCCGCTTTGTTCTACAGTAAGAAAACTGATTTGCTTCAGATCATTCACACGAGTCTGTTCGGTTGTCCCGTCTGTTTTCTGAATGTTCATTACTTTTTCCTGAGCTTGTCCTGGCAGGGCACTGAGGAATAGAGCCGTAACAGCAAGAATTTTTCTCATTAGCTAATTACACTTATTACTTTTAAAGTCCGCAACACCATAAAATTATTCTTTCCATCAAAAGCCTTGGGCAGCAATGAATTGCCTAAGATTGGGGCCGGTCTGGGGTCTCACTTGCCTTAGTGTTGGGGATAAGCCAAGCAAAACGCCTGAATGACACGGCAAAGATACGAATAAATGAGGACAAAACCAAGAAAACCGAGAACTTATTTTCGTTTTTATTGGGATTGTCGAGTGAAAGTAACTTATCCAAAGATACGAATAAAATCTGAAAAACTCACTCTTCAAATGGGAATTATTTCACTCATGGAACCATTTGAGCCTCCACGGGAAACGGGGCCCTCAACAATCCTCATGGCTTCCGAAGTACAGCCGGATGCATTCTTTCGGAAGTCATGATGAAGGACTGGCGTACCAGGACATGGCAAGCCTTGTCACGGAGAAAGCTAAGGGTTTAGGGTGAGAAGTCTTAGGGTTATTGGGAAGAAAGGATAGACTTCTTGACATGAAAGCTAAGGATTCTCACCCTAAACCCTTAGCTTTCTCGACGGCAAGCGTAAAAAGACTCGCCAAGAGGGCTGTCCTATTTGCTGGACATGCAGCGACACCTCCTGAGAAAACGGCATAAAAAAAGTTGAGAACCGAGACTTAGTCTGCGAATCTCAACTTTCCTGTAAGCGACGATGCGATGTGCTTTGGATAGAGCGCCAATATCTCTTTGGGCGACAACCGGAAGAATTTCAGGCAATGTGAGCCGATGATCCAGCCCGTCTCCAGCGTATGCCACCACCCCACTCCAGACACTTTTCGGTGATACTTCCCGAAGTTGCCCCGATAGAACATGTCGTCGAGGATGCGCTGTTCATACTTTTTGTGCCACGATTCAATCTCGAAGGGGAAGTCTTCTGCCGACAACCCGATCTTTCCGACAAGGATATGGCCGACAGCACAGAAAGCATCATACATTCCGATGCCATGCAAATGGGCCTGCAAGGCTTCTGCATCAATGCGGTCACGATAGGCATGCAGCACCATGCCAACGTCGATCAGCTGGCGCAAGCCACACCCCAGAACCAGCAAATGATAGTACATGTGGACGAAGACAAACAGCACTTCAAGCGTCGGAGGCAGCTTCTTCACGGGCGTTCCGCCAATATCGACGGTCTCTGCTATCGAGAAACATGTGTCATACAGGCCATCCCAATAGCGCTGATGGACCTTCGAAGCGAAGTCGTTCAGCCTGTGATGCACCTCCAGTTCGGTGCCGTTGTATTCGACGGAGACATGCTTCCCGCTACCCTTTGGAGGCAGCTCCAGCCCCCATTCGTCTTTCAATATGCCGGAAAGGCGCTCAAGGCCGGAGGGGGTTACGTAGACATCAATGTCGCCGGGGATACGCACCCGAGGCTGTGGATACAGAGTTGCCAGCGTCTGTCCTTTCACTATCACATAGCTGACGGCATTTTCATTCAAGAGTCTCGCCAGCCGTGCCACGCCTTCATCTAAGGATTCATTTTGTTCGGCGACAGCCCGCTGCCTCGTATAGAGATCGATGGCGTCATATTTCGACAACGTCACTCCCCCGCTCATCATGGCCTCGCCTATCAGTCCCGACACGGTTTGCATGTCGGCCATTGACATCAGTGACCGATAGACGGCTGTGGGCATCTCGACAGGTTTCAGACTTTCGCCCCAGAGTGACGCCCGCAGCAACCGGAACAGCACTTCACGCTTTTTCATCAAGAGTGGAATATACCGAATTGTTGGAAACAAATTCCGGAACCATTTCCTTCATCTTCCCTACAATAGCCATGTCGTCATAGCTGTGAGCTATGGCTATAAGCTCGGAGACCGTCTGCCCTACTTCCTCAAAAGGATATTCGCGCACCTTGGCAATGCGGATCTTCTCGTGGAAGCTCGGCAAGGTGTTCTCGTCGGCAGACAACACTTCCTCGTAGAGTTTCTCACCAGCCCTGAGCCCCGTATACTCGATTTTAACGTTACGGGCACCGCTCAACACAATCATTCGCTTGGCCAAGTCGGCAATCTTGACAGGACTTCCCATGTCGAAGACAAAGATTTCGCCACCATGACCATGAGTGCCGGCCTCAAGAACCAGCTTGCAAGCCTCGGGTATCAGCATGAAATAGCGGATGATGTTCGGGTCGGTCACCGTCACGGGGCCACCTGATTTGATCTGCTTCTCAAACAAAGGTATCACCGAACCGTTAGAACCCAGCACGTTGCCGAAACGGGTCGTGACAAACTGCGTTGCCGACTTAAGCCCGCCATGCTCAACCTTCTCCTTGGCATACCTGTCGAGCGACTGCACGTATATTTCACAGATGCGCTTCGAACAGCCCATCACATTGGTCGGGTTCACGGCCTTGTCTGTAGAAATCATGACAAACTTCTTCACGCCATACTTCACGCTCAAGTCGGCCAGCACTTTCGTCCCGTAGACATTATTCTCAACGCTCTCGCTCGGATTATCTTCCATCATCGGCACATGTTTGTAGGCAGCAGCATGAAAGACGTACTCAGGGCGATGTTTCTTGAAGATGGATTCCATGCGTGGTTGGTTGGCAATAGAGGCGACAATGGTCTCGACCTTAATCGCAGGCCAGCGCGAAGACATCATCAAGCGGATGTCATGCTGGGGTGTCTCGGCCTGGTCGATGAGTATTAGCTCTGAGGGATTATATTCTGCAATCTGCCTGACCATCTCACTACCGATGCTTCCTGCCGAGCCCGTTATCAATATTTTCTTGTCAGTAAGCATCTCGCCCACCTTCTGCATGTCGACCTTTATCTCGTCCCGGGGCAGCAAGTCTTCGATATTTACCTCGCGCAAGTCTGACGCACTCAGCGAGTCGCCTTCTTTCCATTCCTTTGCGTTGGCAAACATATAGACATGGACTCCCGCATCCGTCAGATAGCCCTGCAGGGTCTGGTCGTTGCGAAAATCATCGTTACGCAGCGGAGAAACCAGCACGACGTCGACCTGGGCTGCCTTCAAGCGTTCTGGCAAGCTGTCGTCAACTGCATAGACTGGCTCACCCATCAGCATCTGACCTTTATAGTCCGTATTGTGAGAGATGAAGCCTTTCAGCTTGAAACGCCCCGACTGTTGGCTGCGAAGATTCTTTGCCAAGCCTACTCCGCCGGCCTTTACACCATAGATAACCGCCCGCTGGGCATTCTTGTCACTATAGCTTATCTCGTACAACGACTTCACTCCCACTCGCATCATCCACATGCCAAAAGCCGAAACAAGATAGATGGCAAGAATATGGCGAGTCCCAAGAGGCACCAGCAAGTGGTAGTCGCGCAAGCCAAGAATCGGATAATGGATGATGAACACGCAAAGGAATGCCGTTCCCATGGCATAGGCTACACGCTTAAGATCTACAAAAGAAGAATAGCGGATGATGCCAGAATAGGTGCGGAATATCTTAAACGCAATAAGATTGAACACCATATAGAACAGCAATGTCAAAGTGATGGGGACAATGTTGGCAAGTGTTCGCTGCCCGCGGAAGAACAGCCAGAACACCAAAATGCCCGACATGAAGCATATCAGACAGTCAACAAACAGCACACACCAATAAGGCAGAGAGTTCTTCTTAAAATACCAATTAAACAATCGCTGGTAAACGTACGATTGTTTTACTTGTTCGAAAGTGTTAGTCATTCTGCAGTTTTATAGTTCTTGTTGTTATTTTTCATACAGGCTGCAGCATCATTCTCTGACAATACTGTCAAGAATAACATTGACAATGCGCTTGACATCGTCGTCCTTCACCCACGGACCACTCGGCAGACACATGCCACGACGGAACAGCTCCTCGCTCACGCCATTCACATAGGCGACGCTGACGGCCGATGCCTGACGGATGACACCGTTACCCATATCTTCTGAAGATACATTCCCTTTTCCGCTCGTCCTGCAGTAGACTGGCTGCCGATGCATGGGCTTCCATAGCGGACGAGCCTCGATACCCTCTGCGTCTAATATCATGCGCAGGGCTTCCACATTGCGGTTGGGCTCGCAATCGGTATGTACCGTGCCCCCGGCATGAACCACTCCTGCGGCACCACCGACAGCTCCTTGCACGGCTTCGGCATATGCACGTTCTTCGCCTTTTATCCTTAATCCTTCATCCAGCAGAATGGTGTTCAGCCAATAATTACTCTCCATACAAGGCTCTTCTGCATGGAAAGTAATGCCTTCAACATCCTTGAAAGCCTCTTGATACAGGGATGCAATGTGGCGATGATGGGCTATATGGTCTTCCAATACTGTCATCTGGCCACGACCGATGCCAGCACAGATGTTCGACATGCGATAGTTATATCCGATATGTTCATGTTGATAGTAAGGATATGCCTCTCGAGCTTGGGTGGCATAGAACATCACACGCTTCTTTGCCTCTTCATCCGGGCAAACCAGTGCCCCGCCGCCGGAAGTGGTGATCATCTTGTTGCCATTGAAAGAGAGTACGCCATACCTGCCGAACGTACCGACAGCCTGTCCGTTATAGCGGGAACCGAATCCTTCTGCAGCATCTTCAACCAAAGGAATGTCATATCGGCTGGCAATCTCCAATATCTCGTCTATCTTTGCTGGCATGCCATACAAATAGACCAAGACAATGGCTTTAGGCTTCCTGCCCGTCTTCTCTATCCTGTCTTTAATGGCAGTCTCCAACAAAGCAGGATCCATATTCCAGGTTTCGCGTTCCGAATCGACAAATACAGGGGTTGCCCCTAAATACGCAATAGGATTGCAACTGGCACAAAACGTAAAGCTCTGACAAAGGACTTCATCACCAGCCTCGACTCCAAGATCAATCAGGGCCAAGTGGACAGCTGCCGTTCCTGCCGACAAAGCCACAACCGGATGAACGTCAGTCCCCATGGTCTCTGCTTTTTGAGAGGGAGAAGGAGAGATCATAAATGTCTCCAACTCGTTCTCAAAAGCATTCACATTCGGCCCGAGAGGCACCACCCAGTTCGTATCAAATGCCTCCTGTATATACCTCATCTCATTGCCCGACATATGTGCCAGGCACAAATAGATTCTATTTGCCATATTATATCAAATTATATTGTTTCACCTGCATAGTTCATTCTCTTTCCCAATACCGTGCATATAATCATTTGGATATCTTTCACAAAAGAGTAATTCTCAAGATAATATTTGTTGAGTCTGACCTTGTCTGGATAAATCACTTCATCATTATACAACTGCGGATCGTCCACATGAGCAAGGATTTCCTCTTCATTACGGTACTTTAGGCTTGCAGGACCAGTAATACCTGGTTTCAGTTTCAATATCATACGATCGGTTCCTTGGAGCTTATCCGCATATCCAGGCACGTCTGGCCGCGGTCCGACAAAACTCATGTCACCTATAAACACGTTCCAAAGTTCAGGAAGTTCGTCAATCTTATATCTTCGAAGCTGTGCCCCAAACGGAGTAATGCGACTCTCACCTGCAACAGACACACTGCTTCCACCATGGTTTACCATCATCGTCCGGAACTTATACACTGTGAATAGCCGTCCATCTTGTCCCACCCTTTTTTGCCGAAATATCACAGGTCCTCCTGACATCTTTATCTTAATCATAATAGCAACAATTAGTAGAATTGGCCAGAGTACAGCCAATCCTATAAATGCCACTATTCTGTCAAACAACCATTTCAATATCATACGTCACCTTTATTTGTAATGTTATGATTTAGGGCTCGTTCCTATATGTTCTTTCAACCAGCCGTACGCAGCAAATGCTTTCTCCACATCCACCACCGTAATATCTGTCTCTCGCCCATGAAACAGCGCATTCCGTTTGGCATTCACCTGTGAATACTTCTTTGTTACATCCTTCACGCTGACAGTCAATCCACTTAGTGCAATGGCACGTTTCAGTTTCGTAAACACACTCGTATGTATCCCTATGTCCGGCCACTTTACTTTACCTTTCATTTCTGGGAACTGTTCTGCCAGAATAGTTTCTGCCGTGTCGAACTTATTTTCTTCGCCTTCTATTTCTTGTAGCATTTCTGGTGTCTTAGCTACACGTTGTATAAATTCCTCCACTAATGCTTCCACCGATACGTTCAGCCAAAAGATAGCCTCTTTCAGTTGCCCTGACTCTGCAAAAACCTTTGCAAACATAAAAGTATAGACAGACCATAAAGGCTTCTCACTATCACCTATATCGATAACCGCCGTTGGCTTGTTCAACGACGTAAAATGATACACCAGTGCCGGATTCGATGCAAATACATGGTCATACTCCTTATCGCCAGCATACACCCGGCAATCCATATATTGAATGTCATTAGGCAACGGAGGCCATGCTCCCGTCACTTCGTCTTGCTGATGAATGTATGTCCAAATGGCACAAATCACCTTAAATGTGAAGTCAAGCACCGCAGTCCAATAGCCCCCGTTATCCGCACCACCTCGGAAGATTACCTTCGGACGCTCTTCCAGAATATCTATCAGGCAATGGGCCTCTATCTCTATTTCGCAGGTTGTAGTAGTCCACTTCGATGGCCCTGTTGTAGCCATTGTCGTTCCTTCTGCCACTTGCGCTATCGGTATTGTACAGCCTTGCGAGTGGTGCTTTACCCTCACATCCACATCGACTCCATCTATCACAAGATGTACCTCTGCATCGGTATTAGTCATTTTATAAGGAAGTGTAGTGCGAATAGAAGTGCGTATCTGTCCACCTCTGATATTCTCAATGAGTTCCAGCAAATCACGTTCCTGCTGTTCCAGATGTACTGCCACGTTTGCATCGTCTTGAGGTATATCCATCTTCCGTATGTTTTCCTCGCATTGGGCAAGAAACGCCTCCTGCTCCTCATCGTAAGGCTTTAGACTGCACTCCCTGTAGATGTCCCATTGTATTTTATGCAGGTGAAAGAATGCCGTTCTCCCCATAAATCTGCCATCCATCTTTTGCAAAGTATTAAGAAAGCGACAGTACATTTCATATTGTTCGTCGTCTGCTACTTTAGGTCGCAGCCCAACAAAACGATCATATGACATGGCTCCATGAATCATAAAATAACCAACAGCTCTCTGCCATTCCTGGTTCCTGTCCTTTAGATGAGGTAGCACGGCGTAATACATCTGCTTGTATTCCTCTTGCCTCACCTTCTTATAGGCCGTCCTCCCTTCTTTCCAGAGAGCCATTATCTTATTCTTCGCCTGTACGTAGTCCATCCTTTCTACTATTACAATTATAGTAGTAATAGCGTATCACTTATCCAAACAACTCCGGCATCCTACTCTCATTCCTGAAGAACGGGAAATTGAAATAGCACCGCTGCCTGATATGACTCGTGCCGAGGTAGTCCGTGTGCATCAGGTTTAAGGATACCCTTTCTCCCTTCAACACCAATACCACAGTTTCCAGAAGGGTGACCACAAGGTCTTAGCGAGATTTACTCCCCATTATTCAACCGTTTCTTAATCACTGCGGGTACACCGGCTACCATCACATGTGCTGGAACATCTCTGTTGACTACTGCACCTGCAGCCACCACAACGCCGTCGCCTATCGTCACTCCCGGAAGGATGATGGCACCAGCACCTATCCAGCAGTTGCTGCCTATGTGTATCTCCTTATGCATAGGAGGATAAGCCGTAGCCAGGCTATTGTGTGGCGCATTAGGATTGGCTGAGGTGGTGAGCAATGCCCTGTACGCTAAGGTACTGTTCCGCCCTATCGTGATGTCCTTTGATGCAATGAACATGGTCTCTGCATTGATGTTCACATTGTCAAAGCAGATAATTTTACCCCCCCTATTTTGCGCACGCCTTTCCGCGACACGACGACGTTCTTGCCCAGCACATATCCCTTTCTCCTTAGACAGACATGCTGGATGCCTGTAAATGCCTTGAATAGTATCTTTCGCATACGCCCTTACGGATTTAGTTTGTCATTCTTGATCAACTTGCCCAGGTAATACGACATCTCGCCCCAGATGGCGCGTCTGTCATCCTTCCTGTAGTCATCAAATGCATCAAAGCCCCGGAACGTCAGCGCCTGCTTCCATTCCTGCCTATTGAACTTCAGGGAAAACACACGGCCTACCAGCGTGATGACATCGCCCAGTATCCATTTCGTCTTTGTCCCCAGTACTGGGGCAATCTCTTGCCTATACGTCCCTTCTGTCGCAAGACTATACAGCACCCACGGAATGTCAAAGCCTGCAGTGACTGGGGTGGCAAGACCTCCTGTAAAGCGGGCATTCACCTCGATAAACGCTATCTTCCCACTCTCAGGGTCATACCTGAAGTCGATACCGCATACACCTTTGTAGCCCACATGGTCAAGCAGCATCTCGGCATATTTCTCCAGTTCTGGTGCAGACACTATCTCACGCTGCGTCGTCGTGCCTCCGCCGTCGGTCTTGGTCACCAAGGCATGATAGGTGGAGCAGTGGAAGAAGCCATCCCATCTGATACAGTCCACGCTATAGTCCGTCCCGCCAATCTTCTCTTCTATGAGTGTTTTCTGGCCCTTATACTGCTGTGCCAAGTCTGCCAGTTCCTTTGCACTATTGGGAAAGAACACCGTCTTGGCAGAGTTTCCTATCACCGTCTTGAATACACAAGGAAAGCCGCTTACTTCAGCTACCTCCCGATACACCCTTGGTGTAGGCACGCCACATTCCTGCGCTTTTTCCGTAGCCCATGCTTTGTCAGCTATGTTCACCAACATCTCTGCGTCCATATAGGGGATGATGAGATCTTTGGGGAACCGTTCCCTATGCCGCATGATGATCACCGACTCATCGTGTGTTGGCAGCAGCATCTTTGGCTTCAACTCCTGTATCTTCGCCAACAGCACCGCTATGAACCCTTCTTCCTGGGCAAACGGGTCTGGATAGGTGAAGGCTCCTGCACAGAATTTTGATTCCGAGCAGATATTTGTTTTCGACGTGTCAGCAACCCACACGCTCAACCCATGTGCTGCCAGACTTCTCAAAATGTTGTAGCCCACTCTGTTCCAGCAATAGGTCACAATCACGTCACATCGTTTAGGCTGCATAGGCATAGCCCCTCCTGCAGCCCAGTTCTATTATTGGTTCTCTACCATCAATTATTATTAGGCATAAAACTACCCCCCCCAGAGACTTCCGTCTCACATCTTCTATATACAAATAGTTGTTCGGTAGCTCTTTTATTACCTTTGTATCGAGCACTTTCTGTGTTGCATACAGTGAGGACAGGTTTTCTTTCGAAATGGTTTCATACATATGCATCCCAAGTGCGGTGGCAACATCCATTAGGTGAAGGCACATCTGTTTTCCTATGCCTTTGCCCCAATAGTTCACGTCAACCAACTTGCCGAGGTATGCTTTCCCAATGAAATACGATCGTAGGAAATAATATCCCACCATCTTCTCATTATCCCAAACTCCGTATGCCAAATAAGACTTGTTCTTCAACAATCTTTTTATCGTTAATGCATCAAACGCGTGAGGCTTAAAATATTCAAATGATTCTTTTGGTTGACAGTTTAATAATTGTAAAAGCTCCATCGCGTTTTCATCTGTCAGCCTTTTGTAGACATACAACCCAAATTGTTCTTCTTCCAGAATGTTCTTCAACTTCCTACCATAACGTATTAGGAACAGTTCTTCGTTCACGTTCTCTATAGCTGCCCACAGCCACGGCACATGTTTCTGCATCTTGTGAGCAATACTGTACAAACTCATTGCCTCTGTTTTTCTAAAATTGTTTCGTAATATTCATAGAGACATTTTCTCACATATCCCTGTTCAAACCTGTCTGCAATCATCTGTCTGGCATTCCCAGCCATCCTGCCCCTGTCTATGTTTGACTGAATCATCAACCTCATCGCATCATACAAGCGGTTCTCGTCTTTCGGAGGCACTATCATTCCATTCTTCCCTTCTTCTACAATCTCCCTCGAGCCATTGATGTCAGTAACGATAGAAGGCAGCCCCATTGCTCCCGCCTCAAGCACGGTATTTGGGAATCCCTCACGATAACTAGGTATCACAAAGCAGTCGGCAGCAGCATAGTAGGCGAGTAGTTCCTCACCACATTTGCGGCCTACAGCTACTATTCCGTTCTGAGGATTCTCAATCAATGCCTTCGTCTCAGATTTTACGGGGTCAAGATTCTCTTCGTAGGCTCCTACGAGCCATAGTCTTGTTTTGGGGTATTCCTGATGGAGCCGACCAAAAGCTTGACACAATTCATTGATGCCCTTGTCACCTACGATACGTCCAACAAACAGGAATGTAAAATAATCTTGTGCTCTTAAAGAATTCCTTGTAGCAATATCCATCACTTCCTCTCTACGTGAATAGTAAGTCATGTCTACGCCACAAACATTGCCATACCCCAACACCTTCATCGGCTTCTTAGTAATCTTTCCTGTGACGAGGTCGTTCTTCACACCCTCACCCTCTGGTATCACATGCGTAGCACAAGCACATGTCAACCAGTCCGTAAACATCAGGATTCTGCGCTTCAATCCTGTTGCCGTGGGCCATACCAACCCCGTGAAAGTATGCACCCGTACTGGCACATGGGCAAACCACGCTGCTACCATGCAGATCATTCCCGCCTTGGGAGTCATCGAGTGTACCATTGTCGGCTTCTCTTTGCGGAACACCCGCCACATCTTATAGAGAGATTTACAGTCCCGAGTCAGAGAGATATGCCGTTCCATAGGCACTGCTATCACCCTCACACCCTCGCGCTCGGCCACGTCATCCAATTCAGGACCTTTCGAAGACAGTCCTATGACTTCGTATCCTTTCTCCGACAACTCCCGCAGCATCCCTTCGCAGAAAGAGTCAAGCGACTGTGGTACGGTAGTAGCCCGAATAATCTTGACTTTATTTGTATTCATGTCAATATAGCTTCATGGATAATATCTATCGACTGTTGGGCAGCATCACCGTATGCTGTGACATATCGCCTTTGAAACTGTCGGGTTATACCACTTTCTGTGCTGACGTCTGTTTGTTCTATCAGCTTCAGCAAGTCTTCCTCACTTTCAGCACTCGGCAACTGCTGACGTATGTCGAAATACATTCCCCGTTTCTCTGCATACTTGTCGTAATCGTAGACATAGCAGAGCATGGGCTTACCTTGTATGGCGTAGTCGAAGAAGATGCTGCTGTAGTCGCTAATGAGCAGGTCGCTGGCCAATATCAGGTCGTTCAAACTGGGATAGGCCGACACGTCCTTCACGAAATCGGTGTCCTCCACTCCCATCACACGGGCCACTTCATAATGTGCTCGGAACAACAATACGTAATTCATGCCCAACCTTTCTTGCCATAATCGAAAGTTGATGGGTGGGGTCAGCACCACATTCTTTCCACCGTCCTTATCGTACTCTCGGAAGGTGGGGGCATACAGAATAACCTTTTTCTCTGTCGATAGCACCAACTTTTGCTTTATAGCTGCTTGCCGTTCTTTTGTGGCGTGGGCCAACTCGTCATTACGAGGCAGACCTATCACACGGAAATTCTCCACAGGTGTATGGAATGCACGCGAAAAAACCTCAACATCATATTGCCCTTGTGCCAACATAACCCCTTTAATTTTTGATTTTCCCTTGATGCCAAACGAAGTATTTCCGCTGTTGATGTCATCGCCCATACGCTTGATTGCCGAGCCATGCCAGGTATTCAGCTGAAAGGTGTGCTTACCCGTGAAGTAAAGGCCACGCAGCATACTGCTGTTGGTCACCCACACGCGAGCTTGTAGCAAGGTCTTGTAATATGCCAGCGTGTCAATCTTCACCTTTTCGCCTTGCGGTAGTTGGTAGCCGTCCGGATGCATAAACGCCCAAACTAAGCGGCAGCCAGCAAAGCGGGCATCTTGCAGCATGGCTTCGTAGATAGCCTTGGGGCTGTCATCATACTTACGACCGCCAAAACAAGAGAATACTATCAACTTGTCGTCAGCCTTGACAAACAGCTTCAGCAGCCCGACGGCCCAACTCCCTATATAATAATATAAGGTGTAGAACGTCCTACTGTATTTTACACGGTTGATGAGTGAGAGTTTGCTCATACGACTACACGTCCACTTTGCACTTTGTATTCATAACTATGTCGCCCTTCTGCGCGGAAATCTGCATGGTAACGCTCCAGCACCTCATGGAACACCTCGTCGTACTGGGGGATGAAGAGGTCATCCTTGGCCTCGATGTGGGCAATAATGTCCTGTGCCAATGCCTGCGTCTGACTGAGATCGGTCTTGCCTGCATTGAAGCTGGTGCCTTTAATGCTGCCTGGGCTGACGTTGAGGATGCGATTGGCTGTGCCAGCCTTCTCTAACTCCACATTGACACTCTCAATGAAAATTTTCAATGCTGCTTTTGTTGCCCCATAGAGGGAGAAGAACGGTGATGACATGAAACCAGCAATGCTGACCATCACGCCACAATAGAAATCGTCCTTGGCAAGCAGCCTTCCGTAGAAGTGCTTGATGACCCTGATGCCAGCAATGGTGTTCACATTGAAATAGGTCGCAATCATCTCTTCGGGAATATCCTCGAACAAGGCCAGACGGCCAAAGCCTGCTGTTATAATCAACCCATCTATGTCATCGTAACGTTCGAACAGCGAGTAGCACTCTGTGGTGAGGTCAAACTCCGTACTCTCTATTTTCTCATGATGGTACTCTTCGGCCAATGGGGCTTTGTCAACGATGTATATCTTCTCCGTTTCTGGACGTGAAGCCAATACCGTAGCCATCGACAATCCGATGCCATTGGCACCACCAACAATCAATATTCGCTTCATCACATTTATTTCCTTGATTTTCTTTGGAGTTATAGAATTAATTCACTATCTTTGCACTCGATTTTAAAGGAAAATCGTGTGCGACACGCAATATTTTAAAGTAAATGCAAGTGCAATTATTGATTTAGTATGTTAAACAGAATCTACCAACTAAGTAACGAGTCTGACAGCAGCATCTTTCTTTTTGGGGCTCGTCAGACGGGGAAAACCACCATCTTGCATCAGCAATTTCCCCATGCCATCTTTTTCGACCTCCTTGACACCAGCATCAAGGAAAGGCTTCGCCGTCGTCCTGTCGTACTCTATGAGACACTGAAGGACAAGCCCGAAGGCACACTGGTCATCATCGACGAGATTCCCGAGGTTCCGGAATTGCTCAACGAAGTTCACCGCCTTATCGTTGAACGTCAGCTCGTTTTCATTCTCTGTGGCTCCAGTGCACGCAAACTGAAACGAAAGGGGCACAACACCTTGGGTGGCCGTGCTCTCCCCGTTTATCTCTATCCGCTGGTGAGTGTCGAAATTCCCAATTTTGACATAGACCGCGCCGTCACCTACGGCATGATTCCTTCACACTATTTGGCCAAACGTCCAGAACGACTGCTGGCTGGCTATATCGACATCTACCTGAAGGAGGAAATCAAGGAAGAGGCGCTCGTGCGCAACCTCGATGCCTTCCACCGCTTTCTGGAGGTGGCAGCCCTCACGGATGGTGAGATTATCAACAACAACAATATAGCCCAAGAGTGTGGCGTACATGCCACGACTGTCAGTTCTTACTTCGACATTCTCGAAGACACTCTCATTGGCTATCGCATACCTGCCTACACCAAGGTGATGCAACGCAGACTGGTGCAAGCCCCTCGGTTCTATTACTTCGACGTCGGCATTGCCAATTATCTTCTTCACCGCAAAGAACTTGTAAGGGGCACACCCGATTATGGCCATGCCTTCGAGCATCTGGTGGTGCAGGAACTGGTAGCCTGGCAACACTATACACACAGCGAAGAGCACCTCTCCTACTGGCGCACCTACACTGGTATTGAGGTCGATGCCATCATCGGCGATGCCCGTGTGGCCATCGAGATCAAGTCGACTGAAGAAATACAGAACAAGCATCTAAAGAACCTTAAAATCTTTGCCGAGGAGCACCCTCAGAGTCGCCGCATCGTGGTTTCCAACGACGTGTTTACCCGGCGCATAGGCAATATTGAGTGTATATATGTCAAAGATTTCTTCCATTTGCTATGGAATGAGGGAATATGACCTGACTGTCATATCTCCATAAAATTCTTTCGTTCACTGTACATTTGCATAATCTCGGCCATGGCGATGCTCTCGCGACGACGCAAACGGGCAGTGCTGAAGCGGTTGTTGAAGATGCAGGAGATGAACTCTTGTATCTCGTAGCGCAGGCCTGCACCGTCCCACTTGTAGAAGAACTTCTTGTTCTGGTTCTGGTCCTCGAAGCGGAACTCGTAGTAATCTGTCAGCCACCAGGGCGAGGGCACGTAGGCATAGCCCTTGGTGCCCGCAATCACCAGATTGCCCTCGGTCTTCACGCCCATGCCCAACTGGAACGAGCAGACACCATGGGGATAGCGCATCACGCCACGGGTATAGACATCAATGCCGTCCTTCATCTTCGAGTAGAAATTGATGTTGGTATAACCGATACCCATCAACTTCAGAATAGGCAGCAGCGGGTAAGACCCCATCTCATACATCGAGCCTCCTGCCTGTACTGGGTCTAATTCTCGGGTAAACCTGTCGCCCCACAGCTTGGACTCTGATGCACTCACATCCACCACATCGCCGATAGCACCACTTTTAATCATCGTTATCATGTGGTTGAAGGCGGGTGAGTGGGCTGTCTTGTTCGCCTCCATCAGCACCACACCATTCTCCTCTGCCAGTCGGTACAGTTCCTTGGCCTGTTCGCCATTGAGCACAAGGGGCGTTTCGCAGAGCACATGCTTCTGCCGCTGCAACGCCTGCTTGGTCAACTCATAATGGGAGAGGTGTGGCGTAGCCACATATACCGCACTGACATGTTCCAACAGTTCGTCGTAGGACGGATAAACATTCACGATGCCGTGTCTATCGGCGAAGTCACAAGCCTTTGGCTGGCTGATGTCGTACACGCCAGTGGCTTTAACGTAGCTGACAAACTCGGACTCGGGCACAAAACGCTCGGCAATGCGACCAACACCCACAATTCCTACACGAATTTCTTCTTGCAAGTCCTCACGCAACATGGTAGAGCTGATGCCTTCCGTGCGGGGCAGATACACCACTTTGCAATATTCGTTAAGGTAGTCGAACTTGCCCTCCCAGTCGCTGCCGATGGCAAAGAAGTCAACATCATACTTCTGTATGTCATCTATCTTCTGACCTACATAGTCCTCGATGATGATCTGATCTGCCAGCCCTGTGGCCTTCACTGCCTCCACGCGCTCCAGCACATTGTTGCGCACGTTCAGTTTGCCTCGCTCACGGTCAAAGCTATCATTGGTGACACCTACGATCAAATAGTCGCCCAATTCTTTTGCCCTCCGAAGCAGGTTTATATGTCCCTGATGCAGCAGGTCATATGTTCCATATGTTATTACCTTTTTCACGATTAACCAAACTTATTTAATAAGCGCAGACTCATTTCCTATCATATATATTTCTTGCAACCGTATTGCAGACTCTAAGATATCATACCCCGCCTTACGAATCTCATCCTTAGGACTTTGTCTGTCAATTTGTCCTTTCCTGCATTGTCCCAAACAGCAACTTGCCCATTTGCCAACAGACTCGTGAAGGTCGTGCCACTCCACAAGTGAGGAAACCGCCACTTCGGGAGAAATGGTATTTGCTATAACACATGGCAAGCCTGTAGCCTGCGCCTCTATCACACTGACTGGCAATCCTTCCCAAAGCGAAGGGAAAAGAAGGCTATCAGCCGCCATGAGTAAGGAAGGAATGTCGATGCGTACCCCCATCATGCGGATACGCTCTTGCAACCCCTCTTCTGCAATGGCCTTACGATAGGAATCTTCCTGCTCACCAGTACCCACCCAAAGACAAACGGCATTGTGGTTTTGCTTCACAATTTCTTTGAATGTGCGATATATCATAGGTGGGTTCTTTTGGAGGGTTACTCTGCCTACATGTATTATAACTGGCTGATGTTCAGAAACTCCGAGTTCATGTCTTTTTTGCTGACGTACATTTCTATCGAATGCAAATGTATCAAGGTCAATAGCATTTGGAAAGTTACTGTATTGGCTACTATGCACTTTCTTCCTACCATAGCGACTGATCCCTGCCTCCGTAGAGCAACCAAAGAACTGGCGTGCTACATAACGTGTGGGGTAAGCACAGAACTTATATATCACATCTGCAAATGATCTGTATCCGTTGCCGGCCGAATGAGAATGGGCGATGGTATATCTACCTGCTCTGTTGCCCTCATGCAAGTATATGGCAGCAGAGAATCCCATGTGTCCATGCACAACTGTATGTTCCGAGTGGTTCTTGAAAAAATTTCGCCATGCTTTTCTATAAGCCAATATGTTGTACACCTTGAATCTGGGAACGCGATAAATATGACCTCCCAACGACCTTATCTCATCATCGAACAGACAATGTTCCTCTGTATGCACCATGAAGTCAAGTTGCACACGGCTACGATCCATCTTACGATATAGGTTCATAATCATAACCTCGGCACCACCTCTGTTCATACGTCCGAATACTTCTAAAATGCGAATAGGCTCATTGCTCATTTTATTGACATTTTGATATTATGGTTTACCTTATATCGGGTGAAAAAGAATAAGCAGACACCAAATGGCAGAGCACACAAAGCCATTAGCGGTCGCGATGTACTTAACAGATGCCTGTATGCCTTGGCACGAAGGCAATGGGAAATGTAGTGGATGCTTGAACGGAACCTTAATCTAAAAGATTTATAGATGCGGATGTGTTCTTGACGAAGATACATAAATCCCCGAGGATTGTTCCAATATTGGCGATACATGCTGTGACTGGATCCATCAGGTTGATAATCAACAACAACTAACGGCTCGTTAAGGCACAGGCATTTGTAGTCTTGGTCTATCAATAAGTATAAATAGCCTAAGCTGAAGTATCGTTCTTTGTCAAATCGAGGATAAGGGGGGTAAAGCTTCACAATGTCTGTTCGCAGCACCAGTTTCTTGTCTCCCGCCCCCCCATCTTGGTAGAATTCGGAAAGATTCATAGCATACAAATCATTTGGAAGTGGTGTACCAATCAATTCGCCAGACTCTTTTACGTCCAACCCTATGATGCCCGCATACTTCCCCGACCCATGCTCCCGCCAGAACATGATGATTTTCTCCACGGCATCATCGGGCATCCAGTCGTCGGAGTCGATACAGGTATTCAACTCTGTCGTTATATTATCATAGGCAGTATTATGAGCACCATGCATGCCTTGATTAGCCTGATATATATAGCGAATGGGGAATTCTGGCTTTTCGTCAATCCATCCTTGCACCAGTTCGCGGGTGTTATCCGTTGAACCATCATCAATAATAAGCCATTCAAAATCTTTGCACGTCTGCCGACAAAGGCTTTCATACGTTCGTCCTATGGTGTGAGCCCGGTTGTAGGCAGGAGTAAATACCGTTAATGTTTTCATTTATTTTCCTATACTCCACATGAATATTGTAAAAGCCAAATGCCCTCCTATGATGTATGCCGTGTAGCGCCCCTGCTTTTTCTCCCACAACGGGAATCTCAGCAGCGGATAAGTTAGCACCAACGGATATAAGAACCAAGACAGATAGGCAAAACGATTTGAGAATGAACTTCGTATGACCATTACCCAAAATGCATTTGAATAGATGTATGTTCCAAGCAAAATCATATAGTTCATGTCAATAATCTTTCTTTTGAATACCACAAACCAACCCATTATTACCGGCATTGCACTGTATAGGAGGAAATCCCATCGGAAACCTGTCTGTGAGAATTGGCTCATCTCGTCTTCATCGCCTTGGGCTGAAATGTAGTCATTCAGACGGTCATCAAATCCCATACCGGCAAAAAAAGACTCCACCATTCCTCCAGCTGTCAAACTTATTAAAATAGATGCTATCCAGAAATAGAACATCATTCGTGGCTTACGGTAGAAATATACAAACACCATCGCTACAACTGGCAGCATGGCAGAATGGTGGATGTTAACTGCAGCAAGGCACAAAGCCGCACAAATCAGTTTGTCTTTAGTATTCCCAAGAATATATGTCATTGCAAGAATTATCATATTACAGGCCATGCCATTGCGCAGTCCGTTCACTCCATAAGAGAAGAAAGAGTATGCCGACATACAGACTATCAGCAGTATCGGGAAATTTCTTCTATCCAGCCGCCAGCATGCCAAGGCCATCGTTCCTATATACACAATCTCTATTATGAGAAAAAAATAATAAATTGGCATGTGGTGGGCACAAAAGAACATAAATCGGTAGAAGAAAACATCTTTCCCCATGAATTCAGAAAAGTCCAACACTTCTGACATGTTATAATAAGTTCTCGCATAATTCACCGTATCACCAAATGCAATACTTACTGGCCGCATTCCAACAACATAGATGAACAACAATGCGTAGAATAAAGCCACCGTAGGAGGTTTTTGCATATACAAAATCCTCTTTACGGGCATTGTCTGCAGCCAATTATAGTAATATAACGTAAACAACGATATTATCACCAAATGGGTTGGGAAATATAAAGATGGCGATAGTCCGAACATGGGTTACTCTAATGTATAATTCTATTTAATATATTTGCAAAGCGGCTCCCAAGCAACCGGTTGATGCGGTTCTTAAGCAGATGGAGTCTCCACGAAAAAGTATCATGATCCATCCATGAACAGTCATAGTGATGGATGGAAACTGTACGAGGAGTGACCACAGTTATTCCTGTAGTAGAATCCATTGGACAAAAATAATCAGAAGGATATATCCACACACCCGCAACCTCTACGGGCTCTGACACCTCGTTTGGCAGTCCGTAGCGATGAAGCACGCGCGTGGTATGTGTCACGATAGTCCCTCCTATCTGACGGCCACTCCCGTCAACAAAGTTCAAATCGTCATAATAGTCCAGAAGTTCTTTATACAGGCCGAGGCCTGGGTTTACCCCAAGGCCGAGGCCTGGGGCAACGGCAAGCGTCTGTTCGTCGTCATGTCTGACGACGGCGCCTGCCTCTACACCCATAAATGCCCCTTTCGCCAGGATGTCGTCGAAGGGTTTGATCACCTCGACATCCGTGTCAAAATAGAGTCCTCCATAATGATACAGAATCCAGAAACGGGCATAGTCGCTCACGAAGGCATATTTCTTGGCCTCATAGGCCTGCCGGGTATAGGGAATGATGTTCACGTCGAAATTGTCCTCATTCCACTCTTTTATCTCATAGTCGGGGAAAAACTTCCTCCAAGAGGCTATGCATCGCTCCGCACTCCGAGGCAACGGATTGCGTCCGAACCAACAATAATGTATCGTCTTAGGTATCATCATCTATGTCGTTGTAACTGAAGTCACTGCGCGTTTCTTTTCCATGAACGCCGTACCAAGCAGATGTATTGTCCATATTCCACACATGTATTCCTCATACACGTATGATGTACAGGCCATGTTTCTCTTGTGTATTCGAAGGTACGAATTCGCTTGCCATAGGATAAGTGCCAGACTGTGCCTGAAAGCGCTTTTGCTTTCCTTTGTCTGAAATATGCCGTGCCGGCTATGACGCTACCCTATCAGCCGGTAGAGTTTCTCCACCTCGGCAACGTTGCCATAGTCGTGCGACCGCAGATATTCGGTTATTCGCGCCTGCAAATCTGTATTAAGGATAAAGTCGGCTATGCCATGTGCACACCCTTCGTTGTCCATCGGTACGATAACGCCATCTACCCCATCCTGCACCTGGCTGCGAGCCGTGGCATAATCGGTGATCACCACGGGCTTGCACAGCATCTGGGCTTCTCGCACGGTAACCGATTTCCCTTCATATCGCGAGGGCTGCACGTAGATGTCGCATGCCTTTATATATGGATAGGGATTCGTGCGTTTGCCAAGAATAATGACATGCTGTTCCATTCCTGCCTCAGCTATCCGCCTCCGAATGAGAGCTTCGTCACCACCATAGCCGATGATATACCATTTGACGGGGAGATGGGAGCCTGAAGATGAGGATAGCAATGCGGTTATGCGCCGGCAGACATCCGGCACATTATCATAGTTTTTCGCATGAGAAAAACGACCGACTGACAACAACTTCACCATCTCTACGATGATCAACCTGAATATCTCAGGCACACTTTCCAGGTTCTTCTGGTAGCAGAATCTCCCGATTGACAAGAGTTTTATACCCCCCCCACCTCGGCAAGTTCGGAGGATACGTCAACTTCTTCCGACCTGCGTCTCACGAATTCCGGCGACAGGATATTCTCAATCTCCACTATTTTCTTCTCCAATGCAGGAAACACGCCCACGAAAGCCCTTGTGACCTCCTCTGAAATCGATACGATATGGTCATATCCATTCCATACAGGATGTTCCAAGCCGGCATTTATCGCCACATGACTATAATCGGTGTGAATCCAGCATATTTTCTTTCGTGCTCTTACATTCCGCAACACGATGTCATGAGGAGCAAGGAAGCTGATGGCAGCATCATATTCCACAGCGGGATTGATCCGCGGAAGCACCCGTGCAACATACTTGCCTATGTACCCGAACACGCTCCCGCTCTCCGTTCCTTCTTTCCGGTTCCGCTTCAAATACCTACTGTTTGCCCATCTCGCCACTAACCTTGCAGCCACCAGCCTCACACATCCGGCCTTCAAAGCATCCCTCATCGGTCGCTCAATCATCGAATATTCCTTCACCTCAGGCAACAGGTTCACCTCCTCCGGGATACACGCCATCAGCTCTCCTTGATGCGAATAGACAAACAAATCAACGTCATACTGGCTGTAATCCATAGCCTGCAGCAGCCCGATGAGACTGATCTCCGCCCCCCCGATCTCCATGTAGTGCATCGCTATGAATACCCGACGTTTCATTTTTCAATAAGTTGATAGAATTTCTCAATTTCCTCGGTATTGCCCTTTTTCTCCTGTCTTTGATATGCTACTATATGATTGTAAAGATCTTTATCACCAAGCAATTGCTCAATCGCATCAGCTACGGCCACTGGATCTTGTGGAACCACTATGCCGTTCTCGCCTTGAACCATCTGATTCCATACGGCATCAAACTCCGTGGTCACCACAGGCTTATTCAGTATGCGAGCTTCAGCTATGCTAAGTCCAAAGCCCTCATGCCGTGAGGTCTGCACATATAGCGTGCAGGCCTTCATGTAAGGATATGGATTAGGCGTGGTGCCCAGCAGTATGAACGTGTCCTCAAGATGGTGCTCGCGGATGTATTGCTCCATCTCGGAGCGATAATCACCACGTCCCAGAGCATACCAACGGAATTTCACACCACGTTCATGTAGTATCTTACAGGCTTGCAAAGAAATGTCATAGCCCTTTTGAGGTTTATTCAAGCGAGCAACCGTCAAAAGGGACGGCATGTCGCATTCCATGTTAAATCTCGGTTTCTCTTCTGACATCCGTTCTATTATACGCGCATCAAGAATATCGCGGATAATAGAAATTTTGCCTGTAAATTGCGGATAAGCCGAAGCAAACTCCGTATAAGCCGAATCAGAGACAGTAACAATATGGTTAATTTTGCTGTAATATCTCTCCATGAAAGCATAGTTAATACCTTCAGGAACATATTTGACATTTACCCAAGCGAACTTTTTCGATGCCTCTATTTTGTCGACTACGTAGAGTGTTGGAACTCCTTGAGCGTATGCGACGGCAACATCATAATATTCCTTTTGTTTAGAGATACAAGGCGAAACATATCGCCAATATAGACGGGCCTTGTCTATATGAAGCAAATGACCTCGCCTTATTGCCCATGAATACCGCCACCGAGCTACAATCTTTTGGAAATCAAAAGTCAGCAGCTGCGAAGAAACACTTTTTCCTACAAATTGTGTATATGCAAGAGGTGGAAGCAAATTGACAGTTTCCGGCAAATACCGTTCAAACTCGCCCCCATAACCAAAGAGCTGCAAATCGACCTCAAATCGGCTGTAGTCTAAAAGCGATAGGAATGTCACCAGACTTTTCTCTGCGCCAGCAGCTGTCAGAGAGTCTATGACAAAAAGTATTTTCTTTTTCACAATAGAAGTATGCTATAGTAACATAAATAAAGCCATCCAATACAATAGCTATTTCACCCCATCAAGTTTTTCCCGTAATATAGTTGATGAAGTGCCTTTTGTATATGGAAAATAGATGACGGTTACTCCAACATCCCGAAAACGCCGTTCAACCTCAGAAAAGAGAGAAGAACCTTTCCAGTCATCTCCCACAAACATGCGGTCAAAATGTAATTGCTCCCATGCCAAAAACTTGTCCCGATTTACCTGTGGAACAACTTGATCCACATATCTAATAGCCTCAACTATGGCTTTGCGCTCTTCATAAGGAACGATAGGAGCCTTATGCTTGTAATTTACACACAAATCATCTGTTGTTACTCCAACGATCAAATAGTCACATTGTTCCTTGGCTTGACGTAATATGTTCAAATGTCCAACATGGAACATATCAAATACTCCTGTGGTATACCCAATAATTCTTTTTTTATCCATTTGCCAATGTCGTTTCTATATATTTCATTACATTCTCACACGCATGTCCAGTTTCATAACTCCCAATACTATCATTGAACTTCTTAATTCCCTTAGTATAATAAATCTCATCAAACGTCATTATCTTCTTTTCTAATTCATCGTTATCACGACAGACAGGAAAGGGAAGACCCTCTATGTCGAAATATAAATTACGGTCACTTTTAGTGTATTGTTCAAGGTCTGGAACGTACAACAGACAAGGGCGTCCTGTTAAGACAAAATCGAAAATAAGGCTAGAGTAATCAGAGATAACGACATCGGCTACGAAAAGAAGCTCCTGGATGTCATCGTATTTTGTTGCATCAGTAACAAGGTCGGTGTTTTGCAAGAGTTGCTGTGAGTAGTCATGCAGATGAGGGTGCAATCTTAACAGTACAATCCATTCTCCACCGAATTTAGCAGAAAGCACATGAGTGAATCGGTCAAAGTTGATATTATAGCACTTTAACGAATTGTCTTTTCGGAATGTTGGGGCGTAAAGTGCCACATATTTATGTTCTGAGATACCAAGTTTGCGCAGTATTTGACCGCGCAATGTTGGATTATCAGCAAACATTATGTCTTCTCGGGGTGTACCTGTTGGTACAATTGGACCTGTATACCAAAAAGAATGTTTGAAGATTTCAGTGCTGTACCTGCTGCCAGACAATAGTGCATCGGTCTGCAACGAATCCCTCTTTGCCATTGTTACATAATGTGCAGGCAAAGTTGATTCTGCATCACCCTCTATCATCTTCAGGCGGAGGGAACTATGCCATGTCTGTAGATAGAGCTGGCCTTTGCGTTTCCGATAATACGAATTCATGCGATAATTCGTAACAAACACCTGACTGGTACATTGCTCATAAAAATAGCGAAGAGAGAGATACCTCACTTTCCTTATTCCATCAATATGATGCCTGTCTGGTTCTGTAAAGCCCCACACAATATCCCAGTCCTTGCAGTGCTCCACCATATACATGCTAAGGTACTTGGGATTGCATCCGTACTGGCTACCATAGTAGCTCAAGAAAAAAATCTTGCGTTTTTGAATGGGGAATAGCTGAAATATGGCTGTAGCTATACAATATAGTTTTGTTTTCATTTTTTATAGCAACTACACCTAAAATGAGGTATAAGATTCATGACATATATACATGTCCTTTTCTGTAGGCAGATGGCAGCAGCCGGCTGGCAATTCGCTTGACCATGTTGTAAACTTGTGGCATCGTCTGAGACAGGCGAAAAGCTATTGACTTGCGACAAGCTGCTGAAAAGAGGTGAGCATAGTGCCGCTCTACGCTCATTCGATATTCCAAGAAGCCCTTCCGTACAACTTCATTGCCCGTCTGTTGAGCTGCGACACAGTACTGGTCAAGAACGTGTTTGTAGGTAATGGCCATATCGAAGACATACTCGGGATAGTGCATCTGCACGAACTTCAGCCGTTCCTCATACCCTCGAAGCAAGTCAAGATTCTTCAGTGAGAACGCGCCGGAGATGCCCGACGCGCGCTGGCGATAGTAGTAGAGTGGCGCGGGCACGATGCCGTAGCAGCTGATATCGTGCATTACGAGGTGTTGCCAGTACGCATCCTCATAGTATTTCCCCTTGGGGAACTTGTGCCTTTTCACAATGTCTGCCCGATAGAGTTTTCCCCATGCAAAGTTCTTCACGTAGTCGTTTTGGATTAGCTGAAGCATCGCATCATGCTGGTCAAGCACGAATGGTTTCTTGTGGCGACGGTCATAGAGCAGGTGGTCATCGTAGGCATAATAGAAGCCTCCCTGCACCACCTCACAGTCATTGACAGTGGCAAAATCATAAAGAGGTTTGATGCCATCAGACACAAGCCAGTCATCGCTATCCAAATAGTAGATATATTTGCCCTTGGCTGCTTCCGTACCTACATTGCGGGCATCAGAGAGCCCTCCATTCGCTTTGTTGATGATTCGAGTGTTGGGATGTTTCTCTGCATATTCTTCGCATATACGCGGTGATTTGTCTGTTGATCCATCATTTACAAGAATCACCTCCATATCTTCAATGGCAGCTTGGGCATACACCGTGTCAAGGCATTGTCGCAAAAATTCCTCGACATTGTAGACGGGAATGATAATAGAAACAGTTAACATGGTGCAGCAAGCAAGTTAAGACCTTTGTTTACCAATTTTGAATGTAAGGTTGCTATCAGATAGGAAAGGGTTATCCCCACCAGCATCTGCAAGAACAGCGGTATTGGCGTATCTATAAGGAAACGATAAGTATATCTATATATAAACTCGTGCCAGAGATAGAGTTCCAAGGAGTGACGGCCTGTGTAGTTGCCTATGTCCATGCACCCCTCCTTGATTTTCAGCAATGGTGACCGTGTGAGGGGGGTAAAACTCTTGCAATTGCTACACATAGGTATGCAATGCCCACAGACAGTATGATGTAGGTGAAGGCATCGTTGAACCTGTGCAGTCCAAGACTGCCAGCCATTCTGTAAACGGCCGCTATAATGATGGCAAGGAGGCTTGCTACCTGCATCCGTTTGCTCGTTGATAATGCGCCAGTCGCAACAAAGATGCCCATGCAGAAAGCTGGAAAACGCGATGTGTATGAAACCATCTATCCCGTCTTTGCCAGCAGAGTGGCTGCTATGGCCAGCAGGTATACGAGACACAGCGTTAGATAGCCAAACCGGTCAAACGCCCAGCGCAGCAACGGCATGACGAGATAATAGGCCAAGATGACAGCAATAAACCACTTGTCGAGACTCAGGATGGTAGTCCAGTCAGATGTCACCTCATGCACCCCCGTAGGATAGCCTCCACGCCCCACAGGCAACACATGGTCGATGGCATAGCGCACAAGGCCACAAGTGATGCACAATGGCAGCAGGCGAAGCAGGCGGCGCTTGTAGAATGCCAGGGCGGAACCATTCTTATTCAGCGAATAGTAAAGGCCAAATCCAGAAACAAAGAAGAAGATATCAACACCCCAATGGCCATACACATGAAAGAGGAAGAACAGCACGTGCACCTTTCCCCATATCCAACTTTGGTGAAACAGCATGATGCACAGCATGGCTATGCCCATGATGCCGGTGCGGTGCTGACGGATGGTGTCGGTAAGTTTTGTTGTCTTCATTAATTTAGTCGAGTAGTGAGAGTAATTGACGGGCAGAAGCTGTGTTTCTAATTGCGGAGGTGTTAACATCAGCTCGCGGAGCATTTAATGCGCGTATTATACCTTGAGCGATATCTGAGGCTTCCATTCCTACTACAAATCCGTTCTCCCTGCTTCTCAGTTGCTCACGAGCACCAGTAAAATCTGTGGCAACAACAGGACTACCAAAACATAAGGCCTCAGCCAACGTTATGCAGAATCCTTCATGGCGCGAGGGCTGAACATAGATATCGCAGTCGCGCATATAGCTGTAAGGATTGGTCTGTGTGCCCAAGAACACAACACAGTCCTCAAGTCCAAGCGCTTTAATATCAGCTTTGCAGTTCTCCATATCCTTGCCATCGCCTACGAAATACCACCTTACGTTATGGCCATTTTCCCTGACACTCTTCAATGCTTTGATAGCCACGCGCTGCCCTTTCTCAGGGGATATACGCCCCACGGTCAGAATCCGTTTACCCTCAAAGCTGTCTGTGAATGCATCGCCCTCTTCCGCCAGCTGTCTTACTTGCAAAGGGGATACGATATTGTGAAACACCTCTGTCTTCTGCTTAAATTGAGGAAATGTCTTGTCAAAAATTTCTTTGCCAGCCTCAGACACGATGAAAATACGCTTATAACCCTTGTATAATTGCGCCGTCATACCCTTGTCTATGCCAAACTTGGAAATATCGAAATGTATCCAACCCACTTTATTGGTGGCTTTCACTTTATTGCATGTCACAAAATCAATATCGAATGTTGGCCCTGCATAAGCTACTGCCAAGTCGAAAGTACCTTCAATGTCGGACTCGTGTTCCATTAGTGCTTCCATCCAAAAGTAGCTGTTTTTGTTCAATTTGCTATAAATATAGGCAAGTGCAAGTTTTATCAATGTCCAAGTTACTCCTTCTGCGAACAGCTTTCTCCTTAATGTTTCCAGTGGTGGGCGCTGAAGGGCCTGCCAATTGTTGGCTATGCAGTCAATTTGGTGGATGGTCACTTCTTTGGGTAGCATAGCAAAAAAGCCTCCCTGCTTGTGTGCTAAAGCCACATGCACATCATATTGCGTTAGGTCAATTGCTGAAAGCAATCCCAAAAGCGATTTCTCTACTCCACCGACATTCATTGAGTAGAGCAAAAAAAGTATTTTCTTGCGATGCATGGCTGTAAGCTATATTATCATCTATGTCCCTCCATCTTCCTTTTTCCCCAGCTCCACAGGAACAAGCGACCGACCGAAAACCTGCACAAAACAGATATAAATAGTAATTTAGGATCCATTACCTTATATTTACAAAGCAACCCTACAATATTATAAGGAACATCTACTTGATTCTATTGCGACTCCAATAAGTTGTTCTGCTACACGTTTCGCAATGATAGATTTCAACTCATTTCCACCAAATAGCTGTATAAAGACCAAATCAATATCAAGCGACGAAGCGATGAACTTGATTTTCTTGTCTGGACTTTTAAAATGACCAGCACTTTCTGGCAAAACCCGATAAACGCCTGTCGTATCTTGAAGAAAATAAATATCGAATTTAGCTGAGAGAAAAAGCCATAGAGGCCAATCTTCCATAGGCCATGATGCTCTTTGAAACTTGGTATTCTTGATACAGATTTTTTCTAAAACATGTGGTAAGCGTTATCACCCGATTATCGACCAAGAGATGCTTATAATCTGACTGTGTCGACCATCCCTTTCTGAAAGCCCCATCTTCTTGCATGAAGATGTCAGCTTGGGTGTAAACCAGCCTACTCAATCTGATGCCTCTAAAATATTTACCTGTTTTTGCAATTTGAGAGCATCTGTCCTATAATCGTCGCCTTCACAGAGTGCAATATACTTTGCCATCGCATTATCTTTGTCAATGATATTTGAGAGATTTTATTGCATTGCTGGTTTCCATGGCTGCCTTAATTGCCACATCCATGTTGTAATATTCCCAATCAGCAAAACGGCCAGTAGTATAGAAACCGTAAGTTGAAAGAAATTTCTTCAACTCGGTTATCATCTGACGTGTCCGCCCATTTTGAATTGGATAGGTGTACGGATTGAAGAGATGGGTAATGTAGCGGGGTGACAATGGCATCTGCCGAAGGTTTTGCCTGATGACATCCTCTGAGATGGCATCAGTAAACTCAATCGTTCCTGTCATTGTGTGGCTCTCCCCATTGTTGGTCGGAGAGAAATTGCCTGTGCAAATAATGCGGTGAGCCTCGTACTGATTGCTGGGCAAATAAACCCAACTATATGGATTTGGGGAAATTTCGCAAAAGACAGTAGTTGTTCCGTGATATTCGAGGACTTCTATCTCTTGCGAGAATCCGCACAACTCCAGATTCTTCAGCAACGTTGGGAGTTGCTTGATATTTCCGCAAAACACGACATAATCGAACGACTCACATCCGGCACCTGCGCAGACCTGCCACGTTCCATCTGGCATTCTCTCTATCTCGCATACATCAGCATTACATTTGATAGAGAGGCCATGGGAGAGGCGGTCTATGATAAACTGTGAGCCATTGTTCTTCTCATACCAAAAAGAGCTATGCACAAATGATTTCTCTTCAACTTGCTTGAAATTGTTGTATATGATTTCCTCAACCGTGGGCATCGGCAATTTGCCTTCTAACCAGGTAATGGGTACGTCGTTGAGTCGTCTGCGCCATATCTTTTCATTGTATGGCTTGAAATATATGTCATAGAGTGTCTGTCCGAAACGTTGTACTAAGAATTCCTCAAAATTGTCAATCCCCGCAATGTTGTTTCCTGCCTTGCTCATCAATACCAAGTCATGCGCTATCTTTCTGACGATTTCGTCTGGCAGCATATATGCGTGGTTTTCTATAGGATAGGGAATGATTTGCTGATTGCCCATCCACACCACCGAATTCCGCTCTGCCTTGACAAACTCCGCATCCTTATCGAAGAAGCCCCAAAACCATTGCAGCACATCCTCATACTTGGAATTGAACACATGGCCTCCACAGGTGTGAAATAAGCCTCCATGCACACGCTGGCATCTCAGCAAACCGCCAGGGACTGATTCTTTCTCGAAAACTGTAACAAAGAACTGTTCTCTCAACAAATGGGCTAACGAAAGCCCTGAGATCCCCCCCCCAATTATGGCTATTCTCCGTTTCATCATGATATTTTGTTTAAGATGTCTTTCAACATGGCCACACGGTTTGAGGAATAGTGACATGAAAGGTACTCGCTGTATTTCTCCATGTCTGCGCTCTCGTTGCGGGCTTTATCTAACTTTAACTCGAAATCGCAATAACTGTCACACGAAGAAGCAATATGTTCCATGTTGTAGTATTTCGTGTCAACATTCTCTGGGTAGCGTGCTATCACGTGACACCCTGATGCTATTAGCTCCAGCCATCGGGGAGTAACCTGGTTGTATCCATTACGCCACTCATGTTCGCCATCTATGCCCTGGGTCGCATATAATGCACATCTGGCCTGCTGGGTAAGATGCATATAGTCTTCTCTCGTAATGATATTTCCGACCAACTCTCCCGTTGATGTGTAATATGAAAAACTCTTCGTGTCTTTTCTGAGAACATACACAAAATCGGGGTGCTTTTTCGCATATTCCTTAAGGAACCCCATGAGAACAGAATTCTGACGGCCCATCAACACTAAATCGAATTTCTTCTCGAAGCGTGTTTCTCCCGTAATCTTATATTTGTCTGATATGGACAGAGGCAAGTGAGCAATAGGCAAGCGGGTGTTGTTTTCCTTTAAGAACACATACGCTTCCAAACTGGATATAAGCACTTGTTTATGCTTGCTGTATGCCCGCTCAAAGCCAGCAATCTTTTTTTTTGTCAGATTAAAATCTATAATGCAGGGTAACACCTTGTGGTTGTTCCAGAAATTATAGTTACCTGCACTTAGATCATAACGAAACAGGTTGCCTTTGCCTAACAATACAATGTCGTCAAGTATAGGGAGTCTGAACGCGTGTGGATTGACTGATACTTTGGGTTCTTCCCATATAGGAATACCCATCTCCCTTGAGAAAATGTCTTCCCACTCAAAAACTATCTGCCAAAAGAAACGTTTGTCTATGGCACGACATGAAGAGATTCTTTCAATTTTCACAATTATAGAATTTTATCAAAATCTAAGATAACCAGTATGTATTCTTACACCAAGCTTTGCGAGCAGTATAGATAAAATCAGTTGAGGATATTTAATGAAAAAGAGTTTAACATTATATATACCAAGGTAAGACAAGCAATCCTTAACAAAAGACATTTTTCTTCTCAATAGTTCCGAGATGGCATAAGGAGCTATAAAATTGTAAACGAATTTTTGAGCGGCCCGTGTTCTCTCAATCCTACACAAACTGAAAATATTGGAGAAAAAACGATTTTGCAATGGTTGTCTATTTGAGCCAGAGTAAACGCCTCCATCATGGATACGATAACATCCCATGTTATCTTTCATTAGGTAACAACAACCTTGAGTAAAGAGTGCAAAGTAAAGCATCATATCAATTTTTACATCATATTCCGTATATTTGGATTTGTTTAAGGCATCGGCCTTATACATTGTAGTCAAGATTTTTGTAAAGAAATGTTCTCGCAAATAGGAATCCATACTAAGAATGATACCGTCACCCTCAAATTTTATGTTCAGTTCATGTGGTCTATAAGAAGACTTGTTTTGTATCCATTCAGTATAGTCATGAACACAAAATGCGACATTTTCATTGTTTTCCAAAACACCTACTTGTCTTTCCAGCTTCTCCGCTGCCGTCCAATAGTCATCTCCCTCGCATAGGGCAATGTACTTTACATCTATGTCCCATTCCGCCCACAAGTGGGCTTTATCCTTGCGCTGCGAATAGTAGTTCTCCTTGAGGAAGATGACGAGGAAATAGCAATTGGGGTTGGTGCGGTGGTGGGCGTAGACGAAATGGGCCTCGTCGGTGGTCCATTCGCTTCGTCCTTCTTCAACCTCTACCTGGAAATGCTGGTCAAGATATTGACGGATGACATCTTGCTCTCCGTCGGTGCTGGCATCGTCGCAGATGATAGCGAGGAAAGGGAAAGTGGTCTGTTGCATACAGAAGCCGTTCATGGCATCGGTGATGTAGGCAGACTGGTTGTAGGTCATGCAATGGATGCTGACCAGGAAATCAGGGTGCTGGGGTATCATTTCTTAAGAATGTTTTCTTTAAATATACTCAACGAATAAGACATGTCTCTATTATTAAACACATATGACAATCCTATATATATAAGTATCCCAAGGATAGTTCCACTTACCAATTGCAACAGATAGGAAGAAAAATGAATGGACAGCAAGAACACAATGCTGCCCATGAAAATTGAAGACAGCAGACTGGGCGTCAGATCCTTCATCTGTGTAAGATATCCGACACCTATCAATTTTCCTGTATAAAAAGTGTTCACAATAAGGCATATCAAAGAACCTGCAATATTTCCTATACACAACCAGAATACGCCGTAACGTATTGCTGTAAAAAGGATTGACAGACCGATAATTTTCTTGATGATTTCCAGTCGCAAGAACAAGTCTGAACGTCCACGAACCATCAGCAAGTTGAGGTTTAACGCGTGGATAGGATACCACATCATGGAGAAGCATATCACCTGCAACAAAGGAATTGCCGGTGCCCATTTTTCAGTAATCAACAACAACACGAAAGGCTTGGCTAAAGCTGCAAGAAGCATCATAATAGGGAAAACCACAAATCCTGACAAACGGATCATTTTTCTATAAACCGACGCCAAAAGATATTTGTCATCCTGAACCTTTGCCAACACGGGAAATGTCACTTTTGAGAGCATATTTGAAGCCGTGGTCGAAGGTATTGAAGCGTAGCTTCGAGCCTTGTCATAGTAGCCCAAATCAGATGAAGAGAACTTTTTACCTATTATCAGTGGAGCCAGATTATTATAGGCAGTATCAAGCAAGCCAGAAAGCATGATTTTCGAGCCATAGGCAAAGAATTCCTTAAATGATTTCCATGAAAAATTTAGTCCAGGAAACCAATGTTGAAATCGCCAATACATCAAACCGCGGACAAGGAGGCCCAAGAAGTTAGGATATATCAACGACCAAACACCAAATCCCATAAATGCAAGTATTATCGACACGACACCTATTACAATCGTTGAGGTGACATGAATAATACTCTTAAGCTTAAAATTAAGTTCTATTGACAATTTCGTACCCTGAACTGCTATGAAAGACTGTAGAAACATGTAAACGGCATTCACACAGACAATGTCTCTCAGCAATGGTTGATCGTAGAAGCGAGCTATCCACGTAGAACTGAAAGCCAGCAATATACTAAAGAACAGAGATAAGGTGACGTTTGTTACATAAACAGTACTGTAATCAATTGGCTCTCTACTATTTTTACGCACTAATGCATTAGTGAATCCAGAGTCAATAAGTGTATAAGATATTGCAAAGAATATACCAGTCATCGCTATCAGCCCATAATCTGAAGGCATCAACAAACGGGCAAGGATGACCCCCTGCACAAAGCCAAAAATCTGCAAAGAAAAGGATTCGGCAAAAGTCCAAAGAAGACCGTTTACCGTTTTTTGACGTATTTCGGACATCTTCAATATTGCTGTTTGTTTAACAAAGCCTCAAACTTGAGTCCCTGAAGAGCATTTGCTATCTCTCTTCCCTGCTGGCGACCTACTCGTTGAAAAGCATTTTTCTGTTGCTCCTCAGCAATGGCTTTCACCTCATCCTGAAATACAGGTGAAGCGACGTTCAGTTCCCCAGATTTAAGTTTAGCCTCTACGCTTTGCTGAGTACCGTTAACAACTTCATCATTAACTTGTTTTTGGAATTTGGAAAACAAATCAAGCACGGCTTTTCCTGTCTTGTCCGTATGTTTTACAAAATAAATACACTCATCATAGTCTGCTTTCTTCTCATAGATAGCATGAGCAGAAGCTCCATCATGTTCAGCACATACCTTTACCGCAAACAGTTCAGACCCCAAACTCCAGTCAATATTGCTAGCATCTTTGTCTGCTACTGGCGTATAGTTTGCATCACGATAATATATATTGAGGATATAAAGAGCACCCATAGCCTGCAAAAGGTTATCAATGGTGCCTTTCTTCAAATTGTTGGCTCTGTCATGCTTTACTGCTTGATAAGCGATTTGCCATTTTGATGAGCTTGTGCCGCGTTTAAAAGACTTATGCAAAGGTGTCAGTACCCTGTCTTCTTCTTTTTCAAGATAAAGGAACGGGGAGGTAACGAAAATTTTCTTCTGGTCAATCTTCCATTTGTCGTGAAGAAGACCCAAACAATCTGTATCGAAATATAGATCTTTGCCGCTCGGTTTCGTGCCGCCATTTGCGTGATAAAGTTCTTTCGACAACGCTTCACATTCTATGGCTGTTCTTACCAGAAGATCGCTAATTTTTGAAGAATACACTTTAAGTTGATCATCATCGATGTGTACAACTTCTGCTAATGCAAGAAATTCTTTTTCTATCCGCTTATATGCGTTCCAAAATAATTGCGTCATTATCCCAAATATCTATTTCCTTAGATCTATAGTTCCTTTTAAAGGTTTAGTCATCTTTATCCATAAACTCGCGATACTCTCTGTAGCAGTCTATGCACAAACCCATTTCATTCGCATACCCGTGCGCTCCGCATCTAATGCATATGTCATCTTCCTTCGGCTCGTCAAACTCAAGGGTATCGCTAAAATCAAATTCTTTTACTATTTCTCCACCTTCGCATTCTATCTCGGAATAGTTTACAATCCTTGCAGGATATTCCCATAGACGGAAGGTTAACGTTATCTCATGTCCATTATCACATTCTATATATTCGTGATGAGTATATACCATCTCGTCCCCCATCTCCCGTTCATCGGAGTATTCTCCATCCCAATCCCAGTCGATTTCATCCTTTCTGATTACAATAATCCCATCCTTTTCATCTTCATCACTACAGCAGGCCTCGCAGTTTACAACCAATACATCATCCCCATTTTTATAATGTTTGAGCCGTTGTTCATATTCATTCCTTATCAGCACCCTCTTCACCGCCTCCAATTTGGAGAACAAAGGCAGTTCTGAACTATCTTTGTATCTCTGCTCCAGCTCACTAATAAAGCCTTTCAAGCTGTACATCCATATCAGTTGACCTGTCTCGTCTTGAAACTCCTTCAGCAGTTCATGCCTCGGGACATCAGTCGGCTTATTTCCGTCAAAGTGATACCAGTCGTTCTTCAAGTCGTTGCACACGAAGATTATGGGTACATTCTTGTCTTTAGCATATGCTATAATCTCTTTCCAAATCAAGAGGTCGCCATACCGTTGCAAGCCTTTCTTCTTTTGGTTAAAGGGTGGAGCATCTTCATAGCCTGGTGGAATCAGATTACGATAACGAAACTCTCCCTCCTTAACGATGCTCATCTGCTGTTGAAAAGAAAAGGGCGTGCCTTGCATCAAGTTGTCTACTAACTTGTTGACAATATCGTCTGCTATCTCTTGCTGTAATGAAGCTTTCCGCTTTGCGTACTGTTCTTTGATTTCTTTTCTAATCAGCTGCAATTTTTCTCTAACCACCTTATCAGCGACTTTAATCTTATCAAGCGACGATGGTTCAAGGTATGGATGATAGGTGTCATTGTCATTATCCTTCAAGAACGCATCCATCTCTGCCTCATAGCGGTTGACATATACGCCTTGCTTGGGTAAACCATAGGGAGCAAAAGAATTTTCAATCAGTGCCTCCCTATTCTTCTTATACTCGTAAACTACATGAGCGGGAAGCCACAGTCGGCTTTTCACAATGCCAAAAATCTCCAAGAGCGTTTTCTTTGGTTCCTCGGCCATGCAGTAGAGGTTGCCTAAAGTGGAGGTATCGAACACGATGGTCGCCTTAGACCACAGCGCATTCTTTTCATCCTTGCTTAGTTTGTAGTATTCAATCTTGTTCATTAACATTTTATTTGAGCGAGCATCTCGATATTCTAATCCTATGTGCCACTTTTTATCAGCGAGGCATAATCAACGAGATTGTTCTCGGCAAGAGCAACGTCCTTACCTAATCCCCTGCGTTTAGCTTCTTCGTAGATATAGTTAGCAAAATTGATGTCGATGTAAGAAAGTCCAACGGAATTGAAATATATAAATTCATCATCATTCTCTCGACCTACCTTTGTTCCGGCAATAAGCTCGGAGAGATTGGCGTGGATGTCTTCATCATGCAACAGGTCTTCTTTATACATGCGGCAGAGAGTCTGAGAGCGGTGCTTCACAACCTCCCATTCGTCACATACAATCTTGTCCGCTTTCTGGGCAACACCATATTCATCTTCCCAACCACCGACATGAATGTAAAGACCACCCTTGGTGATGTCAGTAGCTTTGAGAACAGGGCTTTGGGCGCTGATGGCAGTAACGATGATGTCCGCTCCGCTTGCACAGAGATGGGAGTTGTTGTCGCAAGTGACAAACTTAACATCAGGAACGATGTCTTTAAACTTATCAATAAAGCCTTGCTCAATCTCAGTATTGAGAGAACACACTCTGCACTCTTTTATGGAGGGGAACAAGTGCTTCAAAAGAGTAAAGTGCATACGAGCCTCTTCTCCGGCACCAATAATCCCGATTTTCTCAACTTTAGAAGGTGCCAGATACTTAGCCGCAGTACATCCGACAGCTGCAGTGCGCATCTTCGTAGAAAGGGTTCCATCAATCACAGCTACAGGGAAACCTGTCTCCAACTCGGAGATGAGCATGATTCCCGTTACATTCTGGACTCCTTTGGGAGCATTTGAAGGGAACACCGACACCCACTTCATGCCGTAAATCTTCTCATTAATAAGAGATGCGGGCATACAATTGATGCGATTCTGGGTCGCTTCATCAAATATCTGGGAGATCTTGTCCGGCATGATAATGTCGCCATCAAGATACTTGCGAAAGGAATCTTCAATGATTCCACAAATAGCATCTGCATTGCCTTTGAACATCTCAGCAACTTCTTCCTGGCTGATGATCTTAATAGAAATATTGCTCATAATATCTTGTGTTTTACTTTATTCTTAATTACCATACTTTTCATCATTCAGTTCATCTACCTCAAATAGTGTGAACAATAAATTATTACCTGCCACATCCTCTACCTTTAGCTGCTCTAGCACCTCATGAATGGAGTACTGTAGTGCTTGCAAGTCATCATAGAGGATATGCAAGTAGCAGAACACCTGCTGTGCGGAGCCCCATTCCTGAATATCATCACCGGCAAAATGGACAGGGACAAAGGCATAAACATCATCCCTTTGCAGTACATCGTCGATTCCAATCACCTTATCAATCCTCCCAGCATGTATGTGAACGGGAAGTATGCAGTATTTCTTGCCTGGTTTAATATCTTTCGGCATAACCGGAAATGACTCACCAAGAGCTACATGAATCAACTGATCGAGTTGGTCAATACCATAAAAATACTGAACAGGATAGTTGGTCATTGAGCCTCCAAAGCGATATCCCATTTCATTAAAAATAAACTTATCTGTGCCGTCGTAAAAAGCTTCTATCCAGATAGGCCCATCAGTGAATCCAGCTGATTCAAACATGTTCCGAACCTTGGCGTCAAGGAGTTCCAAATACTTTTGTATTCCACGGGAGGGGAAAAGTTGAAGTCCCATCACTGATGCACCAGTCGACGGGAATTTGACAGAATACTTATCTGAAATACCAGAAAAAAGACATTTACCATTAACCATTGTGTAATGAACAATCACGGCATCGTAGGGAATGTAATCTTCAACAAGTACACTGCCTGTGGGAGAAAACTCTTTAGCATGGTTATACCCGTTACGGAGCTGCTCAGCATCGTGGCACACGGAAAAGCCACGACTGCCACTACCGTCCACTGGCTTGGTTATCACAGGGAAATCAACTCCCTGGAGAGAATCATCGGACAAATCATTCAAGTCATACTTTTTGGCGACTGGAACGTCATTGGCCATGCATAATGACTTGAACGACACCTTGCTGTCGCAATAGAGCCACGTAGAACGTTTGCAATAGCAAGGTAGATGTAACCGTTCACAAAGGTCGAGCATACGATTGATGTTGAACTCATGAACACCCGTAGTGATGCCATCAACATGGTTGGTGATGCAAAGCCGCTCCAATTTATCTATGTCGGCAGTACTGACATCCCATGATTCGTCGGCGAAGAGTTTTGCCTGTGATAATTCTTTAGGCAAGTAGTCGGCAACAATCACATAATGTCCCAAATCCTTGGCACGACGGACTATTTCCACCGAGCCAATAGGCTTGCCTCCCAAAACCAGTAATTTCTGCATATATTCTTTTTGTTTATCTATTTTACGAATATTTGTCTAACAACTGAGCAGGCATGAATGAGTCAATCAGCATCTCCTCCCCTGACCTGCTGCGAACAGAAACCGCTTGCTGGAACTTACTGATGGCCGCTATAATATCCTTGATACTGCTGCCGAGCAAATCAACTTCAGCAAAACGTTGGCTGACCGTGGCCGTCCACTGCACCTCTTCACCCTCAACATAGCGTGAGAACAAGGCCTTTACCCTCTCATCCTGCCGATACTTCTCAAGTCCGCTTATCTTATCTATGACACTATTTTTCAGTACCGGAAACAGAATGGCCGCTTTATGCCCGTTGAGCAAATAGGCATTTTCTGGGAAAATACCTTCGGAAGGGAAATGTCCCGTCAAGGCATACTCCACCATCCACTCACAGATGTCGAATCCGAATGTTTCATTCAGCATCCGCTCATATTCCACCCCAGGGAAACGAAGACCCGGGTCGAAGAAGAAGAACTGGCCATCGCGCACAAAGCCCTGCATGAAGACAGGACCATTGGTGATTCCGGCCTCTGCAATCATCTTCTCTACCTGAGAGTGAGCATTCCGAAGATACTCTTCGGTATGACGTGAGGGCGATATAGAACAGTTGACAAGTTTCTGCAAGCCCAATGACTCGCTGCCCCTGTAGCTGTCGCAGGTGCGCTCCAAATGGGGTTCTCCATTGACCACGAAGTATGTCACCTGAAATTCATCGCAATCGCCCAAGTATTGTTCAATGAGTATCTCTCCATTGGATGACTCGGACTTTGCAAATGCCATAGCCTCATCGAGAGAGCAATAGTCGTAGCAGACCGACTGTCCACGTGAGCCTCGACTATCCACTGGTTTCACGAACACGGGGAAGCTTATTTTCTGCTCACGGACATCATCTTCCGTATAGTCAGGTATCACGTCCACTCCATTCTCCCTACAAAGCTTCTTGAAGGCATTTTTGTTGGTGAAGCGGTAGAACTGCCCGGGGGTACCAAGACAAGGTTTGTTCAGTCTTGTGCAAAGCTCGGAATAGGGTATCTGACAGGGGTCGATGAAACCGGCAATCACACCGTCAACAAGGTTTTCGTTGCAGTACGCTTCCAGACCATCAACATCCCTGACATTGACGTCCCATGCCTCATCGCAGATGGCTTTGCATGGTGAGTTGGCAAGATAATCTGTGACTATGGTGTAATGTCCCATTCGCTTTGCTGCTTCTACGAGTTTCAGATGCTGGGCTGCTCCACCCAGTATTAATATTTTCTTTTTCATGCTGCAGCCCTCCATTCTTTGGCGGTGCGCAGCACACTTGTTTCTACTCTATCAGTTAATGTCTCGTCATTTTGTCTGTAACCAATGATTATCAGCCAAGTTTTACCCCCCCCTAAAATTCTGACATCCACATACTTACGGACATCAGTAAGAACTTTCTCCATTTCTCTTTCTTCTTCAAAACGAAGCACTAGTGTTCCGATGGCATTGTTGGCCCCCTCAAAGGAGTCCACATGATCGCCAGCCTTGACCCAGAGGTCTTCTTCCACGACTTCGGCTTTCAGGTCTTTGCTGAGTTCCAGGCTGTCGAAAACACCAGCTTTATCGGCATGAAGAATAATCTCTGCCCAATGGCAGTTATAAGGTTTCTGCTCGATAGGTTCAAGGATAGGGTCGCCCACCATAGCACGGGTAATGGCAGTAATCATATCCACACCCGTAGCATAGCGCAACATCTCGCACAAACGGTTTCCACCACCACGTGGGGTCAATTCCATGATGTATGGTTTCCCATTGGGAGCTACTCGAACTTCAATGTTATAGACCACTGTCTTCAGATTAAGCAGCGTTATTAGACGCTGTATCTCAGATGTCAGATACGCTTCCTGTTCCTTGGTGAATGTGGAAGGCCAACTATACGCTGCCGGAGTATATGGGTTGGTGGCATTGAGGTCGAATCGCTGAGCACAGAAACTGGTGAACACAAGTTTTCCATCCACCGACATGCTGTCAGTATCAGAAGAGCAGCCCTGCTTGTCAATAAACTCCTCAACGAGGATATGGCCAGAGATAGAATGTTCCATCGCATACTCCAAAGCCGGTTTCAAGTTCTCTTTTCTGTCAACACGGGTCACGCCTTTACTTCCAGCCGCATCCGTGGGCTTTACAATCACAGGCCAAGGACACCAATCGGAATCCTCCATTGCAGCCTCAATACTGTCAAAGCCCTTTGCCTGAGGCACATTAAAACCATTCTTGGCGAGAAAAGCACGGAACTTATCTTTGTTCTGCAAGATCTCCACACTCTCAAATGGGCCAAAGCTGGGCAATCCCATCTTGTTCTGCACATAGCTTGCAGCAACCACACCGGGGTCACAAGCAAATGACATGATACCATCGATCTGGAGCCGCTGTGCTTCTTTCAAAACGGCCTCCTTGTCAATGATACTGACGTTGCAATACTCATCGCTCCAAGTATGAGCGATGTTGTTGGGCAGGTAGTCTGCCGTTATCACATAGTATCCCTGTTTGTGGGCTGCATCAATCACCGGTTTAAGGTATCGCAAGCCGCCAAGGAGCATCAGTTTCTTTTGCTTCATTCTTATTTTACCACTAATTCAAGTACTCTGTTTATATCTTCCTCACTCAGCTCATGGTGCATCGGCAGGCAGATAACTTCGTTGGCTATCTTTGTCGCCACAGGCAGGTTCTCAGGTGCTGCACTCGGAAGGCCACGATAGGTGCTGAAGGTACTGATGAGGGGATAGAAATAGCGACGGCCGAGGACGTTCTTCTCCTTCATTTCAAAGTAGAGCTGGTCGCGCGTCTTGCCATATTCCTCCGCATTGATGAAGATGGGGAAGTACGAGTAGTTATGACGAACACCTGGCATATCGTCAAAGAAACGGATGCCAGGAACGTTTCTAAGAGCCTCACGATACCGCTGTGCCACTTTCTGACGGGCAGCAATGGCGGAATCCACCTGCTTGAGGTTGAGAAGTCCGTAGGCAGCACGCACCTCATCGACCTTGCTGTTGATGCCTGGGGCCACCACCTCAGTCTCTCCAGCAAATCCGAAGTTCTTCAGGTAGTCTATGCGCTTCTTTGTGACTTCATCGTGCATCACGAGCGCACCGCCCTCTAAAGTGTTGTACACCTTGGTGGCATGGAAACTCAGCGTGCTCATGTCGCCAGCATTCAGCACGCTCTCGCCATCCACCTCCACGCCAAAGGCATGGGCGGCATCGTAGATGACCTTCAGGCCGTACTTGTCAGCAATCTCCTGAATAGCCTTCATATTCACCGGCTTGCCATAGCAATGCACAGGCATGATGGCCGTGGTCTTGGGCGTGATGGCCGCCTCAATCTTGTTGGGGTCTATGCCGCAAGTGCTTTCCTCAATATCCACGAACACAGGTTTGCAGCCGTTCCACCAGATGCTGTGCGTGGTGGCCACAAAACTATAAGGCGTAGTAATAACTTCGCCTGTTATTCTTAAAGCCTGCAAAGCCGTGAGCAACGGCAGTGTGCCGTTAGTAAACAGGCTGATGTACGGCACTTTCAGGTACTCTGCCAAAGCCGTCTCCAACTGCTTATGAAACGAGCCGTTGTTGGTAACCCACTTGCTGTCCCAAATCTCTTGAAGCATCTTGTGGAATTCTTCCAAATCAGGCAAGAGGGGAGATGTGACTGTAATTATGTCTTTATTCATATCAAAAATGGAGTCTTCTTGAACTTTGAAATGTCCTGTCATACCATTGAAAGAACCATTTTTCAACCGTATGTATACGAATTTGATCAATTGTCACACAGACAAGGAATATCATTATCACTGCACCCACTGCATAAAGGGGATAAAAGGCCGTATCATAATGTCCCACACAATCTACGACATCCCGCCAAATCCAACGTCTCATCCTGTCACTATTTGCATGAATCAGCAAAACTCCAAATGTTGATGATGCAATTATATTAATCCAACGCGAATAAGGCATACGGATTCTTCTGAAGTAATTAAATAAAACCGTCGATACAAAAACAGCCAATATCTTATTTGAATCTGAGACAAAGAAATAGTAGTTATGCCTATGAAACAACAATAGCACCACGACACTTCCTATTGCAACCAGCAAAGCCAGAATTACCCCCCCCTAAATTACTTATTTGACTCAACCATTTTGGTTCATAAAGACGGATGTAGGAACCTAACAAATAGAGCACAGAAAACCAAGATACATAGTTCATTTTGACTTCTATCAACCCTGTTGATCCCATGAGCGTATATATTGAGAGTGTCAAGAGGAGTAAATTTCTGTGTAGCATTTCCCCCATCCCCCGTATGAGAACATTGAGAAACGGTATCAACAAGAAAAACAGTAAGTAGCATGAGGTAAAACCATCAGACACAGACCAAATGGGGCATATCATGTGTTTTATCAATTTCAAGGACAAAGTCGAATACCCAAAGAGCAGGAAAACGCAGTCGATGACAAAGTTATAGAACATCACTTCCAAAAGCAGCTTAAGAAACTTTCTAAGTGTAATTTCGGACTTGCACATGAAATATCCTGTAATCAGCACAAAACAGTTAATGCCCGTCTTGCCCCACATCCCGAAAATATAGTAAAACCATGAAGCTTTTGTAAGAGGATGCTCATCCATGTACTGAGTCAAGCCAGAATTTACCACATAGTGATGGGCGACTATCATCAGCATTACGAGAATGCGATACAATTCAATGTTGCTATTACGTGCCTTTCGTTCCATTCCACTATTCTCGAGTCAATCATTCCAACTCAGAAACGTGTAAAACAATGAAGATTAAGAAAAATTCTTTTCTTTTTGTGCCGGTTCGCTTTTCAGTGGTTCTTCGGGGGCTGTTCGGGGCATTATACAGTCTGGTTTCCCACGCAGACGGAAAGACGTATGGTGGTGAAACGCAGTTGATAATGTTCCGAAAGATGCCTCCGCTTAGGAATATGCTCACATATTCGCAGACCACAACTTATCGTATGCTGTTTTTGTTATAACCGTGCAAAGATAAGAAATTCTTCGGGAAAACCGCACTTTAGTGACTAAAAAATCGACGACCGGTTTCGTTTTTTTGATTTATGCCTGCCCTGTTGCCAGTGGAGGCATTGTCACAAAACTCATCCATAATATTTACAAATGGTTTCAAATTTTTTCTTTTTCCGCCGATATTTTCCGCTTCTTTGAAAACTTCCGGGAAGAACGACAAGGTGAACGGATTTTCAAGCCACACGTCTACCTTTCTGATTGTCAAAAGAATACCGATTTCTTATGACTTATATTGATGTTTTTCACTTTAACAAAACTATCCTTTCTAACTAAGAATGACATGGTTTATCCGTATGAACGACACCTCTTCAGGTGCAGTTTCACGACATTTGTACATGAGAAAGGTCAGCTTTCTCGGCGAGGAGGGTCTGGGACGATGACCATAAGCTGTTGTCTTCTTCGGATGAACCCATATCATCCTCTTTGAAAATGGATATTAAAAAGGCTGTCTTGTAAAACATTTTCAAGATAAAAATTTTACAAAACAGCTTTTTATGTATGCTTGACGACCAAGAAACTGTTGCCACTACATGCGAAGCCAATTAGCCAATATCTGCCGTCCGTCGGGCGTAAGCACGCTTTCGGGATGAAACTGTATGCCGTGAATGTCATATTCTCTGTGGCGCAGGGCCATGATCTCACCGTCGTCACTCTCAGCCGTCACCTCCAGACAGTCGGGGAAATGCTCGCGCGAGACTACCCATGAGTGGTAGCGTCCCATCGGTATGCGACGCGGAAGTCCCGAGAAGACAGGGTCATTTCCGAGGTTGGTGCCCTCGGTCTGCACGCCGTGGAAGACGTCGTTCAGGTTGGTAAGCCGTCCGCCAAACACCTCGCCTATGGCCTGATGGCCCAGACATACGCCGAAGATAGGCCGACGGCCTGCATAGGTTCTGATGACATCGAGCAGCAGTCCTGCCTCTGAAGGTATGCCAGGACCGGGGCTTAAGACAATCTTTTCAAAGGCACATAACGAGGACAGTTCAAACTGGTCGTTGCGCACAACGGTCACCTTTGCTCCGAGCTCTTTTATCAGATGAGCAAGGTTATAGGTGAAAGAGTCGTAGTTGTCGATGATGACGATGTTCATAGTTGCTCTGCCATTTTGATGGCGCGACGTAGTGCACCGAGTTTGTTGTTTACTTCTTGCAGTTCGTATTCCTCGTTGCTCTTGGCCACGATGCCTCCGCCTGCCTGGAACCACAGTTCGCCATTACGCGATACAAACGTACGGATGGTGATGGCCTGGTTGAGGTCTCCGTTCAGCCCTATGTAGCCAATACATCCGCCATAGGCTCCCCTGTTGTGGGGTTCATAGTCGGAGATGAGCTGCATAGCTCTCACTTTCGGGGCTCCCGAGAGTGTTCCGGCGGGGAAAGTATCGATGAATGCTTTTATTTTACATCGAACGTTGAGCATTGAACATTGAACTTCATTCTCCTCGGAATGGCCAATGGTCAATGGCAAGCGGTCAATGTCCAACGGTGAATGGTCAATGTCCAACGTTCCGCTTACGCGCGAAACAAGGTGGATGACATGGCTGTAGAACTGCATGTCCTTGAAGAATTCCACGTGCACGTCATGGCAGTTTCGGGAAAGATCGTTACGAGCCAGGTCGACCAACATCACGTGTTCGGCGTTCTCTTTGGGATCATTGCGCAGGTATTCGGCATTCTGGCGGTCCTGTTGGGCGTCCCCCGTGCGCTTCGTAGTGCCTGCTATCGGGTCGATATAGGCACGGTCGTCCTCTATGCGGCAGTGGGTTTCGGGCGACGACCCGAAGATTCTGAATCCGCCAAAGTCAAAATAGAAGAGGTAAGGCGACGGATTGATCGACCGCAAGGCACGATAGAGTTTGAAGTCATCACCCTCATATCGCTGCACGAAACGGCGCGAAAGTACGATTTGAAACACGTCTCCGCGCAGACAATGGCTGATGCCTCGCCGGATGTTGACTTTATGTTCTTCGTCTGAAATCGGCGAAGCATACTCGCCTATGGGACGGAAAGCATAGGGCTGCACGTTCGACCGTACGACAGATTTCTCAAGCTCGGCCAGCTGAGAGGCAGCCCGTTCGTCGGCAGAAGCGGTGCCCTCGTCGGCCACGAGCGTGACGAAAGTCAGGCGGTTGTTGAAGTGGTCGAAGACGATAATGTCGCGATAGAGAATGTAAAGCATGTCGGGCGCGTCGTTCTTCTCCATGGTTTCATCCTTTACGGCGATGTTTTCAAAATAGCGAACGGCATTAAACGATGTGTATCCATAGAGCCCGCAATAGCTGCAACCCTCGCCCGCCACACGGAAATCTGACAGGAAACTTCCCATCGACGCTGCAATCTCATGCCCGCATCGGGGCTCTCCCGTCGGCAGTTCATGCTCTTCTGTCGTGCCGTCTGGGTAGCTCTTGCGCACAACATCATGGCCGATGGAATAGGAAGCAATGGGATGAATGCCGATGAACGAGCGCGAGTTGTCCTTGTCATGATAGTCGGAACTCTCCATGAGGGCACTCTGCGGATAGAGGTCTCTTACCCTCATATACACTCCTACCGGCGTAAAGAGGTCGGCAAGAATGGTCTTTGTGTACGACTTGTAATTAAAAATTGCCATATTCCTTTGCTGATTCTTTGTTGTTCAAATAGGTCTTGACGTCCTTGTCGCCACGCCCGCTGACCGTCAGCACTACCACATCGTCGGCACTGAACGACAGCTTCTTCAGCGCAGCAATGGCATGTGCGCTCTCAATGGCTGGGATAATACCCTCCATTCGCGTAAGCTCATAGCCGGCATAGATGGCCTCATCGTCGTTGATGGCCAAGATTTTCGTGCGTCCGCTCTGAGCCAGATGGGCATGCATGGGGCCTATTCCGGGATAGTCGAGTCCGGCCGAAATGGTGAATGCCTCCTTGATCTGCCCGTCAGGCGTCTGCATCACCAGCGTTCTTGAGCCGTGAATGATGCCTTCCGTACCGCAATGCATCGTCGCAGCCGTGTGGTCTGTGTCGATGCCATGCCCGCCGGCTTCGGCAAGATAGATTTTCACGCGGTCGTCATCCATGTAGTGATAGATGGTGCCGGCTGCGTTTGATCCTCCGCCTACACAAGCAATCAGGTAGTCAGGATAGTCCCTTCCCTCCTTCTCTTCCAGCTGCCATCTGATTTCTTCGGAAATGATGCTCTGCATACGTGCCACGATATCGGGATAGGGATGTGGCCCCATTGTCGAACCTACGATATAAAACGTCTCCTGAGGATGGCAGCACCAGTCACGGATAGCTTCCGAACATGCATCGCTGAGAGTCATGTTTCCCGTCGTGACTGGATACACTTCTGCCCCCAGCATCTTCATCCTTTCGACGTTGGTATGCTGGCGTTCTACGTCAGTTTTGCCCATGAATATCTCGCACTTCATGTCCATCAAGGCACACACTGTTGCCGTAGCCACGCCGTGTTGGCCTGCTCCAGTCTCGGCAATGATGCGGGTCTTGCCCATCTTCTTGGCCATAAGAATCTGGCCTATCGTGTTGTTGATCTTATGAGCACCCGTGTGGTTGAGGTCTTCCCGCTTGAGATATAGCCGGCAACCATATCGCTGGCTCATACGACGGGCATAATAAAGCGGCGAAGGACGGCCCACATAATCCTTCAACAGCTCACGGTATTCACGCCGAAAGTCCTCGCTTTCGATGATAGGCAGATAGGCTTCTTGCAGATCAGTCACACACTTATACAGTATTTCGGGTACGTATGCACCGCCGAAACGTCCGAAGAATCCCTGTTGGTCTACTTGGTATTTCGTCATAATCCTCAATTCTTTAATGCGTCAAACAACTGGTTCAGCGCCTCGTCGGCATCACCTGTCTGGCGAAGCAGGGTCACAAATTTCGAACCAATGATAGCTCCTGCAGCATTTTTCTGTGCACTTTCCAGCGTCTGTCGGTTGCTGATTCCGAAACCTATCATACGTGGGTTGTGAAGATGCATGCCATTGATCCGGCGGAAATATTCGAGTTTTGCATCACCAAACTGGCTTTGCGCACCCGTAATCGATGCCGACGACACCATATAAATAAAACCGTCTGTGTGCTCATCGATAAATCTGATGCGCTTTTCCGAGGTCTCTGGAGTGATCATCATGATAACACGCAGGTCATAACGGTCAGCAATCGGCTTGACTTCACTCAAGTAGTCTCTGAAAGGAAGGTCAGGAATAATGACACCAGAGATGCCCACTTCTGCACACCTGCGGAAGAATCGTTCATATCCATAGTGAAGGACAATGTTCAGATAGCCCATCCATACCAGAGGAATGGTCACTTCTTCTTTCACTGCTTCCAACTGTTGAAACAGCAAATCGGTGGTCATTCCGTTTTTCAAGGCTACCGTTCCTGCACTTTGAATGACCGGACCGTCGGCCAAAGGGTCGCTGAAAGGCATGCCGACTTCTACCATATCAATGCCGCGTCGCTGCATGGTCCTGAGCACTTCTGCCGTGCCTTCTATGGTAGGACAGCCAGCACAGAAGTAGAGAGAGAGCAGCTTTCTCCCCTTGTTCTCTGAGAATAGTCGGTTAATTTTGTTCATGTTGCTCGTCTGTTAGTTGTCGGACGAAGGTATCAAGAAGTCCGATGTCCTTCCTTCCAGGTTCGGTTTCAAATCGCGAATTGAGGTCGATCCCTGCAAAATACGGATGACGGAAGGCCTTGATGCGTTCCACATCTTCCGGTCCAATGCCCCCGCTTAGCAGGAAAGGCATCGGTCCTTCATAGGCATCAAGGATGCTCCAGTCGAACTGTTTTCCGCTTCCTCCCTTCGTCATGCATTTCGTATCAAAAAGTAACATATCGACCAATCCTTCGTACATCTGTGCCTTTTGAAGGTCTTCTTCCGAAGATATGCTCAAGGCTTTCATGATCTTAATCCCTGGATGTATATCGGGATCAAGGGTTCGGCGCAGGTTTTCAATCATTACAGGGCTTTCCTCTCCATGCAGCTGTACATAGTCAAGATCGTAGTTATAGACACGAGTTACTATGTTCTGGGGCATGTCATCGACAAAGACGCCTACCTTGGCAGGCCTTTTCTCCATGCGCTTATCCCCTTGATGATATAGACTTGACGGACTGGAAAGATTGGAATAGTCGGGAATAATGCCAGCCTTCGAACTGATCATCGGCACATAACGCGGGCTGTCGGGGTAGAATATAAAACCCAACATGTCAACTCCCAATGCCTCAACTGCACGAATATTATCGGCATCGCGCATGCCGCAAACCTTGATTATCATGTCATTTGCGATTTAATATCCTGTATAAATGCCCGTAAGGCATGCCCCGGATGCTCCATCTTCATGAGGTATTCACCGATAAGAAAGCCTTGGTATCCCGCACGGCGCAGCTCCTTCACCGTAAGAACACTCGATATTCCACTCTCACTGACCTTCACGATGTCTCGAGGAAGTCGATCGGCCATGCGGTAGGAATTGTCGACATCTGTGACGAAAGTACCGAGATTGCGGTTATTGATGCCACACATGTCGGGCTCCAATGCTGCATAGTCAAGCTCGCCTTCTCCATGCATCTCGAGCAGAACCTCAAGCCTCAGCTCATGTGCAGTATGCAACAATGTGCGACATTCGGCCAGAGTCAGGTCGGCAGCGATAAGCAACACGGCCGACGCTCCGCAGAGGCGTGCCTGAAAAAGCTGGTATTCATCAACGACGAAGTTCTTGTAAAGAACTGGTATTGTCACGCCTGTGCGACGCGCATCCATGACAAATCCGTCGCATCCGCCGAAGTATTTTGCATCGGTAAGGATACTGATCGCGCTGGCACCATTCGACTGGTATGCCAGAGGAATCTCCTCGGCCTTGCCGTCTTCCCTGATCCATCCCTTCGACGGAGAGCGGCGTTTAAATTCGGCTATGATGCCCGTGTCCGAGGCTTTCAGCGCTTCTTTCATCGATGCCACAGGGCTTTCAAGCACAGCCTCCACCTGCTTATAAAGCATCCGGGGAGGCAATTCGCGCTTGAACTGCTCCACTTCTACACGCTTCCACGCAACTATCTCGTCAAGAACGTCCTTCATCGGCTTACGAATTGAATTCTACAAACTTCTTGAATGTTGCCAGAGCCCTTCCGCTATCGATTGACTCGCGGGCGATTTCTATACATTCTTCTATTGGCTTCTGCCCCCTTTCAAGCACTTGAATGCCGAAGGCTGCATTGGCCAGCACAATGTTTTTCTGGGCAGGAAGACAAGTGTTTGCCAGCACAGCATCGAAAATTCTCGCTGCCTCATCTTCCGTTGCACCGGCAACAAGCTCCTCGGGCTTGGCCAGATCGAAGCCCAAATCGGCCGGCTTGAATATGCGCTCATAGTCATTGGTGGTCACTTTGAAGTCACCCGTGAGCGAGATTTCGTCGTAACCATCGATAGAGTTCACGATGGCATAGTCAATGCCTATCTTCTGGTATACATTGCTATATAGGCGCATCTGGTCGAGATTTGCCACGCCAAGCAGCTGGCATTGCGGTTGCGAAGGATTGACGATCGGGCCGAGAAGGTTAAAGCATGTGGGGAACTGAAGGGCTTTGCGTATGGGGCCTACAAACTTCATTGCCTTGGCAAAGAGCTGGGCGTGCAGGTAGACGATACCGCATTCGTTGATGGAACGGTTCAGCTTGTCGATGTCATCCGTGAACCTCACGCCATGCTGTGCTATCACATTGGAGGCTCCACTGGTAGATGTCGCTGCGAAATTGCCATGCTTGGCCACCTTGTATCCTGCTCCTGCAATGACGAAGCACGATGTTGTCGAGATGTTGAACGTATTCTTCCTGTCACCGCCTGTTCCCACAACATCGATATACCGGTCGCAGTCAAGGGGCACAGGGACGCCGGTTTCCAGTATTCCGTCACGAAAACCAAGCAGTTCGTCAACCGTGATTCCACGCATCTGCAAGGCTGTCAACAGGGCAGTAATCTGCTCGTTGGGATATTCACTTCTGGTGATTCCCACCAGGATCTGCTTCATTTCTTCCCGAGAAAGCTCTTCGTGGTTGAGCATTCTGTTCAGGATGTCCTTCATTGTTGTCATGCTATATTTCTTTTACTGTTGTTGCTATATCTTAAGAGGCCTGTCGTAAGTCTTACGGCAGGCCTCTCATTGGAATATTGTTTCGTATCCACACGGCATTGCGACTCACGACTTTTTCAATCTTGAGCAGCGCCACCACCATGCATTTGATACGTTTATTATCATCGTTGTTCCTTTTGTTGACAATTCGAATGCAAAAGTAACAATTTTCTTTGAAACTGCAAACTTTTTCGAAAGAAAATTGAACATATTCTTACATCCCGAGGGTTTTCTCTCTTTCACACCTTATTATATATAGAGAAGGGGGCGTGACTTTTTTTGAAAAATATTTCATCGTCGATGTAATAAATTGCATATCAGATGCGTTATAAGAGTAAACGAACCGATAAATAGTTTGCCTATGGAATATTTTACCCCAGAAGATTTAACACCATCAGCCGTTACTTTGAACATCATTCGCCAAGTGGCCTATGCATATAATGCAGCCCGGCAGGGCGGAAAGGTAGCGATGTGCTACATGAATTAGCCCATGAAAGGAGAAAGACACATGGATGTGATTGTTTCGCCGTCGCTCTTATCGGCCGACTTCTGCAACCTGCAACGCGAGGTTGAGATGATCAACCGGAGCGCAGCCGACTGGCTTCACATGGACGTCATGGACGGAGTCTTCGTGCCGAACATATCATTTGGCTTTCCTGTCATCGAGTCTGTAGGGAAGAAGTGCCAGAAACCTCTCGACGTTCACTTGATGATCGTACAGCCGGAGCGTTACATTTCCGAGACAGCACGGTGCGGAGCCATGATGATGACCGTGCACCAAGAAGCCTGCACCCATCTGCACCGCACCCTGCAAGAGATACATTCGGCAGGCATGAAGGCGGGGGTTGCGCTCAATCCCGCCACCCCACTCTGCACGATTGAGGAAGTGTTGTGCGACGCCGACATGGTGCTGATCATGAGCGTCAACCCCGGTTTTGGGGGACAACGCTTCATCGAGAACAGCCTGAACAAGGTGAGTCGGCTGCGCGAAATGATTGAGAAGTCGGGCTCGAAGGCGCTCATCGAGGTCGACGGAGGTGTCGGGGCCGACACAGCCCCGCGCCTGATCGCAGCGGGAGCCGACGTGTTGGTGTCGGGCAGCTATGTCTTCAAAGCCGCTGATCCCGAAGCCACCATCGCCAGCCTGAAGCGCATTCAGGCCGGATAGTCAAACGAAAGCATAGAAGAAGGGCATAAAGTGACGCTGCCGTCTGCCGTTGAGAGGCTCGTCGCTTTATGCCCTTCATTGTGTCTATAGGCAGCGGCCGCGGCTATTCTATTCCGTGGGCTGCCACGTTTCTGTCAATGCGGCCGATCATTCCCTGCAGGGCTTTGCCGGGGCCGCATTCCGTAAATTCGTCGGCACCGCCAGCAATCATGTTCTGAACGGTCTCGGTCCAGCGCACCGAACTGGTCAGTTGAGCAATGAGGTTGGCCTTGATCTCAGCTGCATCGGTATGCGGACGTGCGTCGACATTCTGATATACCGGGCATGAGGGAGCCTTGATCTCTGTGGCTTCGATGGCTGCTGCGAGCTCGTCTTTTGCCGGTTGCATCAATGGAGAGTGGAAGGCACCGCCCACTTTCAGGGGCAAGGCGCGCTTTGCTCCGGCTTCTTTCAGCTTCTCGCAGGCAGAATTGACACCCTCGACGCTGCCCGAGATGACCAGCTGGCCTGGGCAATTGAAGTTGGCTGCCACCACAACATGACCCTGATCGCTCACCTCTTTGCAGATGCTGACGATGGTTTCGTCGGGCAAACCGATGACGGCTGCCATCGTGCCCGGAGCCTGTTCGCAGGCTTTCTGCATGGCCATCGCACGGGCATAGACCAGCTTCAGGCCGTCTTCAAACGACAATGCACCGGCTGCTACCAATGCCGAGAACTCGCCTAACGAATGGCCTGCCACCATCTCGGGCGAGAACTCGTCAAGGCAAAGGGCCGAAATGACGCTATGAAGGAACACCGCTGGCTGGGTGACCTTGGTCTCTTTCAGCTCGTCGTCGGTGCCGTTGAACATGATGTCGGTGATGCGATAGCCCAGAATGTCATTGGCCTTGTCAAACAATTCCTTGGCCTTGGCATTCTGCTCGTACAGGTCTTTGCCCATACCTACATACTGAGCCCCTTGTCCGGGGAATACAAATGCTTTCATACTTCCTGTTGTTTTGATGTTGTTTTCAACACGTTATTCTCGAAATCGGCTGCAAAGGTACGGCAAAATTACGGAATATCAAAATTACGGGGACATAAAAAGCCGCGGAAAGGCATTTGCGGAACGGAGAAAAGGCAGCACGACAAAGCGGAGCCTCTTTGCCGTTCATTATCAACAATTTGCAGCATCGCCAAGAAGAAGTCTCGGAAACGATGCCGAGAAAGCTATCCTTTCTGCCCGAGAAGTCATAGGATTCTGGGCAAGAAATCTATCCTTTCTCAGCCAGAACCAATAGCTTTCTCAGGCAGAACCCTTACCTTTCTCAACCATTTCGTTATCAATCACTTGCAAGAACAGAAACGGGAAACGTCAAGAACAAATTGTTAATAATCACAAAACAACGAAGGGTGTTCGGCGGAAAGTTCTTAACTTTGCAGAATACTAACAAAACTGAAACGATGAAAACGTCAAGAAAACTCTTTGCAACATGCCTCCTTGCTACCTTCTGGAGCACCTTTGCCTGTGCACAGGAGAAAGCTCTCACCAGCTACGTGAACCCCTTTCTCGGCACGGCAACGCTGTGGGACGAGGAAGACTTGCAGTATGTGCTCAACAGAAAGACTCGCACTTGGGGCGGAGAAACGTTCCCCGGAGCGTCACTACCCAATGCAATGGTGCAGTGTTCGCCCGTGACCATGTGGCGCAGCGGGGCCGGATACCAGTATGAGGACACGGTCATTCAGGCCTTCGCCCACACCAATAAAGGCCATTGGAACTTACTGCACGTGCCCATAATGCCCGTCTGTGGCAACCGCTGGAGTGCCGATGATTTCTCATCACCCTATAGCCATGACAGCGAGGAAGCTCATCCTGGCTACTATAAAGTGCACGTCGACCGCTACGCAATCGACGTCGAACTGACCACGACCCTTCGCTGTGCCGTGCATCGATACTCCTACAACAGGCGTGGAACAAAGGCCATCGTGCTCGACCTCGGAAAGACCAACAACCAAGTACGCGACTGGAACATCCGGCAAACTGGCTTCTGCGAGTTCACGGGAAACCAGAATGCTGAGGGCAACATGTACTTCTACGGCATGAGCAGCGCCCCCATCAAAGACATCAAAATCGTGCCCGGACGGCGCAACACCATAGCTGTCGTCGAGTTTATCGACAGCAACGAGACCAATGCCATTGAGCTCCGGATAGGATTTTCGTTTGTCAACGTAGAAAATGCCGTCGACAATTTCAACAAGGAACTGTCGTCCGACAACCAGAAAACCTTCGAACAAGTGAGGAAAGAAGCCGACCAGACATGGCAGCAACTGCTCGCAAAAATCGAAATAGAAGGGGGCACCGAACGCGAGAAAGGACTGTTCTACTCCTGTCTCTACCGCTCCATGCTGTGGCCAGTGCTGAGGAGCGATTGCAACGGAGACTACCGGGATGCCCACGGAACCATCATACATCAGACCGAGAACAGCGAGCCGGAAGACCGTAGTTGCATGGAAGGAATGGACATGATCTATGGAGCTCACCACCCACATGCTTGGAAAACCGGTGGAGTGAACCACTACTACACCGACCCTTCGTTCTGGGATGACCACCGCAACAAGCTCGTTCTGCTCGAACTATTACGGCCCGACGTGGCAAGCGACGTCATCTGGTCGTGCATTGACCGAGGCGAGAAAAGAGGCGGATACATGCCCACTTTCTTCCACGGCGACCATGCTTCTACCTTCATTTCGGGCGCATGGCTGAGGGGCATCAAGGACTTTCCGCTCGACAGAGCCTACAAACTCTTGCTCAAAAACGCCACCGTTCCCGGACACGGAGGACGCCCCTATCTGGACGAATACTTGCAACAGGGATGGATTGCTGAGAAAGATACGACCGACGTGCCTTTCTATAACGAGTATAAAGCGGCCGTGACGAAAACCATCGAGTATGCCTACGACGACTACGCTACGGCACTTGTCGCACGCGAACTGGGCGACAAGGCCAACGAGAAACTGCTGCTCGAACACTCAAAGAACTACAAAAACGTGTTTGACCCATCGACCGGTTTCTACCGCGGACGTATCGCCGACGGGTCATTTATCAAACAGTTCGACCCCTACTACCCTTACTTTGCCTACCAATACAGGGAAGCCAATGCATGGAACAACCTGTTCTATGCGCCCCACGACCCAAAGGGTGTGCTGGCACTTTATCCGTCGAAACGGGCAGTAGAGCAAAAACTCGACTCGCTGTTCACGGAGCCCTGGCGAGGATATGAGGTGGAAAACCTGACAGGATTCATCGGCAACTACTGCCACGGAAACCAACCCGGACACTCGATCCCGTATATGTATTACTTCGTCGACCGGCAGGAAAAAGCCCAGGAAGTGATCGACTCCATCATGTCGCATTACTATGATATGGGGCAAGAACACTTAGCCTTGGCGGGCATGGACGATGCAGGAGAAATGTCGTCATGGTACGTTTTCAATGCAATAGGACTCTATACCTACTCGCCTGCCGACCCGGAATACATCGTGACCGTGCCACTTTTCGACCGAGTCAGGTTCCACTTCTCCAACGGAAAGACACTGACCATCCGCCACGAAGGTAAGGGACGAAGGATTAAGTCGATTCAATACGACGGAAGAAAGCTGAAAGGCTGGTTTGTCAAAGACGCCTTGCTAAAACAAGGAAAGGCACTGACAATACGAACAAACGAATAAAGAAAGGGGCGAAGATCAATCTTCGCCCCTTGTTTTCATACAGCCCGTACCGTCAAAACAATGGGTACAGACTTTGCACTTCGGAAGGCCTATCGACTGGATCAGCGTCTCAAGCTTGGCAAAGCGAAGCGACGTGATGCCCAGACGGTGGGCAATCTCGTTAACCATACGCTGATATTCCGGACTGCCGGTCTTGACATATTTCTCCAAGTTTCGGGTGTCATCTCCCTCCAGATCCCTGATGATTCTGCGGGTGATCAGTTCGAGATCACTCTTTGAATTGGTGAAACCGATGAACGGACAACCATAGATAAGCGGCGGACAAGAGATGCGGGCATGCACCTCGCGGGCACCATAATCGAAGAACATATTGATGTTGTCACGCAGTTGAGTGCCACGGACAATGCTGTCATCACAAAACACTACGCGCTGATCTTTCAATATGGCACGGTTGGGAATGAGCTTCATCTTGGCCACAAGATCGCGCCTTTTCTGATTGCCAGGGGTGAAAGAACGGGGCCAAGTCGGGGTGTATTTCAGCACGGCACGCTTGTATGGTATGCCATGCCCCTCAGCATATCCAAGCGCCATGCCTACACCTGAGTCGGGGATTCCACAGACAAGATCGGCATCGATATCGTCTTCCTCACCCATCATGCGACCGTTCTTCTCACGCACATCTTCGGTATTGATGCCTTCATAGTCGCTGGCAGGGAAGCCATAGTATACCCATAAGAAGGAGCATATTTGCATTTCCTTGGCAGGTTCCTGCAACACCTCAATACCGTCAGCCCTCAGTCTGATGATTTCTCCCGGACCTACATCGCGCACAAGGGAATAGCCTAAGTTCGGGAAGGCTGTGCTTTCACTCGAAGCAGCATAACCCTCCTCCTTCTTGCCTATCACGATTGGCGTGCGCCCAAGATAGTCTCGCGCACATAAGATGCCGTCTTCTGTCAGCACCAACATGGAGCAGGAACCCTTGATTTTGCTGTAAACAAGGTTAATCCCGTCGACAAAAGACGTGCCCATATTGATCAATAGCGCAACGAGCTCGGTCTGGTTGATATTGTTGGCCGACATCTCACTGAAATGCATTCGTTCGGACAATAGCTCTTCGGCAATCTCCCTCAAGTTGTTAATCTTGGCAACCGTAACCACGGCATAGCGTCCAAGATGTGAATTGACGATAATAGGCTGAGGGTCAGTGTCACTGATAACGCCCAGTCCCTGACATCCTTTAAACTTATCCAACTCATCTTCAAAACGCGAACGAAAATAGTTTCTTTCCAGGGAATGGATGGAACGATTGAAGCCTAAGTCAGGGTCGTAGGTGACTAATCCTGCACGTCTGGTACCCAAGTGAGAGTTGTAATCGGTTCCATAGAACAAATCGTTAACACAATCTTTCTGCTGTATTGTTCCGAAAAAGCCGCCCATAGCTCAATGATTGAATGTAATGCGATTGGTAAATTGATGACTAATATAAAAAAGAATTGGCGGACACGCAGTTCCGCCAATACATATTCCATTAATTGTTAAAGTAATAGAGGAAAGAAGCGATGCCCTCAACTGCTGGCTTACGCTGGCCTTCTATCTCCATCTTGAAATGAATCTCCGTCTTACAGATGCCACGCAAGTTCTGGATATTGTGCAGTTTGCAGACAGTACGGAGCCTGCTTCCCGTCAAAACAGGCTGACCAAAGCGCATGTCTGTCATGCCATAATTGACCAACATCTTGATATTGCGCACATCAACGACCTGACTCCACATGTAGGGAAGCAGCGAAAGCGTAAGATATCCGTGGGCTATCGTACTCTGATAGGGGCTTTCTTTGCGCGCCTTTTCTGCGTCAACGTGTATCCATTGATGGTCATTCGTTGCATCAGCAAACTGGTTGATGCGCTTCTGGTCTATCAAAAGCCATTCAGATGTGCCCAGTTCTTTGCCCAAATAAGATGCAAATTCATCGTAAGAATTGATAACTAATTTCGCCATTTAATAAGAGTTTATCCTTGTTGTCCAATGCCTTTAGAAGTATTCTACAAGCCTTTCCCAACCATTATACAATGGCAAGCAGATCTAATACCGTATCCTGAAGCGGCACAAAGCTCTTGCATAAAGCCTGTCTTATTCATCTTTCTCAACAATGACGTACAACAAACTGGTCGTGTAACATCATCCTGCTGCGAATTACTTTTAAGACTGCAAAATTACAAACTATTTTCGAAAAAGGAGACTTTTGTATGCACATATTTTTCAAATTCCAATAATATTCGTTAAAAAACAAGGGGATGTAAACCACCATGTCTCACTTTTTGCTAATTTTGCATATTATATTAAAGGTACACACGTATATGAACGATATAGAGTCAGGCAAACAGAACCATCAGAATCCTTTCTTCCTTTCTTACGGAACACCTCACGAAACGGTTCCTTTCGACCGTATTCAACTCGCAGACTATGAGGAAGCGTTCATGGAAGGCATAAGAAGAGACAACGAAGAAATCGAGAAAATCATCAACAATCCCGACGAACCTACCTTTGACAACACACTCATTAGGACAGACGACAGCAAGGGAGAACACTATTATGATTTGCTTGATCGGGTTTCAAACGTATTTTCGTGCATGTTAAGTGCCGAGTCAAATGACGGTCTTGAAGCACTGGCGCAGAAGATGTCTCCCATCCTTACCCAGCACGCCAACGACGTAAGTCTCAATCCAAGATTGTTTGAACGGGTCAAATATGTCTATGAACATCACCGGGAACTCACACCTGAAGAACAGACTTTGCTCAACAACAGCTACGACGGATTTGTGCGTAGTGGTGCATTACTCAATGATGAGGGGAAGGGAAGGCTTAGGAAACTCACTGAAGAAGCAAGCCTTCTCTCCCTGCAATTCTCGCAGAACCTGCTAAAGGAGAATAAGGCTTATACGCTTCATCTCTCGGACAAAAAGCAGCTGGAAGGGCTGCCTGATACGGCAGTAGAAGCAGCTTCGTTGTGTGCAAAGGAGAACAACAAGGAAGGCTGGGTTTTCACTCTTGACGCACCAAGCTATACTCCGTTCATGACATATAGCACACAGCGCGACTTAAGAGAGCTGATGTACATGGCACGAAACACCGTATGCTGTCACGAAAATGCCGAGAACAACCTCAGCATCTGTAAGCGACTTATCAATATCCGACGGGAAGTTGCCCAGTTGTTAGGCTTCGAAAGCTATGCTGACTATGTGCTAAAGCACCGTATGGCATCAACCACTTCCAATGTATACAAGCTCCTCAACGACCTTATTGAAGCATACAAGCCGACAGCAGAACAAGAATATGCCGAGCTGAAAAGATGCGCTACCGACCATGAACTGCGCCCTTGGGACACGGCTTTCTATTCACATCAGCTGAAAATGCAGAAGTTCAATCTCGATGCAGAGATGCTAAGGCCCTATTTCCAGTTAAGCAATGTGGTCGACGGAGTGTTTGGTCTTGCCAACCGGCTCTATGGCATCACATTCAAAGAGAATAAGGAAATCCCGGTGTACCATCCCGATGTCAAGGCTTATGAAGTGTTCGACAAGGACGGATCTTACCTTGCTGTGTTCTATGCCGACTTCCATCCTCGCAAAGGAAAGCAAGGGGGGGCATGGATGACTGGGTTCCAAGGTCAGTGGATTGACAAGAAAGGCAACAATGTACGACCGCATGTTAGTGTCGTGATGAACCTTACAAAACCGACAGAAGACAAACCGGCCTTGCTCACTTTGGGCGAAGTCGAGACCTTCCTTCATGAGTTTGGACATTCACTTCACGGAATGTTCGCCAACACTCGCTTCGAGAGTCTTAGCGGAACTAACGTATGGTGGGACTTCGTAGAACTGCCTTCTCAGTTCATGGAGAACTACGCCGTAGAGCGAGATTTCTTAAGAACGTTCGCCTTCCACTTCGAGACGGGCGATCCTCTACCCGACGAACTCATCGAGAGAATCGTCAAGAGCCGCAACTTCATGGCAGCCACGTCATGCCTGCGACAGGTAAGCTTCGGCCTGCTCGACATGGCCTACTACACCATGAAAGAGCCTTTCGACGAGGATGTACGCACGTTTGAGAAGCAGGCATGGAAGCCCGCTGTCATCGGCGAACAGCTGGAAAACACCTGTATGACCGTACAGTTCTCACACATTATGGCCGGCGGATACGCTGCCGGGTACTACAGTTATAAATGGGCAGAGGTGCTTGATGCCGACGCTTTTGCCGTGTTCAAGCGTGAGGGCATCTTCAATTCTGCCACAGCCCAGCGGTTCCGCAACTGCATTTTATCCAAAGGCGGAACCCTTCACCCTATGACTTTATATAAGAATTTCAAAGGAAGCGAGCCAACAATTGACGCATTACTCGAAAGAAATGGAATCAAAAGACAAACAGAAAAAGTTGGATGAGCGCTATTTGCGCATGGCCCGCATATGGGCTGAAAACTCCTATTGCGAGCGACGAAAGGTCGGTGCGCTGGTGGTAAAGGACAAGATGATCATCAGCGACGGATACAATGGCACGCCAAGCGGTTTTGAGAACATCTGCGAAGACGATGCAGGCGTCACCAAGCCCTATGTGCTTCATGCCGAAGCCAATGCAATAACCAAGCTCGCCCGCTCGTCGAACAACAGCGACGGCTCAACCATCTACATCACGGCATCGCCATGCATCGAGTGTGCAAAGCTCATCATTCAGAGCGGCATCAAGCGCGTTGTCTATGGAGAACACTACCGGCTTTCCGACGGTATCGACCTGCTCAGGCGGGCAGGCATTGAAGTTGTCTATTTGGAAGCATAGCATTTAAGGGAAGATTATGAACAACAAAAACCGGTATATGCCCCTTTTGATGGCCATCTGTGTGGTGGTCGGCGTGGTGATCGGCAGTTTCTATGCCAATCATTTCTCGGGCAATCGTCTCAACATCATTAACTCTGGCAGCAATCGTCTCAGCAATTTGTTGCACATTATCGACGATCAGTATGTTGACAAAGTCGACATAGACTCGTTGGTAGAGAAGGTCATTCCGCAGATACTTTCTGGGCTTGATCCGCATTCCGTCTATATCAGTGCGGCCGAGGTAATGGCTGCAAACGACGACCTGAAGGGCTCGTTCTCGGGCATCGGCATCGAGTTTACCATCCGCGAAGACACCATCCATGTGCAGAATGTCATTGCCAACGGGCCGTCGGAGCGGGCCGGACTGCTGGCCGGAGACAAGATTGTCAGTGTTGACGACGAACCCTTCACGGGCAAAGAGGTCACCAATATGGCTGCCATGAGCAAGCTGAAAGGACCGAAAAACACGAAGGTGAAGATCGGCGTCATGCGCTTTGGCCACGAAGAACCCTTATATTACACCATTACAAGGGGCGAGATTCCTATCAAGAGTGTCTCGTCAACTTACATGTTGGATGACACGACTGGCTATGTGCGTATCAAGCAGTTTGGCGAGACTACCTATCTCGAACTGCTCAACGCCCTGGCCGACTTGTCGGTGCAAGGCTTTGAGAACCTGGTCATCGACCTGCGCGACAACACCGGCGGATACCTGCAGTCGGCCGTGCAAATCGTCAATGAGTTCCTTCCGAAGAACAAGCTCATCGTCTATACCGAAGGCAGAAAGTCGCCACGACAGGAGTTCCGCAGCGACGGACACGGGGGCTATCAGACCATTCCGCTTGTCGTTCTCATCAACGAAGTGTCAGCGTCGGCTGCCGAAATCTTTGCAGGAGCCATCCAGGACAACGACCGAGGCACCGTAATCGGACGCCGAAGCTACGGAAAAGGGCTCGTGCAACAACAGCTTGAATTCAACGACAAGAGCCTCATACGCCTCACCATTGCCCGCTACTACACACCCTCGGGACGATGTATTCAGAAGCCCTACACCATGGGAGCCGACGAGGATTACGCGCTTGACCTGTTCACTCGCTATCAGAACGGAGAATACTTCTCGCAGGACAGCATCAAGCATGAGGGGCCCGAATACCACACTTCCGTCGGGCGAACAGTATTTGGAGGAGGAGGCATCACGCCCGATATCTTCGTGCCGGAAGACACTTCTGCCCTTACCAGCTACTACAAGCAGGCCGCACAGAGCGGGCTCATTCTGCAGTATGCCTACACCTATACCGACAACAACCGACAGAAGCTCAACGAATTCCCGACGAGCGACCAGATGGAAAACTATCTGAAACGGCAGAATATCGTCGACAAGTTTGCCACATATGCCGACCAGCACGGCTTGAAGCGTCGCAACATCATGATACAGAAGTCGCACAAGCTGCTCGAGCAATACCTCGTAAGCCGCATTGTATACAACATGCTCAACGAGGACGCATGGACCCAATACATCAACAAGGACGACCCGACTGTCGGCGAAGCCTTAAGGGTGATGAAGGACAAGGAGGCTTTTCCGAAGAAGCCTGAGACCGAAAACGAGGATGAAGAGGGCGAGAAGAAGCGGGTAGCCGTGGCAAAAGTGCCGGCAAGCTGCATCCCTTCAAGGCATACGGGCACGCTGATGGCCGTCGGCAAGAGCCTGAAAGAGAGGTTTGCTGCAAAGGAATGCTGCTGAGACAGGCGCTCTCAGAGGTCGAGAACCGACTGGCTTGCGTCCGGCATCCGAAAGCAGGATGGCCGAGAAAGCTATCCTTTCAAGGCGAGAAGTCTTAGCTTTCTGGACGAGAAGTCTATCCTTTCTCACCAATAACCCATAGCATTCTGACCCTAAAAGGACAGCTTTCTCAGAACGACGGGCAAGGGAAGTACCGAACGCCCCTGCCGCTTCTGAGGGAAACGGACACGACCTTTCAGCACAAACACATGGAAAAGAAGGAATTAAGGCAATTCATACGCAACATCAAGCGACAATTCTCTGAGGCCGAACTCAGCGAATTGTCGCTTGATGTCATTAGCAGGCTGTTCCTTCATCCGCGCGTCTCTGCGGCCGAAACGCTGCTTGCCTACTATTCTTTGCCCGATGAAGTTGACACGCACAAGGCACTTTTCACATGGACAAGCGAGGGGAAAACCGTGCTCTTGCCCCATGTCGTCGACGGTGAACGGATGGAACTGAGGGCCTATTCGCCGACAGAAGACATGCAGGAGGGAGCCTTTCACATCATGGAACCGACAGGAGCCAGATATACTCTCCTCGAGAATATCGACGTAGCAATCATACCGGGAATGGCCTTCGACACGGCAGGCAACAGGCTTGGACGTGGCCGAGGCTACTATGACCGCCTGCTCGCCCGCCTCTCACCCCATACCTATAAGATCGGCATCTGCTTTCCGTTTCAGAAAGTAGACTCGCTCCCCCACTCCAGTTTCGACGTGCCCGTCGACGAGGTGATTTAGTATTTCACGCGAAGCCAGGGCATCTTCCCGTCAAGAAACTTCTTGACTTCGATGGGGATGTCTGTGCAACAGAAGTCGGCACCCAGCCAAATGGCGAGCAGTGTGTCCTCAACTTTGCTGCCCGGCCATAAGTTAACTTTCAGGCCCGCCTTATGAGCCTTGGAAAGAGCAGCACGCGTTGAGCCGTCAAGTGTCACGGCAAGCCTCTGTACACCCAAAGCCTTCGCAACCTCAATGGTCTGGTCGCAGCAGGGCTGGCCAGAGATAAGTGCCAGCGTTGCGTCAGGATGATGCTCGCGAAGATAGCGCAAAGGCCGATAGTCGAACGAGGTCATCGACCAGTCAGCATCAGCAGGAATCTTCTTACGGATGGCCTTATAGGCCTTCTCACAATAACCGGCTATCGCGTCGTCGGGATAAAGCTTGGCGTCAGACGTCTTCATCTCAAGCTCGACATACAAGCCTTGCTTGCCGGAAAAGAATGCCAACAGGTCGTCGAAGAACAGCAACGGATGGCCCTGCAGGGTCTTAACTTCGCGAAGTTCTGCTGCAGTCATCTGCTCTATGACGCCGTCTATGCCGCACATTCGTTTCAGAGAACTGTCATGAGAGACCACCAGCACGCCGTCCTTCGACTGGTGGATGTCGGTCTCAAAACTGTGAATACCGGCTTTCCAAGCGTTCTCAAAGGCCGACAAAGTGTTCTCATCTTGCTCAGTACGGCCACCTCTGTGCCCCAGGACAATCGGCTCTGCCACCTGAGACCACACCATTGTTGACACAAAGAGCAATGCTGTCAGCACCATTGCTCTTCTCGTTGACGATACGTTTTTCATAACATTCCAGTTAGGTTTCTATTCTCGGATATAGTCCTTTGTAAGCATGTCATAGTAGAGCGCTTCCAGCTCTGACGTTGAAAGACACCCCAGCGAGTGCTCTATCTGGCGGATCATCTCCTCACGACGATAGTCGTCTGAAGGAGTAAAACGGCTGAAAACCTTTTCCATTGCTTCCTTTTTTATGACGACAGGGCATCTGCGACACCAATTTCCGCCGGCCTATACCGGCATGTCAGCATCCCAGATGCCCCGTCCGTCTCATGTTTCTTCAGCTATTCCCACTCGATTGTCGAGGGTGGTTTTGACGAAATATCATAACAGACACGGTTGACTCCACGCACCTTGTTGATGATCTCATTGGAGACTTTGGCCATAAAATCATAAGGAAGATGGGCCCAGTCAGCCGTCATTGCATCGGTCGACGTCACCGCACGTAAGGCTACAGGGTGCTCATAGGTACGTTCGTCACCCATCACTCCTACGCTACGTACCGTAGAAAGCAGCACTGCGCCGGCCTGCCATATCTGGTCATACAGCGAGACTTCTATCTCTCCATCCGACAGTGAGGCAGGAAAGCCCGCCGCTAATACCCGTCGGGCAGCCTCACCACCGAGACGTTGCTTGTAGGCACGGAGGCCCTTTATGTAGATGTCATCTGCCTCTTGAAGGATGCGAACCTTGTCAGGAGTGATGTCGCCAAGTATCCTTACTGCGAGGCCCGGGCCGGGAAATGGATGGCGAGTGATAAGATGTTCGGGCATGCCCAACTGTCGTCCTACACGACGAACCTCATCTTTAAACAGCCATTTCAGCGGCTCACACAGCTGCAAATGCATCTCTTCAGGCAGGCCACCCACATTATGATGGCTCTTGATCACCTTGCCTGTAATGTTAAGTGACTCAATTCTGTCGGGGTAAATCGTGCCCTGTGCGAGCCACTTTGCTCCCTCAATCTTGCGGGCTTCGGCATTGAATACCTCTATGAAGTCTCTGCCGATAATCTTGCGTTTCTGCTCCGGATCGGTCACGCCGGCCAGGTCGGCAAAAAAATTCTCTGAGGCATCCACCCCGATAACGTTGAGTCCAAGGCACTGATAGTCGTGCATCACGTCGCTGAACTCGTTCTTTCGTAGCATGCCATGGTCAACAAATATACAAGTAAGGTTGCTGCCGATGGCCCTGTTCAGCAACACTGCTGCCACAGAAGAGTCGACACCTCCCGAGAGCCCGAGTATCACTTTATCGTCACCAAGCTGTGCCTTCAGCTCGGCAACCGTACTGTCTACGAACGAGGCTGCACTCCAGTCTTGACGAGAACCGCAAATGTCGACCACGAAATTCTTGAGCAACAACGCTCCCTGTACAGTGTGGAATACCTCAGGATGGAACTGAACGGCATACACCGAGGCTTCATTTCCCGCCTGAGAAGACGGATCATAATTGCTGTATGCGGCATATTTCACATCGGCCGTAGAGGCAATTATGTGGAATCCCTCTGGTATTGCAGTGATAGTATCGCCATGACTCATCCACACTTGCGACGAGGGTTCAAAGCCTTTAAGCAAAGGATTCTCAGCGTCAATGGTCAGTAAATGAGCCCGACCATACTCACGTGTATTGGTCTTCTCCACACGCCCTCCGTTGCTGAAAGAGATGAATTGTGCCCCATAGCAGATGCCCAGCACCGGCACCCGGCCTATGAATTGCGACAAGTCTACTTTGAAAGCTTCGGGATCATGGACGGAGAAAGGCGAGCCACTTAGTATGACTCCAATGACAGAATCGTCACCTACGGGGAACTTGTTGTAAGGAAGTATCTCGCAGAAGGTGTCGAGTTCGCGAACTCTTCGGCCGATGAGCTGGGTAGTCTGGCTACCGAAATCGAGGATGATAATTTTCTGCTGCATATCGTGATGTATGTGTATTAAATGCGTATTGGCATGCTTTCTTGGGGTGAAGGGGGGTATGCTCTGGCTGACTATGGCAAGGAGTCGCTTCCCAACCAGGCAGCCCGGTGGGTTTGAATGAACGTCTCTGCCTTGGACAAAGAGTCGAGTTTCCCGACGTCAAGCATCTCCAAGTCGTCCTTCAGGCAGCCATAGACCGGCGACCGATGGCACACTTGCAGGTAGAAATCGATGATGCTGAAGCGGTCAGGGAAGCGTTCCATGAGGCGGAACAGGCGTGGGGAAAAGGAATGGATGCCGGAAAAGGCATACATATTCAGGTAGGAATAGTAGGCCGTATCGTGCAAAACAAATCGCGAACCCTCGATGGAGAAGCGCGCCGTCTGCAACCAATCAAACGGCGAACGCACCTCGCCGGTCTCGACATTGACCCATCCCATGAGGCGCATTGAATTGTTGAATAGCAGATAGCGCTTCGTCTGGCGGCTGCTAACCAGCAGTACTGCGTCTTCGTTGCTTAAGTGTTGACGGGCAAACCAGCCGTAGTCCACGTTGTCAAGGATATCGACATTGTGTATCAATATGGGCGATTCTGCCTCAAAAAGACCGGCTGCTTTCTTCAGTCCGCCACCCGTTTCAAGCAGAGTTTCCGACTCGTCGCTGACGAGAACTCTTTCTGAAAACGCCGGTTCTGACTGCAGATAGTCCACGATATGGCCAGCAAAATGGTGGACATTCACGACCATTCGGGTGTAGCCCGAGGAGTCTTCTCCGTCAGAAGTATGCATCAGCCGTTGCAGGATCCACCACAACAGCGGGCGTCCTCCCACCTCAACCAAGGCTTTGGGGATGCTGTCTGTGAGCGGTTTCAGTCGAGTGCCAAGCCCTGCAGCGAATATCATTGCCTGTTTCATGTCGTACAAAGGTAGTGCATGTCGGTTTAACTACAAAATAAATTAAGAATTATTTCATTTTCGCTCCGCAGTCCCGTCACCGACTGAAGGAGGCGCCACGCGGGGGAAATGGCTGACGACTTGCTGCTCCCGATGGCAGAGTATCACTTCAATACCGTACTTCTTGTGCAGGTGTTCGGCCAGGTGTTGTGCCGAATAGACGGAGCGATGCTGTCCGCCTGTACATCCAAACGCGAACATCAGCGACGTGAAGCCACGCTCGATATATCGTTCGACATGGGTGTCGGCAAGCTGATAGACGCTCTCGAGAAAGGCCAGTATCTCGCCGTCTTCCTCCAAAAAGCGGATCACGGGGGCATCGAGTCCCGTGAGGTTCTTGTAGGGTTCATAGCGACCGGGGTTATGAGTCGAACGGCAATCGAACACATATCCTCCCCCGTTGCCTGTCTCGTCTTCGGGTATACCCTTCTTGTAGGAGAAGCTGAAGACTCTGACTGTCAGCGAAGACGGCTTCCTTTCGGCGGCATTTTCAGCAGGAATGCCGTCCACGAGCGACTGCAACACGCTGCACAGATGGGGATAAGTCTGTGCTACACCGTGCCCAAGCAGCTCGCGAAGGTTGCCGATTGCAGCGGGAATGCTATTGAGAAAATGGGGTTTACGCTCGAAATATCCGCGGTAGCCATAGGCCCCAAGCACCTGTATTGTACGGAAAAACACGTAGAGACGCAGGCGCTCTTTAAACTCGTTTGGCGAAGGAACATCGCTCTTTATCTTTGCCAGTTCGTCAAGATAGGCATCCACCAGCTCGTTCCTCAACGAGTCATCATAGCGAGCCGAAGCCTGCCAAAGGAACGAGGCCAAGTCATAATACAGCGAACCCCGGCGTCCTCCTTGGAAATCAATCAGATATGGACGCACGTCATTCACGCCATCTGCGCCCTTGTTCACCAGCATTACGTTGCGAGACTGGAAGTCTCTGTAGAGGAAAAAGGCGGCCTCGTCGGTCGTCAAGTCTTGCGCAAGCCGGCGGAAATCGGCCTCAAGATGCAGCTCATGGAAGTCGACTCCTGAGGGTTTCAGGAAACAATACTTGAAATAGTTGAGGTCGAACATCACGCCCGTCTCGTCGAAAGACGGCTGAGGATAGCACACCGAGAAGTCGAGACCCACGGCACCTTCGACCTGGACATGGGGAAGAAGACGGATGGCCTGATGAAGCAACTCGCGCTCATGGGCATCATAAATGCCCCCTTTTTGCCGGCCGTTGCTGAGCGCATCGAAAAGGGATGTCGAGCCAAGGTCGTCCTGCAGATAGCACAATTCGTCGCCGCTCACGGCCAGAACCCGCGGAACAGGCAGGTGCATGGCCGAGAAATGTCGGGACAAAGCGATAAAGGCGCGGTTCTCATCAACACTGGTTCCCACGACGCCGACGGCCGTTTCTGAGGCATTACGGCCGGTCAGCCTGTAGTAGACCCGGTTGCTTCCAGCGCCTGCCAGACGCTCGGTCAACACCGGAGTAAGTCCTACCCAACTCCTATACAACTCCAACAGTCGTTCCATTGCCAATCATTCTTGATTCACCATAGCCACGAGCCAACAGCAAAGGCTGCGCGGTTTTCCGCCTACAAAGTTACGAATTTCCGCTCAATCAGGCAAGGGAATTGCCCTTTAAGACACCCCGAAGGTATAAAATAATGTACGCGTATGCACGCAAAAGCGGCCCATCATGGTTGAGAAAGCTAAGACTTTAGCCCGAGAAGTCATAGACTTCTTGGTCACAACCCTATCCTTTCTCAGCCAGAACCCATAGACTTCTCGGGCTAAAGTCTTAGCTTTCTCAGCCGCACCTCACAGACAACGCCGTCAGAACCCATGGCAACAACAACTGCCAACAGGACGGTATCACCATGCATTTTTCACGGAAAACAGCCATTTTATTCTTAAAAAATACAAAAATCGGCAACTTTTTTGCATACTTCTTTGCATAAAACAACAAGATTTCATATTTTTGCATCTGCAACAGAAGCAATATTTTGAGAAAAATATATGTTGATTTAATTTATTCAAGAGAAAGAGGTAATTGTTTTTTTCATGTGAAGAGGCTGATCGAGAGATTCGCCTCTTTTTTTGAACTTCGCAGCTGCCTCGTCCAGCGACATGGCGATTCATGACGCGACAGGCCATCAACAATCCTAAAAAGACAAAGAGAATGACAACACTTCGCATGACACATACCGGCAGAAGACTGCCTGACGACATCAAGGTCGTGGCCTTCGATGCCGACGATACGTTGTGGGACTGCCAGTCGCACTTCGACAATGTAGAGAGAGAAATGGCAGAGATGCTCGCGCCTTGGTGCACCATCCAGCAGGCACATGACGAGCTTGTCGCCACAGAGATGCAGAACATCAGCCTCTCAGGATATGGCTGCAAGGCCTTCATCCTTTCGGTTATCGAGACAGCCGTCAGGGTAAGCCGGGGAGAAATAGCCTCCCTGCAGATCGGCAAACTCATACAGTCAGGCTACCGACTGCTGCAGATGCCCGCCACACCGCTCAAGGGCGTCGAGGAGACGCTGCAGGTTTTAGGCCGGCACAGGAAGGTGGTGTTCACCAAAGGCGACCTGAAAGACCAGCAGCAAAAGCTGGAGCGCTCAGGGCTCGGGCAGTATTTCGAGCACGTGGAAATCACCTCCAACAAGAGCGAACAGGAGTTTCGCCAACTTTGTCAACGGCTGAGCATAAAGGCAGAAGAACTGGTCATGGTGGGCAACTCTTTCAAAAGCGACATAGCACCGGCCTTGAACATCGGTGCATGGGCCGTACATGTGCCCTTCCATGTGAACTGGCAACTGGAAGACAGCCAAGAGTTCGACCACGAGAAACTCATCAAAATCAGTCGTTTTGAAGAACTAAAAGATTTTCTGTAACCAATTCTTACAACTATCTGGCAACCAATATAAAGAAGTTCGAATTGTCCTCGTAGAAAGAAAATGAATGTACGATGGCCGACATACATGCCGGCCATCACTCTTTACGACAAGCCAGGCAACCCTCACTGCACTTTTCCGACACCATCATCCGTCACCCGTCGTGAACACACAACGGCAACATTTTGCAGGCCAAAAGCAAAAAAAATGGCTGCAAATTTGCTGTTGCTAACTATTTAGTGTAACTTTGCAGGGAAATATACCCTTGCCGAAAAGGGAAAAGAACACCGATTTGCATTTAACAACAATCACATAAGACAATAGAAGAAGTATGAAAGATTTTATGAAGTATGTACTGGCCACGGTTGTAGGCCTGTTCGTTTTCGGCATCATCATGGCCGTCTTTGGCCTGATGAGCATAGTGGGAATGGTGGCTTCTGGCGAGGCTACGCAGAGCGCCGGCAAGAATTCTGTGCTGGTTCTCAACCTCAACACCTCCATCAACGAACAGGGCGACGACAATATGCTTGCATCGTTCATGGGCGGAGGAAGCCCTGCTACCGGCCTCAACGACATCCTTTCTGCCATCAAAAAGGCAACCGTCAACGACAACATCAAGGGCATATACATCGAGGCGGGGCAGATGAGTGCAGGATTTGCATCGGCACAAGAGATTCGCAATGCACTCAAAGATTTCAAGGAAAGCGGAAAATGGATCGTCGCCTATGCCGACAATTATACACAGGGAAGCTACTATCTCGCCTCTGTTGCCGATAAGGTTTTCCTCAACCCGAAAGGCGATTTCGACTGGAGAGGCCTTGCTTCTCAGCCAATGTACATGAAAGACCTGTACGAGAAAGTGGGCATAAAGTTCCAGGTTGTGAAGGTCGGAACCTACAAGAGCGCCACGGAAATGTATACGGAGACGAAGATGAGCGAGGCTAATCGCGAACAGGTCACAGCCTATGTCAACGGCCTTTGGCAGAACATCTGCAACGCTGTTGCCGAAAGCCGCAACCTGAACGTCGACTCGCTCAACGCCTATGCCGACAAGATGCTCGACTTTGAAGACCCGGAAAAGATAGTGGCCTACGGACTGGTAGACAGCCTTATCTATGCCGATCAGGTAAAGGTCGAAGTCAAAAAGATGCTCGAAATCGACAACGACAAGACGATTAGTCAGCTGAGTGTGGCAGACATGAAAAACGTGAAAGGCAAGAAAAACAAGGGAGAAAAGATAGCCGTCTACTACGCTTACGGCGACATCGTACAGAACGCCGGCAACAACTTCTACCAGCAAGGACACCAGATCGTGGGCACAGACATCACTGCCGATCTCGAGAAACTGGCCAACGACGACGAAGTAAAGGCTGTTGTCGTGCGCGTAAACTCACCTGGAGGCGACGCCTATGCATCCGAACAGATATGGCATGCCATCACAAACATCAAGGAAAAGAAACCCGTCGTCATCAGCATGGGCGACTATGCCGCCTCGGGAGGATACTACATGAGCTGCCCAGCCAGCTGGATTGTGGCACAGCCCACTACCCTAACAGGAAGTATTGGCATATTCGGCGTGTTCCCAGACTTCAGCGAACTCGTAACGAAAAAGCTGGGAGTACACTTTGACGAAGTAAAAACCAACAAGAACAGCGGATTCGGAAACCTCATGGCAAGGCCGTTTAATGCTGAAGAAACTGCGAGCCTTCAGACCTATATCAACCGTGGATATGAACTATTCCGCCAACGTGTGGCCGAAGGACGCAATATCCCTGTCGACGAGGTAGAGAAGATAGCACAGGGTAGAGTCTGGATAGGACAGGACGCTATCGACATCAAACTGGTCGACCAATTGGGCAGTTTAGACGATGCTATCGCAAAAGCCGCAGAGTTGGCAGGCCTTGAAGAATACTACACCTCTGCCTATCCTGGGGCAAAAGGAATGCTGGAACAGCTCCTTTCTTCTGCCTCTGGTGCCCGAGGAAACTATCTTGACGAACAGATGAAGGCCATGTTGGGCGACTTCTATCAGCCCTATGTCATCATGAAGTCAGCAGAAGAACAGCCTGTAATGCAGGCACGTGTACCGTTCTTGATTCCAGTAAGATAAGAGAAATCATACAGAAAGTGAGAACCTTGTCTAAGGCTTCTCACACACTTCCGGCACCTTTCACGCCGTCAACAGCAATTTCCATCAATGAGAACCGAAGGCGACCATATCAAAATCAACGAATGGCTTCTGCCATTAAGCTGGCTTTACGGAATAGGAGTAAAGTTCAGAAACTGGCTATTTGACGTCGGTTTACTCAAAAGTCGTGCCTATGACATTCCCATTATTGCCGTAGGAAACATCACGATCGGCGGTTCGGGAAAGACACCTCACGTCGAATATCTCATCAATTTGCTGCACGACAAGATGAAGGTAGCTGTGCTAAGTCGCGGATACAAGCGAAAGAGCAAAGGCTACCAGTTGGCCGACGAGCACACGGAAATGCAGGAAATAGGCGACGAGCCCTTCCAGATGAAGACAAAGTTCGACGACATATACATTGCTGTCGACAAGAAACGCTGCGAAGGAATCGACCGACTCATCACGGATGAAAAGACAAAAGACGTCGACGTGATACTCCTTGACGATGCTTTCCAGCACCGATACGTCAAACCTGGCATCAACATTCTACTGATTGATTACCACCGACTCATCATCTATGACAAGCTGTTACCCGCCGGGAGGCTTCGTGAATCTGAGGCAGGAAAAGCGAGGGCTGACATTGTGATTATTACCAAATGTCCCCACGATCTCAAGCCCATGGAATACAGAGTACTTACAAAAGCGCTCAATCTTTTCCCATACCAGGGGCTCTATTTCACGACCTTTGAATACAAGGACATGAAGAGAATCTTCGGAGAAGAGACACGCTCGCTCAAGGAATTAGGCAGCAACGAACACGTGTTGCTTATCACAGGCATCGCATCTCCGCAACAGTTGCAGGAAGACTTGGAGGCCTACAGCAAGAACATCACTCCCCTTACATTCGGAGATCACCATGAATTCAAAGACAGAGACATCGAACAAATCAACGAAGAATTCAGCCGGATGCCAAGCCCGAAGGTCATCATCACGACCGAGAAAGATGCTGCCCGCCTCCAATCTGCCAAAGGATTAAGCTCCGAAGTGATGGACAACATCTATGCACTTCCGGTAGGTGTCAAGTTCATGCTTGGCAAGGAAGAAGACTTTAATAAAAAAATAACAAGCTATGTACGCAAAAATTCAAGAAACAGCATCCTGGTTAAAAACAAGGATGAACACAAGCCCGAAGACCGCCATCGTACTGGGGACAGGCCTAGGACAATTAGCTTCAGAGATAACTGACACCTATGAATTTGCCTATGAAGACATACCCAACTTCCCCGTTTCGACGGTGGAAGGTCATTCCGGAAAGTTGATTTTTGGCCGGCTTGGAGGAAAAGACATCATGGCAATGCAGGGACGTTTCCACTTCTATGAGGGCTATTCCATGAAAGAAGTGACGTTTCCCGTGCGCGTAATGTATGAATTAGGTATCGAGACTCTCTTCGTATCCAATGCTGCAGGAGGCATGAGTCCCGACTTTCTTATTGGCGACTTAATGGTAATTACCGACCATATCAACCTCTTCCCCGAGCATCCTCTGCGGGGAAAGAACTTCCCTACTGGTCCGCGTTTCCCAGACATGCACGAGACCTACGACCCGAAACTCATCCATTTAGCTGACGAAATTGCCTCCGAAAAGGGCATCCGTCTGATGCACGGAGTATATGTTGGTGTACAAGGTCCCACGTTTGAAACCCCCGCCGAATACCGTATGTATGCTCGTCTTGGAGGCCATGCCATCGGCATGTCTACCGTCCCTGAGGTCATCGTTGCCCATCATTGCGGCATCAAGACCTTCGGAGTGAGCATCATTACCGACCTCGGAGGCTTCGACGTTCCAGTGGAAGTAAGTCATGAAGAGGTGCAACAGGCAGCCAACAAAGCCCAGCCTATCATGACAGAACTGGTGCGCGAAATGATTAAACGGTCATAATCCATCTACACTTTTGGGCCACTGATTGAGCATAGCGACTGTGCTTCAAGGGGATAACAGACAGGCGTCAATTCCACCAAGAAGACCGCCATTCCCAACCAGTGGCTCACTTTTCTTACACAACTCACAATGGACATTGCAAAACTCGGCGAGTTTGGCCTCATCGACAGGCTCACCAAAGACATCAAACCCGGAAACAAATCGACGAGAATGGGCATCGGCGACGACTGCGCCGTGCTGTCTTATCCCGAAACAGAAGTGCTTGTCACCACCGACATGCTGATGGAAGGCATCCACTTCGACCTCACTTATATCGACCTTCAGCATCTCGGCTACAAGTCGGCCATGGTCAGTCTCAGCGATATCTTTGCCATGAACGGCACTCCAAGACAGCTGGTCGTGAGCATTGCACTGAGCAAACGTTTCAGCGTGGAAGACATGGAAGACTTTTATCAAGGCCTGCTCATGTCCTGCAAGAAATGGAATGTCGACATCGTCGGTGGCGATACTACCACATCTCTGACGGGATTAGCCATCAGCATCACCTGCATAGGTGAGGCACGAAAGGAAGACATCGTCTACAGAAGTGGAGCCCGAGACACCGACCTTATCTGCGTGAGTGGCGACCTTGGGGCAGCCTACATGGGCTTACAGCTGCTCGAACGCGAGAAAGCAGTATATTATCAACAGCTGCAAGAACTGCAAATGAAGAACAGGAAGCATGGAGAAGGCAGCGAGAACAGCAGCGATCTGCCCGACTTTGCGCCCGACTTTGCTGGCAAGGAATACCTCCTTCAGCGCCAGCTACAGCCGGAAGCTCGCGGAGACATCATCGAACAGCTGCGCACGTTGAGCATACATCCGACGGCCATGATGGACATCAGCGACGGACTATCCAGCGAGCTCCTCCACATATGCAGGCAAAGCAAATGCGGCTGCAGGGTCTATGAAAAGAATATTCCCATTGACTATCAGACGGCTGTCATGGCAGAAGAGTTCAACATGAACCTCACTACTTGTGCTATGAACGGAGGAGAAGACTACGAACTGCTCTTTACCGTCCCCATCGGCGACTATGAGAAAGTCAACGATGTTGAAGGCATCCGCATCATCGGACACATCACACGGCCCGAACTTGGAAGCTATCTTGTCACACGCGACAACCAAGAATTCGAAATCAAGGCACAAGGATGGAACCCGCTTCGGGAGAATACATGACCGGCCATCTCCCACAATAGCGCCAGAGAAGGCTATTTGCACGAATTAGCCTTATAGGTCTGCGGTGTTTGACCTGTAAATTTCTGAAAAGCGCGGCGAAAGGTTGAAACCGACCCGAAGCCGCTCTTTTCTGCTATATAGTCCATCGTGTATTCGGGATGTTCATTCATTAACGGAATACTGGCACGCTCTACGCGCAGGCGATTGACATAGTTATAGAACGTTTGTCCCTGAACATCGCTCAGCCAATTGCTCATATACGTCCTATTGGTGCCTACAGCCTTAGCCAGAGTCGCCAATGTCAAGTCCGGGTCCAGAAAGATCTGTTCATCTTCTATTGCCCGCTTCAGCCCCATCTCGTCAACGGGAGACACCTCATAGCAAACAGACTTTGCCATTTCCTTCTCCTCCATGTCAATGATGACAGGCCGGAAGTTCCAGCTGTAGTATAGTACGGCCAGCCATACTGCAATAGTCAACACATAGTAAATCACATCGGCCGTTGCCGAGGCATATAGCGATGTAAACAGCCATGTCAGCTGACTGACGATGGCAAAGACAAAAACCGGTCGCAGCCACGAGACATCTATACCGTCAATATTCGAGTAGTTGTTGCTCACAAAACGTATGTAGCGCTTCACGTGTACCCATGCAACAACGACTACTGTCCAGCCAAAGAACCACAAATAGACCACGTAGGCGTAGATCAATCCTTGCCTCGGCCACAAAGCATAAGCCAAGGTGAACGCTGCAAACGGAAGCGCCAGACACAACAGACGCCACCGTGTTGTCCATCCTGGACGAGTAGCCTCCATTATCAACACGACATATGCGATGGCAGACCACCCGTCAATTAGCATAATCCAGTTCAAAACATCCTCCGTGTACATGCCGGGAAAGGTCATGATCACGTCTTTTCCCATCCATAAAGCCCACACTGCCATCACGACACCCAGCACCGTCTGGTAGCGGGTACGCTCTAAACGGAAGTAAAGAATGTGGACTGAGAAGATCGCAAAAAACGCCGTTGCCACCCCTATCATAAACGCTTGCATGTTCATAAGCATTGCAAAGGTCGCAAAAATTCTCCAACAAGCGATATTCTCCCGTCTCAAAATAGCCCTGAATCCGCAAGAACAGACTGATTTTTACGATTTGACGCTCCTTTTTATTCCATTGCCCTGCCACGTGGCTTCCTGCCTGCTTAACTTTGCAACCGTCAAATTAATCATCCGACAAACAAAAGATTCATTATGAAGAAACTACAACTTCTTGGCATGTTAGCCATCAGCATGACCCTCATGCCGCAAGTTTCTCAGGCACAAGGCATCCTGAAGAAACTCAACAAGGGACTGGAGAAAGTCAACAAAACCCTCGGCAACGCCACCAGCAAAGCCGACCTTGCCACAGGACAGGCTTCGCAGCAAGAAGACGGTGTGTTGGTGTACAACCCGCTATCGAAAGCCATTGACATCGAACTGGTTGGTGCCTATGGCGTCAGTACCAGCGAAAACTTCGGCATTGTAGAACTGGTGCTGAAGGTGAATGTTAAAATTCCTGAGAGTCACATCTTACTGGGAGGCGATGCAGGGAGCAAGGGAACGATGGCCTATGACACCGAAGGCAACGTATATAAGATGGTATATCCCAGCGTCGGCCATGACTATGACATCACCGAAGGGCTCACAGTACGCATTGTGATGAAAGGAAGCGACTCCTTCCAGAAGGTTCCGAAGAGTGTCACTTCATTCCCAGTACTGAAGCTATTCGCGCATTTGAACTGGGACTATCGTGGCGAAATCATGTTCAAGAACGTTCCCGTTGCATGGGATGTAGAGCACTAAGCGCCTACAGACACCGGCCGTCATCAAGGCGTCAGGGACATTTGCAAAAATGACGGCTGACACTCACGAAACAGAGGGAAAACATATTTTTTAGACAAAAGAACAAAAATAATTGGTCAAAAAATTGGCCGATTATTTTTTTTGTTGTAACTTTGCACCCGCAATCAAGAGGATTGCAATCAAGAAACATAATGATGGTGCCTTAGCTCAGTTGGTAGAGCATCGGACTGAAAATCCGTGTGTCCCCGGTTCGATTCCTGGAGGTACCACCTCCTCCTTTCATTCTGAGCAGTTCTCTCCTGCGAGAGGCTGCTCTTTTTTCATTCCCATTCCTACTCTTTTCAGAAGCTATTAAGAGCCAACTCCTTAGGCTTCGCGACGCGAGCCGTGAGCCTTCCGGCCGAGAAAGCATAGCTTTCAGGGCGAGAAGTCTATGGATTCTGGGTGAGAAAGGATAGAGTTATTGACGAGAAAGCTATGACTTCCCGACCTGAATCCATAGCTTTCTCAAGACGAAGCGTCAGAGACGCCGGAGAGAAGCCTGGCAATCGACGGCGGGAATATACTGCGAAAAAGGCTGCAAAACGGCCCACGGCAGTCTTGCTTTGCGATGCATTGGGGTCTTTTTCACCATATTAGATATTAAAAAATGTAACATCTCTTGGAATCAACCATTTTTTTTGTACTTTTGCAATAATAAAAACATAACCCGCTATGAACACATTCAAAACCGCATTGGCACTGGCCATTGCCACACTGGCCTTGGCTGCGTGCAGCAAAAAGGAAAGCGGCAAAATCGACGAGGCTGGCCCATCCACCGTATACATGACACGGGACATCTCGCCGGAAGGGCTGGTCAAGGCCTTCAAAGCGCTGGGCGTAGAGCCGCAAGGAGCCGTAGCCGTGAAGATTTCGACAGGCGAAGCCGGCAACACCAACTACCTGAAACCCGAGCTCATCAAAGACCTCGTGGAGATGACCGGCGGAACCATCGTCGAATGCAACACCGCCTATGCCGGCAAGCGCATGACCTTTGAGGAGCACCGACAGGTCATTCGCGACCATGGATTCGAACCCTTGTTCAAGGTAGACCTCATGGACGAAGAGGGCGAAATGCAGATTCCCGTGAGAGACACCACCCACATCAAGTACGACATCGTGGGCACTCACCTCGCAAACTACGACTTTATGATCAATCTTGCCCACTTCAAGGGCCACCCAATGGGCGGACTTGGAGGCGTGTTGAAGAACGCAAGCATCGGAGTAGCATCGGCCAATGGCAAGGCGAATATTCACACAGCTGGCTATCAACAAGTGGTAGAAGGCCTGTGGGAACATGTCGAAAATCAAGACGGATTCCTTGAGTCAATGGCTGCAGCGGCACAGGGTGTGCACGACTATTTCAAGCAGGAAGGCAAGAATGTGGTCTACATCTGCGTGATGAACAACATGAGCGTCGACTGCGACTGCGTGGCAACACCCGAAGATCCCAAGCTGGCCGACATCGGAATCCTGGCCTCGCTCGACCCAGTTGCGCTCGATCAAGCCTGTGTTGACCTCGTATTCGGCCATGAGAACGACCGTGAAGGCGACGACGCAAAGCCACTTCAGGAGCGCATCAACCGCCAGCATGGCACACACACCATCGACTATGCCGAGCAGATCGGACTGGGCTCGAAGGAATATGAACTGGTAGACATCGACGAATAACATATCATCAAACAATACACATATGATCGGAACACAAGAAATCATCATCATAGCGCTGGTCATCCTGCTGCTATTCGGAGGTAAGAAGATTCCCGAACTCATGAAAGGACTGGGAAAAGGCGTAAAGAGTTTCAAAGACGGCGTGAACGGAATCGAACAAGACATCAATCCCGACATGCCGAAAAACGAAAAGAAGGCAGAATAAATGGCCGAGGAACAAGACCTGGAACTCACCTTTTGGGAACACCTTGACGTGCTACGCGACAGCCTCATCCGCATTATTGGAGTGACTGTCGCGTGCGGTATTGTGGCGTTTTGTTTCAAGGAGACGCTCTTCGACATCGTACTTGCACCCAAAAACAGCGACTTCATCACCTATCGTCTGATGGGCGTAGACGCCTTTGACGTGCATCTTATGAACATCGGCCTGACCGAACAGTTCATGATTCACATGAAGACCGCCCTGGTGTTCGGCCTGCTATGCGCCTCACCCTATGTGCTCTATGTGCTCTATAAGTTCATAGCACCAGCCCTCTACCAGAAAGAAAAACGCTATGCCGGACGCGTCGTAGGCAGCGCTTACGTGATGTTCATCGTGGGAGTAGTGGTCAACTACTTCCTCATCTTCCCGCTCACCGTGCGCTTCCTCGGCACCTATCAAGTAAGTTCGGAAGTAGAAAACATGCTCACTCTGCAGAGCTACATGGACACCATGCTCATGATGAGCCTCGTTTTCGGCATTGTTTTCGAAATTCCCGTCATCAGCTGGCTGCTGGCCGTCTTCGGATTGCTTAAGGCAAAATGGATGAGTCAGTTCCGCAAACACGCCGTCGTGGCCATCCTCATCATCGCCGCAGTCATCACTCCTACGGCAGATGTATTCACACTCACTCTCGTCTCCATCCCCATCTGGCTGCTCTATGAGGCCAGTATCCTCATCGTAAAGGCAACCGAACGCAACGTAGATGATGAGGACGACGACGACGAATGACACCTATCAAGCAAAAACATCATGCTTAGAAAGACAAGAACCGCCCTGGGTGCCCTCTTCTTCGTGGGCATCACACTCCTATTTCTCGACTTCACAGGCACCTTGTACCATTGGCTTGGCTGGATGGCCAAAGTGCAATTTCTTCCAGCAGCAATGGCATTGAACGTCGTCGTGGTGATACTGCTTATAGTCCTCACTCTCATTTTCGGGCGCATCTACTGCTCAGTCATCTGCCCATTAGGCATCATGCAGGACATCATTGCACGCATCGGACGCACAGGAAAGCGCCTTCCCTACAAATATTCAAAGGCGAAAAACTGGCTGCGCTACACCGTCTTGGGCCTTTTCATCATGGCATTCATAGCAGGCATCGGCTCCATTGTGGCCCTGCTTGCACCCTATTCATCCTATGGACGCATCGCCTCCAACCTGATCCAGCCCGTATATCTCTGGGGCAACAACCTGCTTGCAGCCATTGCAGAACACTATGACAGCTACGCATTCTACAGCGTCGACGTATGGATCAGAAGCCTTCCTACGTTCGTCATCGCCGTAGTCACCTTATTAATAATAGGCATGCTCGCCTGGAATAACGGCCGAACCTATTGCAACACCATCTGTCCCGTAGGAACAATCCTTGGGTTCCTGTCCCGCTTCTCACTGCTGAAAGTCTATATTGACACCGACAAATGCCGCAACTGCTCAAAGTGTTCGCGCCACTGCAAGGCTGCATGCATCGACTTCAAGGCACACAAGATTGACTATTCGCGCTGTGTAGCCTGCGGCAACTGTCTGGGAACATGCGAATGGGGAGCCCTCAAATACGGTAGGATTCCCTGCATTCAGCATCAGAAAGAGAATCCCCATACGCCAGAACCCATCGACAAGAGCAAAAGAAACTTCCTGCTCGCTGCCACCACGGCTGCCACAGCTTCCGCATTTTCACAAGCCACCAAGAAGGTAGACGGCGGACTAGCCGAGATAGAAGACAAGCTTATACCCGAACGAGTCACCCCCATCACCCCTCCAGGTTCACTAAGTGCCAAGAACATGGCTCAGCATTGTACAGGGTGTCAGCTATGCGTTGCGGAGTGCCCGAACGAGGTTTTACGACCCTCAACAAGCATGTTTAAGCTCATGCAACCTATGCTAAGCTATGAAAGAGGCTACTGCAGACCGGAATGTACTCGTTGCTCTGAAGTCTGTCCTGCTGGTGCAATTCGGCCAATTACACGAGAAGAGAAGACAGCAATCCAAGTCGGTCATGCCGTCTGGATTCGAGAAAACTGCCTGGCAATAGACGGCATTGAGTGTGGCAACTGTGAGCGTCATTGTCCTGCAGGAGCCATAGAGATGGTACCTATTGAACTGGAAGACGAGGAGGAAGTATTCGTTCCTGCCGTTGATGAGTCACGTTGCATCGGTTGCGGAGCATGCGAAAATCTGTGTCCTGCACGGCCATTCTCAGCCATTTATGTTGAAGGTCACGAAGTACATAGGGAGGTATAGCGCCACGAATGCCAACCCTTCCCGGCAATTAACGAATGACCAAAGAACTAAAAGTGCCACCATCAACCACAGAAACAGTCATGAAACAAAATAAAATTTCACGCCGCAATTTCCTAAAACTCTTCGGAGTCGGCACCGCAGCTGCAACAACTTCGGCCATTACGGGTTGCGATAATAAGAGAACAACGAAAGCGATCATCGAGCCACCTGCCGACAAAATGACCTACAGAACCAACCCAAGCACTGGAGATCGCATATCACTCTTAGGCTATGGCATGATGAGACTGCCCATAACAGGTGGCCAAGGTGCAGCCAGAGAGAATCCAGATGCCGACCTTGATCAAGACCTGATAAATCAACAAGTCGACTATGCATTGGCACATGGAGTGAACTATTTCGACACGAGTCCTGCCTATTGTCAGGGACGTTCGGAACATGCCACGGGCATAGCCCTTAGCCGTCATCCCCGCAACCAGTACTATATTGCCACAAAACTCTCGAACTTTGCTCCTGAGAGTTGGCCTAAAAAAGAGTCGCAGGCCATGTTTGAAAACTCTTTGAAAGAGCTGCAAGTAGACTATGTCGACTATCTGTTAATGCACGGTTGCGGCATGTCTTCTCAAGACTTAGACGGCATTGAAACCTTTAATGCCAGGTATATCGAGAACGGAATCCTTGACTGGTTGGTCGAACAGAAGGAGAAAAATCGTATTAGGAACCTTGGATTCTCCTATCATGGAGACGTCGAAGTCTTCGACATGCTCATGCAATGGCATGATGAAGGGCGCTACCACTGGGACTTCTGCCAGATAGAACTCAACTATCTTGACTGGGAATATGCCGACGAGATCAACTCCCGCAACACCGACGCCGTTTACCTTTATGGGGAACTATCGAAACGAAACATCCCCGCAGTCATCATGGAACCTCTCCTTGGAGGACGCCTGGCCAATGTGCCAACCATGATCGTCAATAAGATGAAACAGCGCAAACCTGAGGATAGTATAGCGACATGGGCGTTCCGCTTTGCCGGCACTCCCGAGGGTGTTCTCACGGTGTTGAGCGGCATGACCTACATGGAACACCTCCGCGAGAACATCCGGACCTACTCGCCATTGGTGCCTATCACGGAAGAAGAGAATACGTTTCTCATGCAGATTGCCGATGACATCTACAATCTTAACACAATTCCCTGCAACGAGTGCAACTACTGTATGCCATGCCCATACGGCATTGACATACCGGGTATCTTCTCTTTCTACAACAGATGCATCAAGGAAGGGTATGTGAACGAGAACCATCTTTCGGAAGATTACAAAAAGGCTCGAAGGGCTTTCCTCATCGGTTACGACCGTAATGTGCCACGTCTCCGTCAGGCAGACCACTGCATTGGCTGCGGTCATTGTCTGCCGGAATGTCCGCAACGCATTCTCATTCCGTCAGAAATGCAGAAGATCAGCAAGTATGTCGAGACGCTCAAACGGGGTCCTGCCTCAGAGATGCAGGCGGGAACGGACGGAAAAGAGGATGAGGAACAGTAGCATTTGCATGCTATAACACGAAAGAGAGGCTGGCAATGAACATGATTCTTGCCAGCCTCTCTTTTGTTTTTCCGACTATAGAGCTATGCTCCAATATGGTGTTTACGCCTATTCTTCGGCATCGAACAGTTCATCCGGTGCATCAACGATGGGCAATTGCCGGTTGATAATGGCGTTGAACGACACGATTGTCTCGCTTCTTGACAGTCCTAACGGCTGCAATTTGTCGTGTATAATGTTCAGAAGATGGTGGTTGTTCAGGGCATACACCTTGATAAACATGTCAAATCCTCCTGTGGTATAATGGCATTCCACCACTTCTGGTATCAGCTTCAGCTTCTCGACAACTTCGTCAAACTTCTCGGGATCCTTCAGATAGAGCCCTACATAGGCACAGGTTTCATATCCGATGCGTTCGGGATCAATGAGGAACTGCGAGCCTTTCAGCACGCCAAGGTTGGTCAATTTCTGTATACGCTGATGGATTGCTGCCCCGCTGACATTGCATTCGCGGGCTACTTCAAGGAATGGAATACGGGCGTCTTTTGAGATAAGGCGCAGTATTTTTTTGTCTAACTGATCTAATTGATGGTGTCCCATGATGAATGATATTTTTATTTCACGTGCAAAGGTAGTTGAATTTATTCAATTTTGCAACAAAAACAATACAAAAAGTTTCACTCTGTAAGTTTCTTTAGCAATTCTATTCTCTTTTTTCCGAGGCCGAATAGTAGATGCGCTGTAGCCTGCTTTCGCGCAGGGCTTGCTTCACTTCTTGTATGACATGCATAGGCACGTTGCGGTCAGCCTTCAGTATGACGACCGTCGACTCGGCTTCTTCGTCCGTCATTTCACCGGCCTTATGCATCAGTTTTGCCTTCAGCTCGTCAAGCTCCAGCTGTTCTTCACCCAGTTGCAGCTGCTCATGTCCGTCGGCCCATCCCATGAAAAGATAGAGGCTTGAGTGCCGAGGTTGCTGCGAGAGGGCTTCTCCCTGTGGTTCTTCCACGATTACTTGCGGGGATACATTGCGCATATGAGTGGCAATCATGAAGAAGAAAAGGATGGTAAAGATCAGGTCTGGCAGCGATGCCATGTTGAGTTGCGGTACTTCGCGCTGCCTGCGGACGATGTTCATGAGCCACCTCCTTCCCTGCTTTCATACACCTCGGCAATGCGTTGGGGCAGTGCTCTGACGGCCGATGCCTGCTGTTCCTGCGAACAGTCGGCAAGGTTGCGGCCGTATTGGCTGACGGTCCACTGGCTTCTTGCGTCCCGATAAGCCAGCATTAGCTGGTTCTGCAGTTGGAAATAGCTGTCATATGTGGCCTCTGGATGGGCTTCCAACGAGATGACATGCCTGTCTCCTTTCTCGCTGATGAAGGCCGAAGCCAGCGTGCGCAGGCTGTCAATGCCGACGGTATCGTCGTTGGCTATGAGCTGGTTGTGTGCCGTCAGCTGCAGTGTCAGGAGGTCTTTCCGCTCTACGTCCACCTGCGTCAACGTCTCCTTATTGTCGGGAGGAGGCAGTTGTCTCAGCATTCCCTTGGTGTTGTCCATCGAGGTTGTCATCAGGAAGAACACGAGAAGCATGAACGAAATATCGGCGGTCGAGGTCGTATTCAGTTCGGGCATTTGGTGTTTTCGGCGACGTATCTTCATGACTTTCAGGGCGGTTGACGGTTGCGTCTGATTATTTCTCGCGGGTAAACAGATAGTTGCATGCCACAGCGACGGCGCCTGTCAGCAGCAGCACAAGCGAGGAGGTGACAAACATGTCGGCCGTGCGAAGCCACAAGGTGTTGCCGTAGAACCGGCCGTTCACCATGATTGCCGACGGAGAGCCTAAGAGGAACGTGGCTGAAAGCAGCACGGCCAGCGCCACAAAGACGCCTATTGCCAGCCACATAGCCGGCACTCCATTGTGCCGTTGAGACCTTTTTCCGCCGTTGAGCGAGGCCACTCCTACCGACAGAAGGGTCAGAAGCAGGGCTGCAGCGGTCAGCGTCACGGCATATCCGATGAGCACATCGGTCATAGCCGGGGCGTTGAAGTCGGGGTCAAGGCTCCACGGTGTGTTGTACTTGACGAGGAAAAACGCTGAAAACACCATGGCCGTCACCGCGATCATGGTCACGAAGACTGCGCCTGCAATGCGTTCTTCCGAGCGTCGTCTGCTGCTCTTTTCCATATCCTACTCTGCGTTTTTCTTTGTTTTCGCAATCTGGTCGAGCAGTGAAATCGACGACTCCTGCATCTCGTCCACCAAGCGATCAATGCGCGAGAGGATGTAGTTGTAGAAGAGTTGCAGGATGAGTGCGACGATGATGCCAAAGATTGTCGTGATAAGAGCCACCTTCATGCCCGCAGCAACGATCGAGGGACCTATGTCGTGAGCCTGCTGTATCTGGTCGAAAGCCATCACCATGCCGATCACCGTACCCAAGAATCCCAGCGACGGAGCCATGGCAATGAACAGCTTGATCCAAGAACATCCGCGCTCAAGCCGTGCTGCCTCAACCGAAGCATAGGCACCCAGCGAGCGCTCAATCTCGTCCATCGGCTCGTCGATATGCTCCAAGGCATGCCGGCAAACGGCTGCCACGGGACCGCGAGTGCCCTCACATTGCACCTTGGCCGACGCCACGTCTCCACACGAAAGCTTCGTCCTGAGGTCGGCCATGAAACGGCTTGTGTTGACCGTCGACAAGGTAAGAAAGACAATACGCTCAATACAGAGCGACAGGCCCAGCACCAACGCCAGTGCGACAAGCGACATAAAAGCGGCATTTCCCTCGATGAACTTGGTCTTCAACACTTGGCGCAGACCCGTGTCAACGGCAGGCAACGCCATCTCTTCGGCATGCGAAGCCACGGCAAGTGAGTCGCCTTGCGCCCACGAAGCTATGCCGAAGAAAAGGAACAAAAACAGCAAAGCCCAGCGCCAGCGGCCGACTTCTCTATAGATATTCTTCATATTCAAGCTGATTCACGATACGGTTGCAAAATTACACCAAAAATCCGAATAACATGCTACATCGCTGAATAATTTACGTTTTCTTAGAACAAATCTGGGCATCAGCCTGCTCCTGCGGGCTCAGACCGAAGGAAAAAGCCCCGCCGGCAACGGTTTCAAGACGCCATTCCTCACCTCTCACAGCCCCATCCCTGCCCCTTCATCCCCGCCATCCGGAGCCATCACAACGAGAAAGCTAAGGGTTTAGCCCCAGAAGTCTTAGCTTTCTGGGCGAGAAAGGATAGGGTTATCGGCATGAAAGCTATGACTTCTCAACCTGAAACCTATGCTTTCTCAAGACGACGGCTTACGCTTACAGTCGTAAAGGGCAAAAAAATATGCAGCCAAAGGGCTGCATCCGTGCGGAGAGACGGGGATTCTGGCCGGCTGAGTCTTTCGACTCCAAGGGCTTTGAACCCCGCTATCCTGCGGAGAGACGGGGATTCGAACCCCGGATACGCTTTTGACGTATACACGCTTTCCAGGCGTGCCTCTTCAGCCACTCGAGCATCTCTCCTTGAAAATTGCGAGTGCAAAATTATTGTTTTTCCACGAAACAAAGGCCAACCAAGCAACCTTTTTTGTTTCTTTCAATATTGTTTAACATCTGTAAAGACTGCTTTGCTTTCGTTAACGGTCGCAAGGATTCTGACAAACCGATACATCTCCAAACAGGAAGCAACAACCGCAACCGGCAGAAAAAAGAAGGAAAAGTCAACCGAGAGGCGCATTTTTACAAACAAAAACACCTACAATCAACAAATAATCGCTAACTTTGCAACATCAACCGAACCTATTTCAAGAATACTAATCATAAAAAACTAAACCCATATGAGCATCTCGAAAAGACTCCTGTCTGCGCTCGTAGCTGCGCTTGCGTGCACAGTCTCGGCCACAGCACTCGAAGTAAATAACCTGCGTGTGCAAGCATTGCGCAACCCAAGTGCCGTCGATCAAGACGAGCCCCAGTTCACTTGGCAACTGCAATCGGCCCAGCGCAACGTCGTGCAGACGGCCTATCAGCTCGTCATCACCACCGATCTCGCCGGATCAGACATCGTATTCGATTCGGGATGGGTGGAGAGCGAGCAGTCGGTAAACGTACCGGCAAAGGGAGCATCGCTGCAACCCTCGACACGCTACTATTGGCATGTCAGCGTACGCGACAACAAAGACAACGAAGCCACCTCATCAGAGACGGCATGGTTTGACACAGGACTGATGACGAGCGGATGGAGTGGCGCACAATGGATCAAGGCAAGCAACCTCATGCCCGGACAGGATGCCGACGAGATCACCGACTATAGCGTGGAAGGAAAAATAAGGATTGAGCACACAGCTGCCGGACTTTGCTTCGCCATGCAAAACGAAAGCAACTTCTACTTCTGGCAACTCAACACCGAAGGAAGCTACCCTCGTCTGCGACCACACATATGGAACAACGGCTCACCGGCATGCCTTGACAACGTCGACCTGCGCGGAAAAGCAGAACTAAACAATACAGACGAGTTCGCTTTGCGCATCGACGTGACCAACGCCTCTCACGCGCGCACGTATATAAATAATGTATTAGTCGACGAGCGCGACGGCAATTTCAAGTATGGAAGAATAGGAATGAGAGAGGATCATGGCGAGACTGATGGGCAGCCAGAGATAGGTGTATACGACGACATCATCGTGAAAAAGGCCGACGGAACTGTGCTCTTCTACGAAGACTTCTCGAAAGGAAACAGCTTCACAGCAGGCACTCTCACCAACGAAAAGCTGCGCATCACGGGCTCAACCACAAACCATGTGCTCGCCTGGCAGAAGCTTTCCGAAGACAACTACATCCACTACTCCATCGACTACGACTTCTACCTCGTCAAGGCCAGTGCGGCTCTTGTCTTTGCTGCCACATCTTCAAACACCTACCACATGTGGCAAATCAACTGCAACGACAACGCAAATCCGTCAGTAAGACACCATACCTACATCAATGGGACACTGAATTGGAACGACTCTCAGTTCACACAATTCACAAAAAACGATATCCTTGGCCACAAGAGACATGTCAGAATTGATGTTGAAAACGGAACCATCAGCACCTATGTTGACGACATTTTAGTAGACGTTTTCACCGACAACACCGGCACAGCCGTCAAGGGAGACATCGGAATGAGGGTCGACAACAACACTGGAGAGGAAGCCTACTTCGACAATATCGTTGTCACAGAGTACGATACCGACGGCAATAGCCACGTAACACTCAGCGAAGATTTCGAAGGTTTGTCGTCAGACTACTTCCTGAATGCCGACATCGAAGAGTTTGAAGGCAGCCGGATGTGCCACGTAAAGTCGCCGTCTTCAGAAAAGAAGATCATGCAGACAAGCACTAACGGCGTACCTGTATTCCGCAAATCCTTCACTCTTGACAAGCAGATTGCTTCAGCAAAGCTCTACACTTCTGCACTGGGTGTCTACGACCTTTTTGTCAATGGTCAGCGTGCAGGACACCTAAACCCGGACGGAACCACCACCTATGAAGAGTTGAAACCCGGCTGGAGCGACTATCGTCGGCGCGTGTTCTACTCCACTCACGACGTGACTTCTCTCTTGCAAACAGGACAGAACGCCATCTCTTCTATCGTCACTTCGGGCTGGTATTCTGGCGGTATTGCCCACAATATGTATGGCAACGACGAGAACCTCTCGTTCATTGCCAAGCTGATTGTTACCTATACAGACGGTACACAAGAGGTGATTGTCACCGACAAGTCTTGGCTTTCTTCCCGTAAGCAGGGGCTGCGATACAGCGACATCTATAACGGAGAGATCTATGATGCACGCATGGAAAGTGCTTGGACGGAAGCCAACTACGACACAAGCGGATGGAACACCGTGGACATCAACGGCTATAGCGGACAGGTTGAAGCCTTCAAGGGCCCGTATGTGGAGAAACTTCCCGACGTTCAAAGCGTGAGAACTGCCACTGTTTACGAAGGTTCAACCCCCGAAGGCAACGACTATGGCATGGTTAATGTCATAGCAACGCAGGAAGGAGATGGGGCTGTTCTGCTGAAGAAAGGACAGACTGTCGTCTTTGACTTCGGACAGAACATCGTGGGATGGACGCGCTTTGCCGTCAAGGGAGCTGCCGGAACCCGCATGCATTTGCAATACTCTGAGATGCTGAATGATAACGGTCAACGCAGTAGAGGCAATGACGGACCGGGAGGATCGCTCTACCTTTTAAACCTTCGTTCGGCACGTGCAGAGGTCTATTACACGCTGAATGGCAACGAGAAGGGTGAGACTTGGCACCCGTCTACGACGTTCTATGGCTTCCGCTATTGTGCCGTTACTGCTACCAGCGACATAACGATTGAGAGCATCATAGCCGAGCCCGTAAGCTCATCTACCGAAGATATCGGCAGCATCGAGACCAGTCATCCGATGGTAAACCAGCTCGTTTCCAACATTCTTTGGGGGCAAAGAGGCAACCTGATCTCTATCCCTACCGACTGTCCACAGCGCGATGAGCGACAGGGATGGACGGCCGATACGCAGGTATATTCGCGCACTGGCATGTATAATACCAACCTTGAGACGTTCTACAGGAAATGGATGACTGACATGAGAGACGGCCAGCGTGCCGACGGAGCCTTCCCCGACACGGCACCAATCGGCTATGCTGGCTACGGGAGCAGTGCCTGGAGCGATGCTGGAATACTTGTGCCGTGGTTCACATACCTTATCTATGGAAACGTAGATGTGCTGAAAGAAAACATTGAAGCGATGGAGAAATACATGCAGTGGATGGCCCAGCAAATGGGTGACGGATACCAGTATAACGGCGCACTGACCACCTATGGCGACTGGCTCTCATACGCTTCTACCGATTCGCGCTATATCAGCGTGGCCTATTATGCCTATGACGCCCAGATCATGGCATCGGCATACAGGGTTTTGAGCTCGCGACAGAACGACTACTACGACCGCAGAGCCACCCAGTATGACCAGCTTTATGAGAGCATCAAGGCAGAGTTTCGCAGCCGATATGTCACGCCTACCATCCGGCAAACCTCACAGACGGCCTACTTGCTGGCCCTGGAATACAACCTTTTGGCTGACGAAGATGAGGTACAAAACTTCACAACCCGCCTCTCAAGAGCCGTCCTTACTAATCGATATAGGTTGTCAACGGGCTTCGTAGGGACCGCTATTATCAACACGACTCTTTCACGATTCGGCCTCACAGACCTCGCCTATGACCTGCTCTTACAGCGCAATAATCCCTCATGGCTCTACCCGATTGACCAGGGAGCTACTACCATGTGGGAGCGTTGGAACAGCTATACGAAGGAGAGCGGATTCGGAGATCCGGGAATGAACTCTTTCAATCACTATGCATATGGAGCGGTCGGTGAATGGATGTATCGCTACATGACAGGCATTGAATACGACCCTGAGAAGCCGGGATTCAAGCACATCGTGCTGCAGCCTCAGCCCGATCGCCGCAAGACAATGCCAAGCGGACAGGAAAGAATCGCATCGGCCAAGGGCAGCCACCATAGCTATTATGGGAATATTTCATCGGGATGGACGACCGTCGACGATGAGCATTTCAGCTATGAATGCACGATACCGGCCAACACGACTGCTACCCTTCGCATGCCTGTATACAGCGAGTGGAGCGTCGTGATGGAAAGCGGTATCGCCGCCGAAGAGGCCGAAGGTGTGGAATATGCAGGGTATGAGAAGGGATGCAAGATCTATCATCTCGGGTCGGGAACCTACCGATTCACCACCAACGGAAGCACGGCTGTGAACCTGATACGAAACGAGAACGCTCCTGAGAGAACGCCGACGTTCGACCTCTCTGGGCGACTTCTGAGCACAGAAAAGGCGAGCGGACGCAAGCTTTCGCGAGGAATCTATATCGCCGACGGCAAAAAGTTTGTCGTGAAATAGCACTGGCGACCGCCAAAAAGCCTGAGAAGCCGGAACTGAAGACACAGAATCGACACCACACACCAGAAGCCATACTGCAAGGAAAAAGCAGACACGCCCAGCGGCAGCTGCACAGAAATCCGGCAGTATGGCTTTTCTTGTGCCATGCCTTCAGCACCCATGCAACTCACCGGCAAGGGCATTCGGAACCTGAAATGTGGATATTCGGATTCTACACAGAATGAACAAACGCTGAGAAAGCTATCCTTTCACCCCGAGAAGTCATAGCTCTATTGCCAAGAAAGCTATGAGTTATTCACGAGAATCCTATGACTTCTCGCTCTGAAAGGATAGCTTTCTCGGCCTCCAAGGCCAACCATGCATGTAAGTATTCATACAAAATTGCCCGAAAAAGAGCTGCGAGCGCCTGAGAACAAGGCGTCCAACACTTCCTACATCAATACAGAAGAGTCGGACGACATCCGCAAAAACAGATTCAAACGACAGGCTCTGCGCCCATGACGCGACACACTCCTTCTGCAACGCTGAACTTTATATCATAGTCGCCAAAGGGCATTCCATAAATCTTTGCAGGATCATCATGGTAATGGGGACGCGGATCAAGCTCGAGTGACTTGCGCAATGAAGCCAGCTCGGACGGAGAAAAACAACTGGCAACCGTGTCTGGAATCTCAACCTTGAGACGCCTTAGCGGGGCAGAATCGACAAAACCGCAGCGCACATCCCCGTGGCTATCCGTATAGCTCACATAGGGTTTGATATCGTAAATCGGAGTACCGTCCATCAGATCGGCTCCCGACACATGGAGCACAGGACCGCGACTGCTCTCCCACTCCACAGACTTGAGCCTCACCGACGAGAGGCCTAACGGGTTAGGACGAAAAGGCGAACGGGTGGCAAAGACACCCATCCGGGTGTTACCCCCCAGCAATGGCGGGCGCACCACCAGCGAATGAGCCGCATGAGGATTGGCCGAGAACGACCAGATGAGCCACAGATAGTCAAAACCATCTATGCCTCTCAGGGCATCAACACTGCGAAATGACGGCTCAAACACAATCTCGCCAGGAAGTTCTTCTACAAGTCCGCTCTGTTTCGGAACACCGAACTTCGACTTGAATGGCGAGCGGAAAAAGGCTATTGGCTTCAGTTCCATCTGGAAAAACGCAAAAAACAAAGGCATGTGCCTTGCGATGACGCATCATCACACAGACACATGCCTTCTGTCAATTCATATAATCTCCTATTAATCCCAAACGGTATAGGGTTTGGCAAGTCCTTCGTTGCCGGCATCACCGTCACCGCCGTCCGTCAGATCGTCGATGTTGTTAGTGCCGTCACTGATTGATACCGTGAGAAGCAGCTGCTCTTCGTTGACGCTAAGCGTCTTCAGAGCGGGAATGATATATGCTTTCTTTTCCATAATTTACATTTTTATTATAAGC
>JAFUFJ010000003.1 GCA_017469955.1 Prevotella sp.
AGGCTCATCGGCGCACCGTCTTCCTGCCGTCCCTGATGTATATGCCCCTTCCGGGTGCCAACTCCAGCCGGCGTCCCTGCATGTCATAGGCCGTCTTCCGGCCGTTGTCTTGTGGTGAAAGGGCAGGGCTGAGGCTGTCAACCAGGCCAAAGGTATCGGGCCAATTGGCTTCTTCAGCCCTGAAGATGCATGCATCCTGCTCGTAGCAGGCCTGCAGTTGCGTCCAGGTGCCCAACCTGTTCCAGCCATGCCACTGCCCCAGCAGGCAATTGTATCCTATGTCTTCTGTCAGGATGGCAAGCGGACCGTTCTCTGAAGGGTCGTCGGCGTCATATTCGGCCACCACCTGTATGCGCCGTTCTCCGCTGCCAGTCGACATCGATCCGACAGCCATCACCTTGTGAACCGTCCTTCCTCCGTTCACCGTCCATGTGTCGCCAACCTCTAATCCGAAGTCCATCGCCAGTTCTTCTGTCGCCGATTCTGCCTCGACGGCAAACACTTTCCCGGTTTCATCCTCACGAATCGCCCCGATATATGTCGGTCGCCGTACGCTGCCTGCGAACGACAACTCCATCATCTTTTTGTAGGTCTGTCCCTTGATAATGGTGTCTCCTTCCACATAGGCGACGGCCGGCCATACCGTTTCCGTCATCGTTCCTCCCTGTTCACCAGTCCATGTCTTGCCGTTAACGGCAAATTGTGCCTTCATGTTTGTGCTTGCAAAAAGCAATAAGCAAGCTATCGGCAGCCTGTAATTAATATGTTTTCTCATCTGTAAAAGCATTTTTATGTTAGCGTTATCTATATTTGCGTTATATAAATATCCTTCGTCAATCGTTAGAACGCTCTTTCATATATTCAAGTATACCGAGCGATGCCAATAGAAAAGCTTTACTTCACATACTTCTTTCCGCCCTTTACATACACGCCTTTCTGCGGTTCCTCGACCAGACGGCGCCCCTGCAGGTCGCAGACTGGTGCGGGTTCAGTCGCTGATGCGGAGCCTGTCTGTCCGATATTGGTGGGCAATTGCTGCACGTTGAGATGGTACACCTCCCCATTTCCGCCCATATAGAGGTCGTCTCCGTACAGGTGCAACGAGGTGATGTCAGTGGTTTCCAGTTCTAAAGCCAGCTGCCACGTCTCACCGTTGTCGTCTGAACAATACAGGCAGTCTTTCTGTTCTGTGGCATCGCGCTTTCCTACAACATAGAGCCTGCTGGGGTTCGTTTCGCTGACTGCCAATGCATACAGGTAATAAGTCTTTCCGATAGTGGGAAGACCCGTTGTGAGATATCGTCCAGACTTGAAGCTGTCGTCGGTCGCGAATACTCCCCTTTCGGTGAGCAGCAGCATGCGGTCCGGGGCTTGAGGGTGGAATATCGTGCTGTAGATGGTTTGCGGATCGGTCGTGCCAGGCTCTGTTTCCGTGGTATCTCCGATGCGCAGGACGTCGAATTCGGACGCTTCTCCGAAAGAATAGTACAGGAAGTATCGGGGTGTTTCAAAAAGAGTATTGGCGCCATAGAGCAGCACCTTGCGGTCGACACCTTGTCTGACTGCCACACTTCCCCATACCCGGTAGGGCTCTTGGTTGCCCGTATTCGGACCGTTCTCTGCCCAATGGTCGCCATCGTCGTTCGACACATAAAGCATCGTGGAGCCTCCCGTGAGGTCGTTTCCAGTGAAAAGCCGTTGCTTGCCCGTCGTGAATACCGCCAGATAGACATCTCCAGAGCCGGCGATGGCAATGTTTGTCATCAGGACTTTGTCGGGATTGTCGCTTACGAATGCAGGTGTGCAGTCGAAAAACGTTGCCCCTCCGTCAGACGAACGCAGGAGTGCAAAGTCGGCAGCCCAGAGGTTTGGATGCGAGCGTTCGCGCGATTCGTCAACTCTGATGGCCATCATCTTTGGACCGTTCTTGACGAAAAAAGAAATGGGCTGGCCCTGAAAAGCATATGATTCCCAGCCGTTCTTCTGCTTCAGGCTATAGGCAAACACTCCGTTTCGGGTCGCAGCAAAGAGCGTGTCGTCATAGATTTGCAGGTTGTCATAGCTCGTTTGCATCAGCATGCCAGTAGTTTCCACCACGCCTCCCGACAACTTGTCAAGTCCTGTAGGCATCAATATCTGTGAGAATCCGTGCAATGGCGCGACACATAGTATCGACAAAACCATCAGTTTGTTCAAGTTGTTCATGCTATTCCGTTTGGGTTCGGATTGACAGTTGTTGTCTTTCCGCATGTTATTTCTTCTCTCTCAATTCTGTATATTTTGTCCAGAAGGTGGTGTCTGCACAGACACCAGGTTCTGCTTTCTCGGTTGCAAAGATAGGTTTTTCTGATATCAAGCCAAAGAAAGCAGAAAGTTTTTTCTATAAAGATTCCGGTTCCCGGCGTCGGCCACGGCGGTTGTTCCGGCGAACCGAAGGGAATTCCGGCCGTACACCTAAGGAATATGCCCCATACACCTATGATGTACGGGACATACATGTGCCTGGTATTAAGCATACCAACGGCATGTACAGGCAGGTATGCCAAGCGATGCCGGCGGGAAGGCTGGGACGGATGTTGGCGACTGGAAGCCTTTGAACCCGAGAAGAGGCTGGTTCTCGGGCTGCAGACGTGCCGTTGAGGGGACAGAAAGAAAAGGCGTGTCTGCCAGATGGCTGGCAGACACGCTCTTGATGTGTGGGAGTTTCCGGGAAGAGCTTACTTGACAATGTACTTCTTCACGGTGCCATCGGCAAGGCGTACGATGTTGATGCCCTTCTGCATCTCGTTCACTCTCGTGCCGTTGACGGTGTAAAGCTGTGCACCCTTGGCCGTGAGACGCTCGCTGACGGTCGGCTTTTCGATGCCCGTTCCGTCGTTGGTATACTTGCTTCCGTCGTAGTAGATCTTCGCATGGTTGCCGTGCAGCACGGGGAAGTCATCGGATCCAAGGGTTTGCAGGAATCGCTCTACGCCGCTTTCGCTGCCGTTGAGCTTGAAGCAGAGTTCGCCATTGGTGATGGCTTCGTCGGAGACGACGGTCACCTGGGTGCCCATGTTCTCGTAGCAGTTGATGAATTGTGATCCGCCATCCTCGCGGGCGAAGGTGCGAACACCGTCGACACCAGAGACATAACCGATGTTGTAGCAGTTCTCGACAAGGGCGTTTTTGCCCAGCCATCCTGAGATACCAGCACTTTCGCGCTGACCAGTCACCTCGCCAGTGTTATAGCAATTGCGCAGGGTGACATGCAGTTCGCTCAGGTCGTTCACACCGAAGATGCCGGCTGCGTTGGCACTTTCGGTCACGACCACTTCGGCTTCATTGCCGCAGTTCTCGATGAGCAACTCTCCGCCATGTATGCTTGCTCCCACAATACCGGCAGCGTAGCCTGCTGCGCGAACCATGCATGTGGCGTCGACTGTTACGTTCTTGACCACAGCACCACCGCTCACTACGCCGATCAATCCATGGTTGTCGTCATTAGCATCGATATTCATGTTGGAGATGATGTGGCCCTGTCCGTCGAACGTTCCTGTGTAAGGATAGTCACGAGTACCGATACCTCCATAGGTCAACTCATCGCCCATATCGATATCTGCATCGAGGGTGATGATGACGTTTTGGCGTGCAATACCAAGATTAACCTCGTCGGCTATGTCCATCAGCTGCGATGCTTTGGTGATGAGTCGGGCGTCACAATTCACGCAAACGCCGTTGGCGTCATACTCATGCCGGGCACGTGTGGGCTGTCCGTCGGTGTTAGTATACTCGATATCGTCGGGAGTTCCGTCGCACTTCAGGGTGCCAACAGCATAGACAACCTTATGGCTGTCGAACGGGAAAGGATAGGCATCTTCGCCGATATTCTGGTACCAGCTGCTGCCTCCGCTTACCTTTCCGTTGAGCAGATAGGCCAGTTCGCCGCTCTTCAGCGTAGCAAAGTCGATCTGTGCGGCACCGGTGTTCTCGCCTGTGCCATAGGCATCAACAAAGAAACTGTTGATGACAGTCGGGTTGTTACGGCAGATGACAGCATTACTTTCGGCAATGTTCACCACCAGTTCGCCGGCCACATAGCAGTTGATGAACTGAGTGTCGCGTCCGCTATGGGTATAGCCCACGATGCCTCCGACGCCATGACAGTTGTCGGCAAGGATGTCTCCAAGGGCAGCACAGTTGCGGAAGATGATGTTGTCGTGGACCACGGCGCTGATGCCTCCATGTGTGGCATCGCCTGACATGGTACCGGTGATGGTCACGTCGGTGATGACATTCTCGATGAGTGTGGCCTCCCAAGAGTCGACAAACAAGCCTCCGGCAAATTGAGCGCTGGTCTCAATCTCGCCTTTCACAAAGAGGTTCTTGACAGTTGCGCCCTCAAGATAGCAGAAAAGGGCTGCGTTGTTCTCGGTGCGATAGTAGTTGACCGTCACGCTGTGCTGCTGTCCGTCGAACACGCCCTTGAAGCGTTTCTCGGTTCCGATCATCACATCTTGGGCAGTGTACTCGCTGAAGTCGATGTCGGCTGTCAGTTTAGCCTTGGCAGTATTGTCGCCTTTGTTCACCAGAGCAGCAAACCAGTTGAGCTCCTTGGCATTGCCAATCTGGTAGAAACCGTCGGCAAGTGTCACATAATCGGGATTGACATTGCCACAGACAGAGCAGACTCCGTCGATAAACTGGTGAGGAGTGGGCACGGAAGCGTCGGTGTTGCTGAAGTTGTTGGCATCGCCTGCCGGGGTACCATCACAGTTAAGCGTGCCCACAGCATAGACCACTCCGTGGCTGTTGAAGGGCACGGGATGGGCGTCAACAGACTGTCCGTTGTCGAGGTTCTGGAACCAAACAGCATCAGTAGCCTTGTTGCCGTTGAGCATGTAGGCAAGCGCTCCGCTGGCAACGGCTTCGTTTTCAACAAATGTCACCTGACTGCCAAAAGTCTCATAGCAATTGACTACGGTGCAGTCGCCATTGCGAAGAAACGTGTTGGTGCCGTCGAGGCCGGTGACCTCTCCTGTGTTGTAACAGTTTGAAATGACAGACTTCGTGCCGACCCAGCCGCAGATAGCTGCCGTCTCGCGTCCGCCTTGAATGCTGCCAGTGTTGTAGCAGTTGGAGATGATGAACGTGCAGCTGCTGCCCATGCTGACGCCAATAATGCCGGCACCGTTGGCTCCGGCTGCGATGATGTCGGCTTCATTGCCACAGTTCTCAATGACTGCTGTGCCTCCACCGTTACTTCCGCCGACGAGTCCGGCAACAAAGTCGTTGCCCGTCACATAGCATGTCTCGTCGATAATGATGTTGCGAATGACGGCACCACCGCCGATCACGCCGAAGAGACCTTGGTAGTTGTCGGAAGAGTCGAGCACCATGTTCTTGATGCGGTGCTGCTGTCCGTCGAAGTTTCCTACATAGGCAAAGCCTTCCATGCCGATGGGGAAGAAGAGCTTTCCTGCAAGATCAATGTCTGCAGTGAGCACGGCATTGGCCGAAGTGTTGCCGTCGACCACGAGAGTTGAGAAGGCAATCAGGTCGTCGGCATTGTCGATCTGGTAGATACCGTCCTTCTCTGAAATGGCCCATGCATTGCTGCTCATCCATCCGAAAGCAATGGTAAGCAGCGCAACGAGTAGATTTCTTTTCATGTTCTTTACGTTTTTAGTTCTTAAAATATTGTTAGTGTAATCTTTCTGTTGAAGGCTTTTCCGCGTGATATGCCATTTGCAAAGGTACGATATTCTACGTGCGTGCAAGAAAAAAACATGAAAATATAAGAAGAAAAACATTTGAAAAATTGCAATCTGCTGGTTTTCAATGTGATTGTAATGTTTGAGACGTGGGTTTTGTATAAAGGAAATCGCATATAAACAGCCTCGTTTTTGGTCCAAGAGCGTGCTCATGGACCTGCTTTTTGCAAGATTTTTTTGAAAAGAAGGGTGTCTTCTATTTGGAAGAAGAGGGCTGGCAGCACGGCACGGAGTTGGCGTTAGAGCAAAAAAAGCCGTGCCCCGAAGTGGACGGAGCACGGAAGTTGTTAGCGTATTAGGTAAGGGATTGTTATCCAAGAAGTTGCTTGACGATGGCAGAAATGGTGCGCCCGTCGGCGCGTCCGGCCATCTGTTTGCTGGCCAGTCCCATGACCTTTCCCATGTCTTTCATGCCTTCAGCGCCGGTTTCGGCAATGATGGCCTTGACAATCTGGCTGATCTCAGTCTCGGTGAGGGCCTGCGGAAGGTATTCTTCGATGACCTTCACCTGTGCCGTCTCTGCTTCGGCAAGGTCTTGACGGCCGTTGCTGGCGAAGGTTTGTGCCGACTCTCTTCCTTGCTTGGCAAGCTTTTGGATGATTTTCAGGGCTGCTGCGTCGTCGAGAGTGTCGTTGGCTCCCGGGGCGGTTTTTGCCTCGAGAAACACCTTTTTGATGTTTCTCAATGTCTCCAGTCTCACTTTATCACGGGCTTTCATGGCACCCTTGATGTCTTCGTTTATCTGGTCGAATAGTGTCATAGTCTTCTTTTTTATACGGTGAACGATTGTTTGCTGTCGGGTTTTCGGTTTGGACGACGCGGTTGATGGCCTATGCAAAGCTGATGATGCCGGGTGCCGGTTCGGCAGAATCTTCCTTCACGACGGGCTTTCCTCCGTTGGCAATGCTGCGGATTTCTTCCAATACTGCGCGGGTACGCTTGTAGGTCGGCGAGGTTTCCACGGCCTGAATGACGTCTTCATTGTCGAGATCTTCGGGACGGAAGAGGAAGATGTGCGGGCGACGCTTGTACATGCTCGTCTTTCCGTTGTCTCCATAATAGTGTTCACGACGACTGAGCTTCTCGGCACGTTTCTCCTCTTCGCGTGCAATGCGGTCGGCTTCTTCGGCAGAAAGCTTCTTGCCGAGGTGGGTGTTCATGCCGTCAACGTCTTCGATGCCGAAGCCTGTAGCGAGAATAGTCACCTTGACCTTCTTGCCGAGCGACGGGTCTACCGACATGCCCCATTTGATTTCAAAGTCGCTTGAGAACTTCGACATGAACTCGTGGATGTCGTTCATCTCGTCCATCATCAGTTCAGAATTCTCGCCTTCGCCGTTGCTGAAGCTGATGCTGAGCAGGATTTTCTTGGAGTTGAAGATGTCATTGTCGTTGAGAAGGGGAGAGTGGAGGGCATCGTCGATGGCCTTCTTCACGCGTCCTTCACCTTCTCCATAGCCTGTTGACATGATGGCTACACCACCATCCTTCAGCACAGTCTTGACGTCATTGAAGTCAAGGTTCATGAAACCGTGGGTGGTGATGATCTCTGCGATCGACCGGGCTGCCACACTAAGCGTATCATCGGCCTTGCTAAATGCGCCGAGCAACGAGAAGTCGGGATAGATTTCGCGCAGGCGTTCGTTGTTGATGACGAGTAGGGCATCGACGTGTTTCGACATCTCTTCTACTCCGTCAAGGGCTTGGTCGATCTTCTTCTCTCCTTCGAAGCGGAAGGGAATGGTGACGATGCCTACGGTCAGAATGCCCATTTCCTTTGACACACGGGCAATGACGGGTGCTGCTCCCGTGCCTGTTCCGCCTCCCATGCCGGCAGTAATGAAAGCCATGCGGGTTCCGTCGTTCAGCATGGCCTTGATGTCATCCATGGTTTCTTCGGCAGCCTGACGGGCCTTTTCGGGCTTGTTGCCTGCTCCAAGTCCTTCTTTTCCAAGCTGCAGATGGACAGGAACGGGAGAGTCGTTGAGCGCCTGGTTGTCGGTATTGCACAATACGAAGGTGACATCATGGATGCCTTCGCGATACATGTGGTTCACGGCATTGCCACCTCCGCCACCAACTCCAATCACTTTAATGATGCTTTGCTCTTGTTCGGGCTCGCCGAAGTCAAGAATCGAGAAATTATGGTTGTCGTTCATAATCGTCTTCGTTTGTTGTTTACGGTTTTTTCTTGTACCTTATATAATATAGTCTCTGAGGGATGAGGATTGTCGGATTGACGATATTACTCGTCATCTTCGTCTTTTGTGAGGGTATCGAAGAACTTCTTGATGCCACGCATAGCCTTTTTCAGAGGAGCATTCTGCCGTCTTTCTTCCTCGCGGCGTCTCTCTTCTTCCTCTTCTATCTGGCGCTGTCGGGCTTCTTCTTCAGCCTTTCTCTGTCGGGCTTCTTCTTCAGCTCTCTGCTTTTCGGCCTCAGTCTGCACGATACCCCTTCCCGTTGTCTGGACATTTTGGTGTGAGTCGTTGACAAGGACTGTGGGCTTCTGCCCGTCAGAGGCAAAGAGGTCGTTGCGGATTTCTTCGCCTGCACAGTTGCGATCGCCCTTGGCAAGCAGTCCGAGTACGGTGTTCATCGTACCATCGTGGGAAGATATCTCGCTGTAAGAAGAATTGACTGTCTGGTTGACAAACTTCGCAACACGGATTTTTTCGATGTGGGTATGGTTGCGGAAAGCACGCTCTATATTTCTCATATTGGCACCTCCGCCAGTCAGAACAATACCACCCAACAGCTTGTCGACATACTCGTTTGGAACTTGGAACCAAACATTCTCGATGATTTCCTCGAGCCTTCCTTCTACGATGTCGATGAATTTACGGCTTTCAACCGACCGGTCGGCGTCAATAGCAAAGTTGAGGCTGTTGTCAATCTCTGCATTGTCAGTATAAGCACTGCCGTGCTTGATCTTCATTTCTTCGGCTTCACGCTCTTCCATCTGTAGTGAAGCAATGTCTTTTGTGATGTTGTTGGAGCCGAGAGGAATGACTGCAAGATGGCGTAGAATGTTCTTGTAATACACGGAAACGGTAGTAGTGTCGGCACCAAGGTCTACCAAAACGGTGCCGGTACGTTTCTCTGCATCAGTAAGAACGCTGTCTGCCATGGCCAGAGGCGACAGGTACATCTCGGCAATGGCAAGGTTGGCATTGGCAAAACACTTGTTCAGGTTTCGGTAAAATGCCTTGCGCCATAAGATGTTCAGAAAGTTTCCTTCAAGACGCGAGCACTCAATGCCGACGGGATCGAGCTGGTATTGGCTGTCGACTTTGTATTCTTGTGTCACGGCATCGAGAATTTCCTGATCTGGATACGCCATACTTCTGTTCCCGTCCATTAGTTCATTAATGGTGTCTTGGTCGATAATCGTCGGTGCTGGCATGTCTTTCACAATGACATTGCGTACGCTTCTGATGCTTTGTCCTCCCACACCTACATAGACTTGGGTAACCTTGGTCTTAAGGATGCCCTCCAACTTCTTGACAATGTTTGACAGACACTGCACGGTTTTGTCAATGTTGTAGACGACTCCCTTGTGGATACACGTCGTAGAGTCTTCCTTCACAACGGCTAAAACCGACATGCTGCCGTCAAGATTCTTTCTTCCTGCGATACCGGTTATCTTAGATGAACCGAGTTCGATAGCTACAATAAATTCCTGTGGCATAGTGCTTTTATTTTAAGTTTCTTTTGAATGTTCTGCCTGTTTATATTTCCTTTTTGCTGTTGTTGCTGCTGTCGGCCAGTTGCTTCTGAGACAAGTTGTCGGATGTAGTGCTGTCGTCGTAGAAAATATTCTGGGCCGGCTCTACAATGTTCTCTTTTTCTTTTCGCTGCTTACAGATGATTTGGTTGTCAAATTCAAGATTGACAGACGAATACTTGTTCCACCCAGCTTGTGACAAACCGTATTGATAGAACTTCATCAAGCGTTCGAGTTTCTTGTTGACAAACGCCGTTATCTCCCGTTGTCTCTCTGTCTTGTCTGGATTTTCGGGCATTCTTCCAAGGTAGACCACATGATCTCCTACTCGGGGAATGATTTCTATGCCGTGGTCATTGGTCACGTTTATCTGTTCGACAAGGTCTCTCCATAGGGGATTTTCCATCAGAGCCTTTGCCAAAGGTGATATGTATTCTGTGGCAAAATCCTTGCTGATATTCCCGGTTGCGATAATGAGATCGCTCGTGTATTGGGAGTTTGGCATGACATTATCCTGATCGTCCAGATATGCATCAAACCCGTTGGCAGCCTTGATACGTATGACAGGCAGGCGTTGACTGATGCTGATGCTGACATGTCCATCTTGTGTTTTGTAGCATTCTGCCTTTTCCACGAACGGACTTTTCATCAAAGTCTCCTCCATATCCCTGACATTAACCATCTCCATTTGTTTTCCTTTTGGATAGAGATGGGCCTCCTTCAGTCGTTTCTCGATTTCCGTTTTGGAGATAAATCCGTTAGCAGAGCCGTCCATTATCGTTATGTCGATACCAGTACATTCCTGCCGGCTCTCATCGGGTTTGTTGAATGCCGTGACAGCAATGACCAAGTATGCTGCAAGTAGAATGTCGAGCGTGATGGTCAGGATTTTTTTCCAGTTAATTCGTTTTTTCTTCACTTGCCTTCAAGAATCTTTGTGATTTGTGGAACATAGTTGTCTATATCTCCGGCTCCGAGAACGACTAAAACATCGAAGTCCCGCTCTCTGACAAGGTCAAGAACCTCATTTTTCCTGATCATCTTCTTTTCGACACCAGGGCGTAAATGGTCGAAGATCAACTTGCTGCTCACTCCCGGAATAGGATCTTCTCTGGCAGGATAGATGTCGCAAAGTATCACTTCGTCAAGCAGACTTAGAGCATCGGCAAACTCCTGATAGAAGTCTTTCGTGCGACTATATAGATGGGGTTGAAAGATGACTGTGATCTTCCTGTCCTTGTAAAGTTCGCGAATACTCTTGGCACTTTGGTAGATTTCCTGAGGATGATGGGCATAGTCTGACAGGAAAACCCTTTCCGGTGTCCTTATCTTGAAATCGAAACGTCGTTCTACTCCATGAAAAGACCTCATGCCATATCTCAGTTCTTCGGCATTACATCCGTTGAGTTGTGCCATGGCCATTGCGGCAATGCTGTTCTCTATGTTGATGGGAATGGGTTGTCCGAGTGATATGTTCCTGACATTTTCCACAGGGGAGATGAAGTCAAACGTAATTTCTCCATTCTCAATGACGATGTTTTCTGCATGGAAGTCGCCTTCATCCCTGCTGTATTCATACACTCTGACACTGTCATTTACCATCGGTTTCATCTCCAGATCCTTATGGATGATCAGTGCGCCTCCTGGCTGTATAAGGGTTGTATAGTGCTGAAAACTTTCAAGATAGGCATCCTTTGTTCCGTAGATGTCTAAGTGGTCGGGGTCAGTAGAGGTGATGATTGTCATCCACGGACGTAGCCAATGGAACGAACGATCGAACTCGTCGGCCTCGATCACCACATAGTCGCTTGTGTCAGAAAGCAGATAGTTGGTGCCGTAGTTCTTGGTGATGCCTCCGAGGAACGCGTTGCATTCCACATGGCTTTGGTGCATTATGTGGGCACAGATGGCCGATGTAGTAGTCTTGCCATGCGTGCCGGCTACGCAAAGACCTTTATGCATTCGCGTGAGCTCTCCAAGCACTTGTGCGCGTTTTTGAACGTGAAATCCGTTCTCTTTGAAAAACAGCAGTTCTTTATGTTCGGCAGGAACGGCGGGAGTATAGACAACAAGACACGACTCTTTCTTCTTGCATGCATGGGGTATCTCGTCCACATCTTCCTCAAAATGCAGCAGCATGCCCTCTTTTTCCAGTTGTCGGGTAAGGTCGGAAGGGGTCTTGTCATAGCCGGCCACAACCAGTCCTCTGTGCATGAAGTAGCGTGCAAGAGCACTCATTCCGATGCCCCCTGCACCGATAAAGTAGACAGCAGTGATGTCTTTCAGTTCCATATTCTATCGTTCTTTTTGCGGATGTTCCTGTTGTTTCTGATTACTTTTGTGTGTTATTTGCCATGGTTTTCTGCAAGGCGAATCACTTCTTCGGCGATGATACCGGCCGAATCGGGCAGTGCCAGCTTGAGGATATGCTCGCTTAGTGAAGCCAATTTATCGTCATTCCCCACGGTTTCGATGGCCATTTGCAGCAAGACGTCGGGAGCCTCTGCGTCTTTTACATAGATGGCAGCGTCCTTTGTCGACAATGCGAGCGTGTTCTTCGTCTGGTGATCTTCGGCAACATTCGGCGACGGAACAAGGATAACGGGCTTTCCTATGAGGCAAAACTCGGAGATAGAGCTTGCTCCTGCACGGCTGACAACGAGGTCTGCTGCACGATAAGCCACGCCCATATTGCTGATGAAATCGGTCACCTTCAGGTTCTGCGGAGCCTTTCCGTTCAAGGCTTGGAGGATGGATTCGTAGTAGTATTTGCCTGTTTGCCACATCACTTGTACGTTGCTTTTTCCCAGCAGGTCAAGATGTCCGAGGATGCTTTCGTTGATAGTACGTGCGCCAAGGCTTCCTCCCACGAAGAGAATGGTCTTTTTCATGGGGTCAAGACCTAACGAGCGCAAGGCATCTTCACGGCTGATTGCGGTGTCAAGCAACGACTGTCTTACGGGGTTTCCCGTCATCAGGATCTTCTCTTTCGGGAAGAACTTTTCCATACCTTCGTAGGCTACGCAGATTTTTTCAGCTTTCTTGGACAGCAGCTTGTTGGTCACTCCGGCATAGGAGTTCTGTTCCTGTATCAGGCATGGGATGCCCATCTTGGCACAAACGTTTAGCGTCGGACCGCTTGCATATCCGCCGACTCCCACGGCAGCCATAGGCTTGAAGTCGTTGACGATGCTGCGGGCCATGCGCTGGCTTTTCCATATTTTGTAGAAGACCTTGATATTCTTGAAGAGATGCTTGCGGTCGAAGCCACAGATGGGTAAGCCTTTGATCTCATATCCGGCCTGTGGCACGCGCTGCATTTCCATGCGTCCTTCTGCTCCTACGAACAGTATCTTGGCGTCAGGTCTTTTCTCCATGATGGCATTGGCTATCGAAACGGCAGGAAAAATGTGGCCTCCCGTCCCGCCTCCGCTAATGATGATTCTCAGTTCGTTGTTCATATCTCTTGCGCTTTCTGTGCGAATACTCTGTGGATGATAGTTCTCTTAGTTGTTGTTGGCAGTGGCTTGTGCCACGGTAGCAGGCTGTTGGCTGTCGTCGTCTTTCTTGACAGCGGCCGACCTGCTTATGCTTAGAATCACACCAATGTATATACAGTTGATGACAGACGATGTTCCTCCTTTGCTGATCAGTGGCAAAGGCTGGCCGGTAATGGGTGCAAGGTCAACTGCGACAAACATGTTGAACAGGGCTTGTGTGACCAGAAGCAGGGCCAGACCCATTGCCAAAAAGGCAGGAAAGTTGTTGGCACATCGCTTGGCAATGCGAGCAGTCCGGAAAAGCAGGATGATATATAGCACGGCAACGACGGCTCCTCCTATGAGTCCCAGTTCTTCGATGATGATGGCAAAGATGAAGTCTGAGTAGGCCTGAGGCAGGAAGTCTCGCTCAACAGAGTTGCCCGGACCGCGTCCGACGATGCCCGAAGTGCCCACGGCAATGTTGGCATGTATGCGTTGGGGCTTCTCCTTGAGGTCGTATTTGCTCTTGGGGTCGGGGTTGGTAAAGTCTTCAATACGCATTTTCCAGGCGCCGAAGCGATGGAATATCTTCGACATTCCCGACTTCTCTTGTGGCTCTTCCTGCACAGAACCCTCGTCAGCCAGCTCGTATGAGGCTGTCATTCGGGTGTCGTTTTGGTCGGAAGTGTCGCCTAAGACCATTACGATGCCGATGAACAGGGCTACGGCCACGACGGTTCCAGTGATGAGTTTTCCGAGTTGTCTCCAGGGAATGCGCCCGATGATCATCATCAGGAAGATGACGAAGCAGAGCAGGGCAGCAGTAGAGAAGTTCTCCACCAGGATGAGCGGGATGATGGCTGCGCAGACGATCAGGATGTATTGCATGGCATTCTTGTCGGCTCCGTTCTCGCGTTGCAGCGCACTTAGTATCTGTGCCGTGGCCAGAATAAGTGTGCCTTTGGCAATCTCTGAGGGCTGAAACTTGATGCCGAGAATGCTGATCCAGCGTGCGGCGTCGTTGACCTTGCCCACAAAGAACACGGCAACCAGCGACAATACCGACGCGATGAGCAAGAAAGGTGTGAACACTTTGAAGAATCTGCAAGGGATGTTCAGCGTGACAACCGTGCAGAAGATGCCTACGGCAAGGATGCTCGAATGATAGATGACGGGCCAAAGGTAGTTGCCTCTCCTGTAGGTGAGCTGCGAAGAAGCCGAGTAGACCTCTATGATGCTGATGATACAGAGGAAGAAGAACACCATCCATATCACCTTGTCGCCTTTGAAAAGATTGCCTATCTTGTTGTTCATTGTTAGCGTGCTGTTGTTGAAGGGGTTGGGTTTTGCGATTGATCGGGGCCTATTGGGCGTTGGCTTGCTGCTTGAACTGCTCGCCACGGTCCTCCATGTTGTGGAAGAGGTCGAACGAAGCACAGCAGGGAGACAGCAGTATCGTGTCGCCTTCGCAGGCCATCCTCCGGCATTCGGCAATGCATGCTGCCATTGAATGGGTGTCGCTGACAGGCAGCCCCATGCCGTCGAAGGTCTGGTGAAGCTTCGTATTGTCGGCTCCGAGATAAACCAACGCACGGCATTTCTCCCTGATAAGTGGCTTGAGGGGTTCGTAGTCGTTGCCTTTGTCCAGTCCTCCGAGGATGAGCACGGTGGGTGTTGTCATGCTGTCGAGGGCATACCAACAGGCATCAACGTTAGTGGCCTTCGAGTCGTTGACATAGTGGATGCCGTTGCGGGTACACACTTTTTCCAGCCGATGCTCAACACCCTGGAAGTCGCCGAGGCTCTTTCTGATGGTCTCAGGTGCTATTCCTGCGACGTTGGCAGCGAGACCTGCGGCCAGCATGTTGTAGATATTGTGGCGTCCGGGCAGGGAAAGATCATGTTGGGGCATCGAGAAAGCCGTCGGCTCAAGCAGCCTGTAAGTGCCGTTTTCGACAAAACCCTTGCTGCCTTTGGCGGGAGTTTCGCTGAAGGGAAGCTGTAGGGCTGCGATGTCATAGCGTGGTATCTCGCGCTGAATGACAGGGTCGCCCTGCCAGTAGATGAAGCAGTCGTCGGCCGTCTGGTTCTGCAAGATGCGCATCTTGGCGTCGACATAGTTCTGCATGTTGAAGTCATAGCGGTCGAGATGGTCGGGAGTGATGTTGAGCAGCACGGCAATGTTGGCGCGGAAGCGGAACATGTCGTCGAGCTGGAACGAGCTCAGCTCGATGACATACCATTCGTGTGGCGACTCTGCTACTTGCAAAGCCAGCGAATGACCGATGTTTCCGGCCAGACCGACGTCAAGACCTGCAGCCTTGAACAGGTGGTAGGTCAGCGACGTTGTGGTAGTCTTGCCGTTCGACCCCGTGATGCATACCATGCGCGAGTCGGTGAATCGTCCGGCAAACTCGATCTCGCTCACGACGGGAATGCCCCGCTCTACGATCTTCTTCACCATCGGAGCTTCCTTGGGAATGCCGGGACTCTTCACCACTTCGTCGGCCTGCAAGATGCGCTCCTCGGAGTGCTGACCCTCTTCCCATTCGATGTGACGCTCGTCGAGCATCTGCTTGTAGCGGGGCTTGATGGCCGACTTGTCGGACACAAACACCTCGTAGCCCTGCTTCCGGGCCAGTATGGCGGCCCCGACACCGCTCTCGGCAGCTCCTAATATCGCGATTTTCTTCATTTCTTCTCTTTCCTTTTTCGTTCTTTTTCCATGCCTCCGCAAGCCGTCTTCCTGTCCCTTTATGGAGCAATAGATGATGTTTTGCCCGGCAATAGATAATCTTTTACCCAGTAATAGTTGATCTTTTGCGCCGTGTTTCCTTATCTGACTTTCAGAGTAATGATGGTCAAGGCCGCAAGGATGATGGTCACTATCCAGAATCTGACGGTGATCTTCGACTCGTTGAACTGGCGCTTCGGCCATCCGCGGAGCAGGAATCGGCTCGTCGGATCAAGGTCTTTATCCAGTTTCCGGAAGTTGTCGTGGATGGGAGTGGCGCGGAAAAGACGCACACGCTGGCCACGTTTCTTGTAGAAAGCGAAGACGCGTGTCTGCAAGATCACGCTGAGACTTTCCACAAGGAAGATGCCGCAGAGGATGGGCACGAGCAGCTCTTTGTGGATGATCACGGCGCAAACGCCGATGATTCCGCCCGTCATCAGCGAGCCAGTGTCGCCCATAAACACCTGTGCTGGGTAGGCATTATACCACAGGAAACCGATCATTGCTCCCACGAAGGCGCAGAGAAATACCACAAGTTCCTGAGAGCCGGGGATGTACATGATGTTGAAATAGGAGGCATACCCAATGTGGCTCGACACATAAGCGAAGATGCCAAGGGCCACACCGATGATGGCTGAGTTGCCCGCACACATGCCATCCATGCCATCATTGAGGTTGGCGCCGTTGGAAACGGCCGTCACTACGAGGATGGTCATTGCCACAAACAGTATCCAACCGGCAGCATGCTTGTACTTTCCGCAGAACGACATCACGCCCGAATAGTCGAGATTATGCTCCTTGACGAAAGGTATCGTGGTCTTCAGCGACTTCACTGGCTCCGACTTGTGGGTGACAACCAGCTCGTGCCCCTGCTGCTCGGTGATGACGTTCTCGTGCAGTTTAGCGTCAGGACTGAGCCAAAGTACGAGTCCGACAATCAGTCCTATCGACACCTGTCCTACGATTTTATACTTGCCTTTCAGCCCGGCCTTGTCGTGACGGAATATCTTGATATAGTCATCAAGGAACCCTAAGAAGCCCAGCCACACGGTGGTTCCGATCATCAACAGCAAGTAGACGTTGCGCATTCGGCCAAGCAACAGCACGGGAACAAGGATGGAGACGGCAATGATGATGCCTCCCATTGTGGGAACTCCCTTCTTCTGCTCGCCGAAAGGATCGACAGATGCGTCGCGCGAAGTTTCGCTGATGTTACGGCGACGCATATACTTGATGAACTTTTCGCCGAACCACGCCGAGATGACCAGTGAGAGAATCAGGGTAAGCAGGGCGCGAAACGAAATGTAAGACCACATGTGGGCCCCTGGGATGTTGTATTGTTCGAGGAATCGGAACAGGTAGTATAGCATGTATTTTCTCTTTTTTACGGTTTATAAGTGGCGCGACGGTCGGGGTGAAAGCTGTCTCCGCAGGCTCTTTATGGCTATTGCCGGAAGCATTCGCTGACCACTTCCTTGTCGTCGAAGTGGTGCTTCACGCCGCGAATCTCCTGGTAGTCCTCATGGCCTTTGCCGGCAATCAGGATGACATCGCCCTTCTTTGCGAGCATCACTGCGGTGCGAATAGCCTCGCGACGGTCGGCAATCGAAAGGACTTTCTTCATCTGCTGGGGCGTCAATCCTGCCAGCATATCGTTGATAATGTCCTGAGGCTCCTCAAAACGCGGGTTGTCACTGGTGATAATGACCTTGTCGCTTTGCTTGACAGCTTCCTGTGCCATCAGCGGACGCTTGCCTTTGTCGCGGTTACCTCCTGCTCCGCAGACGGTGATGACTTGGCCTTTACCGTTGAGCACCTCATGAATGGCATTGAGAACATTCTCCAAAGCATCGGGAGTATGGGCATAGTCGACGATGGCAGTCACGCCCTCTGACGAGCGTACCGGGTCCAGACGACCGTTGACACTCTTAAGGGTGCTCATCACAAGGAGTATCTCGCTGGCCGGCTTTCCAAGCATGCGTGCTGCGCCATAGACAGCCAAGAGGTTGGAGACGTTGAACTTTCCGATGAACTGCACGCCGACTTCGTAGCCGTCCATCTCGAGATACATGCCCTCGAAATGGCACTCAAGAATCTTGGCTTTATAGTCGGCCATGCGCTGAGTGGAATAGGTTTTCACCGTTGCACGGGTGTTCTGCACCATGAAGAGGCCGTTCTTGTCGTCGGCATTGGTGATGGCAAATGCGCTCTTTGGCAGCATGTCGAAGAAAGTTTTCTTGGCATCTCTGTAGTTCTCGAACGTCTTATGATAGTCAAGATGGTCACGGGTCAGGTTGGTGAAGATGCCGCCCGTGAAGTGCAACCCTCCGATGCGATGCTGGGCAATGGCATGACTTGAGCACTCCATGAATGCGTATTCACACCCGGAATCGGCCATCTTCCCGAGCAGACTGTTGAGCTCTATGGGGTCGGGAGTTGTGTGTGATGCAGGTATTGCCTCGCCATCGATGTAGTTGCATACCGTGGAAAGCAGACCGCATTTGTGACCCATCGCGCGAAACATATTATATAATAAGGTGGCGATAGTGGTCTTTCCATTGGTTCCCGTCACACCGACAAGCTTCAGTTTTCTGGACGGATCGCCGTAGAACCGGGTGGCAACCATGCCGGCAACGTCTTCTGTCGAACTGACTTCCACAAAGGTGGCGTCCTGCACGTCTTCGGATGTTTCCTGACCTTCGGGAATTTTCTCGCAGAGAATGGCGGATGCTCCGAGGCTGATAGCTTTCTGAATAAACTGATGGCCGTCGACCTGTGTGCCGCGCATGGCTATGAAAAGATGGCCGCGCCCGATCTTCCGCGAGTCGATATTGACACTGGTGATGTCGGTCTCGAGGCTGCCTTCTATGCGTAGAGGCTTGATGTCTTTGATGAGTTCTCTTAGTTTCATATGTCTGTTTTTTTCTTTTTCTTCTCGTAAGTGCTTCGTATAGGGACTGGCAGGTCTGTCAGATGTGGAGCATGAGGCTGATGGATTCTCCCTTCTTTACGGCCTGGCCTGCAGGAATACTCTGTCCGATCACCTTGCCACGGCCCGTGAGAGTCACCTTCAATCCTCTGCTTTCCAGCAGGTAGACGGCATCTCGGGCGCCCATTCCTCTGACGTCTGGCACGTGTTTCAGGTTTTCTTGCTCCGATTGATGCAATACGATGTTGCGCTTTTTGCGGGTTTCGGCATACCCCCATACTGCCGGTTCTGCACTGGAACTGTTGTCCCACTCGGCCGTAGTGGCGATGCCTATGCTGTTGAGTACGTGGCCTGCTGCACTGATATTGCCCTGCTTTACGTCGGGAACAAGGCGTGCCGTCTGGTCGTATGCATCCTTTGCATCATACTTTACGTTACGTGCCATGATGCCTTCTGCCACTTCTTTGAACACCGGACCTCCCACATTACTGCCGCCACCGCTACGAGTCTTGATGCAAACGATGGCGCTATATTGCGGGTTGTCTGCCGGAAAGTAGCCTGCAAAGCTGGCCAAATAGACCACACCTCCGCTCTTATATCCCCTTGCACCATCTGCAATCTGGGCAGTTCCGGTCTTTCCGGCGATGCGAAAGAGATTGCTCTTGACAGTCTTCTTGGCCGTTCCCATGGTGACTACCTGCTCTAACATGATCTGAACTTTTTCCAAAGCCTCGTGATGTCGGCAGATGTGCTCGCGCATTACCTCAGGAGCAAACTCCTTAACTACCTTTCCGTCTTCCATGATGGCTTTGACAAGTCTTGGGCGCATCATCTTTCCGTTGTTGGCAATGGCATTGTAGAAGGTCAGGGTTGATATGGGAGGTATCTGAGTTTCGTAGCCGATGCTCATCCAAGGGAGGGCTGTCGGATACCAGACTGCCCGGTCATATTTCCCGTTAGGCAGACGCTTCGGCATGCGAATGCGTGGATTTTTCGCGTCGGAAAGCGGTATGTTAAGCGTGTCATGGATACCAGTGCGGTAGACACCCTGCACGTATTTCTCGGCGTTGTCTTTGTATTTTTCGTCAATAAGCCTGCTGATGCCGATGTTGGAACTTTGCTGCATGGCCTTGTTCAGGGTGATAACTCCGAAGCCTCCGATAGTGCTCCAGCCCCAGTCTCTCATCCTGCTGTTGTACATGGTCCAAACTCCCCGGCCGGTATCGACCGTTGTCGTGGTGTCAATCACGCCGTCGTCGAGGGCGACAAGTGCCGAAACAGTCTTGAAAACCGATCCAGGCTCCAGCAGATCGGCCACTGCATGATTGTAGAGTTCTGTGTATCGTCCGTTCCAATAGTGATGTCCGTAGGCGTCTACGCTCATGGTATCTTTGTCGAGATTGACAATAGCCTTGATGTCTCCCGTCTTTACTTCCATGACGATGACGCACCCATGCTCGGCTTTTCGCTCCTGCATCATCTTGAGAAGGGCCCTTTCCGAGAGGTCTTGTATTTCCAAATCCAGCGTGGTGACGACGTCTTTACCGTTGATAGGCTCGTCGATGGAGATGTCGAGGTATCGGTTCAACACCTTTCTTCGGTTCTTGATACCGTCTTTTCCCTTGAGGATGCTGTCGAGAGAGGCTTCGAGTCCGCTCTTGTTACCTGTCATTCCTGACACGGTTCCGATGGTCCGGCTGGCAAGCGTTCCATAGGGTTTCTTGCGAGCAGGGATCATATCGCCGTAGAATCCGCTTTTGTTTCTTCCGAGCTTGAAGATGGGAAGTTTGGATGCTTCCTGCAGTTGATTGTAGGTGACCCTGTCTCTCATGATGGGCCAGTAGGCGATACGTTTCTTTACTTCGGTAGGATTGCCGTTGATAATGGCCGTGTCGGTTGTCCGTTTTTTGTATCCTTCGTCGAGACGATTCCTATAGTGTTGCACGGAGTATTTGGGATAGATGCGGTGCAGACCCGTGCAGATGCTGTCGATCTTTTCTTCCCATAGTGTGTCGCTTTTGGCCTCGTGCATGGCACGGAAGTCTAAGATGAGCTGGTAGACAGGCAGTGAAGACGCCATGAGATCGCCGTTGCAACTGAGGATGTCTCCTCGTTGTGCATCGATGGGTACGCTGTCTTTCTTCGACAGATCGGCCAGCGAGTCCCACGTATGTCGTTCGACAGTCATCATTCTTCCGGCCTGTCCGATGGCCATGGTGATGAGTATCGTCAGGGCAAATGCGATGATACTGAATCGTCGCATGATGCTTTTGCTGTCGAAACCTGTTTTGTTGCTTTTGTTGAATTGGCTGGCCATTTGCAGTTTTATTTGGGGATGTTGATCTGATAGGGTGGTTGTGAAGGGATTTTGAGCGTGCTGTCGTTGTTGGCTTTCAGCATGTTGATGACGTTGCTCTGCCGGCATTGCTGCGTGAGTTGGCTGGTGTTTGAGAGTGCTCTGTATTTGATGTCTTGCAGTTCTTTCTTGAGTTTGTCGATTTCGATGAGCTGTCTTTGGCAGCTGTATCGGTTGCTGATGTTGATGATGATGAAGGCTGCGACGAGCAGGATGAGCCAGACTTGTTTCCTGAGTGCCTTTGCCTTGAGCATCTCTCCGGCGAGGATGTTGCTCAGCCGGAAGTCTCCGAGCAGCGACGATTCGTCTTCTGTGGCGCGTTCGTTGAGTATCTCGCTCATGGTGACGTTGTCGTCTTCAGCGCGGTTTCTCCGGTTGTTGTCGTCGTCGGGTGTGAGGTTTCTGCCCGGGTCGGCTTTCGGAGTAGGCTCGGCTACTTCCACCGTCAGCAGTTCAAGGTTGTCTTTTATGTCGTTATTGGGTGTGCTCATTTCTTTTCTGCGATTCTTAGTTTGGCCGACCGGCTTCGCGGGTTCTGCTGCAGTTCGCTGCTGCTTGGCGTGATGACTTTGTTGTTGACCGGGGTGAAGGGCGAAGCGATGCGTCCGTAGAAGTCTTGCTCTATGTTGCCTTCGGCATTGCCTGCACGCATGATATTCTTCACGATGCGGTCTTCGAGCGAATGGTATGTGATGACGACAAGGCGTCCTCCTGGGCGTAAAAGGTCGGTGACAGCCTTCAGCATGTCGCGCAGAGCATCCATTTCATGGTTCACTTCGATGCGCAGAGCCTGGAAGAGTCTGGCCATGTCTTTTTTCTCTCGTTCCCGTTGAAAGAACGGTTCGACGATGGGCAGCAGGTCGTTGGTGGTGCTGACGGGTTGCTTTCGCGAGGCTCTTTCCTTGACGATGGCGGCCGCGATCCGGCGTGCCTGTTTGAGTTCTCCGTACAGGTAGAAGACGTCGGCCAGCTGCTCTTCCTTGTAGGAGTTGATGATGTCGGCAGCAGTCTGGCCAGCTCTCTTGTTCATCCGCATGTCGAGGGGCGCGTCGAAACGGAAGGAAAATCCCCGTTGTGCGTCGTCGAAATGATGGCTTGACACGCCGAGATCAGCCAGTAATCCGTCGATGTGTCCGACGTTGTAATAGCGCATCCAATTGGCAAGATACCTGAAGTTGCTGCGCACGAAGGTGAATCTTTCGTCGGGCAGGATGTTCTGTTCGGCATCGGCATCCTGGTCGAAGCTGTAGAGATGGCCTTGCGATGACAGGCGGGAGAGTATCTCCCGCGAGTGGCCTCCACCTCCGAACGTCACGTCGACATAGGTGCCTGCGGGGCTGATGTCCAGTCCTTCAATGCTTTCTTTGAGCAATACCGGGATGTGATAGGCCTCTTCCATCTGTGGCTTCTGTTCCTCGTTAGTTGTTGATTACTCCCCGGCGGTCTCGTCGGCCATGAGTTCTTCGATGGTCTTTGCGAACACGTCAGGTGTCATTCTGGCCTTGTTCTCCTCGTCGGGACTCCACATTTCAATGGTGTCGCCGAGCCCTTTGAAGAGCACTGCCTGCCCGATTCCTGCCATCTGCAGGTAGCGCCGCGGCAGTAAAAGGCGCCCGTTGCCGTCGAGAGTGAGCAGTTCGACGTCGGTCATATACTGCCGGAGCACCTGCCGATGGGTGGCATTCCAGCGGTTGAGCCGTGCGTTAAGTGCGTCGAGTTGCTCGTTCCAAACGCTCTCGGGATACAGCGTAAGACAGGTCTGATGGATGTCTTTCCGCATCACCAGCACCTCTTCTCCGGCCGTCATCAGTTCTTTCCTAAATACGGCAGGCAGAAAAACGCGCCCCTTGGCATCGGTCTTTGCTTCTATGTTTCCAAAAAAACGCATGCGTACTTCTTTGATAATGAATTGTGGGCAAAGATACAAAATTTCCTCCACTTTCCCCCACTTTTCTACACAAAATTTGCGAAAATTCTTCATTTTTTTTATTTTTCACTGACAGAAGGCTTTCGGGCCAACATGAGAAGGAAATGTTAAAAAGTGGCATTTATTTTTACATCGTACCTACAAAATTCAGCTATCTTGCGGTAATGGGGGAGGGTGGTCCGGGAAATCTGGAAATTTTCTGCAGAAACATAACCCACTGTTATCCAGAGACATGCCGTCGGGGTGGTTTTCCGTGGGCAGGATTCTTCTTGTGAAAGCTATCCTTTCTGAGCCAGAAATGTGCTCTTTCTCAATGAGAACCGAAAGACTTCTTCCCTGAGTTCGTTCGGTTTCTGCCGGAGAAAGGTGGCCTTTCTCGGCGTAAAGGAAATGAGTCGTGGCGACGAACGGATGCCTTTGCGGGGAATTTTGCTGAAAATAGCCGTGCTGAAGTCTTGTTTTTCAAAAAGCGAAGTGTTAAATTTGTGACATTTATTTTACATTTTCAAGTCGGTTCTTCTTTGGGTGCCCCTGATGCTTTGACGGCCGTTGTCACGATCTTTTTTCTGGAGTTGGGCATGCAATGGTCGCCTTGTCGGGCACGACGGCTGACAGACGACGCGGGGAATTGCCGACGGCGCACTCCGCGATGGTGATTTTTCAAAAAGATGTCGAATTGTTCTTAAATCGTACTTTTTATGTCAATTTTTTTAGAAAAATGGGCGAATTCTGAAAAAGATGTGCTATATTTGCATCTTGTTAGCAGAAAATCAGCATGAGCGAGCATATAGAAAAGATGATTGACATTGAGGCCGTCTTGAAAGAAAAGATGGGTGGGAAGGCGCGTTTTGTGCCCCGGTTCGTTGTCAATTGGCTGAAGCATATCGCTCATGAAGACCTTGTCAACCAGTGTCTTACCGAGCATAAGGACAAGCATGGCGTGGAATGGATCGACGGCTGCGTCGACTTTCTCGGCATGCAGCTTACCGTTGCGGGCAAGGAAAACCTGCCGTCGAAAGACGACGGACGCCTCTACACCTTCGTATCCAACCATCCTCTCGGGGGCATTGACGGACTTGCCTTGGGCTCAATCATAGGACATCAGTACGACGGAGGATTCCGCTATCTGGTCAATGACTTGCTGTTGTTCCTGCCGGGCTTTGCCGATCTGAGCGTGGGCATCAACAAAACAGGGGCTCAGGGGCGCGACTTCCCCAAGCGAGTCGAGGCCGTCTTTGACAGTCCGAACCACGTTCTCATGTTTCCCGCAGGCCTCTGCTCGCGCCGAATCGACGGGAAAATCCACGACATTCCGTGGAAAAAGGCCTTCATTTCGAAGAGCGTTCAGCATGAGAGAGACGTCGTACCCATCCATTTCAGCGGGCAAAACTCCACCTTCTTCTACCGCCTTGCCAGCCTTTGCAAGCGACTCGGCATCCGCTTTAACGTGGCCATGCTCTTCCTCGTCGATGAGATGTATAAGAACATGAACAAGCCGTTTACCGTCACGATAGGCAAGCCAATACCCTGGCAAACCTTTGACAAGTCGAAGACATCTGCCCAATGGGCACAGTGGGTGGAAGACCAAGTATACGAACTACCCAACACAATTCAGTCGGCACCACAGCCACATCAGATTAAGCAATAATACAGAATATGGAACAACCCATCATCGCACCCGTCGACAAAGCGTTGCTGAAAAGCGAACTGACCAGCGACAAACTGCTTCGAATGACCAACAAAAGCAACAACGAAGTGTATGTCGTCACGGCACATAACTCACCCAACGTGATGAGAGAGATCGGACGGCTGCGAGAGATCGCCTTCAGAGCAGCAGGAGGAGGCACGGGGAAAGACGCCGACATCGACGAATTTGATACCTGTGAAAACTGCTACAAGCAACTCATAGTGTGGAACCCCGAGGCCGAGGAAATCATCGGAGGCTACCGCTATCTCTATGGCAACGACTGGGAAATCCAGCCCGACGGACAGCCTCATCTTGCCACAAGCCACATGTTTCACTTCTCAGAAAAGTTCTTGAAGGAATACATGCCCTACACCGTTGAGCTCGGACGCTCCTTCGTTTCGCTCGAATACCAGAACGTGAGGGCCAACTCGAAAAGCATCTTTGCACTCGACAACCTCTGGGACGGCTTAGGAGCCTTGCCCGTCATCAATCCCGACGTGAAGTACTTCTTCGGAAAAGTGACGATGTATCCCTCCTACATCCGGCGCGGAAGAGACATGATACTCTACTTCCTCAGAAAACATTTCGGCGACAAAGAAGGGCTCGTAATCCCGATGAAACCGCTGAAAATAGAGACACCGGAAGCAGAACTCTCAGCCATCTTCTGCGAGGAAGATTTCAAAGACGACTACCGGATCCTCAACAGAGAAGTGAGACAACTCGGCTACAACATTCCCCCTCTCGTGAATGCTTACATGAGCCTCTCGCCGACAATGAAACTCTTCGGCACCGCCATCAACTACGGTTTCGGAGATGTTGAGGAAACAGGCATACTCATCGCCATGGACGAAATACTCGAAGAAAAGCGAGTAAGGCACATCGATTCCTTCATCAAAGAGCATCCCGAAGCATTGCAAGTAACGTCAGGAGCCAATAAAGTCTTCTTCAAATCCAAGACTGACTTCTGACACCTTTTTCCCGTAATACATCCCAAAACCGAACCTCTTATCCATAGAAGGAAAACATTCAAAATACAGAAACCTAATTAATAAGAACCTATGAAAATTAAAACTATGGTCGTCACCCTTGCCCTCATGCTGGGCTTCGGTAACGCAATTGCACAACCTCGTGCAGAGTACCCACGTCCACAGTTCGAGCGTGTTGACTGGGTTAACTTAAATGGTACATGGACTTATGCCTTTGATTTCAGCCGTACAGGTAATGCCCGTGGCTATGTCAACAGCAAAGGATTCGACGGAAACATCACCGTTCCTTTCTGCCCGGAAAGCTCTTTGTCGGGTGTTCAGTACACCGACTTCATCAACACCATCTGGTATCAGCGCACACTTGACATCCCTGCAGCATGGGAAGGCAAGAAGATATTCCTCAACTTCGGGGCAGTTGACTACGAGGCTCTTATCTATATTGACGGAAAACTGGTGACCACCCACTACGGAACGGGCTCCTCTTTTGCCGTCGACTTGACCAATAGAGTGAAAGCAGGACAACGTCATAACCTCGTCATCCGCGTCAATGACGACCTGAGAGGTGGCAAACAACCAGGAGGAAAGCAGTGTACGGCGCTCTATTCTCACGGTTGTTCTTATACACGAGTGACAGGAATCTGGCAGACAGTATGGATGGAAGCCGTCGACAAAGAGGGTCTTAAAACGGTATATGCCGTGCCCGATATCGATCAGAAACAGTTGGTTGTAACCCCGCAATTCTATGCAGAGTCGAACACCAACAAGCTGGTTGTGACGGTATATGACGGCAAGAAAGTCGTATCGACGAAAACTGTTCCGGCAACCAACAATTCAGTTGTCGTCCTTCCTTTCAAGACCTTAAAGCTTTGGACACCAGAGACTCCCAACCTTTATGATGTGGTTTACAAGGTGATCGACAAGAATGGCAACACTATTGACGAAGTAAAGTCGTATGCAGGCATGAGGAAAGTACACTGTGCCAACGGCTATTTCTACCTGAACAACAAGCCTTACTACCAGCGTCTCGTGCTCGATCAGGGCTACTATCCTGACGGAATATGGACAGCTCCCTCTGATGAAGCCCTCAAACACGACATCGAAATGTCGAAGGCTGTCGGCTTCAATGGCGCACGTCTGCACCAGAAGAACTTCGAAGAGCGCTACTTCTATTGGGCCGACAAGCTGGGTTATATCACTTGGGCCGAGTTTGCAAGCTGGGGACTGGATGTCAATGACGAGCTTGCTGCACGCAATACTATCGGAGAATGGTCGGAACTTGTGGCCCGCGATCGTAACCATCCTTCTATTGTTACATGGACACCTTTCAACGAGACTTGGGGCGCTCGCGACACGGGAGCCTACCCTCGTATGATCACAGATGTATACAATATCACCAAGTCGATGGACCCAAGCCGTCCAGTTAACGATGCTTCTGGCGACTCACATGTAGTGACTGACATCTGGAGTGTGCACAACTATCAGCGTGACTCGTTGCGACTCATCAACGACTTCACCTTTGTCAAGGGCAAGGAGCCTTATCGTAATATTAATAATGAGAAAAAGAACTTCGCCAACTATGCCGGACAACCCTACATGGTTGATGAGTTTGGTGGCCTGCCTTGGATAAAGAAAGAGGAGAGAAGCAGTTCTTGGGGTTATGGTGATAACATAGAGACCGTGGAAGACTTCTATACGATTCTGCGCAAGGAGGTTCAGGCGCTCAAGGCGTCAAAGCATGTCGTTGGCTTCTGCTATACGCAGATTACTGATGTTGAACAGGAAAAGAACGGCATCTATTACTATGACCGTACGCCGAAGTTCGACACCCAGACCATCAAGGAGATCTTCGAACTGATCCCCTCGGTGATTGAAGATCCGGTAGACTTGTCATATTAATCGCTGCGGTTTTTAGCGGCATAGAAGATTCCATCCCCATCCTTTCCGTTCGTGAAGGGATGGGGATGTTGTTTTTGCTGGCTGCAGAAGCCTGTGGCTTCAGGCTGTGTTGCCTGGCGCGGTGAGCGGTGTTCGTGGGGTCTTCGGGGTTGGTTTCTGCCGGTCAGATGATGGGAAGCGAGATGCCATTGATTTTCTGATAGATGTCAAGGGCGAAGATGTCGGTCATGCCGCACAAGTAGTCAATGACGGCCATGATGCGGGTCTCGAGCTCAGTGCTTTGGATGTCGTACTGCGAACTGACGAGATTCAGCAGTTGCCGCGAGTGGAAGCGGTCGGGATGCATGGCTGCTTCAGTGAATGTCGACAACAGAGTCTCGATGATTTTGTAGCCGCTCAGCTCCACGTCGAGCACGGGTTTGCTGTTGTAGATGCGTTCTACTGACAGTTGTGAGCAGCGTTCGTAGGCCTTTCTGATGTGTTCTGGCGTGCTTTTGATGAGGCTTCCTTCGAACGTTCCGTTCAGGATGTCCTCTTCATGCTTGACGAATACGTTGACACATTCGTTCTCAAGTTTCCCGATGACGCAGGCTCTCAGGTAGACCACCCGTTCGTTTTCGTCGGTCAGCTCTTCGTCTTCTATGCGCTGCATGATGCGTTTTTGGTCGGTTTCATCGAAGAATCCGAGCAAGAGGTCTTTGGTTTCTTCGTAGGAAAGTATCTTCAACTTGTGTGCATCTTCTATGTCCATTATCTCATAGCAGATGTCGTCGGCGGCCTCAACCAGATAGACTAACGGGTGGCGTGCATACTGAAGCGGTTCGCCTGGGGCCGACTTGCAGGTGATGCCCATCTCGGAGGCAATCTTCTTGTAGGTGTCTTCTTCCGAGCAGAAGAATCCGAACTTGCCCTTTTTGCTGGGCTTTTCCGACGAGAAGGGATACTTCACGATGCTGGCCAGCGTGCTGTAGGTCATCACGAATCCGCCCTTTCTGCGCCCGTTGAAGCTGTGAGTAAGCAGTCGGAAGGCATAGGCGTTGCCCTCGAAGTGGGTGATGTCGCTCCAGAATCCCGATGAAACCGCTGTTTTCAGCACCCGTCCGGGCCCTTCGGAGAAGAATGTTTGTATGGCCTTTTCGCCCGAATGTCCGAATGGAGGATTGCCCATGTCGTGGGCCAGGCAGGCCGTTGCGACGATGGTTCCTATCTGTTCAAACTGAGTATGGGCCAGTTCGGGGCGCTTTTCTGTGATGATTCTGGCCACGTCATTGCCCAGAGACATGCCCACAGAAGCCACCTCCAGTGAGTGGGTAAGGCGGTTATGCACGAATATACTGCCAGGCAAGGGGAACACTTGTGTCTTGTTTTGCAGCCGTCTGAACGGTGCAGAAAAGATTAAACGGTCATAGTCGCGCTTGAATTCGCTACGATCGTCGTGCCGCTCGGTGTGCCGATGCTCCTGTCCGAGACGCTTGTTGGATATCAGTTGTTGCCACTTCATACGCCTGCAAAGTTACACATTATTCGTTAGCCGGCAAAGATTTACGCCCGATATTTTGCCCTTTTCCGCCCCAGGGCGACAGCCTTCCCGCGGTGATGTGCCGTGCGAGTTGTCCTAAAGGCAGGCGACCCTCTTCGAGAAAGCTTAGCTTTTAGCCCGAGAAGTCTATGGATTCTTGCCGATAACCCATAGCTTTCTCGCCCAGAAGTCATAGACTTCTTACCCTAAACCCTTAGCTTTCTCGCCGGGCAGAGACGCCAACCTTCGGTAGCAGTGTCATTTTTTTTGATAAAAAGGCATGCTAATCCGCTCCTTTTTCGTAACTTTGCCACCAAATATGCCGTAACCGGCAGACAGAAAACCAGAAGCCATGATAGAGATAAAGGTCATCAACAAAGGCCGGCAGCCATTGCCGGCTTATGCAACAAAGCAAAGTGCGGGCATGGATTTGCGTGCCGATATCGACGAGCCTGTTGTGCTTCGCCCCATGGAACGCAGGCTGATTCCCACAGGATTGTTCATTGCCCTTCCCGAGGGATACGAGGCTCAAGTGCGTCCTCGCAGCGGGTTGGCCCTGAAAAAGGGCATCACCGTGCTCAATTCTCCAGGCACAATAGATGCTGACTACAGAGGAGAAGTGGGCGTGCTGCTCGTCAATCTTTCCCCAGAAGACTTTACTATCGAGCCGGGAGAGCGCATCGCTCAGATGGTGATTGCCCGTCACGAACAGGCCGGATTCGTGCCAGTTGAAGTCCTCGACGATACCGAACGTGGCGCAGGAGGCTATGGGCATACCGGCACAAGATAGTCCCGGCTCGCCGGCAAAACAGTCATAAGCAGCTCGCAAAGAGCATTAGCAACGCAAGCAAAGTGAACCATACACGACAGACACGGACAGCCTTCGCGGCGTTCCTCTCGGCAGTTGTCCTGCTGAGCGGATGCGCCTCACACCGGCATGCACGCACTTCCCGGCCGGCAACACAGACAGAAGCGGCACAGCCCGTGCGCCAAAAACTCACGGAAAACGACCGACAGCGCTATCAATACCTCTTCCTTGAAGGCGTCAGACAGCAGTCGGCCGGCAAATATTCGTCAGCCTTCGACCTCCTGAACCGCTGCCTTTCCATCGACTCAACGGCTGCAGAAGCCTATTTTATGCTTGCCGACTACTACATGGCTATGCACCAAGAAGACCGGGCTTTGCAATATATGGAGCGGGCAGAGAGCCTCTCTCCGCAGAACGAAGCTTACCATGAACGCGCAGCAGAATACTATCTCAGCCTCAGACAATACGACAAAGCCATCCTGTCTTATGAACATCTTTATGATGCCGACCACAGCAGAATCGACGTGTTGAGCATCCTTGTGCAGCTCTACGGAAGGCAAAAAGACTACGACGGCATGCTTTCGGCCGTCGAACGTCTTGAGAAAGCTGAGGGAAACAGCGAAAGCATCACCCTCACAAAGATGAGGGTCTACGAGCTGCAAGACCGCAAGAAAGAAGCGTTCAAAGCGCTCAAGTCGCTCTCAGACAAGCACCCTACTGACGTCAACTACAAAGTAATGATGGGCAATTGGCTCATGCAGAACAAGCAGGAGAAGCAGGCATTCAAGATTTTCAGCAATGCCTTGAAGGAAGAACCCGACAACAATTACGCCCTCAGCTCTATGTATGACTACTATAATGCCATGGGACAAGACTCCATGGCACGCATCCTTCGCGACGAGATACTGCTGAGTAGCCACACACCCACCAAAACAAAAGTCAACATGTTCCAGCAGGTCATACGCGACAACGAGCAGCGACATCAGGGCGACAGCACGATCGTTCTCGACCTCTTCGACCGTGTATTACAGGCTAATCCCAAAGAAGTCGACGTCGCAATCCTCGCTGCTGCTTACATGGATCTCAAACGAATGCCGGAGGATTCGGTGAGCCATGCGCTCCAGAAAGTGCTGGAAATACAGCCAGACAACGTGGCAGCTCGTCTGCAGCTCATACAGACTTCTTGGCGTAAGGAAGACTGGACGACGATCGTAGACCTCTGCAAACCCGCCGTCGAACTCAACCCTGAAGAGATGGCTTTCTACTATTACATGGGCATAGCCTACTTCCAACAGGACGATCAGGACAACGCTCTTGATGCATTCAGGCGAGGAGTCGGCGAGATAACGGCCGAGAGCAATCCCGAGATAGTCAGCGACTTCTATGCCATCATGGGCGACATTCTCCACAAGAAGGGACTCGCCGACGAGGCATTTGCAGCCTATGACAGCTGCTTACAGTGGAAGGATGACAACATTGGGTGTCTAAACAACTATGCCTATTACCTGAGCGAAATCGGGCGCGACCTGCAGCGAGCTGAGCAAATGAGCTACCGAACCATCAAGGCAGAGCCAAGGAATCCCACCTATCTTGACACCTATGCCTGGATACTTTTCATGCAAGAACGCTACGCAGAGGCGCAGATTTACATCGATCAAGCTCTACGAGTCGACACGGTAGTGCTTGACGAAGCCGACAGGATATCGGCCGTTGTCGTCGAGCATGCCGGAGACATCCATGCCATGAACGGCGACATTGACCGCGCCATGGAGCTGTGGCAACGGGCACTTGAGATGGGAGAGGCGTCGGCTTTGCTGCCCGAAAAGCTGAAGCAGCGGAAGTATTTGAAGTGAGAACCGTGGCGCATGCCTTGGGCAGGGACGCGGAATGAACATGATATCAACGAACAAGCACCAGACGATGAAAAGACTCTTAAATAGAATAATGTGGCTGGCGTGCGCGGTACTGCTGACCGCTTGTGGCTCGAAGAAGCAGCTGTTGGACACAGCCGGCACCGGCTCGCAGCCTACAACCGTGGCCACCGGCGGGCAGAAAGCATCGGAAGCCTCGAAGATCAGCTTCGTAGAGCGGGTGGCAAACAATAGCGTTACGGCTGAGAACGTAGTGGCAAGTATGTCGCTTTCCATCAAGTCTGACGGCAAGGACGTGTCGGCTCCCGGCAGTCTTCGCATGCGGAAAAACGAGGTCATACGCCTGCAAATCACCGTCCCGCTGCTCGGTTCTGAGCTTGCACGCATCGAGTTTACGCCCGACTACGTACTCTTCGTCGACCGCGTCCACAAGGAATATGTCAAGGCCGGCTACTCACAGCTCGACTTCTTAAAGGAGAATGGTCTTGACTTCTATGCCCTGCAAGCCCTGTTCTGGAACCAGTTGTACATGCCGGGAAAGCCTGATGTGGCCCGTGCCGACCTGCAACAATACGACGTCGACCTGCTTTCTACGGCATCGACCGTGCCCGTCGTGCTCAAGAAGGGGAAGCTGACCTACCGGTGGGATGCCGACAAGTCGGCGGCCTTCATCACGGCCGTGAACGTGAACTATGAGAGTCAGGCCCATGGAACGTCGCAGTTGACGTGGCAATACGGTGCCTTCAAGGCCGCAAAGGGCCGCCAGTTCCCCACGCAACACCTTATACAATTTACCACGAACGCTACCCAAAAAGCCCGGAAAGTGGAAGTCTCGATGAGGCTTGGCGATGTGTCAGACAACGCTAAATGGGATGCACAGACCACCGTCTCGGCAAAATACAAGCCCATCGACCCGACGAGTATACTCAAGAAGATTTCCTCCTTCACGGGCGCTACGCGCTGACTTCCTGCCGACGGAGCAATCCGTTCAGGACGAGACGCTTGCGCCATCTCGGGCGGAAACCTTCCCGAGCCTGCCGAGAAAGCTGCCCTTTCAGCCCAAGAACCCATAGAGTTATTGCCCAGAAAGCTATGACTTCTCACCCAGAAAGCTAAGACTTCTCAGGCTAAAAGCTAAGCTTTCTCAGCCAGCTTCCTGACGACAGAGGCCGACAACCCTCAAAAAGACAGAAAAGAAGACGATGAAACGAATCCTTACCATACTGCTCCTCATGTGCGCAATGCTGGCTCCTGCAGGGGCTCAGCAGAAGAAATCTGCCACACCGCAACGCAAGACGACGGCTACGCAGCAGAAGAAACCGGCCACGACTGCCAAGAAACCTGCCCAGGCAACCAAAAAGACCACCGCCAAAAAGGCTTCCCCGCAGCAGCAGAAAAAAGCCGTGCCGACCACAAAGGAGATAAGAAACCTGCAGCAAGAGCAGGCCAAGGTGAAGCAGAACCTGCAGCAGCAGCGCAAGAAACTCTCGGCCAACCAGGCCAGTGTGAAGCAGGGCCTGCAGAACATCTCGGTCATCGGAGCTGACATTGCCGACTGTCAGCGCAACATAGACAATATCAAAAAGGAGCTCGACGATATAGACAACAACATCAATCTGCTTGCCTCGCAGCTCGAAACCCTGCAGAAACAGCTCGAGGAGCGCAGACAGAAATACATCAAGTCGGTGAGGAATATCACCCGCCACAACGCCGTGCAAGACCAGATGATGTTCGTCTTCTCGGCCGAAGACTTCTCGCAAATGTACCGTCGGGCAGGCTTCGTACGCGATTATGCCTCCTATCAGCGGGCACAAGGAGAGGCCCTGAAAGCCAAGCAGCAGCAGGTGGAAGAGAAGAAAAAGCAACTCGAGACCGCCAGACAGCAGAAACAAGTGCTCATGAAGAAAGACCAGGAAGCCCGTGAAGCCTTGCAGAAAAAGCAGGAAGAGCAGAAACGTCAGGTCAGCTCTCTGCAGAAAGAGCAGAAGACAATACAGCAGATCATCAACCAAGAGCAGGCAAAAGCCACCCAGCTCAACAGCAAAATAGACCAGCTGATAGCGATCGAAGTGGAGAAGGCCCGTAAGGCCGCAGAGGCTGAAGCAGCCCGCAAGAAAGCCGAACGTGAGGCCGCTGCGAAGAAAAAGGCTGAGGAACTTGCCCGCAAGAAAGCCGAAGCTGAGCGCGCAGAGAAGGAGAATCAGCGGCGTATCGCTGAGCTGAAAGAGCGAGAAGCCAAGGCAAAGGCCGCTGCAAAGGAGGCTGCCAAGGGGGGTGATGCCTCCCGAAAGGCACAGACAGAACAGGCTGCTCGCGAGGCCGAGGCTGCCCGAAAAGCAGCTGAACGAAAAGCCGAGAGCGACGCTTCACGCAACAAGAAGGAGATCGCCGCGGCCAAAAGTTCCTCGGAAAGCAGCGGAGCATGGCTCACATCGGTCGACCAAAAGCTCAGCGGAACGTTCCTTGCCAACCGTCGACGCTTGCCGATGCCCGTCACGGGAAAGTACCAAATCACCTGCAGACACGGCGGAGAACGCTATCCGGGCATACCTGGCGTACACTTGCAGAATGTCGGTCTGCGCATCAAAGGCCAGCCGGGAGCACAAGCCCGGTGCATCTTCGACGGCACAGTGAGCGAGGTTGCCGTCATCAACGGCGTGAGTACCGTGCTTGTAAGACACGGAAGCTACATATCAGTCTATGGCAATCTGCGCTCAGTCAACGTCAGAAAAGGACAGCAAGTGTCGACACGTCAGACCATCGGAACCATGGTAGACAACCTGCTTGAGTTCCGACTCTACAACAGCCGGACGGCACTTGACCCCGAACAGTGGCTCAGTCGTTGACCGCCATCACAGCCCTTTTTCAGAACATCCCCACCGGTTCTTCAGAATGTTTCCGCCGGTTCTGGCCGTAAGACATCATCTTTTGCCCTGCAATAGATTATCTTTTGTCGGCCGAAACATCATGTTTTGCCCGCAGAATCCAAGCCTTTCCGTGTCGGAAACGTGACCTGTCTGGGAGAAACATGTGGCTGTTCACAACTGTCGGGAATGTCGGTAAAAGTAACGAAAACCGTAGCAGACAAGGGGAAGGGGCAGCAAGGCATCGGCAAAAAGTTGCCATTTTTTTTTGCGTTCTGTAGGATAATCATTAACTTTGCCAAAGAATTACTACAGGAACGATAACACATAGCCTATGCAAAACAATCAGCATCTGTCGATACTCGTTCACGAACAGGCCAAGAAGTATGGCTCGCGACCGGTATTCACGTTTCGAATGTTTGGCAGCTTGAAGTGGAAAGAGCTCTCTTGGAGCCAGTTCTCGCTGCGCGTAAAGCAAGTGTCTAATGCCATGCTCATGCTGGGAATAAAGCCGCAAGAGAACGTTGGCGTGTTTTCACAGAACTGTGTTCAGTACCATTATACTGACTTTGGCGCCTATGGTATACGTGCCGTGACGGTGCCTTTCTATGCAACAAGTTCGGAGCAACAGATACAATATGTGGTGAACGATGCCCATATCAGGTTCCTTTTCGTGGGCGAACAGGACCAGTACGACAAGGCTCACAGGGTGATAGGCTTGTGTCCGACGCTCGAACGCATCATCGTGTTCGACTCCTCGGTGCGCATTTCAAAGCACGATCCCAACTCGCTCTACTTTGAAGACTTCGTGGCCATGGGCGAGAAACTGCCCCGTCAGGGAGAAGTAGAGCAACTGTGGGAACAGAGAAGTTTCGACGATGTGTGCAACATCCTCTACACAAGCGGCACAACAGGCGAGTCAAAAGGAGTCGTTTTGACCTATGGCCAGTATCATGCAGCTATGATAGCCAACGGAAAATGCGTGCCTGTGGGAGAGAAAGACCGCGTGATGGAGTTCCTGCCCATTACCCATATCTTCGAAAGAGGGTGGGGATACCTCTGCCTGACCGTGGGCGCTCAGCTCATCGTCAATACCTATCCGCAGGAAATACAGCAGTCGATGCGCGAGACACATCCCACGTGTATGTCGGCCGTTCCACGCTTTTGGGAGAAAGTATACATGGGTGTGAAGGAGAAAATAGAAAACTCCGGCGCCGTGCAGCAAAAGCTTTTCGACCATGCTCTGGAAGTGGGGCGCCGCTATAACATCGAATATCGTGCAAAGGGAAAGCGTCCGCCACTGGCATTGGCCTTGGAATACAAGATGCTGAACAGCTCGGTGCTCAGCCTCGTGCGCAAGCAGCTCGGACTGGAAAACGCACACTTCTTCCCCACGGCAGGCGCCACTGTATCGCCAGAAGTGGAAGAGTTCATTCACTCGATCGGCATTTTCATGATGGTCGGATATGGCCTGACTGAGAGTCTTGCCACCGTGTCGTGCGACCATATGGACGAACCTTACACCGTCGGATCGGTGGGAAGACCCGTGGAAGGCATACAGGTGAAGATCTCGGAAGACGGCGAAATACTGCTTAAAGGGCCAACGATCACCCGCGGATACTATAACCGGGACGAGGCCAACAAGCAGGCTTTTGACAGTGAAGGATTCTTCCATACGGGCGACGCAGGATACCTACGTGACGGAGAACTCTTCCTTACAGAACGCATCAAAGACCTCTTCAAGACCTCGAACGGCAAGTATATCGCTCCGCAAATGATAGAAGCAATGCTGCTCGTCGACAAGTTTATCGACCAGATATCGATAGTGGCAAACGAGAGAAAGTTCGTCTCGGCACTCATCGTTCCTGAGTTCAGACTGCTGGAAGAGTATGCAAAAGAACACGAGATAGAATACGCTTCTCGCGAAGAACTCTGCGCGAACGAACAGATAAGCGCCATGATGCTCGACCGCATCACTACCCTCCAGCAGTCGCTTGCCTACTATGAACAGGTGAAACGCATCACCCTGCTGCCCCATCACTTTACAATGGAAAACGGTGAACTCACCAACACGCTCAAGATCAAGCGCGCCGCCATTGCCAAGAACTATAAGGAACTCATTGACAAAATGTACGAATGATCACCCAAGACCAACTGAAAGATATCCTCGAAAGAGCATCGGCACTCTATAAATACCTGAACATTGACCAGAAAAGAGTAGAGTTTGAAGAGGAAGAACTGCGCACACAAGCTCCCGACTTTTGGGACGATCCTAAGCGTGCCCAGGTGCAGATGAAGAAAGTAAAGGATATCGAAAAATGGATAAAAGGCTACGATAATGTGCGGCAAAGGGCTGACGAGCTGCAGTTGGCATTCGACTTTTATCACGACGAACTTGTGACCGAAGACGAGGTTGACGAAGACTACAGACTGGCTTTGCAGGCCATTGAGGAACTGGAACTGAAGAATATGCTCCGACAAAAGGAAGACCCGATGGACTGTGTGCTGAAGATTAACTCCGGAGCAGGTGGCACGGAAAGCCAGGATTGGGCATCAATGCTCATGAGAATGTATATGAGATGGGCCGAAGCTAACGGACATAAAGTGACCATATCCAACCTGCAAGAGGGCGACGAAGCTGGCATAAAAAGTGTTACAATGGAAATAGAAGGGGGCGAATATGCCTACGGCTTCCTGAAAAGTGAGAACGGTGTTCACCGACTTGTACGCGTCTCTCCGTTCAATGCACAGGGCAAACGCATGACGAGTTTTGCATCAGTCTTTGTCACTCCGCTGGTAGATGACACCATAGAAGTGTACGTCGACCCGGCAAAACTCTCGTGGGACACGTTCAGAAGCAGCGGTGCAGGCGGGCAGAATGTCAATAAAGTCGAGTCGGGAGTTAGACTCCGTTATTGGTACACTGACCCCGATACTGGAGAAGAAGAGGAAATCCTTATCGAGAATACCGAAACCAGAGACCAGCCGAAGAACAAGGAAAGAGCCCTTACTCTTTTAAGGTCGCAACTCTATGACCGTGCAATGAAGAAGCGTCTGGAAGCCCAAGCTAAGATAGAAGCGGGAAAGAAAAAGATAGAATGGGGCTCGCAAATCCGCAGCTATGTATTCGATGATCGCCGGGTAAAGGACCACAGAACCAACTATCAGACGACAGATGTCGACGGAGTGATGGATGGAAAAATAGACGGATTCATAAAAGCCTACCTTATGGAGTTTCCCGTTACGGAGGAGGAATAGGCCGAAAGATGGAAACATGAATTATAAATATTAAAATGAAAAACTATGAGTAAGAAGAACAATGCAAAGCGTGTTGCTTATCAAAAGAAGCAAGAGCAAAAAGGAAAGAACGTAGTGAACTGGATATTCGGCTTGTTAATAGCAGCTGCTGTGGTCTTTATCATCAGTATTTATTACATGATGAACTAAATGAGCGGGCAGGAAATAGAAAGAAAGTTCCTCGTAAAGAAGAAAGGCGACGCCTATAAAAGCGCCGCCTATTCATGTAGTTATATACAACAAGGCTATATCCCGTCAGACGCCGCGACCGTGAGAATACGCCGCAGAGATGACCATGCATACCTGACAATCAAAGGAAAGTCGGTCGACGGAGGCCTCTCTCGCTATGAGTTTGAGAAGGAAATAGCCCTTGATGAAGCGACCCGTCTGTTGGAGTTATGCCGTGGAGGTCTCATTGAAAAGCACCGATACTTGGTCAGGAGCGGCAGCCATGTGTTTGAAATAGATGAGTTTCATGGGGCCAATGAGGGGCTGGTGATGGCCGAGATAGAGCTGGATTCACCAGAAGAAACCTTCGTAAAACCCGACTTCATTGGTCCCGAAGTTACTGGCAATCGGTTCTTTTATAACAAGCATATGCTTAAGCATCCATATGCAGAATGGAAAGGAATCGTGCCAGAAGAATACCGGTAGGCTGGCCTAAAAGGGCACCGATGCCGTCGGCATAGAAGTCAAGCCATTCGCCGCTTCTTATGCCATTTGTGAGGTAACCCTGTGCCAACTCGATCAGACCGCCTGTTGTCCAGGCAAAGAAGAATATCCCGAATGCTGCTTTCCAGGCAGCATTCGTGGCAGGGATGCTTTCCTTTTTGGTTGTTTTTCGAAAGATTTCTGCCCTTTCAATCCATATGATTATGCACAGACCACCGAACATAACAAGGTGAGTCCACTTGTCTATCATCGTGACATTGCTGAGCGGTGTCTCGGGAACTGGTATCAGACATGCTGTCCAAATCATCCCTGTCACGACCGCAGAAATGGGATATTTTCTTAATAAATGCAACAAATATTTCATTTTTACTTTTGATTTGCTTGCAAAAGTACTGATTATTTTATAATTTTGCAACGCTTTAAGTAAAAAGATTGTGACATGTCTGAACAGAGGATAGGTTTCGGAAGTAAGTTAGGAGTGATACTTGCGACGGCGGGATCGGCCGTAGGTCTGGGCAATATTTGGCGGTTTCCGTACATGACAGGGGAGAACGGTGGTGCAGCCTTTCTTCTTGTTTATTTGGGATGTGTCTTGCTTTTGGGCATCCCGTGCATGGTCTCTGAGTTCATCATCGGGCGTCATGGTGCTGCAAATACGGCACGAGCCTACAGCAGAATGGCCAACGGATCAGCCTGGAAGCTGGTTGGTTTCTTGGGCGTATTGACGTCATTTCTGATCACCGGTTACTATACTGTCATCTCCGGATGGTGCCTTCAATATATCTTTGCTTCTGCTGCAGGTCAGCTTCAAGGCGATCCTTCCTACGTGTCAACCTACTTTGTCGAGTTCGAGAAAGACCCCGTGCGTCCGGTATGTTGGACAGTCATGATGATGTTGGCAGCCCATTTCATTATTATAAGAGGTGTGCGAAGTGGCATAGAGCGAGCGTCAAAGTTGATGATGCCCGCTCTGTTTATTTTGCTGCTTATCATAGTTGTCGCGTCGTGTATGCTGCCCGATGCGGGCAAGGGAGTTGAGTTTTTACTGCGTCCCGACTTTACGAAAATCGACGAGAACGTATTCCTTGGTGCCTTAGGACAGTCGTTCTACTCGCTCTCATTGGCCATGGGATGCGTGTGTACCTATGCCTCATACTTCAGTCGTGAGACCAATCTTTTGAAGTCGGCCGTGCAGGTTTCTGTGGTAGATACGTTGATAGCCGTCCTTGCAGGGCTGATGATTTTTCCTGCAGCTTTTTCTGTTGGTGTGACACCCGACGCAGGTCCGTCGCTCATTTTCATCACCCTTCCCAACGTGTTCAATCAGGCTTTCTCCTCGGTTCCTTGGCTTGGCAATGTCGTTTCGCTGCTGTTTTACGCCCTGTTGTCATTGGCTGCATTGACGTCTTTGATGTCGTTGCACGAGGTGAGCACTTCGTTTTTCTATGAAGAACTGAATATCAGCCGTCGTCAAGGAGCCCTTATCGTGACCGTTTCGACTTGCATTATCGGGGCTGTTTGCTCGCTTTCGTTGGGCAAATGGAGTGTGCTCAGTGTTGGCGAGAAGTCGCTGTTCGACCTGTTTGACTTCGTCACTGGCCAGATATTCCTGCCCGTTGGCGGGCTTCTTACCAGCCTGTTCATTGGCTGGTATGTGCCGAAACAGGTAGTAAAAGACGAGTTTACCAACTGGGGAACCCTTCGCTCTGTGTTCTTTCCCGTCTATCTTTTTGCCGTTCGTTTTGTGTGTCCATTAGGCATTTTGGCCATTTTCTTCCATCAGCTGGGCGTGATTTAGTGCCACGCCGGTCCGTGGAAGAACAGTTCAGAGATGGCCGTGTCGTCGTATTTGTCGCCCCGGTATACGTCTGTAATCTCAAACTTCAGCGTCCAGTTGCCGAGTTTTTCCATTTCTTCTTCCGTCATTTCCGGTCGGCAAGGGCCCAGGGCGTCAACGAGAAACACCTGTTCCGAGCGTGAGTCTTCAAGGTCGAGTAGGGCATAGGGCTTGTCGTCGACATACATTTTCAGCTGTTTCACGCGGTTGTTTTCCCTCCATGCTTTTTCTGTTTTCACATATCCGTTGAGGATGTTGACCTGTGTGACAGGCCACGTTCGGCCTGCAAAGACGAAGGTGATGCTTTCGCCTTTGCCCGACCCTTTGGCACCTTCCACCCATGCCGTCTCGTGGTTGAAGTCGGTAAGGTTGTCCGTGTCGTAGGTCTTTCCTGCGATTGGCGGCAGGCAGCTGGTGGTTTTCACCTCTTCATACCAGCCTCCGCAATACCAGCTGCATGCCGGTGAATACAGACTGGCGAGCCCCGGATGGAGGCTGTCGAGCGTCTCTGCCGACATGTTTCCTGCGTCGGCAGCTTCGCAAAGCTTCATGTAGCCGGCAAGGCTGATGGTGTTGACGGGGTTGACTTCGGCCGGTTTCAGGTGGCGTATGCCCTGTCGGCCGGTCACGATGCGGCTGATGCCGGCATACGACAGACCCGATATCAGGATGGCTATGAGGCCTATGGCAGCCACGCGTCTCCACAAATGAGAGCTCTTCTGAGCCCGTTCCTCTCCGTTGATGCGCTCCATGAGCCGGTCGGCGAAGTCGTTGGAGAGCGTCGTCTCCTTGAGTTCCCGTTGCAGAGCCTTGCCCAGACGGTCGTCTTGTTGAAGATTTTTCTCGTTCATTGCTGTGTCATGATTTTGTAAAGTCTCTGCCTGATGCGCTGAAGTCGTGTAGCCAGCCAGGCTGTGTTGTGGCCCATGGCGAGGCTGATGTCTTTCAGTTTGAGACCGTCTATATAATAAAGGTACACGAGCGCGCGATCGGAAGCCGTCAGCCTTTCGAGGGCTTCATGCAGTGTCTCGGTATGAAGATGGCTGTCGTCAGGCTCTTCGTAGCCGTCGGTGCCTTCGCTTGAGAGGGTCGATTCGAGCGAAACCGTCGGACGTAGCTTTCTCAGGTGCATCATAGTCTGCGTGTAGGCGATGCGCAAGAGCCAGCGTTCCAGGCTGCCTTTCTCGGTCCGGAAGCTCGCCAAGTGGCGCCAGGCTTGCAGGAAAGTCTCCTGCGTGAGGTCCTCAGCCGTTTCCCTTGAGCCCGTCATCTGCCGTATGAACGTCGCGACATGCGTGCCGTGCCGGTCGACAATCGTGCGAAATTCGTCGGTCTTTTCGTCCAAAACCCGTCGGATGATTTCTTCGTCGTTCGTCATATCTCTGTCCTTATAATGCAAAAATAGTCAGAATATATCATCCGAGGACATATTTTTAACATTTTTTATCCTTGCGAATCTCTTGCTGTCTTCTTGCCTTTTTCGTGCAGCCGCCGGCCCCTTGTCGCCGAGAAAGCTTAGGTTTCTGCCTGAGAATCCATAGCTTTCTGGGTGAGAAAGGATAGCTTTCTCGGGCATAATCCATAGATTTCTTGAGATGAATCCTAAGCTTTCTCAGACTCGCCGGTGCGGGTTCAGCCCGGGAAGGGTCCCGCTGCCCGCCGTGAAAGGTCCTGGAGCAGGTGCAGGTTTTTCCCACTTTTCCTTGTCGTCGTGGAATTTATTTGTTACTTTTGCACTCATAATCAGCAGCAAACAATGGGAACTGAACGTCGCGGAAACTTCGGAAGCAAGCTGGGAGTGGTGCTTGCCACGGCCGGTTCGGCCGTCGGACTGGGCAACATCTGGCGCTTTCCCTACATGACAGGGCAAGACGGTGGGGCAGCATTCATCATGCTTTACCTCCTTTGTGTGCTCCTTCTTGGACTACCTGGCATGATCAGTGAGTTCATCGTAGGTCGCCATTCTGCAGCCAATGCAGCCCGTGCCTATCGCAGAATGGGCGGAAAGGCGTGGGGCATTGTTGGCTATATGGGTGTGCTGACGTCGATGATCATCCTCGGATTCTATGCCGTTGTGGCCGGCTGGTGCCTGCAATATCTCTATGCTTCACTGATGGGAGAGCTCGTCGGAGATGCCGGATACGTGGAGCAATACTTCCGCTCCTTCTCCACACATCCCCTGAAACCCGTCTTCTGGACGGTGGCTTTCATCCTGCTAACCCACTGGGTGGTGGTCAGAGGGGTGCGCAACGGCATCGAGAAAGCCTCCAAACTGCTCATGCCCATGCTGCTCTTCCTGCTCATCGTGATTGTCATTGCAGGCTGCTCGCTGCCCGGAGCTGCCGAAGGAGTGAGGTTCCTGCTGGCTCCAGACTTCACGAAACTCACCCGCGGAGTGATGCTCGACGCCCTTGGACAGGCCTTCTTTTCCCTCTCGTTGGGCACGGCCTGCCTCTGCACCTATGCCTCTTATTTCAATCGTCAGACCAACTTGAGCCGCTCAGCCCTGCAGATAGCCTTGCTCGACACGTTGATAGCTGTGCTTGCAGGACTGATGATCTTCCCCGCAGCCTTCTCGGTTGGTGTGACGCCAGATGCCGGTCCTTCCCTCATTTTCATTACCCTTCCCAACGTGTTTCAGCAGGCTTTTGCCTCGATACCCGCAGCAGGCTATGCGATGGGAGTGCTCTTCTACGCCCTGTTGTCGTTGGCAGCACTCACGTCGACCATCTCGATGCACGAGATAGGCACGGCCTTTTTCTTCGAGGAACTGCACGTCAGCCGGCGTCAAGGGGCATGGGTCGAGACCGTGGCCTGCTGCCTGATCGGCGTGGTGTGTGCCCTTTCGTGCGGAGCCGTCGAAGGGTTGTCGCTCTTCGAGAAAAGCATCCTTGACTGCTGCGACTATCTCGCAGCCCAAGTACTCTTGCCCTTGGGAGCCTTCCTGACCAGCATCTTCGTGGGCTGGTATGTGCCTCATGAGGTTGTAAAAGACGAGTTCACCAATTGGGGAACCGCCTCTTCGGCCCTCTTCTCGGTCTATCTCTTTGCTGTCCGCTTTGTGTGTCCGCTGGGCATTCTGGCCGTTTTCCTCCATCAGTTTGGCATCATCTGAGCATGAAGGCAGGCGATTGGTTCTACTTCTCAAAGTCTGACCGGCAGGCATTGACGGCATTGCTGGTCGCAGTGGTGGCCGTTGTGGGGCTGCTCAAGCTTGCGGGTGGGGTAGAAGAGGCAACTTCGCTGACCAGGGAAGATTCGCTTCTCGTCATGAACGAATTTGCTGCCGGCCGTCAGCACGACTCCTTGCCAAGGACTTCTCGGTCTTTTCCTGCCGAATATTATGACCAGGGAGCACCGCCCGAACCGATACTTTTCGCCTTCGATCCTAACACTGCCGACTCTGTTCAGCTCCTTTCCCTGGGCTTGACGACGTGGCAAGTGCGCAACATCTATAAGTATCGCCACCGTGGAGGCATCTACAGGCGGAAGGAAGATTTTGCCCGTCTCTATGGCTTGACGCAGCAGCAATACCGACGGCTCGAGCCGTTCATCCGCATCGGCAGCGACTATCAGCCCGCCGAACGGCTGGTGGAAGCGCGGGAACCGGCAGCCGAATCCGAGGCATTGCCACCCGTTTCCGCTCCAAAGACCAAGCTCAGCCATGGAGAAACCGTCGACCTCAACACGGCCGACACCGCCCTGCTGCAGCAGATACCTGGCATTGGTTCCTATTATTCGAGGCGGATCGTCGACTATAGGGAACGGCTTGGAGGCTATTATGACCCACGCCAGCTGCTGGAGATAGACGGCTTTCCCGAGGAGGCTCTTGACTATTGCCGTCTTGACAGCCCGCCTTTCCGGCGCATCAGCGTCAACAGGATGTCACTCAGTCAGTTGCGTCGCCACCCTTATCTGTCGTTCTATCAGGCCAGAGCCATCACCGACTACCGGCGCCTGCACGGCGATCTTCGCGATGTAAACCAACTGAGCCTGCTGAAAGACTTCACCGAGCACGACATCCTTCGTCTGCAACCCTATCTTGAATATTAGCCACTGCGACGGGAACAGCCCAGGAACATCACGGCGATGCCTGCCGGCTTTGCTTGAGAAAGCTTAGGATTCTGCCCGAGAAGTCATAGCTTTCTCGCCAATAAACCTAAGCTTTCTCGCCCACAACCCATAGACTTCTCGACCTGAACCCTTAGCTTTCTCGGGAGGAAGGCTGCCGGAGGTTGCCGGGAATGCTGTGTACTTAGGATGAAAGTGTTATGCGCAGGTTTTCACTTTTTGTAGGAATTCCGACCAGCAAACTGTTCGTTTCTTGAGAAAATTTTCCGATGAAATGGGCGTTTTTTGCGCTTTATAAGCAAAATTCTGGTCCGTATGGAAAGCATTCAATACAATTTTACAGATTTTAAATACAAAACTACCTCTGGGAAACCAAGTATTAGGCTACCTTTGCAGATAGGAGAAGCGGAGCACGCGGATGACGACTGCGGGCTGCGCAAGCAAGCCAACTGATCGAAGAAAACTAAAAATATGGAGAACATGAGGAAAATGTTATGCATTTTAGCAGGCTTGTTGGTGGTGACGACAGGCTTTGCCAAGCGGAAGCAGTGGACGGAACGACAGGCTTGGAAATGGCAGGAAAAGGTGGGTGTGATCAAGGGATTCAACGAGCCTGCACCCGCTTATCCCGGACAGTCGCGCCGGGAAATCCTGAAAAAGGCCTCCGAACTGGGGTTCAACAGCGTGCGTTTCTGGGTGAAAGGGCGCACCACCAGCGAGCGAGTGGCCTACATTCAGGAGGTGATCGACGACGCTACAGCCTGTGGACTGACCGTCTCGCCGGTGCTGGCCATACCGAAAGACAGCTACAACAAGGCCCTCCGGCAGAAAGAACCGTTTGCCGTCGACGACTACGAAAGGCAGGTAAGAGACCTTGTAAGATCCTTTGCCAACGACAGCCGCATCGTGTTTTGGGACCTTTGGAACGAGCCTCGCTTTGAAGACATGCCAGCCACCTACGAGCAGATGGACATCATCGAGCAGATGGTACGATGGTGTTGGGACGAAGACTTGTCGCAACCCATCACCTCATCGATCATCTGGGCCACGGTGAACACCGGCAACAAAGCCCTGAAACGCACGACAGAGGTAGAGGCCATGATGGACATTCACAACTTCCACTCCTATGACTGCGCCCTGGACTTCGGCCATAACATTCGCGAGATGCTCGACTATATAAAGGGCATCAGCAACCGTCCTATCGTGGCGACAGAATGTCTGACGCGCACCAATGGCTCGGGCGTGGCACGCACTCTTGACGTCTTTGCACGATATGGGGTGAACTTCTACATCTGGGGACTCTATGCAAATGACCGTAATTGGGAAGTGAGATGGGGCAGATCTGCCTATGATCCTTATGATGCTATGTTTCATAATGTGCTCTATAGTGATGGAGATCTCTATGACGCACGTGAGATAGAGCTCATAAGAAACTACCGGTTTACGGCTCCTGACGAGCAGGTTTATCCCGAGTTGGAGGTGACTGACAGGTGGAATCACGAACGTTCGTGGCGATGGATGGTGGCCGGTCCGCTCATGGGAGTCGACGCTTCGTGCGGAGAATGGATGCAGACAGAGGGCTGCAACGCCGTGAAAGTGAAGGTGAACTATGCCGAATGGGCCGCAGATCGCGCTGCCTTCTTTGCCGGCTTTGACAGCCTTCTTCAGCAGGCCGACCGCCACAACAAGACGGTATTGGTCACGCTGCTTGACGACAACGATGCCCAAAATGAGCCACTGCAGCTTGGAAAATATGTGGGAAGCGTGGTGGGCCGTTACTACGCTGACACGCGAATCAAGGCTTGGGACTTATATGACAGGCCGGGACTGCTGACCTCTGACACCGGGAAGCTGACGGAAATCGTGCCGGTAGTGTTCCGATATGCCCGCAACCAGTATGCCAATCAGCCGCTGATGATGACGCCTGCTGTGGGAGTAAAGCCCTTCGAGAGCGGGTTTGACCCATGGGAAGCGATGGTGCATGGACGTACGGCAGGCTGGGAAAGGCTGCAATATCCCGCAGGAAGCACGCCCGAACTGGTCTACAAGATATGGAGCTTGAGCGATGTTACGGCCTTTTCCTCCGACATGGCAGTGGCCGAAACGGGCTGGCTTGTGGCCATTTGCTATCGTTTCGGACGTCCGATCTTCTGCACTTCGTGGGACACTTCTTCCTCAGATGACATCGGAAAGACGCTCGAGAGGTTTGCCATGTTCCACGTCTTCTGGTTTGCCGACCGCCTGCTACCCGACCGATATTCCACGTTCCGGTTCCGCCAGATCAGCACCCAACGGCAGGAAACCGAGGCTATGTAGGCCGCAAAAAGGAAATCCCCGGGCAGTGATGTCCGGGGATTTTCGTGTTCTTGCCAGTCGTTTCCGGCTCTTCTGACAGCCAGAACCGGCCTTTCTCATGAGGGAAAGTGCCTTCAGAGTCGGCAACTGACGGCTGACAGGATGAAAAAAGAACCTGTCCTTGCGAACAGGTTCCCTGCCTTTTGTCGGGATGAGGCGGCCTTTGGCTCAGGACCATACGCTCCCTCTTTCCATGAACACCAAAGGCAGAACCTTTCGATTCTGCCCTTTTTGTCGGGATGAGGCGACTCGAACGCCCGACCCCTACGTCCCGAACGTAGTGCGCTACCAACTGCGCTACATCCCGAATGCTTGTCAGCTGTCGGCGTGAAAAGCGGTGCAAAGTTACGCCTTTTTTCTGAAACTCGTGCATTTTTGCATGAAAAAATTTGTGAGGTAGACATTTTTCCCTTACCTTTGCAGTCGCAAATGCCGGCCGGAAGGTGTGCGGATGGCGCGCAGAAGGGCGGTGTTTCGGCTTGGTGCCTTAGCTCAGTTGGTAGAGCATCGGACTGAAAATCCGTGTGTCCCCGGTTCGATTCCTGGAGGTACCACTATGAATTGACGAGCCGTCTGTCCATTTATGCGACAGACGGCTCTTTCGTTGATGGGGTTGACGGCTCACGGATGCCGTCGAGAAAGCTAAGGTTTCAGGGGTAGAAGTCTATGGGTTATGGGCGAGAAAGGATAGGTTTCTCGGCAAGAAAGCTAAGACTTCTCAGGCTAAACCCTAAGCTTTCTCAACGTGCAGGCTCAGAAGCCTGTCTGAGAAAGCATGGACCGGCGGTCTGCAAATGCCCGCAGAAAGTCGGTGGAAAGGACGTTTTTTAGTTTTTTTTATCAGTAGAAATGGCTCGATTTTAATAAAAAAGCCCTAATTTTGCAAAAATGATATCAGGGTGAATTGATAGCCGACAGAGGAAAAACTTATACATCGGGAGACGTGAATGGCGGTAATTGTACTGGAAACCAGTTGCTTAGGCAGCCCAGAACAAGAAAACTGCTTATACTTTTTCCAAAAACAACTGTCGAAAAAAGGATTATTGTTAACTTTGCAGTGCAAAGACACAAGGAATTTGTTGAGAAGTAGAAATGAAGATTAACGTAGCAATCATCGGATTCGGACGTATGGGACGCTTCTATCTGAAAGAGTTTCAGAAGAGCGAAAGATATACCGTCAGCTACATCTGCGACGTCGATGAAGAGTGTCGGCAGATAGCAAAACAGCAGGCTCCCGAAGCCCGGATCGTTCAGGATACAGAGGAAATATATGCAGATGCGACGGTAGAAGCCGTGGCCTTATGCGCGTTTGCTGACTTCCGAAAGGAACAAATCAGACGGGCATTGGAGGCAGGCAAGCACGTGATAGCCGAGAAACCCATCGCCGACACGGTAGAAAACGAATGGGCCACAGTGAGGCTCGCCGAGCGCAGCGACCGCTTTACAACCGTCAATATGTATCTGCTCAACTCATGGTATCACAACGAGATGAGACGCTTCGTCGAGTCGGGCGAGATAGGCGAACTGGCCATCATACGCATCTGCCACATGACTCCGGGGCTCGCCCCGGGCGAAGGCCACGAAAGCGAAGGCCCGTGCTTCCACGATTGCGGCATGCATTACGTGAACCTCGCACGGTGGTATGCCGGAAGCGAATACAAAACATGGCACTCGCAGGGCATCCGCATGTGGAACTATAAAGACCCTTGGTGGCTGCAATGCCACGGTACATTCCAAAACGGCATCGTCTATGACATCACCCAGGGATTCGTATACGGACAGCTTTCCAAAGACCAGACCCACAACTCTTACGTCGAACTCATCGGGACAAAGGGCATTTGTCGCATGACACACGACTTTAAGACAGCACATGTGGAACTGAGAGGCGTCAATGAAACACGCATAGAAGAACGGCCTTTCGGAGGAAAAAACATCGACAGGCTCATCAGCGAAATGGCCGACTCTATACAAACGGGAAGAAGATCAGAAGGAATGCCCACCTTCAGAGACTCGGCAATAGCCTCGGAAATGGCATGGAAGATGCTCGAAGACGCCTACGAAACCGAGCTGCCGGCTATCGGAAGCGAAGCGACACTCGAAGCCATCAGAGAACGGAGACGAACCATGACCAACGGCTATGGGCTGCTTCCACGCAATAACAAGAACGTATGATTATTAATATAAACCTTATTTAAAAACCAAAAAAACTATGGCAGAAATTTCAAGAAGAGACTTTCTCAAGCGAGGAAGTGCAGCCGTGGCAGGAATGATCGTAGCACCTACCATCGTTCCGGCTTCTGTACTTGGCAAAGCAAAGGGCCACAAGGCTCCAAGTGACAAACTCAATATCCTCGGTATCGGTATCGGAGGACGCGGTGCAGCCGACCTTTCGGAAATGGAAACCGAAAACATTATCGGCCTCTGTGACTGTGACTGGCACTATGCAAAGCACATCTTTGAAAAGTATCCTAACGCAAAACGCTACAGTGACTACCGAAAGATGTACGAGGAAATGCTGAACCAGGCAGATGCAGTTATGGTAGCAACAGCCGACCATACCCATGCCATTATCGCAGCAGAAGCTATCGCAGCTGGCAAACATGCCTATGTAGAGAAACCCATGACCCTCTATGCTTATGAGAGTCGTTTGCTGACAAAATTGGCCGAAAAGCATAAAGTTGCCACCCAGCAAGGTAACCAAGGTGCATCAGGAGCAGGAACACGCAAGGCCTTGAACTGGCTCTGGAACGGAGAAATCGGTGAGGTAACACGCATTGAAGCCTTCACAAACCGCCCCATCTGGCCACAAGGAATGTCTGCCCCAACTGACAAACCAGCTGTGCCAGAGACAATGAACTGGGACGCATTCATCGGACCAGCCCCCAAAAGAGCATACAATCCCGTCTATACTCCCTGGAACTTCCGCGGATGGTGGGACTTCGGTTCTGGCGCACTTGGCGACATGGCTAACCATATTTTGCAGGTCGCTTTCAAGGGCTTGAACCTCGGTTATCCGGAAGCAGTCATAGGAAGCTCGACCATGTTGATGACCGATGCCTGCCCAACTGCTCAAAAGATCACCTACAGATTCCCCGCCCGTCCTAACCTTCCTAAGTTAGCTTTGCCACCATGTGAGCTTACATGGTACGACGGAGGTTTGCGTCCAAATCTGCCATTTAACATACCGGAAGGCAAGAAGTTTGACGGCAATGGTGTCACGGTATTCTATGGAACGAAGGACATCATGGTCGTCGGAACTTATGGTGAAAACCCATTCCTCGTCAGCGGTCGCGAGCCCATCGTGCCTGAGATAGAGCGCGTAGTCAAGCTGTCTCACCAGCAAGACTGGATACGTGCTTGTAAGGAAGACGCCGACGTTCGCGTGAAGTCTGCTTCTGACTTCAGCCTTGCAGGTCCGTTGAATGAAATGATTGTGATGGGTGTTGCTGCCGTTCGTCTGCAGGATCTCGAGCAATGGCTGCACTGGGACGGTAAGAATATGCGCTTCACCAATATACCGAAGGATGCCAAGATCCGTGCCGTCATCGAGGATAAGTTCCAGATTCATGACGGTCATCCGACGTTCGACCGCACCTACAGTGAACCAGTTGATGCCAACGAATATGCCGCAAGCCTGATTAAGCCGGTATATCAGAATGGCTATAAACTGCCTGAACTGCCTCTGTAATATTTGAAAGATGAGTTGACAAGCAAGGAGACTGAAGGGTAAGAGGCTTCGGCTTACGTGCTCACAGCATCTCCCAGTCGCTTGTCAACTCATTGGATTATCGGAAGAACGCCAACAAATTATTATCATAACGCGAAAGGATAAACGGAAGGACCCATAGTATGTATGGGCAGTTCTCTTAGAGATCGTTTATATTTCGAAAAAGTTAGATGATATAAAAGGTAAGATAGAAGACAATAGAAAATAACCTGATAATGAAGAAAATCGCATTAGCAATAGCAGCTCTGGCCGTGAGTATGACCATGAGCGCACAGAAAAAGACTTCTGCCGAGCTCTATGTCTCGCAGGGTTTCCAAGGTCCTGAGTGCTACGAGAAGGTGACTGTTCCTGTGGACAAGAACGGTTATATGACCATTTTCAACGGCGAGAATTTCGACGGATGGCGTGGCTATGGCCTTAACAAAGTGCCTTCGAAGTGGGTAGTTGAGGACGGTTGCATCAAGTTTGACAGCCAGAAGAAGGGTCGTGGCGGTGACATCATCTTCGCCCACAAGTTCAAGAACTTCGAACTTGAGATGGAATGGAAAGTATCGGAAGGAGCCAACTCCGGCATTTTCTATCTTGCTCAGGAAGTGGCCCGTGCCGATGGCAGCGGTCTTGAGCCCATCTACATCTCGGCTCCCGAATGCCAAGTGCTTGACAACGAGAACCATCCTGATGCAAAACTCGGTGTAGACGGCAACAGAAAGTCTACCTCTCTCTACGACATGATTCCTGCAAAACCGCAGAATGCCAAGCCTTTCGGCGAGTGGAACAAGGTGAAGATCCGTGTCAAGGACGGCGTTGTCACCCACTATCAGAATGGTGTGCAGGTGTTGCAGTACACTCTTTGGACTCCAGAGTGGATCGAATTGTTGCAGGCAAGCAAGTTCTCAGAGAAGAATTGGCCTGTAGCTTTCGAGCTGCTTCGGGAGTGTGGCGGACCAGAGCGCGAAGGTCTCATCGGCATGCAAGACCATGGTGACACCGTCTGGTATCGCAATATCAAGGTAAAGGAATTGTAAAACCAGTCGGAAAGGCAGCCGGACGACCCCGCAGAAGCCTTGGCATGTCCATGTCTGAGGCAAGCCGTCTCAGCCGGAAGCCTATCCGTTAATTAACAAGACAGACACAATGAAAAAGATTTTAATGATGGTAGCAGCCGTAGCTCTCTTTGCTTCCTGCTGCAACAATAAGTGCAAATGCACCTGCAGCGAGTGCTGCTGCAATCAAGAAACAGCTGCTGTCGCAGCCGAAGCTGCCGACGAAGAAGACTTTGAACCCATCTTCAACGGCGAGACACTCGAGGGTTGGCGTGGCTATGGAATGGACGTTCCTCCCGCAAGTTGGGATGTAGAAGACGGCGCCATACACCTGAAAGGCTCGGGCACTGGTGAGGCTCAAGCCGAAGGTGGCGGTGACTTGCTCTACGACAAGAAGCTGAAGAACTTCGAGATTCGTTTCGAGTATAAGATTTCAAAGGGTGGCAACTCGGGCGTATTCTATCTCGCTCAGGAGGCCAAGTCGCAGAAAACCGGCGAGCTTCTGCCCATCTGGCAGTCGGCTTCCGAGTATCAGATTCTCGACAACGCTAACCATATTGACGCACAACTCGGCGTAGACGGCAACCGTCAGGCTGCCTCTCTCTACGACATGATTCCTGCAAAGCCTCAGAATGCCAAGCCTTATGGCGAGTGGAACACTGCCGCTATCCAGGTGTTTAAGGGCACAGTCATCCACTATCAGAATGGCCAGAAGGTGCTCGAATATCACCTTTGGACTCCGAAGTGGAAAGAGATGCTCGACAACAGCAAGTTCAGTGCCGACGGCGACTTCCCCGAAGCTTACGAACTTCTGCTCAACATGGGTGGCGAAGAGCACGAGGGTTATGTTGCCTTCCAGGATCATGGCGACGACGTGTGGTATCGTAACATTCGCGTAAAAGTGACCGACTAAACCTGCAAGGGGGACCCCTCGTCCCCTTTGTGTTTTGCAAACACAGCATTATAGGAAAACAATATCGATATGAAGAAAATCATGTTTTTTGCACTGGCCATGCTGATGATTGGCCAAGTGGCCATGGCTCAGCAGGGCAACCGTCGCGGAACACGCCGCATGGCACCTGTGAAGAAGGAGATGGGCCTGCAGCTTTATTCCATCCGCGAGCTCATCGGCAGCGAAGAAAGCTATGCCAAGAACCATGTAGAGGTGTTCCGCCAGCTCCGCGACATGGGCTACACCTATGTTGAGGCAGCCCATTACAACGACGGAAAATTCTATGGCGTGGCTCCCGAACAGTATAAGAAAGACTGTGAGGCAGCAGGTTTGAAGCCCATTTCCTCGCATACTACCCGTGGCTTGAACGACGAAGAACTGGCCAATCACGACTTCAAGGAGGCCTTGAAGTGGTGGGCCAAGGCCATCAAGGCTCACAAAGCAGCCGGAATGGAGTACATCGTCACCCCGGGATGGGGCGTCCCCAAGACCCTGAAGGATGCACAGACCATGTGCGACTATGCCAACGAAATCGGCAAGATGTGTCGTGAAGCAGGCCTTAAATACGGCTATCACACCCACTCTCACGAGTATCAGAAAGTGGAAGATCAGGTATGGATGGACTACTTCATCGAGCACACTGACCCCGCAAACATGTTCTGGCAAATGGACGTTTACTGGGCATGCTGGGGCAACCAGTTCCCTGTTCACTACTTCAAGAAGTATCCCGGACGCTTCAAGATGCTCCACATCAAGGACAAATACGAGCTCGGAGAGAGCGGTTTCGTAGGCTTTGATGCCATTTTCGGAGCAGCCGACACTGCCGGACTCGAGAACTTCATCGTTGAGATTGAGGAGACTGATGGCACCATCGACATCATGGAAGCTTGCCGTCGCAGCGCCGAGTATATCCAGCGCAACCGCTTCGTCCGTCCTTCTTATGCCAAGTAATACCTACTGAACCAAAGCAAAGGGGATGCTTCCGGGCATCCCCTTTTTTGTTGACTCGCGACGTCTCAGCCGCTGTTTCCTGCGCTTTTCCCTGTCATGCAGGCACCTTATTTCCAGCTTTCCCCACCTTATTATATCATATACGCGCGCGTAAGCCCCCGCCATTCCGTCCCATTCTCTTCCCCGCACCTACCCCTTGAGCCCGCAGACCGCCAGCCCTCTTGCCGAGAAAGCTGCCCTTTCTGCTCCGTACATGGCAGGTGTATGCTTCATACATCTGCCATGTATGGTTCATACATGTGGCCTATCTCGCGGGCAAGACTGCCTCTGCAGCCCCCCGACAGGCCCAACTACTAAGAATAAAGCTTGCGAAAGGTTAAAAGAAGTTTATTTACTAAACTTTTAGTACGTAATATTTGTATTACTAAATAATTAGTATTATATTTGCAGTCGGAACAACAACAAGTGTTGAATCAACCGTAAACCCCATCAGCATATGGAAGAAAAGAGACGACAACTGACCAAGGCCGAGACGCAAGTGATGAAGATAGTGTGGGACTTGCCCGAGGGAGAAGGCTCGGTTCAGGACATTCTTGACCGCTATCCAGAGCCGAAACCGGCCTACACCACAGTGATGACCTTTGCTAAAATACTCACCGAGAAAGGCTTCCTGCTGGCCAGGAAGGTGGGCAAGGCCAACCGTTTCCGCCCTGCAGTGGCGCGTGAAGACTATAAGGCGAGCGTGGTTCAGGACGTGAAAGACACGTTCTTCGGCGGATCATTCACCTCGCTGGTCTCGTTTTTTGCCAAGCACGAGCGCCTGTCTGACGACGACATTGCCCAGCTGCGGGCCATGATCAACCAGATTTAGCGCTCCAAGGCGCTGCACGGCACGCGTGAAACCCGCTAGGAAACGCCTGCCGACAGTCCCGTTTGTCTAACCCGAGAAACGAAAAGAGATGACCCAGTTTTTGATATACGACCTCAAGGCAGCCCTGCTGACAGCCGTCTTCTACGTGTTCTGGAGGCTGCTCCTGTCGAAGGATACGTTCCATTCGCTCAACCGCATGGTGCTGCTCTCGACGGCAGTGCTGTCGTTTGTGCTCCCGTTGTGTGTGATCACCGTCCACCGTCCGGCACCTGTCACCGGACAGACCGCCGTCTATGTCGACGGACTCAGGCCGTTAGGCGTGGTTGAAGGCGGAGCCGGGTGGGGCACGACGGTGGCCGTTCTGTTCTTCGCAGTGATGGGTTTACGCCTTCTCTACGTGGCAGTTTCCTACTGGAAGCTGCACCGTTTCATCGCATCATGCGAACGGTTCACGCAGGCCGACGGCACCATTCTCGCCGTGACCGATCGAGCCGGCATCTCGCCATTCAGCTGGATGAAGACCGTCGTTCTGCCCAGAAGCGACTATGAACAGCCCGACATGGCGGTCATCACCCACGAGAAAGGACACATGCGCCGGGGCCACTCCTGGGACGTGCTGCTGATGGAAGTGGTCTGCGCCGTTGAGTGGTTCAACCCTGTTGTGTGGATGATGCGGCAGGACCTGCGTGCCATTCACGAGTTTGAGGCCGACGAAGACGTGATTGAAAAAGGATTCAATGCGCATGAATATCTTGATATGTTAGTTATGAAAGCCTCGGCTTGTGGCGCGTACTCCATGGCCAACGGCATTACGAACAGTACGCTCAAACAGAGAATACAGATGATGATGAAACAGAAATCCTATCGATGGAGCAGGGCCAAGGTGCTCTACGTCATCCCCATAGCTGCCCTTTCGCTGGCATGTACGTCGCGAACCGTCAACGACACCCAGCCCGAAGCCGACGCCACCGAGCAGCTTGCTGCTGCAGACGGCGAAGAGACCATCTACATCGTCGACGGCCAAGTGACAGACAGGGAGACCGTTGAACAGATGGATCCGCAGACCATCAAGTCGGTCGATGTCTTCAAAAACGAGCAGGCAAAGGCCAACTTCCCCGGAGGAAAGGATGCCGACGCCGTCGTGGTGGTGAGGACTCAGGGCGTGACTGCTGCCGACAGCCGGAAAGAAGAAGAGCCTCTTGCCGACGTCATGGAGACGAAACAGGAGGAGCCTGCTGCCGTCAGCCAGCCAAAGGAAGAACGGGTGTTCGACGTAGTCGATGAGATGCCGGTGTTTCCAGGTGGCGACTTAGCCCTGATGGACTATCTGAACGCGAACGCAGTCTATCCGAAAGCGGCCCAGGAGAGAGGCGCTTCAGGCCGTGTCCTCGTGTCGTTCGTCGTTGAAAAAGACGGAAGCATCGACAAGGTGCGCGTCGTCCGTCCCGTTGATCCGGCACTCGACGCCGAGGCGGTGCGCATCGTTCGTATGATGCCGAACTGGCAACCAGGCCGACAAGCCGGCCGACCCGTGGCCGTGCAGTACAGCGTTCCCGTGATGTTTCGCCTGCAATAGGCCCGTCGTCGGCAGGCATTCCGAACGGCGTCTGCACGTAACATCCCTCTCCAACAATGGCAAAGCCCCGGTGAACCGTATACGTTCATCGGGGCTTTGCTGTTCATTATTGCCGGAAAGGCTTTCGGTTCTCGCCGAGAAGGCTGCCCATTCTGCTCTGTACATCTGCCGTGTATGCTTCATACATCTGCCATGTATGGTTCATACATCTATGGAATATGCTTCATACACGTGGTATGTACGCCTCACTAACATGAGGAGCGTCTCAGCGTTCGACGGCTATTTCCTTGATGTTTCCCTCGAGGTCGCGCAGGCGGAAAAGGTGTTTCTGGCCTTTGACGAAATGGAATGCCACAAAGTCGGCAAAGGAAAGCATGCGGCGATTGTCGACGGCAAGGATGACGTCTCCCTGCCTCATGCCTAGCCTGTAGGCTTCACTCTCGGGCCAAATGAGGCCGATGGTGGGCAGACCGTCAACGGGGACAAAGGCAATGTTGGCATGCTTGTTGCCCACACTGACGGAGTCTTCGGCCGTGAAGGGCTGAAACTTGAGTCGTCGTTTGAAAGGGTTGACGACCACGGAGCCATACTGCAAGAGCTGCGACCCTATGCGTGACGACCCTTGAGTGGTGGTGGCGCGCAGGTCGCGGAAGGCAAATCCGCCCCAGTCCAGCCGGTCCATATGCAGGAAAACCACCTCGTCGGCCTGCTCGGTTCCTAAGAGTCCTATCGAGAGATGGCCCTCGGCGCGACCCTCAACCTGTGCCTCTACCTGGCGGCTTTTGTAGACATGGCGGTCGAAACTCTGCTTGTTCATGGTGTAGAGGGGACGCGAGCCGGTGTCGAACAGCACCTCGTCGGTGTGGCGGACGAAAGGACTCACCATCACGTAGGGCACAAACCACTTCAGCTTGTATTTCACCTCATAGCCGTCTTCGCCGTCGAACAGCTTCTTGCGGTCGGTCAGTATGAGCCGCCTGGCACGCATGTCGATCTTGGCTGCCAGCCCTCTGTTGAAGAGGTCGAAGCCCAGAATGCCGTCAATCTGGCTGTTGCCTACGGGACGAGGCATGACAGTCGCCACGTAGTTGCTCACCCTGATGCGCCCCATTCGGAAGTTAGGCATCGTGACAACCTGCACCGTGTCGCGGCGATTGTTGCCGTCGGCCACGACGACACTGCCCAGTTCACGCTCGCCGCGGATGGCTCCGTCCTGGTAAATGACGCCCTGTCCCGAGCCTGTGTCTAACAAAAGCCGACGGCGCTGACCGCCCATCTCGACGTTCACTATCAGTCGTTCGTCGGCAATTTCGAGAGGAATCGTGTCGCAAAAGTCAACGGCCGACAACCCGAAGTCGGCCCTGTATCGGTAGGTCTGGGCCATGCTCGGCACGGTGAGGCATAGCCATAGAAGTGTCAATGTAAGTCGTTTCATCGCATGAAGGATAGGACAGTCGGGCATGACTGCCGTTTGCCGTCAGAAGGCCCGATGCTGTTTTCGCCGGACAAAGATAGGAAAAAGAGACAGAACAGGCAGGTTAATAAGCGTTAAAACAATCGAAAACGCCACATTCACCCCCGCTTGCTGCCTGTGAATGCTGTCGGCAGTCCCCCTTCTCCCTTTTGAAACAAGTAGGCAGCTTTACGTAGTTTTCAATGGTCTGCTTAGATTCGTCGTGCGTAATGGCTTTGGATGCTTCTTAAATATATCGCTTCGCATATATACACAAGCATCCCTAAACCTATATATAAGAATCTCTCATAAGGCATAGACGAAACAATCCACCAATTATATATGAAGATTAGCAGAAATGTTATGCTCAATACAACAAACAACATTCTATTTGTCCTGTTGTTGGCATAGAACATAAAAGTACAGACAAACCCCACGACATATAGCATGTCATTGTGAATATACAATAGACCTTTTGCCACATCAGGTTTGCCTCTGAAAAGCACATGGAATATTTCTGAGACAATACAGTATGCAACCAGTCCTATTATTATAGAAAATATCTTTTTCAGGTTCATCTGTTTCTTCCGATTTGTCTGTTTCGTTAATCGTCGGCAAAGGTACGAAAAAATCCCCTTACTCTCGGTGAATACGGGGAAGTTTTGGAATTTATCATGAAGCCATGTCGGATTCCACCAACAGGAGCGCTTGTCTCAGGTGCTGATGACGGCCTTGGTCATGTCTGCCCACACTCAAACATGACTGCGGTAGTCGGCACCTGAATACATAAACTCGTAGATCAAGGAGTCTGAACGCTCGATGGTTTGCCCGCCGTCGCGGATCTGCAGTGTGCCCGTTGTCAGATAAAGCTTATAGGTGTCGTTATGTTTCGGGTGAGTCTTGGAGAGTTCCGCAAGGTCAGCCAGTGGCAGGTTGCGCACCACATAACCTGTTTCCAACTCCTGATTCCACGTCAGGGTGTACTCAAAGTCCTTGCCGTCGTGGTGGAAACGATAGCGGCCGCTCTTCGGATAGTCCTTGCCTGTGGCTTCGTCGTCGTAGTTTTCCAGCACTTCATAGTTCACGCCGTGCGTGTTGGAGAACACGAGTTTGCCCTGTGCATCCTGAATGAAGAAGAACGGGAAGCGCTGGTAACCGTAGGGTTCGGCGGCCATCATGTCGAATAGCACCACCGTGTAGTCATCGTAACGCTGGCGTGCCCAGGTCCAGTGATTGAACAGGCTGAGGTAGAGGTTATTGCCCCATTGGTGGTCGTGGTAGCTGGATCCTTTGACCTGCCGGGTCTGCCCATTGACCGTCAGAGTGCCACAGACTTCGCCCTTAGAAACAGCGCACAGCCAAGTGAAAATCTTCTCGTCCTTCTCTCCAAAGCCCAGATAGGCCGTACCGGGACGATAGGGCTGTGCCAAGCTGTGCAAGTGTAAATCGGCACCCAGACCGTCAATCGGGTCAACCAAAATGCGGTAGTCTGTCAAATCGCCACTGAAGATGTGCTTGCCGATATGTACATCGCAGGTCTCGTTGCTGAAACGACATTCCTGTGCAGGAATCTCAAACAGACGAACGTGGCTGGTGCCGTCGGATTCGGTCAGTTTGATGGTGCCGAAAGGCTTCAGCACATCGCCCGTCAAATCGCGGTAGCCCTTGCTGAAGAACTGGATAATCGCTGCCGAACCGTCGTCCAAGATGCAGTCGAAGTACCACCATTCCCACTCGCCCTCTGCGCCTTTGATGCGGATGCCGTCTTCCCATTTCTCAATTCTCTCGGGATTCACCCCTAAGCGCTGGTAGTCTTCGGGGGTGTCCATCAACCGTGCGGTCAAATTTTCGTTCTTAATCATACCTTTGTTTTTTAGTTGTTATTGAATCACGGTGCAATGATGCGATTAAGCGAGAGCAAAGAGAACTTGTTCTCATTTTGTCGAGCGAGAGCATCATCGCCGTTTTCGACGGCAAAGATGCGGCGATTTTTCGAGGGTTTGATGAATAATTTCTATTTATTTATGTGCAATTACAACGATTATAATAAAAACGCACAAAGAAAGAGCACATTGTTCTCGTCATCATTTAATCTGACCGTCACCATCGTTCAATTTTGACAGCGGAAGACATACATCCGGGCGCATGGAGGCAGGTTAGTATTGAATATGTAGGCGCACTTCGCTTCTCGTTGGAGAGACTTCTCGGCCTTCGACTTGGGCAGATGTCGCTATTGATGTGAAGGCTGTGAGAAGAGCCAATTCTAATCTTAGTTTCACGTTAGTTGTTCCCTTTTGTAATTCCACCCACCACGTCGCTGTTTTCGATGGTGGTCTCTGTTTTCTTCACGCTGGCTTTCAGCTTGCCGAATCGGTAGGACAATGAGAACTGGAAGAAACGACCGCTTGCATTGTTAGTGTTGTCGCCCCATCCTGTGATGTCGCCCTGCACAGTACGGGTCTTGGTGTGCTGCTTCTTATGAAAGGGAGAGTTGGCCATCAGGCGCACTGTCAGGCGGTCTTCTCTGAGGAAAGAACGTTGCAGCGAGAATGCATAGCGGTTCCACGAGTGGCTGTATGCATAGATGCTTTCCTGGGCATGACCCATCTGCCCGTAGGTGTAGGCTGTGGCAAAGAGTTTCCACGGAAGTTTCTGACCGATGTAGAAATAATAGTTCGTGGGGTCGCAAGTCAGCTCAAGATTCATGTCGAGATTCTTCTGAACAGCATGGCGATAATTGATGTTAGCAACAAAGGTTGTTCCGTCGAAGGGCTTCCATTGTGCGTAGGCTTCCATCTGTAGACGGCGCTGTCGGATGACGTTGTCGTAGGTGCCATAGCGAATGTCGTTTTGTGCATAGACAACAGATCCGAGCGCATCGTTGCAGAAATGGTATTGAGGCACTATCTGAAGCGTCAGTCTTTGGCTGACATACATATAGGTAAGGCTTATGGATTTGTTGCTGGAACTTACGAGGTGGGCATTGCCGAAGTCAACGCGATTTGGCGTGTAAATGGTGGCGGGATTGAGATAGGTGATGCCGGGGCGGTTGATGCTGGTGGTATAACCAAGTTTCAGTGAGCGGTGGCTGTCTATCTGGTATTTCACGCTGGCCTGTGGCACCCAGTCGTTCAGATGCTTACTGAAATCGCTGGGGGCACCTTCAAGCGGATAATGGCCTTTCATGTAACTGTATTCATAGCGCAGTCCTGCGCGTGCCGACCATCGGCCATAGTTGTACATGTAATCGGCGTAGGCGGCTGCTATCTGTGTAGTATGGTCGAACTCGTATGGAATGGCAGGACTCTCGGCTACTTTGTAGTAGGTTTGGGTATTCGCACTGCTGTTACGACGGTCAATATATTTTGTTCCGACCTCCAATTTATGCCCTGTCCACAATGGACGGACGTAGTCGGCCTGGAAGGTATGCTCCGTGAAGTGCTCGCGCGTACTGGACAGGAATCCCGTGTAGTCGAAAGGCACGTTTTGCATGTTGCTGTAGTTGTTTTCCTGTGTAGAATTTTGACGCGTCAGGGCGAGCATGTACGAGAGAGTGAACAGCTCGCCCTTTCGACGCGTCCTATGCTCATAGTCCATCCGTCCGTTCCACGAATGGTGGTTATAGCTGGGCAGCCAGTAACTATTATCGAAACTATAGAGTGGCGTACCCGTGGCATCAAGCATGGCCTGGCTGTTGTTGCCCTGCACGTCTATCTTGTAGAAATAACCACCGAACGATGCTGAGAGCAGATTGAACGTGTCGATGTCGTAGCTGGCATTGATGTTGGCATAATGGATGTAGCCGGGATTCTTTCCGTCAAAGGTGGCTTTCTCGGTGTTGCCCGACTCCACAAAAGTACGCTCTATGTAGCCATCACTGCTTGTGGAGTGCTTAGACATATGGTTGTAGCCATAATTCACGGACACAATGGCTTTCCCCATTTGTGTTGTCAGGTAGGTGCTGAGTCTCGGTGCTTTCAGCGTACTGTAAGCTCCAGTCACGGAACCCGTGATGCCGTCCATTACACTGCCGTCCATCATGACGATGTTCAAAATGGCATTCACGCTCTCTGCATCTTCGCGAGCACCAGGGTCAGTAATCACCTCAATACGCTTCACGCTGTTGGCGGGCATAGCTTTCAGAATCTCCTTGGTGTTCTTTGTCATGCTGGGGTCAAGGTGCCCGTTCTTATAAATCTTGTAATTGCTGTTGCCTTTCACGAGAATGTTGTCCTCGCCGTCGATGGTCACCATCGGCACTTTACGTAGCATGTCGAGCACATTCTCCGTCCGTGCGTCTTCGTCGGCCTGCACGTCGTAGCCTACGCGGTCAATCTCTTGTTTGATGAGTTGGCGTTGGGCCTTGACAGTTACGCCGTCCAGCGTTTGGCTCCACGTCACGGAGTCGTTCTTTACCGTTGTGCTGTCTGTTTGAGCCTGTGCTCCAAATGTAGAAAACGTCATCAAGAGGAACACAATTTTTGTCTTATTCTTCATCTGTTTGAGTTTTTTGTGCAAAATTAGAGCGATTACTGCAGGTTGGCGAAAATAATTATTACTGAATTATTACTGTTTCGCTTTTTTAGGATTCTTTTAGGCGTGACTTCATTGATTATGTGTAATTTTGCTGCATGGAACGAAGAATCAAGTTTATCTACTGGATGACTATCGTCGTCATTGTTGCATTTGTTGTGATGCAGGGCTACTGGCTCTACGGCCGCTATCAGCTTACGATAGACGAATACGAGCAGGAACTGTATGCGTCTGTCGTTGAGTCGGCTGAGGAGGATCTGAAACTGCGTGAGAGCATGATACATCCACCGAGGCAGACGTGTTCAAAGATGAAGGTCAACTATCAGCGTAACGAGCGCGGAGTGAGGAATGAACTGGACTGGAGTATCGACATTTTTATGGTAGACACGCTGAAGGTGAAACTGCCGGAAGTAAGTGACTCCATTCGAGAAAACGCAGAGAAGTTTGGCATGTTCTTGTTCGACTATCTCAGTAAGCACTGCTCCGGAGTACAGCCAGAGGGGATAGATTTTCACAGTTTCCACATCGGCAATGACAGAGAGGCTATGGGAACCTCGATGGAAGCCATCACCCGTTTCTATGTGGATGAATGGCATCCTTTCCGCCCGGACAGACTTGACAGCATCATGCGCTCACGGGGCGTTACGGCACAGAGCATCACGACCACGAAAGCCGACACAATGGTGTGGCAACCATCCATGCAACCACACTCCTCCGTGTGGAACCCTGTGCTGACGGTCTCTTTTCCCTACGATATTTTTGAGGGGCAGCAAGTCATCGTGACAACAGCCATCAGCATTTCGCCTGTCATCCGTCGGATGGCCTATACTTTACTAATGACCATGTTGCTATCGGTGTTCCTCATCTTCTGCCTGATCTATCAGATACTGACCATCCGCAAGCAACGGCATATCGAGGCCATCCGCCAGGAGTTCCTGCATACGATGATTCACGAACTGAAACGGCCCATTGCGACGCTGAAGATGTGCGTGTCGTATATCGGCAATGAGCGACTGAAGGAAGACGAAGAGGGAAAACAGCGCATCATCCACAGTTCATATAACGAGCTGGATAACCTGACCTCGTATTTCTCGAAGCTACGCGACATCACTTTCAGCGAATCCGCTGAGATGCCATTGGTAAAGTCACACTTTTCGCTTCGCAGCCTGATAGAGGAATGTATCGGCAAACAGAATATTCCCAGCGGCAAGGAGGTGAAGATGGAAATCATGGCCAAGGGCGATGTGGAGGCATGGGCAGACCGAATGCATATAGGCAATATCATCTGCAATCTAATAGAGAACGCCATTAAATACTCCCATGAGGCGGTGACCATACGCATTGACTATCAGCTGCGCACAGGCGGCCTATTACAAATCAGCGTAGCAGACAACGGTATTGGCATTGCACGGGCCGACCAGCGGTATGTGTTCGACAAGTTCTACCGTAGCGAGACGGCGAAAGACAAGGCCATTCCCGGCATCGGGCTTGGACTGAGCTATGTAAAACTGCTGGTGGAAGCGCACGGTGGCACGATTTCGTTTGAGAGCACCGAGGGGGAAGGTTCGGTATTCATCATTTTAATACCACAGACGGATGGAAAGGATTAAGGCTGTGAGTAAGCGAGAGCAGAGTCAAACTTGTTTGAACTCTGCCGAGCGTGAGCAGGCTCGACCGAAGGTCAAAATACTGCTCGTGGACGATGACCGTCAGAACTCCGAATTTCTGCAGAAGTTCTTAGAGGTGGAGGGCTATGAGGTCACTTACGCCGAGAATGGGCGCAATGGTTGGGAGGCGTTTGCTGCTGCCAAGCCCGATTTGGTATTGCTCGATGTCAATATGCCAGAGATGAATGGCTTTGAGGTGGCGAGGCTTATACGCGAGCACGACCACGACGTGCTCATCTTCTTCCTCACCGACCGCACAGAGAAAGCTGACCGTCTGAAAGGTTTCTTCCTGCAAGGCAACGACTATATCCCAAAGCCCTTCTATCCCGAAGAACTTATTGCCAAAATCAAGGAGCGATTCGAACACCGTCAGCCCGTACATCCCTCGCGTATCACTATCGGCCAGACCATCTTCGACCGCGATCTCTCCACGATAGAGATTAACGGCACGGTGCAACATCTTTCTGCCCGCCAGTCGGAAATCCTCGTCCTCCTCACCCAGAATATTGGCCAGACCGTAGAGCGCGACACCATTCTCAAAACCGTTTGGGGTAACGACAGCTACGCTAACTCCCTTGCCCTCAATGTGCAGATTACCTATCTTCGCAAAGCACTCGCCTCGGACACCACCATTTCCATCGTGTCGCTAAAGAAACGAGGTCTTATTTTGGAGGTGGATAATGGGTAAGAACTTGCACTATATCACGGGCATCACCCAAGAGACCATCCGCTCGACGAGGTACAGGATTCAGCAGGGAGGGAGGAAATAGCAGGAAAAACAGCCGACAGCTTGAAATTATCCCACACTATTCTCGCTCTATCTCAACGATACCCCAATGGTATAGCACCGTCTATCTTAAGTCTATACTCTGCCTACGCTACACCTATGTTACAAGTGCCAGATAATTCACCGTTTTTTGCGTGTTTATGTGCAAATTCAACGAAGTTTTGTATCTTTGCCGAAAAATTACAAAATGAAACGCAAATATGAGGTCGTCAGCAGTTATCGGTTGAACGAAGAATTGGGACTGGAGCGTCATGCGGGCAATCGCATGGGGCAGTACTTTATGCTGGTGACAGAGACTGGCGTCATCACCGATAACGCCAGTCTGCACCAGCCCTACCGGTTGAGTGAGGCACGGGTGGCACGGGTCATCAGCGGGCAGGCCGTCTATCAGGTTAATCTGGTGGAGCACACGTTCCGGCAGGGCGACTTCCTTGTTTTTCCGCCTGAGACCATCGTGGAACTGGAAAGCTTGTCAGCCGACTATGCTTTGGAGGTGCTGACCGTCATCAATTAGCCAGATGTGAAACAGGAACTCGTCGGCATCGTCTTTCCCCAAGAGGCGTTGCATCTGTCGCTCGAAGCCGACGACTTCCAGCGTATGGGCGACTACTTCCAGCTCATTGCCCGGCAGATGCAGCGCGAAGAGCATAGCAACACCGCCATCAGCTACCTTATTATATTCTATGGGAGCCGACATTTTCAAACTGTAGCGCAACATCACCGCCCAGCAACAGTCGGCCCGCAAGCAGTCGAAGGGCGAAACCCTGATGGCCCGCTTTGCGGCCCTGCTCCGCGAACACGGTTCCACCGTGCGTAACATCGCCTTCTACGCAGAGCGGCTGGCACTGACGCCCAACCATCTGAGTGCCGTCGTGCGCCAGCAGTCGGGCCTCTCCGTGGTGGACTGGCTGAACCGCACCACCGTCACAGAGGCCAAACTGCTACTGAAGCACTCCAACCTGATGATCTACGAGATTAGCGACCGCCTCCAATTCCCCGAACCCACAGCTTTCAACCGATACTTCAAAAGTCGCGTAGGGGTAACGCCATTGGAATATCGGGAAGGAAAATGATAAAGCGGGGAACGCAACTTAGCCGAAAGAAAGCACGAAAAACCGCTGCTTAAAAGATAGCGGATAGGCCGATAAATTCCTGTTTCTTGTTGTTTTGTTTGCAAATTTACAAACATTCTGCGTGGGAAAGTGTCATTTTCCCGTTTTTTTTGTGTTGTCCCGTCTGTCCTTCTCATTTTCCCTGCCATGCGCCTTGTTTTTGTCCGTCATGTTTCTCGGCATTTCC
>JAFUFJ010000013.1 GCA_017469955.1 Prevotella sp.
AGCCCTGCCCTTTCACCACAAGACAACGGCCGGAAGACGGCCTATGACATGCAGGGACGCCGGCTGGAGTTGGCACCCGGAAGGGGCATATACATCAGGGACGGCAGGAAGACGGTGCGCCGATGAGCCTGAGAAAGCTAAGGGTTCAGCCCGAGAAGTCTATCAGTTCTGGGTGAGAAAGCTAAGAGTTATCGACCAGAAAGCTATGACTTCTCGGGCTGAACCCTTAGCTTTCTTAAGTACCTTCACCGCCCTTCTTCAAGAGAAGGGCGGGCGTTTCAGACGAAAAGCTCCTGAACTACGGGCAGGGAACGCAGTTCGGGAAACGAAGGAACGTGGAGTCGGTAGTAGGCAATGAGATGGTCTAAGATGCGGTTTCTTTGCGCGCGCGTAAATAGAAAGAGGTGCATCGTCTCGTAATGCATGCGCATAAGACGCTCTATATAGGCAGCCTCGCCGGGCTCAACAAAGTCGGAATGCAAGGGCTGGGACGAGGAAAACTCGGCGCTTCTGAGGTCGAAGAAGGAGCCTTCACGATAGCCTTCAAGGTTAGGATAGAAACCTATGAACTGGGAAAGGCGCATGAGAAAGACCAAGTGGAAGTTGGCTGCAGGCCGGCTTGTGGCATCAAGCCACTGCAGACTGCTGCTCACGTAGCCGAAGAGAGCTTCATTGCGCTGCTCGCCACGCGTAGCATAGGTGAGGAACTCAGACAGGAAAAGTGCCAGAGAAAGCTTGCCGGCGTCGAAGGGAACAGAGACGTAAGGCATCTCCAGACGTACGTCGCGCAGCCGTTGAAGGCGAGCCTGCTGGCGATGGTCAAACTCGATCATGAGCAGCGTCAGGGGCTGGAAAAGCTGTCTTTTCAGCTTTCCGCGCGCCGTCTTGGGCATGTTCAAGAGGAACGACAACCGACCTGTCTGCTCCGTAAGCATGTCGACTATCAACTGGTTGTCTCCATACTTCAGGGCATTCAACACGACCGCTCTTGACTTGACAAACATGACTTGAAAACCTTACTTTGCAGACAAAATTACTAAAAAACAGCCGTTTGAGGAAAATTTTAAGAAGAAAATTTGGTCATAAAAGAAAAAACAACTAACTTTGCACCCGCTAAAGAAGTCGCATGGTCCCTTCGTCTATCGGTTAGGACGACAGATTTTCATTCTGTAAAGAGGAGTTCGACTCTCCTAGGGACTACCAACATTAAATCCGCCATCCGCGCAGTGATGCGCTACCAACATGAGTTGGGACAAGGTGACGGAGGATTTTTTTGAAGGGCCCAAGCCCCGATAAAGATCCGCCCAGGGCAGCCTTCACGACGTAAGACCCATAAGCTTTAAACAACCATCAAACAATTAAAAAATCAAACAACAAAAATGGCAAACCACAAATCATCGCTGAAGAGAATCAGACAGACCAAGACTCGCACTCTTCACAACCGCTATTATGCAAAAACAATGCGTAATGCCGTACGCAAACTGCGCGCACTGACCAACAAGGAAGAGGCTGAGGCACAGTATCCGAAAGTACAGAAGATGCTCGACAAGCTGGCCCAGAAGAACATCATCCACAAGAACAAAGCTGCCAACATCAAGTCTGGATTGGCAAAACATATCGCTTCGCTCGGCTAAGAAGCATACCTTCGCAGCCCGACAGGCAGGCAACCAATGGTCGCACACCTCAGAAAAGAGGCGTGCGACCATTTCTTTTCATCGCCAGAAACCAACGCCGGCAGCCACGGAAACACGCAAGACACGCCCAAAAGAAACACTTTTCGAAAAGAACCTTTGTCGAAGACAAAAAACCATAAAAACAAGCACTTTTTCCAACAAAAAAGTTTCTTCATTTCGCGATTTTTTCGTATCTTTGCAATCTATTAGACCAATAAAGCAAAATGGCAGAAAACATTCAGAACGCAAACAACTACTCAGCCAGTAATATTCAAGTGCTGGAAGGACTCGAAGCCGTACGCAAACGTCCGGCCATGTATATCGGTGACATCAGTGAAAAAGGACTTCACCACCTGGTCAACGAAACCGTCGACAACTCCATCGACGAGGCTATGGCCGGTTATTGCACCGACATCGAGGTGACAATCAATGAGGACAACTCCATTACCGTACAAGACAACGGACGAGGAATACCCGTCGATGAACACGAGAAAATGCACAAATCAGCCCTTGAAGTCGTGATGACCGTGCTCCACGCAGGCGGTAAGTTCGACAAAGGATCCTATAAAGTGTCAGGCGGACTTCACGGCGTCGGTGTGTCATGTGTCAATGCTTTGTCGAGCCACATGACCTCGCAAGTGTTCCGCGACGGAAAGATATATCAGCAGGAATACGAACAAGGCAAGCCACTGTATCCCGTGAAAGTGGTCGGCGAAACAACCCTCCGAGGCACACGTCAGCAGTTCTGGCCCGACGCATCCATATTCACTACCACCGTCTATCGCTGGGACATCATCGCCAGACGCATGAGAGAACTGGCCTTCCTCAATGCCGGAATCAAGATAACACTCACCGACTTGCGACCCGACGAGCAGGGACAAATCAAGCAGGAAGTATTCCATGCCAAGGACGGACTGAAAGAGTTCGTGCGCTACGTCGACCGCCATCGCACCCACCTCTTCGACGATGTCATCTACCTGAAGACCGAGAAACAAGGCATACCCATCGAGGTTGCCGTGATGTACAACACCGACTACAACGAAAACATCCACTCATACGTCAACAACATCAATACCATTGAAGGCGGTACTCACTTGGCAGGTTTCCGTGCAGCATTGACAAGAACGCTGAAGAAATATGCCGATAATGACCCACAAATATCGAAACAAATCGAGAAGGCCAAGATCGAAATAGCCCCAGAAGACTTCCGGGAGGGACTCACAGCCGTCATCTCTATCAAAGTCGCAGAGCCTCAGTTTGAGGGACAAACCAAAACAAAGCTCGGTAACAGTGAGGTCACCGGTGCCGTTCAACAGGCCGTTGGCGAGGCATTGTCATACTATCTCGAGGAGCATCCGAAGGAGGCAAAACAGATATGTGAGAAAGTAGTCTTGGCCGCAACGGCACGCATTGCTGCCCGCAAGGCTCGCGAAAGCGTACAGCGTAAGAACCCGATGTCGGGCGGAGGCCTGCCTGGAAAGCTGGCCGACTGTTCGAACAAAGACCCGAAAGAGTGTGAGATCTTCCTCGTAGAGGGCGACTCTGCCGGCGGTTCTGCCAAGCAAGGACGCGACCGTTACACCCAAGCCATCCTGCCTTTGCGCGGAAAAATCCTGAACGTAGAGAAGGTTCAATGGCATAGAGTCTTTGAAGCCGAGTCGGTAATGAATATCATTCAGTCCATTGGAGTTCGCTTCGGCGTAGAAGGAGAAGGCGACCGTGAGGCCAACATTGATAAGCTACGCTATGATAAAATCATCATTATGACCGACGCCGACGTCGACGGTTCCCACATTGATACGCTCATCATGACCCTCTTCTACCGCTTCATGCCGAAGGTGATTCAGGACGGTCATCTCTATATTGCCACACCTCCGCTCTACAAATGCACCTACAAAAAGGTGAGCGAATACTGCTATACCGAGCAGCAACGCCAAGCATTCATCGACAAATATGTGGCCGGTGACGAGAATGCCACTGCCCTTCATACCCAGCGATACAAAGGACTTGGTGAGATGAATCCTGAGCAATTGTGGGAGACTACGATGGATCCGAAGACGAGACTGCTGAAGCAAGTCACCATTGAGAACGCTGCGCAAGCCGACGAAATCTTCTCGATGCTCATGGGAGACGACGTGGAACCGCGCCGGGAATTTATCGAAGCCAATGCTACTTACGCAAACATCGACGCATAAGCGACAAACTCTGAAAGGCGAACTTGATAAGAGTTCGCCTTTTTTATTTTAGCCTTATCAGACATTACTACAATGAAAAAACTCCTTTTCTTCCTGCTTTTTCCAGCAGTTTCCACAGCCTTGCAGGCGCAACAGCTGCCCATGCTGCTGTGGTATGACCGCGAAGCCAAGTATTTTGAAGAAGCACTCCCCATCGGAAACGGGCAGATCGGCGCAGTGATCTATGGCGGTCCAGACACAGACTCGCTACAACTCAACGACATAACCCTATGGACTGGCAAGCCATGGGACCGCGAAAGAGACGCAGAAGCCTATACGTGGATACCGAAGATTCGCGAGGCTTTGTTCAATGAAGACTATCAGACGGCCGACAGACTCCAGCGACATGTCCAGGGGCCGGACTCCGAATGGTATGAGCCTCTGGGCACACTCACGATAAAAGACCTGCATGTCAAAGAAGGCCCGGCTACCGACTATCGGCGAGAACTCGACATCGACCATGCCATTGCGCGCACCTCATACAGCCGCAACGGCATCCGTTATGAGCGTGAATACCTTGCCTCCTGCCCCGACCGCCTCATCGCCATCCGTCTGAAGGCTTCGGAAGAAAGGAGGCTGGCCGTTGCGCTAAGGCTCAAATCGCTGCTGCCTTACACGCTCGAACGGCGCGGAAGCAACCAGCTTCTCATGCATGGGCACGCCATCGGCGACGCCTCTGAGACCATCCACTTTACGACATTGGTGCAGGTAGACTGCGGAAAGCAGGGGCTCTGGGGCACCGACGACGAGGGCAACCTCATCGTATCACAGGCTACCGAAGCCACCATCTACCTGACCAGCGAAACCTCTTTCAACGGCTTCGACAAGCATCCCGTGCGTGAAGGGCGCGACATCAAGACAGCCATCGACGACGACTCGAAGGCATGGAGAGGGCTGAAATATGCGAAAGTGAAGGCCCGCCACACGAAAGACTATCAGCAACTCTACGCCCGTATGCAGCTTTTCCTGGAGGGAAGCGTTGCCGACGAGACCCGCACCACTGACCGTCAACTGCTGCAGTACACCGACAACAACGAGCGAAACCCCTATCTTGAGACGCTCTATGCGCAGTATGGACGCTATCTTCTCATCAGCTGCTCGCGCACAAAGGACGTGCCGGCCAACCTGCAAGGCATCTGGAATCCCCACCTTCGGGCACCCTGGCGCAGCAACTACACCATAAACATCAACCTCGAAGAGAACTACTGGCCGGCAGAAGTGGCCAACCTCACCGAGACGACCCGCCCCCTCATCGCCTTCATCGGCCACCTTTCTGAGAACGGTAGGTATGCAGCACGCAACTATTACGGCATCCGCCAAGGATGGTCGGCCAGCCACAACAGCGACATCTGGGCCATGACCAACCCTGTCGGCAACAAGGAAGGCGACCCTGTTTGGGCCAACTGGAACATGGGAGGGGCATGGCTTTGCATGCTGTTGTGGGAGCACTATCTCTATACGCAAGACGAACAGTTCCTCGCCCAGACGGCCTATCCGCTGATGAAGGGGGCTGCCGACTTCTGTCTTGCATGGCTCATCGAGAACCCCAACCGGCCTGAAGAGCTCATCACCGCGCCCGCTACTTCGCCAGAGAACATCTACATCACCGACAAAGGATACAGGGGCCAGACCCTCTATGGCGCCACAGCCGACCTTGCCATCATAAGGGAGTTGTTCGCCAACGTGGCTGAAGCCGGCAAGATCATGGGCGTTCCTGCCGGCGAGACGGAGCCCTTCCAGACGGCACTCCGGCGACTTCACCCCTACACCGTAGGCCAAAACGGCGATCTCAACGAATGGTTCTACGACTGGGAAGACCTCTATCCGCAGCACCGACACCAGTCACATCTCATAGGACTCTATCCCGGACACCACTTCACCGACCCCGTTCTCAGGAAAGCTGCCGAGCAAACACTCCTTGACAAGGGCGACAACACAACAGGATGGTCCACGGGATGGCGCATCAACCTGTGGGCTCGGCTCCACAACAGCCGGCAAGCCTATCATCTCTACCGAAAACTCCTCACCTATGTGACGCCCGACAACTATGACGGACCTGACAAACGCGACTCTGGAGGCACCTATCCCAACCTCTTCGACGCCCACTCTCCGTTCCAGATCGACGGCAACTTCGGCGGAACAGCGGGCGTCTGCGAGATGTTGATGCAAAGCTCTTGCGAGTGGACACACGACGCTTCAGCCTCCAAGCCACGACAAGTGGCCCGCATCGAGCTGCTGCCCGCACAGCCGAAAGAGTGGCCTTCAGGATCGGTAAAGGGACTGAAAGCCCGCGGAGCGTTCACCGTTGACTTCACGTGGAGAGACGGACGTGTCACCGAAGCCACCCTCAAGCCGGCCAAAGCACAGACCCTCCAGCTCGTCTGCAACGGCCAGTCACACACATACGACGTACGTCCGAACAAGACCCTGACACTTCATTTCTGACACACTCCGCCGGCAAATCGCCCGCAACACAACCCCTTCCGCCCGAGAAAGCTAAGGGTTCAGCCCCAGAAGTCTATCCTTTCTGGGTGAGAAAGCTAAGAGTTATCGACAAGAAACCTAAGACTTCTCACCCTGAAACCTTAGCTTTCTCAGACACAAAGCAGGGAGTTTGCAAAAAGAACCCACAGGAAGCACTTCCTCCAGCCTATGCGAAGGGGTGGAAAACAACGAGAAAAACCATCAAGAAGGCTATGGTCTGACCATCTGTTTCCTGCCGTTTCGGACGATGATGCCCCGATGGAATGGGGCTTTTTTGATGCCCGAGAGCGTATAATCGGCATCGGGAACGGCTCTGTCGGCTGAGGAAACGGCAGAAAAAGGGAAAGAAAAAACAAACCGTTGACGCATAAGAATTCCCGTATTTCCTACAAAATTACTGCTTTATTTTCTCATTATCAAAGAAATCTTCGTAATTTTGCAATCTGAAAGAAAACATATCACAAATCAGTAGTAACAAGAAACTATGAAAAAGAAAGCACTACTCATGATTCTCGACGGATGGGGAATCGGACAACATGGCAAAGGAGACGTCATCTACAACACGCCGACTCCCTACCTTGACCTTCTGAATGCAACCTCGGCCCACTCACAGTTGCAGGCCTCAGGAGAAGACGTTGGCCTGCCCGACGGACAGATGGGCAACTCAGAAGTGGGGCACCTGAACATCGGCGCAGGCCGTATTGTCTATCAAGACCTGGTGAAAATCAATCGTGCATGCAGAGACAACTCCATCGTAGAGAACCCGCAAATAAAAGACGCATACACCTATGCCAAGGAAAAAGGCAAAAAACTCCACCTCATGGGTCTCACTTCAGATGGGGGAGTTCACTCGAGCCTTGACCACCTCTTTAAGCTCATTGAAGTGGGTAAACACTATGGTTTAAAAAACCAAACCTTCGTGCATTGCTTCATGGACGGTCGCGATACTGACCCGCATTCGGGAAAAGGATTCATCGAACAGGTCGACAAAGTATGTGCAGAAAACGATGCAGCCATCGCCAGCATCGTAGGCCGTTTCTACGCGATGGACCGCGACAAACGCTGGGAAAGAGTAAAAGAGGGCTACGACCTCATCGTCAAAGGCACCGGCAAACAGACCGCAAATATGGTTGAAGCCATGCAGGAAAGCTACGACGAAGGCATCACCGACGAGTTCATCAAGCCCATTCATAACGCATCAGTCAACGGACTCATCGAGGAAGGCGACGTCGTCATCTTCATCAACTTCCGCAATGACCGCGCTAAAGAGCTCACCATCGCCCTCACACAGCAAGACCTTCCCGAGTACGACATGCACGTTGTTCCCGGACTTCACTACTATTGCATGACGCCTTACGATGCCAATTTCACAGGCGTACATATCCTTTTCCCGAAAGAAAACGTAGACAACACCCTCGGAGAATACCTCTCAAGCCTCGGCAAAAAGCAGCTTCACACCGCAGAAACCGAAAAATATGCCCACGTGACATTCTTCTTCAATGGCGGACGAGAGGCACCCTTTGAAGGCGAAGACCGCATCCTCGTGCCCTCGCCAAAGGTGGCTACTTACGACCTTAAGCCAGAGATGTCGGCCTTCGAGGTCAAGGACAAGCTCGTTGGAGCTATCAATACCCAGGAATATGACTTCATCGTCGTCAACTTCGCCAATGGCGATATGGTGGGACATACGGGCGTATACAATGCCATTGCCAAGGCAGTTTGGGCCGTCGACAATTGTGTTCGTGAGGTTATTGAAGCAGCAAAGAGCAACGGATATGAGGCCATTATCATTGCAGATCACGGCAATGCAGACAATGCAATCAACCCAGACGGAACCCCGAATACGGCCCATTCTCTCAATCCTGTGCCGTTTATCTATGTGACAAACAACAACTCGGCCACCGTCAAGGACGGACGTCTTGCCGACGTTGCCCCCTCTATCCTCCACATCATGGGTCTGGAACAGCCCAGCGACATGACGGGAGAATGCCTTATTGCAGACTAAAAGACCGAAGCCCCTGCAAGCATTCATCTTGTGGGGGCTATTTATTTTTCAGCATATGCCTATTCGCAAAGCCTTTCTTTCCGGCCTTTTCATCGGACTTGGCTCCTATGGTTACCTTGCCTTGGGCGGTCTTCCTGGAGCAGTTATCTTTGCCTTCGGCCTCATCAGCGTCATTGTCATGCGCGTACCTTTGTATACTGGCATGGCAGGAGTCGCAGGGTTCTCCCAGACAAGCGAGCTGCTTGTCGTGTGGTTTTTCAACATTCTCGGGTGTGCAGTCATGGGACTTGCGGCCCACTATTGCGGTCATTTTGAGGAAGTTCTCTCGCCGATGGTGGCCAACCGGCTCGACGATTCTTTTCCGGAAGCCTTTGTCAAGGCGATGGGATGCGGCCTGATAATCGACTGCGCCGTTTACATGGCAAAGGAGAAACAGACCATGCTGCCCGTCATCTTCGGTGTCCCGCTGTTCATTGTCTGCGGATTCTACCATTCTATTGCCGACGTGATGTACCTCACAGCCAACCTGAAATGGCAGCCCGAAATTCCCCTTTATTACCTTGCTATCTTCCTCGGCAACTACGCAGGCTGCAACATTCGCCGGCTTTGCCTAATCCCTCTTGTGCATGAACATAAAGATTGAACCCTCGTGGAAAGCCCGTCTGCTGGCCGAATTCGACAAGCCTTACTTTGAGATGCTGGCCGAAAGCGTCAGGAAGGAGTACCAGTCGGCGACGTGTTATCCGCCGGCTCGTCTCGTGTTCAATGCCTTTAATCTTTGTCCTTTCGACCAAGTGAAGGTAGTCATCATCGGTCAGGATCCCTATCATGAGCCAGGGCAGGCCCACGGACTGAGCTTCTCCGTACAGGACGGAGTGCCTTTTCCTCCCTCGCTGCAGAACATCTTCAAGGAGATCAACGACGACATTGGCACGCCGATTCCTTTCTCCGGCAACCTTACCCGGTGGGCAGAGCAGGGCGTCTTGCTGCTCAATGCCACGCTGACCGTGCGTGCTCATCAGGCTAACAGCCATGCCCAGCTGGGCTGGCAAACCTTCACTGACGCTGCCATCAGAGCCCTTGCTTCAGAGCGTCGGCACCTGGTCTACCTGCTATGGGGCGGATATGCGCGCGGAAAGGCCTACATGATCGACCGGGAAGAGAACCTTGTGCTCGAGTCAGTGCATCCCTCTCCCCTCTCTGCCAACCGCGGAGGATGGTTCGGACAGCACCAGTTCTCGCGGTGCAACGCCTATCTTATCGACCACAACCAAACCCCAATTCAGTGGTAACACGCGCCTTTCACGGGGTAAAAGATGAAGTATTGCGCGGTAAAAAATAATCTTTTGGCCTGTAAAAGATGGTATTTTCCGCCAAGAACCGGCAGGAGTCTGCCAAAGAAGAAACCAGAAACACGACAAGAAACCATCCTGAACAGATGAACAACCGAATGCTTCCGATCCTGCAAGTGGGCGACGTGCTCGTCTCGCCCGACATCCTTACCGAGCGTTTCTGCTGCGACTATGAGAAATGCAGGGGTGCATGCTGCGTGGAAGGGAATGCCGGTGCGCCCGTCAATCTTGATGAAATCGACGAAATCGAGGCATCACTCGACGCCGTATGGGGCGACCTTTCGGCGCAGGCCCAGAGCGTTATCGACCGGCAAGGCGTAGCCTACAACGACCCGGACGGCGACCTTGTGACGAGCATCGTGGGCGGAAGAGACTGTGTCTTCACCTGCTACGAGGGCAGCAACTGCCTCTGTGCGCTCGAAAAGGCCTACCGCCAAGGGCATACCCGCTTCTGCAAGCCCGCCTCATGCTCGCTCTATCCCATCCGCGCCAAGCAGTTTTCCGACGGTTCGTTCGGCCTGAACTACAACCGATGGGACATCTGTCGCGACGCCGTCGAGAAGGGGAAACGCCTTGACATGCCTGTCTACAAGTTCCTCAGGGAGCCCCTCGTCCGCCGTTTCGGGCAGGCATGGTATGACGAACTCGAAGCCTTGGCCGGCGAACTGAAGGCCCAAGGCCTGCTATAAGAAAAGGACTTCCTGCGGGAAGGCCTTATTTTCTGCGATATTCTGAGGGGCTGAGCCCGACATGTTCCTTGAAATACTTGCCGAGAAACGACTGGTTGGGGAAGTTCAACTCTGTGGCAATCTGCTTGATGCTCTTGTTGGAGTTCTTCAGCAGGACGCGCATTTCGAGCGTCACATAGTTGTCTATCCACTCGTTAGGGGTGCGGTGGCTGACATGCTTGACCGTCTCTGAGAGGTATTTCGAGGTGATGTTCAGCTGACTGCTGTACCAACTGACCCGGCGTTCGGTGCGGAAATTCTGCTCGACCAGACGTATAAACTGCGAGAAAATCACCTCCGGACGGGTCTTACGCTTGTCGTTCATCTGCTGGATACGTGCCACTGCATTGCAAAAGTCAGCGATCAAAGCGCTCATCAACAGGCGCACAATATCATGGCGAAAGAGGTTTTCGGTGTCGTCGATCTTGCGCTTAATCATCCAGAAATAGTCTTTGATGGCGTCGACCTCCTTCTGCTGGAGCTTGAAAACGGGATGGAACCTGGAGAAGAGGAAGAGTGCCGACAGCTCTTTGATGCCCGCCATCGTCTCGCGAAGGTTGTCTTCGGTGATCATGATGGCTATGCCTTGACAGTCGCCACTGAGCTGATAGTCGCCCAAGACTTGCCCTTCACTGATGATAATAAGGTCGTTAGGGCCGACCGCATGTCTCTCGGTATTGACCGTGTAATAGGCTTTTCCTTCGAGACAAAGAGCGAGCAATGCGCATCCCATTCGCCTGGGAGATGTGGGTAAAGGCACCTTGGAGAACTCGTCGCAGAGCAGTATATCGTCGTCGATATAGCTGTTTCCATAGTTGCTTTTGCCGTAAGAGATGGTGATTTCCTGTATGTACTGATTGTTCATATTTTTACCTAATTTTAGAAGAAGACGACTTATTTGGGGGCAAAGTTAGTCAAAAACGAGGGTAATGCAAAAGAAAAGTCCTGAATTTTCTTTTCATTGCCGAGTGCAAACTAAGTTCGGCGTGAGCCAAAGTTAGTCAAAAACGAGGGTAATGCAAAAGAAAAGTCCTGAATTTTCTTTTCATTGCCGAGTGCAAACTAAGTTCGGCGTGAGCCAAAGTTAGTCAAAAAGTCTGTATCTTCTCAAAAATTTTGGTGAAAATATGGTAAAATTTCCAATGCTTCTACATTGGCGATGATGTCGGGCAGCATGTCGCCTTCGACCGAGATGAGCACTCGATGGTGGGGAGAAGCGACAAAACGTCCGCAGGTTTGCTCGTCGGTTTGACCTGTGCATACGTATTCTTGTCCGTCGCAGGCGACACGCTGTCCGCGCTTGGCTCCGCGCATCGTCACCCTCACCCACCCTATGAACGGCTCATTGAAGACGTAATAGATGCCTTCAGGCTCGATGTCGAAGTAGTCGGCATGGCGCACATGAGCCACTCTTTCGGCCTCATAGCAGCCCTCAAACCATTCGTCTTCCTCGCCGAAGGGTTCCGGACAGAGCCTTGAAGGCACCCATCTGGCAAGGTCGATGTCGTCGGAAGTCCACTTCATGGGCATCAATGCCGGTTCTGACTGCTCATGGCCTTCGTCGGTCAGGCTGGTGCTTGCCGGACGGCAGAGCCACCCTTCGTCGCTGTCGACGGCAAAATGGCAGCCGTTGTTGTAGGCTCCTCTGAGCACGACGGCTATCTGTCGCGTGGTGGAATGGCGTGCAGAGGGCGAGTAAGCGACGGCAATGATGTTGGTGCCTGGATGGAGAAATCGCGCGATATCGAAACGGATGCCCGTGGCAGTGGTGTCGTTAATGGCCTCACGACATGGCATCATCACGTCAGTAGAGACGTTGCGCTCGTTGACAAACACCTCCATTCGCCCGCTCGTCATCACAAGAAGCGTGGCATAACGGGGTGCTTCGTCGAGTTCGATCTCTTCGCGAAACCACACTTGCATGGCGTCGTCGGCCTCGGGAAAGGATATCCACGGCACGCAGAAGTCTTGTCCCGACGCCTGGGAGGCGCAGGCAACGAGCAGCAGGAGGATATGGAAGAGTCGGCTCATCTTCGTGGTATTATCACTGCAAAATTACGCTTTTTCGGCCGATAATCAAAACATTTCGGGCATAAATGGCACGCCATCGGCACATGAAGCGTGGCAGAGATGGCGAGAATGGGCGAGACCCGCCACTGAGAAAGCTATCCTTTCAGCCCGAGAAGTCTATGGGTTATTGGTCAGAAAGCATAGGTTTATTGGCCAGAAAGCTAAGACTTCTCGGGGTGAAAGCTAAGCTTTCTCGGGGACAGAGGATGAAGATGCCGGGATGAACCCTGGGCGTTTCGTGGAAAAAGGGACAGGAGAAAGGCCGTCGGCCGGCCGTTTTCTCCTCCATCCCGGCCCGCTCTCAACTGCTCATCGGCCTGCTCTCAGCTGCTCATCGGCCCGCCCTCAACTGCTCATCGGCCTGCTCTCAGCTGCTCATCGGCCCGCCCTCAACTGCTCATCGGGCTGCTCTCAACTGCTCATCGGGCTGCCGTGTCTGCAAAAACAAAGGCGCGCCCTTGGCAGGGTGCGCCTTGTTCTCCTCCTGAATGCGCCGTTAGTCGATGGCAATCTGCCGATGTACCGTCTGCTTTTCCTGCACGAACTTGGGCAGGTCGACCGTCAGCACGCCGTCGTTTACACGGGCTGCTATTTTATCTTTCTCCACGTCGTCGGGCAAGATCAGAGTCTGCTCGAACTTCGTATAGTTGAACTCACGGCGCAGATAGTGGGCCTTCTTGTCCTCATCCTTCTTCTCTTGCTTGCGCTCCATTTTGATAACAAGGTTGCCTTCCTCGTTGATAGTCACTGAGAAGTCTTCCTTCTGCATGCCGGGAGCGGCCAGTTCGACGGTGTAAGCATTGTCGCTTTCGATGACGTTGATGGCCGGTGCCGTAGCAGCTGCACGAGGCATGTAGTCGGTATTGAAAAAGTCGTTGAACACTTCAGGTAACCAAGCGTTTCTGTGAATCATTGGTAACATAGTCATTTCCTCCATTTTTATTAATTGGTTCTACTTGTTTTTAATTTCTTTCCCTTGCGGGTTCACTGTCATAGGTGCAAGATGCATACCAACGAACCGGCGTGTGTCATAATGACAAAATATGTGTCAATCTGTCAGAAATCAGTCTTAAAACAGGCTTGTCGACGAGAAAAACGCAGGCCTTTCGAAAGAATTATGTAACTTTGCCCATAGGATATGAAACGACTTCTGATACCGCTCATGGCAATAATGATGCTGCTCGCGGGCTGCAACGGCACTCCCGGCGAGGCGCAAGACAGGCAGGAGAGCGAGGCAAAGGCCTGGCTTGACAGCGCGCGGACGTACATTTCACGGCAAGACCTGCGACGGGCGATGGTGGCTTTGAAGCAGGCTGAGAAGACCATCGGCGACAACAGCAGCCCTGAAACGTCCTATCAGGTGTACAGATACATCGCGTGGGTGAACGAGAGCAGCGGGGCAAGCCTGGCTGCTTTGCCCTATGAGCAGCGCGCATTGGCCTGTGCCGAGGCCATGGGCAACGCCAATCATGTGGCTGATGCCTTGCTGGCCAAGGCCAACACCCTGTTCAACCTGCAGATGAACGACAGCGCCTTCTACTACAATCAGCGCGCCGCACGCATGTCAAAACACCTCAATGAAGGACGGCAGTCGGTCGTTCTACGGCAGCAGGGCTACTATGAGATGCTCAACAACCAGCTGAAAGAAGCCGAGCAGCACGCCCGCAAAGCACTTGAACTGGCCGACGACGCATCGGCTTCGGCCAACGCACAGGCCCTGCTCTGCCAGGTATTGATCCTGCAAGGACGCCACAAGGAGGCCGAACAGCTGACGGCTTTGGAGCAGAAAGACAGCCAGTCGGCCCCGCTGCACAACCGGTTGGCGCTGAGAAGCGAACTGCTGGAACGGCAGGGCGACTACCGACAAGCACTGGCTGCATTGAGAGAACTCAAAGAGCTTGACGACTCTCTTACGGCAGAACTCAGCCGACTCGACATCGTAAGGCTGCAAAGTGACTACGACCGGGCCGTCATTCAAAGCGAAAAAGCCCGGCAGCAGCTCGCGATATCCATTGCCGTCATCGTCCTGCTGTGTCTGGTCTTTGCCCTTGCGATATGGTATTACCAGCACCAACAGACGCTCTACAAGCACTACAGAGACCGGCTGGCAAGCGTCAGAGAGGACATCGAACACCACATCGCAGACAAGGATTCTACGATTGAAAGCATGAAGAAACAACTCGACAAGAAGGTGGAAGACCTCGAAAACATGCAGCGAAAACTGCCTCAACAACTGCGTACCGACCACACCTTCGACAGCATTGCCACCACCAAGCGGGGCATCGATGTGCTATATTCCATCGTCAAAGAGGAGAACATCAGCCAGATGGGCAAGCGTGAACAGCAAGCCGTCACCAGCGTGATGCAGGCCATTGACCCCGACCTGTACGAGCTGTTGGCCGACAAAGACTTGGCACTCACGCCGAAAGAGACTTTCTTCTGCATCATGGAACGCAACCATATGAACGAACAACAGAAAGCCATCGCCTTCTGTTCTACCGAGCAAGCAGTCAGGTCGGTGAAGAGCAGACTGGGAAAGAAAATCGACCTTAGCCGGCTGAACAGCCCGAAACAACAGGCCTTCACAACCCCTTTACAGGCATAGCCCATCGACCTCTCCCAATAAAAAAGCAACTGCACAGACCTTCCGGCTAAGGAAAATCTGTGCAGTTGCTATGATGTGCCGGCGGCTTCGCCGGCCTATTTCACGATCTTGCGTCCGCGACGAACGACGACACCCTTGTAGTTGTCGCTCACACGCTGGCCCGACAAGTTGTAGACAGGAGCCTTTTCAGCATCATCTGCATCGACGGTTGTGATGCCCGTAAGTACTTCAGGACTCTTGGTAAGGATAACAGTCAGCATGTCAATGTCATCGTCTACGATGTGTCCGAACACGCCAGTAATGTCAAACATCTTACCGTCAATGTTGGCAGGCACCACAATATCGTCGCGCATCAGTGCGTTGGCTATGTAAAGAGGGCTGTCACTCGACGCGTCGCTGGCCAGGTAGAAGGGCTGCATGAACTCAGCAAGCGAGCATTCCTTGAGCACAACCAGGTTGGAAGTGAGCGGAGATGCCAGCAGCTTCTCATTGCTATCAAGGGCAAGCAGCTCGGCAATAGTCGTCGTGATCGGTTCGGCTTCAGCACCTTCACTGACGGTGATTGTCTCGACGTTTGTCAAGCCTTCTGCCTCTTCAAGGTAAGCCATCCCGTCCTCAACGCTATAGAGACCTATCACTTCTCCGTTAAGGATGTCGTTCTCTTTCATCGACAGTTCCACCGTGAGAGAGACGGCTCCAGTGGCATCTCTGATGATAGCATCCCCGTCTTCGGCAACGATTACCTGCGCATTTGTCAGCTTAAGAGCCACATAAGTCTCATTGTCCTGCTCCTTCAACTCTGCGATATTATCTACAGAAACGTAGTCTGGGAGGGGGCTCCATGCCGTGTCTTCTTCGGGGCTTTTCAGCAGATAGAGCTCGTCAATGATTTCGCCGTTGAGGATGTTTGTTCCGAATATAGCCGTGACATTGAAACGTTTGTTGTCGATATCTGTCGGGACTTTGAGGTTCTTGATGCCCAAAGTACCGTATAGACGGGCACGTTTGTCACCCACGACTGCCCACACTCCTCCGTCACGAACGAGCTCAACTGTCTTGACAAGCACCATGTCGGCATAGTCGTTTTCAGTGAGTTCTTCGAAAGAAACCTCATGAGCTTCGAGTGCTGCTCCCGTGGAAACTGTGACAGCAGTGAGGTCGGTCTGGCCGGCTATGGGCTGTGCTATCGGCATCTTGTTGCGTGTTCCAGTCTGTAAATAGAGCACTCCGTTGAGGTGATTGCTACGCAAAGGCGACAATCCTACGTTGTCCAAGACGAGTGCACCGGTGGCATCTCTGATGTAGATGTCTGTGCCATGTACGTAGAGAACCTCAGCGTCGCTGAGCGTAAGGATGCACTTTGTGCCTTCTGCCTGTTGCTTGAATTCGGCAATATTGTCGACGATCGGCTGGTCTTCGACGGTGACTTTGCAGGTTGCAGAGAACTTTCCGTCGTCAGTTGTGGCTGCGATGACGCACGTTCCGGCAGCGACTCCCGTCACTTTTCCTTCGTTGTCAACCGTAGCTATCTGCTCATTGTCGGACTTCCAGGTGACCGATGTGCTGATATAGGAGGGCACTGGTTCCCATTGCATCGTGTGGCTGATGCCTACACCGATGGTGAGTTCTTCTTCGACGGTGATGCCTTTGAGCACGTATGTGTCTTCGATGTCGAAGGTGATGACGCCGTTTCGCTCCTGGATGTTGGTGAGTCCCCACTGGGTTTCCTCGCCCGACCAAGTGAGAAGGTTGGCCGGTGTGGTGGCGTTGTTGAGCTCTGTCACGCCTCTTCCGCCGGGGAACGGGTCGTTGGCGCTGGCCCTTCCCTGCCATCCTGCAGCCCTTACGAGCTCATAGTAGTTGTGGCTGGGGTTGTTGTTGACGCGGTTGTAGGCCCAGACACTGGTGTTTGTCGAGTCGACACGGAACACCAGCATACCGTGACCGGGCAGTTCTGCGTTCCACTTTGTTTGCTGTCGGTTTTCGATATAGAATGTTTCGTTGCGCACAGGTGTCGTGATACGATAGCCTGTATTGCTTGCGTCGATGCTCTGAAGGGTATACGATCCTTCGGAGGTAATGGTCTTTGGTTCGGTGAATCCCACGGCTGTGCGCTCGAGAAGCGAATAGCCTGCGGGGGTACGCCCGTAGTTAAAGTAGCTGCCTCCGGCCATGATCGACCAGTCAGCAGGGTGGTTGCTCGAGCCGTTCTCTTCGTAGTCGGCGTCATAGAAGTCAGGCAGTCCGAGCACGTGTCCGAACTCATGGCAGATGGTTCCGATGCCGTCAATGGTTGTTGTGCCATAGCTGGTCCATCCATAGAGCTCGACTGAGCTGGCATAGTCGCCTATGCGTACGCCGTCTTTGCGGATGTTGCTGTAGTAAGCGAGGCTGTATCTGTGGGGCCAGAACAAGCGGCTATCGTTGCCACTGTAGTTGGCACCGTTGCCAGCCACGATGAAGTAGACCATGTCGACGACGCCATTATTGTCGCGGTCGTACTGACTGAAGTCGACATCGGCGTCGGCTGCGTTGATGGCTGCTGTGAGAATAGCCGTTGCATTCGATGTTCCCTGGGCGTCATACTGGCTGTAGTCGACCGAGTAGGGTCCGTAAACATCGAATTGGGGCTTGAATTTTCCTGCTGAGTTGTCGCTGAAATAGTCGCGCACACTGCCCGTATACTGCACACGCTGGCCGGTGGTTGAGCGGTAGCCTGTGTAGTTTTCTTTGTTGAACATGTCGACCATGATGTCGTGATAGTCGGTGCGAGAGAACTTCTTATCGTTATACTCCACGAGGATAACCAGACCGCGGAAGTTGTTGTAGTCGTAGCGGCTTGCGCGCTGAGGGGCACGGGCCTTCGAGCGATTGCTCATCTCGGCGTCGTACATCTGCTTCACCTGAGGCCGCATGTCGGGAGCCTGATACTTCGCCTGGCCGGCCAGGAAGGCCTGCTCCGTGGCCGAACGACGGTCGGCATCGTGAGCCACCTGGGCGGTAGCCGTCAGCTGTCCGCCCTCCAGACGGGCGTATACATAGTAGCCTGCCTCATTTTTCACCACCGAATAGCCGTCGGTTGTGGTATTAAAACTTAGCCATTCGTCGCCATGCAGGCGCAGGGTCACGCTGCTTCCGTCGGGCTGATTCACTTTTACTGCACCCTTGTGGGCGGGTACTGCCAGCAATGTACACACATTGAAAAGGGCAATACTAAGTATCAAGTTTAGTCGTCTCATTGTCTATTTTTATAGATTAGTTTTGCAAAAGTACAAAAAATATGCGGAATAGCAACACAATTAACATTATTCAACTAAAATAGTTTCAATCTGCAACCTGTAGGCTCATGGCCGAGAGGACTGAGGGGGCTGATTGAGAAAGCTGAGAAGGTTGGTTGACAAAGCATAGGGTTTAGCTCCAGAAGTCTAAGGTTTCTTGTCAATAAAGCTATCCTTTCTCACCCATAAAGCTATGACTTCTGGGGCTGAACCCTTAGCTTTCTCGGCATGACTGCTGCCCGACGGTGCCGGCCTTCAGACGCCTTCCGGCCCTGACGGCAGTGGCCGATGCAGTTCTTCCAGCCTGCAGGCCCGCCTGAACGACGGGAATCCTGCCCGGGAAACAGCAAAAAGAGAGGGCTGCCCCCGCAAGGAACAGCCCTCTCTCTGTGTGTTATTGATGCGATCGGATGATCGGCATTGTCTGATTAGCGAACGACTTTCTTGCCGTTTTCGATGACGATACCCTTGAAGGCATCGTTGACTTGCTGACCGGCAACGTTGTACTTCTTGGCAGCAACGCGGTGGGTCTCGGTCTTGACAGTCTCCACACCATCAGCAGGCTTCACACCCTGATAGATCTTGAGGGCAACGTCTGACTTCACGCCACGGCCTACAACATAGACTTCAGCCTCACGATATGGAGTGTCAGCGGGCAGAGGCTCGGCGGTAACAGACACGTAGTTGATGTTGTTACGCTCTTCGTCGGTCTTATAGTTAGAGTCGTCTACGGTTACAGAAGTAATCCACTCAGGAGCATCGAGATAGTACATCTCGTTGTCGTCGGCGTCGAACCAAGGTGTAGCGGTGTAGACATAGGCAGCAGGAATGTTGTAGGTATCGTTGTCGACCTTGCTGGTTTCACCGTCGTCAGACACCTTGATTACGTTGGTGTTGGGAATCTCTACGGTGCCGTTGTTGGCGTAAAGCACGTCAGCTACACGAACCTTGTCAAACAGGCAAGTGAACTCGAGAGGGATGGTTTGGTCTGAATAATAGTGGTAAAGCGTCGTTGCACCACCTTCAGCATCGGGATAGTTGACCACGAAGCGGGCCACGTCTGGCATGTCGGCATCTTCGTCATGAAGGTCATGAGAGCGGAGGCCGCAGTTGACACCTTCCTGATCCCAACCGGTAATGGAAACCATGAACGGACGGTCGAGCACGATAGGCTCAACACCTTCTACGCCGAGCTCGTCGACAACCTTCTGGGTAAAGGTGATCTTATGGACGTAGTATACGCCTGTCTTAGTGTATTGTACCTCAGCAGGCTCTTCGTCGAGCACGACATCCTCGGCAGTTGCGGTCAAGACGGCAATCACGTCATCCTCGTCAGCCACGGCAAGTCCATTGGCCAACACGTGATAGCCGGTGATGGTCATGGTCAGCTCCTTGCCGACAGGCAGCGGGTTGGGGTTGTCGGCATAGAGGAAAGGCACATAGATGTCTTCCACATAGAGCGGGCTGATGGGAGCCGGGAAGGCCTGCTGAACAGCCACACAAGTACCAGTTCCATTATCTGCGTCGTCAATGGTACCCGTTCCGTAGAGGTAACCGGTAGAGAGCGAGCCGAAGCCGTAGCCAGAACCGTGGACGTCAAAGAACGCAGCCTGAACGGTAGAGTCGGCATAGACCACCTGCGGCCACCAGCGAGAACTTCGTTGTGCTTCATTCAAGGTTGAAGGATCGTGGGTGTAATTGCTGCTGTAGTCGACAGAGAGCGTGAACGAATCGGTCTGCTCGGCAGTGACAATCGTAGGAGCTGCATAGTAGTAGCCTGGCTCGATGTTGACAGAATAGTTGTGGTTCTCATCGGCATTGGCGGTCACGTCGATGTAGCGAGATGCACCTTCAGTGGCACGATAGATGTAATTGATGTGCCAATTGGTGGTTGCAGGATTGGAAGAAGCATTCTCGAATGTCACATCAGTCCAAGGTGCAACCTGGAGCATGGTAGGATAGTAGCCAGAGCCCGACTTGTCCCAACCGCGATAGAGGGCGCCTGCAGGCTTGGTATAGTAAGGCTTGTCGTAGTAGGTCAGTGTGCTGGAAGGCATGAAATACGGCGTAAGAGAATAGCCTGCGTATTGACCCTCGGTCAGCAAACGGACGAACCAGATGTCGTCGGCAAAGGTAATGACTTTGTTTTCTGCATCGATGGTAGCCTCGATGTCTGTCAGATACCATCCGGCCTGATTGTTGTCATCACCTGCAAAATAGAAGTTACCAGAAATGTCAAACGGGCCATAAGTATCATTAGTGCCAGCAGCCTGACGGGCGATGGTCAGCGTTCCTGTAGCAAGGTCGACCGTACCAGTGAGGTCATTGTCAAACATACCAGAAAGGGTCACGGTGCCTGCAGCCTCGTCGGCTACCGATATGATGACGGAAGCTGTGCGGGCAGTGCCGGTCACTTTTGAAGGATCAGCATCTCGAGTGCTTGATGTTTTGTAGTCCCACTGATAGGGTCCGGCCAGCTCTGCTACTGAAGCGATGGCTTTTTTCGGAGCCTTTGCCACACGATTCTTCAGCGACTTGCTGCTGGAAAGCGTTCCGAGAACTTCGTTCTTCTCGATCGACATTACCGAGGCTTTTGCGTCACTTGCAAGAGCTGCGGGAGCTTTAGCCGTCACGGCCACATTGTTGTTCTTCATCTTCGCCTGTGCGTCTGTGACACTTTGGGCGAAAGTACCTGTCGTGGCAACAACTGCCAACATGGTAAGTAAAACTTTCTTCATAATACAACAATTTTAATTAATAAAGTAAATAAATAAAAACAATCTTATTACATTAGACTCTTGTGAATGCAACAAATATCTCGCCTGATGCGGAATGCAGCTGGAGCGTGCCCAGATTGAAGGCCGAACGGTCTTTCGTTCCTACGAAGGCTCCGGTGAAACCGTTCAGGAAGTCAAGGGCTGCAGGGACAGAGTTGATGAATGGCTGAGAGGCTTCACGCACCTCAACCTCGCCAAAGACAACCTGTTCGCCGTCATACTGAACGGGATAGTCGAAGAATACGTTCGACGTAGCGTTACGGCTGTTGCGATAGGTGATGCGGAAGGTGGCCTTGGTTCCGTCTTCGTTCAGGCCCGTAAAGGCGGCATTGGTGAAGGTCAAAGAGCGTGCACGCAGGCCATTATAGAGACCGTCGACAAGCGTCTGGGCTGCCTCTGACATCGAAGATGAGCGGGTCATACGCCATGACTTGCCGTTTTCGAGCTCCTCAACGAAATACTTTGTGGGGTCGGCTCCTGCGATGGTAAACTCAGGATTGGCCACACACTTGAAGATGTCGGCCTCGGCATCGTAGGCAAACTCTTGGGCTGCAGCTCCGTCAACCGTCAACAAGGGAGCACGGAAGCGCAGATAGTAGGTGTCGTTGCGCTTGGTGATCATGAACGGATGGTAGGAACCGTTGGTCAGATAGTCGCCGTCGTAGGGGTAGATATTGGGCATGGTCGTGCTCAGTTCTTCTACCTTCATGATGCTGTCGCCCACGGTGATGACGTTGTAGTTGGGAATGGTAGATGGGAAGATGTTGGCAAGGAAGCTGTTGACGTCGTCAATATACTCCTTGAAGTCGGTGCCTACAGGCAGACGGGTCAGACGGTTGTAGGTACCGCGCTTCTTTCCTTTCAGCATCACATAGCCCTCGTCAATATTGGATTCGACAATCACAAACTCGTAGTCGCCACCGACTCCCGTGCCCCAGACGTTGGTAGAACTGCCGGGAAGATAGCGAACATCGGGATCGGAGAAGGCATGTACGTTGGGGTTCTCGGAGTTGAATGTCAGAACCGGACCATTGTCGGTGATGACTTCCCAAAGCGACTGGTATTCCCTATACACATTGCCTGAGAAAACATTGTTCATGCCTACATTGACTGACATGTCCTTGTTGAACTTGACCATCCAATGATAGCCCGTGCCGGTGTATTCGGCATCGTCGGTGGTAGGATAGTATTCTAACACCCAACCGCCCTCAGACGACTGGAGCATGCTGGTGTATTTCTCGCTGGCTGCATTCAGACGTTCGGCTGCCGAGGCGTCGAAAATGTCGTCTTCCTCGTGTACACAGCCCGTCAAGAGCAGTGACATGCAGCCAAAAAGCAATGAAAACTGAAATATCTTCTTCATATATGCTGTCCTCCTTTATTTAATCATTAAACTCTCATACTGGTCAATCTGCTCAAGAAGCTTCTCCATCACGGTCTTGCTCGGATCTTCTTCGGAGGGTTGTACCAGACGGTTGACAAGATGACCATTCTGAACGATGAAGCTGCCATCGGCGTCAGTAACGTAGGTACGCTCCTGAAGGTCGCGACGCATCACGTCAATGTCAATGTTATAATAGGTCTGCAACCACTCGCGTACCATCTGCAGTTTCTGGCCGATGAGCTCGTCGCCATGGATGCCGCTGGGCCAGTCATAGACCCACTTGCCGTTTTCAAGGGCTGCGTAGCCGTTGGCATTGCGCTTGATGACCTTGCGGACAAGCTTGATTGACGAACTGCTGACTTCATGAACATAGCCGACCGTGTCGGGATGGGCACCGCTTGCAAGCAGCGCATAGATGGAGTCAGGATTGCTCAGGTCGTTAGACTCCCACTCATACTTGGCTGCTCCGACGAGGCGCTGCCACTGAAGTGAGTCGTTACCGATGTAGCAAGAGAGGGTCTCCACCCAGTCGTCTGCGGCTTGTGAGCCTGCATATGGTGTGACAAAACCCTTGCCCGCAGCCAGTGAGTCGTGAGTCTCACCCCAAGAGAGGGGGTCGTACTTACCGTTGCTGAGCAGGTTGAACGCCTGGGGACGTGAGTGATGCTGGTCGAGAATGTGGCCAAACTCGTGGTGCATCACATGGAAGAAATACTTGTTCAGGTGGTCAATGTTGTTTTCATCGAGAGAATTGACCTTATAAAGATATATCTTCAGACCGCCTTCGGCAGTACCCAATGTCTCGGTATGCGACGTGGCATTGACAGAAGGAGAACCTGTCAGAAGGATGATGCGGGGAGAAGTGATCTTCATGAACTCTTCACCACCCTGCTTCTCATAGACCTCATACCACAGATACTTGGTGAGGACGGCCAGCTTCTTGCTGACTTCATAGCCGGCAGGGATCAGGTTCTTCTGCTTGTCAGACATGATGTCCTGAAGCTTATAGATGTAGCGCAGGTTATACTTCTCAAGGAAGTTCTTCTTGATGAAGGTGTCCAAGGGGAAGGTATAGACGCTACGATCAAGTGGATAGTCGTTGGTGTCGAAAATACTTGGGCCGAAGTCGTCGTCGCTGCATGACACAACAGAACCCATTGCGACCATTGCCACAAAGGCAAACAGCAATATTCTCAAATTTGATTTCATATGATGTTCCTCCTCTATTAATCCTTACTATAATAACCTTCTAAGGGATAAGCCACAACAGCATCGTCGCCACCTGGCTCGTTGACGAGCGGACGAGACGGGTTGAGACCGGCCTGAATGGCATCTTGCGGTACCTCGATGGCACGACGAGGATCATCCCACTTCAACGTGAAGGTGATTTCATCCTGATCGGCACCTGCTCCGGCATAGATACGATTGTAGTTTCCGTAGACGTGGGAGTACTCAATACCCCAACGCTTGAGGTCGAAGAAGCGGTCGCCCTCGAAGATTCTCTCAATACGACGGAACTCATTAATACAGTTCATGTACTTGACGGCTTCTTCAGGAACGACAAACTCAGAACTCATGTTCTTGGTGAACTCCCAATCAGCAAAGACGTTTGCCTTGCCATAATTGTTGACTGACGTGGACGGTGTGCCGAAGTAACTCCTGATGTCGGCTTCTGTCATGTCGCGAACACCGGTAGCTACGGCCGACTGGTAGTCGGCATCAGAGAACGAAATCAGGCTGTGGTTGTAGGCAATCAAGTCGGCTGCTGCCTCTGCATATTGCCCTAACATCACTTCTGCCTCGGCACGCTCAAGCAAAAGCATGTTGCAAGTGAACTCACGACGGATGGTGTGTACGTAGCCAATGCCGGCAAGCTTGTCGGTATACTGGAACTCTTCACCGCACTTTGCAGGGAAATAACCGTAGTCACGGCCTGTCCAGAATGTATAACCACCCTGCCAGATGACGGGATAAGCATAGTAACGGCCGTTCCAAGGAGTCTGGTGATAGTAGATCTCACGAGTGCGGGTTGAGTTGTTGGCATAGCGATAGCCCAGACCATGACGACGAACCAGCGACATCGTGTTGAGCAGGAAGAGGTTGTTCGTTGCAGTCGGACTGTCATAGATCTGCAGATAGTCGTCCATGTATGTACAGTCTCCGAAGCCGTCATACTTCATTAGCTTGGATGCCATCTGGTTGGGATCGGTCGTCAATACGGCATTGGCATGCTCGATGACCTTATCATACTGACGCAGGAACAGATAGACTCTGGATGCCAAGGCATGGGCTGCATCAACATTGAAGTGGTACTTGACAGCCTGATATCCGGCGTCGCTGACGTCTTTCAGTCCTTCTTCCAAGTCGCGAACAATCTTTTCGTAGACACCAGCAACCGTGCCTCGGTCGTATTGATGCTGGAAATCTGTCACGCCCTCGATGTCGTCAATATAAGGAACGCCTTGGTCTAACTTGCTTGCATTCTCATCTTTATAGGCTTGAGAGAAGACGTTGACCAGAATGAAATGGCAATAAGCACGGATAAGCAATGCCTCAGCACGGCTTTGCTTCATACTCTCCGTCATCTCACCTGTCTCTTTATAAATGTTTTCTATACCGTCAAGTGCATAGTTTGCAGAGATGATGGCGCCATAGAAACTCGACCAAAGGTAGCTGGGAGTGTCCTGATTCTCCGACGACACACAAGGCTCGAAACGATAGAGTTCGTCGTCTTGACGTCCATAGGAGCCAAGGTTATAACGGGCAGCGATTTGCTCTGAAGAACTGCTGATTGGCAGATGCAGCGTATTATTGTCCATAATATTGTCGCTGGAAAGCTCACAAATCCATCCATAGTTAGCCGTAGGATAAGACGTGATGAGCAGCTGACGGACCTTTTCTTCGTTGTCAATCTGCGTACGTTCGTCAGGCAACTGGTCTAAGAAATCGTTACAAGAAGTTAGCGTAAGGGCTCCAAGACCTATTACTAATGCTATATATTTTAGTGATTTCATATCGATTTTGTTTTCTTTTATTAAACAAGATGAAAGATTAGATGCCTAAACGGACTGTCATTGTGAACTGCTTTGACAATGGATTGGCAACACCACCGGCATTTACAAACTCAGGATCTTGGCCGTTCAGTTTGTCATCAGCATAGATCAAGAACAGGTTGGTGGCGTCAAGCTTCAGTGATGCCGAGCTCAAACCAACGTGCTTCAAGAGATTCTTCGAGAAATCGTACGTGAGAGAGATGTCCTTCATACGGATGAAGTCGCCCTTTGCCACACGTGCTGTCGAATAGTTATAGGCATTATAAGCATAACCAAGTTGCGTGTTGTTGTAGTACTGACGGATAGAAGCAATGGCGGGAATGTCGGTATACTTCTCATCGCCAGGCTCAACCCAACGGTTTTTGAACTCCTTCGGCATGGCAGTCATATCAGAATAGCCTACGCCAAAGACCGGATCGAGGCGCACCTTGTTGCCGAACGAATAGGTCAAGAAGATATTCAAACGCCAGTTCTTGTACTTGAACATATTGTTTAGACCACCCGTTGTTGTCGGTTCTGTAGGACCTTCGTATTTCAAGAAGTCGAGCTTGTCGTACTCCTGGAAGTTGATGTTCGTGGTTGTAACGTCACCATTCTGGTTGATGATCTGCGGAATACCTTCGTCATTCAAGCCAACGAATGGGATAGAGAACAGGGCACGATGGTCATAACCGACACGAGCATAACCGCCTGTCTGAACCAAGTCTATCACACGTGAATAGCTCAGAAGGTCCGTAATCTCGGTATGGTTATAGGCGTAGGTAAGGTCGGTTGTCCATTGGAAGTCCTTAGTCTGAATGTTCTTCGACGTAATGGTTGCTTCAACGCCTCGCGACTTCATGCCTGCCACATTGGCAAACTGACGTCCCTGAGTCTGTGTCTGCAGATAACCCATCAGGTCAAAGTTGTCACGCCAATAGGCATCGAACACAAGGTTGAGTCGGTTCTTCAGGAAACCAAGGTCAAGACCTATGTTATATTCGTACTTTTTCTCATAAGTAAGGTTCTGATTTCCGTATTGGGTCTGTTCAATACCGGTCTCCTGCTGATCGGCTTGAGGTCTCCAACCAATAACAGAACGGAACACTGGCAAAGCGTTAGATGCCGCAGTCTGGTCGCCTACCAATGAGTACGACATACGCAACTTAGCATAAGAGACGGCTCCGTTAACTCGTTCTGAGAAACGTTGGAAGAAAGGCTCCTCGTCAATGTTCCATGACGGAGAGATGTTCCATGTAGGCAGCCAACGTGACTGACGACTCTTGCCCAACTGGTTTGAACCGTCATAACGGCCCGTCACGTTGATAACGTAACGGCCTTTATACATATAGTTGAGGTTTGCGAAATAAGCCAAACTATAGTTCCAAGACTTGGCAAACTCAGTTAACACCGTGCCTTCTTCCTTTGCCTGCTTATAGAACTTCGGGGTCTCAATGACAAGGCGACTGTTTTCATAGTCTACACCGAACTTATTGTTTTCATAAGCATCGCGAGTCAACTTGCGAGCTTCCATACCAGCCAAAGCATTGAAGACGTGAGTTCCTTCGTTCCACACCTTATTATATTGTGCCTGCCCGCGGAAATACAACTGTTTGGCATTATTAGTCTGCAAAGTATGGATACCACCTTGGGGCATCACAGAGATTGGCAGCGAGTTAGGCTCATCAGGATCTCTGTACAGATAGGTGTTGCTGTCGCGGATATTCGGATTGTCAACACCTGCACGATAGGCTTCCGAACGGTTTGAATGATTCAGAACGTAGGTATTGCGTGAGGTGCTCAAGTTGCGATATGAGCCTAAGGCATTGATTTCCAGTCCTTGAATAGGCTTCCATGAAATCTCGCCTTGGAACTGTAATGATGTTTCCTGCAGGTTCAGATAGTTGTTGCCCAGTTCTTCAAAGATGTTGAACGGTGCATAGTTTCGCGTATAATAGCCTTCGGGGTCAAGTGTACGTGAAGTGTTCATTGCATAGCTGAAAGGAGCAATGTCAAACGAACGGCTCACTGCGCCACTGACTGGGTCTACACTTCGATTCAAAGTACCTGGCGCATCCTGGTTACGGAAATAGCCATTCGAGCGCATCGTTACCGACAGATGCTTGGACAAGTCGAACGAAGCATTGATATTTGCCGTATAGCGCTCCACTTTACTTGATGGTGTCCAGCCCGGATCATTATATGCAGACAATGATGCATAGAGGTTAGAATTCTCTGTACCCGACGAGATGCTGACCGAGTGGGTCTGTACAATATTGTTGTTGAACAAAAGATCAAACCAGTCGGTATTGCGGAACTCTGCCTGTTGCAGGTATGCATTCATTGCCGCATCAGTATAAGGCAGGCCAAATTCGCCTTTCGTCTCGTCGTATTGCGAAATCAAAGTGTACATACGACCGTAAAGACCTGAGCTGCTACCGTTAGCCAACGACGAGAACTCCAGCCATCCCTTGGCAGCCATTTCCTTATAAATACCCATCTGCTCTTGCGAGTTCGAGATGTTGTATTCCGAATAACTTGGCTTCAAGCGATAGGTAAATTCGCCGGTATAGTTAATCGTGCTGTGTCCAGAACGGCCTTTCTTGGTCGTGATGACAATCACACCCGACATGGCTCGTGCACCATAGATAGAAGTTGCCGAACCGTCTTTCAATACCTGGAACGACTCAATATCGTCGGCATTCAAGCCTGCAATGGCGTTAGAGATAAGAGTTTCAGCATTACCTGAAGACAGTTCATCGGCACTTACATCGACAGCACCCTCTAAGATAACGCCGTCAACAACCCACAGCGGGCTTGACGTACCATAAATAGAGGTTGCGCCACGTACACGAATTTTCGGTGCAGTACCGAACGTACCTGACACGTTCTGCACACTTACACCAGCCACACGGCCTTCGAGCGAACGGCTTACATCAGCCATACCCGAAAGTTTTGCCTTGTCGGCATCCACTTTTGTTGTTGCTCCCGAGAACATGCGCTTGTCCATCTTTTGCACACCCGTCACAACCACTTCGTCAAGTGACTTCGAGTCGGGCTCCAGTTCAATGCGCATGTCTTGTTTTCCCTTCAGGGTCTGGGTGACAAATCCTACGTATGTAACGACAATCGAAGGATTCTTCTTGTCTGTTGTGAGCTGGAAATGTCCGTCGATATTTGTAACGGCATTCTCCTTGGAGTCCTTTACTGTAATCGTGACACCAATCAACGGCTCACCATCTTCCTGAGAGATAACGGTACCTGAGATTCTTGTCTGGGCCATCAGTGCTCCTACGCTGAGGAATAAGCCGGCCAGTACCATCAGTAGTCTTTTCTTCATAAACTCTCTCTGATTTGTTTGTTTTTTATCGTTATTATTTATCATTTTCTGTGTTGTTATCCTGAATCTTCCACCTTAGACACCTCAGAAGAGATGATATGTCATGCAAAATTACATCATTTCCTGCTTTCTGGCAAACAATTTTATTAAAACCACACGATTTGTAACGTTTGTTAACATAATTTCCGCCAGCAATCGTCATAATTGTTGTTTTTTCAGTCGCAAAAACTTCAATTTGCAAATTTTCCGCCTTTTTTATAAAAAAACTGAAACTTATCTTCGCCAAAAATTCCATTTTAGCCCGATAAACACTTGAAAATAATTGATTTGCAAAAAATAGTTAACCACCTTATGCCCCTATATTTCACCTACAAATGACCTGTTATCAGCATGTCTGACATCTGTTATCCCAATAATTCGCGCGCGTTCATATTATATAAATAAAAGGAGAAGGTCCTTTGCCATGGATAGGCAAAGGGCCTTCTTCCTATATTTTCTGAAAGAGCCTATTCAGGAAGGTTGCCTTCCCAGCCCTCAGTCTGCGCTACGCCAAAACCTGCATTGATTTCATCTTCAGGAATGGGGAACACAAGTTTTGAAATGTCATAGTTTGCATAGCGGAATGCTACAGAAGGAGCATTATAGGCCACCACCTGAGCAGTACCGCCCCAACGGCGCAAGTCATAGAGACGCAGTCCTTCTTGGAACAGCTCACGGGCACGCTCGTCTTTGATAAATGCATAGAGTTCGCTGTCTGTCTGGGGCAGATCGTCCACAGAAGTGATGGCAGTGTTACGCTTCGCCACATTGAGAAGAGCCGTGCGGGCAGCGCCGGCATCTCCGCTCTTCAGCTTTGATTCTGCAATTATCAGGTACATCTCCGGCACATTCACCAAATAGTTTGTTGCATAAGCTGGGTTACCCGACGAATAATGTGAGAACTTTCCTCCTGCGTATACGGGAACGGTTTCCGTAGAAGTATTGTCAAAATCCATGATCGACGTGCGCACGTCGGTATCGGCATAAAGGCTCAACAGCTTCGGACTCGGGCTGAAACTATAGGTAGTCCACAGCGTTCCACATGAGTTAGCACTCCAGTTTTGATTGGCATTGATGTCCAGATAGAAAATGCTTTCCGTGTTGGAGGCGCCACCATTGTAGAGGGCTTTATAGGCCGATGCCGTATAGGCCAGTGCCGGTGCTCCTGCTTCGTCGATGGCTTCCTGAGCCTTAGAGGCTGCCACTGCCCAGTTCTCCAGATAGAGATTCACTCGAGCCTGCAGACCTTTCACCGACGCCACCGTGAAGTAGTTGGCATCGCCGCGGTCGCCTCCTGCAGCATTAAAATGCTCTATCGACTTGTTCAGGTCGCTGACAATGAAGTCGTAGACCTGCCCTACTGTTGAACGCTCCACCTGCGAGAAGGCGGGAATGGGCTTTTCGCTGATCACGACACCTGGTTGTGAAGAGTAATCGGTGCCGTTCACTTTCACCTGATGTCCAAAGACATTCACCAATATGAGGTTGGCATAGGCGCGCAGAGCGTAAGCCTCTGCGATGTCGACGTCAAGCACTTCCTTGTCATCATCGGTAGCATCCTCATACAGATCGGTCGCTGCATCAATGACGCGGGCTGCGTTGTCGACGATCTTATATCCATACTCCCAGATGTAGGAGAGGTACGTGTCTGTGGTTTGGAAAGAATACTGGTAGATACCGTCCCAATGCCCCGTCTTGGTATTCCAATAAGCCAAGTCGGTAGGAATGTCACCGATTGAGGTGGCATAGTTGCCGGCAAAATAGCGGGTATATAAGTTACTATAGACACCCGTCAGTGCGGTAGTCGCCAGTTCGGCATTGGTAATCGAGCCTTCTGCGTCTACTCCTTTGTAGTACTTGGTGTCAAGGAAATCGTCGCCACAGCTCATGAAACCCATGGCAAGCGTCAGTGCTGCTACGGCACTATAGATATATTTCTTCATATTGATTTTCCTTTCTTTCTAAGTAGTTAGAATGTTATTTGAATACCTCCGACGAAAGTGGTTACGGCAGGATACTGCCATGCGATGACACCGTTTGCATAGGTCTCGGGATTGTAGCCTATGAAGTCGCTGGCCGTCCATGTATACAGGTTGTCTGCCGAGAAGTAGATGCGGGCTTTCTCGATATATGCCTTCTTGGTCAGGTCTTTTGGCAGGGTATATCCGAAAGTGACGTTGCTCAGGCGCAGGAAGTTTCCGCTCATGATGAAGCGGCTCGAAGCCTGTGTTCCATAGTACGGGTCGCCATAGATGTACTGAGGATACTTCGCGTCAGTGTTCTCCGGTGTCCATGAGTCGGTAGCCACCACTTCAAGAGGCGTGCGTCCTGACATGCCCCATCCGGTGAAGCGTGCACCGCTGTCATACACCTTTCCGCCCAGACGGTAGTTGAACGAGAGGCTGGCATCGATGCCATTATACTTGACAGAGGTTCCGAAACCGCCGAATACCTTGGGGTTGGCCTGTCCTACATAGCGCTTGGCTGCCTGTGTATAGTTAGTGGTTGTCTCGTCACCCTCGGCATTCTTGTACCACAAAGGCTGTCCTGTCTCACGGTCTACGCCGGCATACTCTTTCAAATAGAACTGGTTGTAGGGGTGTCCAGGCTCGATGATATAGTATGTACCCTCGATAGGCAGGTCGGTAGAGAGCTTCAGCACCTCGTTCTTGTTGTAGGTAAGGTTGGCATAAGCCGTCCAGTCTATGGTCTTGTTGCGCAGAATCACTGCGTTGATGGTTGTCTCAATACCACTGTTACGGATAGATCCGATGTTCTGATAGGTTGACGACATACCCGTCGTGCGTGACAGAGGCACCTCGAAAAGGGCGTCAGTCGTCTTCTCATTGTAATAGTCGAAGGCCAGATTGACACGGTCGAAGAACAGGAGGTCTACGCCGACGTCGAACTTCTTCGAAACTTCCCACGTCAGGTTCGGGTTGCTGATAGAGGTCGGAATCATGCCTGCCGAGCCATGATAGTTAGCACCCGACTCGTAGAAACCGCGGGCTGAGTACCAGCCGATGTCCTGATTACCCACAGTACCGTAAGAGGCGCGCAGCGTACCGTTGGTGAGCACCTTGCTCTTCGGGAAGAAAGCTTCCTGGGTGAAGCGCCACTTGCCGCCCACTGACCAGAAGGTACCCCAGCGCTTGTCGGCGCCGAACACCGAACTTCCGTCACGACGAATCGAAGCCGAGAGGTAGTATTTCTCGTCAAACGAATAGTGTGCATCGCCGAAATAAGAAGCCAGGCGGGCCTCGCTCTTGTAGTATTCCGAGTCGTTCCAGTGGCCTACCGTGCTTAAATCGCGCATACCGGCATTGGCAAACGGGAAGTTGTCGCCGCAGTAGTATTCATACCAATAGTCTTTGCGCTGCGACTCCTGTCCGAGCATCAGGCTGATGTCGTGCTTGCCGGCAAAGGTATAGTTCCATCCGAGCACGTTGGTCCAGGTCAGCGTGCTGGTCTGTGAGTTGTATTGTTGGCCCAGTCCCGGGTAGTCCATACCCTGTGGATTGGTGATGGCGCTCCAGTATTGATACTCGCGCAGGTTGTAGATGTTCACGCCCAGCGTGGTCTTTGCATAGATGCCCTTGCCGAAATCAACCTGCAAATAGGGGCTCATCGTGAGCGTAGTGCTCTTCATCTCGTTGATGTCGCCCACCTCTTCGTCATAGAGTGCCAGCGGGTTGTAGTAGTCGATGTTGGCATAGGTGCCGTCAGGATTGTAGAAAGGATCCATAGGAGTCATCGACGAGATGGCTGCCACGGTGGCATTTGACATCGAACCGCCTGTCGACTGCGAGAAGCCATTCTTCAAAGCATAGGTATAGGCAGCATTGGCACCCACCGTGAAGAAGTTGAACTTCGAGTTGAAGTTAGCACGTCCCGAGTAGCGTTTGAAGTCAGAACCGATGACGATGCCTTCGGTGTCAAGATAGCCTGCACTGACATAGTAGTTGGTAGTGCCGGTCTGTCCGTTGACGTTCAGGTTGTAGTCCTGATAGAATCCGTTGCGTGTCACCTTGTCCATCCAGTCGTAGCTCGACACACCGTCCCACTCATACACCTGATCTTTCAGATAGTCGTAGTACTCATCGGCCGTTCCGTCCTGATAGCGATTGGCATATCCTGTAGCAAAGAGGCGCATGGTCTGCTCGGCATTGGCAAACTTCATGTTGTTGTTAGCCATCGACGTAACGCCGAACTTGCTCTCGAAGTTGATGTTGGCCTTGCCCTGCTGGCCTTTCTTTGTGGTGATGACAATCACGCCATTGCCAGCTCTCGAGCCGTAGATGGCCGTGGCAGCAGCGTCTTTCAGCACCGTTACCGACTCGATGTCGTTGGGGTTGATCGAGGCCATCGGGTCAAGATAGTTGTTCGAACTTGAGCTCATCGAGTCATAGTCGGAGTTCACGGGCACGCCGTCGATCACATACAACGGCTGCGTACCTGAGTTCAGCGATGCACGTCCGCGCACATACACCTCGCCCCATGTGCCCGGCATGCTGGTCGAGTTGTTCATTTGTATGCCAGAAACCGCACCTTCGAGGGCCTTCACGAAGTTGGCATCACTCTTCTTTTCTATAGCATCCTTGTCGACAACGGCAGCTGCTCCCGTGAAGGAGGCTCGACGCTGAACGCCGTAACCCGTCACGACTACCTCGCTGACTATTTGTGCATCAAGTTCCAAAGCTATAACCATAGTGGGGGGGGTAACCCTTACTTTGCGCGTCTGCATGCCCAAGTAAGACACTTCCACATAGCTTTCTGCACTGGGAACGTCCAGCGAGAAGAATCCGTCAAGATTGGTCACTGCCACAGTGTTCGTACCGACGACGGCCACCTTGGCACCAACAACAGGCTCATTGCTTGCCGACTCAACGACGGTTCCGCTGACTTTCACCTGTGCCATCACTGTCCCTATTCCAAATAGGAGCACAGCAAAAAACATTGTTAGTCTTTTTTCCATAAAAATCTCTCTCTCTAAATAATTAATAATGATTGAATATATACCGCATCTGACAGCTGGCCTTTCACGTGCCAAGCTTGCCTTGTCCTGAAAAAATACGCTCCTCTGGGCGCGAGGTGCAACACTCTTG
>JAFUFJ010000010.1 GCA_017469955.1 Prevotella sp.
CGTGTTGACGCATCCGTTTGAGTTGTTTTCCTTGGAAAAGAACAGAAGGTTGCCGTCCTTGTCTTCAAACAGTTTATGGGCTGCTATGACATGTCTGTAGCTGGCAGAGAGTATCTCGGCGTACTTCTTGTTGCCGGCTTTAAGTCCGTCTTCATAAATGCGACGGTCGAGATCCTTGCAACGTTTCATGATGGTTGTATAGTTGCGATTGAGCTTTTCGAAGGCATCGAAGATGCTGACTTTGCCGTCATGTGCCCAATAACCCTTGTATCGCTCGTACATATATTCGATATCGAACACCTCGTCATAGCCTATAAGCAGATAGGAAGCGGCACGGTCGCTGACGGTTCCGAAGTCGTGTGTGTAGGCCAGTGTCGGCTGTTCTGCGGCACGATAGGCATTGATCTGGCGCTCTCCTCTCGGCAGTTGTCCGGTTGAAACGAAAGCATCGCGCTCCTGAAGGTCGGTCCCGAGGCTGACGTTTCCATTGAAGTTAGGCAGATAGAGGTATCCCCAGTCGATACAGATGCCGTCGCCTTTTTTGGCGAGGATGGGCTGATCGATGGTGCCTGTCTTCAGATAGCGTACGCCTTTCTGTATGGTTGAGCCCGACTGTGTGGGCTGATTAGCCTTATTTACACCGATGAGTGCGGTGGCCGAGAGATAGAATTGTACCTTGTGCTGACGGCCGTCGTTGGCACGAACCTGGTAGGAGATGTAGTTGACTGGTGTGGAAAGCAGGTCAAGATCGTCGATGAGCATGGGGGCGGTAAAGACCAGATCAAGGTCTACAGGGCCACACTTGAAGGTGTAATAGGTATTGGTTGCGAGTACATCTACGGCAGTCTGCCGGGCCTGTTTGATCGATCCGTCTACCTTTGAAATGTTACGATAGAGACCCATGTCGACGAGTGCTCCTCCGGTCTTGTTGTAGCAATGAACGGCGATAACGTTCTTCCCGGCCTTGAGAAGGTTTTTCTTGTCGCCGTCGAGCCGTACCTTTACACCTTCGACAAGCGACATGATGCCGGTGGCTACTTGTGTTCCGTTGAGGTATACTTCGCAGGCGTCATCGTGGGAGAACACGAGGTAGAGCTCGCCTTCGAGGTCTTTCTCGGTCAGGTTCACGGTGCGTCGCACCCATATGTCGGAGTTTTCCTCGACCCAAGCCGTGCGGATGAAGCTGTTGTTGTCTGTGCCAAATGCACCTTCTCCCTCGCGCCAAGAGGAGTCGTCGAAGTCGGTTTTCTGCCATCCGTCGGCTGGTTTCTGGCGCACGTAGCGGCCTTTCCATGCCTGCTCGTCGGCCATAGGCGCTACGGTTTCGAGCACTTTGCGGCTTTCTGAGCCCATGAATCGATAGGTGACGCCGTCGACTCGCAGCAGTCCTTCGAGCGGTTTCTCGTCGTTGGTCCAGTGGCGAGTGTCGCCTTCGTTGAGCTCATCATAGGGCGACCAGATGGAGAAGTAGGGGTCGTTCACTACGAGTGGTACCGAGGGCACGCGCAAGTCAGTCTGCTTGTAGGGCTTGAACAGGTCGGCCGATTGGGCAAAAGCCATCGTCGACAGGGCCACAGAGGCCAGTAATGTCATTACTCTTTTCATTGTGTTGTTGGTTATTGTTAATGATTCATATTGATATTCAACGGCGGAGGACCGGCCGAAAAGCATCTCACCGAGCTGCCTTCTCGGCGCACTGGGGGCATAATCCCTTCAAGACATAGTTGACTGATGAGAGTTCGAAGCCCTCGGGCAGGGGTACGACCGGCACATGCAAGTGCTTCAAACAGAACGTACGATGGCATTCTACGCAATAGAAATGGGTGTGTTCGTCTGCTACAGAACAGTCACATTCGTCGGCACACACGGCATACTTCAGTGCCCCTGATCCGTCGTCTACGGCATGAATGAGCCGGTGAAGGAGGAAGAGTGAGAGCGTGCGCGATATAGTAGACTTGTCGACCGAGGGCAGATATCGCTCCAGCTCGGGCAGCGAAACAGCCTCGTCACCCCGCATCATCTGGCGCAGGATGAGCAGCCGGGTGGCCGTCGGACGTATCTGCCGATGCTCAAGCTTGTGGGTGAAGAAGGCTTCGTCGGTCATCATTCTGCAAATTTACACAGAAAAATCCACCCGAGCAAATTATCGGTGACAAAGTTGTATGCCCGTCCTTCTTCCCGCATATCACCCCACTTTCCTGCAACAAAAACAACGGAAGTCAGCGCCATGCCACAGTCCTTCGTCCCTATTCCCATCCGTTTCATCATTCACTCCCCATCCCTCATCCTCGAGAAAGCTTAGCATTTAGCCTGAGAAGTCATAGCTTTCTTCTCAATAAACCTATCCTTTCTCACCAATAACTCTATGACTTCTCAGGCTAAATGCTAAGCTTTCTCGGTACGACAAGACAAGACAGAACACGAAAAAAGCCTGCCATGCCACTCGGCACAGCAGGCTTTCAGCCTATCTGCCGGCACCCTCACGGGGCACTGCCGGCAGCATTCTCAGAAATAATCTGAAGTCGTAACCTGTTAATCCCAAACGGTATAGGGCTTGGCAAGTCCTTCGTTGCCGGCATCACCGTCACCACCGTCCGTCAGATCGTCGATGTTGTTAGTGCCGTCACTGATTGATACCGTGAGAAGCAGCTGCTCTTCGTTGACGCTAAGCGTCTTCAGAGCGGGAATGATATATGCTTTCTTTTCCATAATTTACATTTTTATTATAAGC
>JAFUFJ010000014.1 GCA_017469955.1 Prevotella sp.
GAATATAACGACGGTTGGAGAGGCGTTGTGGTTTGATGTAGAATACTGATAAAAGACAACACCATTACTCCTCCACATAGAATATAGTGGGTTGTGGTTTGATGTAGAATACTGATAAAAGACAACTCAATAGTGTGCGCATACTCAGATAGGTAGTTGTGGTTTGATGTAGAATACTGATAAAAGACAACAGCCATACGGCCAAGCCGAATGGTGCAAAAGTTGTGGTTTGATGTAGAATACTGATAAAAGACAACCTTATAACCTTTAATAGTTTTAGCATGGTCGTTGTGGTTTGATGTAGAATACTGATAAAAGACAACATTGTTCGCGCAGCATTAGCAACCGCGCCAGTTGTGATTTGATGTAGAACACCTATACATAACAATGGAAAGATGGATGATGTGAACGAGTCAATCAGGAAGAAATGCGCCGAGTATGACATTGTCCCCCTACGTACTTACACCCAATGAATTGGCTCAGCTGAAGAAGGAAATTGAGACCGAACAGCGAGGAGGCTTCATTCTTGACAGTATTCTCGGCAATCCCGACATTCTCACAAGAGGCCGTTGAGACTTAAAAGAAGACACCAATAAATGACGATTTGTGTTGCATTAGCGGTATTGCTGCCGATCTTTCCGACAAACACGGAGAGCAATGCCCATGTTCCTAATTTATCTTTGTGATGGCATAGGCAAAGCTTCAAACCATTGAGGCCTACCTCTTCCCGTATCTTACATACATCTGCCAAGCATCTTGCAGATCGTCTATCCCCTTCTTTCCTGTGAAGAATTCAGCCTGGCAGTTATCTCTAAAAGGAGCCCAATTACCACAGATAATGCCGTCATGTACAATGACCGGCTGAAAGATGCCCGTGTTGTTGTGGGCCCGATGACGATATTCTGACGAAAGAACAACATCACGACTCTTATATCCAATAAGGTATTCGTCGTAGGGAGGTATCAGTAGCAGGCGTCCCTTTCTGAATCCTCGCGTACGGCAGTCATCAGTCAGGTAGAAGTCGCGTCCACACCATGTTTCCTTATGAATGCCGTCACCCATCAACTCGATACCTCTTTTGCAATCACTCACGCTCAGTCCTGACCACCAGACAAAATCCTCCAACGTGGCCGGCTGGCGACTCTGGAAGTATTTGCGGGTAAAGCGCAGCAGGGTTTCGTCCCTATCTATTCCGTCTGGCTTCCTTACCCTGTTGGCAGTGAGGGCGTAGGTGGCTTTCATCGGCAACAGTTCTCCGCTACAAAGGGCTCCCGACAATTCTGCCATGCGGATATGATACGACAAGCGACGGTCGGCCATTCGTATGTTTTTCCCTTGCAATGCCCTGACAAAGTCTTCTTTTGTAGCGCTGCCTTTCTCGTCGGCGGTCTGCTCAAGAATGCTCCTGATCATTTTCTGTTCGTCATCATGAATAGTGATTCCATTACTGCTCATCCATCCTTTGGTCACAGCGACGGCCTTGGGTGCGCAGAGTTCAAGGAACGGCCAGTAGTCTTCGGACGAGAGTATTTGCCAAGTACCGCGCATCAAATGCAAGCGGATAATCCTTCCCTGATCGTATACCTCCTTGAAAGCCCTGTGCGACGGTCTGCATGTTCGCATGGCCACTGCCCAGCGCATCATTCGATACTCCTGTGCCTGCATGGCTCCCATATGGCTGACCACATCTGCAGGATTGGCAAACTGAGGCGCCATGAGCTGCTGGCTGAGAAGTCGGATAGCTACAGGATTCATCGGAATTATTCGTCTAATGTTTCTATATAGAAGCTGAACGGGCGGAAACCATCGTTGCAACTTATCATTGCGCTCATCGGATTCTTCATCCAGCCATCGTAGAAATTGCCTTCACCTTTGGCCAGTGACTCCACAAACTCTCTCATGGAATACCAAGCTGCAGGGCACATGCCCTCTGGACACTTGCCATTTTCGGAAACCCATTGCTGACCTTCCCTTACGTCGCAAGTGTGCTCGATGGGGTTTTCATATTTTGCCATCAGGTCAGGATAGACCGTCTGACGCATTGCAGTGATACGTACCTTCTTCATATTTGTGCAACAAACCTATGCGCTCTTTCCAAAATATGGTGTCTCTCCTACCCTGCCAGTCGTGGTTTTCCATTCTCGTCTTTTCATTTCATGTACCGGCAACATGCCGATTCAAATTCATACACGGCTCGTGTATCATTCGTACATGCCAGGTGTATCATTCGTACATCAGCATGGTATGCTTCGTACATGCCACATGTACGATGTGCAAAGACGCACCTTTCCTCTGTCATTTCGGCTTGGTTGCCACGGCTTCGGGCGTCCAGTTCTGGAAGAAGCGAAGCACTTTTTCCTTACTATACCCCTTTCCTTCCTCAAGAAAACTTGAGTCTTGAATGTGAATGACTTGGCCTTCAGCGTCAAGAACGACAAACACAGGGAAGCCAAAGCGTGCCGGATTGCCCAGACGTCTCAGCATTTCCGATGTTTTCTCTGCCATATCCGGTCCTGACGACTTGCGAGGATTGTAATTGACATGGATATATACAAAATTCTTGTCGATGACATCACTGATAGCAGTGTCATTCTGAATGAAGTCTGCAAACCGCAAACACCATATGCACCAGTTGCCACCAACTTGACATACTACAAACTTTTCTTCTGATTTCGCCGTTGACATAGCCAGGTCAATTTGCTCTAACGGATCTATGTCCTCGTTATATACCCTTTTCAACTCAGTCTGTGCCTGTAACGTATTTGAAAAAAACAGGCAAAACGCCGCAACTAACAAGGTTCTCATCGTTCAATTCTATTCTTTTATCAACAACCGTATTTCATCTATATTGGCCTTTCCCCCACCGAAAGATGTCTCCATTTTTACTTTCCTCCGCACGGGATATAGACACGAATATACCAAATCATCCAGGCCCCAGTGCCGTATTTACCGACACGGAATCTGGATGATTGCACTGCTTCTATTTGATGATTACAAACGTTTATTTATTACCAAAAAATGCCTTCAGTTTCTTCCAGAACCCAGTCTTTTGAACTTCTTCGGCAGCATCTTCAACAAAATTCTCGACTTTGCCGACACTTTCTTCAACAAACTCGCGAACTTTCTTGGCTTCTTCACTATTAGCCAAGTCTTCAACTTTCTCTTTTACAGCCTTCAACGTTTCGTTTTCGCTGATATCGTCAAAGGCCTTTTCCACCTTTTCCTTCACATCGTTGAACGTCTCCGCAGCCTTTTCCTTCAAATCCTCGACCTTCTCCATGGCCTCAGCCTTTACCTCTTCAAAGGTTTTCTCTGCGCCGGCTTTTACTTCTTCAATCTTCTCCGTGACCGTGTCCTGCACATTCTCCACCTTTTCCTTTACTTCTGCCTCTACATTTTCAGCCACAGTCTGAGCTTCAGCCTTTGTTTCTTCAACAACATTCTCTGCCTGCTCCTGTGCTTCTTCGGCAATGTTTTTTACTTCGTCATTCATAGATTTATACTATAAAAGGTAGCGCCTACTCCCTTTCAAGCGGTTCGGCCTTTTCTTTTTTGCTGTTATATACGTATGCAAAGCTACGAAAAATAGTTTATTACGCCAAGAAAAATACGAAAATAAAAGTATCTCAGATGAAAAAGTTTCAAAATATACACTCACATACCCATAGGCAAACCAAATATTAAGAGATTGCGAAAAACAGTCGTGTCCTGTCAAAAGAGTGAGAGGAAGCTATTTGTCCAAGTCGAAAATCCGAAAAAGTTTACATCAGAAACCTTGTACATCAGAATTTAAATTTGTATTTTTGCAACCAAGTATGAAACACCTTGTCATTTATCTTTTTGTAGTTAATGTTGTTGCTTTCTTGACTTATGGATGGGATAAGTGGAAGGCTCAGCACAAGAAATGGCGCATTTCAGAGGGCAATCTGCTGTGGTTGGCTGCCATTGGAGGTAGTCTCGGGGCACTGTTCGCTATGATATGCTTCCGCCACAAGACCCGACATCCAAAGTTCAAATATGGAATTCCTTTAATATTAATGCTCCAAATTTCGCTATTTCTCTTAATATCATGTAAATCAACAAAAGAAGTTGTTTCCATTACACCAAAAGAACAAGCGTCTGATATCGGAGCTTTTTCTCCTACTACCCTAATCATCATGTACGATCAGGGCATTGGAAAAGAAGCGCTTCTAAAAGCCGTCAAAGAATACAAGGCTGAAATTATCTACGACTACCACACCATTTCTGGCATAGCCATCAAAAAGCCAAAAGACAAGACTATTGAGGAAACTATTGAACTTTTCAAAGCCATACAAGGAGTCATTGCTGTTGAACGCGACCGCATTATCCAGCTTACCGACCCTGTCAGGCCACAACTTTTGGAGAAATGAATATCAGAAAAGCTACAGATGCCGATCTTTCCGTGGTTTTAAGCCTGCGAGACAAGGCACGAGAAATCATGAGACATAGCGGAAACCCCGACCAATGGCCTATAGGATATCCCAAAGAAAGCGTTTTTGCAAAAGACATCAATGAGGGGAACTGCTATATCATCGAGGATGAAGACGGTGCCTCTGTTGCAACTTTTTCCTTCATCCCCGGCCAAGACATCACTTACCAGACGATCAAAGGCGAATGGCTTGACGACGAGCTTCCCTATTATACCATCCACCGAATCGCAAGTAACGGAGCCTGTTCTGGCATTTTCCAGACAATCATCGACTTCTGTTCCTCCCGAACTAACAACATTCGCATTGACACACATCGTGACAATGCCATCATGAGACACCTGCTGTCCCATACAGGTTTCTCCTATTGCGGCATCATCTGGCTTGCCAATGGCGAAGAGCGACTGGCTTTTCAAAAGCTATTTTGAGCCCAACCGTTACTCAGAAGGTTCTTGAAAATAGTTTACCTTCTTGCCACAACGTGTTGCATAGGCTATCTCACGCCGGGTGCTCTCGCCAATATAGCCATTGACATTCACAACATATATCTCGTCGGCAAGGTCTATTTTTCGCAGATGCATCTCGTCAAGCATATCTTTTACCCCAGGCTTCCACACGTCATTGTCGCCAGAATGACCAAAAAGACCTACGCTGATAACAATGTTTCCCTCAAGAGTCAACCGCTTTTGCACCTCCATAAAAGCATCTTTAAAACGAGTACTTCCACAAAGTGTTATAACTTTATAATTCCCTATCATGGCTTCTTTATTGCATGTTTACTACCGCAAAGATAATGAATACGATGGACATTTCCTTGTTTTTCATTCAAAAAAAACAAAAAACTGATGTCATTCTAAAGGAAAAACTGCTAACTTTGCAGCCATCAACTCTCTGAATACAGACTATAATGGGCATCATCAAAATCAAATCTTTACATCATTCTGGCATTGATATCTTCCACAATCTCACCGAAGCACAGCTACGAAACAGCTATGAAAACGGAAAGGGAATCTTCATTGCCGAGAGTCCCAAGGTCATCAACGTTGCCTTAAATGCCGGATATCAACCAATAGCTCTGCTCTGCGAAGAGAAGCATATCACCGGTGATGCAGCAGACATCATAAAGACATGTGGTGACATTCCCGTCTACACCGGCGAGCGAGACACCTTGGCTACACTGACAGGCTACACACTAACCCGTGGTGTTTTGTGCGCGATGCACCGCCCTGTCCTGCCGTCTATAGAAGACATATGCCAGAATGCCCATAGAATCGTAGTGATTGACGGAGTTGTTGACACCACTAATATCGGAGCCATCTTCCGCGCAGCAGCTGCCCTTGGCATCGACGCCGTTCTCCTTACTCCCACATCATGCGACCCTCTCAACCGAAGAGCAGTAAGGGTTTCGATGGGTTCTGTTTTCCTTGTCCCATGGACTTGGCTTGTCAATGGCATTGACCAACTTCACCATTTAGGTTTTCAAACAGCAGCAATGGCCTTGTCAGACGATTCCATTGACATTGACAATCCTCAGTTACTCCAAGAAGAACGCCTTGCAATTATCATGGGAACAGAAGGTGAAGGACTCTCTGAAGAAACCATCAAGCGAGCCGACTATGTGGTCAAGATCCCCATGTTCCACCAAGTCGACTCGCTTAATGTTGCATCTGCTGCAGCCATAGCATTTTGGCAATTGCGCAAGAAAAGATAGCCAGCAGGCCTTTCGCAACGCACTCTCTGTTGCGCACGACAGGCTTTTGCCTATTTCGTTGTATTCCGTTTTTTCAGTTCAAGTTTCGGAATGTTCACTTTGTCCCCTTCTTTTACCGAAGTAACTCCTTTGTTGACAGCCTCGACATAGCACTCCATGCCGGCACCAAGATGTGCCTTGCTGATCATCGAAAGGGTCTGTCCTTTCAGGACCGTCACCGTTTTGTCAATGCCAACGATGCGATACGCCCCCAGCCTTACCCTTGGATCACTATCATATTCACCGTCTGAAACAGCCTTTTTAGTGGTTGATTCCGGAGTTGCCTTTGGCTTCGATGCAGTTGTAGGGGCAGACTGCTTGGCCACCGGCGTTGTGGAAGCTGCCGACGTTGACTGAGATGACGGGGCGGTCTTCTCCGCTTCATTCTTCTCTTTGCCTTCCTCTGTCGGCTGTTGTTCTTTCAATTCGCCAGAAACTTTTTCTTCAGGTTCTCCAGCTTCCTGGGCAATCTCATCTGAATCTTCTTGATCCAGCAGCTCTTCTTCCGCAACATTTCCCTGAGACTTCTTCTCTGCAGTCACAATCTGTGCTACGAGATGCTCTATCCGATTGTCGCGACATTTCATCTGAGAACCCAGATATACTGCGCTTCCTACGCCTGTAATAAGCAATATCACCAAAGCTGCTATTAGCCATTTCAGCAGAGATACGCAACGATTCAGACGAATTTCCAGATCAGCTTTCTCTGCCTTTGCGTCTTTTAGTTCTTCACGCAAATACAAGATTTCTTCGTGTTCCATATTAGATATTTTTTTTGTTAATTGTTCCTCCATTTCATATTCTGGATGCGATTCCGTCTTTTCCGCACCTGACACCCCAACAGGAACGTCAGGTTCTGATGCATTTTCCAGAAGTTCCGCTTCCGATTTTCCTTCTTGACGGTCAGCATTCACCAGAGCCGTCATCTCCCATCCTGCAATGCTTTCTGCCTGTTCCTTTTCGATGTGTTTCTCCTTTTCAACAGAAACAGGCTCAGATGCTGTCGAAAAGAGTGGTTCGGCCTTTGCTTGGGAAGTTTCTTTCCCAAGCACATCCATGCTGTTTTCTTCGGTCTTCTCTTCCGTTTCATCCTCCAGATATTTCTCGTCAATCTGCGAGAAGTCTACGCCATCAGAAAGTACCACCGTCTCAAACTGGGCAAACGGGCTGTTCACCCTGTCTCTCATAGAGGCTTCCGGTGTGAATGTTATCTTGTCTCTGCTGTCGATGGTGATGCGTTCTCCTGTCGTCACGTCAATGCTTTCCCGCGCACTCACAGTGGTCACTTTGAATGTCCCGAGCCCTTTTATCTTGACTAATTTCTCATATTGGAGTGCCTCGTTCAGCACTTCAACCATCGTGGAGATGAAAGACTCAGCTTCTTTCGCGTCAATATCATACCGTTCGGCGATGGCCTTTGCCATTGATGTGATTCTACTCATCGGCTATCTCTCCATTCTTTAGTCTGTCTTTAATATATCCTGTCGGACGGAAATTCAGCACCAGTTTGGGCGGAACCATCATGCGCTGACCTGTAGAAGGGTTGACAAGTATTCGCTCCAGACGTTTCTTTACCTCAAATGTTCCAAAGGAAGGTATCTGTACACTCTCCCCTTTGTCAAAACTTTCTCCCATTGCTTCAATGGCCGTTCTGACAAAGTTCTGCACAACATTCTTGTTGTAACCCGAACGCTGAGACAATTCTGCTATAAATTCCTTGTTGTTCATATCTTGTGTTATCTAAAGGAAACAATGCTTGGCCGAAGGCCACTCTTGCGCAATTCTCTTATACGACTTCTCCATAGAGGTCGAATTCCTCGGCACCGGTGATGCGCACTTGGTAGAACCTTCCTCTTTGAAGTCTTCGGTTTCCGGCAGGAATAAGCACTTCAGGATCAACCTCCGGCGAGCTAAACTCTGTGCGTCCTATATAATAGTCGCCTTCCTTTCTGTCGACAATCACCTTCATCTCCTGCCCTATTTTTTCTGCTTCCAGTTCTGCACTGATGCGCTGTTGCAGGAGCATCAGCCTGTCCAGCCGCTCTTGTTTCTTGTCATTGGGCACGTCATCTGCATAGTGTTGCGCGCTGTAGGTGCCGTCTTCCTCTGAATAGGCGAAGGCTCCCATGCGTTCAAAGCGTACCGTACGTACGAATTCCATCAGCTCTTCAAAGTCATCTTCGGTCTCTCCGGGGAATCCAACCATCAGGGTTGTGCGCAGGGAGATGCCCGGAACCCGGCGTCTTATCTCGCCTATCAGCTCCAGAGTCTCTTGCTTTGTGACGTGCCGATGCATTCTTGAGAGCATATTGTCGGAGATGTGTTGCAGGGCAATGTCAAGATATTTACACACGTTTGGCTTTTCTCTCATCGCGTCAAGCAGGCCCATAGGGAACTGGTTGGGATAGGCATAATGCAGGCGGATCCACTCGACGCCCTCAATATCTGCCATCTTCGATATCAGCTCTGTGATGTGTTCTGCTCCGTCAATGTCGCGGCCATAGTAGGTCAGTTCTTGGGCAATAACCTGAAATTCCTTCACACCCTGCCCCACCAGCATTCTCACTTCCGACAGAACCTCATCCATCGGCCTGCTTCGATGGCGACCTGTGATAAGGGGAATGGCACAATAGGCGCAGTGCCGGTCGCATCCTTCACTGATTTTTATATAGGCATAATGGGCCGGAGTCGTCAGGTGTCTTGCATATGGAACTGCCGTCTGCCGGTGTCTTTCGTCCTCTTTCAGGTCGTTCAAGAGTTCCCTGTAGTTGAACTTTCCATAGTATTTGTCGACCTCTGGCAATTCGTTTTCCAGGTCGGCCAGATAGCGTTCAGACAGGCATCCCATGACAAACAGTTTCTTGATGCGGCCTTTTCGCTTGGCTTCGGCAAACTCAAGTATCGTGTCAATGCTCTCCTGCTTGGCGTCTTCGATGAACCCACAGGTGTTGATGACAACGATTTCTCCGTGCGGACGCTTGGCATCATGCGTACAGACATAGCCGTTTGCCTCCATCAGTCCCATCAGCATCTCGCTGTCAACGAGGTTCTTCGAGCATCCAAGTGTTATGATGTCAATCGTCTTCATGCGCATCTCTCTGGCTATGGGCGGGCTTATCAATCGTCAACACTGAACAAAGAGTCGACAAACTCCCTCCGGTTGAACAGCTGAAGGTCTTCCATTCCCTCCCCCAGCCCGATGTATTTCACCGGAACTTTCAGCTGGTCGCTGATGCCTATCACCACGCCTCCCTTGGCCGTTCCGTCGAGTTTCGTAATGGCAAGCGAAGTGATCTGCGTGACAGCGGCAAACTGTCGGGCCTGTTCGAAGGCATTCTGCCCTGTAGAACCGTCAAGAACGAGCAGCACTTCGTCGGGTGCTTCAGGAAGTACTTTCTTCATGACATCCTTGATTTTCTTCAGCTCGTTCATCAGCCCCACCTTGTTGTGCAGGCGGCCTGCCGTATCGACGATCACCACATCGGCACCGTTAGCCTTGGCCGACTGCAACGTATCAAAGGCTACCGAGGCAGGATCGCTGCCCATCTGTTGCTTGACAACGGGCACGCCAACGCGCTCTCCCCATATTGATATCTGCTCGACGGCAGCTGCGCGGAACGTGTCTGCGGCGCCAAGATAGACCTTCTTACCAGCCTGTTTGAACTGATAGGCCAGCTTTCCGATAGTCGTCGTCTTGCCCACTCCGTTGACTCCTACCACCAATATCACATAGGGGCGATGGTCTTCGGGCAGGTCCCACGAGTCGCCGTCAGACGTATTGTTCTCAGCAAGGAGCGAAGCTATCTCGTCACGCAATATCTGATTGAGCTCCGACGTAGAGACATATTTGTCGCGAGCCACACGCTCCTCGATGCGTTCTATGATCTTCAAGGTAGTGTCGACGCCCACGTCACTCGTTATAAGCACCTCTTCCAGATTGTCAAGCACCTCGTCGTCGACCTTTGACTTTCCCGCAACTGCTCGTGTAAGCTTGTCAAACACGCTCTGTTTGGTCTTCTCAAGACCTTGGTCAAGCGTTTCTTTCTTCTTCTTATTGAATAGTCCGAATATTCCCATAGACAAACATTATTTGCCACAAAATTATGAAAAAAAAATGAATCTCACAACACTTCACGCATAAATCAATAGCCCAAACGCTGAAATACCGCCTCCTCTGCGGCCCACGCTGCCTATTCTGGCCGGTGAGAAAGGTGGTTCTTCTCGGGAAATTCACCAGAGAATTTTGGAAATTCTCCAGAAAATTCGGAAAATTCTCCAGAAAATTCGGAAAATTCTCCAGAAAATTCGGAAAATTCTCCAGAAAATTTCCCGGCTTCGGTTCACCTTCACGCCTGACACGAGGAGAATTGACGGTCGCGAAGACGGCATGTCGCGACAATGAAAGCGAAAAAAACTTCGCATTTTCCTTTGCATTGCACCCTACTTTGCGTATCTTTGCTGTCTGGAGGTCTGCGAAAATACGGTGTCTCGGCATAAAAAAGAAAAGGATTTCTTTTGTTCTACACTCAACTTTGCGTATCTTTGCACGAAAATAGAAGGAGCTTTGCAATACCACATAAGCATGACAAGCAGCACACACATAGCAAGATGGCTCGACGGAATAGCCTACGAAGTGGCGTTCTGGAACAATGTCTACCGATGGAAAAGGACGTTCAACGGACTGTTGGCATGGTCGCATTACGGCTCGAACATCGAACTGGAAGGCTTTGATGCCAACGGATTCCTGGCCACACATGACGCTCCCAAGGTGCTTGACGTGGGCGCAGGCATGAGTTATGCACCAGGCGATCACATCGTAAAAGACGGCATAAGCCAACCGCTTGACATCCACTATGTAGACCCGTTGGCCATGTTTTTCAACCAGATTCTGCAACGCCACCATCGTGAACTGCCGGCCATTGAGTTCGGCATGATGGAGTATCTTTCGGCATTCTATGAAGAGGGAAGCGTCTCGATGGTCGTCATTCAGAATGCCCTTGACCACTCTGCTGCCCCCATGAAGGGCATCTTTGAGGCCCTCTACACGCTCGAGACCGGAGGTATTCTCTATCTGAACCACCACCCTAACGAGGCGGAAGTAGAGAACTACAAGGGATTCCACCAGTATAACATCATTGCCGAGAACGGCCGACTGACGATATGGAACCGCGACGAACACATGGACGTAGCAGCAATGCTGGAAGGGTTTGCCGTCATTGACCAGGCCTTGCAGGTGGAGAACGGACATGTGATTGCGGTTATTCGCAAGACAAACCGAGTGCCAGACGAGCTCTTGCAAAACCGCGAAGACAAGCGTTTGCTGTGCGAAGAACTGCTGAGTCAGGCGCAGAACCACCAACGGCTTGGCTACGATGTGAAAAAGAAAATAACGTATTGGAAGTACAATGCCATCCAGCTTGTCGCCCAGGCACTGCCTTGGACGCTCAAGATGCGGCTCAAACATCTGCTCACAGGCAAGTAGACTCCAAACGCCAAAGAGCCTATGACTCCGAGATTGTCGATTATCATTCCCGCCTACAATGCCGAGAAGACACTCGAAAAATGTGTAAAGAGCGTTGTGGCAACAGCCGGTCAGGAGGTTGAAATCATCCTCGTTGACGACGGTTCAACCGATTCTACACCCGGGATATGCGACAGACTTGCCAATGACAACAGCTGCGTCAGCGTGATTCATCAGGCAAACAAAGGACTTAGCGGAGCCAGGAATGCAGGGCTCGAGACGGCCAAAGGACACTATGTCACCTTTCTTGACGCAGATGACTGGATATGCCTGGCTACAATTCCGAAGCTGTTGCACATCCTATCCGCCCATCCCGAATACGACATTCTGGAATATTCCATGAAGAAGACATGGGAAAACGGAAAGACTGAAGCTCTGGAATGGAGGCAAGGCCTGTACACTTCCCTCGCCGACTACTGGCTTTTCGCTGAAGGCTACAGCCATTCTTATGCCTGCAACAAAATCTTCAAACGCAAGCTTTTCGACGGTTTGCGGTTTCCTGAAGGCGTTGTTTTTGAAGACGTCTACACCATTCCCCATTTGATGAAACGGGCAGAAACGATTGCTGTCACACCCGAAGGTTCATACATGTACTTCCAGAATCAGCAGGGCATCACCCATCAAGCCTCAGCCAAGCAATGGTACATGCTGCTCGCCCATCACCTGAAGATGTGGGAAGAACTGCAGAAACAGGGTGTCTCCGGCAAAGCCTATGCCACGGCCATGAGCAAATACTATATGCATCTTGTCAACATTCAGCTGTATTACTCGGCTCTTTCTGGTGCAGAAAACGAGCTGAAGGAGTATCCAGCCAAGTGGGAAGGATGCACATCGTGGCAATCAGGGATAAAACTTCTGCTGCTGAAAGCGATGGGAATAAAACGACTTTGCCGGCTCTATGCCTGCATCTATCATAAGCAAACACGATGAGCATCAGCTTTATCATCACCTATCACAACGAGCCTTCCGACACACTGCTCGAATGCCTTCAAAGCATCATGGCGCTGGAACTACGGGAAGATGAGTATGAGATGATTGTCATAGACGACGGCTCTTCTACCCATCCGATGGAGGACACACGCCTTCAAGCGATACCCGTCAAATACATACGCCAGACAAATCAAGGCATCAGCTGTGCAAGAAACACAGGCATAAGTCACGCCTCCATGCAGTACATCCAGTTTGTCGATGCCGATGATGCCTTAATGACAACGGCCTACAGCAAAGTGGTTGACTTGCTCAGGGAAGAGCATCCTGACGCAGTGATGTTCGACTTCACATGCGAAAAGCCGGCCCCTCTGACATACAAAAGGCGCCCGGCAACCGACGGAACAACCTATATGGCCAGACACAACATCAACGGAGCCGTGTGGAGTTCTGTCATAAAAAAGGAGATTTGCCACAACTTGTCGTTCACGCCGGGCACCACCTACGGCGAGGACGAAGAGTTTACAGCCCGAATGATGCTGCGGACAAAGAGTTTCATACGCGTATTTATAAAGGCATATTACTATCGTCAACACCCTCATTCGGCCACCCACCAGCTGGATTGGGCATCCATCGAGAAACGGTTTGACGACAACATTGGGGTTATCAAGCGCCTGCGTACACTTTCATTGACACTGGACAAACCCAAGAAGGCTGCCCTCGGAAGACGTACTGACCAACTGACCTTGGACATCATCTACAACGCTGCACGCCTCACCCATGACGCTTCTTATGTGGAACAACTGATTCGGAACCTCAGGAAAGAGGGACTGTTTCCCGTTCCTCTCAAAGCATATACGGCGAAATATGTGCTGCTACATGTCATGACATGCGGGCGACGCAGCCGGAAAATGTTGTGCAGAATATTATCATCAAAGGCATGAAGATACTATTATTAGGAGAATACAGCAACGTACATGCCACACTGGCTGACGGCTTGCGAACCCTTGGACACGAAGTTACGGTAGCTTCGAACGGGGACTTCTGGAAAAACTATCCCCGCGACATTGACCTTCCACGCACATATACCAAATGGGGAGGCATCAAATACATGGCCAGACTCTTGCGCATCCTTCCCCAGCTAAAGGGTTATGATGTTGTTCAGCTGATCAATCCGATGTTCTTGGAAATCAAGGCAAAACGCATATTTCCAATATACAGCTACCTAAAGCGGCACAACAAGAAAATCATTCTCTGCGGCTTTGGCATGGACTACTATTGGGTAAACACCAATATCACCGACAGACCTCTTCGCTACAGTGACTTTAATTTCGGAGAAAAGCTGCGAACAGACGATAATGCCAAGCGCGAGATTGCTGACTGGATTGGCACAGAAAAAGAACGGCTCAACAAGTATATTGCCGACGACTGTGACGCTATTGTCACAGGACTCTATGAATATTGGGTGTGCTACCATCCGGCCTTTCCTGAGAAAACTTCCTTTATTCCTTTTCCTATCAAGGACATTGCCGAGGAGAGTGCGGTCGGGACTTCAGACCTCAATCGCCCGATACGCATATTTATCGGCATCAACAAGACACGCTCTGTCTACAAGGGAACCGACATTATGCTGAAAGCAGCACAAGACATCAAAAAGAATTACGCCGACAAAGTGGAGCTGAACATTGCCGAAAATGTTCCATTCAGCCAATATGTCGACATGATGAGTCATTCAGATCTCATCCTTGATCAGCTGTATAGCTACACACCAGCCATGAATGCTCTCGCCGCGATGGCTAAGGGAATAATATGTGTTGGAGGGGGAGAACCGGAGAACTATGATATCCTTCATGAGGAAGAATTACGGCCGATCATCAATGTAGAGCCAAGCTATGAGAGCGTCTTCTGTGAACTTGAGCAGGTTGTTCTGCATCCGGAGTGTATCGGAAAGCTAAAGAAACAAGGCATTGAATACGTAAGAAGACACCACGACTACCGCAAAGTAGCCAGGCAATACCTTGCCCTTTACGAGAAAATCTGCAATGGACGATAGGACGAAGCGAAAGGAATCGCAGAAAAGAAGACGGCCAGGAAGCAATACTTCCCGGCCGTCTTTCTTTTTTCAACAGAAGTGATTAAGCCTCTGCGGGAGCCTCTTCTGCTGGAGTTTCATCAGCAGGAACCTCTTCAGCTACGGCTGCAGCCTTCTTCTCGGCTACCTTTTTAGCGATAGCTGCATTGACTTGCTTCTCAGCTTCGAGAGCCTTTGCAGCTGCTTCACGCTTGGCTTTTTCTTCATTTGCACGTACTGTGTCGAAACCAGCGACCTTTCCAGCTTTCCATGCATCAAACTTTTGTTGAGCAGTAAGCTCGTCGAAAGCGCCCTTCTTCACGCCACCGCGCAAGTGCTTCATCATGTAAACACCCTCTGACTTGAGAATGTTGCGGGCAGTATCTGTGGGCTGTGCGCCTACCTCTACCCAATAGAGAGCACGTTCGAAATTCAAATCTACGGTTGCAGGGTTTGTGTTTGGATTGTACATACCCAGCTTTTCAGTGAAACGACCATCACGTGGTGCACGAGCGTCGGCGACGACAATGCGATAAACTGCATAGCCCTTACGGCCACCGCGCTGCAATCTGATTTTTGTTGCCATTGTTAATTTTGTTTTGTTAATTAATTGAATTTCATACCATCAACTCGTGATAGCGGGTGCAAAGTTACGAAGAAAACGCGAAGTATGTATGACAAAGTGGGGAGAATTTGCAGTATCGGGCCTGTTTTTTAACGTTTTTTGTGGTGTATCAGCCCATTCTATTTCCCTTACTTGCTGTCCTTGCTCTTACATAACTCCGTCTTCTCGCAGTTTTTCTTGCCACTTCCATGCCGAAGCAAGCACGTCTTCGACGGGTGTGTCGGCTTTCCATCCAAGTACTTTATTAGCCTTGTCTACGTTGCCCCATACCTTCTCTATGTCGCCTTCCCGGCGTGGAGCATACTCCCAATTGACCTTTACGCCGGTGGCTTTCTCGAACCCTTCGACCACCTCAAGTGTGGAAAGTCCACGACCTGTACCGATATTGAAGTACTCGATGGCATCGCCATCAGCATCGAGAACGCGCTCCATTGCCTTGACATGAGCCTTGGCCAAGTCAACGACATAGATGTAGTCGCGGATGCAAGTGCCGTCGGGCGTGTTATAGTCGTTTCCGAATATCTTCAGCTGCTTGCGTATTCCTATGGCTGTCTGGGTGACAAAGGGGATGAGATTCATGGGCACTCCGTTAGGCAATTCGCCGATGAGTGCCGACGGATGGGCTCCGATGGGGTTGAAATAGCGCAGGACTATCGACTTGATGGGTGCACCGGAGTGGATAAAGTCGTAGATGATTTCCTCGTTGATCTGCTTGGTGTTGCCATAGGGTGAGAGGGCTTTCTGGATGGGAGCATCCTCGGTAACGGGCAGGTTTTCTTTGGAAGGCTGTCCGTAGACGGTGCAGCTGCTGGAGAAAATGATGCCCTTCACGCCGTATTTCGGCATGAGTTCAAGCAGGTTGACCAGCGACACAATGTTGTTGCGATAGTAGAGTAATGGCTTTTCAACGCTCTCTCCGACGGCCTTTGAGGCTGCGAAATGGATGATGCCTTCTATCTGAGGATACTTTTTGAAGACTGCCTCGGTGGCCTCAAGGTCCTTCAAGTCGACATTCTCAAAGGCCGGACGAACGCCAGTGATCTTCTCGATGCCGTCGAGCACCTCGATCTTTGAATTTGAAAGGTTGTCGACAATTACTACATTGTAGCCTGCCTGCTGCAGCTCTACGGTGGTGTGCGAACCGATGAATCCGGTTCCGCCTGTTACTAAGATGGTCTGTTTCATATTGGTGATGATATTACTTCTCGTTTAGATATATAACGAAAAGCGGGGTGCTTTATTATAGACTCGGGGCTTTTTAGAGAAGAAAATCTGAAAATATTTTGTAAAAAATATGGCGGTCTACCCAAAAAACTGTATATTTGCAGTGTTTTAAGGCATCAGCCTGACCAACCATGATGATTTCAAGCAGAAAGGAACCCAAGGAAATGACTCACCCCTCAGAGCAAACTACACAACAGATTGACCGTGCAATCAGGAAGATTGCACAGAAGTTTCCCTATGCCGACGACACGGCTTTCGTGACCGACATCCACCTGCGCGCTACTCAGGAAAGCGGCGAACTGCTTGCCTTCGACGACGACGACAATGAGATTAACCGCTGCGTGATTGAGCAATGGATAGACAACAAGGACGAAGACTTCTATGAGAGCGTGACGGATGTGTTGCGCAACAGGCTGAAACACTCGCACGAACTGGTCGACTCGATGGGAATCATGAAGCCCTACAGCTTCGTTTTGGAGGACGAAGACAAGGAGACCATCGCCGAACTCTACGTTGCCGACGACGAAACTATCATCATCGGAGACGACCTGATGAAGGATCTTGACGAAGACCTTGACGAGTTTTTCAAGAAGCTTTTCGAATAGGCAACCATCTGTAAACGAGCCATTTCCATTCCTTCTACGGCATAAGGCGTTCCATTTCCAAGGAACGCCTTTTTCAATTGCCGGCAAGAAAGCTATCCTTTCAGCCCGGGAAGTCTTAGCTTTCATCACAAGAACCCTATCCTTTCTCACCCAGAACCCATAGACTTATCAGGCAGAAACCTAAGCTTTCTCAGGCATGAGGAGCCGCATCCGAAGCACGACGCCACAGGTTCCTGTACTGCAGTCCCGCCCGAAGACAGCCTCACCCTTGCCCGAAAACGACAAGAGACGGCCTCCGTAAAGCGGAGACCGTCCCCTATTCTATCCAAGTCTGGCATCAAGGTCCGTCAGAGTTTCACCTTCTTCTTCACCGACTTGCTCTCGTTGCTCATGCGGTCAAGCGCCGTAACCACATAGGTATACTTCTTGTTCGAATTGGCAAAAGGCAGCTTATACCACGTGTTTGAGGTGACGGCAACAATCTTTGAGGCATCGTCGACATTCACCTTTTCGCCCTTTGCAAAGCGATAGACTACGTATCGGGCCACTTCGTCGTTCCACTTCTTAGCCTTCGGAGCCGTCCAGAAAAGCACGTATCCGTCGGGAGTCCACACAGGCTTCACTCCCTTCGGAGCCTTAGGTGCCTTGTCGTCGATGAACGGCATGCGTGGTTGCAGGGCGGGATACTTCCAATATACGTCGCGAAGCATCGAGCCATAATTGCCAGTATTGTCAACCGCAGCCTTGGCATACCACAGCACTGTGCCGCCGACATGGCCCATCTGGTCGTGAAGCCGATACTTGGCACCCATCTGATGGGCATTGGAATTGGCCGGATCAGCATACTTAACCGTGCGGTCAATGTCTTCTCCGATGAAGAGAGGACGACCGCTTGCATACTTGTTCCACCAAGCAATGAGGGTCTTATAGTCTGCCGTAGGATGCCCGATTTGCCAATAGATTTGAGGTACACAATAATCGATCCAGCCGTTGTTGATCCACAAAAGCACATCAGCATAGAGGTCATCGTAGTTCTGAAGTCCGCCCGTATCGCTGCCGTTGGCCGGGTCATTACGCTTATTCCGGTAAATGCCGAAAGGCGAAACGCCGAACTTCACCCAAGGCTTGGCAGCATGAATAGAGTCGGAAAGCTGCTTCACGAAAACGTTAACATTATCGCGTCGCCAGTCTCCACGGTCTCTAATACCATTATTGTAAAGCTGATACTCGCGGTCATCGGGAATAGGCAGCCCAGCCACAGGATAGGGATAGAAATAGTCGTCCATGTGCATGCCGTCAATATCATAGCGCCTCACGATGTCATTCACTACCCTGCAAATATATTCACGGTTCTCAGGAAGAGCGGGGTTGAGAATCAACTGTCCGTCATAGTTAAAGACACGTTCGGGATGTTGAATGGCAATGTGGTTGGCAGCCAGTGCCGTTGTGGTCTTCGTCTTGGCCCGATAAGGATTGATCCATGCATGAATCTCCATGCCACGCTTGTGACATTCGGTGACCATCCATGCCAAAGGATCCCAATAAGGCTGAGGCGCCCTGCCCTGTTGGCCCGTCAAGAAACGGCTCCAAGGCTCGTAAGAACTCTGATAGAGAGCGTCACACTCAGGGCGAACCTGAAAAATAATCGCATTCACACCATCGCGCTGCAACTCATTCAGCTGAGCCGTCAAGGTCTGCTGCATGCGCTCTGTGCCCATGCCTTGGAACTGTCCGTTGACACATTGAATCCAAGCGCCACGGAACTCGCGCTTCTTAATGCTCTGCGCCGACAACAACTCACTGAAAAATAATAAACAAATCAAGCATGCCAGTCTCGGCACCAACAATTTCATTTCTTTCATATCTACTTTAGATTCATTCGTATACACATCCAGAAAATCGACAACAAAATTACAAAAAAAACTTTCAAAACATGCAACAAAAAATTGATATTATGCCGAAAGCAACAAAAATATGCCACACACAAGGACAACATGCTCGCCATACAGCAACAAAAAAAAGGATTACATTGCTTTCGCAACTGCAATCCTTTTTCCTATAAATAATAAATAAGTATCGTCTTATTTGAAGAATTCCTTAACGGCTTCGTTGGGAACCATCTTCTCATCAAAGATGTAAGCACCAGTCTTCGGGCTTCTCACCATCTTGATAACTTTTGTATATGAGCGACCTTCCGTTGAGCCTTCATGGAGGGTAGCCACCGCTTTTTTTGCCATATCTAAACTTCTTTATATTTAGTTATTACTTAATCTCCTTGTGAAGAGTCATCTTCTTCAGAATAGGATTGTACTTCATGAGCTCCATACGCTCAGGAGTGTTCTTGCGGTTCTTGGTCGTGACATAACGGCTCGTGCCGGGCATACCACTGTTCTTATGCTCAGTGCACTCCAGAATAACCTGAACTCTATTGCCTTTTACTTTCTTAGCCATCGTTTATTCTCCTATAACTTTTATGTCCTTCCAGTCTACATAGCCTTTGGCAACAGCCTGCTTCAAGGCTGCATCAAGGCCAACTTTATTGATGAGACGAAGACCAGCAGCACTGATCTTGAGGCTAATCCAGCACTGCTCTTCTACATAGTAGAACTTCTTGCTGAAAAGATTAACGTCAAAGCTTCTCTTCGTACGGTGCTTTGAGTGAGACACATTGTTGCCTATCTGTGCCTTCTTTCCTGTGATTTGACAAATCTTAGACATCGCTATCTTTAATTTTGTTTCGTTTTTTGATACTTATTCCAAACAGGGTGCAAAATTACAAATAATTCCCGAATCAGCAAAGAATTTGTTTAAATAATATTGATAATTAAGGATTTTTTTGTTTTTACGCCACTTTCCTCAGGCTAATGTCCCATTCTTCCGAAGGCTTTGTCACAGAAACCCAGATACTGCTCCCAATCATATTCCGTAACATCATGCTTCCCTGAGCGAATATGATAGCCGACATGATTCATAATAGGCTGATGCACTGCCGGCATTGAGGGTGAAGAAATGCCGGCAAGTCCATACAAGGCATATACGGATGAGGCATGATAGGCAGCCAAATACTCACCATATGGATCGGCCCAAAGATCCTCTTCTGCACTGGCTACGTACAGATATCGGGGAGCAATGAGAGCCAATAACTCATGCTGGTCAAAGGGAAGTTGCTGTTCCTTGCCGGAATATTGCGCGAAAGAGGCACAAAACCAATGTGGGAAATTTTGCGTTATAGGCTCTATACGCTCACCGAACTCTCGCTTATACAAAGCGGCTCCGCCACATCCCGAGTCATTTGATATGACTACTTTGAAACGTTTGTCTTGAGCCCCAGCCCACAAAGCAGCCTTTCCTTGACGCGAATGCCCCATTATCACAAATTGGTTGCAGTCTGCCCACGGCTGCTTTTCCGCCCAGTCTGCTATACGACTACTGCCCCAAGCCCATACTCCTATGGCCTGCCATGACGCCGTTTCATCTGAAGAATCAGGGAAAAGCTGCTTTACACTCTCTATGCCGCCATCGGCGTTATCAGGGAAAATATCCTGATAGCACATCGTTACAATGGCATAGCCTCTGCTGACAATCATTTTCAATGGCCAGCGACTTGCCTGTGTATTGCGTTGCAACTCTGGCACATTACTATCCTTGTAACGGTCAAAATACGGGGAATAGAGTATGCATTCGTCATCAGTAACAGAGTGGTTACCCTTGAAATTATAAGTTATGAATACCGGAACTTTTCCTTTCCTATGATTAGGGATATAAGCAAGCAACAGAGCTTTGACCGTCTTACCCATGCCAGAAAAAGTAACAAGGACCTGTTGGCTGGTGGCAATTCCACTCAAAGCCTGCGTATCTTCGTGCAGTAATTGACAGGTTTTCTTTATCTTCTCTGTTGGTGTACGTCCATATTCCATGCCACTAAACATGTCCAACACCTCTGGACGGCGTTGTTTTTCCCATTGACGAGCCGTTGTCACCCGGGTACCGTTGTTGCAAAGGAGCACGTCTGGCAAAGAATATTGGGGAACTTTCTCCTCATCATAATTCGCTTTGCTCTGACCATACAGCCAAGATGTAGCCAGAAGACAGGCTATCATCACAAAAAGGCGCTTCATCTCAAGTGCGTTTGTTCTGATGAATATAAGTTGTTATAAGTTGGAGTGCCATGAGTTTGGCCCGTTCCAGATTATCTTCGCGCCCATAATCCCCATGAAGACAATGGGTATGGACATCGTCTTTTGACCCATATCCTATCCAGATCGTTCCCACAGGTATCTCAGGAGTGCCTCCCCCTGGCCCTGCAAGACCAGTTAATGCCACGGCAAAATCAACTTGAAGTGCCCCACATGCTCCGATGACCATTTGCCGGGCAACCTCTTCACACACGGCAGTCTGCTCTTCAAGTGTCTGATGAGATACATTCAAAAGCCGTTCTTTAACCTCATTGCAATAGGAAACGATACCGCCCTTAAAGTATTCAGATGCCCCAGGAGTGGAAACAATTGCCTGCGCAACACCACCCCCCGTGCAGCTTTCTGCTGTCCCTAATGTCAGATTTTCCCCAACAAATTCGTCGTGAAGAGCCTGACTCAATGCGCTGATTTCCTGCTTCATACGAGATGTTTACATGTCTTTGACTATAGAAGCCACGAGAACTACGGGTATTATGCGAACGTGACTTTGCTGAAAGCGGGTGCATCAATGGGGCAGAAGTCTCCGTCAAGATATTTATAATAGCCCACGATGCCTATCATTGCCGCATTGTCTGTAGTATACGAAAATTTGGGTATATAGACAGTCCAGCCATATCTGCGGGCATGATCGTGGAAGGCATTGCGCAATCCATTATTGGCAGACACCCCTCCTGCCACAGCAACATGCTTGATGCCCGTAGCCTTTACGGCCAAACGCAGTTTCTTCATAAGGATATCAACAATAGTAAACTCCAGGCTTGCGGCAAGGTCTTCCTTGTGGTGTTCTATGAAGTCGGGGGCGTCCTGCACCCATTTCTGAAGCGAATACAGAAACGACGTCTTCAACCCGGAAAAGCTGTAATCGAATCCTGGGATATGAGGCTCTGCAAAAGTGAAGGCCTTTGGATTGCCTTGACGAGCCAGACGATCGATAATTGGACCGCCCGGATAGCCCAGCCCCATCACCTTTGAGCACTTGTCAATGGCTTCTCCTGCCGCATCGTCAATAGTCTGCCCAAGCACCTCCATGTCATTATAGGCATTGACTTTTACGATCTGCGAGTTGCCGCCACTCACCAAGAGACAGATGAAAGGCAACGGCGGAACGTTTCCCTCTATTTCTCCTGTGGGAGCCTCCTCACGGATGAAATGAGCCATGACATGCCCTTGCAGGTGGTTTACGTCGATCAATGGTATACCAAGAGCACGTGCAAAGCCTTTGGCAAAGCTCACTCCGACCAATAACGACCCCATAAGACCCGGACCACGAGTAAAGGCAATGGCCGAAAGTTGTTCCTTTGTTATGCCTGCTTTCTGTATAGCCTGATCGACAACGGGCACGACATTCTGCTGGTGAGCCCGCGAAGCCAGCTCGGGAACCACCCCTCCGTAAGCCTCATGCACGGCCTGGCTGGCCGTCACATTTGAGAGTAGAATCCCATTTTTCAGCACTGCAGCCGACGTATCATCGCACGAGCTCTCAATTCCTAATATATAAACGTCTCTTTCCTTCATTTCCTTTTATAACTAACGAGTGCCATTTTCCCTACGAACATGATGCAAATGCCATGGGCCTTCGACACAGATATCAGTAAGTAAGCACCTCAACGCCGTGCTCAGTCATCAAGAATGTATGCTCCCATTGGGCACTGGGCTTCTCGTCTTCAGTAATGACTTCCCACCCGAAAGGATCGTCGGCATCAATGAAAACACGCCATGTGCCCATGTTCACCATGGGCTCTATCGTGAACACCATGCCAGGAACAAGCAGCATTCCGTCGCCTTTCCTGCCGACATGCATCACATCGGGCTCCTCGTGGAACTCCACTCCTACCCCATGACCGCAAAGGTCGCGAACAATACCATAATGGTATTTGTCAGCGTGTTTCTTGATAGCATACCCTATATCGCCAACAAAGCCGTAAGGCTTGGCTGCCTCTGCACCTATCTCCAGGCACTCTTTAGCCACGCGCACCAGACGTTCTTTCTCGGGAGAGGTCTTTCCGATGATGAACATACGTGAGGCGTCAGCGAAATATCCGTCAAGAATAGTTGTGAAATCGACATTGACGATGTCGCCTTCGCGCAGGATGTCGGTTGGCTTCGGTATGCCATGACAGACGACTTCATTAATGCTCGTGCAGACACTTTTCGGAAATCCCTCGTAGTTCAGGCAGGCAGGCGTAGCACCATGGGCCTCACAATACCTCATGCAGATGTCGTCGATCTCCTGCGTCGACATGCCTTCATGGATAGCTGCAGCCACGGTGTCCAGCACACCTGTATTGACAATTCCCGCCTTGCGGATGCCTTCTATCTGTTCGGGGGTCTTAATCAGGTTGCGAGTGGGCACTTCCCTACCCTTGTTCTGCCAATAGAGAACCTTCTTATCCATTTCGGTCAAAGGCTGTCCGGGCAAGGTTGTCCAGCGATTTTTCTTTCTTTTGAGCATAGCTTATTTTAAATATTCGTATATCTTTTTTGTCCAGTCTTCTCCATTCACGGGACGAAAGGTGTGTATGCCCAGCCTGCTTGCCGTAGCGACATTGCGCTCTCCGTCGTCGACAAAAAGTGTTTCGTCAGGCTGTATGTTCTCCTTCTCAAGCACGTAGCGGAAGAAATCCTCGTCGGGTTTCATCATTTTGCACTTGTAGCTCATATAGGTTGCATCGAAGTAGTAGCCGATGGGATGGCCTTCTCCGTCGAACCTGTCGCTCTCAGCCCAGTCCATCATAAACGGGTTTGTGTTGGAAAGAAGCAGCACACGATAGCCCTTCTCACGCAGACTCGCCAGCAATTCAAGATTACGGCGGGGCAATTCCGTGGCATATCCCTGCCAGCAATAGCAGCATTCTGCATAGCTTACTTCCCTGCCAACCAGCCTGCCAAGCTCCACACGAAAGCCTTCAGCGCTGATGGTTCCTGCCTCCAACTCGCCAAAAATGCCCTGCTGGGTATACGGATCGAGCCGTTCGGCAGCATCGCTCAGCCCGACTTCACGGAAACGGGCGACAGCCTGACGCTGATCAATGGTGAGAATCACTCCGCCCAAGTCGAATATAACTGTCTTGACCATACCTAATAACGTTTGACCACTCGTTCCATTTCCCGCCGGTCTTCCTTCTCCTTCAGCGACTGGCGCTTGTCATATTGTTTCTTTCCCCTGCAGAGAGCAATGTCTACTTTGGCCCGTCCGTTCTGGTCGATGAACACCAATGTCGGCACGATGGTATAGCCGGGGGCTTTGGTTGCTTCCTGCAAGCGGTTGATTTCGCGACGGTTGAGCAGCAGCTTGCGGTCGCGTTTCATCTCATGATTGGCAAAAGAGCCGTAGAAATAAGGCGACACGCTCATTCCCCTGAGCCACATTTCGCCGTTGATAATCAGGCAATAGGTGTCTACCAGCGAGGCTTTTCCCTGACGGATAGACTTGATTTCCGTACCAGTCAGCACGATGCCTGCCGTAAAGGTCTCTACGAAGAAATATTCAAACGAGGCCTTTCTGTTCTTGATCTGTATGGGACTTTTCTTGCGAAGCTCCTGTTCTTGCTTGTTCATTCAGTCAACAATTATCTGTTATGACATACGGATGAGGCCCCTGAATCAGTCGGCTACAATGGTTGCAAAACGGTCGATATGGTCGTCAAGATAGTGGGCTACCATGGCCGTCCAGCGCTCTTCATTCTCAACAAAACGGTCGTCAAGGTCGTCGAACATGGGGAACCGCTCGTAGAGTGCCATGAATTCTTCGTCGGAACACTCAGCCTCAATGTCCTTCTTGTACTTGCTATAAAGCTTGTGGGCTTTGTTGACAAGCGGGGCAAGACCGTCGACCTGCCACAGGGTCATCGCCTTCGAGAACGGATTCAGGAAGATGAAACCGCCATACCCGTTGTGAATCAGCTGGACAAAACCGCCGTCCATCAGTTCCTCATGCAAGATGTTCCAGGCAAGAAGCGTCACCTGGTCGGCATTCAGCTCGGCCATCGTCTCGGCATTCAGATTGCCTCCTATGGCTTTGTTGATAGCATCTACAAACACTTTCACAAACGCATCCATGCCCTTTGAGGCTGCTTTCCGCAGAGCGGCACCGTTCACATAGACCTCTTTCATCGTCGTTAAAATATGTATTAGCATGCAAAGTTAAGCATTTCTTCTGATATACGCAACGCAATCTGGCTTTTTTCCGTTTCACACTGCAGCGTCCCATTCCCGACAACCCATAGTAAACATGCCGGAAATGCTGTCCGTCATGCAGGTAAAAGATAAGGTTTTAGAGACCAAAAGATAATATTTTGCTCACCAAAAGATAATGTATTGCCCACCAAAAGATAATGTATTGCCCACCAAAAGATAATCTTTCAGTCTGTGAATACAAAGAAAAGCAAGCAGGAAACGGCAGCCAACAGGCTGACAAGCAGCAGAGATTGGCCGTTCAGACTTAAGGAGTCGCCCAGAAAACGCAGTCTGGCTAATCGGCGAACAGGAAGACGTGACGCCCCGAAGCGACATGCTCCACCTGCTGACTGCGCCCGGCACTGACCGTAGCCTGACACCCTACCGGCACATTTGTCTCGACACGGATGCCCCTGTCTGTGCGTTCAGCTCGCACGCTAATGATGCCATAGTTGTTCTCTTGGCTGCTCTCAACCCACGTGATTCCTTCGGGAAGACGGGGGCGAATGTCAAGTGTCCGGTCGTCAACAGGGCGGATTCCCGCCAGCCATGTGTAGAACCATGTAAGTCCTCCGCCAAACATCGGGTGGCAATGGGAGTTGCCACCGTCCCACTGTTCCCACGTAGTCGTGGCACCTTGGGCAATCCAATAGCCGAAACTCGGGAAGTCGCGCTTGGTAAAGGCTTCGAGAGCTTCGCGCTCAAGACTGTGAGAGGCCAGCACGTCAAAGAAGATGCTCGTCCCGAAAATGCCCGTATAGAGATGGCCGTCGTGGTCATCCAACTCTTGACAGACGGTGGCCGCCACCTCTTTTTCCCTCGTTTCAGGTACACCCATGTGAAGGGCAAAGAGGTTGCTTCCGGCTGGTCCGTAGCTCTTTTTGGCATCGTCATAGAAGCGATGGTGGAAAGACTTCCAGATGTTTTGTGACAGTTGTGCATAGCGGAAGGCATCCTTCTCCTTGTCAAGAGCACGGGCAATGGCCGACATCGCCTCGGCACAACGCCAATAATAATAGGTGTGGACAAGGGCATTGGCAGGTATTTCGCTCGTGGGAGTACACCACTCGCCAAGATTACACCAATAGCTCATGTCGTTCTTCGCCTCATAATGCTGCTCCATCGTGCCGTCTTCGCCGACCCATTGGCTGAAATAGTCCATCAGACGGAGCATCGACGAGTAGTTGTCGGCCAACACCTTCCGATCGCCATAGTGGCGATAGTATTCGAACGGCATCAGTATCATGGCTGCACTCCATGGTACTCCTCCCCCACAACCGGGCTGCCAGGGTGCACCAAAAGGCACGAATCCCGTGCGCGGATTTTGCGAAAGACGCATGTCAGAGAACCATTTCGCATAAAGAGTGCGGGCATCGAAAGTGCTCATCACCATATCGCATGCCACTTGTCCGTCGCCCAGATAGGCCGCTCTCTCACGGTGTGGACAGTCACTAATGATAGCTCCGTGGACATTGTCTAAAAGGGTTCGGTGCCAGATGCGGTAGATTTGTGACAGTAAAGTGTCAGAACAGGCGAACATACCCGTGGTGCGTAAGTCGGTGTTGACGGCCTCTGCAGTGATGTCATCGGCCGACAACTCTTGGGAAAGTCCGCTAATTTCAACCTTCCGAAACACAAACCAAGTGAAACGAGGATGGTATTCCTCCGGGTCTTTTCCACTCATCGTGTAAAAATTCTCGCCGTTTGGCGATTCTGAAAGGTAGTTGATAGTGAGACGTTGGCCCGCCTTTCCGTGCAGGTTGCGAAGATGAACCCAACCGGAAATCTCTTCGCCAAAGTCTACGACCAGCGTCCCGTCAGGACGACAAGTCATGGATTGCGGCCGGAAGGTCTCGGCAACCTTGTCGGAAGATGACATCTGAGCCTGCAAGATGCCGTCAGGAGGTGCGCACGGAACGACAGGTGTCCAGCCGGCCTGCGTGGTTGACTTCGGGTTGCACCAGTCCTTGTCATACAGTCGCGCATCATAGTGCTCGCCCGAATAGACCCCGTTCATGACAATGGCACTTGGCTTGCATCGCCAGGAAGGGTCAGACAAGATGGTTTCTTCGGAACCATCGGCATAAGTAAGATGCAGCTGAACGATAAGACGCGGATGACCATAGGGCATCGCAAAGGCGTTGCCTGAATGGAAGAAACCATTGCCCAAGAGGACACCCAATGCATGATTTCCCTCGGAAAAGAATGGAAGAAGGTCGTAGCAGAGGTAAAGACAGCGATAGCCTGTGAACTCGTTGTCGATGGCAACGCGGGTGCGTTCGAGGTTTGGACGATAGGTATAGTCGGTTTGATTGGGCACAAGCACGTCGTCACTGACCTTTTTTCCGTCTACATACAGTTCGAAATATCCAAGACCACAGACGTAGGCATGGGCCTTCTTGACGGGCTTGCTGACGACAATGTCGCGACGAAACAAAGGGGATTCGTCGCTATTGCCTGCTGAAAAAGACGGTGAAGTGATCCATGACGCCCGCCAGTCGGAAGAAGAAAGAAGACCCATATGCCATTGACCGACGTCACTCCATTTCGACTTACGGCCTTGCTGATCCCATACTCGCACACGCCAGTAGCAGTCTTCATCACTGCTCAACGGGCGTCCGGCATAGGTAACGAGTACGCTTTCCTGGCTCTCTTGCTTGCCAGAGTTCCACATATCGGCCTTGCCACGCAAGAGTTTCTCGCGGGTTGAGGCCACTTGTATCTGATAAGCCGACTGAAACTGGTCGTGCTCATGCGGTCCAGCCTCGTTGATCCATGACAAGCGTGGCCTTAGGACATCGACTGCCATGGGGTTGACAAGGTTTTCACAGGTCATCCTTGCTATATGCAGACGAGCATGAAGACCTGCATTCGGCAGCAGCATCAGACTGAAAAACAGAAAGAGTCTATGGAAGTTCATCAGGCAACAAAAACAATAATGCCTACGCTACTAATGGTGCTCAGCCACAACAGCAAAATATTCTACATCTTCCCTGCCACGATTCTCATAGCTATGGGCATGACCTTTAGGGCAGTAATGGACTTGTCCGGAATGAAGAGTCTCCTCTTGTCCGTCGCAAACGAACGTCAGTTCGCCTTTCAACATAAAGATAACTTCGCAATTTTCAGCATGCAGATGGTGGCCAACTGTTGCTCCAGATGCCAGGGACAAATGCATAATACGACACTTGTCATCTGTAAAACTACGCATCAAAAGCTCGCCTTCTCCACCTTTGAAACCAGAGATCTTCTCTTCGGCAATGGCATTGAAATCAATAATCATACTATCTTCTCATTTTGATTAGCAAAGGCAAAGATACAAAAAAAGCAGGAAAGCACTACAGCTCCCCTGCTTTTTTATATAAATATTTCAATCTTTACTCGGCTTTCTCATGAGAAAGATATACACCTACAGCCTCTACAAGTCCTTTATAGGTGGTCTTGTAAGCAATGATGGTAAGCTTATCGCCCCAAGTAAGGTTAAGTTCTCCGAACTGACCCTTTGCACCACCCCAGCCTTTGAGTACGCCATAGACATAAACAGAGCCGGAATCATCGGTCAGGTTAAAGTTACCATACTGTGTCACATCATTCTTTGTACCGTCCTCTGTTGCCTCAGTGATGGTTCCAGAGATAAGGTAATAAGCCTCCTTATTGTCATCAAGATTGCGGAAATCAGCAATACTGACCTCTTTAACAGCATACTTAAGTGACTCAAAGGTACCGCTTACCAGCTGCGGGTTGCCCTTATAAGCACCACGCTTACCGACAACTGTTACGACATCGCCCACCTTTGCACCAGACTCGATGAAGCCTTCTGTGCGATAGACAAGCGTCTTGCCTGTATGGTCTGCAATGTAGAAGCTCTTGCCTTGGCTGTCACTGGCGTAGAATTCGGTAATAACACCCGTGATGCGATACTGCGTATCACCCTCTTCGGCTGCAAGGAAATCGGCCACATTCACCTCAAGAATAGCACCCTTCTGAGTGAAGGACTGCTCGCAGGTGTAGGTTGTACCGGCAGACTCAGTAGAGAGCGTCACAGTGACATTGCGGTCGCCACCTGTGTTGCCATCGGCTTGAAGCGTCACGTAGTTAGAACCGAAGTCAGAAATGTGGAGCCAACTCTTTGCAGCCTCGGGAATAGCAATGTGGAAACCATTGCCCTTGCTGTTGACGTTGATCTTGATCTCGCCACCTTCGAGCGGGAATTCTGTCACACCTTCACCTTCTTCGACACCCAGCAATTCAACGCCATCGACACCAATGAGCGACTTGGTAACAGAGATGACTTCGCAAGTGCCCTGTTTGGTCTCGGGGGTACCTTGATAGTCCATCAGCACACCCTTGATGACCAACTCGTCACCCACAGCAAACTCGTCACCCTTGGTGAACTTGGCGGCATTGAGCCAATAGCCACGATAGACCTCAAGCCATACACCATCGGCTGAATATTTGCCGTCGTCGGAGAGGAAGTAAGTTGCATTGCCATACTGGACGCTGATTTCCTGAATGCGACAGACGATACCCTTGACATAGAGAGCAGTCTCAGGTATGTTGCCCGACTTAATCAGAGCCACGGCCTCGGCCACGGTCATAATGACGGGGTCGGTCTCTTCTGCCTGCTGCACGACGTTGATGCGCTGTGTCTTTTCTGCGCAATTGAGCAGAAGTTCAGCTTCACGGTTTGCAGTAGCAACATCGGTAGTGAAGGTCACCTCGGACTCACCAGCCGTACCAGACATAGGCGTGACGGTAATCCATTCGGGCACACTCGCAGCATCGAAAGCCCAGTCAGCCTTGGCATTAAGTGTGATAGTAGTAGAACCTCCCTCTTGTGCGAAGGTCACATAGGACGATGACACGCGTACTTCATCGAGATACGTCGGGTCGTCATCGTCAGAACAACCTGTGAACACAGCAGCAACGACTGCCATGAGAGCCGGTATAAAATATTTCAGTTTCATATCTTTCCTATAATTTATTAGTTGAAAATATACTTAATGCCTACTGAAGCATACCAACACTGGTAAACATCCTTATAGGGCACCCATGTCTTGGTATTGGCATTGATAGCAGCAGGAGTAGAGAAGGTTGCATATCCATCGGCATCGACTCCCTCATACTTCAAGATTTTCGAAGTGGTCTGTCCACTGGTGGTATTAGAGAATGCAGGATTTGCATACTTGCTGACACCCCATGATGAGTTGAAGAAGTTGAGCACGTTCTTCATGTCGAAGCTAAGCTGCAAGGTGTGTTTCGCCTTGGCAACATTCACCTTGAAGTCGTGCTTATAGCTGAAATCGATACGGTGTACCCAAGGATTGTAGGCACTATAACCCTCAGTGTATTTGCCCTGACGGCTCTTCAGATAGCCATTGTTGTGAACGTAGTCCATGAAGCGGTCACGGTCGTCGTCACTGATGAAGCGGAACTCACGATTGGCCACTTCCTTGTCGGTGGGCACATAGACGGCATCATATTCGTAACCGTCAGCATTCATATCGGAAGACATGATGTAGGAAGTATTATAACCACCGCGCCATGTCTCATAGATGAAGCCGTAATGGTTGCCACTCTTGTCGTGGATAGTTGCAGAAGCTACGATGCGGTCGGGAGTAACATACTGCGAGTTGTGCAGCTTGATGTTGTTAGGACCTTCCGATGTGGGAACATAATAAAAAGCCGATGAAGCATCAGAACCCGGCATACCCGTTACTTCCTTCGAGACGGTGTGCGTGTAGGCTGCCATCAGGCTAACCCACTCGGCAGGCTGAGCATTCAAGGTCAGGTTGGCAGTCCATCCATAACCTCTCGAAGTGTTTTCAAGCACGTAAGCAGGTTTGAGACCACCACGATAGCCGGCGGGATAGATAGCACGGTTGTCGGCACCATTGAGGCGTGCGAAACCACCAACGTCAGGTGTTGCCCAGTCGGAGATATAAACACCATTGATAGTCTTGTTGAATATACCTTCAACAGTAGCCGTGAAGGGGAATGACACAGGAATCTGATAGTCAATAGCCACAGAGGTCTTCCAAACCTGTGGCATCTTGAAGTCGGAGCTGACAGCTTGAATGGCATCGGGCAGAACACCTTCTTCAGGAGTGATGTTGGCAGGATAGCCCAGCGACACGAGTTTGTCATAAAGGGCAGCGATCGTAGGCTGTCCGTTGGCATCGGTCACGAGACCACCAGCGAACTCGTTCATCGAAAATCCCATCTTGGTAGCATTGGTAGCGTTGACCTGTGCGCGGTTCTGCACCATACCACCATTGGTTGGCATATTGGTGAAGAACACGAGGGGCAGACGGCCAGAGAAGAGACCTGTACCACCACGAACCTTCAGCGACTTGTCGCCAAAGACATCATAGGTGAAGCCTACGCGAGGCGAGAAAGTAAGATTGCTGTCCGGCCACTTACCTGTATCGATGCGACGGCCATAATAATCTTGTTCGAGAATCTTGTTATTGGTCATAAGGTCGCCGTTGTCGAAGAAAAGGCCGTCAATACGGAGACCATAGGTGAGTTTGAACTTATTGGTGATGTTCCATTCATCCTGTGCATAGACACTGGCCTTGTTGTAGGTGACGCGGGCTGCGGGGTTCTGCTCACCACCGTAACCATATGTCAAGGCAACAATCTCAGGAGCTGCACCATTGAGGAAGTCCTCGAGACTGCTGTAACGGTAGTAACCCGTACCGTTGCGCTGAAAGGCATTGTCTGCCATCTGGTGCTCGAAGGAGATACCGCCCATAATCTTGTGCTTGCCAAGATAGTAGGTCAGGTCGTCCTTGGCATTCCAAACGGTGTTGTGCACGCCATTGTTCCAAGTGAAGAGTTCATAACCCAGCGACAGATAGTTGTCGTCGTCCTTCAGAATGTCGATGAAGGGGAACGGAGACGAATTGGAGCTACGGACGTCGTCGAGCTTAGAATAAGTGGCCAGGAACTGGTTCGACAGGTTGTCGGTTAGGCGGCTGTTCAGATCGAACGAGAACGAGTGGACGTTGTTGTCCTGTGAATAGAGCGAGTTGGCGTATGCCATCGAAGCCTTTGACAGACGACCGTTCGACATGCGCGATCCACCGTCCATAGAAGTGGCATTAGTCGGCATGTTGCCCGTATTCTTCGTGTAGTTGTAGCGCAGAGCCAAGTGGTGCTTGTCAGTGATGTTCCAGTCGATGCGGGCCAAGAGCTTGGTATTCTTGTCTGTAGCCGGATAATTTGTCCACGAACCTGTATTGTATCCATACTTTTCACGAACGAAATTGGAAACCATCTCCATGTCGCTCAGAGTAGTACGCGAAATCTTCTGGTCGGCATCTGCAACACCATCGGTCGAGGCACGCCAGCGATTGACTACGTTAGGAGAATTCTCCAACTCACCGTTGACGAAGAAGAAGAGCTTGTCCTTGATAATCGGTCCACCAAGGGTAAAGCCGTAGGTGGTATTCTGCTCTTTCTCGCGTGCACCGCTCAGCTGCTCACGATCAACGGCATCGCCACGCAAATTCTCGTTTTTATGATAGATGTAGGCCGACCCCTTAAAGGTGTTCGTACCTGACTTCGTGATGGCGTTGACACCACCGCCGATGAAGTTGGTCTGACGGACATCGTAAGGCGAAATCACGACCTGCATTTCTTCGATAGCATCGATAGAGATGGGGCTTCCACCACCAGGGAGGTTGGACGAGAGGCCGAAGTTGTTGTTGAAGTTGGCACCATCGACCGTGAAGTTGCCCAGACGACCGTCGGAACCGACAAAGCTCATGCCGTTACCTCCATAAGGAGAAAGACGGGTGTACTCCGTAATGCTGCGGTTTACCGTCGGCATGTTGGCAATCTGCGCATTGGAGATGTTGGTCGAAGCACCGGTTCTCTCAGCAGCAAACTTCGAAGCCTTGCCTGTAATGAGCACTTCTTGCAGCTCATTGGCATCCTCAGAGAGCCATACGTCGAGGTTGTAGGTCTCAGCCAATTCAAGTGTTATACCCTTAAGAGCCTTTGGCTGATAACCGATATACGATACCGTAACAGCATAAGGGCCACCGGTACGCATACCTTGAATGTTGAAGCGACCGTCAACATTGGTGACAGTAGCATAACGAGTACCAGAAGGCTCATGAACAGCTACCACGGTAGCGCCAATGACGGCTTCACCATTGGCATCGTCAAGGGTCACCTTACCAGCCATACTGGACGTAGTGACCTGAGCGAAAATGCTGGAACAAGCCATCATCATCGCTGCCATCAGAAAGAATAATCTTTTCTGCATAGTGTTTAGAAAAATTGATTAATAATAGTAATTAAAAGTAAGAATTATAGTCTATTAAATATTTAATGCTGCAAAATTAACGTTTTTTTTTGATCTGTGCAATGGGTTTTATTAAAAAATATCAAAAAAGAGATCCCAAATACTTTTTTTGATGCAAGTGATGCAAGTAAAGAAATGGGAGTAAACGAGGACAAAGGGAATCAAGCTACCGGCTATAGCCATCTGACCTAACAACAAACTCAGTATCTCAATTTAAGCTGAGCCATCATTATGGCAGCCAACCCAGCCGTTTCCGTCCTCAATCGACTCGTACCTAATGAAACCGACTCATATCCCTTATCCAAAGCCACCTGTACTTCGGAAAAAGAAAAATCACCTTCCGGACCAACAAGAACTGTAACATTCTCATTTTCTATTGGTTTTATAATTATGTTAAAGAAATCATTTCGTTGTATTTCACTATAACAATGAGCAATATATTTCATTCCTTCAATATTGGAACGAACAAATTCTTGAAAAGAAATCATAGGATTGACCCGGGTAAGCCAAGGTTTTCTGCTTTGTTTCATGGCCGAGACCACAATTTTTTCGATGCGATCTGTGCGGATAACATGACGCTCAGAATACTGACAATCAAGAAAAGTGATTTCGTCAACACCTACCTCCACTGCCTTTTCTGCCATCCACTCTATTCTGTCTGTCATTTTAGTCGGTGCGATGGCAAGATGGATTTTTCCGCGCCAAGCGCGTTCCTGTGGCAGCACTTCTCGAATGACATACATGCAATGCTTATTGTTGGTCAGCGTCACCTCTGCCCGAAAGAAGCATCCACGACCGTCCATCAAGAAGATCTCGTCGCCCTCTCTCAGCCTCAGCACACGCAGGGCATGCAAAGCCTCATCACCTGGAAGTTCCGATTGCATGGCAGCATCAGGTACGTAAAAGTAGCGTGCTTCTTTCATTTCGTTGGAGTTTCTGGGATGTTTTTCTCACGTTCATCACTGATGTTGCGGGACATTTCGCGCCTTCTGAGTTCGTCCCTCAGATAGGAAGCCATCTCATAATTCTCTGATGCCACCGCTTTTGCCAATGCATCCTGAAGCATTTTGTCGCTAAGCGTATTGACTGGCAAGGCTACAGAACGCGTATTCTGCTCATAAGGAATACTTTGTTTCAGGAAAAGGGACTCCTCAATATAAATAGGTACGTGCGCGATGAAAGAGAGCAAGATGGCATCACTTGCCCGAAGAGCGATGGGCTCCAATGTGTCGATATTGTATAGCGCCGAACGATACTGGCCTTCAATAAGCGAGTCTATCACTATTTCAAAAGCCAAGTCAGTCTGCAAACTGATGGCCTGCCACAGCACTTCAGGCAGCAAGCGCCCTGCTATCGACTGGCGCTGCATACGCATCTCAAACTGTCTGAGCATGTCTTTATCGCATGTAACGGCCAATTGGCGCTGCTCGTTCTCGTCAACGAGCACGAGCAGCCCAACAGTCTCAGTACCGACTATTTCCGATACACCTCTGAATATCAGCCGTATGCGATTCACAATCCTTAGTTTTTAGCCTTGTCGGGATTAAACACCAAAGCGAAAGTCACGCCGACCGCCAAGGCAAAGCCTGCGAAGATGAACCAACATGTTTGCCAGTCTCCCTGCAGGAATCCGTCTTGCCAGGTACAATAGTGATTGACAATCTCTCCTGCTGCCAGTGTTCCAATGGTAGCACCAAGTCCGTTTGTCATCAACATGAACAGGCCCTGAGCTGAAGCTTTGACAGATGGGGCGCATTCCTGGTCGACAAACATGGCACCGGAAACATTGAAGAAATCGAATGCCACGCCATAGACTACACACGAGAGGATAAACAAGATGACCCCAGGCATGGCTGGATTACCAAGTCCAAAGAAACCAAAGCGGAATACCCAGGCAAACATTGACATCAGCATTACGCCTTTAATACCGAAGCGTCGCAGGAAAAATGGTATCATCAGAATACACAAAGCCTCGCTAATCTGTGAGATAGATGTCAGCAATGTGGCATTGTTCGCTGCAAAAGACGTTGCCACCAGCGGGTCTAAGCTTCCCTTAAAGCTGGTGATAAACGGACCGGCATAGCCGTTGGTCACTTGCAGAGACATGCCTAACAGAGCCGAGAACACGAAGAACAGTGCCATGCGCTTGGTCTTGAACAGTTTGAAAGCATCCAGACCAAACGTCTCTGCCAGCGAAGCCTTGGGCTTCTTTTCCAGTTTGCATGCCGGCAAAGTAAAGCAATAAAAGAACAACACGATGCTCAGCAGTCCCGAAACAAAGAACTGCATATAGGTATATTGAAACTTATGAGCGTTTTCGGCAAAGGTGAAAGAGAATGCGCCATCCTCCCATACTGCACAGTTGACAAACCACATTGTTGCAATGAAACCGATAGTACCAAGCACACGGATAGGTGGGAAATCGCTGACCGTATCATAGCCTTGGTTCTTCAATGCCGTAAAAGCGACCGTATTTGCAAGGGCAATCGTTGGCATAAAGAAGGCTACACTGAATGCATACAGGGCTATAAAGGCCGACTTGTATGTGATTTCATTGCCAAACCCAGCCGACATACCCATGTAGCAACAGCCCAGCATGGCTGCGCCAGCCACCAGATGGCAGAAACCTAACAATCGCTGAGGCTGTACATATTTGTCGGCCACCACACCCATCACTGCCGGCATAAAGATTGACACGATACCCTGAATGGCATAGAACCAAGATATCTGAGTTCCCAGTCCTGCCGTTCCCAGATAGTTTCCCATACACGTAAGATAAGCTCCCCATACTGCGAATTCAAGGAAGTTCATCAATGCTAAACGTACTTTCAGATTCATTTGATATAGATTTAAATTTCGCACAAAGGTACGAAAAGTCGAGTGCAATACAAAAGAATTTATTCTTTTTTTGCCAGTACGGAGAAACTTCACCGCTGCCGGAGGCAGGGTTATAGAAAAATCAAAGGCAAGATGGAGACATAAATACAGACCAACGGTCCACCCACAAGAGTAATCAGGTCGCCTTTGCCAAAGCCCCCTGTCAGTCTGTCGAGTATGGAATATCCTTGTTAGCATAATATCAGTTTTAGTTTCATACAAAATTACGGATAATTCCACAAACAGCCAAACTTTTCGTAATGAGAATGTAAAAGTCAGGAAAACGGCAGAGGATGGCCACGTGCACTCACGGTTATGCCCGAGTTCTGCAAAGCCTTTCAGTCAAGATATAGGGCAAGGATGCCAGTCTGAGACCAATAGTTTCGGGAAGGGCGCCTGCTCTGTCTGGCAGTTGGCGCTCCCCTACCCGACAAGAAAGGTTTGTCTTGTCGGGAAATTTACCAGAGAATTTCGGAAATTCTCCAGAAAATTCTGCAAATTCACCAGAAAATTTCCTGCCATTCCTTAGTCTCCTATGCGAGAGGCCGTCGGGCGCCTGATGACAAAAAGAAAGCAAATTGGGGATAAACAAAAAAAATTGATTGTCTCACGACAACCAATCTTTTCATTAACCTTAATAATCTAATACCATGAAAAACACATTGCAAATTTAAACGATTTTGAATTGTCGTCAAAAAAATTTGGTGTTTTTAGGTGGTTTGATAACATTATTTAAAGGTTTTGCCGTTCCATTTAAGTTTCCTTTGCAAAAAAATGTCTCTGATTTTTTCTGCTGTTTTCGGATCAGTAAATGGATTTGAAGCGCAAAGTGCCAACTCTTCGTTATCACTTGATAATAAGGCAGATATCATAAATGGCATGAGTGAAGACTTAAGTTCTTCAAACTCTGCTTGTGGCATGTCGGCGGGTCTACTGACGAGTCCGTCGTGTTCAAACTCCAATTTGCCGATCAGGCTCCACGACTTTGTATACAGGAACACGTCGCTTTCGGCTGCCGGGGCATGGAAAGTCCTGACCATGCAGATCAGGGTGTCGCCGTCTTCTGCCGGCAAGAGACGCATCTGCATGCGCGAAGAGGCGCTCGCCGTCAGCGAGAGATAGTTGGCAGTAAGGGTGTCCAGCACGGCTTCCTCGCCCAAGAGAGTCTTCACTTCGGCCTTTACTCCCATGTCGTAGTAGTCGAGAAGTTCCTTCCTCTGCGAGTTGTCCAAGTAGACAAGTACGTCGGATGGCATGGACATCCACAACTCGCGGAGCGTCTGCGAAGAGACCTGCAGGCTCGAAAGTCCCCAGAATAGTGCAAGAAGAAGATATGCTCTTTGTGTCATGACGGATGGGAGATTGTGTCAAAACGGTCCGAAACGCAACTCCGTGTGATAGCCTCCATCCACCTTATAGGTGTGCAAGGCCAGCAGATGTCCGATGCCACAGGGCGCTATACCGCCGACATAGAACCATGCCGCCTTGCCTTCCCGGTCTTTCGAAAGACTCCAGGTGGAAGATATCTTGCGGGCCACGGCTTCCATTCTGCTCTGTGAAGCTGCGAATGTAGGTACTTTTGAGTACAGGCGCACCTCGTTCAGTTTGCCGTCTTTGAACCCGAATATCAAGACATCAAAATCGCAATCGTGGAATTTCTTGTTATGATATGTCAGCTGCGATGCCTCCTTTTTATCAGGATTGCCATAGCGTTTCGCCAATGCAGTGGCCACTTCTGAATAGTCTGAGCCGATTTCTACATTGTCAAAGATGATCGGACGAGACTGTGCACAGGCCAGCTGAACAAAGAAAAGAGTGAATAAGAATGTAAGCTTTCGCATATCAGTTTCAACGTATCTCTATCACGTTACTATTATGTCACACTAAAGAACTGTATTCTATAGTCAGAATTAGGTGGCCGATAACTGCATACCAACCACCTAACCTTCACTATATACCTTATTATATTATATAGGATTTTATTCCTCAACTGCTGCCTGCGCCGCTGCAAGACGGGCAATAGGCACGCGGAACGGAGAGCAAGAAGCGTAGTTAAGCCCTATCTTTGCACAGAACTTCACGCTTGACGGCTCACCACCATGCTCGCCACAGATGCCGGTACGCAGGTTCGGACGAACGGCACGTCCTTTTTCCACAGCCATCTTCACGAGCTGGCCGACTCCCTTCTGATCAAGCACCTGGAACGGATCTACCTTTAATATCTTCTTTTCAAGGTATACAGGGAGGAACGAAGCGATGTCGTCTCGGCTGTATCCAAAGGTCATTTGGGTAAGGTCGTTCGTACCAAAGGAGAAGTATTGGGCCTGCTCAGCTATGCGATCAGCAGTCAAGGCAGCACGAGGGATCTCGATCATCGTACCGATTTCAAACTCAATTGTCGTTCCATACTCAGCAAACACATCCTTGGAAACCTTCTCGATGATGGCCTTTTGCTGCTCAAGTTCATGAAGAGTACCGATGAGAGGAACCATGATTTCGGGCTGCGGGTCTTTGCCTTCTTGTTTCAATTCGCATGCTGCAGAGAGGATGGCACGGGTCTGCATGGCCGTAATCTCTGGGAAGGTAATGCCAAGACGGCACCCACGATGGCCGAGCATCGGGTTGTTTTCCGACAAGGAATCTACGCGACGCTTGATTGCTTCCACGCTTACGCCCATCTCTTCTGCCATGACTTGTTGCCCAGCAAGGTCGTGTGGAACGAACTCATGGAGCGGTGGATCAAGCAGGCGAATGTTAACTGGAAGACCGTCCATGGCCTCAAGTATGCCCTTGAAGTCTGCTTTCTGATAAGGTAAGAGCTTGGCCAGAGCCTTCTCTCTTCCTTCTGCTGAATCGGCAAGAATCATCTCTCTCATGGCCACAATCTTCTGGCCGTCGAAGAACATATGCTCGGTACGTGTCAGGCCTATACCCTTTGCGCCGAAGGCACGGGCTACCTGTGCGTCGTGCGGAGTGTCGGCATTTGTGCGGACTTGCAGTTTTGTATACTTGTCACAGAGATCCATCAACTCCTTGAAGTCACCGGAAAGCTCGGCAGCTTTCGTAGGAATCTCACCGGCATACACCTTTCCTGTGGTTCCGTTCAGTGAGATATAGTCGCCTTCTTTGTATACAACTCCGTCGACCTCCACTGTCTTTGCTTTATAATCTACATTGAGAGCTCCCACACCGGATACGCAGCATTTACCCATGCCACGAGCCACAACTGCGGCATGAGAGGTCATGCCTCCGCGAGCTGTCAGTATGCCTTCTGCAGCTGACATGCCTGCAAGGTCTTCAGGAGAAGTCTCGATACGTACGAGAACCACTTTATGGCCATCTGCATGCCAGGTCTGAGCGTCGTCGGCATGGAATACGATTTGCCCGCATGCTGCTCCGGGACTTGCAGGAAGACCCTGTGCAATCACCTTGGCTTGTGCCAATGCAACTTTGTCAAATACGGGGTGCAGCAGTTCGTCAAGCTTATTGGGTTCGCAGCGCAGAATGGCTGTCTTTTCGTCGATCATGCCTTCATGCAGCAGGTCAATGGCTATCTTCACCATCGCAGCTCCCGTGCGCTTACCGTTGCGGGTCTGCAGGAACCATAGCTTACCTTCCTGCACCGTGAACTCCATATCTTGCATGTCATGATAGTGATTCTCGAGTTTCTCCTGAATGCCGTTCAGCTCTGCATAGATGTTTGGCATGGCTTCCTCCATAGAGGGGTATTTGTTCACGCGTTCTTCCTCGCTGATTCCTGCCCGTTCTGCCCATCTTTGCGAGCCGAGTTTGGTAATCTGTTGGGGGGTACGAATGCCAGCTACTACGTCTTCACCCTGGGCATTTACGAGGTATTCTCCATTGAATACGTTCTCACCATTGGCAGCATCGCGACTGAAACATACGCCAGTTGCAGAGGTTTCTCCCATGTTTCCGAAGACCATAGCCATGACCGAAACGGCCGTTCCCCACTCGTCGGGTATGCCTTCCATCTTACGATAGAGGATGGCACGTTCGTTCATCCATGAGCGGAACACTGCGCAGATAGCTCCCCAGAGCTGCTCAATCGGGTCGTTGGGGAAGTCTTTTCCTGTGCGTTCCTTTATAGCGTTCTTGAAAAGAACGACCAGTTTCTTGAGTTCGTCGACGTTGAGATCTTTGTCTAACTTCACGCCGCGCTCGGCCTTTACCTTATCGATGATTTCCTCAAACGGATCGATATCTTCCTTGTTGACGGGCTTCATCTCAAGCACAACGTCACCATACATCTGTACGAAGCGACGATATGAGTCGTAAACGAAGCGGGGGTTGTTGGTCTTGGCAACCATGCCTTCTGCCACTTCATCGTTCAATCCGAGGTTCAAGATGGTATCCATCATGCCTGGCATTGAGGCGCGGGCTCCGGAACGTACACTGACGAGCAGCGGGTTTTCCTTGTCGCCGAACTTCGAGTTCATCAAGGTCTCGATATGTCTAACGGCAGCCATCACGTCGTCATTCAGGATCTCCATGATCTTCTCCTGCCCTACTTCATAGTATTCATTGCAACAGTCTGTGGTAATTGTAAATCCCGGAGGCACTGGTACTCCGATCAGGTTCATCTCGGCAAGGTTTGCCCCTTTGCCACCTAATTGTTCACGCATTTTAGCATTACCTTCGGCTTTGCCATTGCCAAAGGTATAAACTCTTTTCTCACTCATAGCTGAATTTCGTACAATTAAATATGTATAGATTAAAATTTCCTTAAAGTTGCGCAAAATTACTACTTTTTGTGCAATCCTGCAAACCTTTTAAACTTTATTTGCAATGTGGACATTACATTTTTTGATTAATGTCATTTTTAGGGCTTAATATGCCTGAAGCAAGGGATAAAACAGGATGTCCGCGTGTCATATACGGCACCTTTCCAACGGTGGTTTCCCATGTTTCTTCACAAGACACCTCACGTCTGGCATGGCAAAAGATGATGTTTTGAGGGGTAAAAGATGATCTTTTGCCCTGCAATAGATGATCTTTTGCTGCCAAAGGGCATAGGGTTCTGCCCTGAAAACGCGCGTTTCCTCCATGCAAATGGGAAGCTTTCGCCGGGGAAAGGGCAAGCTTTTCCGCGCAAATTTGCAAGAGAGAAAAAAAACATGTATCTTTGCATTTCAAATGACTGTTTTCCGATATGAGCCGAAAAAAGAAAGAACTACCCATATTTGAGGACGTGACCATCACCGACATTGCTGCAGAAGGCAAATCGATGGTGCGCATTCCCATACCAGCCCACGACGGATTGCCCGAGAGCCAGCTGGTGGTTTTCGTGCCGTTCTGCGTGCCTGGCGACGTTGTTGACTTGCAGGTGCGCCGAAAGAAGCACAGCTATGCCGAGGCAGAAGTCATACGGTTCAAGCAATACAGTAAGGTACGCGCGACTCCGATGTGCCGGCATTTTGGCGTGTGCGGAGGCTGCAAATGGCAGAACTTGCCCTATGAAGAGCAGCTGAAAGCCAAGCAAAAGCAGGTGTTCGACCTACTGTCGCGCATCGGAAAGGTGGAGCTTCCCGAGTTCAACCCGATTCTCGGAAGTGTGAAAACGCGCGACTACCGCAACAAACTCGACTTCGGAGCATCCAACAGACGCTACCTGACACGCGAGGAAATAGCGAGCGGGAAGGACTATCCGCGAGACGCATTAGGCTTTCACATCACAGGGGCTTTCGACAAGATCCTGCCCATTGAGGAGTGCTGCCTGATGGATTCTCTGCACAATGAGATACGCAACGCCATAAGAGACTTTGCCATCGAGCGCGGAATCTCTTTCTTCGACCTGCGCGAACAGGTGGGAGTGCTGCGCGATGTCATGATACGCAACTCCAATACGGGCGAATGGATGGTGCTGGTTCAGTTCTGTTTCAAGGATGCAACCGATGCCGAACGGCAGCAGGCTGCCGAGCTTTTGGAATTTGTTGCCGGCCGGTTCCCGCAGGTGACATCGCTCCTTTGGGTGGACAATCAGAAGTGCAACGACACATTTGGCGACCTTCCCGTCAACGTATACCGTGGCAACGACCACATCTTCGAAGCCATGGAAGACTTGCGTTTCAAAGTGGGGCCGAAGTCTTTCTACCAGACAAATACCGAGCAAGCCTACCATCTCTACTCCGTAGCCCGCAGCTTTGCGAGGCTGACAGGCGACGAACTCGTCTACGACCTCTATACCGGCACGGGCACCATCGCCAACTTCGTGGCGAAGAAGGCTCGAAAGGTCATCGGCATAGAATACGTGCCTGAGGCCATCGAAGACGCCAAGGTAAACTCAGCAATCAACCATATCGAGAACACACTGTTCTTCGCCGGAGACATGAAAGACCTGCTCACCGACGAGTTTATAGCCCGACACGGCAGGCCGGATGTCATCATTACCGACCCACCAAGAGCAGGAATGCATCCCGATGTGGTGCAGACTATTCTCCGTGCAGCACCCCGTCGCATCGTATATGTGTCGTGCAATCCTGCCACACAGGCACGCGATTTGCATGACCTCGACTGCCAATACTGCGTTGAAGCAGTGCAGCCCGTCGACATGTTTCCACACACTCCCCACGTAGAGAACGTCGTCCTTCTCCTACGTCGCAGCGACAAATAAACCGCAAGACAACGCACCCAGCAATTCGACCATCAGACAATCCGCCATGACCATCCAACAACGCACCAACAAAGTGCTCCTCATCTACACCGGAGGCACCATCGGCATGGGCCAGAATCCCCAGACAGGAGCACTGGAGCCACTCGACTTCAATGCTCTTGTCAATAATGTTCCCGAGTTCAAACTCGTCAGTACAGGCATTGACATCCACCAGTTCAATCCCCCAATCGACTCAAGCGACATGAATCCGAAGCGGTGGGGTGAACTTGTTGACATCATTTCCTCGAAGTATAACAGCTACGACGGATTCGTCATTCTGCACGGAACCGACACGATGTCTTACACCGCATCAGCCCTTTCCTTTATGTTGGAAAACCTGACAAAGCCCGTTATTCTGACAGGAAGCCAACTGCCCATCAAGCAACTCCGTACCGATGGCAAGGAAAACCTGATTACAAGTCTTGAATTAGCCTCAGCACACCATCCCGACGGAAGGGCTGTTGTGCCGGAAGTGTGCATCTACTTCAACGGTCATCTGCTTCGTGGCAATCGCAGTACGAAACAGAATGCCGACGGCTTCAACGCCTTCGACACCTTTAACTATCCTCACCTCTGCGACGCAGGCGTGAACATCGTGTTCCATGAACACCACATCTTGAAGCCAGACTTCAGCCGTCCCATGGTCGCCCACACAAGGATGGACCGGCACGTAATAGTCTTTTCACTCTTTCCCGGCATAGAAGAAGAAAGCGTAAAATACCAGCTTGCAAATCCTCAACTGCGAGGAATCGTCATGAGAAGTTTCGGCAGTGGCAACGCTCCACAGCAACCCTGGCTCACGAGATTGCTTAGGGATGCTACCGAAAGAGGCATCGTTGTCGTCAATATTAGCCAATGTGTGGCAGGCACAGTCGAGATGGCTCGTTACGACACAGGCTTCCAATTAAAAGAAGCAGGCGTAGTAAGTGGATACGACAGCACGGTAGAAGCGGCCGTCACCAAGCTCATGCACCTGCTTGCATACTATGACAATCCAGAGACCATCCGCAGAAAGATGAACGAATCCATTGCCGGAGAAATAACAATATAAGAATTATTCATCAACCAAATTACAAAAGAATCATTATGAAAGAACTAAAAGGAACAAAAACCGAGCGTAACCTTCAAGAGGCTTTCGCCGGTGAAAGTCAGGCTCGCAACAAGTATTCTTACTGGGCTTCAAAAGCAAAAAAGGACGGCTATCAGCAGATTGCTGCCATATTTGAAGAGACTGCAGCCAACGAGAAAGAGCATGCAAAAATGTGGTTTAAGCTGCTTGAGGGCGGTTCAATCAAATCGACTGTCGAGAATCTGAAGGCTGCAGCCGAAGGTGAAAACTTCGAGTGGACCGACATGTATGACCGCATGGCAAAGGAGGCCGACGAGGAAGGTTTCGCTGAAATTGCAGAGAAATTCCGCGCAGTTGGAGCCATTGAAAAAGAACATGAAACCCGCTATCGCCGGCTACTGGCCAACATCGAGGAAGATATCGTATTCTCTCGCGACGGCGACCGCATCTGGCAATGCCGCAATTGCGGGCATATCGTCATCGGATCAGCAGCTCCCGAGGTGTGTCCAGTCTGTGATCATCCACAAGCATACTTTGAACTGAAGGCCGAGAACTATTAGCAAGTCATACAGGAAGAGCACCAACAAGCTACTCTTCCTGTAAGAAGAATAATGAAAAAGGGGCGCTACAAGAATCATTTCTCTTGTGTCGCCCCTTTTTTCTTTCTATATCCTTGTAGAAAAAAGTCTTCGCTAACTCGCCAACTCGTTTAGGATGTCTGCCATTTTCTGCATGGTCGTAATGCGAGTCGGAACCAATGGCAACCGTAATTCATTTTCGATATAGCCCATTTCGTGCAGCAAAGCTTTCACACCTGCAGGGTTTCCATCAACAAAAAGCAAAGAATACAGCTCCGTAAAGCGATGATGTATCTTACGGGCAGGTTCGTATTCTCCTTTAAACTCCAAACGAATCATGCGGGAAAATTCCTTCGGCAATGCATTTCCTATCACTGAAATAACCCCGGCAGCGCCACTGGCTATCATGGAGAAAGCCAACGCATCATCACCGCTCAGCACATCAAACCACTCTGGCTTGTTTTTGATGATTTCGTCCATCTGTTCCAGTCGTCCGCAAGCTTCCTTAATTGCTACGATGTTTTCAAAATCCCTGGCCAGCCGAACTGTTGTCTCTGGTCTGAGATTTACGCCCGTACGACCAGGTACATTGTAAAGGACTACAGGCTTCGGGCTTGCCTCTGCAATCGCTTTGAAATGCTGATAAAGCCCTTCCTGAGAAGGCTTGTTGTAAAAGGGGCAAACACTTAAGATGCCGTCAACACCGTCAAGATTCATGGTATGCAGGTCATTTACCACTGCTGCCGTATTGTTTCCGCCACATCCCATCAGTATTGGAACACGACCTTTATTCACCTCAACGACAAAATCCTTGATTTTTTGTTTCTCTTCATATGTCAGACATGGAGTTTCTGCCGTTGTACCAAGAATGCAAAGGAAGTCAGCTCCATTGGAAAGCTGATAGTCAAGCAGGCGTTTAAGGGCCTTAAAATCCACCTGACCATCGCCTGTAAATGGGGTAACAAGAGCGATGCCCAATCCTCTGAAAATATTGCGTACCATAAGAAGTTCCGTTTTACCACTGCAAAGGTACGAAAAATCAGATGCCGAACAAAAAGAATTCATTCTTTTTTTCTGCAGATATGGCTTTGTCAATTATTTTATTTACCTTTGCCATCAATAGAGAATATTAATACTTATGGACAATATCTTTACCGACATCATTGCCAAACAACTCAATATTTCTAAAGTAAAGGTAGAAAATACGCTAAGACTTCTCGAAGACGGATGCACCATTCCCTTCATTGCACGCTATCGAAAAGAGCGCACCGGAGGGCTGGACGAGGTGCAGATTACTGCCATATCTGAATGGTTTAGCCGGCTAAAAGACATTCAGCAGCGTAAGGAAACTGTCATTAAGACCATCTCCGATCAAGGGAAGATGACGGCAGATCTCGGACAGAAAATTGAGCAATGTTGGAATATAGCAGAGCTTGAAGACATCTATCTTCCTTTCAAACCCAAGCGAAAAACGCGTGCCCAATCTGCGAGAGAGGCAGGGCTGGAGCCTTTGGCTCATGTGCTGTTGATGCAACGAGACCCAGCTCCGTCGGCCACGGCGAAACGCTATGTCAAGGGAAACATTCTGACTCCTGAGGCTGCCTTGCAAGGGGCGCAGGACATTATTGCAGAAATAGTCAGTGAAGACCAGATTGCCCGTCAGCAACTTCGCCAAACTTTCCAGCGCACTGCGACCATCACATCAAAGGCTGTAAAGGCAAAGAAAGAATCGGAAGAGGCACAGAAATACAGTGACTATTTTGACTTTTCAGAACCATTGCGACGATGTTCAGGGAATCGTTTACTTGCGATGCTGCGTGGCGAGCGTGACGGTTTTCTGAAAATTACGATATCAGTCAACGACGAAGAAGCCATTGCCCGTCTGCTCAGACATTACGTTCGTGGCCATGGACCGTGCACAAAAATGGTCACAGATGCTGTCGCTGACGGATACAAACGCTTGTTGGAGCCTTCCATCAGCAATGAGATTCTTGCCATGAGCAAAGCCTCTGCTGATGATGAGGCGATAGGGGTCTTCGCCGAAAACCTAAGGCAGTTGTTGCTTGCAGCTCCACTCGGACCCCATCGTGTCATGGCCATAGACCCGGGATTTCGGACAGGTTGCAAGGTTGTCTGCCTTGACGAACAGGGGAATCTGCTATGTCACGAGACCATTTTTCCACATCCTCCACAGCGATATTGGATGCAGTCTTCAGCTACTTTACGACGTCTTGCCAGACAATACGACATCGAAGCGATAGCCATTGGCAACGGCACTGCATCAAGAGAGACCCTGAACTTTGTGAAAGAGGCTCTTTCTTTCAGCGAGATTGATTCTGAAAGAACTGCCCAAGAGGGCGAAAACGTCCCTGTTCCCCTATCACATACAAAAGTCTTCACGGTCAGTGAAGACGGAGCATCCATCTATTCTGCCTCAAAATTAGCCCGAGAAGAATTTCCCGACAAAGACGTAACAGTGCGTGGAGCCATATCCATCGGCAGAAGACTCATCGACCCTTTAGCAGAATTAGTCAAGATTGATCCGAAGAATATCGGCGTCGGACAGTATCAACATGATGTAGACCAGGCGAAGCTTCGGCATTCTCTTGACCAGACAGTGGAGCATTGCGTCAACTTAGTAGGCGTCGACGTCAACACGGCCAGTCAGCAACTACTCACTTATGTCAGCGGCCTTGGACCATCTTTGGCCAAGAACATCGTCGACTATCGGCACGAAAACGGGCCGTTCAAGAGCCGGAAGACTCTTAAGAAAGTGCCCCGGCTGGGAGCAGTTGCCTTCGAGCAATGTGCCGGATTCCTGCGCATTCCGAATGCAGAGAATCCCTTAGATGCCAGTGCCGTGCATCCTGAACGCTATGCTATCGTTGAGCAGATGGCTCACGACCAGGGATGTTCCGTCAAAGAATTGATAGGCAACAAAGACAGGCTTTCGAGCATCGACCTGCAGCATTATGCGAATGACGAGGTGGGGATGCCCTCTCTCACCGACATTATACACGAGCTTGACAAGCCCGGACGTGACCCTCGCGAGGAAATAGAAGAGTTTGAATTCGACCCGAACGTCAAGGAAATCGGCGATCTTCGTATCGGAATGAAGCTGCCAGGCATTGTGACCAACATCACAAAGTTCGGCGTTTTTGTCGACATCGGCGTCCATCATGACGGACTTGTGCACATTTCGCGGCTTGCCAACCACTTTGTCAGCGACCCTTCCACCGTGGTTCACCTACATCAGCACGTGCAGGTTCGCGTTATTGAGGTCGACATGCGCCGGGGACGCATATCGCTTTCCATGACTGACCGCCAGTAATTCCGAAACGAATACATGCTGTCCGCAGCATATACCATTCCCATCAAATGCCTATAGAGCCAAGAACATTCCTTTCATCACAAAGCCATACGCTCCACCTCCATTAGCCCCAAGCATACTTTCCGAGCCCGTTCTTGCCTGGAATCTTGCCGGCTACGCGTCAAACAGGCCACCCCTTTCCCTTTCCCGGCTGCCAAGACCTGCCGAGAAAGCTTATGTTTATGCCCGAGAAGTCTTAGCTTTCACAGCGAGAAAGGATAGAGTTGTCAAGCAGAAGGCTATGACTTCTCACCCTAAAGTCATAGCTTTCTGAATTTTGGCGGTACAAAAACATTGGAGTTTTCAGCACCAATGCACGCTACAAATGGTCGGCATTATATCTCTCAACCTCTGTCTTGATGCGGTTCTTCACCGATTCCCAAGTGACGTTCTCAAACATATATGGCATAGGTTGAGGGTCGGCATCCTCAAAATAGGTCATGCTTAACAGGGCTCTATATTCTGAGTTCTCAGGGTATTTCGCCATATAGAACTGCATGATTTCGTCGAAAGTATAGTGATTGAGCAGAAAGTATACATCTATAAAGTCCTTCTTTGTGCCCCTTCCAACGACCGCATTCACCTTCATTGCGGCAATATCTTTCGGCGAAGCCATTCTGATTTCCCCCTCAACAACCGCCTCATCAATCCATTCATAGCCATAGTTGACGATGTCAACCTTCACGCCGTCGAGCACATACGCTTTGATACGCGGGCTGCAAGTCCCCTGCACGACATGCCCGACACAGCCTTTAAACATGCTTGTCAATTCTTCTGCATCCTCTGTCGTATGGCCGAAGAAGTCAAGGTCTACCGAGCGTCTGTGGCCAAACTGCAAGGCCAAAGCCGTTCCACCGACCAGTCTTGTCCCGCCAAGCAGCGGTTGTCTCATCAGCGTTCGTAAGAGTTCCAGGGTGTCGGGAAGGACTGTCTGAAGTGATAGCATCGGTATTCCTCTTCCTTTGTATGTGATATGGTGCAGATGAACGAAAGACAAACAGGGTTGAGTGTGCGCATATTCTTGCACTCTTCAACAATCTTGTCAAGCCCGAAATACTTGTTGATCAGCCTCCAGTCATTCATTTGTCCATATTCCAGCACACGCTGAATGACATATGCCGCACTCTCATCCATCGAGAATCGCGAAGGATCGGCATCCCAGAAGAGGTTCTTGGAGAACTGGCTAAGACATTCTTTACTGCTCATACAAGGTCAATTCGGACGCCACAAAGTTACGAATTCTTTTTGAAATACAAAGACTGAGGGGAGGCTTTCTTTTCTTTTTTGCCGAGAAAGCTTATGTTTATGCCCGAGAAGTCTTAGCTTTCACAGCGAGAAAGGATAGAGTTGTCAAGCAGAAAGCTATGACTTCTCACCCTAAAGTCATAGCTTTCTCGGCGGGAAAGACAACACATGGGGCAAAGAGTCAATGCGTACCAACCCAAAGAAACAGCATGGCAAGGAGCACGAGCAGCAGGTCGACGGCCTTCGAACGAAGGTTTTTCTCGCCGAACAGCAATGCTCCGGCAAGGAAACTCACGATCACACTGCCCCTTCTCACCATAGAGACAATCGAGATCATGGCCCCCGACATGCTCAGCGAATAGAAGTAAGACGCATCGGCAGCGGCAAGAAACAGGCTGATGAGCGGAATGCTCCACGACCATCGGAAGGGCGTAGTCTGCCTGCGAACGGGCCACCACAGCAGTACCAGCACCACGCCCATCATGAGACATTGATAGAGATTAAACCAGCTTTGCACGACAATGGGCCTCAACCCTACCCCTCCTTCTGAGGCAGAAGCCATAAGGAACTTGTCGTAGAGTCCGCTGGCTGCACCGAGCAATGCAGCCAGTATCAGGAACCATATCCACCGGTTATGTCCGAAGTCGATGCCCTCTTTTCGCCCGCTCCGACTAAGAAGAAAGAAGGAGAACACGGCCAAAGACACTCCAATCCATTGGTAAAGATTCAGACGTTCGCCAAAAAGCAGCATCGCACCGACAAGCACCATGACCGGCCTTGTGGCATTAACCGGACCGACAATGGTAAGCGGAAGGTGCTTCATGGCAAAATAACCGAACAGCCAGGATGAGAGTACGATGCAGCTCTTGACAAGAATGTAGCGGTGAACGGCCCACGTGACGGGCTCTGCCGACGTGAGAATGAACGGAAGAAAGATAGCTGTCGAGAAAAGAGTATTGAGAAACAACACGGGGACAACGGCATTATCCTTCAGTGCAGACTTCTTGCAGACGTCGTAAAGGCCAAGAAGAAACGCCGAAAGAAATGCGAAGGCAAGCCACATAAGGAGAATGAATATCTATTGTAAGCTATGAAAGTCGTTGAAAAACCGGCTGACTTGTCAGTATTCCACACGCTCCAGGAAGAGCGCTTTCGCCGGCATGCTCTCGCCCGCCTCTGTGCGTTTCTTGCCGGCAACGATACGGTCGAACTCGTCAACACTGACACGTCCGCGCCCCACATCAATGAGTGTTCCGACAACAGCACGCACCATATTGCGAAGAAAACGATTGGCCGTAATGCGGAAATGCCACTCCGCCTCGCCATCCCGCACCCATTCTGCCTCAGAAACGTGGCATATCGTGGTCTTCACATCAGTATGGGCCTTGCAGAATGCACCGAAATCGTCGACTTTCAGCAAGTGTGAAGCAGCCTCGTTCATCATAGAAAAGTCAAGAGGATAGTGCAATTCACAGGAATAATCCCTGCGGAAGGGATTCTTCATCGTATGTATATAATAATGGTACGTGCGCGCACAAGCAGAAAAACGGGCATGCATCTCCTCATCTACGGGCTCTACTCTATAGACGGAAATGTCGCGTGGCAACATGCGATTGAGCCGATAGGCAAGGTTATCGGCAAAATTTCTCAATCGGGAGTCTGGTGTTTGCTGTGCGGACTCGTCCTCTTTCAAATCTGAAAGCAGGGGCTGAGGTATACAAGATGTGTCGAAATCAAAGTGTGCCACCATGTGTCGGGCATGCACACCCGTATCAGTTCGCCCCGCCCCTACAACCTCTATTGGAACACGAAGGATGGTGGATAGGGCGAACTGGAGTTCTTGCTGAACGGAGTTGGCTGAGGGTTGGATTTGCCAACCATGATAGCGCGTCCCGTCATAGCAAAGATGAATGAAATAGCGCTGCATCAGTTCTTCTTCTGATGGCGGTCGGCAACCCGCCGCATAGACTGGCGATGGAACTTGTCTTCGGCAATAATGACGCGCATCACCTTGGTGGCCGGCAGCACCTGAAGGAACTTATTGTGGTAGAGTTGCTGGATTTCCTTCATCTTGATCTCGTTCTTGTCGTGCTTGCGAATGGCCTCTTCACAAGTTTTTTCGTCGTTCCAGTCGGTCTTTTTGGCCTGCTGTCCCTCACCAAAAAGAGCCATCTGCTTCTTGCGCATCTCACGATAGAGCGGGAGAAATTTCGCCGACTCCTGCTGAGTAAGACCAGCTTCGGTGGTGACAAACTGCTCCATATCTGCCTCGAATTTTGCCGGGTCAAACTGGCGACGGGGCTGGTTCTGCCTGTTGTTCTGTGCCTGGGCAGTAAAAGACATGAGCAAAAGTAAAAGTATCAACAGTTGTTTCTTCATTGCAATTCCTTTCATTTACAATTATCCGGTTTGCTAATAGCTGGCAACATAGGCATAGATATCATCATTGTCGAGCATCATACAGTCGGCTGCCTCGTCGTAATCATAGTAATACTGAGAGTCATATTGGGCCTGAGCCACCATGTCTGCCTGCTGAGTAGCAGCAACATGACGATAGATTCCTGCAGAGAAGACAATGCCACAAACACAAGCTGCAGCCAACCAAACGGGGCGAAGTCGGCGCCATGCCGTCGGGCGCATCTTGACAATCCGGGCTTCTCGCTCCGGCAACTGTTCCATGATCCGGGCATTAAACTGCTCGAAATAGCCATCAGGAACCGTGAAATGATGGTCACGCCCTAAGCGACTTTCCAATATTTTTTCTTCCTTGTTCATTTCCTTTGTTGTTGCTTTGTCTTTTTGACGTTGTCGTTTTTGAAAAGTTTAATCGTGTTGATTAAAAAAATCTGTTATCTTCTTAACTGCCAGATGATAGCTTGCCTTCAGGGCTCCCTCACTTGTGCCCAGAATCTTGCTTATCTCAGAATATTTCATTTCATCGAAATAACGGAGAGTAAAGACGGTTCGCTGGACATCCGGAAGCAGGGCAATGGCCTCCTGCAGCAAGGCCTGAGCTTCATCGCCGTTGAAATAATCATCAGCCAACAGGCGGTTGGCCACCGAAATGTCTTCGTCGGCACTCATGGAACGCTGGCTTTTCTGCTTACGCAAGAAATCAAGCGATTCGTTGACGGCTATGCGATAGAGCCATGTGGAGAGCTTGGATTTCCCCTGGAATTCATCTATATTCAACCACGCCTTAATGAATACATTCTGCAAGACGTCATTTGCGTCGTCATGAGTCACGACAAGTTTACGAATCTTCCAATACAGCTGTTCACTGTATTCCTGAACCACGAGAGAGAAAGCCTGTCGCTGTTTCGCCGGGTCAGATAGTTGCTGAAGAGTCGTTTTCTCGTCGAATGTCATTCCATATAGTTCTTAAGGTATCGGCTGATGACCCGATCATAGCCATAGACATCAGGATAAGTCCGCAACGTGCCATCGGCATCGGGGAAAATAGTATAATAGGTTATAAACACCGGAATCTCTGGTTTAAGCGGCAAAGACGACAGCATCTTGCTCTTATCGATAGAACTGTCAGCGTCAGCTGACCTGAGGTCTACCTTGGTAGAATACCTGATTTTCTCCATTGTCTGAGGATTCTTGTCGGCTAAAAGAAAGAATGCCATGTCAAGCGGGCGCTCCAGGCGGACACATCCATGGGAAACTGCGCGGTTGTCTCGTCCGAATACGCCAGGTGAATTGGTGTCATGGAGATAGACTGCGAAGTCATTATCAAACCTGAATATAATGCGACCAAGCGAGTTTCCTGCCCCTCGCTCCTGGGCTACCATATAGTTAGTGTTCTTCAATATCTCTGGAGTAAGATGTTGAGGCTGAATAGTATCACCTGTCTGGCGGTTACGTATGAAGTAATGATTGCGTGCAAAGTAGGCACTATCGCCAACATGTGCCATCACTTCTTTTTCGATAATGCTTCGAGGAATTATCCAAAGAGGGTTCATTTCAATACGCTTAATGTGGCTGGCAAGTAACGGTGTTTTAGTACGATTGGCACCACATGCAATCTTCATCGATATCGTTGTGTCACGGTCGTAGGCCCAAACCCTGAAGGAAGGGATGTTGACAACCACCCGTTTCCTGTGATTTTCGGGCGAGTCAAGCTGACGCCAACGGCTCCTTTCCATGTTGCATAGCAAACGAAGCCTGTCCGATTGATCTGTCGTCGTAGCCAAGCGTTGCTGATATTTCGCAAAAAGAGGCGACTGAGGACGACATGACTCGATAAAGAAAAGCATGGAGTCTGTCGCAGCTGCATGAATGGCCTGGGCATAGAAAGAACTGTCTGGGTGTTCGATGGGGGTGTCAAATATACGACGATAGACAATTTTCCCAGGGTATTTGTCGTCACGGTCAAGCCGGTTGAGAATGTATTCAGGATTCATATAGCCATAACGTTCTCCTACGACAAGGCGCAGATAGCCCTTGGTAAGGTTGTATTCCAAACGGGCCAACACCTTATTTATATTATAACGGGAATCATCGAACTGAAGCGAGTCAAGGTGGCTTAGATCTGAACGCAGCTGGTCTGCCATGAATTTTGATGGGGAAAAGCCACTTCTTGCGACACTTTCAAGCGACACGAGGAAAGTATCTACCAATTGAGGATAGATATTTTCTGCCGTTATCCAGAGAAAAGGGTTTCTACCTTTATAATACTTACGGACTTGGTAATCAGCGACAAGCGTATCCTTGTCATGGTTTGAAAGGGAGTCAATCAACTGACGAATAACCGATTCGTCACTTGTCAAGGCTTCGTCATGTAGTACTCCCCATGTCGCCATGGTTATATTCTGACGACTATCATCACCCTTTTCATGGCATGCAATGAGACAACTGACCACAAAAAGAAGCGAAAGAGCGAGGAGATTTCTTCTCAAAAGGATCTGTTTTACTTGATAGAAATCTTTCTAACAGTCTTCCCGACCTTTACAATATAGCAACCTTTGGTCAGATCAAGATTGATGTATTTATCTGGACCATCAACCTTATAGTTCTGAACACAAACACCAGCGACATTATAGATCTTGACAACTTCGCCTTGAGCTCCCGTTACATGAAGTACATTGCCTTCAACAGTAATCGAGATTTCCTGGAAGTCATTCTCTATAATCTCAATGGCATTACCTGCTTGCATTGTCATAGGATTCCCTAAAAGCAATACCGAGGAAAATACTATAGTTAGTAACGTTTTTGTCATACGCCTGCATTTAAAAGTACAAGTCATTAATAATTAGCGCAAAGTTAATGATTTTCAACCATAATACGATGGTCTATTTGCAGAAAACAGCAACTAATTATGATTATTTAACATCAAACACCTGCTGCTCGGCAGCCAGATCTGTGTTTTCAAACTCCTCACGTGCTTGCCGAAGAAGGGCTGTCTCGTCATCATAACGAGCACTGAAATGACCTATCACAAGGTGTCCAACTCCCGCACAACGCGCAACCTTTCCTGCCTCACGAGCCGTGCTATGAAAATAGAAACCTGCACGATCTGCACGGTCGTCAGCATATGTGGCCTCATGATACAACAGGTTAACCCCTTTAATCATTTCGTGTAAACGAGGAATATATCGGGTATCGCTACAATAAGCATACGACCTTGCCAAGTCAGCTGGGCGCGTAAGTCGCTCAGAAGGGATAACTTCGCCATCGGGAGTCGTCCATGAACTACCGTTTTTTATATTGTTGATTTGAGAAACAGGTATTTGATAAAAGTCGATCATCTCTCGACGAATGTGAGGGAGACCTTGTTTTTCACGGAAAAGAAAGCCACAACACGGGACACGATGTTCAAGAGGTATTGTCTCAACCATGAGGCTACGGTCTTCATATATGGTCTTTTTTTGCTCTGTATCTATGCCATGGAACTCCACTTCATATTCCAAATTAGGGCAAAACATCTCAAGTTGAGATTTGAGCATTGGGCCAAGTGCTGGGTGAGCATACACATGAAACTTCTGCGTCCTTCCTAACATTCCGAATGTGGAAATCATGCCAACCAAGCCAAGACAATGATCGCCATGCAGATGAGAGATGAAAACTGCCGTCAAGTTGGCAAAACTTATACGAGAACGTCGCATGGCAATCTGAGTACCCTCTCCACAATCAATCATAAAAGACTTTCCCCTAACCTCAACAACTTGTGAAGACGCATAATGTTTGGGAGTGGGCAAAGCGCTTCCACAGCCTAAGATATGTACTCTGAACGGCTCCATTATTACTGTAATCGTTTGTAGACAAATATACCATTGTCATTCTCCAAAAACAGGGAATCGGCATTGAGTGCCACAATGTCAAACGTGTCCCTGTCAAAAAGAAGCTGGCCATTCATGATTTTCCACGAAGTCCACGACTTTGACTCTGTGGCCACATTCGACTGTACGACCCCACCTTCCTGGATCTCAAAATTCTTGTCAAGACTCGTCCAATGTCCTAATAATGACGTCAAATTAACGATAAGGCTGGCACAAGAATCACCATATTCGTCGATGCCACGAAGCACTGCCACCCGATCTCCGACCATCAGTCCGCCACGAGTCACCTGATCTTCTCCCGTATTGTAGCTGTAAATAAGCGTATCGCCATCATTTGTTATCAGCTCAAGGGAGTGCATTGACGTTCCGTCTCCACAGACTCCATAGTATGTAGTATCCAAAACTTCCTCTTCAATTGTTTCGTCTACGAGAGGTTCTGCCTGCTGACCACGGGGAGAAGGCTGACACGCAACGATTAAAACGAGTAGTGTCAACATTCTTGAAAAGTGTTTAAATTTTTCCATATTTAAGACTATATGTTTCACATTCGCAGTATTTTCACTATTTCATTCATCCCTCACAAGGCAAGATCTGAACAGGAAGAGCTCATAATTAGTTTTTTTCCTGCGCTTTAGCTTCATTCCACAGTTCGTCCATTTCCTGCAATGTCATGTTTGTTAGAGGCTTCCCGATACGAATAGAATGTTCTTCCACATAATTAAAACGACGTATAAACTTCTGGTTTGTTGCTTCTAATGCATTATCAGGATTAAGCTTGTAGAGGCGAGCCGCATTGATAACAGAGAAAAGAAAGTCGCCCAATTCCTGTAAAGACTTTTCCTTATCCTCACGCTTCAATTCCACTTCCAGCTCATCCAACTCCTCGCGAACTTTCTTCCACACGTCATTCTTTTCCTCCCAGTCAAACCCTACATTGCGAGCTTTGTCCTGGATGCGATATGCTTTGATAAGGCTTGGGAGGGAATTTGGAACTCCCGACAACACTCGTTTATTCCCGTCCTTTTCTTTCAATTTTATTTGTTCCCAATTCTGCAGCACCTCTCCTACTGTTTTTGCATCTTGGAATTCCGTATGATCCAGTTCCTCTCCATAGGGCAACGGTTTGGGCTCTTTGGCTCCGACTTGTGAAGAATGATAGACATGTGGATGGCGGAATATGAGTTTATCTGCCGACCGATTGCACACATCGGCAATGTCAAAATCGCCTTTCTCCTCACCTATCTTGGCATAAAAGCAAATATGTAGCAGCACATCGCCCAACTCCTTGCAGATTTCATTTTTATCTTCCTTCATCAAAGCATCGGCCAGTTCAAATGTTTCCTCTATAGTGTTCGGCCGAAGGCTTTCGTTTGTCTGCTTTCTATCCCATGGACATTTCTCTCTTAGAGTATCGAGAACATCCAGATAACGGCCAAAAGCCGCCATTTTTTCTTCCCGTGTATGCATATTTATTTAAATTTATGTTGCAAAAGTACTAATTTCTGACGGGAAAATAGTAACTTTGCACCGTTTTTTACACGTATAATTCATAAAATTAAAAATATTGTATGGAATTAGCAAGTAAATACGATCCGAAAGTTGTCGAATCGAAATGGTACCAATATTGGTTAGATAACAAACTGTTTTCCAGCAAGCCAGATGGTCGTGAACCGTATACCATCGTCATCCCGCCCCCTAACGTAACTGGTGTGCTTCACATGGGACACATGCTAAACAACACCATCCAAGACATTCTCGTCCGCCGTGCCCGTATGGAAGGAAAGAATGCCTGCTGGGTGCCTGGAACCGACCATGCTTCTATTGCTACAGAAGCAAAGGTGGTGAAAAAACTGGCTGAACAAGGCATAAAGAAGCATGACCTGACCCGAGAGGAGTTCCTAAAGCACGCATGGGACTGGACTGATGAGCACGGAGGAATCATCCTGAAACAACTACGCAGGCTCGGAGCCTCATGCGATTGGGACCGTACTGCCTTTACGATGGATGAGAAGCGTTCAAGAAGTGTCATAAAAGTTTTTGTAGACTTATACAACAAAGGGCTCATCTATCGTGGTCTGCGCATGGTGAATTGGGATCCGAAAGCCCTTACCGCCCTTTCCACAGAAGAGGTCATTTATAAGGAAGAGCATTCAAAACTCTACCATTTAAAATACTATGTTGCCGACTTAGAGGCCCTGAAGGATATCGAAGCCCTTACCGAATCGGGCAACATCATCCATAAAGATGAGAAGGGATTTTATGCCGTGGTTGCCACAACCCGCCCGGAAACCATCATGGGCGACACAGCCATGTGTATCAATCCAAAGGACCCCAAGAACCAATGGCTCAAAGGACGCAAGGTGATTGTTCCGCTGGTGGGTCGAGTAATCCCTGTCATTGAAGACCGTTATGTCGACATTGAGTTCGGAACGGGCTGTCTGAAGGTCACGCCTGCCCATGACACTAACGACTATATGCTGGGAAAGACCCATCACCTTGAGACCATCGACATCTTCAATCCCGACGGCACCATTAGCGAACAGTCTCCTCTTTACGTTGGAATGGACCGCTTCGCATGCAGAAAGCAAATCGTAAAAGACCTGGAAGCTGCCGGTCTTTTGGAAAAGGTCGAGGACTACAACAATAAGGTTGGATATTCCGAGCGCAACCCGGATACGGCAATAGAGCCACGTCTCTCGCTCCAATGGTTCCTCCGCATGAAGCATTTTGCTGACATAGCACTGCCACCAGTCATGAACGACGAAATCAAGTTCTATCCTGAAAAATACAAAAACACCTACAAAAACTGGCTTGAGAACATACAAGACTGGTGTATCTCCCGGCAGCTATGGTGGGGGCATCGCATCCCGGCCTACTATTACAACGAAAATAATGACTTCGTCGTAGCCGAGACACGTGAAGAAGCACTGACGCTTGCACAGCAGAGAGATCCGCAGGTTACCGACGCCGACTTGCGTCAGGATAACGACGCCTTAGACACTTGGTTCAGTTCCTGGCTATGGCCCATCAGTCTGTTTGACGGCATTAACAATCCGAACAACGAAGAGTTGTCGTACTATTATCCCACCAGTGACCTGGTGACCGGCCCCGACATCATCTTCTTCTGGGTGGCCCGCATGATTATGGCCGGCTACGAATATGTAGGCAAGATGCCGTTCAAGCATGTCTATTTCACAGGCATCGTACGCGACAAGCTTGGCCGCAAGATGTCAAAGAGCCTTGGCAACAGTCCCGACCCCATCGAACTTATCGAGAAGTTCGGTGCCGATGGTGTGCGTATGGGCATGATGCTCTCCGCGCCAGCAGGCAACGATATCCTCTTCGACGAAGCCCTGTGCGAGCAAGGACGCAACTTCAACAACAAGATCTGGAATGCCTTCCGCCTCGTAAAAGGATGGAAAGTTGAAGACATTGAGCAACAAGAGGCCTGCAAGACTGCTGTTACTTGGTTCAGCGCAAAGCTCCGTCAAACCAACGAAGAACTGGACGACCTTTTCTCAAAATACCGCATTTCGGAGGCCCTCATGGCTGTTTACAAGCTCTTCTGGGACGAGTTCTCCTCATGGTATCTTGAGATGATCAAGCCCGCATACGTCAATGGTCAGCCACAACCGATTGACCGCACGACCTATGAGGCTACTCTCAACTTCTTTGATGCGCTTCTAAAGATGCTTCATCCGTTCATGCCGTTCATCACAGAAGAGCTTTGGCAGGCCTTGCAGGAGCGCAAGTCAGGAGAAAGCATAATGCGAGAAAAGCTTACTGTTGCCGTCCCGACCGAGGAAGACCGGCAACTGCTCAGTAACATTGAACAAGTCAAGCAGATTGTCAGCAGCATCCGTATGGTGCGCAACCAGAAAGGAATTGCCCCTAAAGAGCCATTAACGCTGCAGGCTGTCGGCAGCGATCCATACGAAAAGTTCCACGATGTCGTCACTAAAATGGCCAACCTCACGGCAATCACCGTGGTCAAGGAAAAGGACACAACGGCCTCTGCCTTCATGATCGGAACCAATGAATATGCCGTCCCTCTTGGCGACCTGATCGACGCCGAAGCCGAAATCGCAAAGATGGAAGCCCAGTTGCAGCACCTTGAAGGATTCCTTGCGGGAGTGATGAAGAAACTCTCCAACGAGCGTTTCGTCCAAAACGCCCCAGAAGCCGTCGTGGCCATGGAGCGGAAGAAGCAGGGCGATGCCGAAGAAAAGATAGCGGCCCTGAAGGAGTCCATTGCCACTCTGCGCAAGTAGTCTGTTCTTCCCTGAATATAAAGCCAGCCTGTTCCTATGAGAAGCAGGCTGGCTTTTTCTTGTATCAGAGATGGGGGTCCTGATGTTACGGTCCTTTTCTCCTTTATAAAGGCAGGTTGTTTGTGCATGAACAACAAGGAATCTCTGTGCGAAAGATGATCTATTGCTGTGCAAAAGATGATGTTTTGGCCAGCAAAAGATGATCTTTTGGTGCAAGAAGCCTTTGAGTCTACGGGAATAACGGTGAGGCAATATATGAATAAGGGACGCCCGTCCGGGCGTCCCTTATTCGTGTTGCGATGCGCGAATGAGACTAAAGGGAGTAAGAGAGGCCAAACGACATGTACTCTTTGAACTGCCAATAGCCGTGGTGGTCGTCGCGTTTACGGTTGTCATCAAACCGGGGATAGACGTAGAAGGTCGAGGTCAAGTATCTTCCGATTTTGAAGTTAAACGTGTTTTCAATCTCCACCTCGGCGCGTTTGTAGGTGGTATAGCCATAGAGTCGCATCTTCCATGAGATGTTCGGGTTGAAGATGGTTGTCGTCTCGATGCGGATGCTCGAACCGTAGTCTTTCATTGTATGGTGGCCTTCGGCTATTCCGTAGCGCGTGACGAGTGCCTTTCGGCCGCAGTATTTCCAGTTGTAGGTCAGTGGAGCCACGTCGATCAGTCCGTTCATCTTCTTCTTGAACATCGACAGGTTGTATTTCATACCCGCAGAGAGCTTTACGGTCAGCGGCGACAGGATGTCGGAATAGACCACGGGGTCATTGCTTCGGTAGCCTTTCAGGTTCTGGGTAGTGGCGATGAGCGTGAACGAATAGTCCCACTTCTTGATGGCCTGCAGGCTAAGGTTGCTCGTATAGCGGAGCAGGTCGTTGTATGTCTTGAGGGTATGCAGGGTGTCGGCTTTCGACGTTTGCAGGCCGAGTTTTATTTCAAGGGTGTTGTTCCACTTGACTTTCTGCTTGTTGTTATAGTTAAGTGTCAGCACATGGTCGTTCAGGATGTTAAAGTTGTTCTCGCCTCCCTGATACCAATTAGACGAGAAGGTGTTCTGGGTCAGCGTCACTTTGAAACTGCCCGTGAACTTCCAGAAATTGGGTTTGCGCACCATGACCGGCACTTTCTCTACGTAAGCCTCATCGGGCATGGCGGTCTTTTCCGAGATGTTGGGCTGGGTTGTCGCGGGTATTGCCGTTTCGGGAGCCACGGTTATGTTCCTCCCTTCATCCTTGTGTATCCCTGCAACCAAGCCTGGACGATAGAGATAGACGTTCAAGAGCGACTCGTCTATCGAAGAATTATAGTAGTCATAGGTGTCCAAACTGTTCGAGTCTAACGAGAAACGCCGATTGGCCACGTCGTTATAGAACGACAGAGGCATGAACAAACGCAGCATGCGTTCGTCGACAGGTCGCACGCTCTGCTGACGCCTGCTGGCTTCATACAGCGAATCTATCTGGTGTTTATACAAAGCTAACGAGTCAGTGTAGCTCTTGATGATCTGAGTAACCGAGTCCTTTTCTGCCGATATAGAAATAGGATTCTGGGCTGACACCATGCATGTCAACACGGCCATGATACAGGCTGATGCCGTTCGCTTATTCATATTTCCCATCATAAAACATTAATATTCATTCTTGGTGCAAAATTACAAAAATCAATCAAAACACCATACATATCATAAAAAAATATTTGGAAGTTAACCTTTTTATTAGTACCTTTGCAGATTGTTAAATATAAAATATTTAGAGTCCTGACTTCAATTATATTATAGCATCAAACTTTAGGGAATAAACATTAAGTATATTGCGACAGTGTCGCAACGCATAAAACAAATAAACAAATGGATAAAAACACTACAACAGGTTTCGTTCTCATCATTCTCGTATTGCTGATTTTCAGCTGGTGGTCACAACCTTCTGAAGAACAGCGCCGTGCACAGTTCGTACAAGACTCTATTGAGCAAGCCAGCATTCAACAAGCTCAGCATGAAGCCGAACTGAAAGAACTCGCACAAAGTCAGGAAGCACGCCAGCAAGTGCTGGCCGATTCGACAGCACTCTTCCATGCAGCACTCACTGGGGAGGCAAAACAGATTGTGCTTAAGAATGAAAAAACAGAACTTACCTTCTCTACAAAAGGAGCAAACGTCGAAAAAGCCGTCATCAAGGGGTACAATGACCAAGAAGGAAACCCTGACCTCACCCTCTTTGAAGGTGGCAAAGAACAGCAAATCAACTACATGCTCTCTGCCAAAGAGACCAACATTGAGACGCAGAGCCTCTATTTCCAAGTCACAGAATCAAACGACACGTCTGCGACCTTCGTGGCTGAAGCCGGAGACAACAAGAACATAACCATCCGTTATCAATTGGGAAAAGACTACCTGCTTCACATGCAAATGAAAACAGAAGGCATGGCCGGGCTGTTTGCTCCCAACACCAATCAGATGGACATCTCTTGGACTGGCATGTGTAGACAGCAAGAACGTGGCTTCATGTTTGAGAACCGTTATGCCACGCTGACATATAAAAAAGACGGGGCTTCGACCGACCATCTGAGCGAAACTTCCGAGAAAACCAAGACTATTGAGGAGCAACTCAACTGGGTTGCATTCAAAGACCAGTTCTTCTCAAGCATCATGATTGCCAAGAACGACTTTGCGTCCCAAGCCACACTCACCTCGATTCCGCAGCAGAAAGGCTCCGAATATCTGAAAGAATACCGGGCACAGCTGAAGACTTTCTTCGACCCGACCGGCCAGGAAGCTACCGAATTTGAGTTCTACTATGGCCCTAACGATTTCAGAATTCTTCAAAATACTGAAAAGGAAAGCACATTCGGCAAAGACCTTCAGCTGAAAAAGCTCGTCTATCTCGGATGGTGGATTGTCCGCTGGATTAACCGTTGGTTCACGGTTTATGTCTTCGACTGGCTCACAAGACTTGGACTCAACATGGGCATAGTGCTCATTCTCATCACGCTATTGCTAAAAGCCATCACATTCCCGCTGGTGAAAAAGAGCTACATGTCGTCAGCAAAGATGCGCGTACTGAAGCCGAAACTCGACGCCGCTACAGCCCAATATGACAAACCAGAAGACCAGATGATGAAGCAACAGGCCATGATGAGCGAGTATGCAAAGTACGGCGTCTCGCCTCTATCAGGCTGCTTGCCTATGCTAATACAGATGCCTATCTGGATTGCCATGTTCAATTTTGTGCCTAATGCCATACAACTGCGTGGCGAAAGCTTCTTGTGGATCAAAGACCTTTCTACGTATGACCCCATTGTTGAATGGGGAAAGAACATCTGGCTCATTGGCGATCACCTGTCGCTCACCTGCATTCTTTTCTGTGGAGGCAACATTCTCTATTCAATGATGACCATGCGGCAGCAGCGCGATCAAATGGTAGGACAACAGGCCGAACAAATGAAGATGATGCAATGGATGATGTATCTCATGCCACTGATGTTCTTCTTCATGTTCAATGACTATTCAAGTGGTCTTAACTTCTATTATTTCGTCTCACTTTTCTTCTCGGCTGCCATCATGTGGACACTCAGAAAAACCACTAACGATGCAAAACTCTTGGCATCCCTTGAGCGACGTTATGAGGAGAACAAGAACAACCCACAAAAGAAAAACAGCGGATTGGCTGCACGACTCCAAGCCATGCAGGAACAGCAGATGGAAATGCAACGCCAACGCGAAGAGATGATCAAGCGCAGAAATCAACAGAAATAACACCAGAAACGATTATGAAAATTGGGTTTGACAACGAAAAATACCTCAAGATACAATCTGAACATATCCGCGATCGCATAGCACAATTCGACGGAAAACTGTATCTGGAACTTGGCGGGAAGCTTTTTGACGATCATCATGCGTCACGTGTTTTACCCGGATTTAAACCCGACAGTAAGCTTCGCATGTTCGGTCAACTGCGCGATCAGCTGGAAATCATCATCGTCATCAGTGCTGAAGATATTGAGAGGAACAAGGTACGTGCCGATCTTGGCATTACTTACGACGAGGATGTGCTTCGACTTCGCGACGAATTCATGAAGCGCGACTTCATGGTTGGCTCGGTTGTAATAACCCACTATAATGGCCAACGAGCAGCTGATCAATTCCGACACAGGCTGGAACGTCTGGGCATTCACTCCTACATCCACTACCCTATTGACGGGTATCCGCACAATGTCGAGTTGATTGCATCCGATGATGGTTTTGGGAAAAACGACTATGTCAAGACCACACGTCCATTGGTTATCGTCACCGCTCCTGGCCCTGGAAGCGGGAAAATGGCAACCTGCTTAAGCCAACTTTATAACGAAAACAAGAGAGGTATTCGTGCCGGTTATGCAAAGTTCGAGACTTTCCCCGTATGGAACCTGCCGTTGAAACATCCCGTCAACATTGCTTATGAAGCAGCAACAGCAGACCTCAACGACGTCAACATGATAGATCCGTTCCATCTTGAGGCCTATGGAAAGACTGCCATCAACTATAACCGGGACATAGAGATATTCCCCGTGCTCAATGCTCTGTTCGAAGGCATCTATGGAGAGAATCCCTACAAGTCGCCAACAGACATGGGAGTCAACATGGTTGGGTTCTGTATCTCTGATGATGAAGTATGTTGCCATGCCAGCCGTGACGAGATTATCCGCCGTTTCTATGATGCAACCAACAAGATGGCCAATGGTGCAGACAATGAAAGCGAAGTTACGAAGATCCGAATGCTCTTCAATCAGGCCAAGATCACGACTGCTTTCCGGCGTGTAACCACAGCAGCCTACGAGAAAAAGATAGAGAGTGGTCATACAGCAGCAGCAATAGAACTGGCCGACGGCACCATTATTACTGCCAAATCTTCGCCTTTGCTAGGATGTAGTGCAGCCCTATTGCTCAACGCAACCAAGCAGTTAGCAAACATCGACCATGAGGAAAAACTGATTCCTCAAAGCATGATTGAGCCTATTCAGAAGACAAAAATTGAGTACCTTGGCGGGAAAAATCCTCGTCTACACACTGATGAAGTGCTCGTAGCCCTTAGCGTTCTGAGCCAGCATGACGACCTTTGCCGGCGTGCTCTTGAGCAATTACCCATGCTACGCGGGTGTCAGGTCCATTCAACTGTCATGCTTAGCGAGGTCGACCGTAAGATATTCAAGAAATTAGGATGCGAGCTCACGTGTGATCCGATAAAGAAAGTATAATATTGAACATATAATAAACGATGAGACATGAAAAAGATATTATTCGTCATCGCCACTATATTTCTATGTGGTGATATCAATGCACAGACAATGATTGGGAAAAACACGATCAAATTGGGAAGCGATCTCATGACCCCAGAAGCCCTATGGGCCATGGGACGCATCAGCAGCTATGCCGCATCTCCCGACGGAAAGAAGATTGTCTATCAGGTAGCATACTATAGTGTCAAAGAAAACAAGAGCCACCACATACTCTATGTGATGGATTCCAATGGGAAAAACCAACGGCAACTGACGACAACTACAGACAACGAGACCGACCCTGCATGGCTTTCCAACAAAGTCATCGCCTTCTCACGCGGTGGAGAAGTATGGACGATGAATGCCGACGGAAGCAATCGCCGGCAACTTTCCAATACGGGAGGAAAGGTTGAAGGTTTCCTCTTCTCGCCCAATGGCAAGAGAATTATTCTCATCGAAAGCATTCCATTCCATGAAATCATCAAAGAGAATCCCGAAGATCTTCCTTTGGCAACGGGACGACTTGTCACCGACTTGATGTACCGGCACTGGGACCACTATGTGGAAAGCATCCCACATCCTTTCATTGCCGAAGTGACAGACGAGGGCATTGGCGAAGCGACAGACATCCTCGAAGGCCTTCCATACGAATGTCCGATGGAACCATTTGGAGGCATTGAACAGCTGGCATGGAGCGTTGATTCCAAATCAATTGCCTATACGTGCCGCATGAAGAAGGGTGTCGACTATGCCATCTCTACTGACTCTGACATATTTCTTTATGACATCGACACGAAAAACGTCACCAATCTTTGCAAAGGCGACATAGCTTCTACCGTATGGACCGATCCAACAAAGACCATGAAGGGGCAGCCTGTCAACTCCGATGCAATGAAAGATTTGAATGTGGGGTATGACCAGAATCCAAAATTCTCTCCTGACGGCCACTATGTTGCATGGATTTCCATGGAACGAGACGGATATGAGGCCGACAGACAGCGTCTCTGTGTCTATGACTTGGAGACTTCGGCGAAGCGATATGTCACAGAATCCTTTGACTCAAACGTCGACGATTTCTGCTGGGCTCCCGACTCAAAAACTTTGTATTTCATCGGTGTGTGGCATGCTACAGAGAACCTCTATGCCACAAACCTTGACGGAGAGGTTACTCAAGTCACCAACGACTGGGCCGACTTCGGTTCGCTCCAGATGCTGGGCCATAAGCAAATCCTGGCCGAACGTCATGACTTCATGCATGCCGCCGACCTCTATGTCGTCACGCCCAACCTGAAAAATACAGAGAAAACGAAAGTTGAGCAGGTCACCAACGAGAACAAGCACATCTTCGATCAGCTCGCACGTGGCAAGGTTCAGCAACGCTGGGTAAAGACTACCGACGGAAAGGACATGCTTTACTGGGCCATTCTTCCTCCTCACTTCGATGAGACGAAGAAGTATCCCACCCTGCTTTTCTGTGAGGGAGGTCCTCAAAGTCCCGTATCTCAGTTCTGGTCCTACCGATGGAACTTTATGATCATGGCCGCTCACGGCTATGTTGTCATTGCGCCCAACCGTCATGGTCTGCCAGGCTTTGGCTCTGAATGGTGCGAGGAAATCTCAGGCGACTGGACCGGCCAGTGCATGGACGACTACTTGACTGCGATTGATGATGCTGCCGAAAACCTTCCCTTCGTCGACAAAGACCGCCTTGGAGCCGTCGGTGCTTCTTTCGGAGGTTTCTCTGTTTACTATCTTGCCGGCCATCATAACAAGCGGTTCAAGTGTTTCATTGCCCACGACGGAGCCTTTAACCTTGAATCGATGTACACCGATACAGAGGAGGTTTGGTTCTCCAACTGGGAGTATGAAGATGCATATTGGAACAAAGACCTGAGCGAGAACGCCAAGAAAACCTACGAGAACTCTCCCCATCGCTTTGTTGACAAGTGGGATACTCCGATCTTATGCATACACGGCGAGAAGGACTATCGCATCAATGCCAATCAGGGAATGGGAGCCTTCAATGCTGCACGGCTGCGCGGTATCGAGGCCCAACTGCTCATTTTCCCTGATGAAAACCACTGGGTTCTGAAGCCTCAGAACGGCATTCTGTGGCAGCGCACTTACTTCAATTGGCTCGACCGATGGCTGAAAAACTGACACATGACGGCATCTGAGCCGTAAACTCAAAAGAAAAAAGCATCTAAAACGAAGAGAGAGAGCACCTGTTGCGAGTCTGATCCTGCGCCAAGGTGCTCTCTCTCTTCGTGTTGTTTCCGACTCTTGCCCTGTTCCTATCTTATCAGTCGTTCTATCTGTCTGTCCGAAGCCTGGGGCAAGAGAGCATGCAGATGGGAGTACATCAGGCCGAACGACTCCTGGGGAGTGTGCTGACTTTGGCAGGCTTCACGCCCATAGAGCTGTTCGGGCGTGGTCAGCAACGACCATCCCCAGCCGTATTCCCGCCCGTGCTTGTCAACAGGATAGACGAAATCTTCGGTCACTATGTAGCATGCCGACTGCAGACGAGTGACATAGCCGTCAAACTTGCTTCTCATCTTGGGGCCGTTGAACCCGCAGGCTGCACGCAGTTCGCGCGTGATAGTGCTTCCGTTTTCGCGCAGTGTGCCAAGGATGGCCTCTTCTATCGACCCTTCTTCCGGATAAGGATGCTGGCTCCGGCGGCAGTTGCAGAAGTCGCTCCACCACGACATGCTGATGAATCCTGCCTTGCCATTGAAAAACTTCCCGTAGACACAATTGCCTTCTGTCACCACGGGGCCTTTCCATTTCCACAGAGGCCAGTCCCATCCGCCGTCGGGAAACACGACGTACCTGCATTCTTCATCCACCAGTTCTTCTGCCGAAAAGCCCTCAATGCCACTGTCAAGCAGTGGCAGGAAGCCGATCTCCTGTATCAGTTCTATCAGTTGGGCACAAGAATGTATTTCTTTCATTACAATATGTTTAACGGTTCAACGTGAAGGATAAATTACGGATCTATCTTGCATACAGCCGTCAAAGGGCTGCATTGGATGCCGGATGTGGGCGCGTTGCCCCGCGACTGCATCCACAGTCATCATGATTCAGGCCATGCATGCTCTGGCTGTCTGTCACCATCGAGCGACGTTATGACACCTGCAAAGATACTGAATTTCCAGCCTTGAGCCAAGCCTTTGCCGCATATTTTTCGGTTCTACGCCACCATTGACGGCGACAAGACATGCTCTCTGCCGTCATGATGGCAGCATTTCCAGCCGACGGCATGCCGACAGACGATTCATACACGTAAGATGTATGGAGCATACCAGGCAGATGTATCAAGCGTACATCGGGCATGTATGAAGCGTACCAGGCAGATGTACAGCCATGGAACGGAGGCCTCCTGCGTGACAACGAGCACGATATAATTGATAGAAATCGGCCGTTTATCTTTGCATCTCGCCCGCTTATTCCCAACTTTAGATAAGTTACTCCCGCTCGACAATACCAACAAAAACGAAAACAAGTTCTCGTTTTTTCTTTGCATTGTCCTCGCTTATTTGCAACTTTGGATAAGTTACTTCCGCTCGACAATACCAACAAAAACGAAAACAAGTTCCCGTTTTTCTTTGCATTGTCCTCGCTTATTCGTAACTTTGCATGCAATTTAGAAATTATAAGTTCATAATACAATCAAACAAAATGTCACAAACTATTCCACAGACCGGGTTTTCAACAACTCAACAAAAGACATTGCGCGACAGCGCAGCTATGAGATGGACGGCGCTTCTGCTGCTGGCACTGGCCATGTTCTGCTCATACATCTTCATGGACATTCTCTCTCCCATCAAGGATCTCATGCTGGAGACGCGCGGGTGGGACTCGACCGCATTCGGCACAATGCAGGGTTCTGAGGTGTTTCTCAACGTGTTCGTGTTCTTTCTCATCTTTGCAGGTATCATACTTGACAAGATGGGCGTGCGTTTTACGGCTGTGCTCTCTGGCGCAGTGATGCTCGTAGGCGCCATCATCAAGTGGTATGCCGTCACTGACAGCTTCGCAGGAAGCGGTCTGGAGACATGGTTCACCAACCACCTGAACTACATTCCCGTGTTCGACGAGTTAGGCGTGTCGCCGTTTTATGAGGGCATGCCCGCCTCGGCAAAGCTGGCTGCTTGCGGATTTATGATATTCGGATGCGGCTGCGAGATGGCCGGCATCACCGTAAGTCGCGGTATTGTAAAATGGTTTAAAGGACGTGAGACGGCCTTGGCCATGGGCTCTGAGATGGCGTTGGCTCGCCTTGGCGTAGCTACTTGCATGATATTCTCACCCTTCTTTGCCAAGCTTGGAGGCGAGGTAAGCGTGAGCCGCTCGGTAGCATTCGGCGTAGTGCTGCTCTGCATTGCCCTGATCATGTTTGTCGTCTACTTCTTTATGGACAAGAAACTCGATGCCCAGACGGGCGAAGCCGAGGAGAAAGACGACCCGTTCAAGATTTCCGATATCGGACAGATATTGACTTCAAGCGGATTCTGGCTCGTGGCACTGCTCTGCGTGCTTTACTATTCAGCCATATTCCCCTTCCAGAAATATGCCGTGAACATGCTCCAGTGCAACCTGACATTCAGCGAAGTTCCCACCGACTCGTTCTGGGCAAGCTCGTCAGTGACCATCATTCAGTATCTGATCATGCTCGTTGTCGCAGCATCAGCCTTTGCCAGCAACTTCATGAAAGACAAGTCAAAGAAGTATGGACTGCTGATTCTGTCCGTCATTTCGCTCGTCGTTTTCTGCTACATGGGCTACATGCGACAGTCAGCAGAGACCATCTTTGCCGTGTTCCCACTGCTGGCTGTGGGCATCACTCCTATCCTTGGCTCGTATGTCGACCATAAAGGAAAGGCTGCGTCAATGCTCGTTCTGGGCTCATTATTGCTCATTGCATGCCACCTTACGTTTGCATTCATCCTGCCAGCATTCAAGGGTAATGCCGTCGGAGGCGTCGTAATAGCCTATCTTACCATCCTTGTCCTTGGCGCATCGTTCTCGCTTGTGCCCGCCTCTCTGTGGCCAAGTGTGCCGAAACTGGTTGATGCCAAGGTCATCGGCTCTGCCTATGCACTGATTTTCTGGATTCAGAATATTGGTCTTTGGCTGTTCCCGCTGCTCATTGGCAAGGTGCTTGACAAGACGAATCCTGGCGTAACCGACCCGACACAATACAACTACACGGCACCGCTCGTCATGCTTGCCTGCCTTGGTGTTGCCGCTCTTCTGCTTGGATTGGTACTGAAAGTTGTAGACAAGAAGAAAGGGCTCGGACTGGAAGAGCCTAATATAAAATAGGAACGCTTCCTGACAAGGACAAGCAAGCATCAATACAAGAAGTGAGAGGACGGGGCCTTTGCATGAGCCACATCTTCTCACTTCTTCTATTTGCTATGGCTAAAGAGGAAACACCCTATTCATAAAGGACATCACTGCTTCTCTGTCATATACTTCCAATACCGCCTTGGCATGTCGTTGAGCTGTTTTTTCGGATTTATCCGCTCGCGAATACAGATGGCTTTGAAATAGGTTCGCCACAGATCTTGTAAAAGATGGTCGTCAGAACTGAGCAGGTCTTCATTGAGTTTCCCCGTTCCAAGGTCAAACGACAGGTCCGCTTCATCTTCAAAAGTCACGCGAATCACCTCGTCACTGCCCTCCCCTTCTCCCTTTGGACTATAATAATATCCATAGCGACGGCGAGCATCAAAGATGAGCCAAGGCTGTGAGCAAAAGCGGTCCCGGAAATGATCTATAATCAAAGGAAGCACGTTGTTGTCGGGAGAAACAACTCCAACATAGGTACCATCCTTAGCTTTCTGGAAACGCAAGAACTGCATCATCCGCAATCGCTCGTGCATCACTCGGCGAGCAGTGTTTGTAACATACAGCACATCCGGGTCTGAAAAGTTCCGCTCATAGCTCATTGATGCACCTTCTGGCAAAGGATGCTTAAATACCTTATATATATAGCTGAACAACGGAAATGCCAGTTCTTTCTCTTCCGACAGATAACTTACCATCAGCATCTTCATCGCTTCACGCGACAAACGCTTCCCTAATCCGGTCCATACACGCGAAACCTTCTCCTCACTGGTTACGACTTCGTGTACCGCCTCACAGAAAAGAGGCAGCACTTCGCCTTTTCCAACGAGACCTTCAGGCTCTTGATGAAGCGCATAAGCATCAAAAATCGCCGAAAGAAGACCGTCAAAAGTACGGTCAAAAGTATAGACCAGCATCGCCAAGGATATCGTTTGTCACCGGCATGAGACGCACTATATCAGCGAAAAGGCCACATCCATCATGTGAGTAAAGGATGTTTGACGCTCTTCTGCTGTCGTAACTTCACCGGTAATGAGGCTGTCGGAGATCGTACAGATGACCAAAGCACGATTGCCTGAGCGTGCTGCATTCATATAAAGGGCAGGAGCTTCCATCTCAACTGCCAGCACTCCCATGTTCATCCATTTCTCATTATAGGCATTTTCCGAGTAGAACACATCCGAAGAGAACACGTTTCCCACCTTATAGTGATAGCCAAGCCTGTCACAAGTATCGGCAGCTCTACGCAAGAGTTCAAAGTCAGCTATAGGAGCATAGGTACCGGGAAGGTCGTATTGGGCTGCATAATTGGAATTTGTACATGAGCCCATAGCTATGACAAGGTCACCCAAATGGAGCTCAGGGTGCAGAGAACCTGCCGAGCCGACACGGATAATCGTCTTTACTCCATAAAAATTGTAGAGCTCATAGCTATAGATACCTATTGACGGAATGCCCATTCCATGCCCCATTACACTCACTCGCTTACCCTTATATGTACCCGTGAAGCCGAGCATTCCACGGACATTGTTAAATTGAACAGGATTTTCCAGAAACTTATCGGCCATGAATTTGGCACGCAAGGGGTCGCCTGCCATGATTACAGTCTCAGCTATTTCGCCAAGTTTTGCCTCGATATGGGGAGTTGGTGTATTACTCATATGTCCTTTTGTTTAATTAGTTTTCAACTCTTTTCGGTTTCCTTTTCCTCGAACTCCAGCCTCAACTGCCGTTCAGCAGCCACTTGCTTTTGCAACGACTTTGAGATAAGCAGTGGACGCAGGCGCTCCGGATGAAGCTCGTTGATGCCGATAATCGGCGTAGAATAGCCGTCAGCCAGCTCTCCGCAGGTAATAAAGTATTTGGCCTTCTTCATTACAACGCCCATTTTCTTTAAGTGATATGACGTTACACGGCCAAACCTGCGAGAGTTGACGATGAGCATTGCCGACTTGACTCCTATGCCAGGCACGCGAAGAATCTGCTCATAATCAGCCGTATTGATATCCACAGGAAAGGATTCTGGATGCCGAAGTGCCCACGAAAGCTTCGGGTCTATGTCCAAGTCAAGGTTGGAATGTGCATCATCTACAATCTCATCAACCTTGAATTGATAGAACCTCAAGAGCCAGTCTGCTTGATATAAACGGTTCTCTCTGACCAAAGGTGGTTGTTTCAAGAGTGGCAAACGAGGGTCATAATTGACACTGATGTAGCCCGAATAATAGACACGACGCATTGAAGGCTGCCCATATAGTGTCGAAGACATTCTTAGTATGTCTTTGTCGGTTTCCTTTGTTGCCCCGACTATCATCTGAGTGCTCTGTCCGGCAGGCACAAAACGTGGGGCATATCGATACTTCCGTCGGTCTTCCTTGTTTTCTATTACGCCCTGTTGTATGAGGTGCATGGGTTGGAACACGCTCTGATGGTCTTTTTCCGGAGCAAGTCTCTTGAGCGATTCTTCCTTGGGAATTTCGATGTTTACGCTCATTCGGTCTGCATAACGCCCTGCTTCGGCCAGCAGTTCACGGCTGGCTCCAGGAATACTTTTTAAGTGAATATATCCATTAAAGCGGTGAACGGTGCGGAGATCTCTTACGATTGCCGTCAGCCTCTCCATCGTGTAATCGGGATTTCTGACCACTCCACTGCTCAGGAACAGTCCTTCAATATAGTTTCGACGATAGAATTCCATCGTGATTTCCTCGAGTTCCGACACTGACAATGTTGCCCGTCGAATGTCATTCGAACGGCGATTGATGCAATAAGCGCAGTCGTATTTGCAGTAGTTTGTCAACATAACCTTCAGTAAAGAGATACATCTGCCGTCGTCAGCAAACGAGTGACATATGCCGACACCGCCAACAGTATTTCCAACCATGCCCTGTTTTCCTTTGCGCACAGTTCCGCTTGACGAGCACGACACGTCATATTTGGCCGACTCTGCCAGTATCCTTAACTTTTCTAAAGTTTTCTCTGTCAACATTGTTTGCAAAGGTAATACTTTTCGGGAAGTTAGGAAAGATTAGGAAGTTAAAAAGGCTAAAGCTGCTTAAGTTTTATCAATCGGTACAAGAAAGTTCTCCTGCCAACGGCAGGTATCTGATTTTTCCTGCTAACATCTTTAGTTTCTTTAACTTCCTAATCTTTCCTAACTTCCCGAAAAGTATTACCTTTGCGCCCGATTTTACGATATAAGTTTGGAATAATGGCTGAAGCAATAGCACGAAAGCTCAACGATTCGCCGATGGCCCGTTGGACTGTTTTATTCATTGTTGCATTTACAATGATGATGGGATACTTCATCAACGACGTGATGTCTCCGCTTGAAACGTTGCTTGAAACACCCGTGAGCGAGGGTGGACTGGGCTGGTCGAGCACCGACTATGGTTTCTTTTCGGGTTCAAGCAGTTTCATCAATGTCTTCCTTCTGATGCTTTTCTTCAGCGGATTGATTCTCGATCGCATGGGAGTTCGCTTCACTGGTGTGCTGGCTTGCTTGCTGATGATTGCCGGAGTGCTCATCAAGATATATGCCATCACTGCTCCTCTTGGCGGACATACATTTACATTCTCGGCCTTTAACCTTCATCTTCCTCTCTCAGCAGCCTTAGCAGCCTTGGGGTTTTCTGTATTCGGAGTAGGCTACGAAATGTGCGGCATCACTGTTTCGAAGGTGATGGTTCGCTGGTTCACAGGCTATGAACTCGGCCTTGCCATGGGCCTTCAGGTAGCCTTAGCCCGCCTTGGTACGGCTTCCGCTCTTAGTCTTAGTGCCCCTGTTGCCATGCGCTATTCGCTTAACACTCCCCTGCTCGTCGGGCTGCTGTTTCTTACTTTCGGCTTTGTGTGCTATCTTGTCTATTGCGTGATGGACCGCCGTCTGGAGAATGAGAACAGCAAGTCGGCCGGTGAAAGCAATGCAGACGACTCGTTCCGCCTCAGCGATATCGGCAGGATTCTGGGCAATCCAGGCTTTTGGATCGTAACGTTGCTGTGCATGGTGTTCTACTCTGCGGTCAGCCCATTCCTCAAATTTGCCACAAAACTGATGATTGCCAAGTATGGAGTCGATGCCGACGTGGCAGGCTTCTTTACCTCTATTGCCCCATTTGGCACACTGTTGCTCACCCCCATTTTTGGCAGTATATACGATAAATTCGGCAAAGGCGTGACGATTATCATCATCGGAACCAGCATGCTCACATGCGTCTACATCGGTTTTTCACTGCCGATCCATGCCAGCGGATTTGCCATTGCGATGATGATTCTGTTGAGCATAGCCTATTCTCTGGTGCCTTCAGCACTATGGCCGGGCGTCCCTAAGATGATTCCCCTTAAGTGTCTTGGCACGGCTTACTCCATGATCTTCTTCATCCAGAACCTCGGTCGCAGCATCGTACCCATGTGTGTAGGCAAAGCCAACGCCCTCGACCCGACCTATTCCACGTCGATGCATATCTTCGCCGGACTGGGATTTGCAGCTATAGGCGTTGCATTCCTGATGCTCTATGTAGACAAAAAGAAAGGCTACGGACTGCAATTGCCGAACATTAAGAAGTAGTTGTCAGGCGATATCGGCCTCCTTCATATACGATGCGCAGCTGTCGGATGTGCTTTTCTGGGTCGAACATGAGGGCTACATGCCCCATTGTTCGGCGCAAATTCAGTTCTACGCAAGGATGAAGGCAAACCTTTCCGTCCATTTCCACCATCATCATGTCGACACCAAACGGCCCTTCATAGGCGGGAGCGATGTGTCTGTCGGCCAATGAGACGATGGCATCACGCACGCTATCCAGCAAGTCAAGGTCGACATAGCTGCCCAATCTCGCCCGTTTCTGATGCTCGGTTGCAACAAGATTGCCCGTATAGGCGCCCCGCTCGGTGGTGAAAAGCGACAGGCCAAGGTAACGTGTCTGGCGCTGACTGCTCGTTTCTTCTGCCGGCGACTCGACCTGAAACTCCATGGCAAAGTCGCACACCTTATTATATAATGGCTCGACCATAATGCCTCCTTGCTGGGCTATGACCCGCTCGGCCCATGTCAAGTTGTGCGACCATCCTGCCTCGTCTCGGGCATAACGCACACCTCTGCCCGTCGAACTCCATGGAGATTTCAGCACGACAGGCAGGCCATAGGGCATGCCATTCAGACTTTCCACCATGCACGAATCGCCCGTCAACCGCCCGTCAAGGGCTGTCAGAACGGGGAGAAATTTCTCTGAAGAGAACCTTCTATGGCTCATCGAACGCACTCTTTCAAGCCATTCGTTATCAGGAAGTAACGAATCACTAACGCATTTCCGCAGCTGTTGCACCAAAGAAACATCCCATCCCCAGGGGTCTACCGTTGACACCTCTTCACCTGAACGGTGGAGCATCAACAGGTCATTCCGCGTCACAAGCCTCACTCTCGCCATTTTTTCAGCGAACGGTTTCATGCCGTTTTCTGCCAAAGCCACATCGTCGACCAGCACCAAGTCGCCCTCCTCTGCCCACAAAGCAGGCAGAAAGCCGAGGTCGCGACGCAGCTCTCGGCCTGCCCTTGGTGCCGTAAACCGTGCAAGATTGGCAGCCAAGGCAAGGTCATGTTCGGGATTGAACACGTGCAGCCGATATCCTTTTTGATGTCTTTCCATTGTATTTTTTCCGATAATGCCAGTGAGTGCAAAGGAAGCTTGCTTCGGTTTTGCCGAGCGCAGCTTACCTTATGCAAAGATAATGAAAATCCATCAGACCTGAAGAATTATCCTGAATTTTTCTGACAACAAAGGCCTCCAAACCACCATGAGAATCGATTTTTCGGAACAAAAAAATATTTCACCGAGAATTTTCAAGTTATAGCGCACCGCTATAATCCATTATCTAACAGAGAGTTAACACTTTTCTTCACAAAAATTGCCCGAAAACACGCTGAGAACACTTAGCTTTCTTCACATGAAAGATGCTCTTTCTCGCGAAAAACCCTTTGACATCTGCCCGCGAAAAGGCCTGCTTCTGGCCGAGAATGGGCAGCCTTCTCACCGAAAACCAGCCTAAGCCAGCCCGAAAACCACCACTTTTCCACACAAGAAGCCTCAACACTGGCGCTAAAAATCAAAAAATACATGACAGAAATTCGTCGTATCTTTTCTTGACAACCTTATCGCTTCGACAAATGATGAGCCACCTCCCCCGTAATGACTATTTGCAAACATTATCGCAAATATTGTTTCAAATCGAAACGAAAATAAATACAATATCTTTCGAATTAAAACTTTTCAAAGAAATTTAGATTAAAAATCAAGCCATACACACTGTGAAAAGACAGAAAAAACGTAAATTTGCAGTCCATAAATACGCTTGAATTTATGGAAACAAAGTACATTTTCATCACCGGCGGAGTGGCCTCTTCACTTGGAAAAGGCATCATTTCGGCCTCCTTGGGCAAGCTGCTTCAGGCCCGCGGATACAAGATTACCATCCAAAAGTTCGACCCATACATCAACATTGACCCCGGCACTCTGAACCCATATGAGCACGGAGAGTGCTATGTTACGGCCGACGGACAGGAGACAGACCTTGACCTTGGCCACTATGAACGGTTCACAGGCATCCAGACTACACGCGACAACAGCGTCACGACGGGACGCATCTACCTGAGCGTCATTGAGCGCGAACGCCGAGGAGACTATCTGGGAAAGACCATACAGGTGGTGCCTCACATCACGGATGAAATCAAACGGCGCATCCAACTCAACGCCACGAAAGAGCATTTCGACTTCGTCATCACCGAAATCGGAGGCACAATCGGTGATATTGAAAGTCAGCCGTTCCTCGAAGCCATACGCCAACTGCGATGGGAACTAGGTCGCAATGCACTGAATGTACACCTTACCTACGTGCCATACCTTGCCGCTGCGGGCGAGTTGAAGACCAAACCAACCCAGACAAGCGTCAAACAATTGCAAGGACTGGGCATCCAGCCCGAAGTGTTGGTTTTGAGAACCGAGCATGACCTGAGCGACGAGCTCCGCAGAAAAGTGGCCCACTTCTGCAACGTCGACGCCGAAGCCGTCATTCAGAGCCAAGACCTTCCCAGCATCTATGAGGTGCCGGTCAACATGCAGAAGCAAGGGCTCGACGCTATTTGCCTGAAGAAGATGGGCACAGAAGTAGGACCTACGCCCGAGTTAGGCCCATGGCGCGACTTCCTCGAACGACGGAAGCGCGCCACAGAGGCGACAGACATCGCCCTCGTCGGAAAATACAACCTGCAAGATGCCTACAAAAGCATCCTCGAAAGCCTTGCCCACGCCGGCACCTACAACAACAGGAAAGTACGTACTCACTTTGTCAACAGCGAGTTTCTCACCGAGGAAAATGCAGCCGAACTGCTGGGAAACATGAACGGAGTGGTCATCTGTCCGGGCTTCGGACAGCGCGGAACTGAGGGTAAGATCATTGCAGCCCACTACACCCGGACCCACGACATCCCCACGTTCGGCATCTGTCTCGGCATGCAAATGATGGTCATCGAGTTTGCAAGAAACGTCCTGAACTACAAGGATGCCAACAGCAGCGAGATGGATCCGGAAACCATCCACAACGTCATCGACCTGATGGAAGAGCAGAAAAACGTCACGCAAATGGGCGGAACCATGCGATTGGGAGCCTATGAGTGCAGCATCATGGAAGGCAGCCGTACGTGGTATGCCTACGAAAAGCAGTCGCTCATCAGCGAACGCCATCGCCATCGCTACGAGTTCAACAACCAATACATCGACGAATACGAACGGAACGGCATGAGATGCGCAGGCATCAACCCCTTGGCCAACCTCGTCGAAATCATAGAAATACCGACACTGAAGTGGTATGTCGGCACCCAGTTCCACCCTGAATACTCCTCTACTGTGCTTCATCCCCACCCACTCTTCATGAGCTTTGTCAGTGCATGCATCAAGAACAAGTGACATGGAACAGCTGAAACACGAATGCGGCGTGGCAATGATACGCCTCCTGAAACCGTCAGACTACTATAAAGAGAAGTACGGCACGCAGCAATTTGGACTGAACAAGCTCTATCTGATGATGGAGAAGCAGCACAACCGCGGACAGGAAGGTGCCGGAATAGCGTGTGTCGACATGCATGCACCGGCAGGAACCGAATACATGTTCCGCGAAAGGGCCGAGGGTTCCGATGCCATTACAAAAGTATTCAGGCAAACCGGCAGCAGCTTCTCCGGCCAGCTTTACATGGGCCACCTGCGATATTCCACAACCGGCAAGAGCGGACTCACGTTTGTTCACCCCTTCTTGCGCCGTAACAATTGGCGGGCAAAGAACCTTTGTCTGTGTGGAAACTTCAACATGACGAACATCGACGAAGTCTTTTCCTTCCTCATCCGGCAAGGTCAATCGCCACGTATCTACGGAGACTCGTACATAACGCTCGAACTGATGGGTCACAGGCTTGACCGAGAAGTGGAACGACTCTATGAAAAGGCGAAGACAATGGGGCTGAGCCAACAGGCCATCACCCAATATATAGACAACCATGTGTGCATCTCCAACGTGTTGAAGACCACCATGCCCCACTTCGACGGTGGCTATGTAATGTGTGGACTGACAGGAAGCGGAGAGATGTTTGCCGTCAGAGACCCTTGGGGAATGCGCCCTGCTTACTATTATCAGGACGAAGAATTGGTGGCAGTGGCCAGCGAACGTCCCGTCATCCAGACCACGTTCGACCTTGATGCCGACGACATCAAAGAACTATCTCCAGGCAAAGCACTCGTCATCCATAAGAACGGCGAGTGTAAGACCGAAGCCATCTTCAGCAATAAGCAAGGAGAGAAAACAGAAAAGCCTGCTGCCTGCTCGTTTGAACGCATCTACTTCAGCCGAGGTTCCGACCGCGACATCTACCAGGAACGAAAGCTTTTAGGCGAACAACTCTCACGACCCATCCTGAAAACCATCGGTGAAGATGTGGCACATACGGTATTCTCGTACATCCCAAACACGGCCGAAGTAGCCTTCTTTGGTATGACTGACGGGGTACGAAGGCTGGGATATGACGTGCGGATTGAGAAGGTAATATGGAAAGACATCAAGCTGAGAACCTTCATCACCGAGGGGAATGAGCGCAACGACCTTGCTGCTCATGTCTATGACATCACCTACGGAAGCCTGAAAGCCCATGAAGACAACCTCGTCATCATTGACGACAGCATCGTGAGAGGGACCACCTTAAGGGAGAGTATCTTCAAGATGCTCGACCGCTTACACCCCAAGAAAATCGTAATGGTCAGTTCTTCACCGCAGATACGTTACCCCGATTACTACGGCATTGACATGCCAAGTCTTGAAGAACTCTGTGCATTCCGTGCAGCAATGGCCCTCATTGAGGAAAAGAACATGATGCATCTTGTCAGAGAAACCTGCCGCTTGTGCAAGGAAAAGCCTCTGGAAGACAACCACGTACGCAGCATATATGCACCATTTTCAGTAGAAGAAATCAACAGGAAGATTGTCGAAATGCTCCGCCCCGACGGCATGCAAGCCCCAGTTGAATTAGTATTCCAGAGCATAGAAGGGCTGCATAAGGCCTGCCCGGGACACCCTGGCGACTGGTATTTCTCAGGAAACTATCCCACCCGAGGCGGCATTCGTCTGGCGAATCAGGCCTTTATCAGCTATGTTGAGAATGTTTTGAAGATATAAACCATTAGATATGAGACAGGCAAAGCTAATACTTGAAGACGGAAGCCAGTTCGTTGGCGAGTCGTTTGGGTATGAGAAAAACGTGTCAGGCGAAGTCGTTTTCAACACCGCCATGACCGGTTATCCGGAAAGTCTGACAGATCCAAGCTATGCGGGGCAGATGCTTGTGATGACCTATCCTTTGGTAGGCAACTATGGAGTGCCGTCCATGAAGACGGGAAAGGACGGGATTCCCGTCTTCATGGAAAGCAATTCTATACATGTTTCAGCGCTGATCGTGGGCGACTACAGCCAGCAATATTCCCATTGGAACGCCCAAGAGTCGCTGGCTTCATGGCTGAAACGCGAGCAGATTCCTGCGCTGACAGGCATTGATACCCGACGTTTGACCTTGAGACTTCGTGAACATGGCGTGATGATGGGTCGACTCATCTTTGAAGGAAGTCGGGAGAATGTCATGACGAAGACATACGCTTCAGTGAATTGGGTGGAAGAAGTCAGCTGCAAAGAGGCGACCGTCTACCGGCCTACAGAGAAGCGTCATCGGGCAGTATTGGTTGACTGCGGGGTGAAAAGCAACATCATCCGCTGCCTGTTGCGCCGGGGAATAGAGGTAGTCAGGGTGCCTTGGAACTATGATTTCAATACCCTTGACTTCGACGGTCTGTTCCTTGCCAACGGTCCCGGCGACCCAAACCAGTGCGGAGAGACCGTCGGTCACATACGGAAATTCCTTGAAAGCGAGCCTGCAAGACCGTGCATGGGCATCTGTCTGGGCAACCAACTTCTTGCGAAAGCTGCCGGAGCATCCACATACAAGCTGAAATATGGCCACAGAAGTCACAACCAGCCTGTCAGGCAGGTTGGGACAAACAGGTGTTTCATCACGTCGCAGAACCACGGATATGCCGTTGACGACAAGACGCTGCCTGCCGATTGGGAGCCGTTTTTCATCAACATGAATGACGGATCGAATGAAGGTATCCGGCATAAGACCCGTCCTTGGATGTCGGTTCAGTTTCATCCTGAGGCCTGTTCGGGGCCGACTGACACGGAGTTTCTTTTCGATGAATTTGTCAAATGCTTAGACATGCAACCATGACTGACAAGAACATAAGCAAAGTATTGCTGCTCGGAAGCGGCGCTTTGAAGATAGGACAGGCCGGCGAATTTGACTATAGCGGCTCACAAGCCTTAAAGGCGCTCAAGGAAGAGGGTATCCAGACGGTGCTCATCAACCCCAATATTGCCACAGTTCAGACGTCGGAAGGCATTGCCGACAAGGTGTATTTTCAGCCTGTCGAGCCACGTTTTGTCGAGAGAATCATCGAGAAAGAACGTCCTGACGGCATCCTTCTTTCCTTTGGAGGGCAAACAGCCTTGAACTGTGGAGTGGAACTTTTCAGGAGCGGTGTGCTCGAAAGATATGGAGTAAGCGTGCTGGGGACCCCCGTACAGGCCATCATCGACACCGAAGACCGCGAGCTGTTTGTCAGACGACTCGATGAAATCGGCGTGAAGACCATCAAGAGCGAGGCCTGCGAGGACATCGGACAAGCGCTGCAGGCAGCATCCAAGCTCGGCTATCCCGTCATCATTCGTGCCGCCTATGCACTGGGTGGACTCGGTTCGGGCTTCTGCAACAACGGCGAAGAGCTGGCCCGGCTGGCCAAGGAGGCGTTCTCTTTTTCTCCGCAAGTGCTCGTCGAGAAGTCGCTGAAGGGCTGGAAGGAGATTGAGTATGAGGTCGTTCGCGACCGATATGACAACTGTATCACGGTGTGCAACATGGAGAACTTCGACCCGTTAGGCATACATACGGGCGAGTCGATCGTGGTGGCTCCGAGCCAGACGCTGACCAATTCAGAGTATCACAAGCTGCGTGCGCTGGCGATAAAGATCATCCGCCACATCGGCATCGTGGGCGAATGCAACGTGCAATATGCCCTTGACCCGGCTTCAGAAGACTACCGTGTCATTGAGGTCAATGCCCGTCTTTCCCGATCATCGGCCCTGGCGTCGAAGGCAACGGGCTATCCGCTGGCCTTCGTGGCTGCCAAACTCGGACTGGGATACGGCCTTTTCGAGCTGAAAAACTCGGTGACGAAGACCACGAGTGCCTTCTTTGAACCCGCGCTTGACTATGTGGTGTGCAAGATTCCGCGCTGGGATCTCTCCAAGTTTCAGGGCGTAAGTCACCAGCTTGGGTCGTCAATGAAGAGTGTTGGAGAGGTGATGGCAATAGGACGAACCTTTGAGGAGACCCTGCAAAAAGGGCTGCGGATGATCGGACAGGGCATGCATGGCTTTGTTGAAAACAAGGAGATGAGCGTCGGCGACATCTGCGAAGCCTTGAAAAATGCCACCGACAACCGCATATTCGTGCTCTCAAAGGCTATGAGGAGGGGGTTCTCGGTCGACCAGATTCACGGCCTGACAAAGATTGACCGGTGGTTCTTGCAGAAGCTAAGGCACATCGTAGAGATCGACTCCCGGCTCAGACAATTCGACCATATTGCCGAACTCATCGGATTCATGGAGCCGACTGAGCTGCTGGAATATCTTGAAGGTCCCGAATTTTCAACCCTGCTGCGCGAGGCAAAGGTGTACGGTTTCTCCGACTTCCAGATTGCACGTGCGTTAGGACTGGGCGAAGTCATGGGCATGGAGGAGGCCGGACTGACCGTCAGGGCATGGCGTGAAGAACTGGACATCTGCCCCGTCGTGAACCAAATAGACACGCTTGCGGCCGAATATCCGGCCCAGACCAACTATCTCTACCTGTCATACCAATAAGGAGCCGGCCGGAAAGCAGACAAGAGTCCTGCCATGAAAAATCATGACAGCAGAGTCCTTTGTACCGCAATGAGAATCAAAAATTCGGAGCAAGAAAATATTTCAGCCGGAATTTCGCAGTTATGCCACATCAAAGTAACGCGCTAAGCGACAGCGAGTTGGCACTTTCCACTCTCAGAAGGGGCCGGAGACAGGCCGAGAAAGGATAGCTTTCAAGACGAGAAAGATGCCCGTTCTCATTGAGAACCCGATGATTTCCCAGCATGAAAAGAAAGGTTTCCTCCCGAGAAAGCTGTCCTTTCTCGGGACGAACCAGTATCAGGCAGCCTCAAAACACTGCCTTTTCACCCCGAGAACCGCCCCGTCCGTTGCTAAAAACCACAAAAACACTGACAGAAAAATGCAATGATTTTTCTTGACAAGCCATGTCGACACCGGCATCCTCCATACCCCCTCACACTCGCAAAAGTCACTCCTTCATGCCACATTTTTCAAGAATTTTGCCATCTACACTTTGCAAATTGAGAAATAATGAGTAACTTTGCAGGTTGTATGCACCAATAAAGGCAAAGATTATGGAGTCTTTTTTTCGCACACATGCTTATCTTGTAGAGCACACCAACGCGCCTGTTCGCCGCATTCTGATGGACGAAATCGACTGGAACCATCGCCTCATCGGCATTAAAGGCAGCCGTGGCGTGGGCAAGACCACGTTTCTGCTGCAGTATGCCAAGGAGCAATTCGGGGTGAACGACCGCCAGTGTCTGTACGTGAACATGAACAACTTCTACTTCCAAGGGCGCGGAATAGCCGACTTTGCCGGCGACTTCGTAGGCAGAGGAGGCAAGGTGCTGCTCATCGACCAAGTGTTCAAAGAACCCAATTGGAGCAGAGAACTGCGCAAGTGCTACGACCTTTATCCGGGGCTGAAAATCGTATTCACGGGCTCAAGCGTGATGCGCCTGAAAGAGGAAAACCCCGAACTGAACGGTATAGTGCAAAGCTACAACCTCAGAGGATTCTCGTTTCGTGAGTTCATCAACCTCAAAGCCGGGACAGCCCTGCACCCCTACTCGCTCGAAGAGATACTGACCAACCACGAGCACATCATCAAGGAAATACTGCCAAGGGTAAGTCCGCTGCGCTACTTCCAGGACTATCTGCACCACGGCTACTACCCCTTCTTCCTCGAACAGCGCAACTTCTCAGAGAATCTGCTCAAGACCATGAACATGATGACTGAGGTAGATATCCTGCTCATCAAGCAGATTGAGCTGAAATACCTCACCAAAATCAAGAAACTTTTCTACCTTTTATCGGTTGACGGATCGAAGGCTCCCAACATAAGCAACCTGGCAGAAGAAATAGAAACGAGCCGGGCAACAGTGATGAACTATATCAAAAACCTGGCCGATGCTCGACTCATCAACATGATATATCCCGTGGGAGAAGACTTCCCGAAGAAGCCTTCAAAGGTGATGTTGCACAACTCAAACCTGATGTACGCCATCTACCCCATACACGTCGAGAAGCAAGACGTGATGGAAACCTTCTTCGTCAACGCACTATGGAAGGACCATGTCATCAACCAGGCAGGCAAAGATCCCCACTACATCGTAGACGGGCGCTACAGATTCCGCATCTGCGACGCCACCAACGACCACAAGATACGCTATAACGACAACACCGTCTATATGCGATACAACACCGAAGTGGGACAGAACAACCGCATCCCGCTCTGGCTTCTCGGCTTCCTCTACTAAACAACCGGTCGCCCAAAGAAGCAGGTTGGCAGCCAGGAAAGCACAGCAGGTTAAGTGAATTATAATTAAAAATTTGCCCATATCAACTAAAACAAGTATATTTGCAGAATATTTAAGAACTATACAAACACATTAAATGTAATACAACAATGGCAAAAGAAAAAAAGTTTATCACTTGTGATGGTAACGAAGCTGCCGCTCATGTGAGCTATATGTTCTCGGAAGTAGCAGCCATCTACCCCATCACTCCATCCTCGCCCATGGCAGAACACGTAGACGAATGGGCAGCACGGGGCCGAAAGAACCTGTGGGGACAGAACGTTAGCGTCCAGGAAATGCAGTCGGAAGGCGGAGCAGCAGGTGCATTGCACGGCTCGTTGCAGGCAGGTGCGCTGACGACAACATTCACAGCATCACAAGGTCTGCTGCTGATGATCCCAAACATGTACAAGATTGCCGGCGAAATGCTTCCCTGTGTATTCGACGTTTCGGCACGCACACTGGCCAGCCACTCACTCTGTATCTTCGGCGACCATCAAGATGTCATGGCCTGTAGGCAGACCGGTTTCGCCATGTTCTGCTCGGGTTCCGTACAAGAAGTCATGGACCTTACAGCCGTACCTCATCTGGCAACCCTGAAGACCAATATCCCATTTGTCAATTTTTTCGACGGATTCCGCACCTCACACGAATACCATAAGATCGAGGTTATGGAGCAAGAAGAGATAGCAAAGCTGGTAGATCCTGCCGACGTAAAGCGCTTCCGTGACCGTGCTCTCTCACCAGAGCGGCCCATCACACGCGGTACTGCAGAGAATCCAGAGACCTTCTTCACCCATAGAGAAGCCTCCAACAAGGCTTACGAAGCTGTGCCGGAAGTAGTAGAAGGCTACCTGAACAAGATATCAGAAATCACTGGTCGCGAGTATCATCTCTTTGACTACTACGGAGCAAAGGATGCCGATCGCATCATCATCCTTATGGGATCTGCCACAGAAGCAGCCCGCGAAGCCATCGACTACCTGACCTCTCAAGGCGAGAAAGTCGGCATGATAGCCGTGCACCTCTATCGTCCTTTCAGCGTGAAACACCTGCTTGCTGCCGTACCAAAGACTGTAAAACGCATTGCTGTGCTTGACAGAACGAAGGAACCTGGTGCTGAAGGCGAGCCACTTTACCTTGATGTCAAGAGCGCATTCTATGATGTTGAAGATAAACCTCTCATCGTTGGCGGACGTTATGGACTGGGATCTGCAGACACAACTCCTGCAAAGATCATCGCCGTCTACAACAATCTTGCCCTGCCAGAGCCAAAGAACCACTTCACTGTAGGCATCGTTGACGACGTGACTTTCACCTCTCTTCCTGAAGTTGAGGAAATGGCATTGGGCGGAGCAGGCATGTTCCAGGCCAAGTTCTATGGCCTTGGTGCCGACGGTACGGTAGGAGCAAACAAGAATTCCGTAAAGATTATCGGCGACTCTACAGACAAATACTGCCAAGCTTACTTCTCGTATGACTCCAAGAAGTCTGGCGGTTTTACCTGTTCACACTTACGTTTTGGCGACACCCCCATCCGTTCTACTTACTTAGTTACGACACCAAACTTCGTAGCATGTCACGTGCAAGCTTACCTGCATATGTATGATGTTACGCGCGGTTTGCAGAAGAATGGCACGTTCCTTCTTAACACTATTTTCGAAGGAGACGAACTCATCAACTTCATTCCCAACAAGGTAAAGCGTCTGTTTGCCCAAAACAATATTACGGTTTACTATATCAACGCTACTAAGATTGCGCAGGAAATCGGTCTTGGCAACCGCACAAATACCATTCTCCAGTCGGCATTCTTCCGCATCACGGGCGTGATACCCGTTGAGTTGGCTGTCGAACAAATGAAGAAATTCATCGTGAAGTCATACGGAAAGAAGGGCGAAGACGTGGTGAACATGAACTATGCTGCCGTTGATCGTGGCAATGAATACAAGCAATTAGCTGTCGATCCTGCATGGGCTAACCTTGCTGATGACGCAGAAAAGCAAGATGACGCACCTACTTTCGTCAAGGAACTTGTCCGTCCGATTAACGGTCAAGCAGGTGATTTGTTGAAGGTTTCCGACTTCGTCAAGCACGATACTGTCGACGGATCATGGCAAAACGGCACCGCAGCTTTCGAGAAACGCGGCGTTGAAGCCTTTGTTCCCGTGTGGACAAAGGAGAACTGTATCCAGTGTAACAAGTGTGCTTTCGTTTGTCCTCATGCAGCCATACGCCCGTTTGTTCTGACCGATGAGGAGCTTGCCGGGTTCAATGGTCTTGAAACTATCGAAATGAAAGCACCTGCAGCCATGAAGGGGATGCACTTCCGCATTGAGACTTCTGTGCTTGATTGCTTAGGATGTGGCAACTGTGAGGACGTTTGTCCTGGCAATCCGAAGCTCGGAAAAGCCCTTAAGATGGTACCGTTCAACCCCGATGCTCCCGACATGGTTGAGGAAGCAAAGAACTGGGACAAGCTGGTTAAGGACGTGAAGTCGAAGCAGCATCTTGTCGACATCAAGGCTAATGCCAAGAATTCTCAGTTTGCAACTCCGCTCTTTGAGTTCTCCGGAGCATGCTCTGGTTGTGGTGAAACGCCATATGTGAAGCTCATATCTCAACTTTTCGGCGACCGTCAGATGGTGGCCAATGCCACGGGTTGCTCGTCAATCTATTCGGCTTCCATCCCGTCAACGCCATACACCACTAACGAAAAAGGCCAAGGACCGGCGTTCGACAACTCCCTGTTTGAGGACTTCTGCGAGTTTGGTATGGGTATGGTGCTCGGCAACAAAAAGATGAAAGAGCGCGTAAGCATGCTGCTCACTGAGGCTACAGCCGACGACAACTGCCCGGAAGAGTTCAAGGCACTCGCCAAGGAATGGATTGAAAAGAAAGAAGATGCCGAAGAGACCAAGCGCATAGCCGAAGCCATCAAGCCCTACATCAAGGGCGGTGCTGAGGCAGGTTGCCCGATCTGTACAGAGCTGCAGACGCTCGATCATTACCTTGTAAAGCGCTCACAGTGGATCATAGGTGGTGACGGTGCGTCCTACGATATCGGCTATGGAGGTCTTGATCACGTAATAGCCTCTGGCGAAGACGTGAACATCCTTGTGCTCGACACAGAAGTATACTCCAATACGGGAGGCCAGTCGTCGAAGGCAACTCCGCTCGGAGCCATCGCCCAGTTTGCCGCTCAAGGCAAGCGCATACGCAAGAAAGACCTCGGAATGATAGCAACTGCCTATGGCTATGTATACGTAGCCCAGGTTGCAATGGGTGCCGACAACGCACAATGTCTGAAGGCTATCCGCGAAGCCGAGGCTTATCCCGGCCCGTCACTCGTGATTGCCTATGCACCATGTATCAACCATGGTCTGAAGATCAAGGGCGGAATGGGACGTTCGCAGGCAGAAGAAGGACGCGCAGTAGAATGCGGTTACTGGCACTTGTGGCGCTACAATCCAGAACTTGCAGAACAAGGCAAGAACCCATTCACCCTCGATTCGAAGGAGCCGAAGTGGGATAAGTTCCGTGATTTCTTGCTCGGCGAGGTACGCTATCTCTCCGTTCAGAAGGCATATCCTAACGAAGCCGACGAACTTTTCGCAGAAGCAGAGCGCATGGCCAAGCTCCGTTACCAGAGCTATGTGCGCAAGTCAAAGGAAGACTGGACCGTGAACATCGAGACCGAGACCTCGCAGGTTGACGCCGATGCTGCCACAGACTCACAGCTTCCCAACTGCACCACCTGCACCAAGTAGTCGTCTGCCAGTCAGAACACTATAAGAACGGGGGCGGAACCGCATGAGTTCCGTCCCCGTTTTACATTGTATACAGCCCTGACCATTGAACACTGACCATTGAACATTAACCATTTGCCCACATTCTTCCCCAACATCCTCGGACAGAATCAGCAGGAAAGTCGCCACAAGCCCGCACAGGAACATTTGAGAAACCTATCCTTTCAGCCCGAGAAACCTATGGGTTATGCCCCAGAAAGCTATGATTTATTGACAAGAAAGCTAAGACTTCTCGGGCTGAATCCTAAGCTTTCTCCGTAAGCCCTCAACCCTTTCTTCAACATATCTCTTTCCGTTTAGCAGAAAATAGGGAAACCGAGCGGGGCTTATCGGCACAACTTTTTGTAGATAGAATTGGTAATATCGGAAAAATATATTATTTTTGCACATGGATTCCTGCACTCATGCAGGAGCCAAGACATCGTTGGTTAAGTGAGCGTTTGCTGTTATTCGAACATTCCTGAAACTTGGCCGTGAAAGGAACATCTGAGCGTTTAGCGGTAAGCGTCTGCGATAGTGTGGACGCTTATTTCATCTCGGATGTTAGGTTAGGCCAAGTACCTAGGAATGTGGATGGAATACGTCCACATTCTTTTTGCAAGGTACTTGTCATTAACTGTTGTTGTGAGTATAAGCTTTCGATTTGCTCTTATGCCATCATCTGAAGTGGGCAGAACTTGATTCTTCCCACATTATCGGCGTGTTTGTCAGTTCAATTTAAAAGTTTATAGTATGACAACTTATTTATGGACAATCTTTCGATTGTTTTTCAAGCCCGTGAAGGGATGGGTGTTCTTGTATTTGCTGTTGCTCAATCTGGTTTCAAATTGCGTGGCTTCGTATGTTTTTCATGGTGCATGGCCCCTGCTTCAAATGGTGCTGCTCTCGTTTGTGAGTGCATATATTGAGAATGCAGCCTATGTTTTGCTGGCATTTAAGCCTTTGAGACGCCTCTATTTGGGAATGATGGCCCTGATTCATAACATATTGATTGTAGCCGACTACTTCGTTGTGTTCTCATTTCAGAAAATTGTCAATCAGGATATTGTCGACATTCTCGCAGAAACCAATTCGGCAGAGATCGAGAACTTTGCCGGAAGTTACCTGCAATGGCCAGTCATCTTCGTATGGGTTCTGGGCCTGACAGTACTGAATTTCTGCCTGGTAAAGACATCGCGCCGGATAAGCCGAATGAGATATCACCTCGTTGCAGGCATCTGTTCCGCTGCAGGAATGCTCCTCTGTGGGCACACGATGTTCAGCTATCTGATGTATCATAACGGCAATGCAGTTCCTCAGTATCATGCATTTACGCGAGTTGCCTATGCATCTTACGTCATGAAGCAGCGCGAAGGCAAGATAGAGTTGCTCGGAAAGGTGGCAAGAGAGCTCGAGGCTTCCGCCCCGGAAGACGCCCCAAACATGGTCGTCATCGTCGGAGAATCCTACAGCGTCTACCACTCTTCTCTCTATGGCTACCGTCAATTGACGTCTCCATATTTGGAACATCGCCGGCAGAATGGCGAACTGGCTGTCTTTGATGACGTTGTATCTGTTGCAGATGCCACACACGCTGTCATGCAGTCTGTATTCTCTTTAGACTCGTTAGGCATTGATTTCGAGTCGAAACCGCTGTTCCCCATGTGCTTCAAGAGTGCCGGTTATCATACATTGATGTATGACAACCAGTATTTCATTGGCAACGGAATAACGTTTCTTTCGGATGAGAAATTGTCGGGAATGATGTTCGATGTGAGGAACGGGAAGCGATACGGATATGACGGAGACATGGTGAAAGACATGGAGAACAGTCCTTCTCCTTATCTATATGTCATCCACTTGTGGGGGCAACATTATACGTATAGCGAGCGATATCCGTCCGAGTTTTCCTGTTTTTCGGCAGACGACTATGACAAAACTGCATGGGATGCCTCTCAAAGGGAAGTGATTGCTCATTATGACAATGCCATGAGATACAACGACTTCGTGATAAACGAAATCATCAAGCGGTTTGAGAATGACGATTGCTGCATCGTATATTTTGCGGATCATGGTGAAGAAGTCTACGACTACAGGAACTACATGGGACATGGAAATGCCCATCTCACTTCGCAAAAGCAATATCAGATAAGAGTTCCCCTGATGATATGGACATCATCTTCATTCAGGGAAAAGCACCCGAATCTTGCCTCACAGATACAGAGTTCTGCTCATGCTCCTGTCACAACTGATGACATTTCCCATTTAATCTTAGATATTGCGGGGATAAAGACAGAATGCTTTAGTGCTTCGCGAAGTGCAATCAATCCTAACTACAACTCGGAAAAGCCCCGTATCATATTGCATTCGCTCGACTATGACAAAGACTGCAGGTAAAGGATTCTGCCGAGAAAAGTCAAGAAGCAGCTGAGAAATTTCCGGCAATCCATTCCCTAACGCCTGAGAAACCTATCCTTTCAGCCCGAGAAACCTGTGGGGTATGCCCCAGAAAGCTATGACTTATTGACAAGAAAGCTAAGACTTCTCGGGCTGAATCCTAAGCTTTCTCTGCAAGAAGGGTTGAGGAAACAGGGATGAATGGTAAGAAGCCCGTGCCTGAAAGGGAGGCTAAACGAGGCTGCCGACGGCCACTGAAAGCCCGTATACAAAGATGTTGCGGGCCGTGAGTCCCAGTACTTTGTTCAAGGCACGCCCCTCTCCTATCGCACACAGCTGACGATAGGCTGAGAGATGCAGGGGCAGGTAGGCCAGCAGAGGCAAGAGGAACGCCCAAGGATGGCCTGAGAAGACATGCACCGTGCAAAGCAACAGAGCCGTAATGCCCGACAGCAGGTAGAGACGACGGCCACGCCGGTCGCCGACCATCACGATCAGGGTGCGCTTGCCTGCTCTGGCGTCATTGGCTATGTCGCGATAGTTGTTCACGATGAGCAGGGCATCAATTGCGATGCCACAGGCCACAGACGCCACAAAGACCTCAACGGTCAGGCAGTGATGTTGTATGAAAAATGTGGCACAAACGGGCACGATGCCGAAAAAGACCAGCACCAGCAAGTCGCCAAGTCCATAGTAAGAAAGAGTGGTAGTGTATAGGAAGCAGAACAGGACACAGGCTGCCCCGACCAACAACATCGACCATCCTCCATAGAATATCAGCGGAAAGCCGACGGCACATGCCGTGAGACTGGTCAGGCAAATGGCAGCCTTCATGGCCTGCATCGACACCCATCCCTGCGCACAAGCTCGCTGAGGTCCGAGACGAGTGTCGTCGTCGTTGCCGTGAAGACAGTCGAAATAGTCGTTGACAAAATTGGCATCTATCTGCATAATGAAGGCAAAAAAAAGGCACAACAAGGCCGGAAGCCAGGCAAAACGCCCGCTGTCGAAGCGCCAAGACATGGCCAAGGCAATCATCACCGGCACGGCTGCTCCCGCGAGAGTCTTCGGTCTGGCAGCCAGAAACCATGCCTTCGGCGAATTTAAAACAATATCTTCCATATCATTTGCAAATTTAGAGATTATTTCCTAATTTTGCAAAGAAAATTTTCCGAAAAAGAAAACCTGCTGCGTTTAGCCGGCAAAAATCCCCTCATACCGCTATGGACAACAACGTAAGTCTTGACCTGATGGAGTTTGTGGAGAAGAACATCCTGCCACGATACAACGAGTTTGACAAGGCTCACAACCTGACTCACGCCAACCGCGTCATCAGTCGCTCGCTTGTATTGGCGCGAAACGTCGGAGCCAACCTCAACATGGCCTATGTCGTGGCTGCCTATCACGACCTGGGAATGAGCGGTCCGAGAGCCATCCACCACATCACCAGCGGAAAGATTCTCAATGCCGATGCACGGCTGAAGAAATGGTTCACCCCCGAAGAAATCAGCATCATGCGCGAAGCTGTGGAAGACCATCGGGCTTCTGCAAGCCATGCCCCACGGAGCATCTATGGAAAAATCGTAGCTGAAGCTGACCGTGACATGGAGCCGGAAATAGTGTTCAGACGTACCGTGCAATACGGACTTTCGCACTACCCTGAGAAGGCAAAGGAAGAACAGTGGGAACGCTTCTGCGAACACATGCACAACAAATACTCAGAAAACGGATACATACGCCTCTGGATTGCCAACTCTCCCAATCAGGAGTACCAGAAGCAACTGCGCAAAATCATTGAAGACAAAGCCACGCTGAGAGCACATTTCGAGCGTATCTATGCAGAAGAATCGGAACAACAGCAAGTTTTTTGAGCACTTCACCATAAAAAACAACCAAAAAATTTTGCAGATTCAAAAAAACATTGTAACTTTGCAACCGCTAATAAGGAATGGCTCCCTAGCTCAACTGAATAGAGCATCTGACTACGGATCAGAAGGTTGTGGGTTTGAATCCCGCGGGAGTCACACGACAAGAGAATTTCTTAACGGAAATTCTCTTGTTCTTTTATACCCAAAATCCATCTCCTTCCCCTTCAAAACCATTCGTAACACGCACGAGAAGGCAACAAAAAAACCTCCACAAAATGTGAAGGCTCAATGCTGAAAGCGGTGCGTACGGGACTCGAACCCGTGACCTCCTGCGTGACAGGCAGGCATTCTAACCAGGCTGAACTAACGCACCTCGTTTTCGTTTGCGGATGCAAAGGTAGCTATAATTATTTGTTCTACCAAACTTTTGTTCACTTTTTTATAAAAAAGTTTGCAACAAATGGGCATCCTGATAGCTCGTTCCGTCAAAGATCCACTGCCGAAGTGTAGCCGTTTTCTGGAATCCGGAGGAGACGAATGCCTCTTCAGCAAAACGGTTCTCCACATTGACGACGGCATAGAGCTGATGCAAATGCAAGCGCTCAGTGGCATAAATGCACAGCTGGCGCAGGGCTTCAGTGGCATATCCACAATGCCGATATTGCTGAAGTATGACTATTCCCACCTCGGCTCGCATGTGAAGGGGCTCGAAACTGGTCAAGTCTGCCATGCCGACAACGCCTAAGTCGCCTGCTTCTACCATCAGCCTAACCTGACGGTCGGCAAAGATGTCGCCCGTAGCATGCAGGATAAAGTCATTGATGGCATAACGAGAATAGGGAACTGTGGCCGATCCGACATGCCAAAGAGAGGGATCATTCTCGATGGTGTAGAGCAGTTCGAGGTCTTCCGGTTCGATTGCCCGCAAGCGTACTGACGTCATTTCAGCACCTCCTCTCCGGTAATGACAAGCCGAGTACGGGCATCAAAAGTTCCCATATGGACAAGCGGGCTTGTCTTTTCTCCAAAGATATCGAAGATGTTTTCATAGCTATATGCACCGACGTCATAGACAATATAGACCAGCCTGTCCGTCGGCACTACCAATGACTGGTGGCCACGGGGAAGACTCTCTGCATCTCCTACATGGAATTCTGCCCCAAGAGCATGCTTGGTAGCGATTTCTTTGCACGTCATTATGCTTTCGTTCGAACCAATAAATATATAATATGGTGTGAAGGACGCCTTGCGAGGACTAAAGCCAAGCATCTTCCTGATTCGCTCCAATTGGATCTTTACTAACGTAACCGAGGCTTTAAAATAAATAGCCAGCTTGATTGGTATCGAGAAAAGAAGACTCTTATGGCCATAATGCTTCCTGATAAAGATGAGCATAGCCTGATAGAACACATGCACATATCGGAAAGAAGACTTCTGGGTCGATTCGCCTTTGTAATGGAGTATCCTCGACGGAATGTACCAGTTCTGATAGCCTGCCTTGAGGATTCTGTATGACAAGTCAATGTCTTCACCATACATAAAGAAGTCTTCGTCAACCAGACCTATCTGCTCAAATACCCGTCTTTTGACAAAGAAGCACGCGCCACTGATCACCTCTATCTGCGAGGAAACGTTCCATGGCAGGTAACTTAGGTAGTAATGGGCAAAACGATGGCTCTGTGGATATCGCTCACAAAGACCAACCATCTTGTAGAAAGCGGTCATGGGTGTGGGCAATCCTCGCCGTGATTCATTAGCAGGAGAGCCATCGGTCTTCAACTGACAAACACCCAGTGCGCCTGCCTTCTCATGCTCATCAAGAAAACTTATGGCCTGACGCAAGGTCTGTTCTGCTAAGATTGTGTCCGGATTCAGCAAGAGCACATATTCTCCTTTGCTCTGTCTGATGGCAAGATTGTTGGCTCTGGCAAAGCCAAGATTGTGGTCACTTGCAATAAACCTCACCTCGGGAAACTTGTCTCTGATATAATTTTCAGACTCGTCAGAAGAATGATTGTCTACAACATATACCTCAGCATCAATGCCAATTGTAGCCTTTCTCAGCGACAACAGGCATTGTTCAAGATAATACTTGACATTGTAATTAACGATGACAACCGACAGTTTCATAAATGTCTACGTTGTTAATGCCCTTACTATCCTCCTTTTCTTCCCAATACAGTTTATTATGCTGCTTCTGTATTGTCTGCAGAAGTAGTCTCAGACAGGCATCTGCTCATCGACGGATAGACGAAAAACAGGCAAAGAGCCAAAATGATTCCCATATACCAGAAGGAAACTCCTTGGGTCAGATAGCTCAACAGAATATTTAATACCAAAGGAATCCCAAGCATGTTGATGCGAACCGTGCCCCACTTCAGCAGGCTGGCAGCCCGTTCTTCGTCAGTTCCCTTCGTAAGACTGCGGCTGATTCGCGAATAGCGGAACAAGCGTAATGCCAATGGAATGATACAGACCGTCAGCAGTTCCATAAACGTTGCCAGTATGAACTGCAGAGTAGAATTGGTTGCCCAATAGCCATTTAGCACCAAATTGCTTTCATAGGCGACCACCAGCAATAATGAAATAATGACAGGAAGCCAAAAATACCACATCAAAACATTTTGAGTCTTTTTCATAATCTGTCGATCAATTATTTTTCAAATGGCGTACGATTAAGTATGGAGCGGCCGAGAGTAACCTCGTCTGCATATTCGAGCTCGTCACCAACGGATATTCCTCGTGCAATGACACTTAGCACAACAAGATAAGGAGCCAGTTTTCTGGAGATATAGAAATTGGTCGTATCGCCTTCCATTGTCGGGCTCAATGCTAATATCACCTCTTCTATATCCCCTTGTCCGACCCGTTTTACTAACGATTCTATCTCTATGTCATTCGGACCTATGCCGTCCATTGGCGAAATAATGCCACCCAACACGTGGTAAAGGCCATGGTATTGCTGCGTATTTTCGATAGCCATCACATCTTGAATGTTCTCCACTATGCATATCGTTTTTCGATCGCGATGGTCATCAGCGCATATGGGACAGACATCGCTATCGCTGATATTATGACAAACTTGACAATGCTTCACGTCGTGACGCATCGTCACTATCGCCGAGGCAAAGCCGTCGACTTCTTCTTCTGGCCGACGTAACATATTAAGCACCAGACGCAAAGCCGTTTTGCGTCCGATGCCTGGAAGCTTACTAAACTCAGCAACTGCCTTCTCAAGGAGTGCAGAGGGATAAGCCGTGTCTGTCATTTATTCAGCGGAAAAGATAGATGCCAAGTCCTACTTTCAAACCAAATGTCGAGAAGTCGCTATGGTTTTTAAACGACTGGTCATAGTATACCGACGGTTCGATGGTCACAGTCCGGCTAAGGAAATAGGCATAACCGATTTCAATACCTGGGCGGAAATCGTCCAGATTATAGTTGCTGTTATGGACATACTTGGCATTTAGTCCGAGGAAGATGCCGTTTTGTTCAATATAGTAGCGTGCTCCGACACCCAAAGCAAGGTCGGATGAAGAATGTGCTGTTGAATGATCATAGCCGACTATGCCCTTGACAAGGAAATCATCTGCAAGGAAATAGCCTCCTTCTGCTTGCAAACCTACATTAAATTCCTTGATCCCACTGTAGCTCAAGTCAAGCCCTGTTAGAGATCCTCCGACGTAGATTTTGTCTTGTTCAAACTGTGCACTTGCAGACATTGCCATCAGCAATGCGACTGCTACCATCATGATTTTCCTTTTCATATCAATTCATGTTTTAGTTAATAATTCATTTTTTCCTATTATTAGCATACCATACGGCAAACCATACAGCCGCTATGCAGAACACGACACCGCCACCTATATACGAAACGGTTGCGCCCATTCCGAACGCTTGGTTGGAAATCAGAAGGAAAGTGGCACATACAACGGTCATAAACAATGCCGGTATGAGGGCTATCTGGAATGGTTTGTGAGCCTTTACCAGAAAGACCGTGGCCGTCCAAAGGGTGAATACTGCAAGAGTCTGATTGCTCCATCCGAACCAGTTCCACAGCGTTTGAAAGCCGTTTGCGTTGCCCATATGCCACAACAGCAGCAGGATTGCCACGCCAAACATCGGCAAGGCTATATAGAAACGCTTATGGATGCTCTTCTGTTCCAGATGTAATGCCTCGGCAATAATCAAGCGAGCCGACCTGAATGCAGTATCTCCGCTGGTAATGGGTGCTGCCACTACACCCAAAATGGCCAACACACTACCCACTACACCCAGCCAGTTCTGACAGACAATTGTCACCACTGCTGGTGAGGATGACTGAGCTCCGCTGGTCACTCCGCTCAGCAATTCATAGCCGGGTTGGGGCTCATTATAGAAGAAATACATGGCTACGGTGGCCCAGATCAGTGCCACCACTCCTTCTGCTACCATTGCTCCATAGAAGACTGCCCTGCCCTGTTTCTCATTTGTAATGCAGCGGGCCATCAAAGGACTCTGCGTTCCGTGGAAGCCACTGATGGCTCCACAGGCTATCGTAATAAAGAGACATGGAAACAACTGTTCTGTGAAGCCAAGCCTCTCGGTTCCCCAATTGCCCAGCCCGTCCCAGAATTCTGGCAACTGAGGCGTCTTTACAAAGAGTACGACCATCAGTGCTGCAGCCATGAACAACAAGGCAAAGGCAAAAACAGGATAGAACTTCCCGATGATTTTGTCTATGGGCAACATGGTTGCCAGTATGTAATAGACAAAAATAACGACAATCCACAGCATTTCCGTCCCGCCCATTCTGGCCAGAATCTCTGCCGGGCTGTACACAAACACCACGCCAACCATCAGCAACAGCAACACCGAGAACGCCAGCATCACTTGCTTTGTATGCTTTCCCAGGTATATTCCGACAAGCTCAGGAAGGTTTGCTCCGCCATGCCTTACGCTCAACATACCCGTCAAATAGTCATGGACTGCACCGGCGAAGATGCAACCGAAGACGATCCACAAATAGGCAGCAGGGCCGAACTTAGCTCCCATGATGGCTCCGAATATCGGCCCTGTTCCAGCGATATTCAAGAACTGTATCATGAATATCTTCCAACCTGGCATCGGAATATAATCAACTCCGTCGGCCATTGCTATGGCTGGTGTCGGACGGTTGGCGTCAGGAACAAACACCCGCTCTACAAATCTCCCGTAGAGAAAGTAGCCAAGCAACAATGCTATGAGACTTATCGCGAATGATATCATTTTTTTGCTATTAACACCGCAAAATTAAGCAATTTATTTGAAAAACGAAAAAATATCCTTACCTTTGTACACATTAATTTACATTGAGATGAGACATCTACTCTTTTTTTATACATTATTAATATTTTTCTTTACATTGCCTTTGTCAGCCCAAGACAACGCGCACCTCTTTCCTGCTCCTTCCTATGTTGAAAGCCTGATGCCTCAAAATCCCAAATATGAGGTAAGAGCGGTGTGGCTCACTACCATCAGCGGCTTAGACTGGCCTTCCGTCTATGCCAAAAGCGAAAATACCGTCCGTAAACAGCAAAAAGACCTGTGCGACATCCTTGACCGTCTGCAGCAGGCGGGCATCAATACGGTTTTGCTCCAGACCCGGGTCAGGGCCACGACCATCTATCCTTCACAATATGAACCTTGGGATGCATGCCTTACAGGCACCGCAACCAAGTCGCCAGGCTACGACCCTTTGGCCTTTGCCATTGAGGAATGCCACAAAAGAGGCATGGAACTGCACGCGTGGGTGGTCACCATTCCCGTCGGGAAATGGAGTTCTGCAGGGTGTACGCGCATAAGAAAGAAATATCCAAGTCTCATCAAGAAGATCGGCGACGAGGGCTATATGAACCCAGAAATGGCTCAGACGTCCCGCTATCTGGCCGACATCTGCGACGAGATTGCCAGCAACTACGACGTAGACGGCATCCATTTAGACTACATTCGCTATCCCGAAACTTGGAAAATCAAGGTATCAAAGGCGCAGGGACGACGCAACATCACGGCTATTGTCACGGCCATCAGCCAACGAGTAAAGGCCCGCAAGCCCTGGATCAAGATGAGTTGTTCGCCAATAGGCAAGCATGACGACCTCAGCAGGTATCGCTCTGGTGGATGGAATGCGCGCACTACCGTATGCCAGGACGCACAAGAGTGGCTCCGGACAGGCCTCATGGATCAGCTCTATCCTATGATGTATTTCCAAGGAAACAACTTCTACCCCTTTGCCATCGACTGGAAAGAAAACTGTTTCGGGCGCATGGTCGTGCCCGGACTGGGCATTTATTTCATGTCACCCAAAGAAAAGAACTGGCCGCTCGAAACCATTACGCGCGAGATGCAGGTGCTTCGCCAGCTCGACATGGGGCATGCCTACTTCAGAAGCCGCTTCTTCACCGACAACACCAAAGGGCTTTTTGACTTTGCCCGACACCGCTTCGACAACACGCCTGCGCTCATTCCTCCCATGAAATGGATGCATGACAAGGCGCCAGGCGAGCCTCAACAGCTGAACATCGACGAGGAACGCAGCCTGCTTTCATGGACGAAAGCCACCGACTACAGCGACGCCCCTTACCTATTATATAATGTATATGCCAGTCAAGAATGGCCCGTTGACGTCGAGAGCCCCAACCATCTGATGGCTGCAAGGCTGCGACAGACCTCGGCAAAGATACCCCTCGCCATGAAGAAAGGCAACGGAGCCCAGCCTGTCTACTACGCCGTCACGGCCGTCGACCGCTATGGAAACGAGAGCAAGCCTGCCCAAAGCCATCATTTCGACGCGCCAAAACGGACGGCAGACATTCCGCAAGGCCTGCTGAACTGCGACGGATCGAGGCTGCAACTGCCAAGAATCGATCCGCAAATCGATGCTCCGCTCGTCGTCATTGCCACCATGCAAGGGAAACCCGTCAAGACAATCAGGAAGAGCGAAGCCACGGTTGACGTCAAAAACCTGCCCGAAGGCATCTATCAGCTGCGCTCCCTTAACCGCAAAGGCACGACCCATAGGCTCGGTTTCTTCATGATAAGACGCCGATAAGGCACTGCATTGCCGGTGCCATCATGAACCCTTCTGTGCAAAACCGACCGAGAAGAGCCGGCGAGAACCGTCTGCAACAACAGGGAATTCTCCAGAAAATTTCATAAATTCTCCAGAAAATTCGGCAAATTTTCTGGAGAATTTTCCTTTACCCCTACCCTTTCTCAGGCGCCAACAGCCAGAACGACTGCCAGAAACGGCAGAAAACACACACGGAAAACCGCCCTACATGCGCCAAGAAAGGACTGGAAGACGAGCCGAAAAAGTAATAAACTATGTTATTTTCTTGGTCAAATGGCGTCTTTTGTATACCTTTGCATATCATACAACATTAACATTCCAACCATATGCAACCCATATTCATAGCCGGTCCGTGCGTCATTGAGTCGCAAGAACTGCTCGAAACCGTAGCCGAAAAGCTGGTGGACATCAACCGGGAGCTTGACGTTGACATCATCTTCAAGGCATCATTCGACAAGGCAAACCGCACCTCTATACACTCGTTTCGAGGGCCTGGCCTGGAAAAAGGCCTGCAGATGCTGAACAGGATCAAGCAGTGTTACGGCCTTCGCATCCTCACTGATATCCACGAAAGCTGGCAGGCGGAGCCCGCAAGTGAGGTGGCTGATGTACTGCAGATTCCCGCTTTTCTCTGTCGACAGACCGACTTGCTGGTGGCAGCAGCCAAGACTGGCCGCATCGTGAACATCAAAAAAGCCCAGTTTCTCAGCGGACATGACATGAAGTATCCTGTGGAAAAAGCCCATGAAGCAGGAGCAAAGGAAGTGTGGTTGACCGAGCGAGGCAACACGTATGGCTACAACAACCTGGTCGTAGACTTCAGGAATATCCCCGACATGCAGGAGATTGTCCCGACAGTTATCATGGACTGCACCCACAGTGTGCAGAGGCCCGGCTCCGGCGACGGCAGCAAAACCGGTGGCGACAGACGGTTTGTCCCGTCGATGGCCATGGCTGCCAAGGCCTTCGGAGCCAACGGATATTTCTTTGAAGTGCATCCCGATCCCGACAAAGGTTTAAGCGATGCTGCCAATATGCTGGAACTGAATAATTTGAAAAGCTTAATCAGAGACCTTCTATGAGTAGCGATTATCAACTGCATGCCGAAGAAGTGCGCAACTACGGAGTCCGATGTCTGCACGACGAGGCTGAGGCTGTCATGGGACTTGTCAGCCAACTTGACGAGAATTTCGACCGTGCCGTAGAGATGATGCTCAACTGCAAAGGCAAGGTTATCGTAACCGGCGTGGGGAAAAGCGGACACATCGGAGCCAAGATTGCTGCCACATTAGCCTCTACCGGCACACCGGCTTTCTACATCAATCCTTTGGATGTCTACCATGGAGACTTAGGAGTCATCACCGTCGACGACGTGGTGCTGGCCCTCAGCAATTCGGGACAGACCGACGAACTCTTGCGATTCATCCCGATGGTGCTCCACATGAACGTGCCGATCATCGGCATGAGCAGCAATCCTCACTCACTACTCGCCAAGTACAGCACGGCACATATCACCGTACACGTAGAGCGCGAAGCCTGTCCTTTGAACCTTGCACCCACCAGCAGCACCACGGCTGCGCTGGCAATGGGCGACGCTCTTGCCATAGCACTGATGCAAGTACGTGGCTTCAGACCTGGAGATTTCGCCCAGTTCCACCCGGGAGGCGAACTGGGGAAACGCCTGCTCACGACGGCTACCGACGTGATGCGTTCTGACGATCTGCCCGTCATTCCAAAAGAAATGCACCTTGGCGAGGCCATCATCCACGTCAGTAAGGGCAAGCTGGGGCTGGGAGTATCTACTGAAAACGGACAAGTCATCGGCATCATCACCGACGGAGACATCCGGCGAGCCATGGAAAAGTGGCAGGCAGAGTTCTTCGACCATACCGTGAACGACATCATGACACGCAATCCGAAGTCAGTACTCCCCACCACGCGCATCTCTGATATCCAGCACATCATGCAGCAAAACAAGATACACTCCGTGCTGGTCGTCGACGAGAACAACCACCTGTTAGGCGTAGTAGACCACTATTCATGCATGATCTGACATGGGAAAGAAATCTGTCCTCATTAGCATTTACTGCCTCATCTGCTCATCTCTTTGGGCACAGACCTCCGACAGCATCATTGTGAAGACCTTGCGCGACGCCGGCGTCACTTTCTCTCACAACAATTCCGTCACACTGCTCATGGACGGACAGGAGAAGTTTGACGACATGTTCACTGCCATCAGGCAAGCGAGAAACAGCATCCATCTGGAGTATTTCAACTTCAGAAACGACAGTATTGCCTCCCTGCTTTTCGACATACTTGCCGAGAAAGTCAAGGAGGGCGTTGAGGTAAGAGCCCTGTATGACGCGTTTGGAAATGCGTCAAACAACCAGCCTCTCAAAAAGCATCACATGGAAGACTTGCGCAGAAAGGGCATCGAGATCTATCAGTTCGACCCGCTTGACTTCCCATGGGTGAACCATGTCTTCACACGCGACCATAGGAAAATCGTCGTCATCGACGGAAAACTCGCCTACACAGGAGGCATGAATGTGGCCGACTATTATATCGAAGGCACACCAGTTGTGGGCGAATGGCACGACATGCACTGCCGTATTGACGGCTTAGAAGTGAATACCCTGCAGTCCATTTTCATCAGGATTTGGAACAAGGTCACTGGGCAAAACCTGCACGGAAGCCAATACTTTCGCGGCGAAACTCCGCCCGATTATTTCAACGATCTCAAACCAGACACCACACGAACAGCCTACAAAAAGATGGTCGGCATTATCAATAGAGAACCACGAACATCGAACGGTATTATCCGTACTTTTTATGTAGGTGCCATTAATGCAGCCCAAGACAGCATCAAACTCATCAACCCTTACTTCACGCTTAACCACGGAATAAAACGAGCTTTGAAAAAAGCCATCAAGAGAGGAGTCAAGGTTGAACTCATGTTGTCTACGAAAAGCGACATACCACTGACTCCAGACTGCGGGTTCTACAATGCGCATAAGCTCATGAAAAAGGGGGCTGAAGTGTGGATGTACGAACCTGGATTCCATCATACCAAGGTCATTATGGTCGACGGACGATTCTGTACTGTCGGAAGTGCCAACCTAAACGCAAGAAGCCTGAGCTGGGATTACGAGGAGAATGCTGTCATTATCGACCCGTCGACAACGAGCGAACTTGACCAGCTTTTCGATGCAGAAAAGGCTGAAAGTTTCAAACTTACCCCAGAATCATGGGACAAGTTCCGCACGCCTTGGCAGAAATTCCGCGGTTGGTTTGCCCATCTGCTGGCCCCATTCCTGTAAATTCAGACCCTCAATATGAAACAAGAAGAGCGTCCAAACATAGCAATCGTCGACTCAAACACGCTGGCAGTCCTCGGACTTCGGCAGATTCTTCAGAACGTAATGCCCATTATGTCCATCGAGACTTATGGTTCTTTTGCCGAACTGCAGGCCAACCATCCCGAGCATTTCGTCCATTTCTTCGTCGCCATGAGCATTGTTCTTGAACATCGCGACTTCTTTCTGGAGCATCAAAGACGCACGATCGTGCTGACAAATTCCACCGATCCCAACATCCAGCTTAGCGGTTTCCATTGTCTTTCCATCAACCAGCCAGAAAAACATCTCATCAAGTCTCTCCTCATGCTTGAGCAGCATGCCCATGCTCACGGGAAGAACCTCCCTCCAATTACCGATGTTCTGAACAAGAAAATACTCTCTGACCGAGAAATTGAGGTGCTTGCGCTCATTGCGCAAGGCTTTCTTAACAAGGAGATTGCCGACTTGTTGAGCATAGGACTCACAACTGTCATCACGCACAGGAAGAACATAACCGACAAGTTAGGCATGAAAAGCGTCTCGGCACTGACAATATATGCCGTCATGCATGGCTATGTCGACATCAACAAGCTAAGGGATTGACCGGCACTTTCAGCATTCTGCTACTTCCAAAACCTTGAAGTAATGTCAACGAAAGTGCCGTCTGGCTGTCGCTTATAAAGCCGCTGGTTGGTGGTTTTCGACTTCAATGCTCCAAGATGGGCTATGTATGGACCGATTTTTATGTAGTCAAAGTCGGCCTTATTCACCAAAGAAGACACCCTTATCCGCCCGCTATACCATGCTACAGCGAACTGCGGATAGGCTGAATGTATGTAGCAAGCCAGGCGGTTTACATACTCCGGGTCGGCGTCACCTCCCATGAAAGCGATGCACGTAATGTCCTTTCCATATTCGTCTACAAGCTGGTCAAGCGCGTCTTCCGACAGCGGTTCGCCGATGTCTTCTGCCAGATATTGGCTGTGACAGCCCGGACAATGGCACGGACAGTTGGAGATATTGATAGACAGCGTCGTCTCATCAGGTATTTCCTGAAAGACGACGCCGGTGTTAACAAATTTCAGCATGGCTATGCTTCTATTGTATACTTTGACTTTTCTGCATAATATCTGCGGTGCTCTTCTTGCTGACGCGGCTCTGAGAAGTTGGAAACTCGCTTCAGATAGCCAATGATTCTCGTCATATAGTCGACGTTCTTTGAATGGCAGTGAGGGCATTCTTTCAGATATCGCTTGTCGATATATCCGCAATCGTTGCACAGCGTGTTGGGGATGTTGAAGGTGAAATAGTTGCATCCCTCTTTTGCGGCTACCTTCAACAGCTGCCTGTACTGTGTCTTCGACAAGTGTTCTTCCAGGTTCATGTGCAGGGCGGAACCGCCAGTGAGGTGCTGTATGTAGGGAGCTCCGTGCAATTTAAACTTGTCAATGATGTTCAACGAGTCGTCTTCCACGACATAGAAATAGGAGTTGTAGCAGTCGCGCGGAACAAAGTAGCCGTCTTCACGGTCCCATTTGGCATGCTTCACGCCGACGTTCTCTGCCGGAATCATCTCACAGTTGAACAGGACATCCTTCGTGCGATACTGCTTGTTGAACTTCTCCACGAGTCCGAGTATGCCTTGCACGAACTTCAGATAGTCGGGATTGTCGGTGATTTGCAGGCCCATGAACTCGGCTGCTTCGACTAATCCGTTGATACCTATCGTGAGATACTGCCTTCCGATGTTGATGTAGCCTGCGTCAAACAGGGGCAACATGCCGTGGCTCTGCAGCTCTTTGAGGTTCTCGTTGTAGGCGATCTGTACCTTATGACAGAGTTCTATCACATGAGACAGGTAGTCTTTGTAGTCCATTTTGTTGTTGACTGCATACTGAATGCAGCGGTTCAGATTGACGGTGAGCACGCTCTTTGAGCCTGTTGAAACGCCGCCTGCACCCAGTGTGTAGCTGAATCCGTTGTCCTGTATCTCGTTACGCAGCCTGCAGCAAGAGCTCAAAGAGTCGGCATTGTCGCTCATGTAGGTGAAGAACGAGTGTCCCTCGGCATACATCTCAGCCGTGAAGTCGGCCCACTCCTTGTCCATGCAGTCGCCGTCTTTGGTCAGCAAGGCCATCGTTTCCACAGGGAATGTCAGGACGGTCTTCGTGCGTTCTTTGTTGAACCATTTCATGAAGCGCTTCTGAAGCCATGAAAGACCCTCCCAGTCAGGCTTCGAACCGTCGGGGAAATAGAAGTTTCCAAACAACGATTCAAAGTAAAAACGGTCGTAATAGGCCACGTTCCAGAACACGGCTTGATAGTTGCGAGCACCAGTAGGCTGGTTCAGGGTATAGACGATTTGCTCGAAACAGTCGGTGATCATTTTGTCTATTGTGCGCTGTTTCACCGAGAGATCGACCACCTTGTCGGGCTCTTTATAGTATTCCTTACCATATTCCATGCCGATGAAGTAGTTCAGATACATCAGGAACTCGGGCGTGGCACATGCTCCGCTAAGCATGCTCGACACCATGAACACCATGTTGACAAAGCCTCCGCAGAAGGCCTTCAGGTTGGTTGGTGCCGTTGAATTGCCTCCGATGCTGGTCGTACCTCCTATGAGCCACGGGTACATTGTTATCGAAGCACAGTAGTTGGCCAGTGAAGTCTCGTCGTTCTTGTATATGAAATGGTGAGTAAGCAAATCGATATATTCGTCGGCAAGCGACTTTCCGTAGAGTTGCTTTATTCGATCAGTCAGGAGCCGACGGTTCAGGCGTATGAAGCTGGCTTTGGGCAGTTCGCCGATAAGAGTAGCAATGTTCTTGTGCTCGACGTTTGCGTTTGCATCGTATTTTGATCCCGTTGCTGCGTTTGCCGCATCAACATAGTCTGCCAAAAATTTCAATTTCTCAAGGGTTTCTCTGTCCTCAGTGTGCTGCTGACGGTAGAGCATAAACGACTTGGCCACTTGATAGTGACCCTCACGCATCAGTGCCTCTTCGACCTGGTTCTGGATGTCTTCCACCGTGATGTCGTTCTTAATATCCAAGTGACTGAGAATCTTTGAGATGCAGCCCAAGTCGGAAGGTTGGTTAACTGACTCAAATGCCTTGATGATGGCATTCATGATTTTGTCCAGCGAGAAGCTGTCTTTCGAGCCGTCTCGCTTGGTGATGGTGAAGTTTTTGATTTCCATTTGCTACTCTTTTTGGATAACTTTTTAGCTAATATTCTCGCGAAAGTTTTCCGTTTTGGAAAACTTTTTCATTTTTACGTATTGCAAGATTGTCTGAATTTCACTACCTGAAACTGCTTACAAAGTTAACATAAAAAGTCTGATTGCCCACCATTTTTCAGCAATAAAATTTTCTTTTTTACATATTTTAGTGACTAAATTATTACACCCGTTTTTAAGTTTTCTTAAGGCTCTTTCACCTTTCTTTCTGACAACTAAAGACTTATTATGGCCGACTACAGCTTTTTGCCGAAAACGGACATTTGAGAAGAAAAATCGAAGGATTTCTGTTTTCGTCATCCTGACAGCCGCTTTTCCGGCAGAGTCATGCGAAGGCTGCTCCCCTCTCCTTCCCCGTCATCCCGAGAAAGCTGTCCCTTCTGCCCAAGAAGTCTTAGGGTTATCGTCGAGAAAGGATAGACTTCTCACCCAGAAAGCTTAGACTTCTCGACCTAAAACGTAAGCTTTCTCGGCAACCTTCCTGCCAGCAGTGCTTCTCCTTCGGCAGTCTGCTCTGCGCAGAAAGCACGGCAACTCCCTGACGGTCAGCGTGAAAACACAAAAATAAAAGGGAGCAAGCCGACCTCATTCCTGCCTTGCAGGTGTCGCCTTGCTCCCTTCGATGCAATCAACTCCGTCGGGTTCTCGAGCTTCTTGCCAAGAGAAGCTCACCGAACGCTTCGGACTTCTCGCTGCCTTTTTCCTAATCAAGCCACTTCACATAGCAGAAGTCTTGACGATGAGGCAGATGCTCATTCTTCGGATACATTCTCACGCAAGTGCGGAAAGCACCGGCTTCGTCGGGCTCTACGTGGCACTCGAAGGTATAGAGGTTGCCCTCACGGCCAGTCAACCGGAACTGATGCACTCCGTAGAGCTCGTGGTCGTCACTGCTCTGCTCGCTCTTCAAGGTCACGAGCTCTAAGCCTACAGCGTCGTCGAGGCCCTGTTCGTCGATCACGTACCTGATGGTATAGGTCACGCCTGTTTCCCCTCCTGTGGCGTGCAGCTCGCTTTCTTTTGACACGACGCTGATGGCATCCCAGCGCTCGGCTACGGTTTCCTTCCAGCGGGCGATGTCTTTTGCCAGCTGATAGCCGTTGGCTGCGAGCTTCTTGAAGCGTGCGGCTTCCTTGTTATAGAACTTGCTATAGTAGTCGTCAAGCTGGCGCTTCATCGTATAGTGTGGCGCAATCTGGGCAATTGAGTTCTTGACCACCTGTATCCAGCCCTCGGAATAGCCCTTCTCGTTCTTGTCATAATAGAGAGGAATGATCTCATTCTCCAGCAGACTGTAGATGGTTGCGGCGTCAAGTTGGTCCTGATAGGCCTGATTCTGGTAAGTGCGCTTCTCGGTTAATGCCCATCCTGCGCCCTCTCGATAGCCTTCAAGCCACCAGCCATCAAGCACTGAAAGGTTGACAACACCATTCATCTCGGCCTTCTCGCCACTCGTTCCAGATGCTTCAAGCGGACGGGTCGGCGTGTTCATCCAGATGTCGACACCCGACACCAGCCTGCGTGCCAGCATAAAGTCATAGTCTTCGAGGAAGATAATCTTTCCGAGGAACTCCGGCCTCTGCGATATTTCGTAGATATGCTTGATAAGTCCCTGACCTGCTCCATCGGCCGGATGTGCCTTTCCGGCAAAGAGAAATTGTACGGGATGCTCAGGATCATTCACGATCTTGCTCAGGCGGTCAAGGTCTGTAAACAGCAGATGTGCGCGCTTATATGTGGCAAAGCGACGGCAGAAACCGATGATAAGTGCATTCGGATTGATGCGCTCCAACAGTGAGAGTACTCGTGAGGGATCACCCTGATTGCGTAGCCATGAATCGCGGAACTGGTCCTTGATATATCTTACCAGCTTCTCTTTCAAGACCATTCGAGTCGACCATATTTCCTCATCCGGACACTCATAGATGGCCTCCCATATTTTCTGATTAGACTGGTCTGACATAAACTTCTTGTCGAAATACTTGGCATATAACTTGCGCCACTCTGTGGCAGACCAGGTTGGGAAGTGAACACCGTTGGTCACATATCCCACGTGGTTTTCCTCAGGATAGTAACCTTTCCAGATTCCGGCAAACATCTTTTGGCTCACCCATCCGTGCAGTTTTGACACACCATTGACCTCCTGGCAAGTGTTGCAGGCAAAGGTCGACATCGAGAACTTCTCGCTATGGTCGTCAGGATTGGTGCGGCCCATGCCGATGAACTCGTCCCACGTAATGCCAAGACGCTGAGGATAGCCGCCCATGTATTTGCCGAAAAGCCCTTCCTCAAAGTAGTCATGTCCGGCAGGAACCGGCGTGTGGCAGGTGTACAAGCCACTGGCTCTCACCAGTTCAAGAGCTTCATTGAAGGTCAGACCCTCGTCAATATAGTCGCACAAGCGTTGCAGATTACACAGAGCAGCATGACCCTCGTTGCAGTGGTAGACATCCTTTTTGATGCCAAGTTTCTTGAGCATCAGCACACCACCGATACCCAGCAGAATCTCTTGCTTCAGCCGGTTCTCCCAGTCACCTCCGTAAAGCGAGTGGGTAATCGGCTTGTCGAATTCAGAGTTCATCTCGTTATCGGTGTCCAACAGATAGAGTTTAATGCGGCCTACATTGACGCGCCACACGTACGCGTGTACCTTATAATTATTATAAGGCACATCGATAACCAGCGGGTTTCCTGCCTGATCATACTCGCGTTCGATAGGCAACGACGAGAAGTTTTGTGCCTCATAATTGGCTATTTGCTGACCGTCCATCGACAGGCTCTGCGTGAAATACCCGAAGCGATAGAGGAAACCTACGGCACACATGTCGACATTTGAGTCGGAGGCTTCTTTCAGATAATCGCCGGCAAGCATGCCCAAACCGCCGGAATAGATTTTCAAAGCCGAATGAATTCCGTATTCCATTGAGAAGTAAGCCACAGAAGGACGCTTCGCATCGGGCTTCACTGACATGTACTTCTTGAACATGTCGCACACTTTTTTGATGCGGGCCATCAGGGCTTCGTCTTTCACTATTGCCTCTTTACGGTCATAACTTAGGCGCTCAAGTAGCATCACAGGGTTGTGCTTTACTTCGTGATAAAGTACAGGATCAAGGTCGCGAAACAGGTCGCGAGCCTCATAATTCCAGACCCACCACATGTTGTGAGCCAATTCATCCAAACATTTCAGTTCCTCTGGAAGTCTCGATTTGATGGTGACTTCTTTCCATTGAGGGGCGTTAGCATAGTCTGCTTTAATCTTCATAACTTGTTATCTTATGTTCTGTTTGTTGTTCTGCTATTGGTTTTCAGATGATTTCATACGCTGTTCGGCCTTGCATAAAGCCAAGTCATAGGCCGTTCGATAGTAGGAAATGAAGTGACTCCACAACGCTTTCTTCGACAAACGGAAAGCGTTTGTACGCGATTTTGCCACATCTCCCCTATCCATCTTCGCATATTCCAATACCGTGTCGCGAATCTCGTCAGCCACTTCATGGTAGTTATAGTCTGTGCGATGAATCACCTTCACGCCGTTCATGATGCTGTTTCTGCCGTTCTCTGCCGTCAATGCCCACTGGCCAAAGCCGGCTAAGCCCGTAGTGATGCAGGGCACTTTGAAGGCAATTGACTCTAACGGGGTATACCCCCATGGCTCATAATAAGAAGGATAGACCGTGAGATCATTGCCAAGAACGACATCATAGTACGACATATTGACAATACCGTCGGTGCCGTTCAGATAGCTCGGTACGAATATCACGGTCACTTGGCTGCCGTTCTCGTTCGCCATGCCAAGATATCCCATCATGCCCAGCACACGGTCTTCATCCATATTGTGCAGCCAATGGGTGATATAGGGGTTTTCCAAGGCGTCCTTATATACCACTTCAGCTCCAGATTCGAGACGATTCTGCAGGTCTGCACGTGGACATGCCACCCATGCCGGTACCTCAACAAAGGCTAACACCTGACGGTTCAGCCCTTCAGAAAAGCGCAAACGGTTCATCGCATCGATGAAAACATCGATGCCTTTATTACGGAATTCATAGCGTCCGCTGGTCGAAACAATGAGCGTATCGGCATCAAACTCCCGCCCGGTCAAGGCATTTGCCACCCTCATCAGTCGTCTACGAGCAGCTGAACGCTTCTTGGTAAAAGCATTCCCCGTCGGTACAAATCCGTCTTCAAAACCATTTGGAAGCACTACGTCGGCAGGTTTTCCGATCAAGGCTTTGCACTCTTCGTCGGTAATATTGCTGACCGTCGTAAAACAATCAACATGCAAAGCAGTCTGCTTCTCTATCGAGTGTTTGCTTTGCATGTTCAGCTCCTCAGCCATCTGGTCACCGTCATAGGCACAAAGATAGTCGTAAAGCGGCTTGTTGTTGCCTGCAATGCTGCGGCCAATGCTGGTAGCATGAGTCGTAAAGACTGTTGCAACCTGGGGTAAATGCTGCCGGATATACAACAGGCCGAGGCCGGTCATCCACTCGTTCCCGTGGAAAACAACCCGTACATTTTCGTCAAGATAGAAACGATAGAAGCTCTCTACCGTGCGACCTGCTGCATAGGAAAACATAGAAGCCTCGTCGTAGTCGCCGTAAGCATGCAGACTGTCCACCTGAAAGGCTTCCCAAAGTCTGGTATAGATAGCGTCTTTCTGAGCAAAAAAGGGTTTGAAGTCAACCAATACTGCTATAGGATTTCCCGGAACATCCCATCGACCTATGCGCAAGGCAAGGCCTTCTTGCGACGCCTTTTCCCGCCAATCAGCAAAAAGACTGTCATCTTCCACGAAGTAAGGAGAATGCTGTTCTTCCCAGCAATCTGGTCCAATAAATACGAGATGGTCAGGAAAAAGGGCCTGCAACGTCTTGGCACGCGTCGAGAGAACGGTATAAATACCGCCAACCTTGTTACAAACTTCCCAACTTGATTCAAATATATAGTCCGGACATCGCAGTCCGTCAAACCCACGGTCTGTACTTCTATCCATAGTTTTCGTTATAGCGCACACAAAGTTACTTACATTTTGTCAGAAAAATGCCGTACCGGACAGAAAAATAACGAAACCTTTATATTTATTGATTTAAAACATCTCTGCCTGTCGTCTCTTGCCGTCCTTCCAACTGAATCACAAAAAAGACGGCAACATCATCACTGTGCTACCGTCTCAAGTTCATAATAATTAGAAAATAAACTTATCAGTATTCCTCCTCACGAGGATGCTTTTAGCCAAACTTTCTACTTCCAGAGTTCCCAGGAGTCGTCCCATTTTGCGTCAGGATCGTCATTTGGATCTCCGTCACCTCCGAAGTCCCACTTGTCTTGTCCGGCCAAAGAACCCTCAGCTCCATAGCTTGCCTGGTTCATTTGTTGCATCAGAGGCTCGACGGTTACGTCGGAAATCTCTGGCTTGATATATGTTTTTTTCATATCTGTTTCCTCCTTTTGACTATTTGATTGCGACTTTCTTTCCGTTCACGATGAAGATACCTGCAGGCAATTCTTCTGGAGCAACGTCCAGTTTGCGTCCCTGCAAGTCGTAGATGCCAATGCTCACGGCTTCAGCTTCCACGTCTTCGATGCCGGTCGGGTTGGGATTAAAGAGCTTTGCATTAGAGGTTGATGCTCCGCCATCGGTCTTCAAGCCGTCGACTGAGATCGACCAGTAACAGCGGCAAGCACGAATTGTTGCGGCATGGTCGGCATCGGGCACGCGGTAGAACTTGGCCACTTCATTCTCGTCATACTGCCATCCGCCGTTGCCGTCCTCGGTCTTGTTCTTGTACATGAAGTAAAAGTCCCACGGGAAGAGCTTGTAGTCAAGGTAGCGACCCTTCATGGTGATGACGGCTCCGTCTTCGGCATTAGCGCTGTAGCCATGGTCCTTGGTCGACTCTGTCTTGAAGTAGTCCTCGATGGTGTTTTCGGCTTCATAGAACGTATACTCCGTCTGGTGGGCGGGCTTGATGAGCAATGGCAGATTGGCCGGTATGCCATCTCCCTCCAACAGCTTGAATTCGATGTTATAGACACGGGTGGCCTTGCCGTTGACACTCTGTGTAGAATACTTGAACGTCTTGTCCTGATCCATCACAGCCACGAGCGTTCCCTCGCCAAAGACATCGGCATAATTCTCCTGACCGTATGGGAACAGGGCCGTCACCCACACGTTAGGCATCAGCGTGCGCTTGGTGTCAGGGATGGCAGTCAGCCAGTTGCCGAACTTACCGTTCTCGGGATCGTATACGCCATTTTCGTTAATACGGCTCCAAACGGGGTCGTTGACATAGCCTTCCAGGTTCCCGCTGGTCGTGTAGAAGGTGCACTTACTGACGGCCTCCTTACAAAGCGTCTCATTGGCTGAGAAGGTGCTTGAAGATGAACCCGATGTGCCTTCGGCATACTCGCCCTGAAGGGCAGCTGCAGGGCCAAGGATGTAGACCGACTCCAGGCTTTCGCATCCGTGGAAACTGGCTCCGTCGATATACTTGACGCTCACGGGAATGGTAAGCATCTTGAGCGACGAGCAGCTGCAGAGGAAGTGAGGACCGATGCGTTCCAGTGTGTTTGGCAGGCGAAGGGTAGTCAGGCTGGTCAGGTATTGCAGCGAAGCACCCGACCGCTGACCCTCAATCTCGGTGATGCCGTCGGGCAGTTCGAGCGTTGGCAATGAAGTACACAGCCAGAAGGTGAAGTTCTTGATGGTCTTGATCTTGGTCGTGAACGAGCCGTCATCGGCCTTTTGGAACTCTACATCCGTCAGCTTCGTGTCCATTTCGAAGGCTCCTTGCCCGAGGAACTCTACCGTGTTTGGTATCTTCACCGAAGTCAGCTTCTTACAACTCATGAAGGCATAGTCGCCGATAGAGCGGAGATTTGACGGACTTTCAAACGTAACCGTCTCCAGATACCAGTTGCTATGGTCGTCGACAAGTCTTCCATGGTATGTTATATTGTCTGGATTAGGGATGTTGTTGGTTACTTCGCAGTTGAAGACCTCCTCCACGTCTTCCTGCTTATAGCACAGACCCCACTTCTGAATGGCTACAACCTTGCGGCCATCGGGGGCAGTTTGAGGGATGACAGCATTCTTTACATGAGAGGTACCGATAGTGCGAGTGACATTATAAGTATATGCTCGACGATAAATAGGAGTACCATCAGTGAGGGTATTGAACTGCTCCCAATTGTTATCCATACTTACAAAACGATAAACAACATTGTCACCAAATTCGTTATCACTATCAACAACTGTGGTAGTAGAATTATTTAATCGAGTTGTGCCATCGTCAGCTAATGGATAAAGATTAGCTGCGTCGCTATTGTTGGATCGATTAATTAGGCTGCTTCCATTCAAATCGAAATAGTACCAGTTAGTGTAATAGGAATAACCATAATTATCATCATATCTATATCTATAATATGTCTTTGTCTCCGTCACTTCTTCTGCCGTGAGATGGAGGCTGATGGCGCACTCATCGTCGGGCAGGATGATCTCGGTACCTGTGGTACGATAGTAACGATTGGAGTAGTCCCAGACGCCATCGGTGGTTACGGTGGCTGCCGTCGATGCTACATAGTTCACGTAGATGTTTCCGAGGTAGCCGAGCTGGGCTTCGTTGGTGTTGACATAGTAGCTGGTGGTATAGCCACTGATGGGGCGAGCCTGGATGTAGTTGCTCACGTTAGCAGTGGTGAGCGTCGGTATTTCGTCCGTTCCGGTCTTCTGGATCTCGAGCACGGTGGCGTCGGCTGCAGACGTGATGCGTCCGTTCGTAGGATTGGATCCCGTAAGGGTATAGCCTGCTCCGGGCAGCGTCGACATCTCGTAGAGCACGCGATAGCGCACGGTCTTGGGCGAATAGGCGATGGTGATGACGCCATAATAGCCTGTCGGAGCGTTGCGAGTGCTGACGGTAATCGAAGCATCATAGTCCGTTACTTCACGTGCCTTAATGTAATTACCGATGTTCTGTGTACTAAGTGCCGTTGGATTGCTGTTATAACCCGTACCGTTACGATACGTCACCAGCGTCTCCGCATCATAGCCAGAGGTAATTGAGCCGTCGGTCAACTGCGTGTTTTGGACCGTGTAGCCTGCTCCTTGCGAGGTTGTTCGCCCAGTGTAGACCACCTGATAGTTGCGGGTTCCACCCAGCACCACGTTCACTCCTCCCGCCAACATCAGCAGGAGCAGCAGAAATTGTTTTTTCATTTTGAATACCATCATAAAAATTTTGGTTTTACTATTATACTTCCCTAAATCGTATTATTATCAACATATTTCAACGCTCAACTGCGAAAAGCAGGAAAGCGCTGACCATCAGAGTCTTGCAAGAGCAACAAAGAGAAACGTGTCCACAGCGATCGTGGCACTTAACTTAATATTATACTATTTTCATGCAAAGGTACTATTAAATATCTGACACACAAAACTTTTCTGTATCTTTTTTCGCTTTTTAACATTTTCGGCATCTGTCATCCGCCAAAAGCATCGTCCTCGATTCTTCATGGCCCAGAGGCGGGCTTGAGAACCCTGACCTTTCTGGCTCGTACACCATAGATGTACGAACCATACCAGCAACGTGTATGGAGCATACACACGAGATGTATGCACAAGAAAGAAAAAGCGACAGAAACTGCCGGATATCGGAAATTTATGAGTAAACTTTGAATCATTTACTTATACTCGACAGAACAAAGGAAATCACAAACAAGTTTCCGATTTCTTTTGTTTTGTTCTCGTTTATTCGTAACTTTGCCCAATAATATAAATAGGCACGCGAAGAGAGCGTTCGCATCCACCCATCTCACCCTTTTGACCATCATGCGCAAAACTGTTGTATTCCTATTCCTGATGGCCTGCCTTACGGTTGCAGGCCAGAGTGCTGACGATGTTTTCCTGCTGAAAGACCCCTCTACCGGCAAATGGGGCTATGCCAGCAAGATACAAAACCGGAAAAGCCCGCTCAAAGGGGTGAAGAAGATGGCCGTCAACGTGCTGGGAAAGGCCGGCTCGGCAATGCTCGACGCCGACGATGCAGCGGAGATTGACTGGTGATTCCTGCCCAATACGACGCTGTTGCCAGCAGTTTCCAGGAGGGCCTGGCTGCCGTTGAGACCGGCGGAAAGGTGGGATTCATCGACCTGCATAACCGGTTTATCATCGAACCGCAGTATGAACCCGTGAAGAATCTCGAAGGATTCAGCATGGGAATGGCGCCGGTGAAGGTGGACGGGAAGTATGGATATATCGACAAAAAGGGACGGATGGCCATCGAACCCCAGTATGACTATGCCAAGGGTTTCAAAGACAACTTGCTGGCAACGGTGAAGAACGACGGCAAGTTCGGGGCCATCGACCTGGCAGGAGACTTGGTGGTGGCGTGCAAATATATTGCCGAAGAGGCCATGACGACAGTGCCCATCTCAAACAAAGACTATCGGGAGGCAGCGAAAAACGCGAAGGCACGCAACGAGAGCAAGGCGTATGAAGCCCTGCAGAAAAGGCTGAAGCAGGCGGAAAACGAAGCCGGCGAGCGCATCAACAACCCGGCGTGGATACAGCCTCTCACCTATGAGACCACCTCGACAGACGGCAACCTGCAGGGCATCAGGGACAACTATCGGCGAATGGTCGTGCCCGAACGGTTTGAAGAGGTGAGCTACGACAAGGCCAACCATGTATATATCGTGAAAGACCAGGATAGCCATTACGGGGTGTTCTCCTACAAAGGCGACCAGCTGTTCCGCCCGCTCTTCGACAGCATCGGCGGATTCTCGGCAGGGAGAAGCAACGTCAGCATAGACGACTACAGCGGATGGATTGAAAATGAGGGCAACATGCAGGAAGAGTTCATGGACAACATCTGCGATGCAGGACTGGACTTCGACCAGGCTGGCAATAGCGAAAAGGCACGTGAACTGTACGAACGCATCCTGCTCATCGACCCCAACCACGTGATGGCACTCAACAACCTGGCCATCATGGACATCAACAACAAAGACTACAACAAGGGCATGCGCAAGCTGAAGCTGGCCCATAAGCTGGCTCCGGACAATAAACTCGTAGACGAAAACCTGCATGAAGCCAAGCAAAACCGCAACGAACGCCGATGGAACCGCATCGGTCGTGCAATGGATATCGTAGCTGCCGTGGCCGAAACAGCAGTTGCAGTGATGGCGCTGGCTGACGACAGCAATGATGGACTGGCCGAAAAGAACAGCGAAAACTCGCACAAAGGTCTCACCTCGCTGACTACTAAAGACGGTGTTTTCGATATCGACGCCGAAATAAGAAGGCTCAGCTATGAGGTCAATGAAATGAAAAAAGGACGATTCAGAGGCATCGGCGGAAAAAAATACAGACAAACATGAACGACAGGTTTGAGCGAAACGCCGCATTAGCCACAGTAAAGGACTATGAAAGAATAGTCGAGAAACTGCAAAGAAAAAAGGCTCAAGGATATACAGAGATGACCATACAGGAATACAATGGCTGGTTCCGCGCGATGAGAAGGGCTGGCAAAGCCGAACATGAACGGAAAATGGCCATGAAAAAGCAGCAGAGAGAAGAGACGCTGTCGTTCTGGAGAGGACAGCTATACGACCAATACGACAGCTCCTTGCGCGACATGAAAAACCATCCTGACAAATATTTGGACACCATGGACGGTGACGATTACATGCGCGAAATGGAGAACTATCAGAAGAAAATGGACGACCTGCGCAAAAAACACAAGGACGAATTCGGAACGGAACCTTTCTGAACCAGGGAATTTCAACAGCCGACCATCGAGCTGATGGTCTCGTTTCTTGTCTTGCACTGGCACAGACAGCCTGATAAAATGGTGCCCAGACGCCTAAAGAGGCATGAAAATGCATATCAAAGGGCTATAAAGTGATGGTTTCCTTGGCATCACCAAAGAGTACGACTATTCTTGCAACTGCAATAAAACGATATTTATTCAATTAATAATTAAAGCCTTATGAAAAAGTTTGAGCTCATGGTTCTGCCATATAAAGAGGATGGACTGGAACCAGTTATCAGTCGGGAGACCATCAGGTATCATCACGGGAAGCATCTGATGGCATACGTCAGCAACCTGAATGCACTATTGGAAGGCAACCCGTTGGGCGACCTTCCGCTAACCGAGATGGTGAAACAAGGAAAAGGAGGCATTGCCAACAACGCAGGACAGATACTGAATCATGAGATGTATTTTGAGCAATTCACGACTCCACGCGAAGACAACAGGCCGACTGGACGTATCGCAGAAGCCATCAACAGAGACTTTGGCTCTTTTGAAGTATTCAAAGAGGAATTTCAAAAGATGGGCGCTACGCTGTTTGGATCTGGCTGGGTATGGCTATCTGCCGACAAAAACGGTAGCCTGTTGATCACACAAGAAGCCAATGCGACAAACCCAGTACAAAAGGAACTAACTCCCTTGTTGACCTTCGACGTATGGGAACATGCCTACTATCTTGACTATCAAAACCGGCGTCCCGACCATCTCAGCGCCATGTGGCGGATCATCGACTGGACTGTAGTGGAAAGACGACTGCCGTAAAAGCAAGATCCACACGCGACCATTGGAACCCGAATACCACACTCGCGGCAATCAACACACTGACAAAAGATCCTGCTAACACCACCGGCACCAGACCCTGAGAAGCAGCAAAAAACAGAATCCCCGCCGATACCTGATTCAAAACGATAGTA
>JAFUFJ010000015.1 GCA_017469955.1 Prevotella sp.
ACAAATGAATGATTTGGTTATCTCAGATTTTTGTTATACCTTTGCACCCGACAGCGAGTCATAGTAAAGGCTGGTGGCTCAAAGTCGGAGTTCATTGAATGCAATTTGTAGCAGAACGTAGAATTGAGAACGGTCTCCAACTCGTAACCCCAATTTTCCTCAATCCTCGGAACTGCCTTTATATAAAGAAAGATTGCAAATTCTTCCAAAGTTACGAAAAGTCGAGCACAAGACAAAAAAAACAGAAACTTGTTGATGTTTTTATTGGGATTGTCGAGCGTGAGTAACTTATCTAAAGTTACGAAAAGTCGAGCACAATACTAAGAAAAACCTCGCCCTTCGCCCACCGTTCACCGGACCGGAGCAGCCTCTTCACGTCCGTACACCATAGATGTATGCTCCATATTCCTATGGTGTATGCTCCATACATGTGCTTGGTATGGAGCATACCAGGCATGTGTCTCGGGCGGAACGGAATCTCCTTACCACGGGAAACCGCCCCAGAAACGGGCACGACTATTTGACTTCACGCAGTATTTCGGCTATTTCGTCGGCCTGAAGCTGCTTGCAACAGCCCGGCATGACGAAGGTCGAACGGGCTATAGCCTGCACGGTGTCGTCGTCGAGCGTGATGTTCATCTCGGCGAGCGTGCCCGGAAGCCCCACTTCGCGGATAAGGTTCTCCAGCGCGTCGATGCCCTCTTCGGCCGACGATGCGCCCCAAACCTCGCGAGCCCAACGGCGGAACTTCGGCTCAGCGCTCTTGTAGATGTGGCGGTAGAGCGTGGGATGAAGCACAGCAAGGCCCTGTCCGTGGTTGCAATCGGTATAGGCTCCGAGCTGGTGTTCTATCATATGGCACTGGAAATCGGTCTGCTTGCCGAGCTTCAAGATGCCGTTCTCGCCCATTGCCGATGCCCACATCAGTTCTGAACGGACCTCGTCGTCGTCAGGATTGGCAGTGATGGCGCGCAGGTTGCGAATGGTGTTACGCTGTACGGCCTCGTTGATCTCGTCGCTGAGGTTCACCTCTTCGGGCCGTCCGAAGTAGGTTTCCATGCAATGAGAGAGGGTGTCGAAGGCTCCGCTGATCACCTGTCTCATCGGGACTGTTCGCGTAAGGTCGGGATCAAGGATAGAGAAGTCGGCATAAGCACCCCAGAGTGCGCTCTTGAGTTGTTTCGCTTCATGGGTGATAACGGCCCCGTTGTTTTGTTCAGAGCCCGTTCCGCTGGCCGTAACCACGACTCCCATCGGGATGAAAGCTGTGGGAACTTGGCGGGAAGCGTACTCATAGTCCCAGATATCGGCATCGAGACAGGCCTGCGCCGATACTATTTTACAGCAGTCAGACACACTTCCGCCACCCACGGCAAGGATGAAACTCACGTTGTTCTGGCGTGCAAGCCGTGCACCTTCCTGCACCTTCTCATAGGTAGGATTGGGCATGATGCCGGCGAAGTCGACCACTTTCTTTCCGGCTTCCTGCAGGATGCCGGCCACTTTGCCATAGAGTCCTGTGCGCTTCAGCGACCCTCCTCCATAGGCAAGCATCACGGTCTCACCGTATTTCGACAGTTCCCTGCGCAGGCTCTCTTCGAAACATCCGCGTCCGAAGTGTATTCTGACGGGAAATTCATAATCAAATCCATTCATCTTTTATCTCCTTTTTGCAGTTGTTCATATCCTTCTCTCGGCAGCAGCTCATACCATTCCACGCCTGGTCGCTCAGGATTCGTGTTCGCAGCTAGATGGGCAAAGCGCGAGTTTGGCGTCGCTCCATGCCAATGACGCACACCCGGAGGACACTGAACCACGTCGCCTGTACGGAGGACTTCTACGGGTTGTCCCTCTATTTGATGGTAGCCCACGCCGTCAGTCACGATGAGTATCTGCCCTCCTGCATGGCTATGCCAGGCATTATAGACCCCAGGCTCGAAGACTACATAATGGAGTGACGGTGCGCCGGCTGCGTTTTCCTCACCTAAAGTGCCTGCAAGGCGCACGGGACCCGTGAAGGTTGGCAGGGATACAGGTTCGTCTGGCGTGGCAAACATCAGGCCGTCGGCGGTTGCAGGATGGGCATATTCCTCCAAGACCAACTGGTCGTAATAGTCGTCAGCGACGGCATTGTCGCCGTCATCGGCAAGCCCTTCGGGGCGCGTCCACGACATGTCATAGACGACAACCTGCGAAAACCAGTTGTCATTCGTGGCTCCATGCCAGTGGCGCACGCCTGCTTCTATCTGTAACACATCACCCTTGCGGAGCACTTGTGCCGGCTTTCCCTCCTCCTGATAGATGCCTACACCGCCTGTTACCAGCACAACCATGCCTCCATGACGGTGCCAACTGCTGTGCGAACCAGGCGAAAACGTCACGCAATTGGTCTGCGGAAAGTTGAACAACGTGTCGTTCGCAATCAGGTTCTGCAGATATGCATCGCCCGAAAAGGCCGGCGACTCGATTTTTTCTCCTACGGGAAAGGTCAGATCTTCGCGTGTAACTCCCCCGTTTCCGGCCTGCTTCTTGACGCCGCACGAGACAAAAAACGCCGATGTCAGCAGGCAAAACAAAACTGTTCTGTTCATATTCTTCTGTTGTTGTGCTGCAAAGATACGAATAAATTCCCTCATCTCACTGGCATTTATTTCGGGAATGTTTTCACTTTTTACGGTTTGCATGCCCCGCCCCTGCCAGCCTTCTGCTGCAAAGTCCTGCCGTACCACGGCCGTACATCTTGCTGGTACGAGGCATACATCTATGGTGTATGCTCCATACATGTAAGGTGTATTGACCGTACATGGCAGATGTACAGACATGAAACCGCAGCCCTTTGGCCGGCTTGGGAAAGGAAATGCGACGGAAAGGGGCATCCGGCAGGCCAGGAAAGGGGCTACTCTTCGGGCTTTTCCTTGCGTTTCTCGTCGAATCGGCGCAAGAAAAGATTGAAAGCTTCCAGCCCTGCGAGCACAAGAACGGTGGCTGCTGCAGCGAGGATGTACATGCCTGCTCCGCATGTTAGGCCAATGGCGGCGGTCACCCAAAGGCCTGCTGCAGTGGTAAGTCCTCGTACGGCATTCTTCTGAAAGATGATGGTTCCGGCGCCGATGAAGCCTATTCCCGACACGACTTGGGCCGCGATGCGCGACACATCCAGGCGGTGTTCCTCCGAGACGAGCGCCCCTTCAAAGCCGTAGGCCGAAAGTATCATGAACAGAGCCGAGCCGAGAGCTACGAGGAAGTGGGTGCGAAAACCGGCTTCCTTGGCACGGTATTCGCGCTCAAGGCCGATGATGCCGCCCAAGACGGCTGCCACAAAAATGCGAAGAATGAAGTCGATGGTCATCTGTTGCTGCTGGATTTATAGGTGAGGAAAGGATATTTCTCCGTGATTAAAGCAAGGGGGAAAGCAGTCGTATGATTGACTCCCAGAGCCGACGGACGAAGGGTCTGCGCGCGGACAGAGGCTGTTCGTTGGCAAAAGTGCAGTATTGCTGGTCGTCAAGGAAGACGTGCTTCATGCGCAAGGCCATCTCTTCGTCATAGAAGAAGATGTTGGCCTCGAAGTTGTTCTCAAACGATCTGAAGTCGATGTTGGTCGATCCGCAGGTGCAAAGCGAGTCGTCGCTGACGAGAAGCTTACTGTGGTTGAAGCCCGACTGATAGAGATACACCTTTACTCCGGCCTCGATCACCTGCGAAACATAGGAGATACTGGCCCACTCCACCAGCTTTGCATCGCTATGACGAGGAAGCATCAGGCGCACATCGACCCCTGCAAGTGCCGCAGTTCGCATAGCAAAGAGGATGGGTTCGGTGGGCAAGAAGTAGGGCGACTCCATGTAAACATACTGCTTTGCCTCAAGAAGTATGCGCACATAGCCTTGCATGATGTCGGGCCAAGGTGATATGGGACTGCTTGTTACGAGCTGTGCAAGCGCGCCTTTCCGGTCATCTGATGACGGGGATATGGCCTTCGGATAATAGCGTTCCTCGTCAATCAGGGTACGAGTCACGAAATACCAGTCGACGAGAAACGAGCGTTGCAGGGCATAGACGATGCCTCCCTCGACCTTCAGGTGGGTGTCTCTCCAGCTCTTCACATAGCGAAGAGCGATATTCATACCGCCGATGAAGGCGATTTGTCCGTCGATGATGCAGATCTTCCGGTGGTTCCGATAGTTGATTTTGCCGGTGAATGCGGGGAAGTGTACGGGCATAAATGGCTGGACATCGATACCGGCCTGCCTCATCTTCCTGAAGATACTGTTGTGCACTTTCCAACAACCCACGTCGTCATAGATGACCCTTATCTCGACGCCTTGCCTGGCTTTTTCGGCTAAAGCGTCGGCAATCAGCCTGCCAAGGGAGTCGTTGGCGAAGATGTAAGTGCTCAGATGAACGTGATGAGTGGCGCGGCTCACGGCCTGAAGCAAGGCAGGAAAGAACTCGTAGCCACTGGTATATACCTCGACATCGTTGTCCTTGAACGGAAGAGCCATGCTCTGATTGGCGAAGAGCTGCATCAGTTGCCAGTGTTTTTCGGGCAGCCTCAGGTTCGTTTGTCCGGCATAAGCCACCATCGACCGTTCCGTAAGCTGGTCAAGACTGTGCTGGTTGATATACTTTTCCTTGCGCCTGTTCTGGCCGAAAAAGAAGTAAAGTACGATACCTACAATAGGCAAGAAGGTCAGCACAAGCAGCCAAGCCAGCGTCTTTGCCGGCTGACGATTGTCCATTAGCACCGTGATCATGGTGCCGACAATGAGGGTTGCGTAGATGACAACCCATATCCAATGTGCATAATCCATCTTAAGCTATGTCTGGTTTCATACGACTATGTTGCTTCCAAGCTCTTTGGCAAGGGCATTTCGAAGAGCCTGCATCTCTTTGTATTCGCCCATCAACTGCATCATACGTGCCGGATCGCCTGCAGAAGCCTTGATGTCGCTCATGAGCTGCCTCAGCTTATTATCCACATATTCCATACGGAAGTCCAGGATAAGATGCTTGGTTTTGTGGCAGAGTTCTTCGGTAGCCCGCGCTTCAGCCTGCTGTTTCTCCTCGTCATTCGCCGGTTCTTCACGGGCAGAAAGGATAACCTGATAGGGGTCGACCGTCATCTCCGTGGCCAGCTTGCTTATCTGAAGGTCGGGATGATGGATGAAATACTGCTCGGCAACGAAACCGTCTTCCTGGCTGTGTTGGGCCGCTTCTGCGAGAATTTGGTTATATATCGGGTTGTGAAACAACAAGTGGTCTGAGGCTAAATCGTAGTCGACAAACTGGGCTACGGTAAGCGAAACAAGGTTGCCTTGTCCGTCGTCTACATCGCGGAAGATGACTTTCTCACCCTCTCTGACGACCAGTTGTATGAGCAAGTGTTCGACTCTTGAGGCCGATTGGCTGCCATTCTGGACTGCAATTGCCATCTGTGGCACCTTTACGGCTGGTGTTTCTTCCCCGGTATTGGCCGAAACTGGCTGAGAAGGAGCCTTGCGGTCGCGGATAAAGCGGTTCATTTGGTTGATGAGAGTTGCCTCATTAATGCCCATTCGGGTAGAACAATCGTGCAGATAGGTGTCGCGGAGTATCTGGTTCTGCACCATTGAAATGCTTTCAACGATAGAGTTGATGGCCTCTGAGCGCTTCAAAGGGTCGCGCTCTCCTTTGAGAAGCAGGTCGGTTTTGAACTGGATGAAGTCGGTCTGGTTGTCCTCTATGTACCGTTTGAAGTCTGAAGCTGTGTGTTTTCTGGCAAAAGAGTCGGGGTCATCTCCATCGGGTAACAGCAAGACTTTTAGGTTCATCCCCTCGGCAAGCAGCATGTCTGTGCCTCGCAAGGCTGCATGAATACCGGCAGCATCGCCGTCATATAGCAGCGTAATGTTGGACGTAAAGCGGTGCAAGATGTGTATTTGATGCTGAGAAAGGGCTGTTCCCGAGTTGGCAACCACGTTCTCTATGCCACACTGGTGCATAGAAATCACGTCGGTATATCCCTCCACCATGTAGACGCGATCTTCCTTTGCTATGGCTTTCTTGGCCTGATAGATGCCGTAGAGTTCATGGTCTTTGTGATAGATGTCTGAGTCTGGCGAGTTGACATACTTCTGCTGTACGCCCTTAGTGGCTGCGTCTAACTTGCGTCCGCCGAAGCCTACTACCTTGCCCGACACACCTATCCAGGGGAAAATCACACGGCCTGCGTAGCGGTCTACAAGTCCTCCTCGGTCGCTTTTGTAGCAGATGCCCGTCTTGAGCAGGAACTCTTCCTTGTAGCCTTTTTGCAAAGCAGCATTGCCAAGGGCAAAACGATCGTCGAGATCGAAGCCCAACTGGAACTTGCGGATGATGTCATCACGGAAGCCTCGGCTACGGAAGTACTGCATTCCCACGGCATTTCCGTCGGGATGATGGTGCAGAAGGTCTTCAAAATAGCGGGCTGCCCAGTCGTTGACGATGAACATCGACTCGCGCTCACTTTGCTCGCGTCGCTCTTCTTCGCTCAGTTCGCGCTCCTGAATCTCAATGTGATACTTGTTGGCAAGCCAGCGAAGTGCCTCAGGATAGGTCATCTGCTCATGCTCCATGATGAAGGAAACGGGCGTACCGCCTTTGCCACATCCGAAACAATGGCACGTGCCACGACTCGGAGAGACATAGAATGACGGCGTCTTCTCATTGTGAAATGGGCATAGACCCTTGTAATTGGCACCGCTCTTTCGCAATGTCACAAACTCGGAAACCACCTCAACGATGTTGGCTGCGTCCTTGATTCTCTCTACGGTTGCTCTGTCTATCATAGCTGAATGAACCGTCAGGCAAGGCTCTTCACGAAGTCTTGTCTGACATTTATCTGCCACAAAATTACACATTATCAGGCGAAGCACAAAAATATTTGTGTTTTTTTTGCATTACCGACAACGGCCTTCTTCCGCAGAGAAGACGCCATTCTTGCCCTCAAGGCTCCACCCTATGAGGCAGGACCCTTCCCGATTTGGAAGCAAAAGATGAACTTTTACAGCGCAAAACATCATCTTTTACCTGCCAATAGATGATGTTTTGCCGGCGGAACCCATAGGCTTGTCACAAGCCATGCCATGCTTTCTGCCTATTGAGGGGCTGCCTTCCCGGCCTTCCTCCATGCCTTTTATGCCGGGAAACGCGGGCATGGAGGCGGAAAAAGGGGGCGGAAAAAGAAATAATCGTTAAAAAAACACCACATACTGGCTGCCATTGGCAAAGAATACGTACCTTTGTACGTAGAAACATGACAACCAATTCAAAAGACACATGAAACGACTCTTCGCAGCCTTATCATTGCTGTTCGTCCTTGCCGGCACAGCCTTTGCCGACAATTGGATGGCTGAACTCGACGACTATGCCTACATTTCACAGGTTTCCATACCAGGAACCCACGACAGTTGTACCGGTGAAGGATGGTCAGGAATCTTAGGATCTATCGCCGGAAACAGCACCGGACTGACCCAGGACCTCAGCATTGCCCAGCAGCTTCAGGCCGGCATCAGGGCCTTCGACCTCAGGCCTTGTGTCAACGGAAGCCAGCTTGTCATCAATCATGGGATACTTCAGACGAAGGCAGTGTTCAACGAAACACTGCGACAACTCTGCCAGTTCGTGAGCGACAACCCTACGGAATTTGTCGTCATCATCATGAGACACGAGTCTGACGGAGACAGCAACAACGACAACTGGGCATCCATGATGAGCGAGAGTCTGGCCCTTCCTGACCTGCAACCGCAACTGGCCGACTTCAGACCCGACCTCACCGTGGGCGACATGCGGGGCAAGGTACTCGTGCTTTCAAGAGACTCCTATGGCGAAACACCCGTCGGAGGATACATAACAGGATGGAGTCATGACGCTAACTACAGCACCAACGGCCGCATACAGGGCAGCAAAGACCGCGGGACTCTCTACGTTCAAGACTTTTATGAAGTGATGGAAAACACCGCCGACAAGACCAATGCCATCAAGTCTCTGCTTGACTTCACGATGAGAATCCATCGCATCTCGCGCTACAAAAACTACTTCTGCATCAATCATACGTCAGGATACACCTCCTCAGCATCCAGCAATGGCAACCGTAATAACGCAGCCATCTGCAACGCAACCGTCATCGAATATCTCGACAACGCAAGCCACAACGGACCTACAGGCATCGTCATGACCGACTTTGCAGGCACCGACCGTTCGGGCAACTATAACGTAATGGGACAGACTCTGATAGAGAAAATCATCGCACAAAACAGCAAATACGAGCCCCAGAAGAAGGCAAATCCCAACGGAATAAGAGACATCAACGCGCCAACCGGCAAAGAAAAAACCTTCGACCTTGGCGGAAGACCCCTTGAAGGCGACGCAACGACACGGGGAATCGTCGTCAAAAACGGAAAGAAAATCATCAACAGCAATGGACAATAACAAGAACTTCAGCCCAGAAGACATTCGCTGGCAGCTCGCCAACGAGATCGTTCGCCAGCAGGAAGAACGCGGAACAACACTTTCAGCACAGGAAATCGTGGCCATAGCCGAACAGAAAGGCATCAAGGCAAACGGACATACAGCAGAGGAAACACTGCGCGAGGTGACCGAAGTCAGGCCGAAATCGCTCGAATGCGACGTCGTAAGATTCCAAAACAACAAAGAAAAATGGGTGGCCTTCGTCGGCCTTCTTGAAGGATATCCCTATGAGATCTTCACCGGATTGCAAGACGATGAAGAGGGCATTGTTTTGCCAAAGACCGTCACAAAGGGCAAGATTATCAAGAGCACTAACGACGATGGCAGCCGGCGTTACGACTTCCAATTCGAGAACAAACGTGGATATAAGACCACCGTCGAGGGTCTTTCCGAGAAATTCAACCCAGAATACTGGAACTATGCCAAGCTCATTTCGGGCGTCCTCCGATACAGAATGCCCATTGATCACGTACTGAAGCTCGTCTCTTCGCTCGAACTTCAAGACGAGAGCATCAACACTTGGAAGATAGGAGTCGAACGGGCACTGAAGAAATATGCCGGAGGTGCCGACGCCAATGAGCAGGAAGAAGCCCCAGAAGGGACACCCTCCAACCTGTAAGACCAGCCACTTGCAAACCTCAACCGCAATGCCGAACATGCAGCTTACCGAGAGTTTCATCCTGCTTAAGGGACTCAGATTCCACGCTTTCCATGGAGTTCTGCCACAGGAACATGCCATAGGCAACGACTATACCATAGACCTTCGCATCGGTTTCGACGCCACTTCTGCGGCTGTTTCCGATGAGATCAGCGACACTTTGAACTATGCTGAGGTCTATCAGGCAGTCAAAAGCGAGATGAATGTCTGCCGAAACCTCATCGAACACGTGGCCCATCACATCTGCAAACGGCTCTTCAACCAGTTTGAACCCATCACATCCATCGACATAACCCTCACGAAACACAACCCTCCAATGGGTGCAAATTGCGAAGGATGTGCCGTGGAAATGCACTATAAACGACAGGGAACATGACCCGAAGGCTGGCCTTTCTCACGCAGAAAGCCATCCATACTATTGACAACAAGAAAAGAAAGAACATGAGAAAACTGCTCTCTATCATAGTCCTTCTGCTGTGTTTCGGCGCAGCACAGGCCGACAACAAGAAGTTTACCCTCGTCATTGATGCCGGACATGGAGGAAAAGACAGCGGCACTTGCGGTAAATATTCGAAGGAGAAGTCTATCGCTTTAAAGACAGCTTTGGCGTTTGGTCGTTACGTGGAAAACAACTGTCCTGACGTTAAAGTCATATATACCCGCAAGACAGATGTATTCATTGAGCTGAAGGAACGTGCAGCCATTGCGAACAGAAACCATGCCGATCTGTTCATCTCCATTCACGTCAATTCGGTAGAAAGCAGAAAACCTGTCACGGGAATCGAGGTCTATTCGCAGGGCATGCGTCGCAGTGATGAGAAACTGAGCGCAGCAAAGCGCGAGAACTCGGTCATCCTTCTCGAGAAAGACTATCGGCAAAACTACCAGGGATACGATCCTAATTCGCCCGAGAGTGATATCATTTTCGGGATGATGTTTGACAAGCATATGGAGAAGAGCGTCGAGCTTTCTTCGTTTATTCACTCCCGAATGAGCAGCCATGCAGGCCGTTCTGGTCGTGTGAAGCAGGACAATTTTGCTGTATTAAGGCTGACAGCCTTGCCTGCATGTCTGGTGGAGCTGGGGTATATCACTACTCCTTCTGAGGAACAATACATGAACAGTGACGCCAATTTAGAGAAGATGGCTTATGCTATTTTCTTAGCTTTCCAGGACTATAGGCATAAGTATGACGACACGGCCGTGCCTCCTTACAAGCCCGTCAACCAAAGGGAGCCCGAGGTGGCTTCAGAGCCTTCTGAGGGAGCCATGCCCGAACCCTTGCCTGCAACGCAGCCCGACGTGGCCGTAAACGCTGAGCCGGGCGTGCAAGAACAGCCTGCCGTCACGGCGACAAGCGACGCTCCTCCTGTGATTGAAGGCTTTGCCGCGTTGCCTCAACCGGCTGCCAATGCGCCCGTGTTCAAGGTGCAATTCCTCGTTGGGAAGAACCGGTTAAAGGCGGGAGACAGCCAGTTGAAGGGCGTCACGGGCTTTGACTATTATGAAGAAGGAGGCATGCTGAAGTACACTTATGGTGCCTCTACCGACTACAACGAGGTGAGCAAACTGCGAAAAGAGCTGTCAGACCGCTTCCCACAGGCATTCATCGTGGCCTTCAAAGACGGCAAGCGCGTGGATGTTCAGCAAGCTATCCAGGAATTCAAAAACAACAAGAAACAATAAAAACACCAATTCTACATGATGAAGATGACAAAAGAAATCAAGATAGCCCTTGCTGCCGTGCTGGCCATCGTCATCCTTTTCTTCGGGCTCAACTTCCTGAAGGGCCTCACGATGTTCTCCAGTAACAACGTCTATTATGTGGCTTTCGACGACATCAGCGGGCTTTCGTCCTCCAGTCCCATCTATGCCAACGGCTATCAAGTGGGCGTAGTAACGAGTATCAAGTACGACTACACGCACCAGAGCCCCACCCTTGCGGTCATCGATGTTGACAAAAACATGCGCATTCCGAAAGGGTCGACGGCCGAAATAGAAAGCGACATGCTCGGCAACCTCAAGCTGAACCTGCATCTCGGGCCAGACCCCTTGAGCAACTTTGCCCTCGGCGACACCCTTGAAGGGCGCCTGAACGGAGGGACTATGGCCAAGTTGTCGGCCATGATGCCCACCGTCGAGCAGATGCTGCCTAAGCTCGACAGCATTGTCACGAGCCTCAACACCCTCTTGGCCGACCCTGCTATCGCCCAGACCCTGCACAACGTAGAGAACGTTACGGCCGACCTGAAGACCTCAACCGCCCGCCTTAACACGCTCATGGCCAACGTCAACCAGCAACTGCCCAGCCTGATGAGCAAGGCAGACGCCACCCTTGACAACGCCACAACGCTGACAAGCAGCCTTGCCGGGCTCGACATCGCAGCTACAAAGGCACAGGTCGACCAGACCTTGGCCGACGTCAATGCCCTGACAAGCAGCCTTGCCAGCGGCAAAGGAACGCTCGGAAGACTCATGAACGACACCGAACTCTACGACCGTGTCAGCCAAACCGTCAACGATGCCGACCAGCTTCTCGTCGACCTCAAGCAGCACCCCAAGCGATATGTCAACATATCGGTCTTCGGAAAGAAAGACAAATAAACCGCAAACCCTTGTAATTCATAACGGAGAGGCTGACTTCCACCAGTTGGAACCAGCCTCTTTTCCATGCCCAGACCGTCCCGTTCAAAACGAGAACCCGCCCCGTTATCCGCGACGCCAGCCAGCTGTCATGCCGAGAAAGCTTAGGTTTTAGGGTGAGAAGTCATAGACTTCTGGACGAGAAAGGATAGCATTCTCAGCAATAACCCTAAGACTTCTCACCCTAAAACCTAAGCTTTCTCGACGGCGACCCGACGGCATCAAAAAAATATTTGTAATCCCCGCCAAGAAAATTTGCATAATAGAAAAATTGTTTCTAATTTTGCAGACGCATTGAATCAAATTCAAAAAACACGTCATTTTCATAGATGAAAGCAAGTCCTGATACGCGTTGGGACGAAGCTCTTTCGCTCATCAGCGAGAAAGTAAGCCCCGAAGCGTATAATACATGGTTCGCCCCTTTGGTTTTCGACGCATATGACGAAAACACAAAGACACTCTCCCTGCAGGTGCCCAACATGTTTGTGTATGAGTATCTGGAAGGAAACTATGTCGACTTGCTCACCCAAGCCCTCCACCAGACATTCGGAAGAGGCATCAAGCTGCGCTATCGCGTGGCCGAAAAGAAAAGCAAAGAACCCCCGAAAGACGACCAGCCAAAGGAAGAAGAGCTCGACTCGCAGCTCAATCCGAAGCAGACTTTCCGCACGTTCATCGAGGGCGACAGCAACAAACTGCCAAGAGCCATCGGCTTGAACATTGCCGAACACCCCAACAGCACCAAGTTCAATCCCATGTTCATCTATGGACCGTCAGGCTGCGGAAAGACCCATCTCATCAACGCCATCGGCAATCGCGCCAAAGAGCTCTATCCCAAGAAGCGCATCCTCTATATCAGCGCGCGCCTCTTCACCCTGCAGTTCAGCAATGCAAGACTGCAGAACAAGCCCAACGACTTCATCAACTTCTACCAGACCATTGACATGCTCATCGTTGATGACGTACAAGAATGGCTCACGGCCGTAAAGACTCAAGACACGTTCTTCCACATCTTCAACCATCTATTCCGCAATGGAAAGCGCATCATCCTTGCCTCCGACCGCCCTCCAGTTGAGCTAAAAGGCATGAGTGAACGACTGCTTACACGCTTCTCCTGCGGACTTATCGCCGAGCTTGAGAAGCCCAACCTGCAGCTTTGCAAAGACATCCTCGACAGCATCATCCACCGCGAAGGGCTGAACATTGACGACGACGTGGTAGACTTCATTGCAAAGACAGCCAACGGAAGCGTGCGCGATCTGCAAGGAGTGATAGCATCGTTGCAGAGCTACTCCATCGTCTACAACTGCAACATTGACATGCAACTGGCTGAACGCGTGCTGAAACGCTCCGTAAAGGTCGACAACCGGCCACTGACCACTGACGATATACTCGATATAGTCTGCCGACACTACGGCGTCAGCCTGACCGACGTGAAGGGAAGAAGTCGCAAAAGAGAGTTCGTAACAGCAAGACAAGTGGCCATCTATCTGGCCCAAAAACACACTAAAATGCCAGCAAGCCGCATCGGAAAGCTCATCGGAGGACGCGACCATTCCACCGTAATCCACAGTTGTGAGCAAGTGGAAAACCGGCTGAAGACAGAGAAATCTTTCGGCGATGAGCTGGCAAGCATCGAGAGAGCCTTCAAACTTAAGAAGGCATAAACAACCGGGAAAAAGAGAAAAGGCATGGCATGAAGGTTGCATTTCATATGGCAACAACCCCTTTATGCCATGCCTTTTCTGCAGCTTTCACATCCCCCCTGCGGGAAAACCTAAGCAAAATAGACGCGCTTCACACGGCCAGACACCCCAGTAAGCACCTCATAGGGAATCGTCTCAAGCAGACCTGACAAGACGGTCACAGGCAGATGCTCGCCGAAAATCTCCACACTGTCGCCCTCCTTGCAGTCGATTCCCGTCACGTCAACCATCGCAACATCCATGCAAATGTTACCCACATAGGGAGCCTGGCAGCCGTTTACGAGGCAGAACCCATGCCTGTTACCCAGACGACGGTCAAGTCCGTCGGCATAACCGATCGGTATAGTTGCTATTAAACTCTCACGATTCACGACCGTACGTCTTGAATATCCGATGCTTTCACCTGCCGAAACCCGACGCAATTGCAGGATGGTTGTCTTCAGCGTCGACACGCTGTTAAGCACAGAATTGTCACGAGGGTTGATGCCATAGAGGCCCAATCCGAGGCGACACATGTCGAGTTGACACTCAGGAAAGTGCTCTATGCCCGCCGAATTGTCGATGTGTCTCAGTATCTTATGGGGGAAAGCTGCCTGTAAACGACGGCTTGCCTGGTCGAAACGGGCAAACTGCAAGGCCGAGAAGTCGTCGAAATCATCGTTGTCAGAGCCCACGAAATGAGAGAAAACGCTGCGCGGAATGATGGCGTTCTGGCGCTGAAGCCGGTCGATAAGCAGCCCTATCTCGTCGCAATCCGTGCCCTCCGTGCCATTCGTCAGGCAGTGATCAGGCCGTCTTTCGACGTTAAAGCCCAGACGATGCATGCCCGTGTCGAGCTTGATGTGTACGGGATAATTGGTGATACCCTCCCGTTCTGCAGCACGAATGAGGGCTTCGAGCAGACGGAACGAGTAGACTTCCGGCTCAAGTTCATAGTCAAACAGGGTCTTCAATGCAGCCATTTCCGGGTTCATCACCATGACATTCTGCGTGATTCCGGCCTTTCTTAAGGCCACACCTTCATCGGCTACTGCCACGGCAAGATAGTCAACTCGGTGGTCTTGCAGGGTCTTTGCGATCTCGACTGCTCCCGCTCCATAGGCATCAGCCTTAATCATGCAGACGAGTTTGGTGTCGGGAGCCATCATCTTGCGGTAGCAGTTCAGGTTGTCGACCACAGCATTGAGGTTGACTTCGAGCACGGTTTCGTGTGATTTCTCTATGAAAAGCTCGGCAATATGCTCGAACCCGAAGCGTCGCGCACCTTTCAAAAGTACCACTTCATTGTCGCAGGCAATGGGGCTTTCTACAAACTCTTTAGTGGTGGAAAAGAAGTATTTCTCGTCGATGTCGATGAGCCTTCTGTAGCGCATCAGGCCGCTTCCTATGCCTACAAACTTAGCCACGCCGCGCTTGCGGGCCAGCGCTGCCACCTTGGAATAGAGTGTTTCCGGCTGTTCACCGCTCTGATCGATGTCGCTCAAGATGAGCACTTCGCGCTTGCCTTCTGCCCTTCGTGCCATGAAGTCGAGCGCAATGCCGAGCGAATTGAGGTCGTTGCTGTAGCTGTCATTGATGACTGTACATCCGCGACGGCCCTCTATCACCTCGAGACGCATGCCCACTGGTGCCAGCCCGCGCATGCCTTCAGCCAGCAAATCGGGCGTAAGGCCGAGCTGAAGGGCTACGGTTGCGCACGTGAACGAGTTGCGAACAGAGGCTTCATCGATGAAGGGCAAGATATAGCTTCCTCGGGTTCCTTTGAACGAATAGCCGACGGTCGTGTGCTCTTCCGCGCGCGTTACCTTATTAATATATAGTGCAGCTTCCGGATTTTCGGCAGACCAAGCCACGTGTTCGCCCTGGCATCCCACGCTGCTGATGCCTTTTTCTATCGTTGAATCGTCGGCCGGATAGACCACTACCGATGCCTTTTTCAGCAGCAAGAGTTTCTCGCTGCACTTCTCTTCCATCGTCTCAAAGTTCTCCTGATGGGCTGTTCCAAGGCTTGTTATCACGCCTATCGTGGGCTGAATGATGTCGGCCAGGGCCTGCATCTCGCCCACTTCACTGATACCAGCCTCGATGAGTGCGATGTCGGTATGGCTGGAAAGCAGCCAGACAGAGAGCGGAACGCCGATCTGAGAGTTGTAGGATCGGGGCGAGCGGGTGACGGTAACATGGCTGCCAAGCAGCTGGTCGAGCCACTCTTTCACGACGGTCTTGCCGTTCGACCCTGTGATTCCCACCACGGGAATGTCGAACTTCTCGCGGTGTCTGCGGGCCAATCGCTGCAACGCCCGGCGTGTATCGTCCACTAAAAGCAGCGCCGCGTCGGCATGACTTGCCGAGAACTCTGCGGCAGTTTCGCGGTCGTCGACCACGAAATGGCGCACCCCTCGCCGGTAGAGGTCTTCCATATATCGGCGACCGTCACCGTGCTTCGTGCGCAAGGCAAAGAACAATGTTTCTTCAGGAAAGCACAGCGAGCGGCTGTCAGTCAGCAGGAAACTCACCCTTCCTTCTTGAGATCCGCGGAGCTCAGCGCCCGTCATTCCGGCAATTTCTTTGATTGTATATGGCATGGTTTCTATTCTTCTCTCGGCTGCAAAGGTAACGCTTTCCCACTATCCCACAAAGGAAAAAACCGAAAAATGACGGTTTTTCTTCAGACAAGCCCTCTCGTTTCTTCCCGAGAAAGGGCAGGTTTCTTGCCTGTACATCTATGATGTACGAACCATACGCCTTAGATGTATGGCTCATACATCTAAGGTGTATGAAAAAAGACCGTCGCCCTTCCCGGCGCCGACAGGGCTCATTCTTCCTGTCACACGTCACGAAAGACGACGGTCTTCCTGCCTGTTTCCTGTCAGAACTACTTGACAACAGCTGCCCAACCGCCACCTGGAGCGAGGTGAATCTTCACGGTCGACGGCAAGTTCTGTGCCGAAAGCTTGTAGTCAGTGGCGTCGCGATGGGCGTTGATGCCGTCGGCAAACACCATTGCCTGCCTGCCTTCAGCCTTTAAAGCCGAAAGGTCGAGGGTCACGTCGCGGGCCGTCCAGTTGTTCATGGCTCCGACATACCACGTTGAACCCTTGCGACGGGCCAGCACAACATATTCGCCCAACGCCCCGTCAAGTGCTATTGTTTCGTCGAAGACCGTCGGAATCTGGGCAATATACTCAGTGGTCTCAGGGTTGTCATAGTACTTAGACGGGCTGTCAGAGAGCATCTGCAGGGGCGCTTCGAAGACGATATACATCGCCACTTGGTGGGCACGTGTGCCTTGACTCATCGGGTTGGCGTTGTTACCGATATAGTTGCTCTTCGTTGCATTGAGCATAGCTCCGGGAGTATAGTCCATCGGACCGGCCTGCATGCGCAGGTATGGGATCAGCACATCATAGTGAGGCACGTCATTGACGGGCCCGTTCGCATCACGACCTTCCCACTTCATGTTCTCCATTCCCATCACTCCTTCCTGATTGAGCACGTTAGGATAGGTGCGATTCATGCCCAAAGCGCGGTATCCATGGAAGTCAAGCAGCAGATGATGACGGGCTGCACACTCAGCGATCTGCCATGTTGATTGCACACATTGCTGGTCGTCGCGGTCGAAGAAGTCGACCTTGAAGCCCTTCACTCCCAACTGTTCATAGTAGGCAAACGTGCGTTCCATGTCCTTCAGGCAGTTCCTTCCCGTGCTCCAGAGCATGACTCCTACTCCGCGTTCACGCCCATAGCTGACGAGTTCCGGCACGTCAATGGCCGGGTTCAGGCCTTCCGTGAGCGATTCTGTTCCGCTCCATCCCTCGTCAATGATGATATACTCGAGACCATACTTGGCCGCAAAGTCGATGAAGTATTTGTAAGTAGGGGTGTTCATGCCCGAGATGAAGTCGACATGCTTCAGGTTACAGTTGTTCCACCAATCCCAAGCTACCTTGCCTGGCTTAATCCAAGAGGTGTCTTTGATACGGCATTCGGGTGAGAGCAGCCATGCAAGGTCGCAATCGAGCAGCTCTTTGTCGGCCTCAGAAACCGCCACTATGCGCCAAGGCAGGTTGCTTTTTGTCTCAAGACCGATAGCTATCTCGTCGGCACGTCTCGTGGGAATAAGGTTGCGTTCGACAATCTTCTCGCCGAGAACGGCCTTGGGGAACACGGCCTTCAGGCTGTTTTCTGCCTCGCCACGGGTAAGCCAAAGGCCGGGATAGTTCTCCACTCCGCTCTCCATCAGCAAGACTTTCTTGCCGTCAGGAAGTGCAACGACGACGGGTTGGGTGGCTGCTGGTTCCGACTTTACTTCCGAAAGTCGGTGTTCTGTATAGTAAGATTCGAAGGAGTAGCAGAAGGGTTGATTGTCATGACGGTAACGCTCGTAGGGGATATAGGCCATGTAGTCGCCCGTAAACCGGAACTCTGCCGTCTCGTCAACGACGTCGAACTGCTTCTTGCCGTTGCCCAAGAAGCGGTAGGCTGCTCCCTGATCATAGGCGCGAAACTCAACTTTCATCTCGCCAACTGTCACTATAAGACGGTTGTATTGATCACGGATCTCGGCCTTGCGGTAGAAGGGTGAAGAGACGATTCGGTCGACTTGCTCCACGCGTCCCGCCTTGCACTTCAGGTCTTTGCCGAGGGTTGTCCGGCGTCCACCTGCCTCAACTGTCAGACTAATGGCAGAAGGGGCGAGCACGTCCGTGCCGTTTTTACTGATTTTCCATGCCAAAGTCTTGTCGGCAGAAACCACTACTTGCAACTTGCCGTTGGGCGATTGCAACTGATAGTCCTTGCCGTAGCTGCACAGAGGGAGCAGCACAGAGAGCAAGAACAATGATAAACGCTGTTGTCTTTTCATCATATTATATTCGGTTAGATTGAGTGCAAATGTACGAAGAAAATGGCGAAGACGTGCAGGAAAAACCAAGAAAAACCGGAAAAAACTTGCCCAAGCCGACAAAATGTCATACTTTTGCCTGTCTAAAAGGAAAGAATATGAGAAACGTTTCACACATCATCATCGGCACACTGCTGCTTGTCTGCAGCGGGTGTCAGCAGAAAAGCCAGCTGCCCATGCCTGCTATCATTGAGACCGACAGCATACATGCCGGGCAGGAAGACCGCTACGGACGGTATGAAATCACGGCCGAGATGCCGCGACAGGACGTCATTGCCGAGTGGATCGGTGAACAGTTGGGGGGCACTTACGAGGGCTCTCTGGCCGACGGACAGCAGCTTCTCGCAAGCAGTCTGAAAGAGATTCGCAACGGATATGTCAAGGAAATCGACGAGTGGATGGGCGAAACCGGGCAAGATACGGCCAACTACTACTATGAATGTCACTTCAAAAAACACTGGGAGACCGCACGCTTCGTGACCTATGAGCATATGGTCGACGTCTACACGGGCGGTGTCCACGGCAGTTATATCATCTCGGGGCAGACCTTCAGAAAGAGCGATGGACGGCGCATGGGATGGGAAATACTGCGCGACAGCTATGACGACTCGCTGCAACAGCTGGTGAAAGACGGGCTGAAGGAATACTTCCAAGTGGATAGCGACGAAGATTTGTGCGAGGAATGCATCAACCTGGAGGCCTACATGCCGGTTCCTTTACCGGTCACTCCGCCCCTGTTCACCGACGAAGGCGTGCTGTTCCTGTATCAGCAATACGAGATTGCTCCCTATGCAGCAGGACTGCCGTGCTTCACGATTCCCTATGAAAAGCTGAAGCCACACCTCATTGCTGCTGCACGACAGCTCACAGAGTAGCCCCGAGAGGCTACTCTTTTTCTTTTCCTTCCTGCTGATTTCCAGGCATATAGCAGCAAAAGCACCCTCTGAGAAGGCAGGATTCCCGACGGCCTTCAGAAGGCATATGCCCGAGAAAGCTAAGAGTTTAGCCCAAGAAGTCTTAGCATTCTCGTCAATAAACCTAAGCTTTCTCACCCATAACTCATAGACTTCTCACCCTAAACCCATAGCTTTCTCAGCGAAAATACTGATGAAGAAACTCCGTCTTTTCCTTTGTATTGCACTCACTTTTATGTAACTTTGGATAAGTTACTCCCGCTCGACAGTGCAAAGAAAAACGAAAACAAGTTCTCGTTTTTCTTTGCATTGTCCTCGCTTATTCGTAACTTTGCACCCGGTTTGCAACGTGCAAGCTAAGGGGTGCTGAGACATTCCGACAGAAAGTCAGGCCTGCGAGCGAGGCTTCCGGCTCGCTTCCAGACTGACATGACTGCAAATGCTTGGCTGAGATGATACCCTCTGACCTGATCAGGATAATGCCTGCGAAGGGAAACCGTTTTTCTCAATCCCCTTATTGTATACTGTTTATATTAATAAGGTAAAATGAAAAAAATCTTTCTGATGGCGGTAATGGTGCCAACATGGGCCATTGCCCACCCAAACAGCAAACCCATGACGACGGACTTTGCCGGCACTTCCGTCGTGAAAACACTGGACAACGACAGCGAAAACGACTCGCTGCGGGCCCTGGACCTGCAGGAAGTACAGGTGGTTTCGACACGTGCGTCGAAGAAAACGCCCATGGCTTACACCAATCTCTCGCAGGCCCAGATCCGTGAAGTGAACCACGGAAAGGACATTCCGTCGGTGCTGAACATGCTGACTTCGGTCACTACATCGTCAGATGCAGGCACCGGCATCGGCTACACCGGCATCCATGTGCGCGGAACAGACCCCACTCGCATCAATATTACGGCCAACGGCATACCGATGAACGATGCTGAATCGTCGCAGCTCTATTGGGTTAATATGGGTGACTTCGCCTCCAGCGTGCAGTCAATACAGGTGCAACGCGGCGTCGGAACATCGACCAATGGCGCAGGAGCCTTCGGGGCAACGGTGAACATGCTGACCGAAAACGTAGGCATCCAGCCCTTCGCAGGCGTCGACTTCTCCGCCGGATCGTACGGAACACATAAGGAGACCGTACGCTTCTCTACCGGACTACTCAATGAACACTGGGGACTGCAGGGACGACTCTCCAACATCGGAAGCGACGGATATATCGACCGTGCCTCGTCAAGATTGAACTCTTACTTCCTGCAAGGAGGCTATTTCGGAGACAATACGATGGTGAAGCTGGTCACTTTCAACGGAACTGAGCGCACCTATCATGCCTGGGACTATGCTTCACGGGCCGACATGCAGCGCTACGGACGCACCTATAACCCCTGCGGACAGTACACCAATGCCGAAGGACAGACGGCCTACTACGACAATCAGACCGACAACTATCACCAGCAACACTACCAACTCATCTGGAACCAGCGCATCAATCACGGCTGGAACCTTAACGCTGCTCTGCATTATACACATGGAGACGGCTACTATGAGCAATACAAAACCTCACAGAAACTGTACAAGTATCTGCTGTCTTCCGAACTTGGAAGCCGCAGCGACCTCGTCCGCCAGAAGAAGATGCTCAACGATTTTTACGGAGCAGTGGCCTCGTTCAACTACGACAACCGAAGGGGTCTGCAGGCAAACCTTGGCGGAGGATGGAACAAATACGACGGCGACCACTTCGGAAGGCTGGTGTGGGTGCGCGAGTTCAGCGGGGCAATTAACCCAGATCACGAATACTACCGCAACAATGCAAAGAAGACTGACGGCAACATCTATGGCAAACTGAACTATGAACTCTTGCCGGGACTGAACGCTTTTGCCGACATGCAATACCGTCATGTCTCCTACAAGATGTCGGGAACATCGCAGGAATTCGACGACAACAGCCAGCAGCGACCGCTGGATCTCGACCGAAACTACGACTTCTTCAATCCCAAAGCCGGACTGACCTACAACTTTTCTAACGGACATCAGGCCTACATCTCCTATGCAATTGCCCACAAAGAACCCACACGAAACGACTTTGAAGACATGTTATCAGAGACAGATATGGTGGATCCGAAGGCCGAAAGACTGAACGATCTCGAGATAGGTTACACCCTTAATGCCAAGCGTTTAACCCTGAATGCCAATGCCTACTACATGGCTTACGACAACCAATTCGTGCTGACAGGTGCCCAAGACTCCAATGGAGAGATGGTGGCACGCAACATCAAGGACTCCTATCGTGCCGGCATTGAGCTGACAGCCGACTGGAAACCCGTTGACGGACTGGAGTGGAACGTCAATGCCACGTGGAGCAAAAACCGCGCAAAAGACATGCAACTCACCGTCATCAACGAGGATTGGAGCCAGAGTTACGTCAACGCAGGCACCACTCATCTGGCCTATTCGCCAGACTTCATCTTGGGAAGCACGCTTGCTTACGAGTGGAAGGGGCTGCGCGCTGCCCTGCTTTCGAAATACATCAGCGAACAATACATGACCAACTCGGGCTTCAAGTCTTACCTTGAAGACGACGGAACGGAAACAAGGGCGATGATCGACGCCATGTTTGTCAACGACTTCGACCTGAGCTATACGTTCAAGTGGAAAGCCATCAAGTCGGCAACCGTAGGCGTTACGGTCTACAACCTGTTCAACGAACGCTATGAATCGAACGGTTCGTGCTCGATGAACTTCCGCAACAACAACGGGAAGATTGAGGCTTATAACGGAGGATGGGCATGGGCCACCTTCTCAGCACAGGCTCCTACCCACTTCCTGGCTCACCTAAGTGTGACATTCTGACCGGCAAACCATGGCACATCGGGCCCTGACGGCGGTTTGAAACACGTGCTTTCACGCTCACGGCAGCCAGCATTCCCGGCCCGATACGCAAGCATTCTGAAGGAAAAAGACCCATGAACAAGCTCGACATCATCACCACTATACTCGGTCTGGCCTACATCATTCTGGAATACAAGGCCAGCATCTGGATGTGGGTCGTGGGATTTCTCATGCAGGTTCTCGGCATAGCTCTCTACTATCAGAAAGGTCTCTATGCCGATTGCGGCATGGAGTTCTACTATCTTGCCATGACTGTCTACGGATTTGCCTCATGGAAGCTGGCCTTGTTGCGTGCGAATGAAAGGAAAGAGGCTATGGGTTCCGGGGCAGAACCCATAGCGATGGCGGAGAAGAAGGATGCCCCTCCCACCCATTTCCCTCCTCGTTTAGCCTTGCTTTGGACGGCCCTTACGCTCACGATCTGGCTCACTATCTACCTGCTTCTCACGTCATTCACCGACTCAAAGGTGCCCATTGCCGACTCATTTACCACAGCGTTGAGCATCGTAGGGATATGGGCTTTGGCCCGCAAGTATCTTGAGCAATGGTTCATCTGGATAGCCGTTGACGTGGTGACTTCGGCTCTTTATTTCTATAAGGACATTCCCTTCAAGGCTTCGCTCTATGCCCTTTACGTCGTCATTGCCATTCTTGGCTACCGTAAATGGCGCAGGATGATGTCGTGAAGCGACACAAAAAGAAGAGACGCCCGCCTGGCTTTCCTGCCAGACGGGCGTCTCTTTTCCTTCAGCATGCCGACGCGGCTTACTTAGCTTCCTTTGCATCCAGCCAGTCTCTCACCTGCTGTGGATGGTCGGTGTTGATGTAATCTGCTCCGAGATCGAGGCAGAGCTGCCATGCAAGGGGTGTGTCGGGCATGGCCCAGAAGCGTATTTTCACGCCTTTTCCGTGGGCTTCGTCGACGAGACTCTGCAGCAGTTCGCGCTCTTCGGGGCTGATTTCCGACTCGCCATCCCAGTGTGAGAAGTCGTGGAAGTCCTGACTTACAAGGGGCACATACTTGAGTTGTTCGTCGGTATACTTTGCCAAGGCGTCGTTTTCGCCCACTCCGATGCGTCCGTCCTGCAGCACAAATGAGGCATAGTCGGCAAAATGCTCGGGCACGATCTGGTCGCCTGTGATGACGAGTTTGACGGCTGTAGGGTTCTTTGCCGTGTCGAAGAGCTGCTTGTAGCCTTTCTCTTCTATCATCTTCTGCAAGGCACCCAGCGTCTCGGCGCCGTCTTTCAGGTCGACAAGCAGCTGCAGTGGCTCGCCGAAGGGATAGGCACGCTGGCCGTTTTTCTCGAAGTTCTCCTTCAGAGGGTCGAGATACATGGCCTCAAGAGTCAGTTCGGGTCGCAGGTCTTCCTCGTTGTGGCCGACATAGAACTGGCCGTCAATCAGGAAGATGTCGGCCTCTATCGAGGCAGCCTTGGCCTCATAGGCGCCGTAGAAGGGCCGTTCTTGCGAATAGTCGTTGTGTGAATGAATGCCGGCTGCGTCGGCCTTTTGTGCTACTTTCTGTGCCTGGCTGCACGATGTAAGCCCCATTAGCAGAAGGGCTGCCAGCAGAATGTTTTGTTTCATGGTTGTTCTTTGTTTTATGGATGAATGAAAGTTGGATGCTGTTCAGAGGATTCTCACGTCCTCGAGGTGGGTGATTTCGGGCGTCTTTCCCGGCGATCCTGCCACGATGATGATGTCGACGCGGAAGTCTTCCACGATGTTTTTTGTATGTATGTAGTGGTGTATTGCCTGGGCTACGTTGCTCAGCTTGCGCTGATTGAGCGTGTAGGCCGGCGAGGCATAGCTGCCGTCTTGCCGTGTTTTCACCTCGACAAACACCATCCGGTCGCCGTCTCTGGCCACGAGGTCTAAGTCACGATGGCCAGAACGCCAGTCGCGCTCCACGATGGCATAGCCCTTTTCCTGCAAGAAGGCTGCTGCCACGTCTTCGCCCCATTTGCCGATCTCGTTGTGCCGTGCCATGACTCTCTACGGCTTCTCCTGCGCTCTTGGCGCAAAGAATGGTTCTTCGTCATGCAAAAGTAATAAAAATCCTGTAGACGTCCAACTTTCTTGCGGGCTTTTTCGCTTTCGCATGAGATTTTCGGAAAAGCCCGTTCTGAGAGGGTTCTATGGCTGTTTGGCCGCACGGATGCCATGATTCGTGCGCGGTTTCCTTCCCCGCCATGCCGAGAAAGCTAAGGGTTTAGCCCGAGAAGTCATAGCTTTCTTGCCAAGAAACCTTAGCTTTCTCGATGATAAGTCTATGACTTCTCGGGCTAAACCCTTAGCTTTCTCGGCGGGAAGGGGCTGGCATGCTACAGAAAACTGCGGGCAAGATGCCGGGGAACGGAGAAAAAAAGGCTGTCCAACACTGCAAAAGCCGTTGGCAAGCGATTGAATTCCAGACGCCTATTGCACCTCTATCAGGCGTTCTTCGTGTATCAGGCGCCCCTCGCTCGTCACGCCTTCAATCACCATCCGGCACGTTCCCGGCTCGTCAGCAGCGTTGAAGTCGAAGGCATCTGCCGTCAGATGAGGGTTCCAATATAGTGTCCGACGGTCGGAAGGCTGCACAAAGAAGGGCGTCTCGCGCTGATAGCCTAAGGGAGAAATCTTCTTTTGATTGGCCTGACGGTCCGAAGTTTCTCCGTAGTTTCCTTCGCGAGTAGTGATTGATATCACACCACTTCCGCCCATAGGTCCCCAGAGAATCGTCGTTCCGGTTTTGAAAACATCCACGCGTGCAACGTCCTGCATCTGGATGTTGTCTAAGTCATAACTGCCATCAACCATCACTCCATCGACGGCAATGGCTGCAGGATAGTCGTTATAAATCGACGTTGCTGCACGCACATAGCACCGATTGTCGCGCACAAACACGCCGGGAATGTGCCTGAGAAGCTCGTGCAGACAGGTGGCTCCCAGCTCTTCAATCTTGTGAAGGCCGAACGACACGTCGGCCATCTGGGCATAGACATTGCCTTCCGAAGCCGAGTTGCGGCGCGCAGCCGTCACCTCTATGTCGTCGAGCACGATGGCTTCGTCGTGAAGATAGGCCGACTGGCCGCCTGCAAGCACGTCGTCTGGAGCCAACAGCGAAGCTTCTTCAGCGTCATCTTCCCAGTCGGGCACGACAAAAGGTGCCACCTCACGCTCGCTGACAAGCAGCTCTACATGGTCTTTCCCCTTGGCATTCACTGCCTGCAGCACATACTGTGTGCCCGACGGAAAGTCGGTGCCAGGAAAGGCAAAGAGCCCCTTCTCATCGGAAACCGTCGAGGCAAAAAAACCAGTCTGGGGAGCAATCAGGCTCACTTTGGCACCGGCTACGGGGCGCTTTTTTACCGAACTGCGCACAACTCCCGTGATGGTCTGCGACGTTTCCCTGGCTGTCGACGGCATGCTGTAGCTGCCTTGCAACAGACGAGGGAAGTCATAGCGGCGCCATAGCCTGCCCTCCAATAGCGAGTCGGCAGACAGCTGACGGCCGGAAAAGCGCTCGGGACGCTCCACTCCACCCTCGATGTCGGCCGACAACAGCAAGTGGGAAACAATGGAAGCTGCAGGATGTCTGCCCACATGGCCGTCGCTTCTCACACTGATCGACACGTCTGCCTGCTCGCCTTCGTGCAGGCTGACACCCGAAAGACTCACCCTCACCAGCTCTCTTGGCCTGTATTCCAACTTGTCAAAATCAATGGTCAAACGGCATTCTTCTTGCCCGTTATCCGAAAAAAACAACTGCTCGTCGACCACGTTCAGGCTCTTGCCGACCAGCAACAACGAGACAACACCCTGAGGTATGGAGTCCTGATGGAGCACAACGGGGGCCGAACTGTCGAGCTTACCGATGTAAAACGGGTAAGCACGGCAATGAGCCACGAGCAAAAGAGAGTCAGCCGTAGCCGAGGTTGACAAGCGAAGCAGGCGTCCCTGACGGCGAACCTGCAGCAGAGAAGCCTGACGAACGGACACGACGGATGAGGATTTAGCCTGAGCCACAGCAGCCTTCCGGCTGCCTTTCACATACAAGGGCTGCACACTTTCATATCCCTTCACCCCCGAAGAAAGTTCAGTATACGACCGCAGGAAGTAGCGTCCTGCGTCGGCAGAGGCAGGAATGTCAACATAACCCGCATAGACACCATCACGGCAAATCAGCTTTACGCGAGCGGTCAAGGTGCCGTCTGGCGACAACAACTCAACGTAGGCATAGAGACTTTCATCGACAGGTTCGTGGCTCAATGCATTGACAACATATACTTTCAGCCATACCCTGTCACCCGCAACATAGTCGGTTGCGTCAGTGTGTACATAGGTTTTCTCTTGAGGATACTGCTGAAGCTGGCTGATAATACGGTCGACAATGACGCTTTCATGCTGGGCATAAAGCGATAGAAAAAGGCCTGTCAGCACGACCAACATGACAAATCGTTTCATGTATGCAATACTGTTGATGCTATATGGGTTGGTTGTGACTACAAAATTAGCAAAAAATCTCACCACCAACAAATATTGCACTGGCCAATTTTGACTATTTAACTATTTTTCTTTCAGCCGGTTTCAAATACTGAAGAAGGCGCTTTTTTCGCGTGAACGGAAAGGCTTCACCGAAAAACACGACCGGCATCTCCATGAGCAAGGAGAAAGTCGCCCGAGAAAACAACGAGCTATAACGCGGGCTCCCACAGGCAACGTGACATGTCTACATGTCCATTCGCCTTGAAAACAACACCCTCGGCCACAAGCAAGTCGCGCTGAGCTGCCCATCCCGGAGCCGTTCTTCCGACGACATTCACCACCCTGTGGCAGGGCAAGACCGACGCTTCAGGCGCATAACGCAGCGTGCGACCGACCATCCGGGCATGGCTTGGCCACCCCGCAAGGGCTGCAATATGGCCGTAAGTGGTCACCTTGCCACGCGGAATCTGGCTCACAATGTCGAGCACATCGGCCTGAAACTGGCGGGCCTGCACGGCATTCATCATGTCGGGATAGTCTTTTATGCTCATGGAGGGTTACGATGACGTTTGACTGCAAAGTTACATTTTTCCCGAGAAAAACACACCTAAAAACTGATGAATATGCAACTCTGCCCTGCAAGGACGGCATTTTCACCTTTCCTCCCTGCCTGAAACGGCTAAGAATCGGCATGACGGCAAGGGTTGGAACAGACGTTCCTCGGGACTGTCGGCGTGTCAGAATGGAGGGAACCGATAGGGATGTCAGGAGAATCGCTATCTGCTCTGCCACTTTTCCGACAGCATAAAATAAAAAAAAGTCCGACGAACACAACCGTTCATCGGACTTTTCTCATATCGAAAGCTTAGGCTTCACAAGCACATTCGCAAACCTTGAAACTGTCAAGGTCGCCGGCTTTGAAGTTCTTGATGTAGGATGCTTTGCCAAGAACGTCTTCTTCGGTCATGCGAACGTATACGTTGGCCGACTTGAGGAAGAGCTCAGGTGCCTTGGTTGCATCACGAAGAATGAGCAGCGACATCACAAGCTCGGCAGTCATGTCGTAGAGACGACGGGCAAGGAAGTCAAATGCATCCTGATTGCCAAGCTCCTTAGCATAGTTCAAGGCATCCTTATATACAGGAATAAGCTTCTCAACCCGTTCCTTCAAGGGCTGCAAAGCCTCGCTGACCTCAAGCGTTTCGAGCATTTCCTTGATGTTGGCGAGCATGGTTCCGTTGGAGATATAGCGGATGGCTGCAACGACTTGCAACTGGGTTGTGCCTTCATAGATGCTGAAAATGCGGGCATCGCGATAGAGACGCTGGCACTTGTATTCCATGATAAAGCCTGAACCTCCGTGAATGGAGATAGCATCGTAGGCATTCTGGTTGGCATATTCCGAGTTCATACCCTTGGCAAGTGGCGTGAAAGCATCGGCCAGACGCTGATACTTCTTGAGTTCTTGCTTCTCTTCGGGTGTGAGCTTACGGTCGCGCTCGATGTCCTCCAGTCCCTTATAGACGTCTACATAGCAGGCTGTCTGATACAACAATGCACGACCTGCATCAAGCTTCGCCTTCATACGGGCCAGCATATCATAGACGGCAGGGAACTCTATTATCTTGGTATTGAACTGAGCACGCTCCTTGGCATAGGCCAAAGCCTCGTTGTAGGCTTCCTGAGAAAGACCTACCGACTGGGCTGCAATGCCGAGACGGGCACCGTTCATCAGCGCCATCACATACTTGATAAGTCCGAGACGGGTGCTTCCGCAGAGCTCAGCCTTGGCATTCTTGTAGGTGAGTTCGCAGGTGGGCGAGCCATGAATGCCGAGCTTGTGCTCGATATGACGCACGTCAACACCCCCTTGACGCTTATCATAGATAAACATAGAAAGGCCACGTCCGTCTCTCGTTCCTTCTTCAGAACGGGCTAACACAAGGTGGATGTCAGAATCGCCGTTGGTGATGAAGCGCTTCACACCGTTCAGTCGCCAGCAACCTTCCTGCTCGTCATAGGTGGCTTTCAGCATCACACGCTGCAGGTCTGAGCCTGCATCTGGCTCGGTAAGGTCCATCGACATGGACTCGCCGGCACATACTCTCGGAATATATTTCTGGCGCTGTTCCTCAGAACCGAACTCATAGAGCGTGTCTATACAGCTCTGCAAACTCCAGATGTTCTGATAACCTGCATCAGCAGCGGAAATTACTTCGCTCAACATCGAGAACACTGCGTTCGGAAGATTCAAGCCTCCATAACGACGAGGCATTGAGACACCGTGCAGACCTGCCTTGCGAGTGGCATCAAGATTTTCGAAAGTCTTGCTTGCATAAATCATTCTTCCATTCTCAAGATGCGGACCTTCAAGGTCAACACTTTCTGAATTAGGAGCAATGATGTTGGCTGCCACGTCGCCAGTGATGTCGAGAATAGCACGGTAGTTTTCGATAGCATCGCCAAGATCAACAGGGGCGTCCTCAAACTTGTCTTTGTCTTCGTAGCCTTTCTCCTTGAGTTCTACGATGCGTTTCATCAGAGGATGGTTCAGATAGAAACCTATCTCCGGGTGGTCACTATAATAGTTTGCCATGGTTACTTGCTGTTCTGTTTATAATATTTAATAAGTTTGGGAACAACTTCCTCAACAGTACCGACAATAACATAATCGGCAATACGGTTGATGGGAGCATCAGGATCGCTGTTGATGGAAATAATAATGCCTGAATCCTGCATGCCGGCAATGTGTTGTATCTGTCCGGATATACCACATGCAATATAAACCTTTGGATGAACGGTGACACCCGTCTGTCCAATCTGCCGGTCATGGTCGATCCAACCGGCATCAACAGCAGCACGAGAGCCACCCACTTCGCCATGAAGTACCTTGGCTAATTGGAACAACTGGTCGAAACCTTCCTTTGAACCCACGCCATAGCCACCTGCAACAACAATGGGCGCACCCTTCAAGTTGTGCTTGGCGGCCTCTACATGATGGTCGAGCACCTTCACGACATAGGCCTCGGGAGAAACGTATTGGGATACTTCAGGATAGACAACCTCTTTCTTGCAAATCCCTTCATACAGCGCTTTCTGCATCACACCCGAACGTACTGTAGCCATTTGGGGACGATGGTCAGGATTGACAATCGTTGCAACGATGTTTCCACCAAAGGCCGGGCGAATTTGATAGAGCAGGTTTTCATACACCTTCCCAGCTTTCTTATCCTCATAAGAGCCAATCTCCAGCTCGGTACAGTCGGCTGTCAAACCCGACGTAAGTGATGAAGATACACGAGGACCGAGGTCACGGCCAATGACAGTCGCGCCCATCAAGCATATTTGAGGTTTTTCTTCTTTGAAAAGATTGACCATGATGTCGGTATGAGGAGCCGACGTGTATGGGAAAAGTCCCTCACCGTCAAACACAAAAAGCTTATCGACACCATAGGGGAGTATCTGGTCTTCTACCTTGCCCTTGATACCAGTTCCAGCTACAACGGCATGGAGTTCTACACTTAACTGATTGGCAAGCTTGCGGCCTTTTGTAAGCAATTCCTGCGAAACTTCTTGCACTTGTGTGCCTTCAATTTCAATATATACAAAAACATTATTCATAGCTTACCCGATGATTTTTTCGTTTAACAATTCTTGTACGAGGCCGTTGATGTCGTCATCAGAACCAGTCAACGTCTTTGATTCTTTGGCTTGGAATACGATATTCTTTACAGCCTTTACCTTTGTCGGCGAACCTGCCAAGCCACATTGAGAGGCATCACCATCGACATCGGCCACACTCCACTGGTTCAAGGTCAGATATGGGCGCTCATCATACAGATAAGCATACTCGCTATAGGCATCGTTCGAAGTACGCTCCATCGGACATGTGGCTCGCTTATACTTCATCACAAGCTTAGCATTCTGTGGACGACAGGGAGCTGCACTGCCATTTACCGTAATGACAACAGGCAGAGGAGCCTCAACTGTCTCAACACCACCGTCAATATGACGACGGATAATAGCCTTGCCATCTTCTATTTTAAGGATTTCTTCTGCATAGGTTACCTGATTGAGACCCAGCTTTTGAGCCACCTGAGGCCCCACTTGAGCTGTATCGCCATCGATAGCTTGACGCCCGCCAAGCACGATATCTACACCACCAATCTTCTTGATTGCCGTAGCTAATGCATAAGATGTGGCCAACGTGTCTGCACCGGCAAACAAGCGATCGGTCAATAACCAACCGGTATCTGCACCACGATAAAGACCCTGACGAATGATTTCACCTGCACGAGGAGGACCCATCGTGAGAATACCTACTGTAGAACCTGGATGCTGTTCCTTCAATCGAAGGGCTTGCTCCAAAGCATTCAAATCTTCTGGATTGAAGATTGCGGGCAATGCTGCACGATTAACCGTGCCCTCAGCTGTCATGGCATCCTTGCCCACATTTCGTGTATCTGGCACTTGCTTGGCCAGAACTACAATCTTTAAAGCCATATAATAATTAATAATGTGTGAAAATTTTCAATCTGCAAAATTACAAACTTTTTGTTTGTTAGCCAAATATTCGGCTCAAAAATGCACAAAACGACGCTCTGTGTGCACAGAAAAGAAGTTTTGTGCAATATTCAGTCTCAGGTTTTAGGCTTTTTCTTCAGGGCAAAATATGAAAAAGACTATTCCTGCCTACATGATGATAGCATTTCTGATGTCATTCCTTTGGCCAAGGTCCAAGGCTCCCTCCAATATTGTAGGTCTGAGTATTTTCCATGTCTTTTCCTACACCTTTCAACATGAGCGATTTCAATTCCAGCAGATAGCTTTGGTATATCTCGCGAGGAGTGGCCTTATATCGCCGACATAGAGATGCCGCCATACCGACTACTTCTCCCATCATACCTGTAGTTCTCATCACCCTTACCGTTCCCAACGCTACATGAGTTACGCTTATATTGCGACCTGCCATGAATAAATTGGAAATATTCCGAGAATACAAACATCGGTAAGGAACTGCCGAATGATAAATTAAATGATGATGAGTAATTGCCTTGAATGCATTATTCGGAAAGTATTTTTCATTTGAAGGGTCTGGTTCGTGGAGGTCTATGCTCCATGTTGTCGTAAATGAAGCATCATCATGATACACGTCATTATCCAGATCTTTTTGCGTAAGAACATAATCACCTAACAGTCTTGTCGACTCCCTCTTTCCGGCGACATAGGCCATCCACGAAAGCTGTCGGTTGGCATATGAGTCTTTATCCTCTGCATGATTCTTCAGATAGCTCCAATTGGAATATACGGCAAGCATCCCATAATCACGTATTATCTCAAATTCACTGATCTGGTTACGGTTCATTCCCGTCTCCCAGGTCCACTCTCCCATCAAGACATGTTCTGCATTCTGTTCGTTAAATGTCATTCCATAATTGAACTCAGGGAATACATCAGGGGCATTTGTAGGCATTGAATACCATTGTACAGATGCTCCCATTGTCAATTTGTCACTGACATCCTCAGCTAATTCCTCCCCAAACTCCTCCTTACTCTCACGCCCCATCGTCCAATCTGCCCCAGATAACAGTCCTAAAATGCCATCACCTGTGCAGTCAGAGAATACAGGAGCACTAAGTCTTATCTGCTCTCCCATCTCAACATGCTGAGCCGTCACCGACAGTATTCGTCCGTCTTTCGTCTCTACTTCCACAGCCCGATAGTTTAGAAACAATGTGACATTGTCCTCCTTTCTGATCCAATCCAGTTTCTTTTCGTCTTCATATACCTCTGCAGGCTGGGCATTTCCTCCATTTATTGGACAGAACTCCTTCTGTAGATTCCCAAGTTTCTCATAGGGACCTACATTTATCTGTCCACCCATATGTACCCGGATTTCCGAACTATTGTTACCTCCTAACACGGGACGGTCATTGACTAATGCCACTTTACATCCCAACCGTGCAGCAGAAACTGCAGCACATATCCCCGCGATGCCCCCTCCAACCACCACGAAATCATACGTTCCTGCATCTCTTGCATCGGGTGAAACCGTGCGCATTCTTTTCCTAAAAACATTTAATTCCTCGTTTCCCGCAGGAAGTAAGCAATGGCTATCAGTCGTAAAGAAGACGGCATCGCATCGGCCGTCGAATCCTGTCAAGTCGTGAAGCCTGACCTCCGCATCTACATTTCTTATCCTTACATCACCTGCATACTGCCATTCCCAGTCCTGTCCGTCACATCCTAATGGCGAAAAGAGTCTTTTCCCATCCACTATCACTTCAAACTTTCCCGGTCCTTTCCCTTGATACCAAGGCGACGTCCAGTTGTAGGTTCGGACAAAAACGTGATATTTCCCTTTTGCAGGAAATCGGATTGACGTCGAAGCATCGGCCACAGGACGCCCAAGTCCGTGAGCCAACAGATAGGGAGACCCCATCTGATCCATAAATTGTTGGTCGACAACCCAGCCTCCTTTATCGTCGAAATTCTCCGCTTCAACCAGCAGTTCGCTGGCGAATGCAGTCCCAGGTAAGCCTAATAAGGAGAATATTATTGTGCAAAATAGTTTTTTCATGGGCTAATAAGTTTTCGGTTCCTTCTGTTTATTTAGCAAAACGCCTTCCTTTTCATTTCAACTTTCCAATGATTGAGACATTGGAAAGTCGGGAGAGTTCTCCCGGATTCGTCCCTGGCTTCCCCTCAGGAACCTTCATATTATGGTTTGTATAAAAGTCAATCCAATAGGGTGTTATCTCTCCTGAAGCATCATGAAACGACATTGGTATCGGCTTAAAAACCATATTTCCACGTTTGTCAACAAAGGATAACTGTACCAATTCTGAACAATATATTTCCGAATTATCAGGCAAGTAGAGGCTGTCGTATGCTCTTCCAAGATATCTGCAAGCATTGCCCACGCTCTTTTCCGCATCAATATCTTCCACTCGAGCCCACAAGTAGTAACCTTTCTGCTTGCGTAGAAAATCTATTGCCGTCGTCACCACTCCTTTCGGCACCGCTTCTATGACGCTGTCCTTTGACAGAACTATTGCCACATGGTCAATCATTCCCGGCGTAACATCCGTAATAGCATTATCTTCATCCGCGACATGGAACAGCAAATCGCCTTTCTGAAGCGATTCGGGCTGGCATGCACATAGCACCAAAACTGCCAACAGGCAAATGACTCTTTCCATCTACTCAAATATTAATTCCTGAAAGAAATCGGGACGATGGAAGTCAGGCGTGGCTGTTGAAATCGGGAATAGCGACAAAAAATGTGGTTGGCGCAACTTATCGCCACACTTATATATGTTCGTTTTCATGCGCAATCCGCTGAAAGAATGTAATTGATGGTGCCAAAAGGCCGTAATCGGTATCGCCAGTTTCAAGTGCCATTCCTCCGGAGCCTCGTGCTCTTCAAACGGACTTTTTCCCAACGAAGACCAGCGTTCCACACTATCCAGTATCTCTTTCCGAGCCAGTTCCCTACCCTCTCGGCCTGATCCACAGCCTATAAGCAGGCGACCGGCAGCGTTACATTCAAAGTTATAGTATAGTGTTCCGCAATGCTCTTGCTCACAAGATGGCACGAAGAGTCCGCCAGCCTGTCCTGGCTTGCTTTCTAGTGAAGAGAGCGCTTGTATGGGACTTGCAAAGAATTCACAGCAAGAGTCTTCCCAAACCCGGCTATTATCTCCCGGTGCAACTGCCCTGACCGTCTGTTCTATGACCCTGAAATGCAGCAGAAGGCTGTCACCCGTATGGCCCAAAGCGACCTCTACATGCGGTTGATAAGGATAATCCTTCCCCCAAGGGGCATATGGCAACACATGGAACTGGGCCAGAGTGTCTGTTGAATGTGCAACGAGAGGTACTTTAATCATAGCATTCCTGAATTATTTTCCTCATCTCATCCTGACAGTTCAGCGTCTCATGAAAGAGACGTTGCTGATTCAAAGCCCTGACAAGATTATGCGTCGGATACATTATTTTATAATATGTATCCCCATTGATATAGTCGGTCAGGAAGCGAACGCATTGCATATAGGGGAACAACGACACTGCATATGGCAGCATTTCGACCTCTAACGGGGTGAGGAAAGGTCGTGCTCCTTCTATATATCCACGAGTAAACGCCTCAAAGATGTCCATGCGAAAACGAATGGCATCCAAGTCTTTGGAGTCTTCAGGCTGCGTGCTTGCCGCCGTACGCAGGAAGTCACCATAGTCAGAAAACACAAAACTCGGCATCACCGTGTCAAGGTCTATCACGCAAAGCACTTTGCCTTCCCTGTCGAAAAGCATGTTGTTCACCTTCGTGTCGCAATGGCATATGCGCTTTGGCAACATCCCTTCTCTGTGCAAACGCTCTGCCTTTGTCATTTCTTCAGCATAGTTCGCCAAGTCCTCAAGCACCTGGCACACCTCTTTTACTCTGCCGGCAGCGTCGCTACTGACAGCCTCCTGCAACTGACGGAGCCTGAGTTCCATGTTATGAAAGTCGGGAATAGGTTCGCCAAGCGGCTCCGAAAGGTCAACCAACATCAACTCAAACGCTGCAAAACTTTTCCCACAGTCATAGGAAGTGGCAGTTGTCACCTCGCTGATCGTTTGTGTGTCAGGAATGAAGACTGACATCCGCCAATATGTTCCGTCACCATTCTGCATGAAGGTTTTCCCATCTTCGGTCTGAACAAACGTCAGTGTTGCAGCGCCTTTCTTCCTCAGATGGTCAGTGACTGTCTCTATATTGTGCTGCAAGAGGGGCACATCTGTAAAAATGGCATGATTGATGCGCTGCAAAACATAGTCAGGACTGTCCTGCTCCGCGGTCTTGACAAGGAATGTATCGTTAATAAGCCCGTTGCCTAACGGCACTATCGAGTCTGCTTTTCCTGTTGTCTGAAACTTGCCGACAATTTCTTTCAGCTGCTTTTCTTCCATCATTTTCCTCTATTTATCAAAGGGGTTTATACTCAACAAAAGCCTCCATAGCCTCATAGCAAGCCAGTCCAAGCCTGTCATACAAGTCTGCCGTTGCACGGTTGCGGTCTTCTGCCCGTTGCCAGAAGAGCCGTTCGTCGTTGCCAAGGAATGGTGCACTCTCCATCTGCGACTGATGTTTCAGTATGCTATTGCGCTTTGCGCGGAGCTCTTCGGGCGACATTGGGACGCACATCTCAATGTTTTCGATTTCCCATTCAGCCCATGCGCCGCGATACATCCACACCCTGCACTCCTTCAACCATGCCGCATCTGCACGTTTTTCCTCGTCGATAGCGGCCAGAACGGCATCGGTACACTTGCGATGTGTCCCATGGGGATCGGCCAGATCGCCGGCCACATATATCTGGTGCGGCTGCACTTCCCGAAGGAGTTGCTGCACGATGCGCACATCGTCTTCAGTCATTGGCAGCTTCTCTATTTTCCCTGATTCGTAGAAAGGCAGGTCAAGGAAGTGCACTTGCGACAGCGGAATCTGGTTGAATGTGCATGCCGTACGTGCTTCTCCCCTTCTGATCAGCCCCTTGATGGTCAAGATGTCGCGCGGATCATTTTCTCCCTGCTTCTTCTTTTTGAGAAAGTTTTTTATCTCCTGATATTTCTGTTTGATCACTTCATCCTGTTCGTTGCCGAAGAGTTGGTTGAACCCATTGATGAAGTGCATGAACCTTGCTACCTCTTCATCGCCCACGGCAATGTTGCCAGAGGTTTCATAAGCCACGTGCACCGTGTGCCTTTGCTGCACAAGACGCTGGATGGTGCCACCCATAGAGATGACGTCGTCGTCGGGGTGTGGCGAGAAGACGAGCACTCTTTTGGGGTATGGCTTGGCGCGTTCGGGCCTGTATGTGTCGTCGGCATCTGGCTTTCCTCCCGGCCATCCGGTAATGGTGTGCTGCAGATCGTTGAAGATTTTGATGTTTGCATTGTATGCCGAGCCGTAGAGAGCGAGCAGTTCGGAGAGCCCGTTTTCGTTGTAGTCTTTGTTGGTAAGCTTCAGGATGGGCTTGTCAGTAAGCTGGCATAGCCATACGACAGCTGAGCGTACCAGCTTATCTGTCCAATGACACGACTTGACAAGCCATGGGTGTACGATGCGCGTCAGCTTGGATGCTGCCGAAAGATCGATGACTACGTGGGCGTCGTTGTGGGTCTGTAAGAACGAGGCGGGCAACTGATCGCTGATAGGACCCTCGACGGTTTTCTGGATGATGTCGGCCTTTTCTTCTCCCCATGCCACGAGAAAGAGCTTCTTGCTTGACAGGATGGTGGCTATTCCCATTGTGATTGAACAGGGAGGAACGGGCTCATTCGTCCCGAAACTCATCGTCATTTCTTCGCGTGAGACATGGTCGATGAGGATGATTCTCGAGGTTGATGTCAGTGTCGATCCGGGTTCGTTGGTGGCAATGTTTCCGATGCGTCCGATGCCGAGCATGGTGACATCAAGTCCACCGAACGACTGGATGCGCTGCTCATAGAGCCTGCATGAGTAGTTGACTCGGTCCTGAGCTACGGTTCCGTCGGGCGAGAATATGTTCTGTTCGGGTATGTCTACGTGCCGGAGAAAGCGTTCTCTCAGCTGAGAAATGCTGCTGTTCTTGGTATTTTGGGTAAGGGGATAGTATTCGTAGGCATTGAACACTACCACGTTTTCAAAACTCAGATGGTCTTCATGGTGGCGTCTGATGAGTTCTTCATAGACGGGTGTGAGCGAGAGACCCGTGCCAAGTCCGAGCACACACTGCTTGCCGTCGCGCTGCTTGGTGCGTATTTCCTGTTCGATCACGTCGGCAATATGGCGTGCTCCCTCCTCTTGCTTGGCAAAGATGTCGGTGTCTATCTTTTCCAAACGTGTGAGTTCTGACCTGTCGACAGCCGTCTTCGGCTGGTAGATTTCCACGGGAACTTTGTTCAGAACGATTTGTGAGCTAAGGTTAAGATTCATGGTTTTGATGGTATTTTGTTTGGGGTGTACGATGCGGTGCAGAGAACTGCAGGCGTGCTTCCTGCCGGCTACGGCCGTCCATGCCGACCGTCCTGCGGTTCTCTGCGTTGCCTTCTGTGCTATAAGTTCTGGCGTTCGATGTCTTTGAAGTAGCGGTAGGTACCTACTTTCAGTTCGTCGGTGGCGGGTTCGTCGCAGACAATGATCCCGTGCTGGTGAGTCTGCAGGGCCGAGATGGTCCACATGTGGTTGACGCTTCCTTCGACTGCTGCCTGCAAGGCACGTGCCTTATGGTGGCCATTGACAAGGATCATCACCTCACGGGCTGCCATTACTGTGCCTACTCCCACGGTCAGTGCGGTGGTGGGAACTTTGGAAACATCGCCGTCAAAGAAGCGTGCATTGGCGATGATGGTGTCGGTTGTGAGGGTTTTCACTCGTGTACGACTGCTTAGACTCGAGCCTGGCTCGTTGAAAGCGATATGGCCGTCGGGGCCGATGCCTCCGATGAAGAGGTCGATGCCTCCTGCTTCTTCTATCATTTGCTCATAGTGACGGCACTCTTCGGCAAGGTCTGCGGCGTTTCCATTGAGGATATGCACCTGTTCACGCGGTATGTCGATGTGGTCAAAGAGGTTGCGGGCCATAAACGAGTGGTAGCTCTCGGGATGGCTTTCGGGCAGTCCTACGTATTCGTCCATGTTGAACGTGACGACATTCTTGAACGAAACGCGCCCGTCCTTGCATGCCTGCACGAGGAAAGCATACATGCCTTCGGGCGACGACCCTGTGGGAAGTCCCAATACAAACTTACGCTCTGGAGTCGGGTTGAACTCGTTGATGCGCCGTACCACATGCTCTGCTGCCCAATGAGAAAGGGCCGCATAGTCTTTTTCGATAATTAGTCTCATGTTGAATGGTTCTGGTTTCTATAAAAACAAACTTCGAAAGGGCGTCATGAAGGACGCCTCTCAATGCATGGCAAAGATACGAAGAAAGTTTGAGAAACGGCCTATTTTTAAAGGAAAAATAACACTTCCGCGGGAGAATGCCCTGAAAGGTTGCCGAGAAAGCTAAGGATTTAGCCCGAGAAGTCATAGAGTTATCATCGAGAAAGCTAAGGTTTATCGGCAAGAAAGCTATGACTTCTCACCCTAAATCCTTAGCTTTCTCGGCGGGAAGGCAAAAAGAAGTGCCCCTGAAGGCTTTCGGCTCAGGGGCACGATGAGGGTGAAGCCGTTGTACTTCAGTTGTTTAAGTCAGTCGCCACTGGGACGGAATCCCTCGACTGCCACCTGCCTTTCGGGCCAGAGATGGGTAGCATAGTTGTAGCGGTAGAGGTCATAGAGGTCGACAAGCCGGGGCAGTCGGGCAAGGAAGCCTTCGTAGTCGCGGCCAGACTTCATCCACTGCACCTCGCTGAGGGCTGCTATTCTCGGCAGGAGCTGATACTCGGCCTGCTGGGGCGAGGCAATATATTCGGTCCAAAGGTTGGCCTGCACGCCGAGGATATGGGCCGACTCACGGTCGGAAAGGCCTGCCGTGGGGTCGAGAGAATAGACTTTTTCGACGCTGATAAAGCCTCCGCAGAGGGTCGGTTCGGCCTTTGGATTGTCTGATTGCAGGTAGTCAAAGTAGCAATGCGACGTGGGTGACATGATGACATCGTGGCCTTCACGAGCAGCACGGACGCCGGTCTCGGCCCCACGCCAGCTCTGTATGGTGGCGCTTTGGTTGATGTGTCCATCAAGAATCTCGTCCCAGCCGATGATGTTGCGCCCCCTTGAGTTGACAAACCGTTCGATGCGGTTGGTGAAATAGCCCTGTATGGTCTGGGGAGTGAGCCCGTTGCCGGCCATCAGCTTTTGGCACTTCGGACAAGAAGCCCACCGCTCGTTCGGAGCTTCGTCGCCCCCTATGTGGATGAGCCGTGAGGGAAAGAGGTCGATTACCTCGCCAAGCACGTCCTGACAGAACTCATATACGCGCTCGTTTCCCAGGCAAAGCACGTCGTCGAAGATGCCCCATCGGCGCGAGACGGCATAGGGTCCTCCCGTACAACCGAGGTCGGGATAGGCCGTAAGGGCCGAGAGCATGTGGCCCGGCATGTCGATTTCCGGCACGACAGTGACATACCTCTCTGCCGCATAGGCCACCACTTCGCGTATCTCGTCTTGCGTATAGAAGCCGCCATAGGGCGTTCCGTCGTAGACATGGGTGTTCCTTCCCACGACCGTCTCTGCCCGCTGCGACCCTATCTCGGTAAGAAGCGGATACTTCTTGATCTCGATTCGCCAGCCCTGATCGTCGGAAAGATGCCAGTGAAAGACGTTCATGCCGTGTATCGCAAGCAGGTCGATGAAGCGCTTCACAAAGCCAACCGTGAAGAAATGACGCCCCGAGTCGAGCATCATGCCCCGATGGGCAAACCTCGGAGCATCCGTTATCGTGACGGCAGGCAGGCTTATCTCCGCGGCATCTGCCACCACCGGCAACGACTTGCGCAACGTTTGCAGACCATAGAAGACCCCCTGCGGGGTGCGACCGCTAATGGTAACGGCCTTCGACGATACTTCTATCACATAGCCTTCGGCCTCCTTCACCCGCTCGTCAAGCTGCAGCCTGACGACGTTGCTGCCCGTCTCTGCCGGCGAAGGCAGCACGCTCAGCCCCGTCTGCTCGCGGATGTAGTCGGCAAGAAAGGACGCATTACGCGCCATTTCGCGACTGTCGGCGGGATAACACACACGGGTCTCGGCATTCAACACAAAGGGCTTGGCCTTGACAGGCGACACATTCTCGGGAAGAGGAACCACCTGATAGTCGGCAACAGGTGGCTGGGCTGACAATGACGACAGGCAAAAAACAGTCGCCAGCAGCAGGAAAATACGGTTTGCTTTCATATCTTTTTCATCGTGTTCTGTCACTGTAACTGTAATCAACTGATTGAAAACAAGACATGCAAAGATACGAAGATCGGAAAGAAACACCAGCATCAATTCGCTTAAAAAAACTCAAAAAGCGAAATTATCCACACCCTTCCCCTCCAGACAGCTGCCGATTGCCGTCCGCAGGCAGCAGGAGAATGCAAAAAAGGCGAAACATTTTTTCGTTTTTATTTTGTATTGTGACGGCATAATTGTAACTTTGCACCTTATTATATTATATGCCGAATGAAGGAATTTGTAATCTCAGAAGCCAAGGCAGAGACTGCCGTCATCGTGGGCCTCATCACAAAAGAGCAAAATGAAGCCAAGACAAAAGAGTATCTTGACGAACTGGAATTTCTGGCAGAAACGGCAGGTGCCGTGGTGGTCAGGCGTTTTACCCAGCGAGTCGGCGGGCCTTCGTCGGTCACATACGTAGGCTCTGGAAAGCTGGAAGAAATCAGACAATACATCAAAAAGTGCCAAGACGACTACGACGAGTGGATGGAACAGGCAGAGACACTGCCCGTTTCTGCCGAAGCAGCGACCGACATCCCGCAGCCGGTCGGCATGGTTATCTTCGACGATGAGCTTTCGGCCAAGCAAATACGCAACATAGAGAACACCTTGCACGTGAAGATCCTCGACCGCACAAGCCTGATTCTCGACATATTTGCCATGCGTGCACAGACGGCAAACGCCAAGACTCAAGTGGAACTGGCACAGTATCGATACATGCTTCCACGACTGCAACGCCTCTGGACCCACCTCGAACGTCAGGGCGGAGGTTCCGGAAGTGGGGGTGGAAAGGGCTCGGTCGGACTGCGCGGACCTGGTGAAACTCAGCTTGAAATGGACCAGCGCATCATACGCCAGCGCATCTCACTGCTGAAAGAACGGCTCGTGGAAATCGACAAACAGAAAACCACCCAGCGGAAAAACCGTGGGCGTCTCATCCGCGTAGCACTGGTAGGATACACGAATGTGGGAAAATCGACCATCATGAACATGCTGGCCAAAAGCGAGGTGTTTGCCGAAAACAAGCTTTTTGCCACGCTCGACACCACGGTAAGAAAAGTGACCATCGAGAATCTTCCGTTCCTTTTAGCCGATACTGTAGGCTTTATACGCAAGTTGCCCACCGACCTTGTAGACTCCTTCAAGTCGACTCTTGACGAGACAAGGGAAGCCGACTTGCTCTTACACGTTGTCGACATCTCGCATCCAGACTTCGAAGAACAGATCAAAGTGGTTGAAAAAACACTCGCAGACCTTGGCTGCGCCGACAAGCCTTCTATGATTGTCTTCAACAAGATAGACAACTATCACTGGATAGAAAAAGAGGAAGATGACCTGACACCCATAGGGAAAGAGAACATCTCGCTCGACGAACTCAAGCGCACATGGATGGCAAAACTCAACGAGAACTGCCTTTTCATCTCGGCACTGGAAAGACAAAACATTGAGGAATTCCGAGAGACTATCTACAAAAAGGTGCGCGAACTGCATGTACAGAAATACCCATACAACGATTTTTTATACGAAAACTATGACGAACTATAGACAACTTACGGAAAACGAGATTATCATTCTCGAAAACAACAGCTGCTGGAGCGAGGATTGGACGCGAGTGTTGGTGGCTGAAGACTTCAAGGCCAACTATTTCCACCGTGTGATGTTCTACGGTGATATCCGGCTGGGAAACTTTGAAAAAAACGTGGAAGTGGCCCAGGGATTTGTGAAACATTCCGGTATCAACAATGCTACGCTGCGCAATGTGACCGTTGGAGACAACTGCCTGATTGAGAATATCGGAAATTATATCAACAACTATACCATCGGCGACGACTGCTATATCTCAAACGTCTGCACCATGGAAACCACCGAAGGGGCAACCTACGGAGAGGGACACCTCGTCAGCGTGCTCAACGAAGTGGGTGACGGCAACCTGATTCTCTTCCGTAACCTGAACAGCCAGTTTGCCGCTTTCATGGTAAAGCACTTCCACAACAAACCGCTGAAAGAAGCCATCAGAAGGCTGATCAACGAGGAAATCGAACGTACACTGCCCGAAAGAGGAACTATCGGCAACAACGTGAAAATCGTCAATACCAAGGAAATCACCAACACACTGCTCTACGAAGGATGTGAAATCAGCGGAGCATCCAGACTGAGCGACTGCTCTGTGATGAGCTCCAACACCAATAGTGTGTATATCGGAACGGGAGTTATCTGCGAGAACTCTATCATCAGCGACGGATGCTCCATTATCAACTCCGTGAAAATGCAAGACTGTTTTGTGGGAGAAGCCTGCCAGATTACCAACGGATTCACGGCAGAAGCCAGCGTGTTCTTTGCCAATTCATTCATGGCTAACGGAGAAGCCTGCGCAGCTTTCTGCGGACCTTTCACAGCAAGCCATCACAAGTCAAGCCTGCTCATCGGTGGACAATTCTCATTCTATAATGCTGGATCGTCGACGAACTTCTCAAATCATGCCTATAAAATGGGACCGATGCACTACGGAACCCTTGAAAGAGGTACGAAGACTGCCAGCGGAGCCTACTTGTTGATGCCTGCCCACATCGGCACGTTCTCCGTGCTTTTCGGAAAGCTTATGTACCATCCCGACACGAGAGACCTGCCCTTTGCCTACCTGATTGCATACGGTGACGTCATGTATCTGGTGCCAGGACGCAACTTGACAACCGTCGGACTCTATCGAGACATTCGCAAATGGCCCAAACGAGACAAACGAACCAAAGAGGCAAGGAAAAGCATCGTGAACTTCGACTGGCTCTCTCCCTTCTCTGTCGGAGAAATCCTCCGGGGCAAAAAGATTCTCGAAAACCTCAGGGAGGCTTCCGGCGACAGCGTATCTGAATATAACTACCACGAATATGTCATCAAGAATTCATCGCTGAAGAAAGGCATAAAATACTATGATATCGCCCTCCGCATTTATATGGGAGCCGTTTTGAAGAGACATGCATTGGAGAAACCTTTGTCAAATATAGGAGCAGGCAACTGGAATGACCTTAGCGGTCTGTTGCTTCCCGAAAGTGAAGAACTGCGTCTGGTGGAAGACATCATCAATGGAAATATCGAGACCGTTTCCGGAGTTTTGGAACGATTCAACGACATCCATCGAAACTATTCCGAGTACAGATGGACATGGACTTATCGTATGATCTGCGAATACTACGGACTTGAAGAGATAACTGAACAGGATGCTGAGCGCGTCAGACAAGACTATGTCGCAGCCAGACGTGCATGGATTAGCGAAATTCGGAAAGATGCAGAGAAGGAATTTGCATTAGGAGACGTAGAACAGGATGTCTTCGACGACTTCATTCAGCAGCTTGACCGCGAAGTAGACTTCGAAAACCAGAAACTCTACATGTAAAGGTGTCGCACAAAGCAAATGCCATCATGAAAATATCTATTCAAACCTTTAATACATTTCTTAACCATCACAATATGAAAAAAGAAAGATTGGCTGCCATCATTGCAGCTGCAGTAATTACCACAATAGCATTTACACTAACGGCTTGTGGAGGAAAGTACAAATATGAGACTGTGAAGGGAGATGACATGAATGCCCGCATCTACACGCTGGATAACGGTCTGAGGGTCTATCTGTCTGTGAATAAGGAGACTCCACGCATCCAGACTTTTATCGCCGTTCGCACAGGATCGAAAAACGATCCGGCAGAAACAACGGGATTAGCCCACTATCTGGAGCACCTCATGTTCAAAGGTACGCAACAGTTTGGCACGACAAATGCCGAAGCTGAAGCCCCTTTCCTTGACGAAATTGAACAGCGTTATGAAGCCTACAGGCAGTTGACTGATCAGGAAGCCCGCCGAAAGGCTTATCATGAAATTGATTCTGTAAGCCAGCTGGCGGCACAATACAACATACCAAATGAGTATGACAAGCTGATGGCTGCCATTGGAGCTGAAGGAACAAATGCCTATACTTCGAACGACGTCACTTGCTACACTGAGGATATTCCTTCCAATGAAGTAGAAAACTGGGCTAAAATACAAGCAGACCGATTCCAGAATATGGTCATCCGTGGCTTCCATACCGAACTGGAGGCTGTCTACGAGGAATACAATATCGGTATTGCACAAGACCAACGCAAACTTTGGCAAGCACTTTCTGCCATGCTTTTCCCTGGCCATCCCTATGGAACTCAAAGCACTATTGGCACGCAAGAGCATCTGAAAAACCCGTCAATCACAAATATCAAGGCTTATTTCGAACATTGGTATCGCCCCAACAACGTAGCCATCTGCATGTCTGGAGACTTTGACCCCGATGAGGTTATTGCCACTATTGACAAGTATTTTGGTTCATGGCAGCCTGGTGAAGATGTTAAGCAGCCCGAATTTCCTGCACTTGCTCCCATCGCTGAACAACGTGACACCACCGTTTACGGACTGGAAACGGAAGCCATCTGGATGGGTTGGCGCTTTGAACAGGGTAATTCCTTACAGGTTGACACGCTGAATCTCATTGAAAATATTCTAAGCAACGGCACTGCAGGACTATTTGATCTTGACATCAATCAGCAGATGAAAATGCTTTATGCATGGGCTGGGGTGGAAAGATTGCACGATTATTCAGCCTTCATCATGGGCGGAACTCCACGTGACGGGCAATCACTCGATGAGGCGAAGGCTGTTATGCTTGAGGAAATGGAGAAGCTAAAAGCTGGAAATTTCTCAGACGACTTACTACCAGCCGTCATCAACAACGCAAAGTTGCAGTATTATAATTCCCTTGAAAACAATCGGGCACGTGCAGACAAGTTCGTAGATGCCTTTATCAACGAGATACCTTGGGAACAAGAAGTGAAATGGATTGACAGAATTTCGAACATCACAAAAGAAGAAGTCGTGGCCTTTGCCAACAATCATTTCAACGACAACTACGTTGCCATATACAAGCGTCAGGGCGAAGACAAGAGCCTTAAAAAGATAGACAAGCCTGCCATCACACCGATCCCGACCAACCGCGACACTGTTAGTCAGTTTGTACGCAACATTCAAGAGGCAAAAGTCAAGCCCATCCAACCAAAATTTGTTGATTTCAAGAAAGATCTTAACTTCGGGGAAATCACCGATAATCTTCCTTTTGCCTATGTCAAGAACACCGGAAAGGGCAGTGCTTTCCTTGGTTTCCGATATGAGTTCGGCAACGAAGCAGACCTTCGTTTCAACTATGCGGCCGACTATCTCGATTATCTTGGCACCGACTCGCTTACCAATGAACAGCTGAAACAGCAGTTCTATAAGCTGGCCTGTAACTATAAAATCTCCGTCGGAGAACGCAATATTGATGTTCTCGTCAATGGTTTAAGCGAGAATATTCCCGAAGCATTGTCACTGTTAGAGCATCTTTTGCAAAACGCCAAACCCGACAAAGACGCATGGCAACAATATGTTTCCCTGGAAGAAAAAGGACGTAACGACAGCAAGCTGAACCAACGCGCTAACTTCTCAGCACTGGTTAATTACGGAATCTATGGCGAATACAACCCCACTCGCCACGATATTGCAATAGATTCATTGCGCAAGACAGATCCACAGGAACTGATTAATCTGCTGAAACAGCTGCCAGAATATCCACATACCTTATTATATTATGGCTCAATGAGCCAAAATAGCCTGCGGTCCATGCTGGAAAAGAGTCCATTCCTGACAGAAAATGGCAAGCTCGACATTCCTGAAAACAATCATTACATACAGTGGTCTACGCCTAAGAATGAAATTCTCATTGCACCTTATGATGCTAAAAACATCTATATGCGCATGATCCATAATGAAGACCGCGAATGGAACCCAGACGAAGCTGCCATAAAAGCGCTCTTCAACGAATACTATGGAGGGGGCATGAACACCATTGTCTTCCAGGAATTACGAGAAGCTCGCGGACTTGCCTACAACGCCTATGCCGCCTATATGGAGCCTACTTATAAGGATCAGAAGGAATATTTCTTCACACATATCATCACGCAGAACGACAAAATGATGGACTGTGTTCATCAGTTCCATGCCATTCTTGATACAATACCCGAAAGCCAACAGGCCTTCGACATCGCGAAAGAAGCACTCACCAAGCGTCTTGCTTCGCAACGCACCACACGCTTTGGGCTTATCAACGCATGGCTTGTTGCCAAATGGCGTGGCATTGACTACGATGTCAATGAGCGTATCTACCGTGCATTGCCTAACATCACGCTCAAGGACGTAGTGAAATTCGAGCAAGAACAGATAGCCCGCAAGCCCTACCGCTATGTCATCCTCGGCAATGAAAAGGACCTCGACATCAAGAGTCTCGAAGAGATTGCACCCGTGAAACGCCTTACCACCGAGGAAATCTTCGGGTACTAAAACCACTCACCCCGAATTTGATATGAAGAAACTTGTGTTTTTCCTTTTCTTCAGCCTGACTGTTTTGGCGACTCCTTCCTTCGGAAAGGATGTACCACGCATTGTTAACTTCATTAACTTCGTACGCGACATTGAGCCACGTGATGATGATATTACGCCACAAGTACTTTTTGAGACCGTCAAGTCAGAAGCTGAAGCCATCCATCAGTACGGCTTTCGCGGTACTTGGCTCTTGCAATACGATGCTCTCATCGACAGCAACTACCAGACTCTGATGAAAGAGGAAATCGCTCACGGCTGTGAAGTTGGCGGTTGGTGGGAAATCACACAGCCACACGTAGAGGACGCGGGATATACATGGCGCGGACGATTTCCTTGGGACTGGCATGCCGACAAGGGCTTTTCAGTGGGCTATACACAGGAAGAACGCGAACGGCTGGTGGATATCTACATGGAAAAGTTCAAGGAGATATTCGGAAAATACCCCAGCAGCATCGGATCATGGTTCATCGATGCGCACACGATGGCCTATATGCGTGACAAATATGGCATTGAAGGCTGCTGCATCTGTCGCGACCAAGTAGGAACCGATGGCTATACACTCTGGGGTGGCTATTGGGCAGGAGCCTACTATCCTTCTAAGGTAAATGCCTACATGCCTGCCCAGACACGCGAGGGACAGATAGACCTTCCCGTCTTCCGTATGCTCGGAAGCGACCCGCTTTACCAATATAGTGCGGGGGTTGGCGGTGCCGTACAGAGCGTCTGTACGATGGAACCTACTTACGAAAAGGCCCAACAGCCCGAATGGGTGGAATGGTATCTGCGCTGTCAGACCGACGATCCTGCTTTGGGTTTCACCTATTTTCAGGCCGGACAAGAAAACTCCTTCACATGGGACGCATTCAAGAATGGGTATGATGTGCAGCTCCCCCGTATTGCCTCCCTGCAAAAGCAAGGAAAGCTGAGGGTGGAAACCTTGCAGGAAACGGCACGAGCCTTCAAGAAAAAATATCCACTGACGCCTGCCACGGCTTGCACAGCTCTCAGCGATTATACTGACAAGCAAGGACGTACCTTGTGGTTCAACAGCCGCTACTATCGCATGAACATCCTTTGGGAAGGGTCGCGCATGGGCATTCGCGACATCCATCTCTTCAATGAAAAGGCCGAAAGCCAGTATTACCGAGGCGTCTGCACATCAAATCAATGTGTCTACACGACGTTACCTATCGTCGACGGTTGTCTCTGGAGCACGGAAGACGCCATGGCGAGTTTGCGCTTCTACGTTCAAGATGAAAATGGACAGGCCAAGGAGCTTCAAGGATCTGAACCATTTATCACCCAGACGGGGAAGAGTATGAGTGTGAGATGGCCGCTCGTTGACCGACAAGGAGACATACTACTCCACCTGACAGAAAGCAGATTCACGGTCACTTGCACCGACAAGACACTCCAATGGTACATGCAACTGAACGTACAGCCGCAGGCACGGCTGCCATTCCTGACAATCGGCGGTCACACTTTGAAGGCCGAACAAGACGGATTCCCTTATCAACTCACGCTCCATAGAGGCATCTTCACCGACTTGCGTCCGCAAAAAGGGCAAGCCTTTCGCATACAGCCAGAGAAAGGGAAAGTGGAAATGAATATCCGATAGCAGGACATATCAACAACATTTAACAATAAGCATTATGGCAAACAAAACAGCTTTTAAGTATGCTCCGATGTTTCAACTCGGAGAAGACAAGACCGAATACCGGCTACTCAGTAAGGAAGGCGTGAGCACAGCCGAGTTTGAGGGGCAGCAAATCGTGAAAGTATCAAAAGAGGCGCTGACCTTATTGGCCCAGCAAGCCTTCCACGATGTTGAGTTCATGCTGCGTCGCGAGCACAATCTGCAGGTAGCAGCCATCCTCAACGACCCTGAATCTTCTGAGAATGACAAGTATGTAGCCCTGCAGTTTCTGCGCAATGCTGAGACTGCAGCCAAGGGCATCCTTCCTTTCTGTCAGGACACCGGCACTGCCATCATCCACGGAGAGAAGGGACAGCAGGTGTGGACTGGCTTCGAAGACGAGGAAGCTCTTTCGCTTGGCGTATACAATACATTCACCGAAGACAACCTGCGCTACTCGCAGAATGCCCCGCTTAACATGTATGACGAGGTGAATACCCGTTGCAATCTGCCTGCGCAGATTGACATTGAAGCCACAGAAGGGGCAGAATACCGCTTCGTAATGGTGGCCAAAGGCGGTGGATCAGCCAACAAGACATACTTCTATCCGATGACCAAAGCCACCATCCAGAATGAAGGAACGCTGCTGCCTTTCCTTGTGGAGAAGATGAAGACTCTGGGCACTGCAGCTTGTCCTCCCTACCACATTGCCTTCGTCATCGGCGGGACTTCGGCCGAGAAGAACCTGCTCACCGTGAAACTGGCCTCGATCAAATACTACGACAACCTGCCCACTTCTGGTGATGAAACGGGGCGTGCGTTCCGCGACATCGACCTTGAAGAGAAACTGCTCAAGGAAGCTCAGAAGATCGGACTCGGAGCCCAGTTCGGCGGAAAACATCTGGCTCATGACATTCGAGTGATACGCTTGCCCCGCCACGGAGCCTCCTGTCCCATCGGCATGGGTGTCAGTTGCTCGGCAGACCGCAACATAAAGGCGAAGATCAACGCCGACGGCATATGGCTTGAAAAGATGGATGCCAACCCGTCAGAACTCATCCCCGAGGCGCTTCGCAACCCCGGTGAAGGGCCTAAAGGCATAGAAATCGACCTTGACAAGGGCATCGATGCCGTGCGCCAGGAGCTGACAAAATATCCTGTTTCGACACGAGTCAACCTGAAAGGCACCATCATTGTGGCCCGCGACATTGCACATGCAAAGCTTAAAGCGCGCCTGGATGCCGGCGAGGAGATGCCTCAATATTTCAAAGATCACCCAATACTCTATGCCGGACCGGCCAAGACTCCTGAGGGTTATCCCTGCGGTTCGATGGGGCCAACAACGGCCAATCGCATGGATCCATACGTCGATGAATTCCAAGATCACGGGGCAAGTCTGGTGATGATTGCAAAGGGAAACCGTTCGCAAGTGGTCACTGACGCCTGCAAGAAGCACGGAGGTTTCTATCTCGGAACCATCGGAGGAGTGGCTGCAGTGCTGTCACAGTCGAGCATCAAGAGCATCGAATGCGTGGAGTATCCGGAACTCGGCATGGAAGCCATCTGGAAGATTACGGTGGAAGACTTTCCCGCCTTCATCCTTGTCGACGACAAAGGCAACGACTTCTTCCAGCAGTTGAAGCCGTGGTGCCCGGCCTGCAAGGGATAAAAGCCGGACGGAAGGACGGGAGTCTCCATAGGCTTCCGGCCTTCAACAAGCAGCAGAGGGGGATTGCCTGGGCAGGCAATCCCCCTCTTTTTGCATGCGGAATCCTGAGGAGCCACGGGCTTTCCCGGCCACTTTTCCAAGGCATGAAAACGCAAAGCCGGAGGATGCTTCTTGAGAAAGCTTAGGATTCTGCCCGAGAAGTCATAGAGTTATGGCCGAGAAAGCTATGGGTTATCAACAAGAAAGCTGCCCTTTCTCACCTTGAAAGGGCAGCTTTCTCAACGGCAACATGAAACCTTCTTGCCATACGTCCCAAGACTTCTGCTGGCGAAAGGGCACGGATGCGGTCTGGAGACATTGCCGAGACCGTGGAACATCCGGCCTCTCTATGCGGTGTTTGCTGAAGGAACAGCCTCGTCAGGTCACCTCAAAATCAAGCGTCGCGGCCAGTTTGTCAATGGCAGGATTGCTTTTTCTCAGCAATCTCAGCACCTCAGGCTTGGTGAGAACCGGCTTGATCTCCTCGCGGTCGGCAAGCCTTATGCGGAAATCTATCTGCCCATTGTGCAACTCTTTTGCCATCGTTGCACGTATGCGCCCTTTGATTTGACTGACCTCTTCCATCAGCATCTCGTTGTCGCACACCAGCTCTATGACCGGAAATCCGACGATATGGGGGGTCATGTTCTTGAGCCTTGACGCCAAGCCGCGTGTCTTGTCTTTGCCTTGCATACGTATGCACATGGCACGCCACGCTACCATAAGTTCTTCTTCACTGAATGCCGCGTTCTCCTCTTTGTTCTCTATTTTCTCCTCGACCTGAGAGACCTGCTGCTCAGCATCCCCGCGGATATTAGCGAAAGAGAATGTCAGTCGGGACAGCAATGCACCTGCTCTTCCCGATGAAACAGAGGACTGCCTGACGTCAGACGTCGCCATTGAGGGGCGGTTCTCAGCCGGTTCCGATGCTTTCGGAAGGGTCTGAGACGTGGATTTCTGTTCGGATTGTGCCACCTGCAGGGCACCGTTCTGCCGAACATTCATAAGTTTGTGGAACAGGGATTTCAATCGTTTAGGGCTACGCCCCGCACCTGCCCCGTCGTCGTCTTTCTGCGTAATCTGCGCCACTTGTATGAGCGTCAGCTCTACAAGCAGACGCTTATTGTTCGACTGACGGTAGTTAATGTCGCACTGATTCATAATCTTCAGCGCCTGATAGAGGAACTTCACGGGGCATCGCTGCGCCTGTTGCTGGTAGCGTTCGCGCTGCTGCTGGCTCACTTCGAGCAAGGGAAGCGTCTGCGAATCCTTAGCCATCAGCACGTTGCGCACGTGGCTTGCCAGCCCAAGAACAAGGTTTCCTCCGTCGAAACCGCGCCCGATGAGCTGGTTGAGCAGCACCATGATGTCGCTCACTTTGTTTTCTAACGCCAGGTCGATGATGCTGAAATAGTTGTCAGTATCTAAGACATTAAGGTCTTCAATGACCTTCTGGTAGGTGATGTTCCCTTGGCAGAATGAGGCAGCTTGGTCAAAAATGCTGAGCGCGTCGCGCATGCCTCCGTCGGCCTTCTCTGCGATAACGGCCAGCGCCTCGTCCTCATACTGGATGTTTTCCTTCTGCGCCACCATCTTTAAATGCTCAATGGTGTCCTGCACTGTCATGCGCTCAAAGTCATAGATCTGGCAGCGCGAAATGATGGTCGGAAGAATCTTGTGTTTCTCGGTCGTGGCCAAAATGAAGATGACATGTGCCGGAGGCTCCTCAAGAGTCTTGAGGAAAGCATTGAAAGCCGACGACGAAAGCATGTGTACTTCGTCAATGATGAAGACCTTGTATTTTCCCACTTGAGGCGGAATGCGCGTCTGTTCCATGAGGGCCTTGATATTCTCAACGGAGTTGTTCGACGCCGCATCAAGCTCAAAAATGTTGTAAGAGCGCTGCTCATTGAAGGCCTGACAGCTCTCACAATGGTTGCAAGCTTCGCCGTCCTCAGTAGGCGTCAGGCAGTTGATGGCCTTGGCAAAGATGCGCGCACAGGTGGTCTTACCCACACCTCGGGGCCCGCAAAAGAGGTAGGCATGGGCAAGTTTGCCGCTCTTGACCGCATTCTTCAGCGTTGTTGTCAGAGCCGACTGTCCCACCACCGAGTCAAACGACATCGGCCTGTACTTGCGTGCTGATACGATATATTCCATTTCCTGATGATTGAAAGGTTGAAAACTTGTTTGCAAAGGTAGTGATTAACAAGCAAAACGCCAAAGAAAAATTTTGAAGTTTTTGGCCCGATTCGCTAAATAACATTAATAATAAGATACGCCAGACACGTCTTTCAAGCTTTTTTCATACCTTTGCCGTAAACTTAAGACATACAGATATGAGCCGAATCCATTCCTTCTGGAAATTCCTTGGACACTATAAATACCTTATAGCCATCGTCGTGGGAGTCGCCATCGTTGGCTTCCTCGACGAAAACAGCTATACCAAGCGCATACAACAGAAAGCACAAATCGACGAGCTTAGAGAGGAAATCGCCATATACGACAAGAGAAACAAAGCCGACAGCCTGCTGCTCGACAAACTGGAACGCGACCCGAAAGCCATCGAAAAAGTAGCCCGCGAACGCTATTTCATGAAAAGCGACGACGAAGACATCTTCGTTCTCAGCGACGAAATACGCAACTAATTCAGAAAAACAATGAAACAACTCAATAAGACCCAGACCGTCATCTTCATGCTCGGAGGACTGTTGATGGTCATCGGAGCCGGCGCTTACGCCCTGCTTTTCAACCCAAAAGCCTCTGCATGGATATTCCTCATCGGAGCAATCCTCTTCACACTCATGCAGGCCATGCAGATTTATGAAGGACAAAGCTTGGTCATCAAACGCCTCAAACGCATACAGTCTCTGGCAAACATCTGCTTCATCATCGCCGCACTGCTCATGGTCAACGACGCCTTCCAGCTCCTTTTACCCCTCTTCAAGGGCAACTATATCACCTACGTCGACTACCTTTTAAACAAATGGGTCATACTACTCCTTATCGCAGCCATATTGGAACTATACACCACTCATCGCATATCCTCAGAGCTTGAAAAAGACAAAAAACGCTAAAACAGCGCAAAAATACATTAAATACCATAAAAAAGTTTCCGTGCTCCGATAATTGATAGTATCTTTGCTCATAACAAACAGTAACAACAACGACATCTCAACGAAATGAAAAAGGCATTATTCATACTTGCCACCCTTATTGCGCTCACGTCTTGTGGCAGCAAATATAGCATACAAGGATCGTCAAACGTCCCGACATTAGACGGGCATAAGCTCTATCTAAAGGTCCTTGACGAGGATAATCTGAAGAACATTGACTCTTGCGAAGTTATCCATGGCCAGTTTCATTTCAAAGGATCCATCGACAGTCCGACGATGGCTCACCTCTATATGGATGAGGCAAATATCATGCCTCTCGTACTGGAGGACGGCGAGATTCAAATCAAAATCGACCTGACACAGCAAGCAGTCAGTGGCACACCTCTCAACGATGAGCTCTTTTCTTTCCTCAATCGTTACAATCAAATCTTAAGCGAGCGGGGCGAATTGGTACACAAACACGACCAGGCTATCATGGATGGAAGCAACATGGAGGTAGTGAATGCAGCACTGATTGTTGAGGAACGGCAACTTGCCATACGAGAAGACAGCCTCGTAACCAATTTCGTTACGAGCAACTTTGATAATGTTCTCGGCCCAGGAGTCTTCTTCATGATGACCGTCAGCAACCAATATCCACAGCTTGATCCTTGGATAGAAGACATCATGAGCAAGGCAACTGACTCCTTTAAAAACGATCCTTATGTGAAGGATTACTACGAGAAGGCACAGGAAAACGAAAAAATAATGAACGGCTTGCGCGACGTATCTCCCCAAGCAACGGCAGACCCGTCAGCCACGCCTGCCCCGACTGCCACCCCAAATGATTTAGCAAAACCACAGCCATGACGACCCTTATACGTGGCGGACAGATTGTAAATGAAGGACATGTCTTTGATGGAAGTATCATTATCGAGAACGATCGCATCAAGGACATTATCCCTTGCACCGAAGACACATGCTCACTCCGTGGAACCTACGATACCATTGTAGATGCCACGGAGTGTTTTGTTTTGCCTGGAATCATCGACTCTCACGTGCATTTTCGTGAGCCAGGACTCACTCATAAGGCATGCATCGAGAGCGAAAGCAGGGCTGCTGCCTATGGCGGAGTTACTTCTTACATGGAAATGCCCAACACGATTCCGCAGACAACCACGATTGAAGCCCTGAAGGAAAAGCACGAACTGGCGCGAAAGTCAAGTCATGTCAACTACTCATTCTTCTTCGGAGCGACCAACGACAACAGCGAAGCTTTCCATGAACTGCCCCATAACCTCTACAGAAGCCATGGCATACAGGTCCCTGGGGTAAAACTCTTCATGGGCTCTTCTACGGGAAACATGCTGGTCGACGAGCAGGATTCCTTACGTAAAGTGTTCAGGGCTGCTGCCGTCAACCGGCTGATGATTGTGGCACATTGCGAAGACACGGCGACCATCCAGCACAACCTTCAGGCCGTGAAAGCTGCCCAAGGTGATGATCCCGACGTACGTTTCCACCCCATCATCCGCGACGAGGAAGCTTGTCTGAAGTCCACACAATTGGCCATTTCTCTTGCAGAAAAGCACGATGTCCGTCTGCATATAGCCCATGTTTCGACATGGGGGGAGCTCATGCTTCTTGCCCCTGCTCCGGGAGGATACTGCCCATCCTCATACATAACGGCCGAGATTTGCGTGCCTCATCTGCTCTTCTCGTCAGACGACTATGCCACGAAAGGCACGCTGATCAAGTGCAATCCTGCCATTAAGTCGGCCTCTGAGCGCGACGCTTTGCGCCGTCATATCGGCATTGCAACTACCATTGCAACCGATCATGCACCGCATCTTCTGAGTGAGAAGCAGGGCGGTTGCACCAGGGCTGCGTCAGGCATGCCGATGGTGCAGTTCTCACTTCCGGCCATGCTTGGCCTCGTCGACGAGGGTGTTCTCTCGATAGAAGAGATGGTGAAGAAGATGTGTCACGCCCCTGCCCGACTGTTCAACATCAGCGAAAGAGGCTTCCTTCGCAAAGGCTATAAGGCCGACATTACCGTCGTCAGGCCAGACTCGCCCTGGACAGTCACGAGAGATTGCATACAAAGCCGTTGCCAATGGAGCCCGCTTGAAGGCCATACGTTCAGATGGAGGGTCGAGCAGACACTGTGTAACGGACGGCTGGTCTACGACCGAACCCGCACAGTTCCGTTCGACGACAGCTGCCGTGGCGAAGCGCTTTCGTTCCGATCATGGCCCGAAGGCAACAGCCTTGACGGCATAACCCGTTAGAGAAACCGAAGTAAATCAGCCTGTCACAATCCGTCAATCTTCGTCAAGTTTTGATACATCGCATCGTCATACCGCTATTGTTGCTCATCTTTCTGCCCGACCTTTACAGAGCATGGCGCAACTCCCGACGCAAGAAAAAACGCCTCGGACGGCAGCTTTTACGGTGGGTTCCCTCACTGCTTATGGGCACTGCCACCATTCTTCTGGCCAGCACTGACGGCTTTATACCCGAAGAACGGTGCTGGATTGACCTGTATCTGTGGGTGTTGGGACTCTATTTCATTCCGCGTTTCGGCTACAGACTGTGTGTCTTTCTGGGGCGGATCGTCAAGGCTTCTACCCACAGCCGGAGCAACTGGGGACGGCCGATCGGGCTGCTTTTGGCCCTTATACTGATTGTATGCTTCGTCATCGGGATGACCATCGGCCCGCGCCAACTCAAGGAACGCCGCATAGACATCAACTTCAACGACCTGCCATCGGCCTTCGACGGCTATACGATTGTGCTCTGTTCAGACCTGCATCTGGGGTCACAGTCAGAGACATTCGTCAGCAAACTCGTCGAGACTGTCAACCGGCAGCGGGCCGACATGATATGCTTTGCGGGCGACATCCAGAACACTACTCCGCAGGAGCTCTACCCCTATGTCTCGACCTTGCGCACGCTTCAGGCCCGCGACGGGGTCTACTCTGTGCTTGGCAATCACGACTACAGCTACTACATGGCGCAGGGCGACCCTTCGATATGCATGGCCAATGAACGTGAAACCATCTCGCTCGAACGACAAATGGGCTGGAAAGTGCTGCTCAACGGTCATGAAGTCGTCAGCCGAAACGGCCAGCATGTCAACATTGCCGGCGAGGAATGCTACAGTAAAAAGGCAGGGCAGCCTTCGAAATCAGACCTCGGAAAGACGCTCGAAGGCATCGGAGAAGGCGAGTTCACCATCCTCTTGCAGCACAATCCCGCCGTCTGGAACGACAGCATCCTGACGCATTCAGACGTACAACTGACCCTTTCCGGCCACACCCACGGCGGACAAATGTCGCTGATGGGGCTGCGTCCTACGATGAAACAATATCGGGAAGACCGCGGATTCTACGGACAAGGCGACCAGAAACTCTACGTCACCAGCGGGCTGGGAGGCCTCATCAGCTTCAGATTCGCCATGCCTCCCGAGATTGTCGTCATCACTCTCCACCGGAAAGGCTGAGCCTTCACCGGCGCCATCATCCTTCAACCTCCGCACTATGGCTACCTTTATCTATCGCATCTACCAACTGTTCATCGCAGCACCACTCATCCTTCTGGCCACGATTCTTACCGCCATCACCACCATCGTGGGCTGCACTCTCGGCGACGGACACTTCTGGGGCTACTATCCCGGACGTCTCTGGTCGCAGTTCATCGTCCGCATTCTGCTGCTGCCTGTCCGCGTGGAAGGGCGCGAACGCCTTGAAAAGAGCCAGAGCTACGTATTCGTAGCCAACCATCAGGGGGCTTTCGACATCTTTCTCATCTACGGTTTCCTCGGAAGAAACTTCAAGTGGATGATGAAGCAGAGCCTGCGTCGCATCCCACTTGTGGGACGAGCCTGCCAGGCAGCCCACCACATTTTCGTCGACAAGCGTGGACCAAGCAAGGTGCGACAGACCTACGACGAGGCCCGCAAGACGCTGCAAGGAGGCATGTCGCTCGTAGTGTTTCCCGAGGGATCGCGCACCTTCACGGGCCACATGGGCAAGTTTCGCCGGGGAGCATTCATGCTTGCGAGCGACTTGCAGCTGCCCGTTGTGCCCCTGACCATCAACGGTTCGTTCCAGGTGAAACCGCGCACTCGCGACATCTACTGGGTGTTCCGCCATCCGCTATCGCTCACCATCCATGAGCCTTTGACGCCCTCTGGCGACGCCGAAGCCGACGTACAACGTTTTCTCGACGAGTCATACTCGGTCGTGATGTCGGCTCTTCCGCCTCGTCTTCAGGGCTATGTTGAGAACCCCGACCAGTAGTTTACGCCCGCTCCCCTGCCCTTTCCGGCCGGGAAGAAGCAGCAGACAGTTTGAGAAAGCTAAGGGTTTAGCCCGAGAAGTCATAGCATTCTGGATGAGAAACCTATCCTTTCTCGACAATAACTCTATGACTTCTCGGGCTAAACCCTTAGCTTTCTCCGACACGACCCTTTCCGCTCCCGTGGAGAGCCTTCATCGTCCTGCTGGCCAATCGCTTGCCGTCCGACATAAAGACACCGCCTTTTCCGGTCGCAAGGAGCACTGTCGGTCAGTGCTCCGGCCAGAAAAGGCGGTGGTGTGTCTTGCCTGCGAGCCTCAGCCCGCAAAGCGTTTCAGAACTCAAGCACGAGCGTTGCGCGCGGTTCCAGTTCGACGTTCGTACCTATAGCGTAGGTGTTGTCCGTGAGAATGTCGGTGGCCGTGGCCTGCCCGTCTATGAGTTCAGCATAGCGACTCCAGTCGAGCTCGGCAGGCTGGCTCGTTCCGTTGAGCACGGTCATCACCGTTTTACCCTCGTGACGGCGCGCAATCACATAGACACCCTTCCACGGACAGAACTGCGTCTGCCGGCCTTTCACGATGACATCATTGCCCTGTCTCCAGTGGAGGAGCGTGGAAAGCCACGCGAACATCTGCTGCTCGTCGGCCGTACGGCCCTCGGCTGTGAAGGCGTTATGTGTGTCACCATTGAATCCACCGGGGAAATCCTTGCGCACATAGCCGTCGGTCACCTCCTTGGTTCCGTTCATCAACACCTCAGTTCCATAGTAAAGCTGCGGTATACGCTGCATGGTCAGCAGCAAGGCCAGTGCCTGTTTCAGCGAAGCAACGTCTTGCCCGTTGCCGAGAAAGCGGTCGGTATCGTGATTCTCTATGAAGGCCATCACGTGAGCTGGATCCTCATACAGGTAGTCATAGACCAGCGAATTGTAGATGCGATTGAAGCCATGCCACCATCCATCGGTCTCTTCATAGCGCGCCTGGTTGAGCTTGTCGAAGAAAGAGAAGTCCATTACCGTCTTCAAATAGCTGTTTTCAGCCTGCGAACCCTTAGCCTCGGCGCCCTTCGATGCAGGCTTTTCGGCTATGCGCGAGTCCTTTTGCCAGGCAGCAGTGTAGGCAGGCTCGGTCACCCAGGTCTCGCCTACGGTGTTGAAGTTGGGATATTCCTCGCCGAGAACCTTCATCCAATAGGCCATGCCCGTGCGGTCGGCATAGGGATAAGTGTCCATGCGAATGCCGTCAATGCCCACGGTTTCGATCCACCATTCTGAGTTTTGAATCAGATAACGCATCACATAGGGATTGCGTTGGTTAAGGTCTGGCATCGTCGGGACAAACCATCCGTCAACAGTTTCACCGAGGTCTATCTGCGACGCATATGGGTCAAGTACGGGAGTAAGCTTATAAGAGGTCTGGCGATAGAGGTCGCTCATGCGGGTGACACCATCAGTGTGGCGGATCTCAATCATATGGTCTTCGGTCTGGTTTGCTGGGTCAAGCCACTCAGAATTGTTAAGCCAGTCCTTCGAAGGAAGGTCGGAAACCCACGGATGTTCAAAACCGCAATGGTTGAAAATCATGTCCATCACCACCTTCAACCCATGTGCATGTGCATCGTCAACAAGACGTCTGTAGTCGTCGTTGGTGCCGAAACGCGGGTCCACACGATAGTAGTCAGTCGTGGCATAGCCATGATAGGTGCTCTGACCATGGGCATTGTCGGGCGAGTTGTTCTCCAATACCGGCGTAAACCAGAGCGCCGTCACGCCGAGCTCGTTGAAATAGTCGAGGTGCTGACGAATGCCTTCAAGGTCGCCCCCATGACGAAGCGAGGGCTGAGAACGGTCTTCCACGTAGGTGTTCATGCCCTCAATCTGGGCAGGATGGTCGGCCGACTGGGCAAAACGGTCGGGCATCAACATGTAGAGCACGTCGGCATTTGTAAATCCCAGACGCTCAGAGCCGGCCATCTCGCGTTCCTTCAGCTGATACTTCACGATGGTCTTATCCTCACCACGCTTAAAGGCAATGGGCAGTTCGCCTGCCTTTACGCCCTTCAAGTTCAGGTAGACAAGCAGATAGTTGGGCGAGTCGAGACGCACGAGCGAGTCGATCTTCGCACCTTTCACCGACACTTCCGCCTCGCGAATGTTCTCACCGTAGACCATCAGCTGCACCGTCGGGTCTTTCATTCCGACAAACCAATCGGTAGGATCGATGCGTTTCACTTCCACGGCACCATTGCCTTCGTCCTCGAAGTCGGCCCCGCCTGGATTGCATGACGTCAACATCATGCCTGCTATGCTAAGCAGCAAAAAGATTTTCTTCATATTTAGTTGTGAATGATTAATGCAGATTGCGGACTGACAGCTATCTCTCCTCCGGCAATTTCCTCAATACCCTCTTCGTTGATGATGCCCTCACAGCAGACAACCGTCCACTGTCCTTCCGGTATTTCGAGCTTCTTGGCCGTCTTGTTGGCATTCAACACGACGATGATGTCCTTCCACTCATCACCGCCGGCATGGTCTTTCAGCCGGAAAGCCACCATGCAAGACTCCTTGACAGGCAGGAATTCCAAGTGTTTTCTCACGAGGTCTGCCTTGCCCAAACGGAAGGCTTCATGGCGATAGCGCAAGCGGATGAGATTGCGATAGTAGTCGAAAACCTGCGGATAGCGTTCCAGATTAGTCCAGTCAAGACGGTTGATACTGTCAGGAGAATTATATGAATTATGCACACCTTTCTTGTCTCTAAGCATCTCTTCCCCACTGAGCATGAACGGAACTCCTTGCGAAGTAAAGACGGCAGTCTGAGCCAACAGGTCAAGACGAATCAGCTCTTCTTCAGATATACCTGGCATTTCTGTCCGCAAACGGTCAACCAGGCACATGTCGTCATGGCAACTTACGTAGCTGATCATTTGTGTAGGCTCCTCAGCCCAAGGTTCTTTCGAGTAGTTCACCCTCGAGTAATCAACTTGAGGATGATCGATCATTCCTGCGATGCCTGCTTTGAGACTTTCCTCAGAACCCTCGACACTTGCGAGGAAGGCTCCTTTGGTATCATCGTCAAAAGGACCGCGCAAAGCATCCCTGATGTCATCCGAAAATGCTGCTATTCCCGGCATTTTCTTGATATGATTCTTCGTGGCCAATCGCTCAGAAGGGTAAGCACACTGGCCGGCACTCCAGCCCTCTCCATAGATGAACACTCGACGGTCGATGCTGTGAATGACCTTCTCGATGATGTTCATTGTTTCGATATCATGCACGCCCATCAGGTCAAACCTGAAACCATCGATATGGTATTCCTTCAACCAATACTTCAGACTTTCCACAAGAAAGAGCCTCATCATGTCACGTTCTGATGCCGTTTCGTTGCCACATCCTGAGCCATTGCTCCAAGTTCCGTCAGCATTCTTCCTGTAAAAATAGCCTGGATAGAGTTTCTGGAAGTTGCTTCCTGCAAGATCAAACGTATGATTGTAGACCACATCGAGTATCACTCCGATGCCGGCATCATGCAAAGCTTGCACCATTTGCTTAAATTCCCTGATACGAACGACGGGATCATAGGGGCTGGTTGAATAGGAACCTTCTGGAACATTGTAGTTCAAGGGATCGTAGCCCCAGTTGTATTGCGGCGTGTCCAGCTTGGTTTCATCGATTGATGCAAAGTCAAACGACGGCAGGATGTGCACCATATTCACCCCAAGAGCCTTGAGATGTCCGATGGCTTTGGGCTCAGTGAGGGCAAGATATTTGCCTTTATTTTCGATTCCAGATGAGGGATCAATGGAAAAGTCGCGATGATGCAGCTCGTAAATCACGAGGTTGGCCGGCGACGAATAGTCTGGTTTTGCATCTTCTAACCATCCTTTCGGGTCGGTATCATTCATGTCAATAATGGCACCACGCTGTCCATTCACACTCACAGCTCTTGCAAAAATGCCCGGCGTCTCGTTCCATTTCCTGTTAGTTCCCGTGACGTCAAAGGTGTAGAACTTTCCCTTAAGATCGCCTTCTACACGTGCTCTCCAAATATAAGGAGTGGCTTTGTCGGTCGTCATCTTGATGGTTTTATAGGGTTTTCCGCCCTCACCCTGCTCGTAAAGTCTCAGCAACACTCGCTTTGCTTTCGCAGGTGCAAAGACCTGAAACGTTGTTGCTTCTTTCCTGTATGTGGTCTCCGGTCCCTGTGCATGGGCAGCAGTTCCGCCCATTATTGTGACGATTGTTGTCAAGAGAAGTGTCTTCAGTTTCATGTCTGTTGTTGTTTTTAAGGGGTGAATGCTTCGGTTTCTTTCGGTGATCCGTCATTTCTATCGCCCACTGTCGGCAATGAGTTTGCTGACAGTGGCCGTGAAGTCTTTGTTCTGCATCAAGTCTTCTATGTTGACATGCATGCGGTAGCGCCAGTAGTGTCTGGGGTTGGCGGGGATGTTGATGCGTTCGGCATCGGCATCTTCCAGCCGCAAGTGTTCGTCGATGGCCAGCCAATCCTGAATGGAGAGGATGCATAGCATGGACGGAGACTTCAGATGCTGCTCGAGAATGGTGCGTGCCAACCATCCTGGAAGTGGGTGTGGTGCAGCACCTTGCTGTCCGAGCATCGAGTTATAGTAGTCTTGTGTGCGGCTAAAGTCTTCGTCCCACCACTGTCTTAGGGTAGGCATGTCGTGGCTTGAGATGGTGCTTACCGACCTGTATGGGTTGCGTTCAAGGTAGCCAAAGCGCACTTTCGGGTCTTTCGGCATTGACTGTATTTCGAGAGAAAGGATGCGAAGCTCCTGCATAACCCATGCCACACAATCGGGTACCATGCCCAGATCTTCGGCACAAACGAGCATTCTCGTGGCCTGGACGAGGCGTGGAAGTTTCTTCATTGCTTCACGATACCAGAACTGATTGTTGCGCCTGTAGAAGTAGTCGTTGTAGAGTTTGTTGAATGCTGCCTTGTCAGAGTCCCACAGAGCTTCGTACATAAAGTCTTGCTGGGCTGAGATTCGTGGGTGGAACTTGTTGGCATCCTTACGGTCACGCACAAAGAGTACGTTGCTCACCAACGCCATAAGTCCGTCACGGAAGTCGGATGGTTCGAGTGTCTTTTCTATCTTTCTCTGTGTGTCGTATTCTGGTTTCATCCGATAGATGTCGTCGTGCCAGTGGTTGACAAAGTGGGCTTTAACCTCTTCTTTGCGGTCGCCGAAGATGCGATCGAGCGTCCATTCGGCGATGAAAGGCTGTGTAAAGAGCTCTTCCTGGAAGTGTAAGCCGTAGGCTTCTATCTCTTCTCTTGTCATTCCGAGTGCCGGAGAGAACTGTCCTGTGAGCCCATAGACACTGTCAATGGGTATCTCCCAGATGCGAAAGAATCCCAAAACATGGTCTATACGATAGGCATCGAAGTAGCGGGACATGTTCTGAAAACGTCGTACCCACCACTGACAGCCGTCCTTAATCATCTCGTCCCAGTTGTAGGTTGGGAAGCCCCAATTCTGCCCGTTGGCAGAGAAGTCGTCGGGAGGAGCACCTGCTTGGCCGTTCATGTTGAAGTATTTAGGTTCCATCCAGACGTCGCAGCCGTGACGACTGACACCGATTGGTATGTCTCCTTTTAAGACTACATTGCGTAAGCGGGCATAAGCGTGGGCGGTTTGCATCTGGGTGTCGAGGACGAACTGCACGAAGTAGTAGAACGACACCTCTTTATATATACGCGTGCGCGTATTGGTCAATGTCTTTCTGTCGGCCTCTTGCCACTGAGGATGGCCGTCGAGCTGCCCCTTGTCTCTCAGATAACAGTAGTAGGCATATGGCACAAGCCACTGTTGGGTCTCGCTGAAGAACTGTTTGAATTGCGCCGAAGCCATCATGTGACGGCCTTCTTGCTCGAAGAGCAGGCGCAGCATTTCGTCCTTGGCCTGATTGACTTTTTCGTAGTCGATCTGCGGAAGGTCGTTGAGCTGCTTGCGCAATGTCTCGTATTTCTTGCGGAGATTCTCGTCTTTCAGCTTTGGAAGCTGGCGGAAATCGACGTACTGTGGATGCAATGCAAAGATGCTTATGCAGGAATAGGGGTAAGAGTCGGTCCATGTGTGTGTGGTGGTGGTGTCGTTGATGGGCAGCACTTGCAGCACACGCTGGCCTGTTTGTGCGACATAGTCGATCATGGTTTTCAGGTCGCCGAAGTCGCCTACTCCGAAACTTCCCTTTGTGCGAAGCGAGAATACGGGCACGAGTGTGCCTGCAAGACGTGTGTCGGCAACGGAGAAACGGGGCTGACACAGGTCGCAGACCGTCACTTCTCCTGCCTGCATCGGCTGCGGAACGAAGGCGCGGTTGGGTCCTTCCTCCCATACGATGCCGGCCGATCGGATGATGAACTTATATTCTGTTGCGTGTGCTTCGAATGCTTCGGCGGGCAGGTCGACTACCCATTCGTTGTAGTTGTGTTCGGTCATTGGCAGAGCCTTGGCGGGGTTCCACAGGCCAAGCCGTTGGCTGCTGCCCACGATGGCAAGCTGTTCGCCCTTGCGAAGCTGGGGAGCACGCACGCGAAGCCTCACGGTCTTGGCCGAGGAGACTGCCGGAAACGTCTTCGGGAGGCGGTTGTTCAGGCAGCCTGTGAAGGCCGAACTGTAGCTGTAGGCATCGTCGGGTATGTCAGACCACTGGTCGAAGACCACGTAACGGACGGCCTTTGCTACGTTGAGTTCCAACCGATGCATCACGGTTGTCCATTCGTGTCTGCGCTCCGTTCCATCCCTGTCAACGCTGTAGGAATAGTCGATGACGGCCGGTTCCTGGCCCTTTTTCAGGTTCATTTCATAGCGCCAATGCTCACCGTCGTCGGTAGTCATGCGATAAGGGGTTGTCAAGGCGCTGCCGTCAGAGGCTTTTCCTGCGGCATTCAGAACCAGCTCTTCGCCGAAGACGGTCCTGTAGGCTATGTTGAATATTATTTTCATCGGGTCTTTTAGGTTTTTAATTTGGTGGTAAAGGTACTCAGAAAACGGCTAACTTCGGATGTCGTCTGAGGCAAAAAGGGCAAAAAGATGTGCAAACGTTTGCACCTTTCCCGTCAGACTCCCCTGCCCTTCATTTTGAGAAAGCTTATGTTTCAGCATGAGAAGTCATAACTTTCACGTCGAGAACTCTATCCTTTCTGCCCCAGAACCCATAGACTTCTCATGCTGAAACATAAGCTTTCTCAAAATGAAGGGCAGGGGATGAGGGGCAAAGGGGTGAGAGATGAGCGCAAAAAGGCTTTCCATGCTGTTAATAATCATGAAATTTTAAGGTGAAAAATTCGTTTTCAAGTTGTTTTCGTTAACTTTGCATTTGACTAAGGAGGCGAAGACCATGAACAAAAGTGACTGCATTATCATCATTCCTACCTATAACGAAAAGGAGAACATCGAGAAGATTGTCCGGGCAGTGTTTGCGCTCGAGAAGTGCTTCCACATCCTCGTCATCGACGACGGATCGCCCGATGGCACGGCACAAATCGTGAAGTCGCTCATGGCAACCGAGTTTGCCGACCGGCTCTTCCTTCTCGAACGCAGCGGGAAACTTGGCCTCGGCACGGCCTATATCACCGGCTTCCGATGGGCATTAGAGCACGGCTACGAGTATGTTTTCGAGATGGATGCCGACTTCTCCCACGACCCAAATGACCTGCCAAGGCTATATTCGGCCTGCGCAAACGAAGGCTACGACGTGGCCATCGGGTCGCGATATGTCAGTGGAGTGAACGTAGTCAACTGGCCGATGGGGCGCGTATTGATGAGCTATTTCGCATCAAAATACGTCAGACTCGTCACAGGTGTGCCCATTCATGACACCACTGCCGGATTTAAATGCTACCGCCGGCAGGTCTTGCAGACCATCGAGCTCGACAAGATACGCTTCAAGGGCTACGGCTTTCAGATTGAGATGAAATACACAGCCTATAAGATCGGCTTCAAGATCAAGGAGGTGCCCGTCGTATTTGTCAACCGGCAAGAGGGCACATCAAAGATGTCGGGAGGCATCTTCGGCGAGGCATTCTTCGGAGTAATGCGCCTCCGCTGGGACGGTTGGTTCCGCAAATACCCGCCGTTGCCACAGGAACAGACAGCATAAATGAACGCAAACGAACTCTTGAGACTCTACGGAGCATCGCAGCACAGGGCTGCCCTCCAATCTCTTCTGGAAGACAAATCGGTGAGAAACGTTTTCCTGCAGGGACTAATGGCTTCGGCCACACCAGCTCTTTTCGCCAGCCTTAACGGCACACGACAGCACTTTCTCTTCATTCTTCCCGATGCCGATGAGGCAGGATACTTCTATCACGACCTGACACAGCTGCTCGGAACCGAGCAGGTGCTGTTCTTTCCATCGTCATACCGGCGTGCCGTCAAATACGGACAACGCGACGCTGCCAACGAGATACTGCGCACAGAAGTGCTGGCAAGGATAGGCAACTCCGCCCCGACCCTCTACATCGTCACCCATCCGGAGGCCCTTGCCGAACTCGTTGTCTCAAAGAAAAGGCTCGGCGAAAGGCTCATTCGCCTGCAAAGAGGACAGACCGTTGAGGTTAACAGCCTGATAAAGCAGCTGCGCAGCCTGGGCTTTCAAGAGCAGGACTATGTCTACGAACCCGGTCAGTTCGCCCTGAGAGGCAGCATCATCGACATCTTCTCCTACTCCCTTGAATACCCTTTCCGCATCGACTTCTTCGGAAACGAAATCGACACCATACGCACCTTCAGCGTCGAAGACCAACTCTCAAAGGAACAACAGACCGAAGCCACCATCGTTCCCGAACTGGCCATGGAGCAGGAGAAAGTGCCTTTCCTGCAGCTTCTGGCCGACAACACAATGGTAGCGGCCAAAGACATCATGTTCGTCCGCGACGTCATCCAGCGAGTTTACCAAGAAGGATTCTCGACACAGGCACTCAACGACCGCCTCTCAGGTGCCACCGAACAGGAACAAGCCGGCATCATGCACGAGATGAGAGCCGCCGTTTCGCTCTGCACAGCTGCACAGTTCTCGGCAGACATGCAGCGCTTCAGACTCATCGAGTTCGGCTCTTCCTCCGTCACCCCGCAGGCTTCTCTCTCATTCCACATCGAAGCACAACCACTCTTCCACAAGAATTTCGAACTGCTCGCACAGACTCTTGACGATTACCGGTCACGAGGATACACCGTCTACATACTGGCCGACAGCAAGAAACAGCAGCAGCGCCTCCGGGAAATACTCGAGACACAGGGAACAACCACCTTCACTCCCGTCGACTCTACCCTGCATGAAGGCTTTGTCGACCATGACTTGCAGACCTGTTTCTTCACCGACCACCAGATCTTCGACCGCTTCCATAAGTATAATCTCAAAAGCGACAGGGCAAGAGCCGGCAAGATGGCACTCACGATGAAGGAGCTTCAGGAACTTGAACCAGGCGACTTCCTCGTACATGTCGACTTCGGTATCGGGAAGTTCGGTGGCTTAGTACGCGTTCCACTGCCCAGTTCCTCACCCGCAAAGGGCAGCAACGACAACGGCTATCAGGAGATGATACGCCTTATTTACCAACGTGGCGACATCGTAGACGTCTCGATTCATTCCCTCTACAAAATCTCAAAATACCGTAGCAACAACGGAGAGAAAGAGCCAAGACTGTCGACTCTCGGCACCGGAGCATGGGAAAGAATGAAGGAACGCACCAAAAAGCGCATCAAAGACATCGCCCGCGACCTCATCAAACTCTATGCAAGACGCCGCCAAGAGAAAGGATTCGCCTTCTCGGCCGATTCCTATCTGCAGCACGAACTTGAGGCTTCATTCCTATATGAAGACACTCCAGACCAGATGAAGGCCACACAAGAGGTGAAGGCCGACATGGAAGAACAGAAGCCAATGGACCGATTGGTGTGCGGAGACGTGGGCTTTGGCAAGACCGAAGTGGCCGTTCGTGCCGCATTCAAGGCAGCATGCGACTCAAAACAGGTAGCCGTTCTCGTGCCGACAACAGTGCTTTGCTTCCAACATTACCAGACATTCAGCGAACGATTGAAGGGCATGCCTGTGAGGGTTGACTACCTTTCGCGGGCACGATCGGCGAAGAAAGCCAAGGAGATTCTTGCCGATTTAAGGGAAGGAAAGATAGACATTCTCATCGGAACCCATAAGCTTATCAGCAAGAGTGTCCAATGGAAGGACCTCGGTTTGCTTATCATTGACGAGGAGCAAAAGTTCGGAGTCTCGACTAAAGAGAAGCTCCGTCAGCTGAAGACCAACGTCGATACGCTCACAATGTCGGCAACTCCAATACCCAGAACCCTGCAGTTTTCGCTCATGGGTGCTCGAGACATGAGCATCATCCGCACCCCGCCTCCCAACAGGTATCCTATCGAAACTACGCTATCATCCTATGGAAGTGAGGTCATAACTGATGCCATTAACTTCGAGATGTCTCGAAACGGACAGGTGTTTTTTGTCAATGATCGCATCTCTAATCTGCCAGAGATTGAGGCGCTGATCAAGAGGAACATTCCCGACTGCCGTGTCGTCATAGGCCATGGAAAGATGCCTCCAGAGGAGTTGGAGAAGGTCATCATGGGGTTCATCAACTACGACTATGACGTGCTTCTCTCGACAACCATCGTGGAAAACGGCGTCGACATTCCAAACGCCAATACCATTATCATCAATGATGCCCACCGGTTCGGCCTTTCAGACCTGCACCAGATGCGTGGCCGCGTGGGCCGTTCCAACCGTAAGGCGTTCTGCTACCTGCTGTCACCGCCCAAGGCTTACATCACCTCTGAGGCCCGTCGCCGGCTTGAAGCGCTTGAAAACTTCTCGGAACTGGGCAGCGGTTTCAACCTTGCCATGCAGGATCTCGACATCCGAGGGGCAGGAAACCTGCTCGGAGCAGAGCAAAGTGGTTTCATGGAGGACCTCGGATACGAGACATATCTGAAGATTCTCAAGGAGGCTATGGCCGAACTTGCCAACGAGACCCACGACCTTCCGGACTCGGAAGCGGAAGGTTCGCCAGGCGAGAAGACCCGCCAAGAAGGCGACATGTCTTTCTTTTCAGCCAATCCCACCTTGTCGTTCGTGGCCGACTGTGCTGTGGAAAGCGACCTTGAGATGTATTTTCCCGACAGTTATGTGCCGGGGTCGTCAGAGCGAATGCTGCTCTATCGCGAGCTCGACAACATTGAGAACGACCGCGATCTGGCTGCCTACAGGGCGAGACTTGAGGACCGTTTCGGCCCGATACCTCACGAAGGTGAGGAACTGATGCAGGTGGTCACGCTCAGACGCATCGGCAAACGTCTCGGGTGCGAGAAGATAATTCTGCGGCAAGGACGCATGACCATCCAGTTTGTGTCCAACTCTGAGAGTCCCTATTACCAGAGCAAAGCCTTTGGATGCATGCTCGACTACATCGCAACCCATGCCCGTCGGTGCGACCTGAAGGAGGTGAAAGGGCGCCGGCTCATGCACATCTCAGACATATCGTCGGTGGCTGAGGGCGTAGAGGTGCTGAGAAGCATCGAGCAGATGAAAGCATAGCGACACTGAAAACAACCCTAAAACCTAATAACTGCTATCATGAAACGAGCGATTGTCATTGTCCTGACGGCCTGCATGAGCGTCTTTGTGCACGCCCAGGAGCACACTGTTTCCCTATTTCGCATTGATGCGCGCGCCGACTATCAGCGCACTTACGTCGACAAGGATGCCGATAGTGAGCGTAGCGGATTCACGGGAAAGAACCTGAACCTGATGCTCGGCGGAGATATTTCCGACCGATTCTCCTACTTCTGGCGCCAGAAGCTCAACAAGACGTCGCTCGATGCAGGCTTTTTCAACGCAACAGACCGCCTCTATCTTGACTACAAGATCGACGACAAGCTGACCTTCCGTGCCGGTAAACAGACCATTGCCATCGGCGGTTACGAATACGACAAGTCGACCATCGATCTCTATTTCTACTCTGAATACTTCAGCAACATCTCGTGCTACGCATGGGGAGCCAGCCTGCTCTACGACCCTTCCGACTGTGACAACCTGCTTTTCCAGGCGGGAGAGAGCATGTTCAACCAGTTCTACGACCGGCACTTCGACCTCTACAACTACAACGTTCTCTGGTGCGGATCACACGGTCCGTGGGGAGCTCTCTGGTCGGTCAACCTCATGGAGTGGGCCAAGAACCGCTACATCACCCACATTGCCATCGGCAACCAGTTCAGCTTCTCCGACCGGCTACGGCTCAAAATCGACTACATCAACCGCGCCACTGCCCACCAGACCTTCTTCTTCAGCGACTGCTCGCTCATCGGCGAGCTCTGCTTCCAGCCCACACAACGGCTGAACCTCTTTGCCAAGACGACCTATGACGTCAACCGCAACACCGAGGGCGACCTGCTTGTACGGCCGGGAACCGAAATCACAAGCCTCGGAGGAGGGCTCGAATACTTCCCCTTGGGCGACGAACGCGTGCGTCTTCACGCCAACTACAGCTATGCCTTCGGCACCAATGCCAATACGAACGGCCTGCTTTGCGACCGGCTTTCAGCCTTCGACATGGGCGTAACGTGGCGCGTCAACATCATCAACCGCAAGTGATGGTGCGTGAGACAGGCCGGCTTCTGAGAGGCAACATTAGGAAAGCTCATGCCCTTCAGCCATGCCTCTCGCCGAGAAAGGTAAGGAATATGGAGCGTACATCTATGATGTATGAAGCATACCAGGCACATGTATGAAGCATACCAGGCACATGTATGACCATGACTGGGCCGTCCTCAAGCAGTGATATGTTTAATTTCTGTTAATAATCAGTGGCATGTGCCCTGCTGAAAGGTCTTTTATTCGTATCTTTGTAAGTGTCATTGCCGACAAGAAAGCCGGCAAGCCAACAATACAGTAACCAACAAATAAAAAAACAAATGTTATGAGAAAGAACTTCAAGAAGCAGCCGGTAGTGACACCACTGCCAGTGCTCATCATCGGAACCTATGACGAACAGGGCGTAGCCAACGCCATGAATGTGGCTTGGGGAGGCCAATGCAGCGAGGATCATGTCGCACTTAACCTCGGCCATGTGCGCCAAACTGTGGAAAACCTGAAGCTGAAGCAGGCCTTCACCGTGAGCTTCGCCACGAAAAAGACAGTCGTAGAAAGCGACTATGTGGGCATTGCCAGCGGACTGAAGCAGCACAACAAGATCGAGAAGACGGGCTGGCATGTCGTAAAAGGCGACCATGTGGACGCACCAATCTTTGAAGAACTGCCCCTGGCTCTTGAGTGTCGTCTCACACGTATGGAAGAGACCCCCGAGGGAGAGATACGCGTCGTGGGCGAGGTAGTCAACATGAGTGCCGACGAAAGCATCCTCGACGAGCAGGGAAAAGTAGACCTTGGCCTGCTCGAACCCATCATGTTCGACTCAGCAAAGCTGCTCTACAGAGTCATTGGCGACGTGGTTGGCCACGCCTTCAAGGACGGAGCCCAGCTGCGCTAAGCAGCAAATACGGCGGGAACCGGGCGGAAAAGTACTATTAACGATAGCAAAACCATGTGTAAACAAGTTCTATCTTTGACAATTCTGGCCCTGCTGGTCTGCCAGATGGCACAGGCCCAACGCTGGGAAATCGACGGCAAGCCCCACAGCATCACGTGGAATGTCGGCATTGGCGACAACCCTTCAGCCTCAAAACCGCATGACGACCACCTCGAAATGTCGGGACAACAGGTGTCGGCGGTGCTGCGTTATGGAGTTGATGCCGACGGCAACTGGCACATAGAGAAGAGCATGGTGTGGCCGATGCTGCGCACTATTCCCAACAATACGCATGCCTCGCTGATGAGACGGTTCGACTGTGATGCCCTTAAAAGCATACTGATTGACGGGCGACCCCTGAGGGAAACGGTCGAGAAAGTGACGCTCAACGGCACGCTTGAGGTTCAGAGCAAGGTCACGACACGCTACAGAGACCACGAGATGCAGCTGCGACGTGTCTATTTCCCCTCACCAAAGAGCCCCGCACTCATCGAGCTGTATGAGTTTGAAAACACAGGAAAGGGGAGCATCACCATCGAGTGGCCTGCCACGCAAAGCTGCTGGACGACGCCCGAAAAGGACGGTGTTGACGGCAGCTACGACCTGCGATATTGCAGTGAACAGGCGAAGACCGTGGTGCTGAAACCTGGCAATACAGCCTCGTTTCAGGCAACGCTCTCGGCTGGAAGACACGGCGACGAGCCACTGAAGGCTGACGCCGAAGAGGAGCTGAAGGCCCGGAAGTCGCTCGTAGACGAATGGACTTCCAACCTTGTCTTTCAGTCGCCCGACCCTGTTCTCAACACAATGCAGTCGTTTTCAAAGATACGTGCGATGGAGAGTATCTATGAAACCAAGAGCGGACCCATGCATGGACCGGGCGGAGAGTCCTACTATGCAGCCATCTGGGCTAACGATCAAGCCGAATATATCAATCCCTACTTTCCCTTTGTGGGCTACGACTACGGCAACAAGTCGGCCCTTCATGCCTATCGGCTGTTTGCAAAATTCATGAACGACGGCTACAAAGCCATCCCTTCAAGCATCATTGCTGAGGGTGATGACATATGGAACGGGGCGGGAGACCGCGGAGATGCGGCGATGATTGCCTACGGTGCTGCCCGATATGTCTTGGCAAAAGGCGACCGGAAAGAGGCCGAAGAACTGTGGCCTCTCATTGAGTGGTGCCTGGAATACTGCCGTCGTCAGCTCAACGAACAGGGCGTGCCTCGGTCGGACAGCGACGAACTGGAGGGCAGATTCCCTTCGGGAGAGGCCAACCTGTGCACGGCTTCGCTCTATTACGACGCGCTGGTGTCGGCAGCAAGTCTGTGCAAAGAACTGGGCATCAAGGGCAAGACCTATCGAAAAGAGGCCGACGTGCTGAGAAGAAACATCGAGCAGTATTTCGGTCATGAGGTAGAAGGATTCGACACCTACCGCTACTATGAGGGCAACAACGTGCTGAGAGCTTGGATTTGCATACCGCTCACAATGGGCATCTACGACCGTGCCGACGGCACTGCAGACGCCCTGTTCTCGCCAAGACTGTGGACCGAAAACGGGCTGCTCTCTCAGGCCGGTGACCGTACTTTCTGGGACAGGTCGACGCTATATGCGCTCCGAGGCGTCATCGCAGCCGGCAAAACCGGGCGGGCTCTGCCCTTCTTGCGACGCTATTCGGCAACCCGTCTGCTGGGCGAACATGTGCCTTATGCCGTAGAAGCATGGCCGGAAGGCGGACAGAGACACCTCTCTGCCGAGAGTGCTCTCTATGGAAGAATCTACACCGAGGGGCTCTTTGGCCTGCGTCCGACGGGCCTTCGCTCGTTTGATCTGACGCCCCGCCTGCCCGAAGAGTGGCCCTACATGGAGCTGAACCACATACGTGCCTTCGGCCATGACTTCGACATCAGGGTCGAACGTGGCAGCAAGCAAGGGCAGATGACGGTGACCATCAGCGAAAAAGGCCGCGCAGTGAAGCGGAAAACCATCGGCGAAGGCGTGACAATGGCCTGCCGGTTATAGGAAGAAAGCCCGGGAAAAAGCAACGTTCCCGGGCTTTTTCGTTTCGGCTGTGCCACCGCTTCACAACGAGAAAGCTGTCCTTTCACAGCTGTACATCTAAGATGTATGAACCATACCAACGGCATGTATGAAGCGTACACCATAGATGTATGCGCAGGAACGGGCACGTTTCTCAAGAAGATGCCTGGAGAAAGAGCAGGAAAAGACTGGGCACAGACAAAGGAAAAGGCAGCCGTTCTCGAAGGAACGGCTGCCTTTTCACAACCAAAACGGCCGGAGCGATGCCCCAGAACTGCCTACCTGATGACCACTTTTCTTGTCACAACCGAACCGTCAGCCAGCTTCGTGCGCACGATGTTGACGCCCTTCACAGGCGACAAGACGCGCATGCCGTCAAGCATATAGTACTCGGTCTCGACGGCTTGTGGCAGGGAAGCCTCCGGCAGGTCTACGCCGTCAAGCACGGAGGGGTCGAAGTTCACGTCCTCACCATAGAGCCATTCGGCGTAGGTAGTGAGCTGATTGCGTGCACCGATGGTAGGCCTCGTCATCTTGAAGACACGTTTTCCACCGTCAGGAAAGCGCCCTACTGTCTCTTCTCCCGTATGCATGTCATACTCCAACTTGTCGGTCCACGAGCCGTCGGCTGCCGTTATCATGACACATTCACCGTCGCTGTTGGCCAGTTTGAAGTTGGTATGCAGTTGGAACAGCGGGTCTAAGCGGTCAGCCCACACCAGCAAATAGCCGTGAGCAGGGATGACTGTCGAAAGGCCCGGGGCCGATTCGTCGGCGAGTATCTGATACTTCTCAGGATCGTTGGCATCGTCAGAGATGAACATTCCGCTGATGTCAATCGGCTGACTGGTCGTGTTGTACAGTTCTATCCAGTCGTTTTTCTTCTGATAGTCATTGACATAAATGGTGTTGGCTGCGCTCACTTCGTTGATGACAACTGGCGAAGTAGCATAAGAAAGATATTCGTCGTCGACGGGTTTGAACATGGCAACGAGCTGAAGGTCATTGCTCTCCGTCACGCTAAGCTGCCGGTCGGTGCCCACATACTCACCGCTGCTGGACTTGTGCAGCAGCTCGGCATTCCAATAGATGTCCGTAGAGGCCAGCTTGTTGTTGTGCACTTCGACCGCGATGAAGTTGCGTCCTTTGCGAAAAAGACTCGTCAACAGCTTCACAGAGCCCGCGTCTGGATTGTTGGAAGCATAGGTTGTTGCGAATGTTGAGTAAGAAGGCTCACCGTCAGGCATCAGGTAACGTGTGGCTTCAACACCGTTGACATAGACCACAAAGCCATCGTCTGCCACAAAGTTCAACTCGAATTCATCGTCATCGGCAGGTTCCTTGCTGAGCGAGAAAGACGTCCGGAAGTAGTAGGTAGGAAGGTTTCCTACGGTTTCAGTGGCAATGTCCTGCTTGCCATAGCCAATGGGTGTGGCTCCCGTTTTCCATGAAACCTGATTGCCAGTCTTCCAGTTGACACCGTCAAGTGAACCTCCATCGTAGTACGACCATTCGTCACCTTTCGAAATAACAGACATAGTTACAATCTCTGCAGCCTTCCATCCCACAAAGTCATAGCCCGAAGGTGCAGTAGCTTCCAGCGTGAATGGGGGAAAAAGTGTGCCGTCAAACTTGTTCAATGGTATATTCAAGCCGTTCAGAAGAAGCTGGGCTTCGGGGATGTTTGCCCGCAGATTAGCCTGCAATCCCTTGCCAAGCCCCATCGTGTTTCTTAAAACTTGGATGCGGTTTGCTTGATTGGCTGTGTTAGTCATCCTTGGAACCAGCTCGTTATACGACGTCCAAGGCTGCTTGCCCTCAAAGGAAAGTGCCGTTGAGAAAAGAGTGGCCAGACTGTCACCTATCGCCTTGGAACGTTCAGAAGTGAATACACTTCCGCCCATCAGGCAATAGGAATCGACGAACTGACGCTTGAATTCCTTACTATTAAGACTGTTCTTGAAAATGCGAATCAGGTCGTTTGCATTACTGTCCATCAAGGTCAACAGACCTTGTGAGTTGCTAAAGCCCCAGTCAACATCAAACAAAATCATGTGGAACTTTCCGTCGGGAAGGCTGCGGAATCCTTTGGAATTGTTGTTGTTGCATATCCAGTCAGAGGATCCTATATAAGTGATGCCAGCCATATAGTTGATGAATTCATCCATGTCTACTTTCTCTCGCAGCGTTTGATAGACAGCATCATTGGAGGCCTGTGCCGACAAACTCACCCATTCACGGAAAGCTTTGTTGTCGCCAGCTTTCTGGAAATAGCCGTTTGAATACTCGAAAGCATCCATTTCATCCTTATCATAGCCATAGTTGGCCGTACCGAAAAACTTGTTGGCAGGGTCGCGAAGATTGAGCATTCCGATATACTTCCCGTTGAAAAAGACATGGGTCGGCTGCAACGCCTGGCAATCCAAATAGACGCCACTCGTGGTAATTGTCTCCTGGATAATGGCGTCTTTAATGCGACCATGAGCCTGAGAGTCATTGTCGTTGCCACCGTTTCTGACCAACAGTTCCTTATATTTGTTATAAGGTTTCGTAGCAAAGAAGGGATAGCTGAATGCCTTTTGTCCCTCATAAATGTTACGGGCCTTGAGCTTGAACGAGCTGGGAGCATACAATCTGCTCCATCCTCCTGAGATGGTAAATTCAGCCTCCTGATTGACAACCATTTCGTTTCCCGGCGTGATGTATTCAACATTGACCGGACGTTCCCAGTCCATATTCAGGTTGTTTCGTACCGAATTATTACCATGACCGACAACTCCATTGACACCTTGGCAATAGACTCCTATGGAATCTCCATAAAGATTCTCGTTGTCAGTCGTAATGGATATAACCGGCAAATAATAGTCCTTGTCACGATAAATATAGCTTCTCGTCACGACTTGGCTGGGCAATTTTCCCTTTGCAAAGAAGCGAAGCCGGAGAGAAGAGGTTTGGTTGATGTCAAAAACTCCCGTCTCACTAACCCTACTTTCCTTTGTCGGCGTCGAACCGTCTGTGGTATATCTCAGGGTGACTCCTGCCGGAATTGCCACAGTTGCCTTGAAAGAAGAGGTGAACAACTTGGAGTCTACATCCACTTGAGGAGCCTCAAGGCGCTGCTCAGCAAAATCACTTCCGTTGTTGGAAGCTCCCGGTGTAGGCTCACCTGTATAAGACCAATTACCCGTTCCGTCGACAGTTCTTGCATAGGAGCATCGAGAGACGGAGGGCGGATAGGGCAGTTCTACGAACGGGTTTCCATTGTAATCAGAGACATAAAGCGTACCGCCCTCTTCGTTCAACTTGAACCTTATCTGCCTGTCAGCAGTCTCTCCATAGGTACCATCGGCAGCATTATGATCGAAGAATAGCGTGACATATCCATGAGGACCCACCACTCCATAGGTCCAAGGAATCATGTATTTCGTGGTGTTTGCGGGGTCGTCACTGAGATAGATGCCACCCAGATTGACGGTTTTGTCTGTGGTATTGTACAGCTCAAGCCATGCTCCATAGTTGAAAGAGTAGTCAATATACTGGTCAATGTTGGCCACTTGCAGTTCATTAGCCACCAAAGCTTCTGCGGGATTGATGTCATCATACTCGTCATACATGTTGGGGGTGATGGTCAATCCGCAATCAAAGAACTTACCACCGAAGTTTTGCTGCTGATAACAGGCAATGACATTGGTTCCCTTTCGCAAGAAAGCTGACGGAACTTTGAAGTGGATGACGTTCTTTCCTACCGTCCAGTCTTCGGCAGAATCGATAAGATGCCCGTTGACATAGATGGCATAGGTGTCGTCGTGGAGTACGTCAAGCGTGTATCCCGAAGTAGTGTTCACCTCGTCAAGCGTAAAGGTCCGGCGGATCCAATAGTTGTTGTATTCGTTGCCTTCCCATATAGTCTGCACCTCAGGCATGAATCCTGCGTTGCCGATTGGCATCATTGTATCGTCCCACATGGAGTCGTCAAAGTCGGGAAGTGTCCATGACATGTCGGTTGTTGTGCCGCTAATCTGGGGATCACTGACACGGTTTCCGTCGACTTCATAGTAACATTGGTTGTAGAAAGATGTGCCCTGCCAGAGTTCTTTGTTGCCATAGGAACGGTCAATGAGCGATATGTTTGATATCACGACTGTGGTTCCTGCCTCATTTCCTCCCAGCAAGAGCCAGAGTTTCATGTCGGTAATGGTCTTTCCGAGTATGTCTTCTTCCACTACAGTGGCCGCATTTCCGCCGGCCAACGCTACTTCTTTTGTCAGGATTTCGACATTGTCGTCTTCGTTTTCTGCCAATATTACCGTAGCTTTTTCAAGGCTTCCCTGAGCGACTCTTATCTGGAAAGAGAGGCGATACCTGTGCCGATAGACGATATTGATGGGCGTCTTAAACTGTACTTGCACACTTCCTGCATCGGAGGTTGCATGGGGAAGGGCTACAGAATAGGCATCGCCGGCGCTGGCTTTGCAGAGCTGTGGCCACGACAAGTCGAAGGTTCTTCCCGGATTGTAGAACGTCTTTCCCAGCCAAGGGGTGACATATCCCATGTCAAGTCCTTGCTGCGACTGCTGCGAAAAGGCAGTTGTTGCAACGAGCATCAGTAACAACAGGGCTGTTTTTCTCATTTTTCCTGTGACTATTTTGTTAGTGTCTGTTCTTTGTTTTCCTGTTTCAGTCAGTCTGATTGAAGGTTGAAGGTACCACAAATGGCAATTTCTGTCTCTAAAACTTGGCAAAAGTATGAAATTAAATTCATATTTCCAAACTTTTCACAGAAAAGTGTTCTGCTACGCTATTCAGGCCATTTTTCGGTCTTCGGGTCACTCCAGTCCGCGAATTCCAGCCAAGGTTCCACCCATTCCAGCCTTGCATATTCCCGTTCGGGGTCAGCATTTTCATCGTCTCCGTCAGGTTTTGAGACGGTCAATCCCATGAGACGTATGGGGCGACGCCTATAGTCGACGTCTTTGAGGAGCATCTTTGCAAGGGGCAGTATCTGGTCTTTCGACTGAAGAAGGTAGTCTACGGTGTGGCTACGGGTGATCTGAGTGAAGTCGTGGAACTTCACTTTCAGGGTTAAGGTGTGCCCTTGGAAGTTGGCTTTCTCGAGTCTTCCCAGCAATTCGAGCACCACATGATAGAGTTCGATGATTACCTTTGAGTGTGCAGAGAGGTCTTTCTCGAACGTTCGCTCGCAGCCTACTGACTTTCTGACGTAGTCGGTGACGACGGGACGGTTGTCGATTCCGCGCGAGAAGTCATAGAACATCCGGCCGGCCTTGCCGAACTTCTCGGTGAGAAACTGCAGGGAATACTGCCTGAGCTGAAGACCGTTGTGGATGCCCATCTGATGCATTCTGCTTGCAGTCTTGCGCCCGACAAGCCAGAACTGCTCTATCTTCATGCGGGCAATGAAGTCGAGAGCGCGGTCGGGATGTATGGTACACAGCCCGTCGGGCTTGCGGTAGTCGGAAGCCACCTTGGCCAGAAACTTGCAATAGCTTACTCCTGCCGAGGCTGTGAGGGAAGTTTCCTGCCAGATGCGCCGCTTGATTTCCCTGGCGATGTCTACGGCCAGCCCCTCTGAAGTCTGCGGATTCAGCACCGAATAGGTCTTCGGACGTGTCACGTCGAGGAAGGCTTCGTCGAGTGAGAGGGGCTCGATGACGTCGGTATAGTCGAGGAAGATGTCGCGAATCTGGCGCGACACCTCTTTATATTTGTCGAAATGGCTCGGCACGATGACCAGCTCTGGACAGAGGCGTTTGGCCACCATCATGCTCTGAGCCGAGTGGACTCCGAACTTGCGGGCTTCGTAACTTGCCGTCGAAACCACACCCCGCTCGCCGTCATAGCCAACGGCTACGGGGCGTCCGCGCAGTTCAGGACGGTCTCTTTGCTCAACAGCGGCAAAGAATTGGTCCATGTCTACATGTATGATTTTTCGTTCGGCCTGCATGAGATGTCAATGACTGTGTGTCGCAAACTGGTCTCGTCAGCGCGTAATGGCTGGGCGCGACGGCCGGCCTGTGACTGCAAAGATAGCAATAATTCGCAAGAAACACGCCCCTTGCCGGCACAAAAAACGGCCTTGCAGGGCAATAATACGTTCTACTTCCCCATGCCGAAAAGGCCGCAAAAGTCTGCGAACCGACATGGAAAAGTAGGAATTTTTGTTCAAAATTTCGTTTTTACTAAAGAAAAAGACTGAAAAAAGGCGTCCATTAAGTTTGAAAATGCTATTTTTGCAGGAAAAACAAATCTACACATGAAGAAGCAGAAAAGAATATTCGAGGTGGTCATGTCTATGTTGCCAAGCACGGGAAATCAGCTTATCTACAAAGACTTGCTGTACCTGAACGACAACTTCCAGTCTGACTATGGTGCTCCGAATGCCCCCAAAGGCTATCAGGACGTGCCCGTGAAGCTGATGTTTACGATGGTGGTTTTCTGCATAAAAGGGCGCCTGCAGGTGAGGCTGAACCTGAAGGAATACGCCGTCGGTGCCAACGATCTGCTGGTCATCACGCCGGGAACCATCCTTGACAAGATGGAGGCCGCCGAGGGAACGCAGACAGGAGTGATTGCCGCGGCCTACAGCGACTTCCACAAGATGCCCAACAACAGCCTCGACTTGCAGCTGCGACAGGAAATACTGACCCAGCCAAACGTAGTCCACCTCAGCGACAGGCACATGGACAGGTTTGTCGAATGCTACCACATGCTGCGCGACACCATCAGCGACACCACCATGACCTACCACGAAGAAGCCCTCAACGGCTACATGCAGGTGATGGAAGCCTACTGGGTGAACGAGCTGATGGCTAACCGACGTGAGGCACCAACCAAACGAATCACGCGCAACGAGGAAATCTTCTACCGCTTTCTTTCCGACGTACAGCGCCACTATTTCGAGCAGCGAACCGTGGCCTTCTATGCCGACAAAGCCTGTCTTTCGCCAAAATACCTGGGCCAAGTGGTCACCAAAGTGAGCGGAAGACACCCCCTTGACTGGATACGCGACTACATCATCCTCGACGCCAAAGCCATGATCCTGAGCAACGAATACTCCATCTTACAGATAAGCGAGGCACTGGGATTCCCCAACTCGTCGTTCTTCGGCAAGTATTTCAAGGAGGCAGTAGGCTGTTCGCCGGGCCAGTTCAGAAACAAGAAGTTCAGCCTTAAAGACAACGGCAAGAACACATCAGAATCATAAGGAAAACAAGACACGTCGAGAAAGCTATCCTTTCAGCCCGAGAAGTCTGCCCATTCTCATCAAGAAAGCTAAGCTTTCTCGGCCAGAACCCTGCCCTTTCTCACCCTGAAACCTAAGCTTTCTCAAACAGAAAGGCCTCCACTCACGCCGAGAACCCTTGAAAAAGCCCCCGGCACCCCGCATTTTTAAGAAACTTTACCGCATTTTCTATTGTCCGTACAACAGAAAATTCGTACCTTTGCAGGCGGATAATACGTATTAAATATGAAGCTTGACCAACTCACTGCTATATCACCTGTCGACGGGCGATATAGGGCGAAGACAGAACAACTGGCAGACTACTTCTCCGAGTATGCACTGATGAAATACCGCGTAAGGGTGGAAATAGAGTATTTCATATCCCTTTGCGAAATGCCATTGCCACAACTCTCACACATAGACAGCAGCCTCTACGAGCCGTTGCGCGACATCTACCGCCAGTTTTCAGAAGCCGACGCACAAAGAATCAAGGACATCGAAATGGTGACCAACCACGATGTAAAAGCCGTGGAATACTTCATCAAGGAGCGAATCGACACCATCGGCAACCTTGCCGAGAGCAAAGAATTCATACACTTCGGGCTCACTTCGCAGGACATCAACAACACATCTGTGCCGCTTTCCATCAAAGAAGCCCTCGAAGACACCCTCTATCCTGCCATAGAAGAACTCATCGAACAGCTCAACGACTACTCGGAGCAGTGGAAGAACGTGCCCATGCTCGCCAAGACACACGGCCAGCCAGCATCACCCACACGGCTCGGAAAAGAAATAAAGGTATACGTCTACCGACTCGAAGAACAGCTGCGCGCCCTCAAAGACACACCCGTCACCGCAAAATTCGGCGGAGCAACCGGCAACTACAATGCCCATCACGTAGCCTATCCGCAATACGACTGGCGCGAATTCGGCGACAACTTCGTCAGCCAAAAGCTCGGACTCGAACGCGAACAATACACCACGCAGATCTCAAACTACGACTGGATGGGGGCAGTATACGACGCCATGCGCCGCATCAACACCATCATCATCGACCTCGACCGCGACTTCTGGATGTACATATCCATGGAATATTTCAAGCAGAAAATCAAGGCAGGTGAAGTAGGATCGAGCGCCATGCCCCACAAAGTCAATCCCATTGACTTCGAAAACTCAGAAGGAAACCTCGGAATAGCCAACGCCATCCTGCAGTTCCTCGCACAGAAACTGCCCGTCAGCAGGCTCCAACGAGACCTTACCGACTCGACCGTGCTGCGCAACGTAGGCGTGCCCTTCGGACATACACTCATCGCCGTGCAGAGCACACTCAAGGGACTTCGCAAGCTCATCCTCAACGAAGACAAGCTGCAAGACGACCTCAACCAGACATGGGCAGTAGTGGCTGAAGCCATACAAACCATCCTGAGAAGAGAAGGATACCCCAATCCCTACGAAGCCCTCAAAAGCCTTACACGCACCAACCAGCAGATAACAGAACAAAGCATACACGACTTCATACAGACACTCAACATCAGCGAAGACGTGAAAAACGAGCTAATGAACATTACACCGGCCAACTACACCGGCATGTAACACAGCTAACGACAAAACACAACATCCTATCAGTAAAAACAACTATCAACAAAGCCGTGAGGCAAAACGAAACAAAAACAGAACAGCTATGGAGTACGAAGTAGACAACAACAAGCAGGAACAGGCTGCACAGCAGCAAGAGACTAACCGAGAAGAAGGTTTCAACACACAATCAGGAAACTATCAGAAAGACTATCGCAACGAAGGACGGACACAACGCCCGCGAATCCACACCCAAAGAGCCTACAGTAGCGAGCACGGAAGAACCGAAGAAGGCGGATTCCGGCCCGAAGGATTCGGAGCCGGACTACAATCCACAGGCACACAGCAACGCCCCAACTACCGCCCACGCTTCAATTCCAACCCGAACAGCTACCAACAAAGACCCGCACGCTACGGACAAATCGACAGTCAGCAGCAGGGATACCAGCCGAGACCGCAAGGATTCCGGCCCAGATACAACCAGGCAGACGGTGAGCAACAAGGCTATCAGCCACGTCCAAGATACAACAACTATGACAACGGAGAGCAGGGTTATCAGCCACGTCCACGCTTCAACAGCAACACAAAGCAAGGCTACCAGCCACGCTACCAGAACACCTACCAGCCACGTCCGCGCTTCAACAGCAACGGAGAAGAAGGATATCAGCCCCACTATCAGGGCGGATATCAGCCACGGCAGTCGAGATATAACAGTCAGGAAGGACCGCAAGGATACCAGCCAAGAGGAGCCTACCAGCCCAGACCAAGGACAAACGGCATGGGCTACGCCGGCAAATCACGCCAGCAAGGCTACGACCCAAACGCCAAATACAATTTGAAGAAGCGCATCGAATATAAGGAAGAAAACATCGATCCGAACGAGCCGATCCGCTTGAACAAGTTCCTTGCCAACGCCGGAGTTTGCTCTCGTAGGGAAGCCGACGAATATATCTTGGCAGGAAACGTCACCGTCAACGGCGAGGTTGTTAAGGAACTCGGCACAAAAATACAGCGATCTGACAGCGTGATGTTCCACGAAAGACCCGTATCTTTGGAAAAGAAAGTCTACGTATTGCTTAACAAACCCAAGGACTATGTCACCACAAGCGACGACCCGCAGCAACGGAAGACCGTCATGGACCTGGTGAAAGACGTATGCCCCGAGCGCATCTATCCCGTAGGAAGGCTCGACAGGAACACCACCGGCGTGCTGCTTCTCACCAACGACGGCGACCTGGCTTCGAAGCTTACCCATCCGAAGTTCTTGAAAAAGAAGGTCTATCACGTCTTCCTCGACAAGAATATCAGTGCACATGACATGCAACAGATAGCCGAAGGTATCGAGTTGGAAGACGGAGAAGTGCATGCCGACTCGATTGAATATCCCGACGAGAAGGACAAGAGCCAGGTGGGCATTGAGATTCACTCAGGCAAAAACCGCATCGTACGCCGTATCTTTGAGCACATGGGCTATCGTGTAGTCAAGCTCGACAGGGTACAGTTTGCAGGCCTGACCAAGAAGAATCTCCGTCGGGGAGACTGGCGTTTCCTCACCCAAAAAGAAGTAGAAATACTCCGTATGGGAGCGTTTGAATAAAGAAAAAAGACTGATAATTATGAAAAGAACGAAGATTGTCGACGCACTGCAGTGCACCGACTATGGCAAAGAGATAAACGTCAAGGGATGGGTTCGTACCCATCGCAGCAGTAAGGCAGTAGACTTCATCGCCCTGAACGACGGCTCTACGATCAAGAACATTCAAGTGGTCGTCGACCCAACCAAGTTCGATGCAGAGATGCTGAAGCAGATAACAACCGGAGCATGCATATCAGCCTCGGGCACACTCGTCGAGAGTCAAGGAGCCGGACAGGCATCAGAGATACAGTGCTCGGATATAGAAATCTACGGATTGTGTGGCAATGATTATCCTATGCAGAAAAAAGGACAGTCGTTTGAGTATATGCGTCAGTATGCCCACCTGCGCCTTCGTACCAATACTTTCGGAGCAGTCATGCGCATACGCCACAACATGGCGATGGCCATCCACACCTATTTCCACGAGCACGGATTCTTCTACTTCCACTCACCGCTCATCACTGGCAGCGACTGTGAGGGCGCAGGACAGATGTTCCAGGTAACAACCAAGAACCTGTATGACCTGAAGAAGGACGAGCAGGGAAAGATTATCTACGACGACGACTTCTTCGGGAAGACCACGTCGCTCACCGTCTCGGGACAGCTCGAGGGCGAACTCGGGGCAACAGCACTCGGAGCCATCTACACCTTCGGCCCCACATTCCGCGCCGAAAACTCAAACACTCCGCGCCATTTGGCCGAATTCTGGATGATAGAGCCCGAAGTTGCCTTCATCGACCTGAACGACTTGATGGACCTTGAGGAAGACTTCATCAAGTATTGCGTACGCTGGGCGCTCGACAACTGCAAGGACGACCTCGAATTCCTCAACAAGATGATCGACAAGACACTCATCGAACGCCTGCAGGGAGTCATCAGCGAAGACTTCGTAAGGCTGCCATACACCAAGGGAATCGAAATCCTCGAAGACGCCGTCAGGCAGGGACGCAAGTTCGAATTCCCCGTATCATGGGGAATGGACCTTGCCAGCGAGCACGAGCGCTACCTCGTAGAAGAGTATTTCAAGAAGCCAGTCATCATGACCGACTATCCGAAAGACATCAAGGCCTTCTACATGAAAATCAACGAAGACAACCGAACCGTGCAGGGAACCGACGTACTCTTCCCGCAGATCGGTGAGATAATAGGCGGATCAGTACGCGAAGAAAACTACGACAAACTCATGGGAGAAATCGAACGTCGGCAGATTCCAATGAAAGACATGTGGTGGTATCTCGACACCCGCAAATACGGATCGTGCCCACACGGAGGCTTCGGGCTCGGCTTCGAGCGGCTCATTCTCTTCGTCACAGGCATGCAAAACATCCGCGACGTCATCCCATTCCCGCGCACACCGAAGAACGCAGAGTTCTAAACATACGACAACAACATATCTCGTATACCACCAAGGGCGGAGCAACTCGCAGACAATGCGGAGCTCCGCCCTTGTCATTCACCGCCATCACATGCTGGAAAACCAAAAAGAAAGCTCTCCCCATCCCATCATCTTCCACCCCGTTCTTCACCAAAGCAGACAACCTTCTCCCCATAAAACCGCAACACACACGCCCCCATTCCCAACCTTCTTCCAACAGCAGCCCGACAGACCTGTCCAATACATCTTCATGGTACGACCCATACACCTGTATGGTATGGTTCATACACCTACTTGGTACGGTTCATACTCCTACTTGGTATAGTTCATACACCTAAGATGTACGGCCATGAATGCTATCCTTTCTCAGTCACACAGCCCAGACCTCTCAGCCTGTCTCACCACAAGCCTCCTCCAAAAATCTTAGTCCGCCTCCTTCAAAGCCCTTACAACTCAAGCACAAAGGCATCACTCCATCACACTCTATATCAAGAAAAAGAGAAAACAAGAACTTGATTCCCAACGAGACACGATCCCATTCAGCCCTTCCCATACGGGGAAAGACACAAAAGAAAAAGGCGCTCCGTGCAGGAACGCCTTTGTTTTATCGCTTACTAAGAGATTACTCTGTAACCTGAACAGTAGCACGACGGTTGAACTGAATTGGAGACAGTTCGTTTACACCACCATGACCCTTAGTTGTGATCTTGTCGCGGCTTACACCCATCTTAACGAGTTCGTTAGCAACAGTCTCGGCACGCTTCTCTGACAACCACTGGTTGTGTGGAGCTTTACCGGTAGCGCTGTCAGCATAACCGTCAACCTTCAAGCCGAGGTTGTTCTCCTTAGCATAAGTAGCAATACCCTTCACGTTAACAAGATCCTTCTGAGAAGCGATGTTGTACTTGTCGAGGTTGAAGAATACAGATACTGGAGTAGCAACGAGCTCCTTAACAGAAGTCGGCTGAGTTGCTTCTGGGCACTTGTGATTCTTGATAAGGTTGTTCAGACGATCGATTTCGCCATTAGCATCGTTAAGCTTAGCATTGAGGGCGTCAATCTGGCTCTGAGCAAGGCTCTTAATAGCGTCAACATCTGGAGTCTTCTCCCAAGTAGCTTTGCCAAGGTTGAAGGTCAAACCGAGCTCTGCATAGAGGTTGTTGTCATGAGAGTCCCAACCACGGTTGTCAAGAGCTGTTCTTCCATTACCGTCAAGGTCGCCTTCGTAGCGGTTCCAACCAGCTTCGAGGTTCAGAGCAACGTGCTTGCTCAAGCGGAACTCGTTCAGGATACCAGCGCTAAGACCTGTAGCATAGAAGTTATTGGTCATTGAACGGCCAACACCACCACCTACGAAAGGAATGAAATTCCAAACGCGCTTGGGGTTATAGCCAAGAAGCAGATTGCTAACATTGAAGAGGATGTGCTCCTGAGCAATCCAATACTTGTTGCAATTGTAGTCATTGTCGTCGTCGGTAACATTCTTACCCCAGATACCCTGCACCTTTGTACGGAGTCCGAGACCAGGAGTGAACCACTTACCGATAGCAACAGCTGCACCAGGATTTGAACGGAACTTCTCAATTGGACTAATTGCGAGGTCCTGTCCGTGTTCCTGACCAGAATACCAAGCATTCCAGTTAGCGCCAGCCTGGATAAACCAGTTGCTCCAGAATGAATTAGTTGCCACACTGTACTTCAGTGTAGGATCTGCGTCCTGAGCCATTGTGGCCATAGACACGCTGGCAAAAGCCAGAACAATTAAAAACTTTTTCATAACTATTTTATTTAAATAATCAAAAATTTGTATTTGTCACATGAACGTATTTAACGTTTCGAGCGCAAAGTTAAGAAAAAAAACTTACACCATCAATTTTTTTTGAGAAAATATCTAAATTAATGCAAAAAAAACGTTCGAAAAGCGTTTTTTTCCTGTTTTTAAGCCATTTATGACAACAAATGCTCGATTTCTTCTTGTGGCAAAATGTTCAATATAGACTTCCCGTCAGGCGTATGATTCACATTGGAACAGGCAAACAAGCTGTTAATGAGATTCTCCATTTCGTCATTATTCATTATCTGACCATAGGGTTGGGCTGCATTACGGGCAAGACTGAGCGCCATAGAGTGGTGTATCTCCTCTACGGAAAAGGCACCCTGCTCAAGAGTTGAGTTGACAATGTCTTGCACCAAGTTGGCCACACTAAGGCCTTCCAGACCATCAGGAATGCCATTGACGGCATAGTCGCCCCTTCCCAAATCTGTGAGTTCAAAGCCTATTGACTCCATCTCAGGAAGCATCTTCTTGAGAACGACTGCTTCAGAGACAGGCAGATGCACTACTTCCGGGAAAAGAACCTTTTGGGAAATGGCGTTTCCCGCAGTCTTGCGTTTCATGTATTGCTCATATAAAATACGTACATGTGCGCGATGCTGGTCTACTATCAACAACCCAGACTTGACGGCTGTCATAATATATTTCCCCTTATACTGGTAGTGAACGGGCGACCTGTCGACTATCATGCCACCCTTTGAAGAGGAAAGTTCGTCAAAGGAAGACGCATCAAACAGTCCTGTTTCCTGAGTTACCTCGCTCTCTGGCCTAAGTCCTTCATACAAGTCAGTCCAATGTTCAAGCGAAGAGTCATTCCTTTTATATTGCCGAGGCATGCTGTCCTTGAAAGGATTGTACTGGGGATTGTATTGAACGTGGGGGACTGGAGCATCTCTACGAGAAGGGTCAAACGCAGGAATGTCAGGTTTTCCTTGCTGATCAAAATCAATTGCAGGCACATCATTGAACAATCCTATGGCTTCTTTTACCACAGCCAAAAGAATCTGCCATATGGACTGTTCGTTTGAAAACTTAATCTCCGTCTTTATCGGATGGATGTTTACATCAATGTCTTGAGGCGGAACTTCCAAATAAATGAAATAGGGAACCTGTTCTCCGACAGGAACAAGCCGTTCGAATGCTGTCATAACAGCCTTATGGAAATAAGGGTGTTTCATGTAACGCCCGTTGACAAAGAAGTATTGATGGGCTCCTTTTTTCTTTGCAGACTCCGGTTTGCCAACAAAACCCTTAATAGAACAGATGGTTGTATCGACGTTTATAGGCAAAAGATCCTGATTAAGTTTCTTCCCAAACACATCAACTATACGCTGTCGAAGCCCGCCAGCCCTGAGATTAAGCAATTCTCCTCCATTGCTATGCAAGGTAAAAACAATCTCAGGATATACCAATGCTATGCGTTGAAACGCTATTATAATGTTGTTAAGTTCTGTGGCATTCGACTTCAAGAACTTTCTTCGTGCCGGAACATTATAGAAAAGATTCTCCACTTTAAAGTTGCTTCCTACGGGGCAAGAGCAGATTTCTTGTTCTGTAAGACGAGAACCGGAGATGTAAAGATGCGTGCCAAGTTCACTATCAGGCTGACGGGAAAAAAGCTCTATTTGCGCAACTGCCGCAATAGAAGCCAAGGCTTCTCCTCGAAATCCCATTGTATGCAACTCAAATAGGTCTTCTGCTTTGGATATCTTTGATGTGGCATGACGCTCAAAAGCAAGTCTGGCATCTGTCTCCGACATTCCTTTTCCATTGTCAATTACCTGTATTAATGTACGGCCAGCATCGATCACTGCGACATTGATTGCTGTCGCTTCTGCATCAACAGCATTCTCCATCAGCTCCTTGATGACGCTGGAAGGCCGTTGTATTACCTCACCTGCGGCAATCTGATTGGCTACCGAATCGGGCAGCAACTGGATGATATCACTCATATTCTATTCCTCCTTTTCCTTTGCTGGGACCACGGTTTCTTCTGTCTTTTCTGTTCTTCCTTCCACAGAATCAGCAGAGGAAACTGGCAGGACACCATTTTCTCTTCTGTTCAACTGTTGGACAGGAGCCTGTCGACGCTCAATCTCCTTAAGTTTTTCACCCTCTTGTTTTCCTCTCCACAGGAATATATCCTCCTTGTTTTTCGGCCGCAAATCTTCAAACCAGGCGAATTCTGCCAGTTTATATTTCTCGGGTGGTATCTGAGTCATCGGGTACATCACACTCTTATGACGAGTAGTCCAAATACGCTCAAGCTGCCTTTCCTGCGACATATACATCTTCATCGTATCCGTTTCTATATAGTTCAACCCGATGTAAGAGCTGTCTTTATCGTCTATTGTATAATAGATACCCTTCACATTGCCCATGGCTATAGTTCTTCTCACTACCCCATCTTCAAAGAAAGCCCCCATCTGCTTGGAGGATATCTGATTGTAATTGATGTCGTTCTCTCCCTTTTCTATCGACAATGCCTGACCAATCACGTAAGCCTTCCTGATGGTACTGTCGTTCATATATACCTCTATCTTCTCTCCCAAGAGCTGCCTATTGGCATTCCACACAATGGGATCATGATACATTGTCATGCAAGAATCAAGCGAACTGAACACCAATGAGTCGCAGGCTGCTTGCACATCATGCCGATAAGCCTTTACTTTGTTATAAGCATGTATCAGTCGATATACCGAATCTGTTTCAATATTATAAGTCTCTATCCTCAGGGTGTCGGCATGCATAAAGAGGGTATCGCCTTGAGAAAAGTCTTCGACGACGGCATTGCGTGTGGCATATCCCATACCGGTCTGCTCGTTATACTCCAGATAGTCACACCGCAAGGCGTTTTTATTGAGACTGTCAACATAGACGACAGCACCTATTCCTGTCCCCTCGCCTGTAGACTTGTCATAGAACATGGTATCTCCCGTAATCGTCTTTTGTCCGTCAACAATCGTTGATCGGCTATACAACCTCACCCTATCACTACCCGTAGCGTAGAAGCCATCATTCGTATCTATGTCTGTTTCACCAGTCTTGATGTGTGAAGGCCCCATGACATGAGCTTCCGAAAGACGCGTGTCATAGTAAAGAGTATCAGTGGTGACCGTTCTGTCCTCACCCTTTAACTGGACATTATAATAGAAACGTGCCTCGCGTGTATCGGTATAATACTCACCCCAGTCTGCCATTAGCCGGTCATTTTCGTCAACCAAGGTTCCGCCTTCTGAGAAATATGCCACTCCATACAAGCGGTCATAATTAAGACTGTCGGTATAAAGCGTCTGCTTGCGATGGCGCAAGACCACCTGCCTTCTGGCTCTCATTTCCTGAGTCTGGCCGTCATAGTCGCCATGATCACATGTCAGCGACAGGGTGTCTCCCTGCGTAAATCTCACATGGCCGAAGGCTTTCACTGCATTAGCCTCCTGATAGAAGAACGCGCTGTCACACTTCAGCACTGCTCCTTGGTGAAGAAACACCACATTACCGCTTACAATCTGGGCGTATCTTGTCTCGGGATTAGCCCCATACATGTCATATCTCAACTCGTCTGCATGGCGCAAATACACCCGTGTATCGTCTTTCGACCCTTTTTTTTGTGCGAGAGTCGTCAGCGTCATACATAGGCCAAGCAGGCATAGAACCATCCTACAGGTTCTATGCCCACAAAGTATTTCTGCCTTATAATGACGTCTCTTAGTCATTTAACCCATCCTTCGTATTGGTATTTTCCGTATTTATAGCGTTCTTTCATCTTCACTGGAGTGTGTTTGATCTTATCCTCTACCCAGTCGTGAATAAACTTTCCCCGCTCTTTTTGCAATACCAAATTACGCATCACCTGATAGTCTTCCGTGATGGTGGCCGTGTGACCTTCTATTCTATTCTTCAGCTTTACGATAGCACAGACTGTCTTTCCCTTTGAGTTTTTCATCACAAATGCCGGAGAAATCTCCCCCACCTTCAGGTTTTCAACCGCGCGTTGTACTTCTGGAGAGAAGCCTCCGAGGTCGGCCATCGAGAATCTTGACGTTATTGAACGCTGGTATGGATCCTTATTTGCGAGCAGTCCATGGTTCACGCGGGTATCCTTGTCGTCAGACACATACAATGCCATTTCTTCAAATTCATACTTACCCGCCCTGATTTCGTCGGCCAGAGAGTCCAGCTTTTGTTTCGTTTCGTCAATAGCCTCCTGCGAAACCTTGGGGTTCATCAGGATGTGGCGCACCTTGACTTTATCGCCTCGTTTGTCAACCAGCTGGATGATGTGATAGCCAAACTCAGACTCTACGATCTTTGATATTTTCTTAGGATCCGTCAAATTGAATGCAACGGCAGCAAAAGCCGGGTCCAGTACGCCCCTTCCCATGTAGTCAAGTTCGCCACCTTGACGTCTGCTGGCTTCGTCTTCCGAATACAATGTAGCCAACGTAGCAAAGGGAGTCTCACCTTTGGTCACACGTTCTGTGAAGCTACGCAGCTGGTCTTTCACCCTGTTCACCTCCTCTACAGGTATCTTTGGCTGCTTCGTGATAATCTCGACTTCAACCTCGGTAGGCACGAACGGTATGCTGTCTTCAGGCAGATTCTTAAAATAGTCGCGCACTTCCGACGGGGTGACGCTCACGTCTTCCACCAATTGTTCCTGCATTCTGTTGACAAGCTGCGAATTTTTGAAATCTTCACGCAGGTCAGCCCTCATCTGCTTGACAGTCTTCTTTTGGATTCGCTCCAGTTCTTCCTGTGATTTTGCATACGAGATCCACTCATTGATCTGCTGATCTACGGCTGCAGATATCTCGGCCTCTGACACTTCTATCGAGTCCAGCTCGGCCTGATGCAGGAAAAGTTTCTGCACTGCGAGGCGCTCTGGTATCAGAAAATCGGGATCGCCGTCCCACTTGATGCCTTCCATCTCAGCCTGCAACCGCATGTTCTCTACGTCAGACTTCATGATGGGCTCATTACCCACCACCCAGATGACCTCGTCAACGATGCTGCTTTCGGGTATTTCAGCCTCATTAGGAGTAACGACGCTGTCCGGCAACAGATCCTGTTTGCCGGGCATGGAGCCGGTATCTGCCATGGGCATGCGGCCCATGGCGACGAGTCCGCATGCCATTCCCATGATGATTGTTAGTCGTTTCTTCATTCTTCTCTTGTTTACGTAAATGCTCCCAGTCCTGTTGACGGGCATGAGCGGAGCCTGTTGACCGTGGCTTAGTCGTGCTTGTTGACCGTGGCCAGCACGCTTTTGTCCACTTCTACCTTATATTTCTTCCTCAGTTTGGCCACCCATTGATCCATCAGATATTCCTGATAGTCGTTCACAACCTGCCCTCTCACGTCTTCAAGGGCCTTCGGACTCTTCAGCAGTTTTCCGTAGGTTGCCGTATAGGGATAGTCCTGATGCAGTTTCTTCATTCCCTTCTGCTCGTTTTCATCGTCCACTTTGTCGCGGGTCTTAAACACTTCCTTGTCGACAATCTTGTTGTCGCCATTCTTGAAGTATCCCTTCTCTACGCGGATTCTCAAAACGCTGTCGTTGTTGAACGTCTCGCGAAGGGTCTGTGCCCACTTGTCAAAAGGCAGGCCTTTGACGGCTTTCTTCACCGCCGGAACATCCTCAGCATAGCGTGCCCGATAGGCCATACCCTTGAATCGGGGCTCCTCCCACTTATATTGCTTCTTGTTTTTCTTGAAATACTGGTTCAGTCCAGCCTCGTCATTCTGAGCCTTGTTGTACACTTCTCTCATGGCAAGGTCGATCAACAGCAACCCGTCGTGGTATTCCTGGATGAGGTATTTCAGACTGGGGTCTTCGGCTTCCATGGCAGTTCTCTTCTCAGCCAGCACCTCTTCTGTCGTCTTGTTTTGTGCTTTTGCCAGTTCTTCTATCTTCTGGTCGATGATCTGTGTTCTGAGGCCTCGGTGCTCAATATAGTTGACAATGTTTGTCCTCAGCGAGTCATACGACGGATAGAGGCTCTTGTCCAGCACCTTTACAATGTGCCATCCGGCAGGAGTCGTGAAGGGACGGCTCGTCTCTCCGGGCTTCAGGTTCCAGCATACGTCCTCAAATTCCTTGTACAGGTAGCCCTTTTCCACCCATCCCAGCGAACCGCCTCGGCGAGCCGACTGTGGGTCTTCCGAATATTTCGTGGCCAGTTTTTCAAAGTCTTCACTTCTTTTCAGCTCACTATAGATGGAGTCGATGCGTTGCTTTGCTGCAGCTTGCTGGTCGGCTGTTGCGTCCTGACGCATCATGACCAAGATGTGCAGGGGCTGCACAAGTCCGCCATTGGCGTCCACGCGCTGCTGAGCTTCGTCATACAGTTCGCGGGCCTTTGCCTCCACGTCAGCGTCGGTAATCATTGCCGGACGTATCTGCTGGTCGCGGTATGTCTCAAACTCTCTTCTGATTGACGACACGGTGTCCAGCCGTTCGTCTTCCGCAGCAAGCACCTTCAACTTGTAATTGATGAAGAGGTCGACGTATTCTTCCACCGACTTCTTGTCAATCACGCCGTCCGTATTGTTCTTGTTATAGGAGTATTCAAATTCTGAGCGCAGCACCGGCTGCCCGTTGATGGTCATGATCACGGGGTCGTTCTGAGTCTGTGCACTGGCTATTCCGCTCAACATCATCATCGCCGTCACGATGACATTCGTTCTCTTTTTCATATAGTTTTCTGTTTTTGTTAGTCCGTCGTTCTTTATTCGGGACGCGAATAGTTGGGAGCCTCGCTGGTGATGGTGATGTCATGCGGATGGCTTTCCATCACGCCGGCATTGGTGATTCTCACAAACTTGGCATCGTGCAGGCGCTCGATGGTCGATGCTCCGCAGTAGCCCATGCCCGAACGCAGTCCGCCAGTCAGCTGATAGATGACCTCCTGCACGGTTCCTTTATAGGGCACTCGGCCTGCAATGCCTTCAGGCACCAGTTTTTTCGCCTCCTTGGTGTCGCCCTGGAAGTAGCGGTCTTTTGAGCCATGCTTCTGTTCCATGGCCTCCAGCGACCCCATACCCCGATAGCTTTTGAACTTTCTTCCGTTGTAGATAATCGTGTCGCCCGGGCTTTCCTCGGTGCCTGCCACCAGCGAACCGATCATCACGCATGCTCCTCCTGCAGCCAATGCCTTCACGATGTCGCCCGAATAGCGCAGTCCTCCGTCGGCGATCAGTGGCACATCCGTACCGCGAAGGGCACTGTACACGTCATAGACGGCACTGAGCTGAGGTACGCCCACGCCAGCCACCACGCGCGTTGTGCAGATGCTTCCCGGGCCAATGCCAACCTTTATTGCGTCAGCACCGTTGTCAACCAGCATCTTCGCTGCTGCGCCCGTAGCCACGTTTCCCACCACGATGTCTATCTGGGGGAAGGCATTTTTCACCTCGCGCAGTTTTTCTATTACCCCTAAAGAGTGGCCATGTGCCGTGTCAATCACGATGGCATCGGCGCCTGCATCTACCAGAGCCTGCGCTCTTTCCAGCGTGTCGGCCGTCACTCCTACGCCTGCAGCCACCCTCAGTCGGCCTTTCTCGTCTTTGCAGGCCATCGGCTTGTCCTTGGCTTTCGTGATGTCCTTGTAGGTGATCAGGCCTACAAGCCGCCCGTTTTTGTCCACGACGGGAAGCTTTTCTATCTTGTTCTCCTGCAGGATCTGTGCGGCTGCAGCCAGGTCGGTCTGCTGATGGGTGGTCACAAGGTTTTCCTTGGTCATCACCTCGTCGATCTTTTTGTCCAGACGACGCTCAAAGCGCAAGTCGCGATTGGTAACGATTCCCGCCAGCCGTCCTTCGTCATCGACCACAGGAATGCCTCCGATATGATAGTCGGCCATCAGGGCTAACGCATCGGCCACGGTCGATCCTCGGCGAATGGTCACAGGGTCGTAGATCATGCCGTTCTCGGCTCTCTTCACGATAGCTACCTCACGAGCCTGTGCTTCCACCGACATATTCTTATGAATGACACCGATACCGCCCTCTCGTGCGATGGCAATTGCCATTGCACTCTCGGTCACTGTGTCCATTGCTGCCGTCACAAACGGCACATTCAGATCGATGTTCCTCGAGAATTTGGTTCTCAACTCTACCGTTTTTGGCAGTACTTCCGAATAAGCGGGAATCAACAAGACGTCGTCAAAGGTCAGTCCGTCCATCACGATTTTGTCTGCAACAAATGAAGCCATACTGTAGTTTCTTTTAAATTTATTGCGTGCAAAGATAGCATTTTTTTTGCGCACAGCAGAAGCTTTTCACCTTTTTATCACAACCATTAACACGATTTAATGATAAAACAGGGAGAAGACACTCCCGACCTTCTCCCGTTTCCACGCCCCGACAGCCCCGACACCCGGCCGTACACCTAAGAAATATGCCCCATACACCTAAGATGTACAGGGCATACATGTGCCTGGTATCAAGCATACCAACGACGTGTACGGGCGGGTATACCGGGCAATGCCGATGGGAAAGCTTTACTTCACATACTTCTTTCCATTCTTAACATACACGCCTTGCTGCGGTTCTTCGGCCAGACGACGGCCCTGCAGGTCATAGAAAGGGGCGCGCGCTCCGTCTTCTGAAACGCTTCGGATGCCCAGCTTGTCTGGGAATTCTTTCTGATAGATCAGCTTGCCGTTGCGCGAAAAGCGTTCCAGACACAGGATGTTTGGCTCGCGAGAAAAACTCCATGGCCACAGAAGTCCCCAGTTCATACTGCCTATCGTGCGGATGACCCAGTCTTGAACGTCATACTCATTGCCGTCCATCAGGGTCATCTTCTCGACGCCATCCGCCATAGACCAGTTGAAGTCATACAGGCAAGTCTCCTCGCCCGTGTCGCGAACCCGGCTTCCCACCTTGGGATATTCGCCATAGAGATACACACGTCCGGCATCTTCGCGGATGGCATAGTCGTAGGAACCGTACATCTCGGCTTCCCAAAAGAAATGGCCACTGCCGTCGATATGCTCGCGAACGACACGCTTATAGACCGTTCCGCCTATCAAAGTATCACCCACAACGGTAAAGCGGACGCGCTCCCAATGGTCGTAATCAATGTAGTCGCAATACCGTGTCACAACCTCATCCCAGGTCGTTCCCACGGGGAAGCACTCCTCAACATCGGCCTGACCATAAGCCGACACGCCGCAAAGCAGCATGCATGACAGCATAAGGCTCTTGATTACATACTTTTTCATCTTTCGTTCCTCCATCTTGTTAATTGCTTTCCGATGCAAATACACACGTTATTCGTCATATCTGCAAGTTTTCCAATGCATTTATTCT
>JAFUFJ010000001.1 GCA_017469955.1 Prevotella sp.
TACTATCGTTTTGAATCAGGTATCGGCGGGGATTCTGTTTTTTGCTGCTTCTCAGGGTCTGGTGCCGGTGGTGTTAGCAGGATCTTTTGTCAGTGTGTTGATTGCCGCGAGTGTGGTATTCGGGTTCCAATGGTCGCGTGTAGATCTTGCTTTTACGGCAGTCGTCTTTCCACTACAGTCTCTTTGCAGGTGGATGGCAAATAGATAAATCAGAATTAAAAGAATATGAATAGGATACTGACCATTTTTGCAATTATTGTGTTAGCACATACGGCAATGGCTCAATACAAACCTACAGATAATATGATAACATATCACAAAGTCCAAGTCGAAGACTGCAATGTCTTCTATCGTGAGGCTGGTTCTGCGGAGAAGCCTGCAGTACTTCTGCTACATGGTTTCCCCTCGTCGAGCCACATGTTCCGTGAACTGATACCCGAACTGGCTGACGAGTTCCATCTGATTGCCCCCGACTTCCCTGCGTTCGGGCAAACTGAGAGTCCCGACCGCGAGCATTTTATCTATTCGTTCGACCATCTGGCCCGCATTGTCGATAAGTTCACCGAGGCTGTCGGACTGACGAAGTTCGCAATGTACGTATTCGACTACGGCGCACCCATCGGCTATCGATTGGCCTTATGGCATCCCGAACGCGTGACGGCCATCATCTCTCAAAACGGCAATATGTACGAAGATGGCTTGGGCAAGAAATGGGAGGCCCGCAAAGAGTATTGGAAGAACCCGACCGACGAACTCCGAAAGCAGTTTGCTTCGGCCTACGCCTTGGAGACCATCATCGGTCAGTACACCTTCGGCACGCCTGAAGGCAGTATAGGTCCCGACGGTTACAGCCTCGACTACTATTACGTCAACCTGCCCGGTCGCGCCGAAATGCAGAACGACCTCATTCTTGACTACCGTTCAAACGTGGCCCTCTACCCGCAATTCCAGCAGTATCTCCGCACTTATCAGCCCCCGTTGCTGGCTGTTTGGGGTGAGAATGACCCGTCGTTCATCCCTGCAGGTGCCGAATCATTCAGACGTGATCTGCCTAATGTTGAAATCCATTTCGTGCCCAGTGGCCACTTTGCCCTCGAAAGCCATTACACTGAGATTGTCCGATTGATGCGCGACTTTCTGAAGAGAAACAGGTAAATCGGAATTTATATGGCAAGCAACGCAGACTTTGTGCAATACATCGCTGACCAATGCAGTGGGGCAGGCGAGATTGTTACCAAGAAGATGTTTGGTGACTATGGCATATATTGTGACGGAAAGATATTCGGTCTCGTCTGTGATGACCGCTTCTATGTGAAACCAACTGAGGCAGGCCGTGCCCTGCTTCGGGCTGTAGAACTTCGGCCACCTTACGATAATGCGAAAGAATATTTCTATATTGCCGAGGTGGATGACCGCGACTATCTTTCCGATCTCGTACGCGAGACTTGTAAAGCACTGCCTGAGCCGAAGAAGAGGAAATGACAACATCCTACTATTCGGTATCTGTAGAAAATCCAAAAAGTTAACATTGCTTCTTATTGAGGGATTGTATGTGGTTGGCAATGTTAATAATTCTTATATTATGTCCTTGCATAAATGGCTGGCAGTGATGATTTTGTATTTTTGCAAATGATATCATGTAGAACAAGAGTCGTTCAGGTCGCGACGTTTTTTTTGCAAGACATTCCGTATACCTTTTAAATAATATCTATCATGATCAGAAAACATTATCTGTCGGCAGCAATGGTTGTGGCGTTGTTGGCCGTCATTCAAGTGGCATTTGTGTCGTGTGGTAAAGGAAGTGATGACACGCGTTTAGTGATTATCACGTTTGATGGACTTCGTTGGCAGGAGCTGTTTAGCGGTGCAGACGAGGAACTTTTGGGAGATACACGTTTCGTTTCCAATCCCGAACAGGCAAAAGAACGCTTTTGGGCCGACACACCTGAGTCGCGTCGTGAACTGGTAGCACCTTTTCTATGGAGCTATGTACCTGAACATGGCTATTTGATTGGCAACAAGAACAAGGACAGTCGTATGACGGTATCCAACACTTTGCGTTTTTCTTATCCCGGATATAGCGAGATGTTCTGCGGTTGGGCCGACGATGACCGCATCGTGTCCAACGATCCGATTCCCAACCCAAACACCAGCGTACTTGAGGTAGTCAACCGTGACTCACGCTATAAAGGCCAGGTCATGATGCTCTCTTCGTGGGAGTCTATTCGCTATGCTGTCAATAATGACAGAGCAGGCATACCCGCCAGTTCGGCCCATGAGCCTTGCTATGCAGAGACTCCCACCGCTCAAATCGTGCAGGAGATAGACGAATACATCACTGCTGCCACCGATGACAGTGAGCGTGCTGATGTCATTACCTATGCCTTTGCCTTGGAAGTGCTCAAGAAAAAGCATCCAAAGGTGTTCTATGTCGGCTTTGGAGACACTGACGAATGGGCCCACGGAAGCAAGTATGACCGCTACCTGGAGGCGATAAAGACGACCGACAAGTATATTAAGCGCATTGTGGAGACATGCGAGTCAGACCCGTTCTACAAGGGTAAGACCGTGTATATGCTCACATGTGACCACGGAAGAGGGCGCGGACCTATGTTTAGAACGCATGGTGCCGACGTACGCGGAGCCGAAGAAACGTGGTTCATTGCGTTCGGAAAAGGTATTCCTGCGTTGGGAGAGACCTCAGGAAACGGTCCTTTCTTCACCAAGCAGCTGTCGGCAAGCATCGCTTCTGTGCTTGGAGTTGAGTTCACTCCCGACAACGGAGTGGCTGTCGAACCTTTCGATCCTGAGTTTTATAAGGCGCCGGAACCCCCTAAAGCTGCAGCTTCGTTCAAAGCTGTGGAGGCGTCTCCGAAGGGCAGGGGGCTGCGATATGCCTATAGCGAAGGCGACTTCATGAGCGTGAAGGAAGTCATTGCAGTGCCAGTCAAGGCCAGTGGCGTCACGCCAGTCTTCACGACGTCGATGAAACAGCGTGAAGATCACTTCGGACTTGTCTTCAAAGGACTGCTGAAAATCGACAAGACGGGGCTCTATCTGCTTTCGTTGGCATGCGACGATGGTGCCAAACTATGGGTTGACGGCCAGCTGCTTTGGGACATAGACCGCGACGGAGGCGGCTTCAAGGAGGACTATTTTGAGTTTGAGTCGGGCTGTCATCGGGTGGAAGTGCAATATTTTGAGAACTATGGCGGCGAGACCATTGAACTTGGTCTCGTAGGCGAAGGCATCAATGTGGAGAACTTACCCGCCGAGATGCTTTATCATGAATAGTGCATTCGGTGCGGCTTGCCGGGCTGGAGTATGAGCCCGTCCGATGAGTAGGCGTAGCAGTGCTACGCCTTTTTGTTGCTTGTGGTGATGTGTTTTCTGCCTTGTTTTCCCGGCATTAGTTTTCCTTTTTCCTTTTCCTGCCCCGCGTCCTGCCCCACATCGGCTGCCAGGGAGCCTCAGAAAGCTGCCCTTTCTGGTGTGTACATCTTACGTGTATGGTTCATACATCTTGCTGGTATGGTTCATACATGTCATGTGTACGGAGCTGAAAACTTCGGTTTTTAGTAGAAAAGGTGACTGGGAAGTGTTAAAAAACACAAATATTTTTCCGACTATCAACGATAGGAGGAAAAACAAATGTTACACAAAATGTAACATTTGTTGTATATGGAAGTTTTTATTCCATTGTAAATCAATAAGATATGATTTTACATCCAGTGCGGGTTCTGAATCACAAAAAATGTAAAAAGGCGAAGAAAACAAAAAGGAAAAAGTTAGGAAATGTTTTGGTAACTTCATAGAAATGAGTAACTTTGCAGCCGAATTTGTGCAAAAGCACTTTTCCTCCTATCGTTGATAGTCGGAAAAGCAGGCGACGATTTAGCCGGTGGCAACTGGAGCGTCGGTAGCGGCAAGACCGGAAAAGACAAGTTCGCGGGCGGTCAGATGCACTAAGACTTACGCGATAGAAAAATGTTTTATTATTATACTTGAATTTTTTTTCAAGCCTTCATGTCGTGAGACATCGAGGCTTTTTGGTAGAAAATAGTGGATATACAATAAATTAATAGATTTGATAGAAGTATGAAAATGAAGACATGTAAGAAGGAAATGGGGCTCGTGCGTCGCGCGTTGCTCTCATTGATGTGTATTGTCATCCCGTCAGTCGCTTGGGCTGAAGAGTGGAATGACGGCGTATTTGTGTATAACACGCAGTATACGCAGAGCACGGGAAAAGTCGTCACGCTGTCCGAAGGTGAGGTAGCCATCTCGCTTTACCTCGACTCCAAGATAGAGAACGTGAAGGATACAGTGTATTATACGCCCTCAAGTGGCGGTGGCCTTGGCACTTTCCCCAGCCAAACCGTGAAAAACAACAGTACAATGGTTGGCCAAACGGTGACGTATAACAGCGTGAAGTATACCTTTCTTGGCAAGATTAATGATAGTGGATTTGTGAAAAATGCATATCTGGGCTCAGGAATGTCGGGTGCCTGTTTCTACTGTCGTGAGTATACTTTGAGTTATTCAGGTGTTGAAGACGTCGTGATTCCCGCCACAGTGGAGCACAATGGCACCACGTATAAGGTCGTAGCCATCCAGAAGTGGGGCTTCTGCTATTCGAAAGCAACGCTCAATCCCTATACTGTATGCTCCAAATACGCCGAAAACTACACCGCAGGGAAAGAGCAAAACCCTTCAGAAGCCAAATGGAGTTACAACAATATCAACGACCACAGCAATGACTACCTGAAGACAGTCACGTTTGAAAACCCCTCCAACCTGCGCTCTATCGGCGACTATGCCTTCATGAGCTGCAACAGCCTGGAGTCGGTTCAGATACCCAACACGGTGGAATATATGGGCGAAGGCATCTTCGAGTGCGACAAGAAGCTGGCCGACGTGCGCTTCCAGACGGTCACTGACGAGGCTGATGAGAAGTTCGGACAGGTGCGTTTCACGACGATCAAGAACTGGACATTCTGGTTTTGCACCGGGCTTGAGTCGCTGGAGTTGCCCGACGGCATCACCACTATCGAGGGCACCTCTACCGGTGCAGCCATGCAATACATGACAAGCCTCACCTCGGTGCGCCTGCCTAACACGCTGACCACGGTGGGTCCCCACTTCCTTTGCTGCGCCCAGTCGCTGAAGACGCTTGTCGTTCCTGCCAGCGTTACTGACATAGCAGGGGCCTGTTTCCATGGATGTGAGAACCTTTCGGAGGTCTATTTATTAGGTCAGGCAGCATCGTTGCAGAAGGCAGGTACGGGCAGCGACAACACCTTTGGTGCCAACAATGCCTTCTGTATGAACGGAGTGAGCGACTGTACGTTCTACGTCACGAGCGACTATTACAGCTCTTATGCCAGCCATGGGGTATGGAAAGAGATTAAAGAGCCCAACTCTCACGGCAACAAGCTTTCGGAAATCAAGCCTGAAACGCGCCTGTTTGCTGCCGGAACATGGGTGACGGCCATCTTCCCCAACGGCGTGACAAACTATAAGTCGGACCCCAACGAACAGGGAACCGGCGGTTTCGGCGCCAATGCACGTGTGGCTCAGCTGACAAATGTCGAGGTAGACTCGAAGAACTCGAACACCTATCACATGACCTTCACGCTGATCGACGGCGATGACATCCCCGCAGCCACGCCGGTAATGATATGCCCCAGTGCCGAGGGCAGCCATGAAATGTACACTGAAGCCCAGGCTGCCAGTGTCGATTTCAAGAAAGAAATGTCCAAGACTCATGCCGTGTTGAAGTCGGCCAGCAATGGTGCCACGGTGTCGATGAACGGACAATATGTCGACTATACGCTGCTTCCCTGGGACTTCTACTTCAACAAGAGCAAGTTCTGGCGTGTGAGTACGTCTGCGAATGCTCCCAAGATTCGCCAATGCCGCTGCTATTGGTCGCTCAATGTCGACGGTATAAAGACTGATCCTGTCACACCGACGGCAGCCATCAAGAGCCGCCCTACGGACGTGAACCTGCTGGAAACCGACGCTGTCAGCCTCGTGGTCGACGGCATCTACGATCTGAACGGACGCAAGCTTGACATCCCTCAGTCGGCGCTGCCACAGGGAATGTACATCGTGAACGGAAAGAAACTCATCGTTAAATAATCAAGAACAGTAGAAGTATGATGGAAAAGAAGAAATACATGGAGCCCTGTGTCGAGGCTGTAGGCATCTTGGAGCCGCTGTTGGTGGTAGAAAGTCAGAACATTGACGGAAAGGTTGACGGTGAAGAAGACACCAACTGGGGCTTCGGAGGCGACGGAGATCCCAACGACGATCCTCAGGCAAAGGGCGGATCGTGGGAATCGTTTGACATGTGGAATTAGCCGGCTCAGGCCTGCAAACCTATATTCCAGTGGCGGGAATGCTCTTCGGCGAGGAGCGTTCCCGCCAGTGTTTTGGCATGGAAAGACGGGCAGATATGCCGGCAGACAAGAGATGACAGGCCGAGAAAGCTATCCTTTCAGGGCGAGAATCCATAGACTTCTGGGTGAGAAAGGATAGCTTTCTGGAGGTTAACCCATAGACTTCTCGGGCTAAAGTCTTAGCTTTCTCGCCGGCAGGGGATGGACATCGGGGAAAGAACGCTCAGGCGTTCGTCGCGGAACCACGGCAAGCCTGTCGGCCTTTTTCTTGCCTTCCGGACAGAGAGAGTTGCGCCTTCTGCACAATAAAAGGGCCGCTTGGCCGTTTATATAGTTGATATGCAGTGGACAGACCGTATACGTCAGGTGAAGATTTGGCTCGTGGCAGCAGCAATACTCATTGCCGTCACGTCGTTGCTGGTGTCGCATGTGATGGTGCGCGACCTGCAGCGTGAGGAACGCAACCGCATGGAGCTCTGGGCAACGGCCATGAATACGTTCAACGAAGCCGACGAGAACACCGACCTTTCGCTCGTGTCGAGCGTGCTGGAGGCCAACAATACGATTCCCGTCATTGTGCTGAACGACGACCATTCGGTGTACGGCTACCGCAACATCGACGTCTCGGGCACCGACACCATGGCCTATGTAGTTGCTTACGGACAGCGCATGCGCGAGGCAGGCGACACCATTCGCATCGACTTCGGCGACTCGGGCGACTACCAACTCGTGTGCTATGACGAGAGCATTCTGTTGAAAAGACTCACACAATACCCCTACTGGCAGCTCGGAATCGTGATGATTTTCGTGGTGGTGGCTATATTCGCCTTGCTGTCTTCAAAGAGGGCTGAGCAGAACAAAGTGTGGGTAGGACTGTCTAAAGAGACGGCCCATCAGCTCGGAACTCCTATCTCAAGTCTGATGGCTTGGACAGAGATCTTGCGCGAAACCTATCCCGACGACGAGCTGTTGCCCGAAATGGACAAGGACGTTAAGCGACTGCAGCTCATCGCAGACCGGTTCTCTAAGATCGGCTCCCTGCCCGAACCTGTGCCGTCAAGCTTGACAGAGGTGATGAATCATGTGATAGACTACATGGACCGGCGTACCTCCAACAAGGTGCAAATGGTGCGCATCTTCCCGCCGGAAGACATCGTGGCAGACATCAATGCGTCGCTCTTTGAGTGGGTTATCGAAAACCTGTGCAAGAATGCCGTCGATGCAATGGAGGGCAACGGACGCATAACCCTGTTTATGAACGTAGAGATGGACACCGTGGTCATCGAGGTAAGCGACACAGGAAAAGGCATCAAGAAGAAGGACATCAAGAACGTATTTACCCCAGGATTCACCACCAAGCAGCGCGGATGGGGGCTCGGACTGTCGCTCGCAAAGCGCATCGTCGAGGAATATCACCACGGGCGCATCTTCGTAAAGTCGTCGGAAGTGGGCAAGGGAACTACCTTCCGCATAGAACTGAAAGCCTGAATGCGGAAAGCATACACATGCTAATATCTTCAGAATCAATAGAATATAACCAAAGAGAAACAACAGACTATGATCAGACTGAATGCATTTTTCGAAGTGAATCAGGGTGCCGAAGCACAAGTCCTGGCACTTGGCAAAGAATTGGTAGAGGCATCTCTGAAAGACAAGGGCTGCGTGGCCTACGACCTTTTCTGCAGCACGACGCGCCCACAGGTAATGATGTTCTGCGAGACATGGCAGGACGACGAGGCGCTGGCAGCACATTCGTCAGCCGAACACTTCACCCGTATCGTGCCCCAGATTGAGGCTTTGACGAAAGCAGGCATGCATCTGAACCGGTTCGAGTTCTGATCTCCCGGCACGGAATCAGGCAACTTGACGGAACAATCCTAAGACATGCCGTCGGCAACTCGTGAAAAAGGAAAAATCTTTGCATTGCATAAAAAAAACGATTTTTCCTTTCTCACTTCCCCGATTTTTTCGTAACTTTGCACCCCAAATGCGGATATGCCCATAAAAAGGCAGTCCTTCGCGTGCGTAATAATATAATGTGTAGCCTGGATGCTTTGAAAATCGACCTGAGAGCACTTGCCGACGACGTGACGACTCTGCAGGTTCATTTGGATGACAGCTTCTTTGAGGCAGTCGAAGCCCTCGACATAAAACACGGAGAAGTCGACGCAGTCATCACCGTCAGAAAGGCTGGCAACGCATTCGAGCTGGTCATACAAACCGATGGAACGGTAGCCGTGCCCTGCGATTTGTGCCTCGATGACATGGAACAGCCCGTCCATTCAGAAACTACGCAGATAGTAAAACTTGGAGAAGAAAGCTCAGAAACAGACGAAGTCATTGTCGTTGACGAGAACGAAGGAATGCTCAATATGGCTTGGATCGTCTATGAGTCGATAGTACTTGATATTCCCATCAGGCACGTGCATGCACCTGGAAAATGCAATGCGGCCATGACAGAGAAGCTCAATGAGCTCTCGGCTGCCCGAAGCAGCTCGGCGAACAGAGAGACAACTGTCGACCCGCGTTGGAACGCACTGAGCAATTTGAAAATAGAAGATTAAAGATTTAAAACTTAAAATTCAAAAGTATTATGGCACATCCTAAAAGAAGACAGTCGAAGACACGTACCCGCAAAAGAAGAACTCACGACGGAGCAGTAGCACCAACACTGGCAGTATGCCCCACATGTGGAGCCTACTACATCTACCACACAGTATGTCCTACCTGTGGATACTATCGTGGAAAGGTCGCTATCGTAAAGGAGACTGTTGAATAATAATGAGCACAATGAATGCAATCATCACCGGCGTTGCTGGCTATGTGCCCGACTATGTCCTTACCAATGAGGAACTCTCGCGCATGGTAGACACCAACGACGAGTGGATAATGACCCGTGTAGGCATTAAAGAGCGCCGAATCCTGAAGGGAGAGGGGCTGGGAACCAGCTATATGGCTACCAAAGCTGCCGAAAATCTGATACAGAAGACGGGCGTTGATCCTGATAGCATTGATGCACTTATTGTCACTACAACCACTCCAGACTACAAGTTTCCATCGACAGCTTCGCTGACTTTAGGGCGTCTTGGGTTAAAGAACGCCTTCGCTTTTGACTTCTCTGCAGCCTGCTGCGGGTTCCTCTATTCGCTTGATGTGGCTGCCCAGATGATCAGAACCGGAAGATGCAAGAAGATCATTGTTATCGGAGCTGACAAAATGTCGTCGATGGTAGACTATACCGACAGGCAGACTTGTGTCTTATTTGGCGATGGAGCAGGGGCCGTACTTGTAGAAGGTACCGAGGAGAAAGGCATCGGTGTTCAGGATGCTTATTTCCGAACTGACGGCATTGGATACCCCTATCTTCACATGGAGGTCGGCGGTTCTGTGAATCCTCCCACAAAGGAAAATGCCGAAACACCGGCTGCTTACCTCTATCAAGAAGGCAGAACAGTGTTTCGTTATGCAGTGACGGCCATGAGTGACGACGTGCTTGAAATCATGAAGCGCAACGATCTTCAGGCTGACGACGTACAGTGGGTGGTGCCTCATGAGGCCAATCTGCGCATCATTGAAACCGTAGCCAAGCGAGCAGAAGTCCCGATGGACAAGGTAATGGTGAACATTGACCACTACGGCAACACCAGTGCTGCTACGATTCCATTGGCACTTTGGGACTTTGAGGACAAACTGAAGAAGGGCGACAACATCATCTTCACTGCTTTCGGAGCAGGGTTTGTCCACGGAGCATCCTTCTATAAGTGGGCTTACGACGGTGTAAGCAAATGAGAAATCTATAATTAGGGATTAAGAACTTTGATTGTCCAGGCAAGTGGATACTCCACAATAGGCTTGGTAATCAAAGTTTTTAATCCTTATTTTTTAATTGCTAATTCAGTGAACTATGCACAAAGCAGGTTTTGTAAATATCGTTGGAAATCCTAATGTGGGAAAGTCTACGCTGATGAACCAACTGGTTGGAGAGCGCATCTCTATTGCAACCTTCAAAGCACAGACCACCCGCCACCGCATTATGGGTATCGTCAATACCGACGATATGCAGATAGTATTTTCTGACACGCCGGGAGTCTTGAAGCCAAACTATAAGCTTCAGGAGTCGATGCTTGCCTTTTCTGAGTCAGCTTTGGCTGATGCCGACATATTATTGTATGTCACTGATGTCGTGGAAAACCCCGAAAAGAACATGGATTTCCTTGAAAAGGTGCAGAAAATGACAATTCCCGTGCTGTTGCTCATCAACAAAATCGACGAGCTGGGCAGCAGTTCAAGGAGCGAAGTCCGAGACATGAAGGGAGGGAGCGGTTCGGAAGAGGATGGAAACGCTGTGGCTCAGCCCTTGAAAGCCTTGTCGGGGAAGTCGCCGGACGAACTTCTTTCGGAGCTGGTTGAGAAGTGGCATCGGCTGCTTCCCAATGCAGAGATCCTGCCTATTTCGGCACTTAACAAGTTCGGGACTGAGGTCTTGCTGAAGCGCATCCATGACTTGTTGCCCGAGAGCCCGGCCTATTTTGACAAAGACCAGTTGACCGACAAGCCTGCCCGCTTCTTTGTTTCGGAGATTATCCGTGAGAAGATCCTCCTCTATTACGACAAGGAGATACCTTATAGCGTAGAGGTGCGTGTCGATTCGTTCAAGGAAGCTCCGCAGCGCATCGACATTCATGCCATTATTTTCGTTGAGAGAGAGTCGCAGAAAGGCATCATCATCGGCCATCAGGGTGTCGCTCTCAAGAAAGTAGGCATAGAGAGCCGCAAGGCATTGGAGCGTTTTTTCGGCAAGCGCATCAACCTTGAAACCTATGTAAAGGTAGACAAGGACTGGCGATCTTCGCAGCGTGAGCTCGATTCTTTCGGCTACAATCCCGAATAGTCGATAGCCATGAATCGGCAGAAAGCAGCTTCTGAGTTGCTTTCTGCCGATTTTTCTTTTTGTGTTTCCCTATTGTTTCCGTGGAGGTTATTTTCCGTATTATTGAAAAGAGAAACCGAAAATTTTGAACATGGTTTTCGGTTGTTTTTCAGTAATTTTGCACCCGAAGTGATAATGGAGACAGTATTAACGAATAAGACTTTTTGATCATGGAAACCATCAAGCTATCTAATGGTGTAGAGATGCCTTTGCTGGGCTATGGAGTGTTTCAGGTTCCGCCTCAGGAGGCAGAGCGTTGTGTTTCAGATGCCTTGTCAGTCGGCTATCGTTTGATCGACACTGCCCAGGCATATTTCAATGAAGAGGGCGTGGGAGAGGCCATCGTCAAGTCGGGCATCAGGCGCGAAGACATCTTCCTTACCACCAAAGTGTGGATCAGCAATGCCGGCGAAGTCAAGGCCAAGGCAAGCATTGACGAGAGTCTTCGCAAGCTGAAGACCGACTATATCGACCTTTTGCTCATCCATCAGGCTTACGGAGATGTCTTTGGTACGTGGCGTGCAATGGAGAAAGCCTACGAGGAAGGCAAGGTGCGTGCCATAGGAGTCTCCAACTTCCAGGCTGCCCGTTTCTTCGACTTTGCCCATTATGTCGATGTTAAACCGATGGTCAACCAGCTGCAATGCAACGTCATGGCTCAGCAGAACGGCATCGAACCCATTCTTGACGAGACACAGACGCGCATGATGGCATGGGGACCTCTGGGCGGTCAGGGTGCCGAAGGCGTGGTAAAGAGCGAAGTGTTGACGGCCATCGGAAGCAGGTATGGCAAGAGCGCAGCTCAGGTAGCTCTGCGTTGGCTCATCCAGAGAAACATCATCGCCATTCCGAAGTCGGCCCACAAAGAGCGCATGCAACAGAATTTTAACATCTTCGACTTCTCGCTTTCTGCCGAGGAAATGCAGGCCATTGCTGCCCTTAACCAGCAAGATGCGGGCTTCATCAACTTCCAGGACACCCAGTTTGTGAAGTATCTTATTGAGACTTACGGGTAGTCTTCCGTGCTTTTCCTGGCGAGAACCGGCTGAGGCGTCTCTCTCTTCGGCCGGCTCTGCAGTTCATACACACGGCATGTACACTCCATACATGTCGTGTGTATGCGTTGTACATGTGGCATGTATGGAGCATACCAGCCGGATGTACGCTGCCGGTATGTGGCTGACGAGGCGGTCAAGTGTCGCAAACGGAGCCGGCAACCCTTTGGTTGCCACGGCTGCAAGGGCTGCTTTGGGCTACTTGCTGCCTCCTAAAAAGAAGAAGTTGGACAGTCGGTTTAGCCTTGCCAGACGGGTACACGCGAAGGAAAAGGCAAGGCACAAGGCGAAGGTGAGGGTCACATCGGCTGCATGATGACCCGTGAAGGGCATGAGAGACAGCCTGCCCGAGAGAAAGAAGAAGAGGGTCTGAAACAGGTAGATGCCCATGCTGTCGCGCCCCAGGGCGATGATACTTCGCGTGACTGGATTTTCTTTGCTCCGGCTGTAGAGCCACTTCAGGGCCGTCAGCACGCACAGGCTGCCCGCCATTCCTGTGACCAGCCGCAGCATGTCGAGCCAGAAGTAGCGGGCTCCTTCGCTTCTCAACACGCATTGTCCGGAGACGTATACGTAGGTTTCCTTTCCATACAGGGACAGTCCGACGGCAAACAGCACCAGCGAAAGGGCGAAAAGCCATCGGCCTTCTGGCCTCTTCTGCTCCGCGAAGCGGTGCTTGCCGGCCAGATAGCCTGCCGCAAAACAGGGGAACATGAACGAATAGACGCCGTGGAGCGTGCCCTCAGGCATCAGCAACAGACCTGCCCATGCGAGTAAATAGAGCGCGGGCGAGTCGCCAAGTCGCCTGATGACGACAACGAAGAAGGTGTTGAACAGTACAGACCAGAGAAACCACAGGTGGTAGTTCATCACGCTGAAGCTCAGAAAGCCTTCGGCCCATTGCAGGAAAGTCGTGTCGCCCTTGGCCACGGCTGCCACAGATGCGCCCTTGATGAGCAAGGCAAATGTGAGAATGGGGACGCCCAGACGGCGCAGACGGCTTGTGAAAACCTGGCGCGAGGACCTCCTTTCGAGGCTGAAGGCCAGCAGATAGCCGCTGATGAGCATGAAGAGAGGCATGTGGAAGGAATAGACAAACCGGAACAGCGGGTTGTCGTAATGCTGCTCTGAGGCAAGGTATGACGCGCCGTTGCCATACTGAATGGCATGACCAAGGACCACCATGACGATGGCAGTTCCCTTGGCAAAGTCAAGATATGCATTCCTTTGTCCAGCCATAGGCTCAGTTGAAGCTTCCGTGCTCGTCGTGCTACTGCTCGGATAGCGACTGCAAATTTAAGAAAAACTATTGACACTCTCGCCTTTCTTCCCCAAGAAAACGCGGCTGTTGCGGTATGAACCCCCTCCCGAAGGCTTCGGCTTCCCGTCGGGTCTGCTGCCGGCAGTCGCCGTAAAGCATGAAAAAACTCGGCCGTACATCTTAGGTGTATCGTCCATACATGTGTCTGGTATGCCTCATACATCTATGATGTACGGCCGAGAAAGGATAGCTTTCCCGGCGTGAAGACTGTTGCCTGCCTTCTGGATGGATTCTCTTTCAGCCCCGCAAAAGGCGGGCAACGCTGCTGCTATTTGATGACAACCTTCTTGCCTCCCACAATAAACACGCCCTTTGACGGACGTTCTACGCGCTGGCCTTGCAGGTTGTATGCCTCTGATGCTTCAGCCTTTTCGCCCTTGACTTTCTTGATGCCGGTCAGGAACTCGTCGCAGATGACAATCTTCTCGGCACTTTCTTCCTTTGGAAGCTTGCTGACGAAGTAGGCACGCATGCCGGTTACCTGGCTTGCACGTGAGGCAGGTTCGAACGCTGTGCCGTCGGAATTGACGACATAGACCCCGCTCAGGCGGTCGGTAATCCACGTTCCGTAGAAATTATAGGCGTCGGAAACCACCTTGGGCTGGTTGTCTGTCGTCGACGGCATGGTGACTTCTTCAGCAGACATCACGATGGGCTTGCCCACATAGGCAAACGGCACGGCCATGACATACGGCGTCTGCGCAAGTATCTTGTCGACAAAGTCGAACTTCACAGTATTGTCATCTTCCAGATAAGCGAACTCTTTCAGATACAGGTCCTTTTCCTCTTCGTCGGCCTTCCACCGCAGTTCTGTGCCTTCACAGGCAACACTTGCCGGCTCAAACGGCAGGTTCAAGGCCGTCCAGTTGTCTTTTCCTGTAGAGCCTTTGGCAAAGGTGCGGGTGAAAGTGACCTTGTCGGCCGTGAACTCCATGGGCGAAACATAGGCCAATCCGTCCTGAAGATGGATCTCTTCGGCATGCTTTCCGCGCACGACATTAAGCCCGTCAAGGCCTTCAATCTCAGCATCTTCGTCAATGAAGTAGATGGTGTTCTTGTAGCCTGGGTCTTGAATACGGGCTGAATGGATGCCTCGCAGGTCGACGGCAGCCGAGGAATTCGGCGTCTGGACGGTCAAAGATGAGGCCTTACCCAGAATCTGTCCGTTGGCCATGTAGAGCAATATGCCCTCCTTCAGGTCGCCCATACGCGTAAGTCCGGAAATGCTCTCGTTGGTATTGAGGTTGGAAACGCTGATGCCAAAGGTGCGGTTGGTCTCTTTTCCCGTGAAAATGTAGCTGAGTGTCGACGAGCTTCCTGCCGGAATCTGATAGTGAAGGTTCGCTGCACCGTTTGTCCAGTAGATGTTGTCTTCTATGTTTTTCCGCCAGAGCTGTACCTTGATTGTGCCGTCATAGTCCTCAGTGCCGGTGTTTTTCAGGGTGAGCTGTCCCGAGATGACTCCTCCGTAGATGTTGTTACCCTCCTTGTTGGTGATCTTGTTGGATACCAGTGAAAGGATATATCCGGTGGCGGCAGTGTTGCCTTTCTTGGTGATCTCCACCTCACTCTCGCCGATGACCGCGCTTCCTTGGCTGTTGGTAGCGACCCATACGTGCCATGTGCCAGTCTGTTCAGCCTCGGTGTTGAAGTAGAACGAGATGGTGTTTGGCTTGTCTTTCGTAAGACTGACGGCCGAACGGCATGCCGCTGTGCCCTTGACATCGGTCATGCTTGCAAAGAAATAGACCGTTCCGAAGTAGTCGCCTACGCTGTTTGCAAACGTGACGTCTACCGTCTGCTTGCTGCCAGCCTTCTGATCGCCGGTGAAAACGATATCCTGTACGGTCAGTCCGGTTGAGGAATTAATCCTTTGCGCATTGACATTTCCGTCGGCGTCTACATTCACTTCAATCCATTCTGAACCCATGATGAAGGATGTATTCCAGGCAGAATAGCCCTTCACTCGTCCGATAGGTGCCACTTTATAGGTGCCGGGGTCGAGGCCTTCGATGATGTATGTGCGGGTGGATGTTGTGTTGTTGGCCAGAGAAAACTCATCAGTCTGACCGATAGGCATGAAGGTTCCGTCCTCTTTTTGGAAACCTATGCCGGTCTCAAAGGTATTCAATGAGCCGGTCTGGTTGCGGTATCCTGACCGTATTGCGGGCTTTCCGTCCATCTCAGTCAGCGTGACACTGTTGATGGTCATCTTGAGTTGTGTGTCGTCAATGCCGTCGGGCAGCTTCACATTCAGCATGGCATACTGGGTCATGGAGTAGCCGTCACTGCTGCTGCTGGCTCCGATGCCGGTGTTGTCGCCGGGGTTTAACACGTCGATACGGAAGTATCCGTCGCTACTTCCGCCCCAACCCCAGTTAACGTGGAACAGTCCTTCACCATCATATCCGTCGACAACGAAGGCATGACCTCCACCGGTTGAGTGGCCTGAATAGCTGATAGGATGGCCTGCTGCGAGGTCGTTGTAGAGCATATCGTGCCACTCTTCGTGGGTATAGCCGGTCCTTGATGCGGCTAAACCGCTGTCGTCGAAGCCGAAGATGTCTTTGTATACGGTCATGGCCTGGCTGTGTGAAGCGCCTGAAGAGGCCCCGTAGCCCATCTTGATGGCCTGTCCTACCATGAGCATCAGCTTGGCCACTGCGTCTTTTTCCTCGTCGGTGTTGGCCGAAGTGTAGATGTCGCACATGTGCTCCCAGTCGATTTCTTCTCCGGCATTGATGCGTGGCAGCGAGACAACGATGGTGGTGTCTTTCTGGTATTCGTTGCCTTCGTCGTCGAGACGCGTCACTTTTGTCTTGTAAGTGTTGGAGTGGGTGCTGATGCTGCGTGCGATTTTATTGGGGAATTTCCAGTAGTTGATGACTTGTGCGATGGCAGTTGCCACGCATCCTGTTGCCGAATGGTCGCCGTGTCCGCCGTCGGTGGTGTAGTATTCGGGGCACATTCTGTTGTAGGGGTCTCCCTGGTTCCACTTGCTTTTCATCAGCGGATTGATGGCTCTGCGCACGGGTTTGATGCGTCTTGGCGCCTTTGCTTTGTCGAGTTGGCTGGTCTGGATGTTGTTGTCGTCCATCCATTTGATCTGGTCGGCATAGCCTTGCAGGAATGAAAGCATGTTTTCGGGCATGTTTTCGGCATCGAAAGTGCCGTGGTCGCAATAGCCAAGTACCTGTTCGGTGCGGTCGTCTCCCGACATGATGACGAAGCCTTGCTCCTGGCCTACGTTGAAAACGTAGTAGTAAGCCTGGTCGGAAGTCTGCGAGACTTTTCGAGGAGCGCGGTAGGCAGTCTTCGCCGTTGTCATCATGACTCCTTTCGAAGCCATGAACTCGCGGGCCTGACTCAAGGCCTGTTCTCTGCTTACTGGGCCGGCCCACAGGTTGAGTCCTGCCAACAGACCGATTAAGATGCATGTAGTCTTTTTCATTTTAGACATAGGTTTTGTAAGAATAGATTGATATGTTTTCAGGTTTTCATGAAAGGCAAATAGCCATGCACAAAGGTAGATGTTTTTTTGAAGCGGTGCAAGAAAATGAGCAAAAAAATGTGGCTTCCTGAGCTTTTTTGTGGTGTACCATCTCTGTTAACGTTGCCGAAGGCCATGAATGTGGTCCATACACCTATGATGTACACTTCATACATCTCGCTGGTATGGTTCATACATCTATGATGTATGCATGAGAAAGGGTAGCTTTCTCGGCGTGAAGGCTTTCAGTGTCGGACGGCTTGGCGGTCTCTTCAAGCCGTGTCTGCTCACCCTGAAATGCTTGAATGGTTTCTCATCGCACCCGCCTGTTCGTACCTTTAGATAATATACTCTCGCTCGGAAATACGAAAAAAGTTTTGTATTTCGCTTTTCTTTCCGTACCTTTAGATAAGGTACTCTCGCTCGGAAATACGAAAAAAGTTTTGTATTTCGCTCGCTTATTCGTACCTTTGCACGCAAAAACAGAGCTTATGGCAAATAATTTAGTAGCGATCGTGGGTCGCCCCAATGTGGGAAAATCGACTCTGTTCAACCGCTTGACGCAGTCGCGTCAGGCTATCGTGAGCGACGAGGCGGGCACAACGCGCGACCGTCAGTATGGCAAGTGCGAGTGGAACGGACGTGAATTCTCGGTGGTTGATACGGGCGGATGGGTAGTTAACTCTGACGACATCTTCGAAGATGCCATCCGTCGGCAGGTGCTTATTGCCACTGAAGAGGCCGATCTCATCCTGTTCCTCGTCGATACCAAGAACGGACTGACCGACTGGGATGAGGATGTAGCCAAGATATTGCGCCGGACGAAGCTGCCGGTGGTGCTCGTTGCCAACAAGGTTGACGACGGAAGACAACAATACTACGCGGCAGAATTCTACAAGCTTGGGCTCGGTGATCCGCATTGTGTCAGTGCTGCAACGGGCAGCGGAACGGGCGATCTGCTCGACTTCGTGCTCTCAAAACTGCCTGAAGGCAAAGCCGAGACGCTCGAAGAGGGCATTCCTCGTTTTGCCGTCGTTGGCCGTCCTAACGCAGGCAAGTCGAGCATCATCAATGCCTTCATCGGCGAAGACCGCAACATCGTCACCGAAATAGCCGGTACAACGCGTGACTCCATCTACACACGCTACGACAAGTTCGGCTTCGACTTCTACCTTGTCGACACAGCAGGCATACGCCGCAAGAACAAAGTGACCGAAGATCTGGAGTTCTACAGCGTGATGCGCAGCATCAGAGCCATAGAGAACAGCGACGTGTGCATCCTCATGATCGACGCCACCCGTGGCATTGAAGCCCAGGACATGAACATCTTCCAGCTCATTCAGAAAAACTCCAAGTCGCTCGTTGTGGTGGTCAACAAGTGGGATCTCGTAGAAGACAAGTCGCAGATAGCCGTCAAGACCTTCGAGAACGCCATCCGAAACCGCATGGCACCCTTTGTCGACTTCCCCATAATCTTTGCCTCGGCCGTGACGAAGCAGCGCATCTTCAAGGTGCTTGAAATGGCAAAGCAGGTCTATTTGAACCGTACAAAGAAGATCGGAACTACCAAGCTCAACGAGGTAATGCTGCCCATCATCGAGGCAACACCGCCCCCTTCGAACAAGGGAAAGTACATCAAAATCAAATATTGCTCGCAGCTGCCCAACACGCAGATACCCTCTTTCGTCTTCTATGCCAACCTTCCGCAGTATATAAAGGAACCCTACAAGCGCTTCCTGGAGAACAAAATACGCGAGAACTGGTCGATGCACGGATGTCCGATCAACGTGTTCATCAGACAAAAGTAGGACAAGCCCCGGCTCTTCCCTTTTTGCAGAGGAGGAAAAACTGTTCGGAAAAAATGAGAAAAGACAATAAAGACAAGGCTACAGGTGCAGCCTCTTCCCGCTGTGGACTGTGGGGAATGGTGGTGGCGGGCATGCTTCTTTTGGCATGTTCGCATCAGGATACGGCAAAAGTGGCCGGACAAGTGGCCCGCCAATACTATGAACAGCTGCTGAAAGGCGACTATGAGTCGTTCGTAGACGGATGCTATCAGCCCGACGCCATTCCCGAAAGCTATCGCGAACAGCTGGTAGACAATGCGAAAATGTTTGTCGGTCGGCAGCAGACAGAGCATCGGGGCATCAAGGAAGTGCGCCTGGCCAACGCCGAAGCCGACACCGTTGACAACCGTGTCAATGCCTTTCTCGTCTTTTGCTACGGCGACTCAACGAGCGAACAGGTGCTCGTTCCGATGATAGAGCAGGGCGGAACATGGTATATGCGGTAGGAAATCCGGAGCAGAACCGACACGGACACCGGACGCAATCCATAGGGATGTGGCGGTGAAGGCCATGGGTTCGCAGAGAAAAAGAATATCTTTTGCAAGGGAATAGTTGATCTTTTACCCGGCAAAAGATATTCTTTTATGCGTTAAGAGCTGAGCCTTCTGGCTCTTATGGATGAGGATTCGGGGGGGTGTCCCTGCCGAAAGACCTTATTTGAATCGGATGATGTTGAGCGAATAGGCCGGCACGTCGACCGTAAGATGTCCCTTTGACGGATGTAAGTCGTGACTGACGGGAATGATGTTGGTAGGCGTGTCAATGGTGTTCTCGTCGGTGCCTTTCAGCGAAGACAGGCGTGTGACGGCAGCATTCTTGATGCTCGTGCCTTTCAAGTTGACCTCGGCAGTGGTGTCTCCGCCAGTGGTGTTGACGACCTTCACGATGTATTCACGGCTGTTTTCATCATAGGTTGCCGACGAATAGATGCCCGACGAGGTGTCATGGCGCAGCACGGTGCGGAAGATTTCCTCGTTGTCAAGCAGGCAAGTCACGGTGTCGCCCAGCTCTTCGACGGTGATGTCATACCAACGACCGGCCTCTATGTGGCCCGCTTTGGTGACGAGTGCGCTCTTCGAACCGTTGATAACCTGCTCTATTCCGTGTTGTGTGTTGCCCCATCCGCCAAGGTTGAACCAGCAATAATTGTCAGGATCTACGTAGTTGAACACGACCATAAAGCCCTCCCGGCCTTCCTCTTTACGTGCGCGAACCTTTAATTTATAGTGGTCAGACTCGAAAGATGGTGAGCAGACATAGAGCGTTCCTTCGTCGAACCCCTGCTGGCTGACAACGTTGCCGTTCCTGGTCCATCCCTTTCCAATGGCTTCATCAGCGCCATGCTCCATGGAAGAAAGGTCGGCATCGCTGCCGTTGGATGGATTGAAGAAGGAGACAAGCTCATAGGAAGACTTGGTTCCCCATGTGGCGAATCCCATCCTGTTTCGCTGAGGTTTGGCAAGTCCGCTCTCGGCTTTCCTGCCGTACGGATCGGATTGTGTGACGGGAACAATGCGTGTTCCGACATTGTTCGCCATCAGTTGCTGGACGTAATAGGAGGGCGTTCCCATGGAATGAGCCGAATTGAAGCGGATCATGTCGGGACGCCAGCGCTGGTCATTCTCGTTGACAAAGATGGGAGCATAGCTGGCCATGGCAACAATGTCGCTGTTGTTTTCCATGCCCATCATGAAGACTGCTTCGCCAAGCGCCGCATTGAGGTTGCCGTTCTTGCCGAAACCCTGCGTGACTGCATATTCTCCACAGTAGATTTTTGGGGCAGGCTTACCGTTGGAAGTGGTGCGTTCATAGCTGTCATATTTGTGGAAATTGTCAGCAAACCATGCCGGACTGCGGTAATAATGTTCGTCCAAAAGGTCGACAGGCAGGTCAGAATCCCATCGCGGATCGTCCGTACCCCATGCAGCTACGTTGCCGACTATTTTCGTTTTAGGATATTTTTCGAGAATAGCCTTCCTGAACATGTCATAGCGTTCGTAGTAGTGATCTGCCTGTTCTGTCTGGTTAGGCTGGTTGTTCTCGTTGCCAAGTTCAATGTATTCGAGGTTGAAGGGTTTCGGATGACCGTTACGAGCACGTATGGCGCCAAATTTAGAGGTAACGGGTCCGTTGGCATATTCCATCGCTTCAAGGCATTCGCGAATCCAAGTGTCTTGCAGTTCGTCAAGCGGTGTCACGCCTCCATGCCATATTCCAAGGTTGACAACGTAAAGAGGCTTGGCGCCAATGTCTTCACTTAACTGCAGGAACTCATGGAATCCCATGCCGTCAGTGGCAGGATACCACCAGTTGGCATTCATGTGTCCGGGGCGCTCTTCAATGGGTCCTACGGTACGTTCCCAATGAAAGGCGTTGTCAGACGACAAGTTTCCTTCCACGACACATCCTCCGGGAAAGCGCACAAAGCGAGGTTTCAGCTCTGCAAGCATCGAGGCAAGATCGGGTCTACAGCCATTAGGGCGGTCTTTATAGGTAGGGGGAAAGAGCGAGACAACGTCGACATCAACCTCGCCTTTGCCGGTAAAGACCAGCACAAAGCGTGCCTTTGGATCGTTGGCAGAGCAGGAAAGAGTCGCAGAAAACTTCTTCCATTGGCTGTCAAGCGTTCCGTTGACGAGGGTTTCGGCATAGACTTCTGCTCCATTTTCAATAGCGTTTCCGCCGACAAGCATGGCTTTGATGGTGCCGTTTGCTGTGCCTTTTGCCCAGAAGGAGAGCTGATAGGTGCGGCCTTGTACGGCATGAATGCCCCAGTATCCTGCGTTTTCCAGATAGGCATAGCCGTCTTCCTGGTTTTCAAACCTGAGTGACATGGCCTTTTTCTGTGCATTGTTGAGAAGGTCTTTCGTTGTGATTTCCGAAGTCAACTCTCCCGTTTGATTTCCGCAAATACCTGTTTTCCAAGGCTCAAGGGTGTCGTCTTCAAACGAGCGGTTGCGGATAAGTTCGGCATAAAGGCCTCCGTCTGCGGCATGATTGATGTCTTCGAAGAAGATGCCATATAGCATTGGTGACACTTTTTTGCCGAGTTGTTTCGGATTGATGTCAATGGTTACTTGTGCATAAGCATTACCAGCCAGAGCCAGAATGAGGCTCATTAAGGTTAGGAGTTTTTTCATATGATGTTGTTTGATAATAGGAAAATGCGTATGCATGCTATTCTTTCATTTCCTCTTCCAGCTCCACTTCCTTGACCTTCTTGAAGAGATCAGAGGCAAAAACGAGGTCATTGAGGCGCTGGTTGTTGGACGAAATGACCTCATGTGATGTGCCAGTCCATTCTTTATGGCCCTTATAGATGAAGAGAATGTTCTCACCTATGCCCATGACTGAGTTCATATCATGGGTATTGATGATGGTGGTGATGTTGAGGTCATGTGTGATACCTGACAGTAATTCGTCGATGACAAGGGAGGTCTTTGGGTCGAGTCCTGAGTTGGGTTCGTCGCAAAAGAGGTATTTCGGTTGCAGCACTATGGCTCTTGCTATGGCCACTCTTTTCTGCATTCCGCCCGATATCTCGGCAGGAAACTTGTCTTCTGCGCCTTTGAGGTTGACCCGTTCAAGGCATTCCATGGCTCTTTTCTTGCGATCGCGGAGGCTCATTGGCGAGAACATGTCAAGCGGGAACATTACGTTTTCCAGCACTGTTAGTGAGTCGAAGAGGGCTGCACTCTGGAAGATCATTCCCATTTCCCGTCGCATCCTCACTTTTTCCTTTTTCGACATCTTCACGAAGTCGCGTCCGTCGTAGAGCACTTCACCGCTGGTTGGCTCAAGAAGCCCGACGAGATTTTTCATCAGTACGGTCTTTCCCGACCCTGATTGTCCGATAATCAGGTTTGTCTTTCCGTCTTCAAACTGGAAGGTGATGTCGTGGAGCACTTCTTTGTCGTCGAAAGATTTGTATAGTTTCTTAACTTCAATCATTGTCTTTTTCGTTAGGGAATTATGGCGTTCTGAGGATCAGCAGCATGGGTGTCTGGTCTTCTTTGTATCATGTTTTCCGGATTTCTATGAGAGCAGCAGGGTCAAGAATACGTCGGAGAAGAGGATGAGGACGCTGCTGCACACCACGGCATCGGTGGAAGCTTTTCCTACTTCGACGCTTCCGCCCTCGACGCTGTAGCCGAAATAGGAGGAGACGCTTGAGATGATAAAGGCAAAGAACTGGCTTTTGATCATCGACATCCACAGGAACCAGGGCACGAAGTCGTGTTGTAGCCCGGCAGTAAGGTCGTCGGGAGGCATGATATGTCCCACGTATGCTGTGGCATAAGCCCCCATGATGCCCATTGCAGAGGAGAAGATGACGAGGATGGGCATGATGGTAAGCATGCCGAGAATCTTGGGAAGGATGAGGTAAGAGGCCGAGTTGACGCCCATGATTTCGAGGGCATCAATCTGTTGTGTGACGCGCATGGTGCCGAGTTCTGATGCGATGTTCGAGCCTACTTTTCCCGAAAGTATCAGGCACATGATGCTTGACGAGAATTCGAGGAGCATGATTTCGCGCGTGGTATAGCCTGCTACCCATCTTGGCATCCACGGACTCTCGATGTTTTCCTTCATCTGAATGCAGATGACAGCTCCGATAAAGAACGAGATAAGCAGCACGATGCCGATCGAATCGATGCCGAGTTGCTGCATCTCCTTGACGTATTGTTTCCAGAACATGCGCAGTCTCTCGGGCATGCTGAAGGTGCGTCCCATGAGCATCAGGTAGCGTCCGAAGGTGGTAAGGTATCGGGTGATGAGCATAGTCTTTATTTACAAATGGTTGAAGATTATGCAAAAGTAACTAAAAATTCTGAGTTTGACGGAGGTCGTTAGCAACATTTTTACTAATTTTGCAAAAATAAAAGAACAGCGACATGAGCGAATCAACTGACAAAGTGAAAGTTTCGCCTTCTGCGGAGGGCATTTCGGCGGGCTCCGAGGGTGTCGTTTCTCAGGTGTCAAAGGGCTCGTCGGTGCTGCGAACGGAGGGGCTTGTGAAGGTATATGGCAAGCGTACTGTGGCCAACGGCGTATCGATCAACGTGCGCCAGGGCGAGATTGTGGGCTTGTTGGGCCCCAATGGTGCGGGCAAGACCACGTCGTTCTACATGACGACGGGGCTGGTCGTGCCCAATGACGGGCATGTTTATCTCGACGATGAGGACATCACTGACTATCCCGTATATAAGCGTGCACGGGCTGGAATCGGCTATTTGCCGCAGGAAGCATCGGTGTTTCGCAAGCTGAGTGTTGAGGACAACATCATGGCTGTGCTTGAGATGACGGGCAAGCCTCGCGACTATCAGCTGCAGAAGCTGGAGAGCCTGATCGACGAGTTCCGCCTGAACAAGGTGAGAAAGAACAAGGGCGACCAGCTTTCGGGTGGTGAACGCCGGCGTACTGAGATAGCCCGATGCCTTGCCATCGAGCCGAAATTCATCATGCTCGACGAGCCTTTTGCCGGTGTAGACCCGATAGCTGTGGAGGATATCCAGTATGTTGTATGGCATCTGAAGTACCGGAACATAGGCATCCTCATCACCGATCACAATGCTAATGAGACGCTCAACATCACCGACAGGGCCTACCTTTTGTTTGAAGGGCGCATTCTCTTTCAGGGGCGTCCGGAAGAGTTGGCTGCCAATCCTGTGGTGAAAGAGAAATATCTCGGCACCAACTTTGTGCTGCAGCGGAAGGATTTTCAGCTGATAGACGAGGAGCGTCGTCGCCGTGAACAGCAGGAAGACTGACCTTGGCGCACGGGAATGAACGACTGAAGGCATGTTTCTCTTTTGGCGAGGAGCATGCCTTCAGTGCGTAGAGGGAGCCGGTTGTGCATGGTTTTCGCCACGAGTGCAGAGCAGGACCGTCGCCATACCGGCGCTGACGGCTTTCGGATGTGAACCATACCAAGCACATGTATGAGGAATACATGATAGGTGTATCGTTCATACATCTGCTTGGTATGCCGTTGAAAGGTCAGCTTTTTTGCCGGGAAGGCTATGGCTTTTTGCCGCGATTGCTTCCCGTTCGGGTCAAGAATGCTTTTTGTTGCTTCCTTCAGAAATGTGGAAACCGCACGGCAGGCGTGTCGCTGCTGTGCGGTTTCTGCATGATGTCAGGGTGACGTGGCGCTGCAGTGCTCCCGTCATCAGGAAGCCTGTCTTGGTCTATTTGCGCAAGACCTTGCGCCCGTTGATGATGTTGATGCCCCGCTGTGGTTGCTCAAGCTGTTGTCCTTGCAGGTTGAAGATGCCCTGCTGGATGGCCTTCACGTCGCTGAAGGTGGGGGCAATAGCCGTTTCGATGGGCTTGATGGTGCGCACGCCGACATCGATATACTGGCCTCCGCCTGTCTGATGACAGTGTACAGCGATGACGTTCGTGTCGTCTGCTTTCAGGGTTGCCTTGGCCTCGGCTGATATTTCATGGTTCTCATAGGCCTGCGTATAGCCCGACAACTGGCAGGCAAGCACGCCGTTGATGTACACTTCCACGTCTTCATCGTGATAGAGTCTGAGCGAAAGGGCTGTGATCTGGCGCTCGGAAAGACCGGTCAGGTCGAGCGAGTGTCGCATGTAGATATCACTTGAATTCCAGTTGGTCTTGATGATAGAGTTAGGCGGATTGCCTGCCCCGAAGCCCGTAAGTCCCTTGCGCCAGACACCTCCGCTGACCTCAACGTTCATCCATCCGTCGACCAGTGTTGTGACATATGTCCATTGCTGGGGCTCAGTCTCGGCCGTAGGCAGCACGTCGGTGGGCTCCCAGGCATATTCATCAATCAGCCGTTGCAGCTCTTCACGGGTCACAACCTCGACGCTTCCCTGGCGCATGCCTTGCGGCATTGCCACGTCAGCGTCACCATAGGGGCGCCAAAGGAAATCACCAGTAGACGAGGCTGTGAAGAGATTAGGCGTGCCATTCTCGGCCAGTGCATACATGAACCATCCCTTTCCGTCGAAAGAAGGGTAGGTGGCAGCTGCGCTGAGGGCAGGATAGGTGTTGGAGAACAGGCGCGAATAGCTGAGCCTGCCTGCCGTAAGCTGATTGGAAATGCCCATCGAGAGACGATTGCTGTTGCCCATGTCGGTGAAAAACACATTGTATTTACCGTCTGCGGGCAGGACGGTCACGTCGCCACCGCTCACGTTTGAGAACAACACTTGTGGGCGTGTAAACGTTTTCCAGTCGGCCGTTGTCATGTAGTATACGTTGTAGTTGTCGCCAATACGCGAAGTCCAGTAGACCGTAAAGCGGCCGGTAGCCTCGTTGTATGTGAACTCTGGTGCCCATGCACACTCGGCTTCGGTGCCGTTGGCTCCATTCATGACAGGGATGAGACCATTGTCAGAACCGTCGGCAGCCGTCCAGTTGATGAGGTCTTCCGACTGCCAGTGATAGATGCCTTGGTTGTCAAGACCCCAGGTATGCACAAGGTGGAAGACCGTCTTGCCGTCGGTCTCGACGCACCTCAGGAACGGATCGCGCAGGCGAAGGGCTTCGTCGTGGGCATTGAACACGGGACGCTCGCCGTTCAAGGCTTGCCAGTTCAGCCCGTCATAGCTGTAGGCGTAGAGCATTTTCTCAAGACCTTCTCCGAAATAAGCCATCAGGTAAGCCTTTTCTTCATCGGTTTCCGGCTTCGGACTGACTACCTCTGCCATCGGAATGACGGCCAGTTCGTCGCAAGGAACATAGTTGCGCAGGCTCAGACCGGCGTCGATATACTGCCCGCCTGTGGTCTGAAGACAGTGAATGGCCATCACGTTGTCTCCGTCAAGGTTGAGCGCTGCCAGCGCTTCGGGCAAGATGTCAAAGTTTTCATAGGACGAGTTGTAGTCGCTGATGCTGATGGCCAACACGCCGTTGATATAGACTTCTGTGTCTTCATCGTGGAACATGCGCAGGGCAAGGTTGCTCAGGTCGGCATTCTTGTCAAGTTTTTCAAGCGTGAAGTGACGGCGGATCCAGATGTCAGAACTTCTCCATGACGTGCGGTTTGACGAGCGAGACATGCTGCCAAAGCCTGCTCTGTTCTGGCTCCACGACGTATCGTCGAAGTCAGGTTGATACCATTCTGCAGCAGGTTCGTCCGTAGTCATGCGCCAAACAATATTGCTGTTGGTGTCGCCGGCATCCACTATTGTGGTCGAACCGGTATATCTGTAGTTGATAGTCTGCTCGATGCGCTGCTTCATCAGTGCGCGTTGCTCGTCAGAAACCTTCAGCACCTTGCGGTCGTAGGTCAGCAGTCCGTTGACCTCTTGCTCCACATCAGTGATTTGAGTGTATACAGATCCCCATATACCTCCTGATGGTTGCAGCTCTTGAAGACGGTTGGTGTAGCGGTTGTAGAGGGCAGTGAACGACTGGTTGTCGGCCACAGATGTGTATACTTGCTGGCTTCCGGCCCACAGATGGCCTTCCTCCAGGAGCGTGATGCCTCCGAACTCTCCGCAGACATTAACGCGCTCGTTGCTGGGATTGCTGCTCACGTTAGGAGCAGGATAGCTATGGATGTCGAGGATGTCGCCCACTTCGAAGTCGGTCCATCCTGTTACGGAATGGACAAGACGGTATGGATCGTCGTCGGCATTGCGCACGGCTCTCACTCCCCGAAGGGTGTGTTGACTGCCGCTTCCGGCATCTTGTCCCCAACCTTCATTATAGACAACCCATGCAGCTATGGAGGGATGTTGCTTCAGGGCATTGACGATTCTCACGCTCTCGTCGTAGAAATTCTGTTGGATTTGCTCTTTGTTGCCGATGGTTCCGCCCGTGCCTCCGTTGGGCATGTCTTGCCAAACAATCAGACCATTGCGGTCGCACCACTCATACCAGAGGTCGGGTTCGACCTTGATATGCTTGCGAACCATGTTCATCCCAAACGACTTGATGACCTGAAGATCGTAGACCATGGCCTCATAGCTTGGCGGAGTAAGCAGTCCGTCGGGCCACCATCCCTGGTCTAACGGGCCATACATGTAGATAGGTTTGTTGTTAAGCAGGAAAGCAGGCTTGCCATTGACCATGCCACGGCTGAACTTTCTCATTCCGAAATAGCCGGCAGCCTGATCGGTCTGCTCGCCATTGACTGACAGTTGGATGTCAAGGTCGTAGAGGAAAGGTGAGTCGGGCGACCATAATTTAGCATCAGGAACCTGCAGGATGACGTTCTCATTGACAGGCACGTCAGTCGCTGTTGCAATGGTCTTGCCTTGGTCTTTCACCGTAATGGTGGCCTTGGCGTCAGATGATGCAGAGAGTACTTTGACAGCAACCTGCCCGTTGTCGACATCAGGTATTACCTCATAACGCTCTACATAGGCTTTTCCTACCGGTTCAAGCCAAACAGTCTGCCAGATGCCACTGACGGGCGTGTACCAGATGCCGCTGGGATTATTGCTCTGTTTGCCTACAGGTTGTCCGCCTCTTGTGCAGGGATCATGGACTGCCATCACAATGGTCTGCTCGCCTTCTTCATTCAAATATGGCGTGATGTCAATGGTAAAGGGGTCGCTTCCTCCAGTATGGCTGCCGGCTTCTTGGGCATTGATGTAGACGGTACATTTCCAGTCGACGGCACCAAAATGAAGCAACACGTTCTTCCCCTTGAAAGAAGCAGGAAGCGTAAAGGTGCGCCGATACATCAATGTGCTCTTTGAGTTGTTGTCATAGTCGGTCAACATGATGCCGGAAAGAGCCGACTCTACACAGAAAGGCACAAGAATCTCGTCGCGGAAACGTGCCTTGCTGGCATCGTATCCCATGTTTTCCGTCCCGCTCCGGCGGAAATAAGTCCAGATACCATTGAGGTTCATCCAGTCGCTACGTACCAGTTGCGGTCGCGGATACTCCTGCCAAACTGCTTCGGGGTTGATACTTTCGCCCCATGGAGTCATGATAGGAGCACTTTTTCTCTGCCATTCTGCTGACTGAACCAGTTGGCTGCTCAGTAGCAAGGCAGTCAATGCGAGAAATAATTTTTTGAAGTCCATTTGCTGTAAAATTGATTTTTATGCAACAAAGGTAAACACTCAGTACAAGACTGCAAAGAAAAACAATATAAGTTTATGTTTTTTTATGTTTTCGAAAGACAACTGCCCAATATGGAAGACGACTGAAAGAATTTGCCGAGGCTGGCAAAGGTGCAGTTCGTTAAAAAAACAAATTATTCGCATTTATATTAGGTGTTTACAACGAAAATGACTAATTTTGCACCTCCAAATCGCATTATATAATAAAATAGCACAATAAGAAATGAATATTGTATTTGAAAATCCAGACAAAGTGAATGGCCTGCTGACCGTCACTGTAGAAGAAAATGACTACAAAGAGAGCGTAGAAAAGACTTTGAAAGACTACCGCAAGAAGGCGAATTTCCCTGGTTTCCGCCCAGGAATGGTACCGATGGGACTCGTAAAAAAACAATATGAGCTGCCCATAAAGATGGATACCGTCAATAAACTCGTTGGCGAGAAAGTCTACGGCTACATGAAAGAGAACAACATCCAAATGCTTGGCGAACCTCTTCCGTCGGAAAAACAAGTGCCGGTAGACCTCGAAAAAGAGGCACCTTACACATTCCTCTTTGACATAGCCGTGGCCCCTGAATTCAAGATAGAGCTGAATGGAAAAAATAAAATCGATTATTTCGTCATCGAGCCAGACGAAAAAGTCGTCGACCAGCAAGTGCAATCGTATGCTCAACGCATGGGATCTTACGAGAAAGCCGATAGCTATGAGAAGAATGACATGCTGCGTGGCGACCTTAGAGAGCTTGATGCAGACGGCAATACTCTTGAGGGTGGTGTGACAGTAGAGGCAGCTCCAATGATGCCAGAGTATATCAAAGTGGACGAGCAACGCTCGCTTTTTGACAATGCAAAGCCAGGCGACATCATCATTTTCAATCCCAGAAAAGCCTATCCGGAGAATGATGCAGAGGTGTCTTCTCTGCTGAAAATCAAAAAGGAAGAACTGCCACAACACGAAGGAAACTTCAGCTATCAGATTACAGAGATCAGCCGTTACAAGGCACATGAGGTCAATCAAGAACTCTTTGACCAAGTGCTTGGAGAGGGAACTGTAACGAATGAAGCAGAATTTCGTCAGAAAATAGCCGAGCAGCTGAAAGCTCAGTTTGCAGGCGAGAGCGACTATAAGTTCTTGCTCGATGTCCGTTCTTATGTAGAAAAGAAAATAGGCAATCTGACTTATCCTGACGCTCTGCTGAAGCGTATTATGCTGAAAAACAATGAAGACAAAGGCATCGACTATGTAGAGCGCAATTATGCAGAAAGCATTAAGCAGCTCACATGGCATCTTGCAAAAGAACAGCTCGTCGCAGCTAATGGCATCAAGGTGGAAGATGCTGACGTAAAAGCCGCAGCTATCGAAGCAGCACGCGCCCAATTTGCCCAGTATGGCATGAACAATGTTCCTGCAGAATACCTTGAAAACTATGCCAACGACATGTTGAAGAAACGCGAAAACATAGATGGATTTGTCGATAGAGCAGTAGATCAGAAGCTTATTGCAACCTTGAAAAATGTTGTTAAGCTGAATGAAAAAACCGTTACTTTGGACGAATTTAATAAGCTTTTCGAGGAGAAATAACTTTTTTTTAGAAAAAAATCTCCAAAATATAGGGAGGTTACCAACTTTTTCCGTATCTTTGTATATGAAAGAGTTGGCAACCTTTTTTTTATTGTGCAACAGATAAAACAGGAAAGAGATAAAACTATGAAAGATTTTAGAAATTATGCAACAAAGCATCTCGGAATCAACGGTATGGCATTTGACGATGTTGTCAGTGCCCAGTCACAGTACATGAATCCATATATCCTTGAGGAGCGACAGCTTAATGTTACCCAGATGGACGTGTTTTCTCGCTTGATGATGGACAGAGTGATATTCCTTGGCACCGAAATCAACGACTATACCGCAAACGTATTACAGGCTCAGCTCCTCTATCTTGACTCGAACGATCCTGAAAGAGATATAAATGTCTACATCAACTCACCCGGAGGAAGCGTCTATGCAGGTCTTGGAATCTATGATACCATGCAGTTCATCACTTCAGATGTAGCCACCATCTGTACGGGTATGGCAGCATCAATGGCAGCCGTCTTGCTGGTAGCCGGCAAGAAAGGCAAGCGCTCAGCCCTTCCTCATAGCCGGGTTATGATACACCAGCCGTTGGGAGGAGCACAGGGACAGGCCAGCGATATTGAGATAACAGCCAGAGAAATCCAAAAACTCAAGAAAGAACTGTATACGATCATAGCCGATCACTCTAACACTTCTTACGAAAAAGTGTGGGCAGACAGTGACAGAGACTATTGGATGAGTGCCGAGGAAGCCAAGGAATATGGCATGATAGACCAAGTGCTAATCAAGAAATAGGGGAGAATGGCCAAGAAAGTATGTAGCTTCTGTGGGAGAAGTGAGAAAGAAGTCAAGCTGCTTATCACGGGTCTTAGTGGCTTCATTTGTGAAAACTGCTCGCTTCAAGCCTATGACATCGTGCAGTCAACCGGCTTGTTGGACGCTGACAAAAAGAAGGCTACTGGGCCGGCAGGGAAACCTCAGAACAAGAAAATCCCCAAACCTAAGGAGATAAAGGATTATCTTGACCAGTATGTCATCGGGCAAGACCAAGCCAAAAAGTTTCTTTCCGTGGCGGTCTATAACCACTATAAGCGGCTGCAACAGCCAGTGGACGACAGCGGAGTGGAGATAGAAAAGAGCAATATCATTATGGTCGGCTCGACAGGAACGGGCAAAACCCTGCTCGCCAGGACCATTGCTCGTCTGCTTGATGTTCCCTTTACCATCGTAGATGCCACAGTGTTCACCGAGGCTGGTTATGTGGGTGAAGATGTTGAAAGCATTCTCTCGCGCCTGTTACAGGTAGCGGATTACAACGTAGAGGCTGCTCAAAGAGGTATTGTTTTCATTGACGAAATCGACAAGATTGCTCGCAAAAGCGACAATCCTTCCATCACTCGCGACGTGAGTGGAGAGGGCGTTCAGCAGGGACTTCTTAAGCTGTTAGAGGGAACAATGGTCAATGTGCCCCCCAAAGGTGGCAGGAAGCATCCCGACCAAGACTATATTCATGTAGATACACGCAATATATTGTTCATCTGTGGCGGGGCCTTTGACGGTATAGAACGCAAGATAGCCCAGCGAATGAACACCAATGTCGTGGGATATAATTCAGTGCAGAACGTCCGCAAGATCGACAAAAACAACCTGATGCAGTATGTGTTGCCGCAAGACTTGAAATCGTTTGGCCTCATTCCTGAGATCATAGGTCGACTACCTGTATTGACATATTTGAATCCCCTTGACCGTGAAGCTCTTCGTAGAATATTGGTTGAGCCGAAGAATTCCATCGTGAAGCAGTATGTAAAGCTGTTTGAAATGGATGGTATTAAGCTCACGTTCTTGCAGGAAACCCTTGACTATCTCGTTGACAAGGCCGTAGAGTACAAGCTTGGAGCCCGCGGACTCCGCTCGATTGTCGAGACGGTGATGATGGATTCCATGTTCGACCTTCCCTCTCGCAAGGTAAAGTCCTTTGAGGTAACCCTTGACTATGCGAAGGAGAAATTAGAGAACTCTCTGGTGCTTGGCCAGTAGATTCCTGCATAACACCCCAGCAACTACAAACCTACCCCTTATGATGAATGTTAATCTTACTGAGAACCTGAAGCATTATTTCGGCTTTGACAAGTTCAAAGGCGATCAGGAAGAGATCATCCGCAACCTGCTTGATGGCAAAGATGTCTTTGTGTTGATGCCCACGGGAGGCGGTAAAAGCCTGTGTTATCAGCTTCCTTCGCTCTTGATGGAGGGCACGGCTATCGTCATCTCTCCTCTAATAGCCTTGATGAAAAATCAGGTCGATGTGGTCAATGGGATGAGCGAAGAAAGCGGAGTGGCCCACTATCTTAATTCCTCTTTGAACAAGGCTTCCATTCAGCAGGTGATGGATGATGTGCGACAAGGCAAGACAAAGCTTCTCTATGTTGCTCCCGAGTCGCTCAACAAAGAGGAGAACGTAGAGTTTCTCCGCACGGTGAAGATCTCGTTCTATGCCATCGATGAAGCCCATTGCATATCGGAATGGGGACATGATTTCCGCCCCGAATACCGCAACATTCGTCCCACTATCAATGCCATCGGTGCTGCTCCCGTCATAGCTCTCACAGCTACGGCCACCGATAAGGTGCGCACCGACATCAAGAAGAATCTTGGAATACTCGATGCCGTCGAGTTCAAGAGTTCCTTCAACCGTCCGAACCTCTATTATGAAGTGCGCCAGAAAACCAAGGAAATCGACAAGCAGATCATCCGATACATCAAGCAGAATGCCGGCAAGAGCGGTATTATCTATTGTCTTTCCCGCAAAAAGGTAGAGGAGCTTGCTGCCGTTTTGCAGGCCAACGACATAAAGGCAGCAGCATATCATGCAGGCTTAGACTCCGTCACCCGTTCGCAAACCCAAGACGATTTCCTGATGGAACGCATTGACATCATTGTCGCGACGATAGCCTTTGGCATGGGCATCGACAAGCCCGATGTGCGTTTCGTGATACACTACGACATTCCAAAGTCGCTGGAGGGCTACTATCAGGAGACCGGACGTGCCGGTCGCGACGGAGGAGAGGGAGTATGCATCGCCTTCTATGCCTACAAAGACCTCCAGAAGTTAGAGAAATTCACCGAAGGAAAGCCCGTCGCAGAGCAGGACATCGGTCGGCAACTGTTGCAGGAAACTGCAGCCTATGCAGAGTCAAGTGTCTGCCGTCGCAAGATGCTTCTCCACTATTTCGGCGAGGAATATCCGCATGACAACTGCGAGAATTGTGACAATTGTCTCCATCCCCACTCGCGTCGTGAGGCCGGAGAAGCCCTGCTTGTCGTGCTGAATGCCGTACAGGCGTTGAAGGAAAACTTCCGGCAAGACTATGTCATCGACTTCATTAAAGGCCGGGGCACCGACGATATCGTCTCGCATAAGCACGACCAGCTCGATGAGTTTGGTGAGGGTGAAGACATGGATGCCAAGCTTTGGAACCCCGTCATTCGTCAGGCATTGATAGCAGGCTACTTGAAGAAGGACGTCGAAAACTATGGCTTGCTGAAGCTGACCCCTGACGGACGCCGGTTTATAAAGGCTCCGGCGTCGTTCATGATTGTCGAGGATGTCGAGTTCAACGAAGACGATGAAGAAGATGGAGGCGATGGTACGGGCGCTGCGCTCGACCCCGTTTTGCTCAGCATGCTGAAGGATTTGCGCAAGCAAGTGGCCAAGAAGCATGCCTTGCCGCCCTACGTCATCTTCCAGGATGTGTCGCTTGAACAGATGGCCACCATGTATCCCGTCACCACAGAGGAGCTGCAACAGATTCAGGGTGTGGGCGCAGGCAAGGCACGTCGCTATGGTTCCGAGTTCTTAAGGCTCATCAAAGCCCATTGCGAAGAGAACGAGATCGAACGACCTCAGGAGCTCCGCGTGCGCACCGTGGCCAAGAAGTCAATATTGAAAGTGAAAATCATCCAGAGCATTGACCGCCAGATTGCGCTCGACGACATTGCCAATGCTCAGGGAATACCCTTGGAAGACCTGCTCACCGAGATCGAGGCTATTGTCTATAGTGGCACCCGACTCAACATCGACTACTACCTCGATGAGACCATTGACGACGACCGCATCGACGATATCTACGAGTATTTCCGCGAGAGCGACACCGACAATATCGACGCTGCCCTTGACGAGTTAGGAGGTGACTACACTGAAGAGGAGATCAGACTCGTACGCATCAAGTTCCTCTCCGAGCAGGCCAACTGACCGCGCGAGGAGCCCTTTCGTCGCATATATGCTCCGTGCCAGCCGTCGAAAGTCCGTGGCTGGCACGGAATTTTGTTGTCATTTCAGGTGGCAGAGGCTTGCTTCGCCGTGCCCTTTGGCCGTCTTGTCGAGACAGACTCCAAAGGAAACAGAGCGGAAAAATCCGGATTATAGATTTTTAACACCCCAATTCCTTACATTTTATCTTCTGAAAAGAGGCCGTTAGCCAACAATTCCGTATCTTTGCAACGACAGCAAACACAAGACAATCTGTTGTTTAACAACTAAACGCCAATCATATAGAAGCAATGAATACCAAGCAAACCCTGTCGGCTCTTTCCCTGTTTCTCGCCTTGATGGCTATGCCTTCTTTGGCACAAACCATCAAGACAGCCGACATTCCGCAGAAAGTATACGACTATGTAGAGTTTCCTCCCCACTTTCCTTCTGGCGTCAGAAAGGGCATGGAGACTCTCTTCTCCCAGCGGTTCCACTATCCTGAAGAGGCCTGGAAGGCTGCCAAGGTGAAGGAGACTGAAGTGTCGTTCATCGTGCGTCGCGACGGAACCGTCACCAGTGTGGTCACCGACGAGAGGCTCCATCCTGCTCTTGCCGACGAGCTGAAGGCCGTCATCCCACGCATGCCCCTGTGGTATCCCGCCTATCTCAACGGCCAGAAAATCGATGCGCGGGTAGGAATGACCGTCAGTCTGGTCGACACAAAGACGGGTGTTCCCTACCATCTGAAGTCGCTTGTCAAGAGCATCGAAGGCTACACCTCCGTGGGCTATGTCCCGAAACCGATGTCAGCCTCGCAGCTTGCCACGGCCATTGCCGAGCTCAACAAGGTGGCAAGCGTCTATCCCGAGCACAAACCGACGGCCGTCACCCTTTCGCGTATGCAGGCCTCTCTTGGCGAAACAGAGGCAGCAGTCTTGACCATCGACCGCAGTGCCCGTGAATATGAGCTCCTGAATCCTTGGCGAACAGCGCAAGACATGTCGGCAATGCTCGCCTATAGACCTGGTTATAATGGCAAAGACGACGTGGCCATTCAGCTGCAGAGAGCCGTCGCCTTCGACTGGGCCGGGCGCGAAAACACGGCCAGAAGGGCCTACGACAAAGCCCTGCAGCTGGCACAGTTGAAGGTCACGACCGGCGACATTGGCGTGCCCGTCTTTGATGAAGACGAGCAAACAGAGCGAGCCTTCAAGCGGTCAAGTCTCATGACCGACCTGTTCTATCGTCTCGACTTCATGGACGGAGAGCAGCTCGACGATGCCGACAAGGCACGCCTCGTCACCATTCAACGCACCCCCGAGAACATCGTTCCCATTGTCGACGAATTCATCAAGTCTGGCAAACTGAAGGATGTTAAGACAGCCCAGCTGAACGAACGCATCAAGAAACTCGTCAACGAAGATGCCCGCGGTCCGGTCAACAAGCGCGATGTGCAGAACCTTTATGCCACCCAGGTGCTCATCGTCTGCCTGCGCGACGGCCAACAGTCAGCCCTCAGCTATGTCGACCAGTTGCTCCGAGAGGACAGTCTGCGTGCCGGAGCCAGGAAGACACTCACAGCCTTGCGGCGCCAACTTGTCGCCCATGCCCAGCAACTCTCCAACCGTCGGCAGCTGCTTCGGCCGTTAGCCTGCTACGCACCGCTGGCTGACGATGTCGACACGGCTGACTTCCATCGCGCGGCTGAAGTGCTCTCTGCGGTCTTTCCCCTTAGCTGGCTCAACCAGACTCCTTGACAATCCCTTCTGCCGGCGTCACCTTATTTATTCGTATCACGCGCGTAAAAGATCGCCCTTGCCCTTGACGAATAGTCAGAAGACAGTCTTATGGATATCAGGGATGCGACCTCGGCCGCGTCCCTTTTTTGTTTTCTTTCCTCTCGTCCTCATCCTTTCCGCTTGAGAAAGCTATGGGTTCAAGTCGAGAAAGGGTAAGGTTCTGGGTGAGAAAGGATAGAGTTTTGGGGCAGAACCCATAGACTTCTGAGGCTGTAAGCTTAGCTTTCCCGCCGTCATGGCCCGGTATACCCGCCTGTACACGTCGCTGGTATGCTTGATACCAGGCACATGTATGCCCCGTACATCATAGGTGTATGGAGCATATTCCGTAGGTGTACGGCCCAGATTCCTTACGACTCGCTGTAACTACTCTCATAACTGGAGGAATATTTTGGATTTTTTTATAAAAAAAATATTCATTTTCGTTTGGAAATATTCCATAAAAACGTTATCTTTGCACCATAGCATACAAAAACTGATGTCTTTGAGAATAAATGCATTGGAAAACTTGCAGATATGACGAATAACGTGTGTATTTGCATCGGAA
>JAFUFJ010000016.1 GCA_017469955.1 Prevotella sp.
ATAATCTGTGCCTTTATGTTGTCAAGGTCGCGGTTCAAGTCCAGTGCCTCCCTCGTCCTGCCTTTGGCGCAGTTGCCCTTGGCATCCCATAATGACAACGGGATGCTGCGCTTACAACTGAATTGGCTCTGTGTCCCGTTGATGGTGATTCTGCCCATCACTGGTACGATGCCGTCCTTTACCTTACTCTTGTTCGCGTAGAACAAAACGGAAAATGTTGCTCTTCTCATTCTTCTTTCTCACTTAAAAAATTCGGGCTGCAAAAGTACATTCTTTCTGGGAATAAATTGCTACGCAAATTGCGGCAGATTGCGGAAAGAAAATCATGGAAAGTTAAAATGGTTCGAACTGCCTTAATCTGCCCCGATTTGCGTAGTCGATTAAGAAAGTTTAACTTTCGAAGATTACCCTAATCTGGGTTACGAATAAGAAACCTAACTCGTTCCGCAATCTGCCGCGATTTGCTTAATGCCACTTTGCGAAATTTCCTTGTTTTGCGCTCAAATGCCTTTATTTATGGGGCGAACTGCGTTAATCATCCAAAAATGCTTTTCTAATTCAGCATTATTTCGTAAATTTGCAGAAGCATAACCTTATTGACAGATATGGGTGGCGCAACATTTTTTATTGAACAAGAATCTAGGATATGCGAAACGTGATAGATTGCTTTCTGCCTTATCAAGAGTCGGAGGCAACGGCCAGTCTGCTGAGCGAGCTGCTGCAGTCAAAATACGTAAGATTCATTTATCTGATGGTGGCCAAGGGCAGTACGGTCGGCAAACAAGTGCCCGAACATTGCCAATGGCTCGAGGTTGAAGGCCTCACGTCGGCTGCAGCCATGAAGGCTGTGGCAGAGAAGTCTGGGGCAAGTTATGCGCTGTTGTGTACGAAAATGGTGGCTCCAAGGCTGGGTCAGAACGCTCTTCAACGGCTTTTGACGGCTGCAGAGCGTACCAAAGCCGCGATGGTATATAGTGACTACATGGTGGAAAAAGACACCGTTGTGGAGCGCCATCCTGTGATAGACTACCAAGAAGGCAGCCTGCGCGACGACTTCGACTTCGGAAGTCTGTGGCTCATCAATGCGCAAAGATTGCGTGAATGCGCGACGTTCGACGACGACTATCGGTATGCAGGTCTCTATGCCTTGCGCCTGTCGTTGAGCAGGAAGGGGCGGTTGCTGCACCTGAACGAGTTTCTCTATACGGAGCAACTGCTTGACAGCCGGACGAGCGGGGAAAGACAATTCGACTACGTCGACCCGAGAAACAGGGCTGTACAGCAAGAGATGGAGCACGTCGTGACGCGCCATCTCCGCGCGATACAGGCCCAGATAGATACGAACAGCTATGTGGAACCCGACTTCAACGAGCAGGAATTTCCCGTAGAAGCCTCGGTGATCATCCCGGTATACAATCGCGTTCAGACCGTGGCCGACGCCGTCAGGTCGGCACTGGAGCAGCAGACGTCGTTCAGCTACAATGTCATCGTGGTCGACAATCATTCGTCTGACGGCACAACACAGTTGCTGGAAAGCATCAAAGATGAGCGCCTTGTACACGTCATTCCCCAGCGCAACGACCTTGGAATCGGCGGATGCTGGAACATGGCGGTCAACGATGTGCGCTGCGGACGGTTCGCAGTACAGCTTGATTCCGACGACCTCTACTCGTCTAAGCAGACCCTTCAGGCCATCGTCGATGCCTTCTACGACCAGCGGGCAGCCATGATCGTGGGCTCCTACCGCATGTGTGACTTCGACTTGAACACCCTTCCACCGGGACTTATCGACCATCGCGAGTGGACAGAGGAGAACGGTCCCAACAATGCACTGCGCATTAATGGACTTGGAGCACCAAGGGCCTTCTTCACACCGCTTGTCAGACAGATGCAGTTCCCTAACACAAGCTATGGGGAAGACTATGCCATGGGGCTGGCTTTCTCGCGCAACTACCGCATCGGACGCATCTATTCTGAGCTGTATCTCTGCCGGCGATGGGGCGGAAACAGCGATGCTGCGCTGAGCATCGAGCGCCAGAATGCCAACAACTTCTACAAGGACCAGCTTAGAACGATGGAGCTGATAGCCCGTCAACGGCAGAATCAAGACCCGCGACACACGGCCGATGAGGGAGAGATAGACCGCTTTTTTGACCGGCAACTCGACGTGTGGAGCGACGCCTTGCACCGCTATCGTGACCTTGTTCATGCACGAAAGAGGGAGTTGGAGTGTGGAGATCACACCCTGCATGTGCAGTGGAACCCGGCACGAATCGTGTCAACTGGAGCGAAGATCGACAAGGAAACCATCAGTGAAAGACCATGCTTCCTCTGTCCGGAGAACAGACCTGACGTGCAGATGAGCAAGGTGGTCGACAACGACTACTTGCTATTGGTCAACCCTTTCCCCATCCTTCCCGTCCACTTCACCATCCCTTCACGCCGGCATACACCGCAATCCATCCGCGGCAACTATGCCGAAATACACCGACTTCTCGGGCATTACCCCGACTTGATGGTGTTCTATAACGGGCCGAAGTCGGGCGCAAGTGCTCCTGATCACATGCATTTCCAGGCTGGAACACGCGGTATATTACCCCTGCAAGCCAGCTGGCCAAGGCTGAGCAGGAACCTTGAAGTGATCCATCAGCAGGACGAAGGTGAATATGTTGCCTTGGTGAACGACTATATATGTCCGGCCTTTGCCATCGTGAGCCGGTCGCAAAAAGGCGACGAAAAACTGTTCTCCATGCTTTACAAGGCGATGGAACAAACGGCACGAAAGCAAGCTAAGTCGGCGACGTTGCAGGCCGAAGAGCAGGAAGAACGTTTCGAACCTTCCCATAACATCATTGCCTGGCGACAGGGAGATGAATACATATCGGTGGTGATTCCCCGTAGGAAACACCGTCCGGACTGCTATTTCGCCGACGGAGAGGTCAGGATGCTGGTCAGCCCGGGTGCCCTTGACATGGCTGGATTCATCGTTACTCCGAGAGAAGAAGACTTCAATCGTCTCACGGCAGAGCAGGCAGAAGCGATTATTAGCGAATGTGGAATCACAAGAGAAGAGGCCAATCGGGTGGGCGAACATCTGAAAAGGAACGCTGAAAACGCCTTGGCATCGGGCACGGCAACCGTTTTCAACGGCACCGAGCCTGAGGTGAAAGTGGGTATTGTCAGCGGAGAGCGCATCTGTTTCGTGCTGAATGGTGCCTATGAGGCTAAGGGCGAACAGACTGAAGGGGCGCAGGAAGTGGCGTTTTCGGAAGGCGCAATCCTCTGGCATGGCAAGCAATATCGCGAACTTACCTTTGTTCCGCGCCAGGCAGATGCATCCTTTTCGCTCAATGATGTGACCATTGGCGTGCATTTCCACTGGCAAAGGCAGGAGACACAGACCTTCCAAGGCGTGCTCAGGCTGGTCGTTGAAGAGGATAAAGTGTGCGCCATCAACATCTTGCCCGTCGAGAAATATCTGGTAAGTGTCATATCAAGTGAGATGAGTGCAACGTCGTCTCTCGAGCTGTTAAAGGCTCATGCCGTGATATCTCGCAGCTGGGTGTTGGCACAACTGCAGCGCCGAAAGGGGCACGAAGCTGCTGCAGGCGACCATTTCTTCTCATTTGTGAAGCGCGACGACGAACTCATTCGTTGGTATGACCGTGACGATCATACCATATTTGACGTATGTGCAGACGACCATTGTCAGCGCTATCAGGGCATCACCAGGGCCACAAATCCCCACGTTGCAGAAGCCGTCAAGGCTACGAGGGGCCAGATTCTGATGAGCGAAGGCGACATTTGCGACGCACGATTCTCAAAATGTTGCGGCGGAAGGACCGAGGAGTTTCAGTATTGTTGGGAAGACGTGCGCAAACCATATCTGGTCTCTGTGATTGATCCTTTTTGCAATACTCGCGATGAGAAGACGATACGTCAGGTGCTCAATGACTATGATCAAGAGACGCAAGACTTTGTCGACTGGTGTGAAGAACTTACCAATGAGCATCTGCAAGACCTGCTCGACCGCAAGCTTGGCTTGCATCTTGGCAGCATCATCGACCTGCAACCCGTGGAGAGAGGCAAGAGCGGACGCATCTGGAAGCTGCGCATCGTGGGCACGGAGGGTTCCTATACCATCGGCAAGGAGCTTGAAATACGCCGGGCTCTCTCAGAGTCGCACTTGAAGAGCAGCAAGTTTGAGGTGCAGAAGATCTATGCCAGTCGTGCTGAAGGGGCTGACCTGTCGGCGCAAGTGCCCACGGCTTTCAAGCTGCATGGGCACGGATGGGGCCATGGAGTGGGGCTATGCCAGATAGGAGCTGCCGTGATGGGTGAGCGCGGATACCGCTATAGCGACATTCTTCTGCACTACTATAACGGTGCAGAGATCAAGAGTATCTACGACTAAGAATAGTTTTATACCAGAAAAAGACAGACGAACATGAAAAGAAATCCTTGGGCTTGGGTGCCTACTCTTTATGTAGCTGAGGGACTGCCGAATGTCATCGTGATGACAGTGGCCGTGGTGATGTACATGCAGCTGGGTCTTTCTGACACAGACATCGCGCTCTATACGAGCTGGCTGGGGCTGCCTTGGGTGATAAAACCCTTATGGAGCCCCTTCGTAGACATCTATAAGACGAAGCGCTGGTGGGTGCTTGCAATGCAGCTTTTGCTTGGGTCGTCGCTCGCAGGAGTGGCCTTTACGCTCAATACGGCGTTCTGGTTTCAGGCTACAATGTTCTGTTTCTTCCTCATGGCCTTCAGCAGTGCCACCCACGACATTGCTGCCGACGGGTTCTATATGATAGAGCTCAACGACAGCCAGCAGGCCTGGTTTGTCGGCATACGCAACACTTCCTACCGTATAGCCGTGATACTTGGCAAGGGACTGCTCGTCCCTGCAGCAGGCATGCTGCAGCTTATCTTCCGCGACCAGAAAGCCTTCACGTGGAGTCTCGTGTTCTATGGGCTCGCCGGACTGTTCCTTGCTTTGTGGCTTTACCACGGATTCATCATGCCAAAGCCCGAGAATGACCGTCGCAACACACAGTCGGCTCGCGAAGTAGCCTCGACGGTTGGGCGTATGTTGTCGACCTTCTTCACCAAGCTTCCCTGGCATCAGATGCTCGCAGCCCTATTCTTTATCCTGCTATATCGGTTCCCGGAAGCCCTGCTTTCGAAGATGACTGAGACCTTCCTGCTGCGTCCAAATTCGGCAGGAGGGTTAGGACTCACCCCCATGGAGTACGGACTTGCCAACGGCACTGTCGGCCTTATCGGCCTGCTCCTCGGAGGCATCGTCGGCGGAATGCTGGCCAGTCGCGACGGCTTGCGTCGCTGGTTGTGGCCAATGGTCTGTGCAATCACCCTGCCCGATATTGTCTATGTATACTTAAGTTATGCCATGCCGTCCCACATTTTCATCGTCAGTGCCTGCCTCTTCATTGAGCAGTTCGGCTATGGGTTCGGCTTTACGGCCCTCACACTCTACATGCTTTACTTCAGTCAGGGCGACTTCAAAACCTCTCATTACGCCATTTGTACCGGCTTGTCCTACCTCGGTCTGATGCTGCCGGGCATGGTTTCCGGCTATCTGAAGGATGCTGTGGGCTATCGGTCTTTCTTCCTTATCGTCATGGCCTGTTGCATAATAACCTTCATTGTGGCATGGTTTCTCGACATTGACCCTGAGTTTGGCAAGAAGAGCAGGGAAGAAAGCGACTGACACCGCTGTCTTTTTGTTTCTTGAATTCTGCCGGTTGGCTGCTGCCGACCGGCCGTTCCCGATGCGCACACCAGTCGTCAGTGCTCCACGTTCCATTCGTTTTCCGCCTTCACACCGCTCTTTTCCCATCCATGTGGGTGAGCAAAGCCTTCCTCATGCCATCCGTTTCAGTTTCATTCGTCTGCCGTCTGTGGCCCTCGTGCCATCCGTTTCCCATCCTCACACCGCCCCTTTCTTGTCTATACTGCTGAGCAACGCCTTCCTCGCCCCATCCGCTTCCCTTCCTTGCATCCTCCTTTTATCGTCCGTACACCTGCCATGTATGCTCCATACATGTGCCTGGTATGATTCATACATCTATGATGTACACTTGTGAAAGGATAGCCTTCTCGCTCTCATAGGGTGTCTTCCTTCAGCAGCAAGCTTGTAAGTACAGGTCTCTTTAGGCAGTTTGCCTGCGCATGAAGGGCGGGAATTTCAGGAATGATGCCCCTCATTCAGCCTCTCTTCGCACTGTCGTTATGGGCATAATGAAAAGAAGTCCCTCGCTTTTCGGCGAGAGACTTCTTCTTTTATTCTTGTGCCTGCCAGCCTGAACTGGCAGCACTCGTCAGAGTCAATTGATTACTTCACGAACTTTCTGCCGTTCTTGATGTAGACGCCACGCTGTGTAGCACCCTTGACTTCAACACCCTGGAGGTTGTAAACCTTGCCGTTCTTCACGTTGTTAGCTTCAACATCAACATTCTTGATGCCACTTGTAGGCTCTTCAGTTCCAACGTATACGAGACGGAAGTTGTCGAATACAGTCCAGTCTTCAAGAGTTGTGGTTTCCTTGTAGATACCGAAGTCAACAGTACCGGCTACGTTCAGCACTAAAGAAGTGCGATAGAGGCCGTTCTGGAAGTAGTTGGTTGCTTGATAGCAGCTGTTGGGAACTTCACCCTGAGAGGTCTCATAGCCATAGGCAGGAGCCTTGTTTGCACCTTCGAAGATGTTCGGAAGAGCAACTTCCTTATAGTCTTCGTCGTCGATAGCATAGAGGTAAGCTTCAGAGATGGGCTCGCCACCTTCCTCAAGAACCTGAACCTGGTTGTCAATATTACCGTCACGATAGTAGCCCTGTACGGTCAGAATATAGTAGCCATCGAATGGAACTGCTACAGTTTGGCTAAGATCCATCTTGTCGTTGTTGTTGCCGCCGTTCCAGCATTCGTAAACGAAGTCAGGATAGTTGCTGCCACGTCCCCAGATACCTGTGTTGGGACCTCCGTCACGGAGCACCCACTGAGAAACGTCTTCACGCTGGTTGAAGCCTGGAGAAACGATGAGCCATGTGGCATCAACGGGATTCTCGTCAGATGCTTCTTCGAGCAATGCCTCGCGCTCTTCTTCGGTAACAAGGATCCACTGGCTGTTAGCGTCAGCACCATCCTTCTTGTCTGTGTCAACGCGAGCGAAGGTTCCTTCGCTATAGCCGAGCATGTTCTCGGGCTCATTTGCACGTACGATGTTGTACTTGCCTTCGCCAACTTCAACAAATGCCCAAGGATCTTGCCCTGAAGTGTCTACATAACCACCATAGTTCAGGAAGTCACTGTTCTCACCATTCGAGAGGAAAGTCTCGATGATATAGCCGTTTCCATCCTCAGCAGCGATAAGAGAAACGCGGGTTCCGGGGAAGCCTACAGCGGCGTGTGTGCCCCAATCGTCACCACCAGTGAAGAATAACTTCTGACCAACGTTGTAGAGATAGAAGTCGCCTTCTTCGGGTTCTGTGCCTTTGAAGATGGGAGCATAGTACTCAGAGTGGGTCTTCTTGCGGAAGTTACGCAGGTTGTTCAACAGGCTGTTGGCAACACTTACGTCAGTACCGTCAACGAAGAATGCCTTTGCTTCATCGATATACTTCGTGATACCCTCTTCTTCGCAGATGGCAACAGTCTTGCGCAGTGCGCTGATGTTTACGGCCTTAGCAGCGTTCAGAGCCTCAGTCAGATACTTGATGGCATCTTTCTGTGCGTCTCTGTTTTCAACATCATTGTAAGCTTCCTTAGCCTTGTTCAGGGCTTCTTCGAGCGCTGCCTGCAATGCATCGGTCGTTCCACCGGCAAAGTCTTCAGCATCGCCGATCAGAACTTCAAGCTGTGGACGATAGATGTTTACTTCATTATAGAGGTCTGGGTAAACAAACTCCTCAAGAGTCATGTTCTGGAACAAGAACTTATAGTCCTGACCGTCGGATACATAGCCAAATGGGAAGAACAGATAGGCACCGTCTTGTGTGGCCATGAAGTCGATAACAACGTGTTCTGTAGGAGCAATGTTGTTGTCATCGTCATAAGTTGGATCTGTAGGAAGCTTGTAGAATCCCAATACACCGTTAGATCCGCCGAGAGAAGTACATGTCTCCGTGAAGTTGGTATTCTTCAGATCAGCAGTAGAAATCACACCGGCGTGCATGGTTGGGTTATTTCCATTCCATGAGCAATCCCATCCTGCACTACCGAAATCGAAGCTATAACGATAAGAGTTTCCTTCAACTACAGGGATGTAGAAGCCGATAGGCTCGTGCATACCGGTACCGATGTAGTGAGGGAAGGTGTTCAATGTGGTCTCTTCGTCATAGGTAGCAGTCTTGTCTTTCTGTTCGCCGTTGGCGTCAGTGTAGGTCCATGTTGGGTTGTCTGCTGTAGGAATACCGAAGCACTCGTACTTAGAGTCTGGGCAAGTCCAGTTTAACATGTTCTTGTAGTCATCGGCAATTTCGAATGGCTTGGTAGACATCTCACCGAGATCGACCCACTTCTGTCCGTCCCAAATGTACTCATGGTTGTCGACAAGGTAGTTCACACGTTTGCCAACATATACGCCAATACCGCCTTCTCCGACTTCAATGCCTTCAGGATAAACGAATTCTCCCTCTTCGGCATAGTAGCGTTTCTGGGTAGCAACGTCCTTCAGACCGGCCTGACCGGTGAGGAACATGTACGGCTGGAGGTTGAGTTCAGGCTCGGTGTTCTCGCCTTCGAAGATCTTAAAGCTGTGGAGCTTCATCAATGCGCTTGAGCTTCCGTGGTGAGTATCTGCACCCTGGCGTCCACCATTGTTGTTGTTGGTGAAGATCAACAGTGGGCAGTTACCGTTGGTTGGGGTAGAACTGTTGTGAATCTGGATCACGGGTTCTCCGTTAGGATAGTTGCTTGCGTAGTAGACTTTTGCATCCTGTCCCTGGCAGTCGATTACGATACGCTGTCCATGAGGGATGTTATTCCCGTCTTCGCCCCACTGTTCAACTGTACCTACTACATAACCACCACGGTCGTTACCGCCTTGGCGATTGAAGAACATGAAGGCCTGACTTGTGATGCCTGCACGAGCTCCGAACACGGCTTGCCAGTTGTAAGCACCATCTTCAGGGCTGTCAGAAAGGGTGCATTCCACAACAACGCGGGTCTCAGGAGTGTGAGTGTAGCCTGTGTTGATGTAGGGGAATACGCTAACACCAGAAACAGCTTCGATGTATTCGATGGCAGTATCGTTACCGCTGGCTACCTTCAGTGAGTTAACCTTGGTGTAGAGTCCATACTGCTCGTACTCATTCAAGCTGTTGTACGCATAAACCTTGCCGTCTTTTTTGTTGTAGACGAAAGGTTCAGATCCGTGGTAAGCTGCCAAATCATCGATGACAACTACATTTGGTGAATCAGCAAATGTGAGCATGCTGACCATCAAACCGACGAAAAGTAGTAAAACTTTCTTCATAATTTAATTAATAGTTGAATTGTTAGTTGTTATTATAGCTATATAGTTAAATACAGGTTTTTGCTCTTTCCTTGAGTTAGGCTTTTTGTTTTTTGTGCTGCTTTTTTGGGGCAGTTTTGGTTTATAAACATATATGTCAGTGCAAAGATATATAAAAACTTTCGAAAGAAAAAAATTTTTTTGCACTTTTTTAGATTTGTCTTTTAGTGGTTTTGCTGCGAGTTCCCTGCGGAGGGTTGCCTGCGAGGAGCGTGAAAGCCCTCATAAAGGGCATTCCAGACTGCGGGGAAAGGCGCTTCAGTCGATGAATCGGCGCGTGATGTCCTGATAGTTTTCGATGCGTCTGTCGCGCAGGAAAGGCCACCATCGCCGCACTTGCTCGGAGCGTTCCAGGGCGATTTCTACGGTTATGCACTCTTCTTCTGTCTCTGAAGCGCGCCAGATGATTTCCCCTTGCGGTCCGGCAACGAATGAAGAGCCCCAGAAGCGGATGCCGTTTTCCTTCGAGTTTCCTGACGGATGTGGCTCGTCACCCACGCGGTTTACGCTGATGACTGGTAGTCCGTTAGCCACAGCATGGCCACGTTGTACGATGGTCCAGGCCTCCCTTTGCCGCTGCTGTTCTTGAGCAGTGTCGTTGGCATCATAGCCGATGGCGGTGGGATAGATGAGCATGTCAGCTCCTGAAAGGGCCATGAGGCGTGCGGCTTCCGGGTACCATTGGTCCCAGCAGACGAGCACTCCCAGTCGTCCTACGGCTGTGTCGATGGGCTGAAAGCCGAGGTCTCCGGGTGTGAAGTAGAACTTTTCATAGTAGGCTGGGTCGTCGGGGATGTGCATTTTCCGGTACTTTCCGGCGATGGTTCCGTCGGCATCTATCACGACGGCTGTATTGTGATAGAGTCCTGTCGAGCGTTTTTCAAACAGTGAACAGACAATGACGACGCCGAGTTCGCCGGCCAGCCTGCCGAAGAGTTCGGTCGATGGTCCGGGTATTGTCTCGGCGAGGTCGAACACGCCGACGTCTTCTGTCTGGCAGAAGTACAGCGAGTTGTGCAGTTCCTGCATGACGATGAGCTTTGCACCCTGCATGGCAAGGCTCCTGACTTTCTCCGCAAGTCGTTCGGTGTTTTTGCTGATGCTGCCGGTGTTGTGCTGCTGGATGATGCCTACTTTGAGTTTTTTCATTGCTGTATGGGTTGTTTGTTTTGGAGGTTTTCTGCCGGTTGTCCGCATGGAGCCTGCCAGTCGGGTGCTGCGACGGTGGGATATTGCATGGTCATGCAGTGTATTGATCCGTGTTGACGGATGATGGTCCGGCTGTCAATGGGTATGATGTCGCGGCCGGGGAATGCCCTTCCTATGGCTTCACAGGCCTCTTTGTCGAGGTCTTCCTGTGCATAAGTGGGCACGATCACTGCGCCGTTGACGACCAGAAAGTTGGCATAGGTGGCGGGCAGTCGTTCGTCTTCGTCGCAGATAGGGCGAGGCATGGGCAGGGCGATGAGCCGTTTTCCGGGGTAGTCAAGTGAGCGAAGCTGGCGTTCGAGGGCCTGAAGGTCGTCGTAATGCGGGTCGTTTGTGTCGTGCGCGTGTATATATAATAAGGTGTGACGGGGTGCCAGTCTGACGATGGTGTCGATGTGTCCGTCGGTGTCATCGCCTGCCAGCTGGCCGTGGTCGAGCCACACGATGCGCCTGGCATGCAGCCTTTCCTTGAGTTGCTGCTCGATGTCGCGCTGCTGAAGGGGCTGGTTTCTGTGTGGCGCAAGCAGGCATTGCGAGGTGGTGAAGACGGTGCCTTCGCCGTCGGATTCTATCGAACCACCCTCGAGCACGAAGTCGAGATGAGGCTCGTAGATGCCCCGGAACGCCTGCTGGTCGAAGAGTTGCCGGTTGATCCGGTTGTCGTTGTCGGCCGGAAACTTGTCGCCCCAGCCGTTGAACCTGAAGTCAAGCAGGTGGGGCAGGGCGCCGCTGTCGGCCTCTTGGGTTGGCACCAAGGTGATGAAGGCATGGTCGCGCGCCCATGTGTCGTCGTTCCTGCAGGGCAGTATCGTGACGGGGAAGGCCGTCTTCTCTGGCAGAAGCTGCCTAACAAGGTCGGGCTCTTGGGCTGCGATGACCACGGGTTCATAGCGACTGACGGCACACACCATCTCACGACACGTCTCGGTGATGTCGCTCAAGTAGGGTGCCCAATCGGTGCCGGCGTGAGGCCACGTGAACTGAACGAAGGCCTGCGGCTCCCATTCGGCAGGCATTCGCAGGGCATTGCTGGCGTTCTGGCAGTTGTTCATGCTGCAAAAATACGAAGAAAATTGCAATCTCCCATCATAAAAAGGACAAAAAAGCAACGGCTCGACGGTTTTTGTCGTCGGGCAGGCCGGTAGCGGTTGACGTGCTTGCCGGCGCGCATTGCCGGTCGCCATTGCGCCCCTTCAGTCAGACATTCCTGAGCCATGTCGGCGAGCCAGGCATCTGTTCAGTTTGAGAAAGCTAAGGTTTCAGCCCGAGAAGTCATAGAGTTATTGCCCAGAAAGCTATCCTTTCTCATCGAGAACCCATAGACTTCTCGGGCTGAAACCTTAGCTTTCCCGGCATGAAGCCAGTCGGCTCAGGTTTTGAAAAAAAGCGGCTTTTATTTGCAGTTTAGGCCATATTTTTATAATTTTGCATGCATGAAGCACAAAATCTGCATAGCCTTATTGCTTCCGTTGCTGCTTTTCTCGTGCGGCTCGAGGCACTATGATAGCGAGACGGCCCAGCTCTTAGCCGCACTTGACGCCAGTCTTGCCCGGCGAACAAGCTGCGAACAGGCCAAACTCGGGCGTATTGACTCGCTGCGAACACTGCTTGTCCAGACCGTCGACCGGCAGCGTTGCTACGAGCTTCAGCTGCAGTTGTTCGACGAGTTCAAGTCCTATCGCTGCGACTCGGCCTTCGCCTATGCCAACCGTTGCATGGACTTGGCCCGGCAGATGGGCAGCCCTCAGAGCGTGGCCGAGGCCAAGTGCGCCGTTTCGTTCTGCCTGATGTCGTCGGGACTGTTCAAGGAAGCCAGCGACATGATGGCCGCAATCAGCACAGAAGGCATGAGCCAAGAGCAGCGCTTCAGCTACTATTCAGTCTATCAAAAGCTGTGGCAGGAAGAGGCAAACTTCTCGGGTGTGGAGCCCTACTATTCGCAATATATGGCAGCCAGCGACGACTATATCGACTCGCTGAAGACCATGCTCAGCGAGGAAGACCCCGAATGGTGGTCGCTCACGGGCTCGCAGCACATGAAAAACCATCGGTTCGACGAGGCCGTCGTCACCCTTCAAGCCTATCTTTCACGCTTCCCCGACACCGAAGCCCATGACAAAGCCATGGCCATTGCCGAGATGGCTTGGGCATATATCCATTCAGGACAGGACACCAAAGCCCTCAAATGCTTCATCAAGTCGGCCATCTACGACAACGAATCGTCGACCCGCGAGATCACAGCCCTCTTCTTCGTGGCCAAGCACATCTGCCAACTTGGCGATTATGACCGCGCAAGCCTCTACGCCAAGCAGGCACTCAACGACATCACATTCTACAATGCACGCCAGCGGAAGATAGAAATCGGCCAGATACTGCCCATCATCGAGCAAGACAGATACAACGCACTCACCATGCAACGCAACCGACTCATCCTCGCAGCCGTGCTCATCGGGCTGCTCTTCGTGGTGGTTCTCGTCAGTGTGATGTATCTCAGAAGGCTCAATGCCAAGCTGTGGCAGGCCCGGCAGACTATCGCACGCCACAACGAAGAGCTCGTAGACACCAACAACCAGCTTGCCGAAGCCAACAAGATCAAAGACGTATACATCGGACGATCGTTCTTCGCCAACGCCGAATTCATCGAGAAAATGGAGAAACTCTGCCTCACCGTCGATCGTAAAATACAAGCCAGACAGTATGAAGACCTGCGTAAGCAGGTGAAACTGTCGACCCTCGAACAGGAGCGGAAGCAAATGTATGCAGCCTTCGACGAAACATTTCTCAACCTCTTCCCCACATTTGTCGAACAGTATAACCTGCTCTTCGACCCCAAGGATCGGCGCATGCCTGCCGACGAAAAGTCACTCACGTCGGAGATGCGCATATTCGCTCTCATCCGCCTGGGCATCACTGACAGCGAACGAATAGCACGATTCCTCGACTATTCCGTACACACCGTGAACACGTATAAGACGAGAGTAAAAAACAAATCGAACGTAGAGAACGAACTATTCGAACAGAAAATCATGCAGATTGCCTGACGCGGAAAACAACCACAAAGGCGTTTTAGAAACATAATACACAGCGAACCCGGAAAGAAAAGACAAGGCGCTGAAAACAAGCAAGTTGCAATCTTGCGGAGAAAAGCGGGGCTAATACATTCATTCCATCACTCTTCCAGAAGAAATCTTTTCGCTAACTTTGTGCCGTTAAACATAAAACTCCATGACAATGAGAATCAAACAGACACTCAGAAAACTCTTGGCAACGGCATTTGCCTTCATGGCCTGCTGGAGCATGTGGGCACAAGAAACCTACAACCCCGTAGCCAATCCCGATGCAGTGGTAGAGTCGGGGCGCATGCGCTTTACCGTTCTGACGCCACAAATGATCAGAATACAATACAGTTCGAAACAGTTGTTCGAAGACAGAGCCACCTTTGCCATCGTCAACCGAAACCTTCCAGTACCCACATTCACCGTCGAAGAGAAGGACGGATACCTCTATATCAAGACAGATGCACTCACCCTTACCTATAAGACCGGCACCATTCCCACACCCGAAACCAAGAATTCAACACGACTCAACATCAAGTTCAATCTCAACGGAAGGGAAGTCATCTGGTATCCGGGAAAGGATGACGCACTGAACCTCAAAGGAACGCTGCGCACACTCGACCAGGTGACGGGCGACAGCAACCGCGGTGATCTGGAAAACGGCATCCTCTCGCGCGACGGATGGGCCGTCATCGACGAAAGCCCGGCTGCCCGACGCGGCGACGGATCGACAACATTCGCCTTCGACAAGGAGGTGAATGGAATACCATGGGCTGCCAAACCAGTCGACGAATCGGCCTATGACTGGTACTTCCTCGGCTATGGACATGAATATAAAAAGGCACTCGGAGACTTCATAAAGGTGGCAGGTCGCATACCAATGCCTCCCCTATATGTACTTGGATACTGGTATAGCAAGTACCAACAGTATACACAACAAGACTTCATTAACCTCGTCAATGAAATTCAAGGCAATGACATCCCCATCGATGTGATGATCATGGACATGGATTGGCATCGCAGTGATCAGTGGACAGGATGGAGTTGGGACAGGAATAAAATACCCAATCCTACCGGACTTATCAGATGGATGCACGGCAAAAACCTCAAGGTTTCGCTCAATTTGCATCCCGCCGACGGAGTAGGAAGCTATGAAGACAACTTCGCACAGATAAGAGACGACATGGGAATGCCTGAATCCGCCGACCGGGTTCCATGGACTTTGGAAGACTCTACCTTCTACAAGACCATGTTCAAAAACATCATTCGAGTCAGAGAAAAAGAAGGAGTCGACTTCTGGTGGCTTGACTGGCAGCAGAACTTGACTAACCCTCGCATGGAAGGACTGAGCGAAACCTTCTGGTGCAACCATGTGTTTTATAACGACATGAAGCAGAATCGTCCCGACGTCAGACCACTCATCTATCACAGATGGGGAGGACTCGGAAGCCACAGATACCCCATAGGATTCTCAGGAGACACACATCCAGCATTCAGTACGCTGGCCTATGAGACCTATTTCACGGCCACAGCTTCCAACGTTGGCTTCGGATACTGGGGACATGACCTTGGAGGTCACAACTACGCTCCTACCAATAATAATGATCCTGAGCTATATTTGAGATGGATGCAGTTCGGTGTTTTTACCCCTATTTTCAGAACACATGCCAGTAATCATCCCAGCTTAGAGAGGCGTATTTGGAAGTATCCTAACTTTGAATTCTTGCGCGAAACCGTCTATTTGCGCTACGAACTCATGCCATATATTTATGCTGCTGCCCGTGAAGGCTATGACACCGGCGTGTCAATGTGCAGGCCTCTATACTACGAACACCCAGAAGAAAACAATGCTTATCGCTATGAAGACGAGTATTATTTTGGCAATGATATCATAGTTGCACCAGTAGTAACGGCTGCATCTGGCAATGGTCTGGCAAAGAGAACTACCTGGTTGCCGGAAGGAAAGTGGTATGACGTGTGCAGAAACAGAATGATTGACGGCGGCATTGAGTTGACTGATAGCTATTCACAGACGGAAATTCCCTATTTTATAAAGGCCGGAAGTGTCATAGTAAACAACCCTCTCATCATGACTTTGGCATCGGTTCCCGAGCAGTTGATTATCAAAGTAGTGCCAGAAGGCAACGGGACAACCCAGTTATATGAGGATGAAGGCGACACGGATGGGTACAAATCTGGCATATATTCGACGACGGAAATCAGTCAGAAACGTGGCGAAAGAAAGATAGTTCTCACGATCAATCCTCGTGTCGGAGCTTATCCTAATATGCCAGAACAGCGTGCCTATAAGGTGATTTTCCTTGCAGAAGAGAAGCCAGAAAGCGTTACTTTGAACGGTGAAGAGATCAGCGAATGGACTTTTGACGAACTGACTAAGACGCTGACAGTTGATATTCCTCTGACATCTTGCGATGCAAAGACGGTGGTAGAGGTCATGAGCAACTATTTGAATGTGCAGCCAACTTTCGCAGGAACGATAGACATGTTCTTTGATTCTGCCGATGAAACAGTGCGGGTATCGACATCTGAAACGGTTGCACAGGGCAGTCTTCACGTCTATAATATGGACGGAACAGAAGTTGTCTCGGCAGATATGTCGGGCAAAGAGTCATTGGCAGTGAGCCTTTCGGGCATGCCTTCTGGTGCGTATGTGTGCCGGTTGGTTGCCGACGGGACGGTCTTGACGCGCAAGTTTGCCAAGTAAAGACGGGCCACGGGATAAGTAGGAACATAAGTATGATACAGCAAATCAATTGACAAAATGAAGAGATATTTTATTATACTGGCAACCATGATGGCTGCAGTCGCAGCATCTGCCCAGACCAACCTTTGGATAACTGGCCCTGCAGTGCCAGGCGGAACGCAGAAACTGGACAAATGTCCGAACGGTATTTTTAAGTTTGCCGGCACACTTAATGAAGGAAAATTGAAGGTTATCACCACAGAAGAGATCGGCTCAGGTACCCAATATCTCGTACCTCGATATACACAATCCTATGTGGTTAATAACGGATTACCCTATACATTGACCCGAAACGACAGCGAAGAGACGTGGATTGTTCCGTTCGCCGAAGACCGTTACAAGTTTGTTGTCGACACAAGATCGCGCACTTTGACGGGCGAAATCTTCGTTCCTTGGCGTGAAGTATATTTAGCTGGAGGAGCATGTGAGATTGGTTGGCAGGCCTTTGTGATGCTGCCGTTTACCCAAGATGCCGACGATCCCAATGTCTTCACGTGGACAGGCGAGCTGAAGGAGCGCAATGAATATGTGGAACCTCGTCGTTTTAAGTTGCAGGGACAGAACACATGGGACCCGAAAAACCTCCACCCATATACTCAAGATGAGGCTGTTTTGGAGTCAACTCAGATGCGCTTGGGTGGTGAAGATACAAAATGGGAGATAGCTCAAGACGGCATTTATCGTCTTACGGTGAACGTGTTTAAGGAGACTTTCCGTGCAGAATACCTTGGAAGCGAGGCTAAAGACGGCACGCTTGACGTCGACAAGACATTGTCTGATTTCTCAGTTTCGTTGTCGGGGCACACGATATATGTGAAGTCTCCCGAGCAGCTAAAGGTGACAGTCTATCGTGCCGACTCGGTGAAAGTGGTCGAGAAGAGTGGCGCTGATCTGATGCTTGCCATTCCCCAGCGAGGCGTCTATGTCGTGAAAGGGAAGGGGAAGAACATCAGTTTCACCAAGAAAATCGTCATTGAATAGCGCTCTTTCGTGGCGAGTCATGCAGGCTTGCGGCGTCTTTCCCGCGGTGAAAGCCTGTCGCTATATATATTAATAAGGTGTATGTATGCTTGAATTGAAGGACATCATTCTTGAGGAGTCATCCGCTTGTCGACGGCAACCGGTTTCGTTCGTTGTCAGACCGGGCGATACGTACACCTTCAACAGCCCTTCTCGTAGTCTTAATACGTGCCTTTTGCGTGTGATTATGGGCCTGAAAGCCCCCGTAGAAGGCTATGTAACCATCGAAGGAGAGCATGTCAGTTCACGGTCGTCTTCGACCTTTCGCAGGCTAATGACCTACCTTCCTCACGGCCTTTTTCTTCCTCATTGCCGTGTTTCCGAATTTCTTTTGACCCTTTGGAGCCTACAGGTGAACTCCGATTTGGAGCTCCGTCGCCAGCAGGTAAGGCAGCAATGGTCGCAGTTAGACGTAGACATTTCCTGGTGGGATGCCTATGCCGATGAGGTTCCATGGGCAGTGATGCGGCGCATCTTGCTGGCGGTTTCATCCATGACTGGTCATCCTCTTGTCTTGCTTGACATGCCTTTCGACGGACAAAGCGAGGAGCACGTCCGCCTGATGGACGGCTATATACGCCAAATGGCACAATCGGGAAAGTCCGTCTTGCAGACGTCTCTCGACAGGCTGCCTGCCGGTTCTTCTGAAAAGACTATCCCCGAGAGTGCGCCAACCGTTCCCTCTCCGGGTGCGAAGGCGCCTTCCGATGCCCCATCGTCGCCCTCTTTTCAGCCTTTGTCATTGTTTGATACTTAATGAATGATAGATAACTATGGAGTTGACACTGACTGGATTTCTGTTTGGAATGGCCTTGTTGGCCGTTCCTTTGCTGGTGGTTGTAAGGCTGCAGATTGGCTTGACGGGCCAGTTTCTGCGAGCCTTGTCGCGCATGCTGGCCTCCTCTCTGCTGGCCGGAGGTTGCCTTTGGCTGGCCGAACGCTACAGCCATTGGGCCTTGAACCTGTTGCTGGTGTTGCTGATGGCAGCTTTCTATGCCGGCATTACGCCCCGTCTGGCCCGCGTCAGCCAGCGCAATTATCTCATTCCTGCTGCTGTAGGAATGGGCGTTTCGCTGCTGTTGACACTGGCCTATCTGTGGGTTTTCGTTGTTGGCGTTCATGTTAAGTTCCTGCTTGGGCCAGTCATCCCGTTGGCAGGTCTGCTGTTAGGCACGATGACAGCTGCCGTTTCATCGGCATTACGCACCTATTATGCAGGCATTCTCCACCACGGTCAGCTCTACGAATACCTGTTGGGAAACGGCGCAACCCATCGCGAAGCCGTCTGGTATTTTGTGCGTCGTGCCGTACAGTCGGCCTTCTTGCCCTACATCAAGACCATGTCGACGCTCTTCATTAGTGTGTGTCCGTTGGTAGTATGGTCGATGATGCTCAGTGGCGTGAGCGCCCTTTCAGCCGTAGGATGGCAGCTGTTGCTGGTCGTCGCGTCGCTCTTTGCCACTCTTGTAGCATTGCTGGCAGCCCTTTGGACAGCCCGACACTATGCCTTCGATGCCTATGAAGCCTTGGTCGTGCTGGCAGGAAACACACCGCAACCCGTTGACAACAAAGAAAAGGAATAGCCGAATATGTTGAAAAGTCACACCACTTCATGGGCCTTTGCAGCCCTGCTCTTGCTCTTGTCGGCCACAGGGTGTCGTCAGAACAAGGGCGACTCGCAGTCGCTTCTGTCGGTCGTCAGCCCGGAAACGGGCTCGCTTGCCGTCGCCGCTTCCGGCACTTCTTCGTCAGAAACGTCAGGAAAACCGTCAGACGGCATTGTCGAATATGAGTTGCCTGCACCATTAAAAGACCGTCCGGAGCTGATACTTCACCGCACGGGATACACCGTTTCCTACAACAGTAAGACAAAGAACCCGAACTGGGTGGCATGGCATCTGACGAAAAACCGTATCTATGGCAGTGCAAAACGCGCGGAAGAAGCCTTCCAGGAAGACGCCTCAGTGCCCTCGCCAAGGGCTGCATTGACCGACTATTACAATACGGGTTTCGACCGCGGTCACATGTGTCCTGCAGCTGACAACAAGTGGAACGCAACGGCAATGGCCGAGTCTTTCCTCCTGACCAACGTCTGTCCTCAGCATCACGGATTGAACAAATACGAGTGGAACGACGTCGAAATACGCTGCCGTCTGTGGGCAAAGACCTACGGAGCCGTCGACATTGTGTGCGGCCCTATTTACAAATCAGATCCGCCTAAGCGCACTCTCGGGCGCAACAAGGTGTGGGTTCCCGACGCCTTTTTCAAGGTAGTACTCTGTCGTAAGGGCACTCCCAAGGCCATAGGCTTCGTCTATGACAACGTTGGAAAGAAGATGTCCATGGCTGAACACGTCTATACGGTCGACGAAATCGAGGCCATGACAGGCATTGACTTTTTCCCTGCTCTGGACGACAAGGTCGAGAAACTCGTCGAATCCGAGGCCCGTCTGTCCGACTGGGAGTAGCCTTCCGTCGCCATTCTCCCGTCCTTCGTCGGGAGAGTTCCCGTTCTTTATCAGAGAAGTTTCCCTCCTTTATCAGGAAAGTACCCGTCGTTTATCAGGACGGTTTCCCTCCTTCACCCCGAGAAAGCTAAGGTTTCAGGGTGAGAAGTCATAGACTTGTCAGCGAGAAAGCTATCCTTTCTCACCCAGAACCCATAGACTTCTCGACCAGAAAGGATAGCTTTCTCAGCAAGAAGTCCTGACGTTCACCCTGGCAAGGTTCTTAAATATTCTTAATCTTCGGCCGGCAAAAGTCGTTGTTAGCAGGAAAAACACTACCTTTGCACCCAAGAAACAAAGCTTGCTGAAGCGTGAACATAAGTAAAGTGGTTGCTGCCCTTGAACGATTTGCGCCTCTGCCCTTGCAGGAAAGCTTCGACAATGCCGGCCTGCAAATCGGACTAACAGAGGCGGAAGTATCAGGGGCATTATTGTGTTTAGACGTCACCGAAGACGTGGTCGACGAGGCCTTGCGCCGTCGTTGCAACCTCATCGTGGCCCATCATCCCCTCATTTTCCACAAGCTGGCCCATGTAACAGGGGCAAACTATGTGGAGCGGGCCGTCGCGAAAGCTATCAAAAATGACATTGCTATCGTAGCCATGCACACCAACATGGACAATGCCCACGGCGGAGTGAACTTCAAAATTGCCGAGAAAATGGGCCTGAAGCATGTCAGACTGATGGGCGCTCCGCGCGTGGTCGACGACGTAGAAGGAGCATCAGGCGTGACAGGTGAGTTCGAGAAACCTCTCGACTCACGCCAGTTTATCCTCATGCTGAAGGAGACCTTCGGCGTGGACCAGGTGCAGGCCAACGAGCTGCTTGACCGTCAAGTCAGGCGAGTCGCCATCTGCGGAGGCGCAGGTTCGTTCCTGCTTGACGACGCCATCCGGGCTGAAGCCGATGCCTTCGTGACGGGAGAAATGCACTATCACGAGTTCTTCGGCCACGAACAGCAGATACAAATAGCCGTCATCGGCCACTATCAGAGCGAGCAGTTCACGGCAGAACTCTTCCGCGACATCATCGAAAGAGAATGCCCCGGCGTGCGCTGTTGTATCGCTGAAACACATACAAATCCGATCATATACATATAAAGAAATAACCATCAGGGCCTGCCACGTCTCCCCACTAACCGGCAGGCACGCCCTTCCTCGGGAAGGGTCGCGGGAGAACATCCGCTACTATGGCAAAGAAAGACCCAACAGACCTCTCGGTAGAGGAGAAGCTGAAAGCCCTTTATCAGCTGCAAACCACCCTTTCGGGCATCGATGAGAAGCGTGCCCTGAGAGGCGAACTGCCCCTTGAAGTGCAAGATCTCGAAGACGAGATTGCCGGACTGACCACCCGTGTGGAGAAGATTCAGAACGAAATTGCCGAATTCCAGTCAGCCATCACGATGAAAAAAGGCGAGATCGCCACGGCAGAAGCCAGCGTCAACCGCTACAAGCAGCAGCTCGACGAGGTGAAGAACAACCGCGAGTATGACACACTGACCAAGGAAATCGAATATCAGACACTCGAAATTGAGCTTTGCAACAAAAAAATCCGCGAGGCACAGGTAAGGATTGATGAGCGCAATCAGGACCTTCAACAGGCACATTCACTGATAATTGAGCGTCGCGAAGACCTCGAATCAAAGCGTGGTGAATTGGAAGAAATCATGCAGGAGACTCGTGAAGAAGAGGATAAACTCAAAGCAAAGGCGAAGGAATTCGAACTAAAGATAGAGCCACGTCTCTTGTCAAGTTTCAAGAGAATCCGCAAGAATGCGCGCAACGGACTGGGCATAGTCTACGTACAACGCGATGCCTGTGGGGGTTGTTTCAACAAGATTCCGCCCCAGAGACAGCTCGATATCAAGATGCACAAGAAGATTATCGTATGCGAATATTGCGGACGTATCATGGTCGATCCTGAGCTGGCTGGCGTGAAAGTCGACGGTGTAACGGCTGAAGAGAAGCCGAAGCGCAAGCGTACGGTGCGCAAAACCACCAAGAAAACGGCTGATGTCGAGACTGTAGAGACACCTGAAGCCGAGGCATAAAGAGTGTGTTCTCCTGCTGAAGGAGTGAAATAATGAGCCCTGCAAGCGACGATGCTCGCTTGCAGGGCTTTCTTTTTTGCGGGTGTCTGGGGTCGTATGCCGGGCGGAGTCCTACTCGTAGTGGCGCAGGCGCACCTCGATGCTGTCGTTCTTTAGCTGTGAAGGAACTTCAGAAACGTTGGTCTGGCCGTAGTGATAGGGGAAGAGCACGCGCGGTTTCACCATGCGTGCTGCCCGTAGAAGCTGGTCGGGGGTCATCGTGTAGGGCTGGTTGCAGGGCAGGAAGGCGATGTCAATGTCCTGGATTTCGGCCATCTCCGGGATGTCTTCGGTGTCGCCTGCGATGTAGATGCGCAGCCCGTCAAGGCTGACGACGAAGCCGTTGTCGCGCCCTTTGGGATGGAATTGCAGGTGGTCGGGCGTGGTGTTATAGGCTGGAACGGCCTCGATGCTGATGTCTTCGGAAAGGTCTAAGCGGTCGCCGTTGGCCATTACTGTGCCACGTTCCAGCCGGTCGGCGCATCGTTGGTTGGTGATGATGCGGGTGTTGCCGGCCGAAAGCAGGGCGATAGTCTCTGGGCTGAAGTGGTCGGGGTGCTCGTGTGTGACGAAGATAAAGTCGGCCTTGGGCAGCGAAGCATAGTCTGTCGTCCGGTTTCCGAGCTGCCCTACGGGGTCGATCTCTATCTCTTTTCCGTCGTAGACCATGCGGATGCTGGCGTGCATGAGGGCATACAGCTGCACCGTCTTTCCGCTTTTTGTGGTGAAGAGGTCGCGCTCGTGGGTGTCGGTGGTCACGGGTTTGCCCTTGCTTTGCCAGGCAAGAATGCCACCTTTGAGGTTGATGACCTCAAAACCGTTGGCAGTCAAGATGTTGGCAGCTTTGACTGACCGCTTGCCGCTACGGCAATAGACGGCTACAGGTCGTTGCTTGTCGAGCTGCTTCAGTACCGTTTCAAGGAACGTTTCTTTGTTGATATCGATGTTCTGGGCACCGGCAATGTGGCTTTCGGCATACTCTTCTGCCGTGCGGACGTCAAGCAACTGGACGTCAGAAGCCGTCTCGGCAAGGCGGAAAAACTCCTCTACGTCGGCGTCTTTGAAGGACTGTTGGCTGCATGCAGAGTTGACATTCAGCCCTAACAGGGTCACTAAGAAGGTCATCAGTTTTTTCATTGTGCTTGTTTTTTCCGGCAAAGATACAATATAGATGTGAATGAAGCAAATAATTCCGGCCTTTTTTCTGCTGCAGCAGTGGCTGTTATGCGCAGGGAATGGGGAAGGGAAAACCGTGTGCGGACTGTCAAATTTTCTGCCGTTTTTTAACATTTCACGGCATGAAGAATGAGGAGAAAACAGGGGAAATCTGGCCATTCCGGAGGAGATTACGAACAGTTGATGCCGTGGTTCCTCAGCCTTCGCGCCGAGAATGCTATCCTTTCTCGCTCACAAGGCAAAGACTTCAGCGGCTGAACCCTTTGGCTTCTCGGCGAGAACCCTTAGCTTTCGTCTTGAGAAAGGGCAGCTTTCTCGGCGACAGCGCATGAAGATTTGGGAATGAAGAAGCGGGAATGCCCGTCTTTGTTGTAACATATCGCTGGTAATCAGTGTGTTAATAATAAGCAGAGGCAGACCCTCCATTTCCGGCAAAAAGCATGCCTTGCCGGTTGGGTGACGGCATTTCTACAGCGTTTTGTCCTGCTTTTTCCGAAGTTTTTAACAATTAAAATCCGCTGAGAGACCAATGTCTCTCAGCGGATGGCAGTCGTTTTAGGCCGTAGTCTACAGCCCTCGTGCCTTGTAGATGCGCTCTTTGGCGTCGTTGATTTCCTGGAATTTCTTCTCAGCTGCTTGCCGAACATCCTCGCCAAGGGCAGCCACCCGGTCGGGATGGTGCTGCAAAGCCATCTTCCGATAGGCTGCTTTCACCTCGTCGTTGGTAGCATCGGGCGAGACCCCCAGCACCTTATAGGCCGACTCCAGGTCGGTTGCTCCCGATCGAAGGTTCAGCATCGACTCGACGTCCTGCCCGCTGATGCCGAGATAGGAGGCCAATTCCCTGATGGCAGCCACCTCTTCCTGGGCTACTTGCCCGTCGGCCTGGGCGATGATGACAAGGAAATTGAGCAGCTGAAGGCGTTGAGAATAGTCCATGTTGGCAGCTATCTGCCGGCAAGACTGCATGATCGTGGTCCTGAAGGCAGCCGTCCCCATCTGCTTTTGCTGCTCAAAGAGGCGCAGCAGAATCTGCTCTCCCTGCTGCTTGGCAGCCTCTCCAAAGTTTTGACGCAGAAACTCGCGCACGACTTCCATCTCCGAATGCATGATTTTTCCGTCGGCTCTTATCACATAAGAAGCGAGGGCAAGCATCGAGAAAAGGAACGAGTTACGCTGGCCTTCCTGATATCGCTGCTCGTCATACGCATAGTTGTTGCGATGCGTACCATAGCTGTTGTTGTCGTATTCGCGGTTGTTGAAGTCAGCCTCAATGGCCGAACTCTCGTTGATGAGCTGGTCAAAAAGCCATCCTAAGGCAAATCCGGCGAGCGCTCCGATGGGTCCTCCGTTGATGAACCCAAGGAATCCGCCGATCCATTTAGCACTTGACATATCTTGATGGGTTAAGAAAATCTTTCTGAAGGCAACCTCTGGCGCCGAGACTCTCTGTCGTAAAAAGGGCTGACAGCCATCCTTTCAGGGGATGATCTGCCAGCCTCTATGGTCAGATTGGGTTATTTAATGACAATCTTCTTGGTGCTTCCGTCCGAATATTTCACGATATTCAGCCCCTTCTGGGCCGACGAAACACGCTGGCCATTGGCATTGTAGCGGGCCACTTCAGTAGCGTTGGCCGACTTGTCTACAACGTTTGCTACGCCGGTAGAATGTGGCACGTCGGGATCGAAGTTGTCCATGAACACCTTCATCCAGTGTCCGCCAACGACCGAACGGGCACGGAAGCCCTGCATGTTGGCATTGTTGGTCCAGTACCAGTCGCTCATTGGTACGCGTGATTTGGTCTCATTGGCGTACTTGTAGACGCGGTCTGCGAAGAGCTGGAAGCCCGATTTACTCGAACTCATGGCAGCAGTCCACATGATCCAGTCGCTCTTGCTGTATGCCGAACGGCTGTCAAGTGGCAGGCCATAGGTGTTCTGCTTCGTGCGATAGTAGGTCATTTCGGTCGAGATGGCATTGTTCGGCATGATGTTGATGCGCCAAAGCTTGTCCCAAACCATGTTGTATTTCTGGCTCCAGGTGTTGTCATTACCGTCGAGAGTCAGGTTGTAGTGCTTGCCGTCGCTGGCCCTTGCGTCGGATTCCCACTGCGTAATCATGGCTTTTGCCTTGTCCATGTACTTGTTGTAGTTGTCCATGTCGCCCTTGATCTTGCACATTAATGCATAGCCTGCCACGCCGTAAATGGCCTTCAAAGACAAGTTGGCATTGTGAGCAAGGTGGCCTGCAAAGTCGTCAGTGCATAGCTGATTCTCCGGGTCTTGGCCGTTTTCAGCCAGATAGTCGGTCCAAGTCGTGATGGTATCCCAGAACCTGTCGGCATAGTTGGTGTTGCCGTCAAGCATGGAGATGGTGGCAACGAGCGTGACAATGTTGCCCGATTCCTCCAATGGCATGTTGCCTTCAAATCCGCCACTGGCGTTCGGGAAGCGGATAGAGTAGTGCTGATTGTCGGCGATGGGATAGTGTCCAAGGTCGTGAGCGGCAAAGTTGAAGCCCCAACGGTCGCTCTGACAGTACTTGAAGATGCTCGTTATCATGGCTTTTTGCAGCTCATGGTTGTACATCAGGAAGATGGGTGACTCCGGGTATGTGAGGTCAACAGTGTTGATAAAGCCACCTGAGTCGTTCTCACGGGAGAAGAACAAGGTGTCGCCATCTTCGTCTTGAAAGAGTTTATGGGCAGCAATGCAGTGGCGATAGCATCCGGAAAGCAGCTCGGCATACTTCGTGTTACCGGCTTTTTCGCCGTCGTCGTAGATGCGTTTGTCAAGCTCTTTGCAGCGTGTCATGATCTCATCATAGCGTTCATTGAGCTCTGTGAATGCCTTGTAGATGTTCTTCTTGTTGCGGGCCCAGAAGCCTTTATACTTCTTTCCCATAAACTGTATGTCGTTCACCTCGTCGTATCCGATCATCATGAAGCTGGATGTTGCCGATACTTTGCCGAAGTTGTGCATGTAAGCCAGGGTCGGATATTGGCTTCCTTTTGTGGCGCGATGGGTAGACTTGGACTTCGGCAATGCGCCTTCGTCGGCAAAATACTGTTCGGTGCCGTTGGTTTCACAGAGGCTTACCTCACCGTTGAAGCTGGGCAGGTAGAGATATCCCCAGTCGATGGGTTCCCAACTTCCTGTTTCATGGAATCCCTGGCTGGTGTTACCGGTGCTGAGATAGTTGATGCCGCTTGACTTTGTATTCTTTGAAGTCACGCCGGCGTTGGTGTTGTAGACGGTGATTTCGGGCGATGCGGCAAAGTATATCTGCACGTCATGCTCCTGGTTGTCGGTGGCTCTGACCTGATAGGAGATGTAGTTGATGGGTGTTGAAAGCAGTTCGAGGTCGTCGATGAGCATGGGAGCGGTGAACACTAAGTCCAGTTCTACTGGTCCGCATGCCATGGTATAGTAAGTGTTCGTGGCCAGAACGTTGATGTCTTTCTGCGTAGCCACCTTGATTCCTTCGGCAGGAGTGATGATATTCTCATAGATGCCGAAGTCGAGAAGTGCTCCGCCTGTGGTGTTGTGGCAGTGTGCAGCGATGGTGTTGTCGCCCTCGTGCAGGTAGCCTTTCATGGCGCTTGTGAGCTGAAGGGTGACGCCTTGGTTCCATGTTTCGCCGGTAGAGACGATGCGATGACCGTTGAGATAGAGCTCAAACACGTCGTCATGTGAATACATGGCGTAGAGGTCTTTTTCGAGATCAGCTGCAGAAAGGGCAAGATGGCGGCGCACATAGACGTCGGTATTCTCACCGCTCCATTCTGTTCTTACGTTCTTATATTCCTTGCCTGTTCCGATGGCTCCTTTGAGTGTTTCCCAGCTACTGTCGTCGAAGTCTTCGGCAGTCCATCCTGTTCCCGTCTGCTTGGTGCGGGTTCCCGGGGCTTCCCATGCGCTTTCGTCGGCCATCGGCAGCAGGGTGTTGCCGAGGATGTAGTTTCTCTGCGTGCCCATGAAGCGGTAGGTCTCGCCGTCAACGCGGAGCAGTCCGTCGATGGGTTTCTTGAGATCTCTCGAATACCAGTAGTTGGTCGGGCCGTCAGTCAGTTTGTCATACGACGACCATATTGAGAAATACGGGTCGTTGACGACAATGGGAACCGACGGAAGTCTGAGTTCAGTTGTCTTGTAAGGTTTGAAGTACTCGGCCTGTTGGGCATGAACGCCAAGCGCGCCCATGAGTACAATTGCGATTGTTAGTAATCGTTTCATGATTCTTTTGTTGGTTTTGTGTAGCGATTTTCTGTTAATGTTGATTTTCAGGGTTACAAAGTTACTCATTTCTCGGCATTTTTAGTCATCCTTTTCGTTAAAAATGTACATTCTGATGCTTTTTTGTTCGTTTTTACATGTATTTGTGTCATTTGGACGAAGGAAAATCTTTCATTTTGAGAAAGCTTAGCTTTCAGGGTGAGAAGTCTAAGGTTTCATCATGAGAAGTCTGCCCTTTCTCGTCCATAACCCATAGACTTCTCGGGCTGAAAGGATAGCTTTCTCGTCGGACATGCTTCGGGTAGTGTGGAAAAAGCAGGGCCTCCGTTCCGCACTTTCGTGGGAACAGAGACCCTGATGATGGTATGCCCGTCGTTGCGAATGTCAAGCATTTCCTTGACATTCAGCAGATTCTACGTACACAATCCAGCCGGAAGACTTAGGCTTCCTCGTCGGTTTCCTCTTCGTTTTCTTGGGCCGCATTCTGGGCATCGATAGCCTTTATCTTCTCGCGGGTGAGGCTATAGTCGTCCTTCAGCTTCTGAACTTTGCGTTTCATCTCGTCGATGAGCGTCGAACCCTTCTTCGATGCGGCGTTGAGGAATCCGAGATTATTCTCATAGGTCTGGATTTCCTGCTTCAGCTGCTCGTAGTGTCTCATCAGCCTTGTACGCTCATTGTCAAGAGCATCCTCGCCCCGCTTGGCGACATTCTTCAGATTGGTGCGGAAGTTGTCAAGCCTGCGGCGGGCTGTAGAGATGTTCAGCTCCTTGTAAATGGTGTCGAGCACTTCGTGATATTCCTTATAAAGCTTGTCCTTCTCCTTGAACGGTACGTGCCCGATCTGGCTGTATTGCTCCACGAGAGACTGCACCTTGTCCTGTGCATCGGCTGCCTTGTCTTCCACCAACTTTTTGAGTTCAGCGATGATTTCGCGCTTCTTGCCCAGGTTTTCCCTTTCCTCGCTTCTCGTTCCTGCATTGGCTGCATTGCGGGCTTCGAAGAACTTGTTGCACGCAGTGAGGAAGTCGTTCCACAACTGGTCACCCAGTTTCTTGGGAACAGTGCCAATGGTCTTCCACTCTTTCTGCAGGGCAATCAGCTTGTCTGAGGTCGATTTCCAGTCAGTAGAGTCAGCCAAGGCCTGTGCTTTCTCCACCAGGACGCGCTTCTTCTCTGCGTTTTCGGCAAAGCGTTCCTTCATTTCCTTGAAGTAACTTGCCTTGCGGGCAAAGAAGTCGTCGCAGGCTGCACGGAAGCGTTCGAATATCTTCACGTTCATCTTCTGAGGGGCAAAGCCGATGGTCTTCCATTCGTTTTGCACTTCAATGATCTCCTTCGTGTGCTTCTCCCAGTCACTTGCGCCCTTGTTCTCTTCGGCTGCAATGGCTTCAACCTTCTCACAGAGCGCGGTCTTGCGGGCAAGATTCTCCTCCTCATTGGCCCTTAGTGCCTCGAAATGCTGCTGGTGGCGCTTGTTGATGACCGTCGATGCCGTCTTGAAGCGAGTCCATATCTCTTCGCGCAGATCCTTTGTCACGGGGCCGATCTCTCTGTATTGTTGGTGAAGTTCCTGCAACTGATGGAACGCACTGATGACATCTTCCTCCTCGGAAAGCTTCTCTGCTGCCTCACAAAGCTTTGTCTTCAGCTCGAGATTCTTTTTGAAGTCATACTCACGTGCCTCATTGTTCAGCTTCAGCAAGTCGTAGAATTGTTCTACGTATAGTTGGTAGTTACGCCAGAGTTCGTTGGCTTTCTCGGCAGGAACGGCCTTGATCTCGCGCCATTTCTGCTGCAGTTCCTTGAATTCCGGGTAGGCTTTGTTGGCCTCTTCAGGCGAGGTGATCATTGATTTGATGCGCTCGATGATGCCAAGTTTCTTGGCCAGGTTCTCCTGCTTCTCTGTCTCCTGTTGCTGGAAAACCTTTGCTCTGCGCTCCTTGATGACTCCCATTTCGGCCTTGAAGGCTTCTTCTTCGTCGTCGGGTTGAATCTGATACTTCTCCGGATCTCCGCCGTTTTCGAGGTAAGCTTTTAGCTGTGCTTCCCTTTCTGCGATATGGATCTTGTAGAATTGTGTCTTCAGATGCTCGACTTCTTCTTTGATAGGATTGGCTTGACTGTCGACGATTTCCTTCAGCCTTGCCAGGATTTCTGCCTTGCTGACATAGGCTTTCTGAGCCTTTTCTGTTTCCTTGGCGGCCGGTTCTTCTGCCGTTTCTTCGGCAGGTTGGGCTGGCTCGTCCTTGGTTTCTGCAGGCTCTTCAGCCGGTGTTTCTGCTTCTTCTGCAGCTACAGGCTGCTCTTCGGGAGCCTGTTCTGTCACGGCTTCCTGGGCGACTGGAGCTTCTTCAGTTGCTTGCTCGGCGTTGTTCTGTACTTCGGCTTCGGCAGTTGTGGCCTTTTCCGTCATGTTTACATCTTCTTTTTGTTCCTGTTCATTCAGGTTTTTTGCTTGAGAGTCCATCATGTCACTGTTTTTTAGTTAATGATTCGGTATATCAACACTTTACGCATTTAGCGCAATATATAATATGGTGCAAACTTAAACAAAAAAAATGGAACTAACGAAAAAAAAACGACTTTTTTCGCTTTAGGGGTGAAAAAAAGAGGTAAAAGGGGCTAAAGTGCAAGTTTATAGGGGTTTATGTGGAGGCGGGCTGGCACTGACTGGTTCTGTATTTTCTGTTCTTTGCTGCTTCGGGTGGTGAAATTTTGGTCTTGCGGTGCCGGCCTGCCTTGCTCTTTTTCGTTGTGTTTCCTGTGCTACAGCAGTCTTCTATGCCTCAGGAAGTACCATGTAAGCCCGCTTACTACGACGGAGATGATGAGGGCTATGGGGAATCCGAAGTGCCACTCTTCCATGCCGTTGATGAGGTTCATGCCGAAAAGTGAGGCGATGAGCGTTGGGAACATCATGATGATACTCACTGAAGTGAGTGTACGCATCACGGTGTTCATGTTGTTGTTGATGATTGACGAGTAGGTGTCCATTGTCGATTCGAGAATGCTCGAGTAGATGCTTGCGGTCTCTCTGGCCTGCGTCATCTCGATATTGACGTCTTCAATGAGGTCTGCGTCGAGCTCGTCGACCTGGAGTTTGAACTTCAGTTTGGCCAGAAGGTTCTCATTTCCTCGGATGGAGGTCATGAAATAGGTCAGCGAGTCTTGCAGCCTTGACAGTCCGATAAGGCTTTCATTGTTCACGTCGTGGTCGAGATTGTGCTTGGCTCGGTCGATGAGTGTGCTGATTTGCTTGAGTCGTTTCAGGTACCAGACGGCCGAAGAGAGGAACAGTCTGAAGGTCATGTCTACGTAGTCGGTGAAGCCTGCGCCCCGTTTCTGCTGGTAGCTGATGAAGTCGATCATCATGTTGGTTTCGTAGTAGCACACGGTAATGGTGACGTCGCGTTTGTGAATGATGCCGAGGGGCAGGGTGGTATAGGGTGTGCGCGAGCGTATTTCCTTTACGTGTGGGATACGAAGGATGATGAGCATCCATCCGTCGTCGTACTCATAACGGGCACGTTCGTCGGTATCGCTGATGTCAGAGAGGAAATAGTCGGGAATGTGGAAGCGTTCTTCCAGTTCGCGTTGGTCGTCTTCCGTGGGACAAGTTACCTGTATCCAGCAGCCGGGCTGCCATTCATTAAGTGCCTTTAGGCCACCGTTTGTGTTCCAGTACGTCTTCATCGTGCTAATCTCCAATAATTAAAATTGTGGCAGAAGATTAGCCCTCAGCAGCTTAATCCTCAGCCTTCATAGTTGTTACTATTCGCCGGATAATCGTCCATGTTGTCTGGTAAAAATGGTTTAAAACGCCTGCAAAGATACGATTTTTTCCGTAAAACAAGGAATATTGTGGGTGAAAATCGCGGGAAAACGTCAAAAAAACATGGTCATTGGGGCCTTTTTCCGGTCGTCTTTGTGCCGGACATGCCTGAGAAGGCTTTTCAGGGACGCTGAGAAAGCTTAGCTTTTAGGGTGAGAAGTCTATGGGTTATGGGTGAGAAAGGATAGGTTTATTGGCCAGAAAGCTATGACTTCTCACCCTAAAAGCTAAGCTTTCTCGGCGTCAGTCGGGAAAAGTGTCGTCGGGAAGGCTTGTGAAGATGCCGTTCGCGAGTCGTGCTTTCCGTCCGCAAAGGTGATGGGGCACGCTGCCGAAGGGCATCAGCATGGTAGGGAAGCAGAGCGTTCCGTCGCCGAGAAGGATGAAGGTCACCATCTCTTCAGCCGTCAGAAGTTCGTCAATAGGCTCACGTCCGACGGGTGTAGTGTGGGCGATGGTGAAGGGGATGCCGTTGCGTTGCAGGGCATCGGTGTAGCAGATCAGCAGCTCAAGGCGGTCGTTGGCGGGGCTGCGCACGATGGTTTCGTAGAGCATTCGGGCCTTTTCGCCGTGGGGAATGACGAGGGTGTCGACCGGCTTGGTGTCGGGATACGTCCGTGATTCGGCGATGCTGGTCTTGCCGAATGATATGTCTTGGCGGGGTGAATCGGCGCCTTTCTGCCCGTGGACGCTGGGTGTTGAGCTGCTGATGAGCATCCCTGCGTCGGGTCTTGGGGCATTGGCCTCAAGGCCTTTGCGCTGTCCGTAGCTGGTGAATACGGTCACTCGAGGGTCTCTACTGTCGCCGATCGTGTCGGGATGGAGCCTGCAGCTGATGCGGTGGAGTCCCTTCTTGCGGGCAGTTTCCGTGACGGTGAGGTCGGCGTCGTGGGCCCAGTAGCGGGTGAGAAGTCCCGGACGAGAGGCGGCTGTGAACCGATAGCTCAGGTTAGGGCAGCGGTGTTCGAAGTAGCTTGCTGCCGGTGTGTTCCCTTCCCGGCGCACGTCCTGCTCCTCGTAGGTGAAGAAGTCGGCAATGTCGCCTGCCTCAATGTCGTGTCCAGTCTCCTCTCCGTCGGGCTTGACAATGCGCAATCCCGTGACAGAGAGGCTCCCTCGCCCGACGGCCTCCTGTGCTTTCTTGCTCAGAAAGGCTCCCAGTCGGCTGGCCGTTTGCGGGTCGTTCACGGCATAACGGATGCGGTGCAGGCGCGTTTTCTTTGGAGTTCCGTGCTTGACGGTGAAGCCAATACTGTCGTATTCGGCCAGCACGACGGCCTTTTCGCCAAGGTATGCCGTCGGGATGTCGGTCGCTTCAAACTCTGGCAAGGCCATCGACCACACCATCTCCCTGATCTTCCGCTCGCGCCTTGCAGCCCGTCGTTCGCGTCCTTTCAGCCTCTGGCGGGGCTTCCCCACCTGTATGGCGGGCAGTTTTTCGGTCTTCGGATAGAGGTGAATGGTGCCGATACGGGTCGTGAAAAGTGGCCGTTGCAGGGTGCGATAGCCGACGTGTGTTACCTTGACAAGTGCGCATTCTGCATCGGTAGGGATGGTGAAACAGCCCGTCATATTGCTCACTCCACGGGCTAAAAACGTAGAGTCGACAAGCGAAAGCAGGACGATGTTGGCATAGGCAAGGGGCTCTCCTCGTTCGCCAACGACCGTTCCGATGAGCTTGTGGGCGGTCTTTTGCTGTGGCTCTACAAAGTATTTTCCTTCGCTTTCACTGATGCTGATGGGGTAGAATCCTATGACTTCGTGCAGTGCTTCACCGAGCGTTTTGCAGCGCAAAGAGCAGCTCACCCGGTAGTCTTCCAGCTCGTCGTAGACGAAATAGACGGTCTCGGTCGTCGACAGTCGGTTGAGATCGGCCAGTACTTCCGTCATGGGCATGTCGCGATAGTCGCGCCGAATAGCCTGAGAAAGAGCATGATTCGCGCACGCGCATGTTATTAATAAGGTGATGAATAGCCGTTTCATTCCACTTCCAATATGTCGTTTGACAAGGTGAGACTGAACGATTCAAAGTTGTTGAAGAGGGCAATCGCCTCGTCTTCGGTCATGGTTCTGTCCCATGTGAAGTATAGACGCCGGGCTTTGGCACCGGCATTTCTGTAGCTGACGGTGAAGCCATAATGCCGGGAAAGGGTGTCGAGAATGGTCTCAAGCGGGGCGTTTTCGAAGACAATCGGCTCGACGGCTGCTGCTGAAGGCATTGCATTTGTCGGCTCAACCGTCACGGTTTCAGGGATGTTCTGTTGATGTGTATGCAGGTGAAAGGCCGTCCATGCGAGTGCCGAAAGCGTGAGAACTGCGGCAAGAAGGGCAGCCGTGTTCCTCCAGAAAGCCTGCCTTCCCGGCCAGTGTCGGCGTTCGAACCGCTGCCAGGCCTGCTCTTTCTCTTCGTCAGTCAGGCGCTCTCCGCCCAGCACGTCGTCCCATTCATCCTCAGAATAGCGGTCGGGCTGTTCCGCCATTGTCAGTAATCTTTTCAACTTATCCATTGCTGTCGGGGTTAAAGTGTTTCCTTAGTTTCTCGATTCCCTTGCGCAGATGCTTGTAGACGGCGATGCGGCTGAGTTGCGTCTGCCGTTCTATTTCCCTGTAAGGCATTCCCTCGGCGTAGCGCATCCTGACGATTCTGCCCGTCTGGGGCGGGAGATCATCCTGTATGTACTGCAGGATGTCGTCGAGAGGAAGCTCCTCATAGGGGGTGTCTTCTGCTGTTCCTTCAGAAAAATGCAGGGCATTCTTCTTCATGACAAGGCGGTGGGCAAGGATGTTCAGACAACGGTTGCGCACGGAAACAAGCAGGTATGCCTCGGTGTTTTGTGAGCCGTCAAGACATGAATCCTGCTCTAACAGCCTCGAAAACACCTCGCTCACAACGTCACGAGCCTCCTCTTTGTCGCGGAGAAGTGTGCTGGCCGTGAGGAACATCCTTTCGTAGTGCCGGCGGAAGAGTCGCTCTATGTGCCGCTTTTTGTCCATCGTCTTGTTTGATAATAGTACAGGTTAAAGCCGGAAATGCTAACCCCTTAAAAGAAAAAACCTCCAGAAGCTTTTCGGAGGTTCTTTCTTTTTTCGTCCTGTTTGCTGCCGATATAGCTGCTGAAGCCTATGCCGGCAGCCCGTGAAGTCACTTTACAGGCATCTCTTCAAGTGCCTTTTTAAGCAGAGTCCAGAATGGTTCGACGGTCTTGATGAGGGCACGTTCGGTCGTCGTATGCGGGCTTTTCATCGTAGGACCGAGGCTTACCACGTCAAGATGCGGATACTTTCCGAGGATGACTGAGCACTCAAGTCCGGCATGATCGACCTGAATGATGCCGTCTTCGCCATTGAGTTCCTTGTAGATCTTTAGCAGAAGATGCAGAGTTTCAGAGTCAGGATTGGGGTCCCAACCACCATAACTACCGGCAGTTTCGACCTTCATCCCGGCCATATTGAAGCAACTTTCGAGGGTCTTTACTATGTAGTCTTTCATATCTTCACGGCTTGAGCGGGCCAGAATCTTCAATGCAGCTGTGCCGTTTTCGATATCTATGATGGCAAGATTCGAACTGGTTTCGACCACCTCCGGATAGCTTGGTATCATGCGAAGCACGCCGTTGTGGCAGGCATAGATGGCATCGACGAGGTTGTCTTGTATCTCTTCTGGCAGCTGGGTCTTAGGAGTGTCTACCTCTTCGGCAAAGAATTCGATGCCGCTCTCTATGCCTTTATACTCATCTTCGAAGTCAGCCTTCCAGTCAGCGATGAGCTCTCTCAGCGGTTCTACGTTCTCTTTTGGCAGTGTTATCACCACTTCGGCCTTGAAAGGAATGGCGTTTCTCATGTTTCCGCCGTGCCATGATGCCAGGCGAGCCTCATAGTCTTCGATGGCTTCGCGTACGAATCGCACCATGAGCTTGTTGGCATTTCCGCGTCCTTCGTGGATTTCCAGACCGGAATGTCCGCCTCTCAAGCCTTTCAGTGTTACTCTCAGTGCTGCATCTTCGGGGTCGGTGTCGACCTCTTTGTAGTCGAGTGTGGCAGTGACGTCAATGCCTCCTGCCGAACCGATGACAAACTTGCCCCACGTTTCTGAGTCGAGATTGAGCAAGATGTCTCCTTTAAGCATGCCTTCCGGAAGGTCGTTTGCGCCGTACATTCCTGTTTCTTCATCGGCAGTAATGAGTGCTTCCACCGGACCGTGTCTGAGGGTTTTGTCTTCCATGACAGCCATAATAGCGGCTACACCGAGTCCGTTGTCGGCGCCGAGGGTAGTGTTTCTGGCCTTCACCCATTCTCCGTCAATCCATGGTTGTATAGGGTCGGTCTCGAAATTGTGGGTCGATTCGGGCGACTTTTGCGGCACCATATCCATGTGAGCCTGCAGGATGACGCCCTTGCGGTTTTCCATTCCCGGCGATGCAGGTTTGCGCATTACCACATTCTGGCCTTCGTCGATGAAGGCTTCCACGCCGGTTTGTCGTGCGAAGTCAAGCAGAAACTGTTGTACTTTCTCAAGATGTCCGCTCGGACGTGGCACTTGTGTCAACTTGTAGAAGTTGCTCCAAACGCATTCAGGATTCAATTTTGCGATTTCGTTCATAACGGTTAGTTTTTAGAGGAGAGAGGAGATAGGAGGGGTTTTTGCCCGCTTCTTCTGTCTTTCTGCCTGTTGTTATTGTTATATTGGTTCTTTTTTGTTCTTGTCTTCCAAGGTTTTCGCCTCCTTGCCCGTCGTTCTTGCCATGAACGAGAGGCGCAGCCATGCATATAATCCCAGCAGGACGACGAGCAGAGTCTGTACCGTATGCACGATGAGTACGAAGAAAAGCGCGTCGTTGTCGGCCACTCCGTAGAGGATCAGCATGGTCTTGACGGCGAAGTGCCACGGTCCGGCTCCGTTTGGAGTGGGCACGATGACGGCGACAGAGCCTACGATGAACGTCACGAGGGCACACGAAAGTCCCAGGCTTCGGGTGGCATCGAAGCAGAAAAACGTCAGGTAGTAGTGAATGAAGTAGCTACCCCAGATGGCGAGAGTGAAGAAGATGAAGAGGGGCACGTTGCGCACATCTTTCAGTGATATCACTCCTTGCCAGATGCCTCCGAGCGTGGATTTCACCTTATTATATATAGAAAGCCTGCGCAAGAGGTACCATCCGAGCCAGGCAATGGCAGCGATGCAGACGGCCGTCACGGCCCATCCTGCCCATGAGAAGCCTCGCAGAATGGCGTCAAGGCTTGTGCCGGTCTGCTCGAAGAAGGTGCCGAATACGCTCATTTGCCAAAGAAACGTGCCGGCAGTGATGAGCATGACGAGCAGCGTGTCAATGGCTCGTTCGGTGACAACGGTGCCCAAGGCCTTCGGAAACGACACGTTGTCCCACCGCTTCAGCACGCCGCATCGGGCAAATTCGCCAATGCGGGGCACCGCAAGGCTGAGGGCATAGGAGAGGAAAATGCTCAGAACAGACGTTGAACGGCGAGGATTCTCGCCCACAGGTTCCAGTGTCTGACGCCATCGCCATCCGCGAAACACCTGCGCCATGATGCCGAACGGAAACGACAGCAGCATCCACTCCCAACGCATCTCGTGCAGCATCACCTGCTCAACCTGCCTGAAGTCGAAGCCCCGATACATCCAATACAGGATAGCTCCGCCCAGCAACAGCGAGAGCATGACCTTCATTATGTCGCTACCAGTTTTCCTCATCGGGTCTGATTAATCCCCACAAAGTTAGTGAAAACAATGCTGACTGCCAAAAATATCCACACTTTTTAATAATTCCTGCTGCTCCCTGCCGTTGACATTGGTCAATAAAAATAGGCAAGAATGATGCTTTCCCTGAAATTGTTTGCGCACACAACAAAAACATAATACCTTTGCATGCGGATAACAGAGAGCACTCCTGGCGCGCAGGGTGCCAAGACGCAAGGATAACAAACCGAGGGCTTCCGGTGCTGAGCCGGCCTCATGCATGCTCAAGGCAGGCAGATACTGACGCTCCAAGTCTTTGCAAGGCTGTCGATGATGACGGCAGGTATTAGGATAACAATTTAAAACAAAGAAAGGTAAAAAGATTATGGTAGCATTATTCGCTTTAGCCGTTGTTGCAGCCATGGTTGCACAGGCCATCAATCTGGGACGGAAAATCGACATGCAGTAACAGCGGTTTCCACCCTGAGTTTTTCAGAGAATCAATCAACATTTTATGAACTATAGCGTGGCGGAAGGGCAAAAGCCCCTCCGCCACATTTCGTTTCAGCCCCGCAGGCGAGGCCTCTCTGCCTTCGCTACGTCAGCATCGTCTCCGAGAAAGCTGCCCATTCAGGTCTGTACATCTATGGTGTATGGATGATATTCCATAGATGTATGGAGCATACATGGCAGATGTACGAAGCTGAACGGGCGTGTTCCTGAGGCCTATTTGACGACAAACTTCTTGCCGTTCCTGATGTATAGACCCCTTGGCAGCGAGCCTTCACCGCTGACTTGGGTACCATAGACGCTGTAGAGAGGCGCGTCTTTGGCGTTTGTCGCCGAGCTGTCGTCGACGGTTTTCGTAATGCCCGTGAAATCAGAGGGGTGCTCTCTGGCGAAGATTGTCGTGCCGTTGCGCGTGAAACTGGCTATAAATGGCACAGATCCGTTCGTAATCATGTAAGTGTATATGCCGAACAAGCTGTCGAACCCTTCGCCCGTCTTGCCTATTCCGTTGATGATCTGTCCGTAAGGGATGTACTGATACTTGTTTCCGTCTGCCAGTTCCACCTCTTCAATCGTGTCGATGTTGTTCTCATTGAGCACGATGTGCGAGAATACGTCATGAGATACCAATTCCCAAGTGGCAATCGTCTTTCCTGCTTCCCAGTTGAAGTCGTACATGAACAGTCCGTTCTCGTTTTCGCCATCGTGGGGACCGTTATACAAATAGCAGTAGATTTTGCCATGGTCTTCACGGATAGCAAATGAGTCTCCGCTCCTTTCCTCGCCATCAAGGAAATAGTATCTCACGTTTTTGAATTTGACTCCATTGATAATAGTGTCTCCTTCAACGGTCTCTCTCTTCCCGATTTCCGAGTGCCCGTCATGCCATTGAAAGCCGATAGTCCAAGTTGTTCCCTCGGGATAGTATTCGGTATCCTGCTCATCTTGGGCCAGAAGTGCACCGCTGCTCATCAGCATGCAGAATAGAAGAAATAATTTTGCTTTCATAATCTTATAGTTTTTTGATGGTTCATTTTCTTATTTGATACTTATTTTTGCACTTGTATTGGCATCCTTTGTAGATGCTTGAACCAAATAGATGCCTTTATTCCATCCGCTTGTGTCCAATGTTGTGTCAGAAGATACAATGTTCTCAGTTGTGACATTACTTCCAGTCATAATGTTAGATATTTTCAAGTTCCAACTGGTTCCTTCTGTTATAGGAGTATTGTCAGCCCCTCGTACGGAAATGTTAATATGGTTGGAATCAATAGGGCTTATGGCAATGATAAAAGGATCGGGAGCCTTTGGAAGTGTGTTGTCTACCTCTTTGGTAAATGGAATGTAGTTCTTTTTTGTTATAGCCAAACGTCCTTTGATGTGTGTCGATGTGTATACCATGGAATTTGTGTTGGTAGCTATGACTTTTTTCCCATTGTCCAATAGTAGTGAAATGGTGCAACTGTCTTGTAAGGTACTGATTGTTATATAATGATCAGTGACGTTTATCATGGGAAGTCCGTCCTCTAAGAACGATTTGGGAGTTGCTGTATAGATACACATCTCAGGATCTCCCATAGGATTGTTCGAGAGAAGCAGGGCACGATTTGCGTCATTTGTACGGCATTCTTCAATCAGTTCTTCCTTGGCTTTGGCAGTGACTACACCCCATCTGTTGTCGTCTTCGGTGAAAATGCTTCGGAAAAGATAGGCATTTAACAAGTCAGAATACTTAAGGGTTTTCCCTGGTTTCGGGAGATCTTGGTAAATATCACCAGTGACTTTGTCAGGTGTACTGTCTCCAAAACCTTCCCTTGAACTTCCCCAATATGCAATAGCTCCACCATCAGGGTTGTTGATGAAGGACTTGCTTAAGCAGTCTTCTTCATCATCAAACCAGTTAGTCTCGCATGCAGATGTAACAATGATGGAGCCAGGAAAGTTGGTCTGTTCCTCAGCATCCTTACATTGATAGGTGTAATCAAGCCCAAATCTCCATGAGTCATAACTCCCATGTGTATTCATAAGGATAAAGTTGTACCCGTTGTTGATTTGACGAATTAGGTTATAGTCGGTTATATAATTGTATGGAGCGTGGTCAGGAAGCCAATAATAGGTGTCGAAGAGTGCATATTTCGGACCATTCCAATAAGGTTCTATATATTTGTTATATAGTAGGTCTGCTAAATAATGCGCATCACTTTGCCCGTTGTACATTTCTGTAAATAATCTATATCCGGCAAGTAATAGCCTATTGGGGTTGATATTTCCCTGTTCGTATGCAATGAGTTTCTCAGTAAAATACTCAACGTCTATACTTGTTCTCGCGGGTATGCGGCTGATATATACATTTGAATTGAAATCCATTCCGTCATATAACTCACCAGCAATTCCGTCACCATCGGCATCCCAATTAAATGTACCTTTGAAACATGCATAGTAGATGTCGGCGGGAGTAGTGGATGAAGCATTCGTATTTTCAGGAAAGAAACGGCAGTATTTAGTAGGAACAACACTGGCGTCACCTCCTAAAAGAACCCACTGCGTGCCAAAATTAGTATGATAATATTCAATGCAGCGTTTGATTTTTTCCTGAATGTCAATGCCTGGGTAATTTTGTTCAATGGAGTCAGTGGTGATAATGAATGTCGGTATCGCTTTCTTTTCCTTCCATTTCTTTAGCTTTGTGAAGCTCTCTGATAAATTTGAATTGGTGATGATAAGGTATTCTATGGGTTTCTCAAATGTGTTCTCATTGGGCGTTTCCGTAATTGCCCCGTCAATTTCATTGTCATTTATGAATACGGCTATGTTGTTATTGGGAATCGAGTCGTTGCTTTCGGAAGTTGGAGATAGGGTATATGTGTTTGAATTAGGCAGGCCAGGAAACGTAATTTGTATATGTGATACAAAATACAGCTTTCTCTGTTCCTTATTGTACAGGAAAGGAGTTATTTTTAGATAGATGTATTTGTATACTCCTTTTTTGACGAGTCCGCAATCATATATAGGTGTAGTTACTGATTGTGTGGCAATGCGATGGCTTTCTTCGTTACTACTTGTGCCATATATCACAGGTGCGGGATTGGCTTCTATGTCAATAGAGTCCAACAGAAGTGATTGAGAGAAAGATACAGAATAGGATACGTTGTCGGTATCTTCTGGCACGATAACTCTGCATGGAATATAAGGTAGATGCGGAGAAAGCGTGTCTTCAATTTCTTTAATGTCTTGCAGTGAGGAAGAAATAAATGCGCAACTGTTTTCTGTGTAGACATGAAAATCACTTTGGTTGAAATTGATTTCAACGATTTTTTGACCATAAGCATGCCCGCATGCCAAAAGGGCGAGAAGGATAAATAACTTTTTCATACTTTTCTATTTTTGTTAGATGAAACTGTTCGTTTCGTGCCAGTTCGTTATTGCTTTGGCACAAAATTACATCTTTTTGTAAGCAAATGGACTTATACTGCGGTTAAAAAAAGTTAATCATATGCAGATTGGAAACACTTCTTCGCGTGGAGCATGCTTTTGGTCTCCGAGAAAGCTGCCCATTCAGGTCTGTACATCTATGATGTATGGATGATATTCCATAGATGTATGGAGCATACATGGCAGATGTACGGAGCTGAGGGGTGAGGGTTCTCGGCCGAAAGGGAAGGCCTTCGCAGGGGTTTGGGGCAGAAGTGCGGGGTGCGTCGGACAGGGGCATGGCCCGTTCGGGGCAGGAGGGCGGGCGAGAGCGCATGGGGAAGAAAAAGTGAGGGATAAGCTTGCTCATTTGCCCGACAATGCTTACCTTTGCACGCAGATAGGCCTTGTGGCCGGGAACGGCCGTGAGAAAGGCTTTGAAGGACTGGAAGAACGCGACGGAGATGAAGCAAGTCAGACCGAAGAAGAATCTGGGTCAGCACTTCCTTGTTGACCTTGACATCGCACGCAGGATAGCCGACACGGTGGATGCGTGCCCCGATATTCCCGTGTTGGAGATTGGTCCTGGCATGGGAGTGTTGACTCAATATCTGATAACGAAGCCCCGGGAGGTGAAGGCTGTTGAGATAGACCGCGAGTCGGTGGCCTATCTCAACGCGACATATCCGCAGCTTCGCGACAACATCATCGGCGAAGATTTCCTGAAAATGGACCTCGACAGCCTCTTCGGGGGCCGTCAGTTCGTGCTCACGGGCAACTATCCCTATGACATCTCGTCGCAGATCTTCTTCAAGATGCTCGACAACAAAGACCTGATACCGTGCTGTACGGGCATGATTCAGCGTGAGGTTGCGCTGAGGATGGCTGCCCGTCCAGGGTCGAAGACCTATGGCATCTTGTCGGTGTTGATGCAGGCTTGGTATGACGTGGACTACCTGTTCACGGTCGAACCGTCGGTGTTCAACCCGCCTCCGAAGGTGCAAAGCGCGGTGATCCGCATGACACGCAACGGAGTGAGCGACCTCGGATGCGACTGGTTGCTGATGAAACGTATAGTAAAAACGGCCTTCGGACAGCGTCGCAAGATGCTTCGCGTCTCCTTGCGCCAGCTGTTTGCGGTGCAGCCTCCGGCCTCTTTCTACGAGCAACCCGTCATGACGCGCCGGCCAGAGCAGCTCTCAATCGGCGAGTTTGTCGACCTGACCAACCAAATAGCCCCACTGTTATGAACAAGAACGATCGATATGCCTTGCTGTATAAGCAGGTGGAAGCCCTTGCCAAGGGTGAGGAAAACCGGGTAGGAGTGCTGGCCAACGTGTCGGCAGCCATGAAGGAAATGTTCCCAGAAGAGTACTTCTGGGTGGGCTTTTATCTGGTGGATGCCGACCGCAAGTCGTTGCTTCTCGGCCCGTTTCAAGGCTCTGTGGCCTGCTATACGATACCCTTCGGACGGGGCGTCTGCGGCACTTCATGGGCTCAAGGGCAGTCGCTCGTGGTGGGCGATGTGGAAAGTTTTCCCGGACACATTGCCTGTTCGTCGCTGAGCCGGTCGGAGATTGTCGTGCCGATGCATAGGAAAACCGCCGGTGAGGGGTGGGAAGGCGCTGCTGAGGTGTGGGGTGTGCTCGACATCGACAGCACCTCTCTTGACACGTTCGACGACATTGACCGCCAATGGCTCGAACGTATCGTGGCCTTGCTGTAGCCGTTTCTGGGACACAACTCTTGGCAGGAAACACGGTTTTTGAGGTTAAAAAATCAGAAAAACACAGGCTTTATTTTGCCGTTGTCGCATAATGTTGTACCTTTGTCGCCCTTTTCGACTACTAATTCAATGACAGAAAACAATCAGAAAATGAAGAATATGAAGAGAAATCTGTTGATGATGCCGCTCTTGATGATGGCATCGGTGATGCTGGCAGTGCCCGCAAAACGAGGACAATTCAAATCAATCGTGCTGGAAGACGGACGGCAAGTGCGCGTTCAGCTGGTCGGTGACGAGCATGGACACTACTATCAGTCGGCCGAAGGCAAGGCCTATGTCATGGACAACGGTCGCTATGTCGAGGCCGACAAGGCGCAGATCATGGCCAAAGCAGCCCGGCGGAAGGCCGGCGTCAGCAAGGCTCGCAAGGCACGACTGGAACGCAACAAGGTAGGAGGAGCAGGCAAAGTGTTCGAAGGAGAGAAGAAAGGCCTGATCATTCTCGTCGAGTTCAAGGACGTGAAGTTTGCAGAAGGCCACGACCGCAGCCTCTATAACAGCATAGCAAACGAAGAGGGATACACCTCAGGCGAAGGCTTCACAGGCAGCGTCAGCGACTATTTCAAGGCGCAGAGCGGAGGTATGTTCCGCTTGAACTTCGACGTTGTCGGGCCGATTCAGCTCGAAAATGACATGGCTTACTATGGAGGCGACATGAAAGGTTATGAAGAAGGCACCGACGAACGTCCGCAAACAATGGTAGTCGAGGCCTGCCAGGCCGTGGCCGACATGGTAGACTTTGCCGACTACGACTGGGATGGCGACGGAGAAGTCGACCAGGTGTTCGTGCTCTATGCCGGACTTGGCCAGGCGAACGGTGGCGATTCCGACACGGTTTGGCCCCACGAATGGCAGCTTTCCGACACCAGTGGCGACTATGGACGCAAGCTTTCTATCGATGGAGTGAACATAGACACCTATGCATGTTCCAACGAACTTGCCCCAGTTTACGATGAGAACTACGAGAATATCACGGGCTATGGGCTCGACGGAATTGGCACTATATGCCATGAGTTCTCCCACTGTCTGGGCTTCCCCGACATGTATGATACCAACTATGTGGCCGACGGCATGTATACTTGGGACCTGATGGATCAGGGGTCTTACAATGGAGATGGCTTTGTTCCCTCAGGATACACGAGCTATGAGAAGATGGTTGCAGGGTGGATTACTCCCGTGGAACTGGATGAAGAATCGACAGAAGTCACCGGCCTTGCTGCCCTTAGCGAGGGTGGAGGCGCCTACATTATCTATAATAAGGCCAACCCTGAGGAGTTCTACATGCTGGAAAACCGACAGCTTACGGGCTGGGACCAGTCGCAATACGGCCAGGGACTGCTCGTGCTTCATGTCGATTATGACGAACGAGCATGGAACAATAACATCGTGAACAACGACGCAACACACCAACGTTGCACGATCATTCCTGCCGACGGAGCTACCACTTATACGTCTAAATACATGGGATACGAGTACTTTGACGAAGATAAAGTGGCCGGCGACCCCTATCCTAATGGCGGAAAAACGCAACTCTCCGACACGTCTTCGCCCAAGGCTTCGCTCTTCAATGCTAACACCGACGGGAAGAAACTCATGCACATCTCCATCACAAACATCACCCAAAATGCCGATGGAACCATATCGTTCAGCTACGCTCCGACGGGAGTTCGTGCCGGCGAAGACCCCACTCCTGGGCCAAATCCCGATGGAGCCTTGTTCTATGAGTCGTTTAATGACTGCGACGGAACTGGCGGAAATGACGGACTTTGGAGCGGAAACGTGGCCAGCGCAACCTTTACTCCCGACAACGAAGGATGGGAAAGTGAGAAAGCTTACGGGGCAGATCAGTGTGCAAGGTTTGGCACTTCTAAACTGGCCGGCTTAGCTACTACGCCGTCTTTCACCATCGATGGCGAGGTGACTTTCAGCTTTAAAGCCGGAGCTTGGGATGCAAAGAACGACGGAACTACCATGACTCTCTCCGTGAATGGCGATGCAACCATCTCGCCAAACTACGTAGAACTGGAGAAAGGTGATTGGGGTGAATACACGACAACTATAAAAGGTACGGGTACAATCAGCATCAATTTCCTTGCCGACAAGCGCTTCTTCCTGGATGAAGTGATAGCAGTGGGCAGCACTTCGGGCATCAAAGATGCAGGCATGGCTATGGGAAATGATGCAGAAAAGACGGCTGTCTGCAACTTGCAGGGCATCCGAGTGGGCGAAAGTCTTGACCGATTGCCACGAGGAATCTATGTGATTGGAGGCAGAAAGGTAGTGAAATAGCCTGACTTTGCGTTTTATAGCACTTCACTTTCGCTATCTCTGCCCGTCAGAAAGACGACATTCCTCGTTCTGAGAGGGCAGGGATAGCGAAACGATTTTAAAAAGATCATCACGAAAATGGACTTCTTTATGGCAGTAATCCGACACACAACAGCCGTTGCTCGCTTGGCATTCATCGCGTTTTTGACTGCCTTTCTGTTGGTTAACGGCACCGAAACAGCCTCGGCAGGCAGGCCAAAGGTAGGCTTGGTGCTGAGTGGTGGCGGTGCGAAAGGTGCTGCTGAAGTGGGAGTTCTGAAAGTAATCGAGCGGGCAGGCATACCGATTGACTACATTGCCGGCACCAGTATTGGCTCAATAGTGGGAGGACTCTATGCCACAGGTTACGATGCAAATGAGCTGGATTCCATATTCAGGAAGCAGGAATGGCTGTCGCTTCTCACCGACAGACGTGATGAATATTCCTCTGTTCCCTATAAAGATGACGGTGAGAGGGTTTACGTTTTTGGCTTTCCTGTCGTAGAAAAGTCGGGAAGACCGCTGGGCACTCCGGGCCTGTTGACGGGTCGTCAAGTGGAAGCTATGCTTGACTCCTTGATGGGATATCGCGGATATAACGAGATGGAAAACCTGCCAATTCCTTTCCGATGCGTAGCTTTCGACATGAAAACGGCCTCGGAGGTGGTCTTCTCTGCAGGCAGTCCTGCCCAGGCTATGCGTGCTTCGATGTCGATACCCGGATGCTTCAAGCCGGTGAAGTATCGAGACATGACGCTCGTAGACGGCGGGATGATCAACAACTTGCCTGTGGATGTTGTGAAGGAAATGGGAGCCGACATCGTCATAGCGATAGACCTTCAGCAGAAGAAACATAAGCCAAGAAAGTCGTCAGAGAATGGCATCTTGCAGCAGATTGCCGAGGCTTTTCCCCTTGGAACGATGGTAAACTGGGCCATTCATCGGCCGGATTGGGCGCGCTATGAGGAGAATCGCGGGCAATGCGACTTGTATATCAATCCCAATATTCCCGACGATGACACGATGAGTTTTAAGCAGGAAAGCGTAGAACGCATGCTGTCTATCGGTGAAGAAGAGGGCAATCGCTACTGGGAAGAGCTGGTTGCGTTGAAACAACGGCTTGACTCCTATTGATGTTTCGGGAGCCAAGCCGTTTTCTTTTTTCATCAGTTACGGAACACAAGTCCGTCTCCAAACTCGTCAATGATGACAGGTTTGTCTTTTGAGATGCTGCCTTCCAGCAGTTTCTTCGAAAGATCGTTGAGCACATAGCGCTGGATAGCCCGCTTGACAGGTCGTGCTCCCATGTCGGGATCGTAGCCCATCTCGGCCAGATAGCTGATGGCTTGCGGTGTCCATTCGAGTGTAAACCCTTGCGGAATGAGCATCTTTCTGACCCTGTTCATTTGCAGTTTCACAACCTCTTCCACTTGCTCTTTGGTGAGTTGTTGGAAGGTAATAATGTCATCTATGCGGTTAAGGAACTCGGGACGCATGACGGTTCTGAGCTGCTCTCGTGAGGCATTTGAGGTCATGATGATGATGGTATTCTTGAAGTTTGCCGTGCGTCCTTTGTTATCGGTCAGCCTTCCGTCGTCGAGAACCTGCAGCAAGATGTTGAACACATCGGGGTGGGCTTTCTCTATTTCGTCGAAGAGCAGCACCTGATAGGGCTTTCTTCTTACCGATTCGGTGAGTTGTCCTCCCTCATCATAGCCAACATATCCCGGAGGAGCGCCGATGAGTCTTGAGACGGTATGCTTCTCTTGATACTCAGACATGTCGATTCTGGTCATCATCTGTTCGTCGTTGAAGAGGTATTCGGCCAAGGCTTTAGCCAGTTCGGTCTTGCCTACGCCGGTGGTTCCGAGGAAGATAAACGACGCGATAGGGCGTTTCGGATCTTGTAAACCGGCCCGGCTGCGGCGCACGGCATCGGCTACTGCGCTGATGGCTTCATCCTGTCCTACGACACGATGGTGCAGTTCTTTTTCGAGATGCAGCAGTTTGTCGCGCTCGCTTTGCATCATCCTACTGACAGGAATGCCTGTCCAGCGGCTGACAACCTCGGCAATGTCGTCGGCAGTCACTTCCTCTCGCACCATCCGGTTGGTTTCTTTCTCCTTCTGCAGGTCGGCCGATATGCGGTCGATGTCGTCTTGCAGCGCCTTTAACTGTCCGTATCTTATCTCGGCTACGCGCTGGTAGTTGCCTTCCTGCTCGGCCCGTTCAGCCTCGAATCTCAGCTGTTCCATCTGCTGTTTGTTCTGCTGTATGTGGTTCACGAGTTCGCGTTCACGTTCCCAACGGGCCCTGAACTCGCTCTCCTGGTCGCGCAATTCAGCGATTTCTTTGTCGAGTTGTGCCAGTTTTTGCTCGTCATTTTCGCGTTTGATGGCTTCGCGTTCAATTTCTAACTGACGCAGTTTGCGGGTGATTTCGTCCAGTTCTTCCGGCACTGAATCGCGCTCCATGCGCAGCTTGGCAGCAGCCTCATCCATCAAGTCGATGGCCTTGTCAGGCAGGAATCTCTCTGAGATGTAGCGTTCAGAGAGCTGTACAGCTGCGATACATGCATCGTCTTGAATACGTACGCGGTGGTGGTTCTCGTAGCGTTCTTTCAGTCCTCTGAGGATGCTGATGGCCGATAGTTCGTCGGGTTCGTCGACCATGACGGTCTGGAATCGGCGCTCGAGTGCCTTGTCTTTTTCGAAATATTTCTGATATTCGTTCAGTGTCGTGGCCCCAATGGCGCGCAGTTCGCCCCTTGCGAGTGCCGGTTTGAGGATGTTTGCGGCATCCATGGCGCCCTCGCCTCCGCCTGCTCCGACCAAGGTGTGTATCTCGTCAATGAAAAGAATGATGTTGCCGTCGGACTGAGTGACTTCTTTGATGACGGCCTTGAGGCGTTCTTCAAATTCGCCTTTGTACTTTGCGCCGGCCACCAGTGCGCCCATGTCGAGCGAGAAGAGCTGCTTATGCTTCAGGTTTTCGGGCACGTCGCCCCGCACGATGCGTTCGGCCAAGCCTTCGACGATGGCCGTTTTACCCGTGCCTGGCTCGCCGATGAGGATGGGGTTGTTCTTGGTTCGGCGCGAGAGGATCTGCAACAGCCGTCGTATTTCGTCGTCACGGCCGATCACAGGGTCGAGCTTTCCCTTGCGCGCATCGTCGACAAGATTGCGGGCATACTTAGAAAGTGCCTGGAATTGTTCGTCGCCGCTTTGGCTCTGCACTTTCTGTCCTTGGCGTAAGTCGTTAATGGCCAGCCTCAGTTCCTTGTCGGTTATGCCTGCGTCTTTGAGGATTCTGCTGGCTGTAGAGCCTACATTCAAGAGGGCAAGCAGCAGGGGTTCAATGGATACAAACTCGTCGTTCATCTGCTGAGCGGTGCTGATGGCCTGCGTAAGCACTTGGTTGGCCGGGCCTGAGAGGTAAGGCTCGCCTCCCTGAACGCGGGGCAAGTGCTGTATCTCGGTCTGCACAAGTGTCTCGATCTGCTGCGTGTTGGCGCCCAGTTTCTGGAACAGGAACGAGCAGACGTCTTTGCCTTTTGCAAGCACTCCGGCCAGCAGGTGGACGGGTTCGATGGTCTGTTGCCCGTTTGTCTGGGCTGTGCTAACGGCTTGCTGCACAGCCTCTTGGGCTTTGATGGTAAATTTCTCCAGTGTCATATCTTAGTCTCCTTTCTTTGTTTTCGGTGTTTTTGTTCTTTAATGGTTTCTCTTCAAAATCCATGCCTTGCAGGATGTTGTGACAGAATGGCACGACGTGGGGGACAGAATGGCGCATCTGAAGGCGGTGAAAACAGGGAAAACGCATGGAGAAGGCCTGCAGAAACGGGCAGGAAACGCTTGCCGGCTGCAGGGGAACGGCGAGGGTCGTTCTGCGTCCTGCACCCGAAATTGGTCGGTATGCGTCAGCATCATTGCCGAGAAAGCTATCCTTTTAGCCCGAGGAGTCTTAGGTTTATGGGCAATAACTCATAGCTTTCTTGCTGACAACTCTATGACTTCTCGGGCTAAAAGGATAGCTTTCTCGCCGTCGCTCCTAAGGGTGCTTGCGGACGTTTCTTAGGAAGGCTCTGCTGAAGGGCGGTGGAAGCCCTCTATCGGGCTGTGATTTCAAACACACGGCTGCGCCCTTCGCCGGCTGAAAGGATGTCGAGTCCCACTTGCGTCAGGTAGCGCCCCGTATAGGTTTGGGGCTTCGGCCGGTCGTCTTTGCTGCGCAGGTTGGTCTCGGTCACGGTGTATTCAGTGTCGGGATCGAGGCCCTGCAGCTGCACTTTGGGCCTCGGGTCGCCTGTCCTTGGGTGCAGGTCGTAGGCGAAGAGCACGGCCTTTTGGCGGTCTTTCGCCACGTAGCAGACTGCCATGTGGGGCGTCTCATAGGGCGAGACGAGCCGATACAGGTCGCCATCGAGTATGACTGGCTTCATCCGGGCATAGTTTTCAACGGCTCTTTTGCAGAACTCATGGTCGGCAGCCGGCATGTCGGCGAGGCTGATGTCGAAGCCAAGCTTGCACATTGAGGCCACGTCGACGCGGAATTTCATCGAGGCATGACGGTTCCAATTGGTAACATGCGCAGCCATAGACTTCACGGGGAAGAACTTGGAGAAGCTCCATTGTATGTAAAGTCGCTCAAAGGGGTCGGTGTTGTCTGACGGCCAAAACTCGGTGAAGTATTCCAAAGCCTTGTAGTCGCAACGCCCTCCGCCGCCCGAACAGAGCATCATCGGCAGCTGCGGATATTTCGCTTTAATGCGGTCGAGCACCCGATAGAGCCCGCGAACGTGGTCGATATAGAGGTTGCACTGACGGTCTTTCAGGTAGGAAGAGTAGGGAGAGGTGATCATAGCGTTGCAGTCCCACTTGAAGAAGGCAACCCCCTTGGCCCCGCTTTTCGTGCCGGCGACCTGCATGATGCGGTCGACAATGCCGAAGACATGGTCTTGTACGTCGGGATTCGACAGGTCGAGCACGAGCTGGTTGCGATGGTATTTCACCTCCCGGTCTGGGTAATGTAGTGCCCAGTCGGGATGTTTCTCGAAGAGTTTGCTGCGCGGATTCACCATCTCAGGCTCGATCCAAATGCCAAACTTCACACCGGCCTCCTTCGCAGCATCAAGCAATCCGGGGATGCCTTCAGGCAGTTTCTGGCGGTTTTCCTGCCAGTCGCCGAGACCAGCATGGTCGTCATTGCGCGGAAACTCATTGCCAAACCACCCGTCGTCGAGCAGAAACATGTCGACACCAAGGTCGCTTGCCTCGTGCATGAGCCGTGAAAGACGCTCTTGGTCGAAGTCGAAACCGGTGTTTTCCCAGTTGTTGAGCAGGGTCATGCGGCCGCCATTCCCGTCTTTCAGCTGGTAGTTGCGCGCCCAGTTGTGCAGCTGTCGTGAGGCTTCATCGGCACCTTTCTCGCTCATGGTGAAGATAAAATCGGGCGTCCTGAACAGCTTGTCACGGTCGAGTTGGTACAGAGAACCCGTGGGATTGACGGCAGGTGCGATGCGGAGTCCGCCCACATTGTCTACCTCAAAGGTAAGCCTGAAGTTGCCCGTCCATGCTATTGTTCCAAGTAAAGTGGAACGTCCGTCGGTGAGTTCGAAGAAAGGTTCGCACTGCTCAGCTGCCCTGCTTCCCATTCGAGTGTCAAGAATCTTCTTGCCGAAGGTCAGGGTCGTGGTCTCAGGACGCCCCTCTCGTGCCCAGTCTCCATGATAGTGGGTGAGCACATAGGTGGCAGGTTTGAGGAAGAGCGTCGGACATCCCATGCGGGAAAGTGTGACGGGCTTCTTCTCTTTGTGCAAGAATTCGCTCCAGACCACAATGACATTCTCTTTCCAGAAGGCCTTGTAATGGATGATTGCCGTCACGGGATATAGCCTGTCTTCAAGGGTAATGACCGTCTCTTTGACGTTGTTGTCGGCCGGCAAGCCTTGCATATCCGGCCCATATTGTCCGTCTTTCTGCCCCAGAACGGCCGGCATTCCCGAAACCTCTTCGGCCCCTTTAAAATATAAATAGGTGTCCTGGCGCCCGTCGTTGTGGGTCATCGCAAGGGCAGGCTCAAAGGGATCTTCGCCACCCAGGCCACCCATCGGCTCCAGTCCGCGGTCGGGTGTGCTGTCGTTTCCTTTGTTGGTCTTCCACGAAAACAGGCCGGTATCCTCGTCGTCGGCCAGCCTGTTGCCGAAGTATACCTGGTAAAGCCGGCCGTCAGGACCTACTTTCAACACCAGTTCCATCTGGCTGGTCTGGATGCGGAAGGCCCTTTCTTCGCCGGCATTGGCACCAGTGCAGCAGGCAAGCAGCAATGCTGTCAGTAATAAATGTTTCATGTCGTAGGAATGATAGATAAAGATGAATGAAAAAACAAGAGGCAAGAAACAAGAATAATGCCCGGTTCCTTTCCGGAAAGCATACGTTCTTATTCCTTGCCTCTTACGACTTATGAAGGGAAAATCAGATTCCCAACTTCTTTCTTATTTTCTTTGGTACGGCGTTTTTGTTGACCATGTAGTCCATAGTGTTGGCTGCAATGAAGGCCTTTGTCATGTACCAAATGCCTTTATAGTCACCAGACTCGCCCCAAGAGTTCTTCACCATGTAGTATTCCTTGCCGTATTGATCCTTGGCAATGCCATAGATCAGCATGCCATGGTCGTCGGTCAACTGCCAGTTGTCGAAGCGTTCCTGGCGTTGTTCCTGAGTGGGAACGAGCTCTTGGACGCGACATCCCAGCGAGTCTACTTCCGAACGACGCTCAGCAGGGGTAAGTTTCAGCCAGTGAGCCATATCGCTTCCTGCCAGACTTCTGTCCTGAGTATTGTACCAATAGGCGGTACCTTTGCGGGTGAATCCTTCTTCTGATACGTCACCACCCCATGCTACGGTATAGCCATTCATCACGGCATTGTCGATGATCTCCATCATTTCGTCCATAGGAACGTTCCAAGAACCGGGGTTGCGCCAGTTGTCTTGTACCTCGACAGGGAACTCAGTATAGAAAGGATGATGGGTATATGAGGTGATGCTTACATAGTCATCCCAGTCAAGACCGAGGCTTTCGGCAAAGGTTTTCGGGGTGTATTCCACTCCCTCATAGGTGAATTTTTCGGGACATTTGCCAAGATAGGCGTCGAGAATGCCCTGGAAACCGACCTTCCATTGTGAAGAAAGCTTCTTGGTATTGCTCTTTGATACGGCCGAGACATATGGCTCAAGTACTGAGAAAAACTCAGTGAAGTTGTTCAGAGTGTCCCCGTAAAGTGAGCCGGCAGCGGGCATTGCATTCTCGGGACAGATGCCGTAGTTCTTCAGGACATAGTAGACATCGTAGGCAGAACCGCCCTGAGCAAACTGGCAATCTCCATGCAAACGTACGACCTGAATGGCGCGATCCATGTAGGTTTTGTTGGCTACGAAGGCCTCACAGAGGTCGTATGTCTTGCCTGTCTTTTTGAGAATTTCGGCTTCAAAGTAAGAGAGGGTGGAGTAATCCCAGCAGGTTCCCGAGCGGTTTTGGTTCTTGATACTGGTGATTGGGTTTTCCTTTACGATGGTGAACACGGGCTTTCCCGGGTTCTCTTTTTTGTCTTGTGCGTTGGCAGTCATTGTGAATACTGCCAGCAGGGCGATGGATAAGATTTTTTTCATTGTGTAGATTGTGATAATTTTATGACGTTATTGTTTGTATTATCTTGCCATGAATGCCTCGACGTCTTTCGGATGATAGGGTATTCGGTCTTTTCCAAGGAACCGACATCCGTCCTTTGTGATGAGCAAGTCGTCTTCTATGCGTATGCCTCCGAAGTCTTTGTAGGTTTCAAGCATGGGGAAGTTGAGGAATTCTGCACAGTGTCCTGAGGTACGCCACTCGTCGATTAAGGCCGGGATAAAGTAGATTCCTGGCTCATCTGTGACGACAAATCCTTCCTGCAACCGGCGTCCCATACGCAGGGCATTAGTGCCGAACTGGTCGAGACGCGGGCGTGTTTCTTCGTCGAATCCTACGTATATTTGTCCGAGACCCTCCATGTCGTGTACGTCCATGCCCATCATATGTCCTAATCCGTGTGGCAGGAACATGGCATGTGCGCCTGCTTCTACGGCTTCGTCGACGTCGCCTTTCATCAATCCGAGTTCTTTTAGTCGTTCGGTCATCAGCCTGCAGACGGCGAGATGGACGTCGAAGTACTTCGTTCCAGGTTTGGATATTGCCAGTGCAAGGTCGTGGCATTCCTCGACGATGCTGTAGATTTCAAGCTGGCGTTGGGTGTATTTCCCGTTGACAGGGAAGGTGCGGGTGTTGTCGGAACAATAGTTGTTGACGGTTTCTGCGCCTGCATCGCAGAGTGCAAGCCTGCCGTCTTCGAGCAATGCCATTGAGGGATTGCCGTGCATTATCTCGCCATGCTGTGAGAAAATGGTGGCGAAACTCACCTGTGCTCCGTATGAATGTGCGATGCCATCTACCTGTCCTCCTACGTATTTCTCTGTGAGTCCTGGGCGTGTTATCTTCATGGCTGTGGTGTGCATCTGGTAGCCAATAGCTGCAGCTCGTTCGAGTTCTTCGACTTCTTCTTCCGTCTTTTTGGACCGCATTTCTACGACTGCCTTGATGAGAGTGAGCGATGCTGCGTCTTTCTGTTGTGAGGGATGCAGGCCTGTGAGGTCCATGATCTGGATCATAGTGTCATGGCGATAGGGTGGCAGGAAGTGGATTTCTTGTCCTGATGCCTTGGCTTTCGCGATGATGTTGGCCAGTTCTTTCATCGGGAATGCGTGCTGGACGCCGACTTGAAGTGCCATGTCTCTGACGCTGTCTACGGAGCCATACCACACGATATCCTCGATGTCGATGTCGTTGCCGAACAGCATTTCACGGTCAGAGTCGACGTCGATGACGCCCGTGAGTCCTTCGCGTTGCTGTCCGAAATAGTAGAGGAAGGCAGAGTCTTGGCGGAAGGGATAGTAGGCGTTGTTTGGGTAGTTATTGGGTGCTTCGTTGTTTCCGAAGAGCACGATGAGCCCTTTTCCCACGAGTTTTTTCAGCGTGTTACGCCTTTCGATGTATGTTTCTTTGCTGAACATGTTGTCTCTTATATATATAACAATGTGCAAAGATAGCTATTTTCTGTCAAAAAGTCGCTAATGAATCCTGATTTTTAACACATTATTTTGCTTTGTGTCTCTTTTGCATTAACTTTGCATGTGTATATGAAGCGGATGTTCAGTTTGAAAGGTCTCTGCCTGTTGGCCGTGTTGGCGGTTGCTTTTATGCTCTACAGGTATGACCCTGCCGGCCGTGAGTGGGCTCCGAAGTGCGTGTTTCGGATGCTCACTGGCTATAATTGTCCTGGCTGTGGTTTCCAGCGTTGCATGCATTCGTTGCTTCACGGGCGTGTGGTTGAGGCCGTGGGCTATAACCTTTTTCTGGTTGTAGCGGTGCCCTACTTGCTGTTGCTGATGGCCGAGGAGTGGCTGCTCAGTGGCGAAACGCGCGAGCGATGGGCACGGGTGCTGACCAGCCGCGGTGTGGTTTTGTCGTATGTGGTGCTGTTTTTCTTGTGGTTTCTCGTCAGAAACCTGCTGGGCATCTGACCGTTTCTGCGCGCCCTGCCTGTGCTTTCCCATGCTTGTCTGCATGCCTTCCGGCCCATGCTTCCGCCAATAGCCTGCGAGAAGCTTTCCGGTTGTCTTTGAGAAAGCTGCCCTTTCTTGTGCATACATCTTAGATGTACGGAGCATACATCTATGGAATATCGTCCATACACCTTAGATGTATGCCCGCCGTGTGTAGCCGTTCAGCTACTTTTCGCCCAGCAAGTCGGGCCGTAACCGGCGTGTCCGCTCCATAGCTTGGTCAAGTTCCCACTGCTTGATCCTGGCCTCGTTGCCCGAGAGCAGCACGTCGGGTACCCGCCAACCCTTATATTCGGCAGGACGAGTGTAGATGGGTGCCGAGAGCAAGTCGTCCTGAAAACAGTCGGAGAGGGCGCTCTGCTCGTCGCCAATCACGCCCGGTACGACCCTGACAATGGCGTCAGCCATCACTGCCGCAGCAAGTTCGCCGCCCGTCAAGACATAGTCTCCGATGGAGATCTCCCGCGTTATCAGGTGTTCACGGATGCGATGGTCGATGCCTTTGTAGTGGCCGCAGAGGATGATGAGGTTCTGTTTCATCGAGAGATCGTTGGCCACGTGCTGGTTAAACTGCTCCCCGTCGGGCGAGGTGAATATCACTTCATCGTAGTCGCGCTCAGCCTTCAGGGCCGAGATGCAGCGGTCAATGGGCTCGCATTGCATCACCATTCCGGCAAAACCGCCGTATGGATAGTCGTCGACTCTCCGCCATTTATCCAGTGTATAGTCACGAAGATTGTGCAGATGTATCTCTGCCAATCCCTTCTTCTCGGCCCTTGCCAGGATTGACTCGTGAACAAACCCCTCGAGCATCTCCGGCAAAACAGTGATAATGTCTATTCTCATACCGCCTGCAAAGGTACGAATAAGCGAGAGAAATGCAAAATTTTTTTTGCATTTCCGAGCGAGAGTACCTTCTCTAAAGGTACGAACGGTCGTCTCATGTTCAAAATTTTTTTTGCATTTCCGAGCGAGAGTACCTTCTCTAAAGGTACGAACGGTCGTCTCATGTTCAAAATTTTTTTGCATTTCCGAGCGAGAGTACCTTCTCTAAAGGTACGAACGGTAAATTTTTCTGTCAGCAAATAGTGGTATGATGACGGACAGGCGTCTTCATAATAAGCGTTCAAGAAAAAAAGAAACAGAATCCTAAATTATTTAAATCCAAACATCTATGAGTAAAAGCAGAAAGTTTTTCAGCGTGGCTTCAGCATTCTTGCTGATCACGATGCTGGCCTCTTGCTACAAGTTCGGTCGCATCGTAGCCCCTAAACAGGTTAATCCGCACGAGGCTTTCAACGGCCGAATCGTGGTAGTTAACGACAACAACAACGGACCTGTGACCACTTATGGCATATTTGCCGTACGTGTTCCGGAGAACTGGGAAGTGGAAGTCGGCGAGAATGCCTATGTGCAATATGCAGAAGAAGGCGTAGTCATCCCCGCAGACGGCGAACATCCCGATGAGAAACCTGCCGGACCTGGCAGTCTTACAGGCACAATGCACTACAGTTCCCTGCTCAGTTCGTTCTATAATCAGTCAAATCCGAAGGAAGGATATACGTGGGTTGCCTTCGTGACTGACGAGAAACATCGTGTAGGAGTGCAAGGGTCGTCGAGCAGCAGTTGCGACTCTATTGCCTTTAATTACACAGTCATCAACGACGGAGTGGAGGGCGATTATGAGCTCGACTATATCATTGGTGACGAAGAAAGCGACTTTGAGCGCTTCAAAGGCGACGTGAAGAACGCCCTCGACACTCGAGTATACTGCACCTCAAGCGAAAGCTCTATCCTGCCGAAGAACGACAAGAACGAGGAAGCTTTCGACCATGTGCAGACCGAATTCAAGACCATTGTGACCGTACTTCCTGGCGGAACTGACTACACTTTGCATAGACCTGCCGTCGTCGTTGATACTGAAAATCCGCAAGCAGGACAAGCTCTTACCATCTCTTTTGCCGACATGCCTGCAGGAGCAAGCATAGGTATCTATCGCGAAGGCGACATCGTTCCGCAGAAGCAAGGTTATGTCGTAGAGGGTGAAAAGCGCTTCAACGAGGGCAGCTTCACGGTAGAAGGCCTTGTCTCTGGTACGTATAATGTGCGTGCAGTCGATGTTGTCGGCTCGCCAATCCGCAACATGCAGGGTGGCTCCTTTGCCATTGCTTACCCTGAATTTGAAAAAGGCAACTACAATTTCGTCGTCATGAGCGACCTGAACCTTATGGCTCCTGAGCTTGTCAAGGTTGAAAACCCGGGCGAAGACGATGCCAACTATGCCGAGTATGCTGCCTATCTTCAGACTCCTGAAGTGGTGAAAGAGGCCCTTGACCAGGTGGTTGAACAGAAGCCTTCGGCACTTTTCATCACGGGCGACCTGACGAAAGACGGCGAGAAACTGAGCCACAACCTGCTGGCTTCGTTGCTGAAGCCTGTCGCAGATGCGGGCATTAAGGTCTACGTCATTCCCGGAGACAAGGATATCAACAATCCAAACGCGAAGAGCTACGAATCAGATGCCGTGTATGCCGACAACATTTCTGCAGCTGAATTTGCAGAGATCTACGGCGCTTTCGGCTACAATGATGCCGTGGCACGCGATGAGAACTCGCTCTCTTACGTGGTCTATCCCAACGACAAGCTTGCCGTTATTTGCATTGACGACAACCGATACAGCGAGAATCTGCGTGCCGGAGACGCTCCCTCTGACGAGGATGTTCTGGTTGAAGCAGGACGCATCACCAAGGAAACCCTTGCTTGGATCGAGCAGGTTGTACGACAAACTGAGGGCAGAAAGATTGTCGTGATGATGCATCATCTTGCCTCTGCTCCCTTTAATGGCTATGATACGCTGGGCTCAGTTGTCAACGGTGCATCACTTGACTTGAGTGCTTACTTCGGCGGAGGCGACGAAGAACAGGCCGAAGAGTATGAGGTGTCAAATGCCGATGTGCAGCAGTTCTTCCAGAATGTGGGCGTGTGGGCAGCCTTCTGCGGCGACGTCCAAGCCTCTGACATCCAGTTTGTCGGAGCCGGAGATGGCAGTGACAACGGATTCTATCAGGTGGCAACAGCCTCGCTTCGCGCGTTCAACAGCAACTACAGGCAGGTGACTGTCAACGACGAAGACCTCACTGTCATTACACGACCCATCCGGAATACCACCGACGAGGCCGACTTCATCACGCTTGAAAGCTATCTCAGCACCGTAGCTCCCGTTACAGTCAGCAGGGCATGTGCCGAGAATTGGGACATGATCAACGGCATTTTCCAGGAGAATTTCACCTTCGACTACAATCCGGAGACCGACATTATCAACAAGAATGAGTTCATGCGTCTGCCAGAATCGGCAGAAGACCTGGCCAACCGCGTCAACACAACCATCCTTCCTCCGATGCTCAACGTCATCACAGCATTTGTAGAAGGCAACGAGCAGCTGAAGGATTCTCAGAAACTTGTGGACGACTTGAAGGCAGGATTCGATAGGTTCTTCGATACACTTAACTCATGGCCAGACCTTATTACACCGATGATCAAGGAGGGATTTGCCGAGGCAGGTCTCGATACTGACGCACTGGTCGAGCGCGTTGCAGGCAGCCTTGCCTTCAACTATCTGGGCACTGAAGACAACGTGACCGATGACCTCTTCGTGACGTTGGCTTATCGTGCCGTTCCGCTTTCTGTCGGAAGACTTGTTGACAACACAGCAACTGAGTCTGCCATTTACGACCTTCAGGGCCGCCGCCTGCAGGGAGAACCCGTTAAGGGCGTCTATATCAAGGACGGAAAGAAGGTTGTCAAATAGCACGACCGAATAGGTAAAAACCTTGACAAGTGGCCTCTCATGGCTTGAAAATTCTGCATCGAAAAATATTTGGGTGAGAATTTTCAAGTTATGAGAGGCTTCTTTTATGTTGTTGATATTCTGTTTGTTATGCGATTTTCTGCTGATTCTGTCGGTATGCGGACTGGTTTTTCGGGCAGAAAGGACAGCTTTCTTGCAGATATCTCTTAGCTTTCTGGCCGAGAAGTCTGGGCGTTGTTCTGGTTTTTCCATGCCCTTCTCGCCGAGAAAGCTGCCCTTTCTTCGGCGGAAGACTTGCCAAACCGTGCGTTTTCGCCTTGCTTTCTTCGTCAGGACACATAGAAAACGTGCTGCCTTTCGCTAAAAACCGCAAAATGACAGCACGTTTTTTCAGCATTATTTCTTGACAAAAGAGGCGGAGAAGGGATGTCTCCTTCCGTGGGAATGCTTTGCCTGTCCGGCGTCTTTCGGCCGGCTCTCAGAATAGACTCCCCTCGGTTGGCCGGCTCTGTGCGGACGTTTCCGAGGCAAAGCGCCCGATGAAGTCGTCTTCAGAGATGATGGGGATGCCCAGCTGTTGTGCTTTCTGGTTCTTGCCCGAGGCAGATGTGACGTCGTTGTTGATGAGGAACGACGTCGATCCGCTCACGCTTCCTGCCACGCGTCCGCCCTGACTCTCGATGTAAGCCTTCAGCTCGTTGCGGTTCTTATAGCGGTGAACGTCGCCGGTAATGACGAAAGTCATGCCGGCACAGGCCTGTCCTGCAGGCTGCAAAGAGGCTTCCCTTACGTTGATTTTCTCCATCAGATGCTCCACCTGGCGGGCGTTCTCCTCGCTATTGAACCAGCGGACAAACGATGCCGACTTCTCTGGTCCGATGCCTTGGATATGTGAAAAGAAGTCGGTTTCGGTAGCATTCACGGCAGCGTCGATGAGCTCTTTGAGGCTGTAGGCTGTGAGAAGCCGCTTGCAGACGTCGTGTCCGCACATCGGAATGGTCAGCGCATAGAGCAGCTTCTGGGCTTCAACGTCGCGGGCTTTCTCGATCGATCTCATCATGTTGGATGCCGATTTCTGCCCGAAACCGTCCATCGTGGCAATCTCGTGGATGTGCCTTTGCAGGTCGAAAATGTCGGCAAACTCGCTGATCCATCCCAGGTTGATGAACTTCGAAAGCGTCTGTTCTGAGATGCCGTCGATATCCATTCCGTCCTTCGACACAAACCTTGCAAACCTCTTCAGCTGCTTGGCCGGGCAATAGGCGTTAGTGCAGTGGAGCGTACGCGTGCCGCTTGCCCCGCTGATTTCTATCCTTGTTGCGTGACGACACACCGGACACTCCTCGGGAATGCTGAACGTTCCCACCGTCTCGTCTACATGAATCACCTTGGGAATGATCTTGTTTGCCTTGATGACTTGCAAGCGAGTACCCTCGCCACCGATACCCAACCGCTCGCATTCGCTGATGTTACAGAGCGAGGCTCGTTTGACTGTTGTGCCTTCAAGCTCAACAGGACGGAAGATAGCGACGGGAGAAATGGTCGACGCAGCACACGACCACTCCACTTGAATCAGCTCAGTTCTTGCCGACTCGTCTTGCCATTTGAAGGCTAAACCGGCACGTGTGGCGTGGTGACCCGTCACGCTTCCCGTCTGCGCATAGGCCGTATCGTCATAGGCAACGACCAGTCCGTCGACGGGATAGGGGCATTGTTCGGGGTTCCAGTGGCCTATCACTTCTTCAACATGCTGCGCTGTCGGGTCGGCAATGAGCTCGTGGGCCACGGTGTTGAGGCCCTGCGATTGCAGCCAGTCCATACGCTTGCCCCAGGAAATGATGTCGTCTGCGTCTTTGTTTACAAGCGTAAACGGAATCCATTGGATGTTTCTGCGCTTCACCTCGTCGACGTCTTTCAGCGTCAGTGAGCCCGAAGCCAGGTTGCGAGGGTTGGCATAGTCTTCGCCGCTCTCGATGAGAAAGCGGTTGAAGTCGTCGTAGGATATCACGGCTTCACCGCGAATGACGGTGTGACCGGTTGAAGGAATGGTCGGCGGAATGCCGTTGATAGCCCGTGCAAGGTGGGTGATGTTGGTGCCTACGTGGCCGTTTCCGCGCGTGACCACTTTGGCAAGCCTTCCGTTATCGTAAGTGACGACGAGCGTAAGGCCGTCGAGTTTCCACGAGATCCATATCGGCCGTCCCTCGGCCCACTTTGCCAACTCGCCGACCTGCTTGGTCTTTGCCAGCGAGAGGGCTGCAAACTCATGGGCTTCTTTCTGCCCGGTTATGTTGTCTTCCGACACGCGATGTGTGGGAGAATCGGGAAGTTTCTCGCCCGTTTCGTCTTCCAATTGCTTCAATTCATCAAACCTTGCATCCCATTCATAGTCGGTCATCAACTCCGTCATTCCGTTGTAATAAGCATCGGAAGCGCGGTTGAGCTCCTCGATGAGCTGCAGCATTCTCTGCCTTTTTTCGTTCTCCATACGGCTACTTTTGTTGCAAAGTTACGCAAAGTCGAGCGCAGAACAAAAGAAATATGTTTCTTTTTTTATGCCGAGACACAGTAACTTCGCCGGTTTCCTGTCGGCAAAAGTACGCAAAAACGGGCACAAAGCAAAGAAAAACGAAAACAAGTTTATCTTTTTATTGGGATTTTTGGCCGGCCGTTTATTTTACGCTACCTTTGCAGCTATGAAAGTGATTGTGAGCAAAGAGATAGAACAAGTGTGCCCTGGTTTTGTGGGTGCTTGTGTTGAAGCCGACGTTGTCAACTCGGCATACAGTGAGGAACTCTGGCAGGAGATTCACGCCTTGGGCGATGAATACCGCCGTACGTTGACGACAGAGACCGTGAAAGAACTGCCAAGTATTGCAGCAACGCGACGCATATACAGGGCTTGCGGCAAGGACCCCTCGCGCTATCGTCCGGCATCTGAGGCCCTCATCCGGCGCATGCTGCAGGGCAAAGAGCTCTATCAGATTGACACTTTGGTCGACCTTATCAACCTGGCAAGCATCCGTTTCGGCTATTCTATCGGCGGTTTTGATGCCTCAAAGTTCGCAGGAGACACCCTGACGCTGGGCATCGGGCGTGCAGGTGAGCCCTATGAAGGTATCGGTCGTGGGCTGCTCAACATAGAAGGTCTGCCCGTCTATCGCGATGACTTAGGCGGGGTAGGCACACCGACGAGCGACAACGAGCGGACGAAAATCGGGCTGAGCACGCGCCGGTTACTGGTGCTTGTCAATGGATATGACGGCAATGAGGAGCGTGTTTGCCGGAACGCAGACTACATTCTTTCGCTGCTTTCACGCTACTGCCAGTCGTCGGGAGGCAGCTATCAGCTCTACCGATAGTCCCTTTCCTGATTTCCTGAAAGCCCCTTCCGGGCTGCTTTTCGGGCAGTTCCGGCCGGGAGTCCGGCCTTCTGTCGTCAGGCTTCCTTGCCGTTGTGTGCGAGAAAGCTTAGGTTTCAGCCCGAGAAGTCTATGGGTTCTGGGTCAGAAAGCTATGAGTTATTAGGAAGAAAGCTAAGACTTCTCACCCTAAACTCTTAGCTTTCTCGGCGACGCCCCTGAGCCCTCTTTCCGGCAAGGCTTTCAAAACACCTCGGACACGGTGGTGTCAGCGTCGGGAAAAACTTCCTGAAGACAAACAGAAAGAGCAGGGCTGCGCGCCCTGCTCTTCTTGTTTCTCGGCTTATTCCCGGCTTATAGCTCTACGGGTTCGTAAGGCATGCCCCATACGTCGGCCACGGCTTTGAACGTGATTTTCCCGTCAACGACGTTGAGACCCTTGAAGAGTGCCTCGTCGTCTTTGCAGGCTTTACGCCAGCCTTTGTCAGCCAAGGCGATGGCATAGCGCAGGGTAGCGTTGGTAAGAGCCATCGTTGACGTGTGTGCAACTGCGCCCGGAATGTTGGCGACTGCATAGTGAAGTATGCCGTCAACCTCATATACAGGCTCGCTATGTGTCGTCGGATGCGACGTCTCGAAGCAGCCTCCTTGGTCGATAGCCACGTCGACAAGCACCGTACCCGGTTCCATCAGCTTCAGCATGTCACGCGTAATAAGATGAGGAGCCTTGTCTCCGGGTATCAGAACCGAACCGATCACGATGTCAACATCGGCCAGTTCCTTGCGGATATTGTGCTCGGAAGAGTAGAGCGTATGCACGTTTGCGGGCGTCTCAATGTCGAGTTGACGCAGGCGAGGCAGCGAGATGTCGGTGATATAGACCTCGGCTCCCATGCCCGCAGCCATCCTTGCTGCAGCTTCACCCACGGTTCCACCGCCGAGCACGAGCACCTTTGTCGGCTTCACTCCTGGCACACCACCGATGAGTTTGCCCTTTCCGCCCTTGGTCTTCTGCAGGTAATAGGCGCCGTTTATGGAGGCCATACGGCCGGCAACCTCACTCATTGGCACGAGAAGAGGCAGCGAACGGTCCTTGAGTTGCACTGTCTCATAGGCTACACAGACGGCTCCGCTCTTCACCATGGCTTCGGTCAACGGGCGGTCGCAGGCCAAATGGAAATAAGTAAACAGCACTTGGCCGGGCTTGACAAGCTTGTATTCAGGCTCGATGGGTTCCTTAACTTTGACAATCATCTCTGCCACATCGTAGGTTTCTTCGATGGTCGGCAGGATCTTTGCTCCTACGGCTTCATATTCTTCGTCAGCAAAGCCACTGCCAATACCGGCAGTATGTTGTACGAATACTTCGTGTCCGTGCTTGATAAGCTCAGCCACGCCGGCGGGAGTCATGCCGACTCGACTCTCGTTGTTCTTGATTTCTTTTGGAATACCGATTCTCATGATGTTTTAATTTTAGGTGTATAATTAATGATAGATAAAGCATTCTCAGGGCGACACCTTGTGGTCATTCTGCTGAAGGCGCTCCGTTCGCAGCGTCTTCCGTGGGCAGAATCTCCAGTAGTTTTGCGTCGGCTTCGGTCCATCGCAGCCGGTTCATCTCGTCACACGTAAGCCATTGATAGTCCAAATGCTCGTAAAGTTTGATGCGTCTGTCGCCTTTCTTGCAGAGATAGGCCGTCAGCGTGATGGAGAAGTCGGGATATTCGTGGTCTACTGTGCCCAGCTTGCGGCCCACATAGACATCCCAGTCCATCTCTTCTGCTATCTCTCTGATGAGAGCTTCATAGTCGTTCTCGCCCTCTTCTACCTTTCCTCCCGGGAATTCCCATCGCTCACTTATGTACATAAACCTTGAGCGTGTGCGTTGCATGCATAAATATTTATCGCCGTCTTTCACAACAGCTGCGACGACATTGTAGTGTTTCTTTTCCATAGATTCAGCATAAAATACACCGCAAATATACAAAATAATCCGTATTTTCATATGTTTTTATCTGTTTTTTCGTATTTTTGCAGAAATTTTTTTGCATTCCTTATGGCTATAATAATAGGAATAGATGTTGGTATCAGCACAACGAAGATTGTGGGAATTGACGGGAATGGCAAGGTGATCTCTCCCATTCGCATCAAAGCTACCGACCCTGTGACGTCGCTTTACGGGGCATTTGGCAAGTATCTTTATGACAATAATATCGCACTTGGACAGGTAGAAAAGGTGATGATCACGGGTGTAGGCTCGGCTTATATCAATGCTCCCGTCTACGGTTTGCCCACGGAAAAGGCCGAGGAGTTTCTCGCTGACGGCCTTGGAGCACGCTATGAAACGGGCATCGACCGCATGATTGTCGTCAGCATGGGCACGGGAACGTCGCTTGTTAAGTGCGAAGGCGAGGACATAAGGCACATCGGAGGCCTGGGCATCGGTGGCGGAACCCTGATGGGACTCTCGCGCATCATGCTGCAAACCGACGACTATCACCAGATAACGGCGCTTGCATCTGAGGGTGATCTTTCGAACATTGACGTGCAGATTGGCGACATCAGTCCCAATCCTCTGCCAGGGTTGCCGAAGAATGCCACGGCTGCTCTCTTCGGCAATGCCAAGAGTGACGCTGCGCGAGAGGACATTGCCTTGGGCATTATCACTACCGTCTTGCAGACGATAGGCAGCTCGACCATCCTTGCTTCCTTGGGAAGTGGCATCAAAGACTACGTGCTGATTGGCAACTTGACGCTGCTTCCTCAGTGTAAAGAGGTGTTTACGGGCCTCGACATGCTCTATGGAGTCAACTTCATCATTCCCCCGCATAGCGAATTCTGCACAGCCATCGGGGCCGCATTGAGCTATCGTAAGTAGCACGGAGGCGGGAAAAGAGCCTGCCCTCCGTTTCGTTGATGACGGGGATTGCCTTTTGCAGTCCCTGTTTTGCTTGATGCAGGCGGGCTTGAGCCTTCAGGATTTTCCGCGATTCTGGCGGAAAATCGAATATTAAAGATTATTAAAAGAATCGGCATTTTAGTTGGAAATTGACAGGAAAGGTATAATTTTGCCAACAGCTTAACATTAAAACATTGGTAATTATGAAAGCAAAGTATCTGAAAATTTCAGCCATTCTTTTGGCTGCAACGATGCTGTCTACCTCATGTGTAGGCTCGTTTAGTCTGTTCAACAAGCTGGCTTCATGGAACAAGACGGCTACAAAGAGCAAGTTCCTCAACGAGATTATCTTCCTTGTTATCTCACCTGCCTATGGCATTTGTGCCGTAGCTGACTATCTTGTTCTGAATACAATAGAGTTTTGGTCGGGCTCAAACCCGGTGACTGCCAATATCGGTAAGACCGTGAATGTGCTGGGTTCAGACGGTAACTACTATGCTGTGAAGACCTTGGAAGACGGTTATGAAATCACTCAACCCAATGGAGACATGCTGAGACTGGTCTACAATGCCACCGAAAACTCTTGGTCGAAACTGGAAGATGGCGTGATGACTGAGCTCTTCCGCTTCAACGAAGATGGCACGGTGAAGGCCACTTTGCCGACTGGAGAGCAGATGGACGTGGCCCTGAACGACTTCGGTGTAGCTCAGGTGAAGGATGCCATGAGCACGACTACCTATTGGGCTATGCGCTAAGACTCTTAAGAGCTTGACATTATAAGGAGTGTCCGCTAAGGAGGAATAAAGCCTTTTTAGCGGACATTAATTGTTAAAAAACGAAGAAAAAGCAGGACAAAACGCTGCTGAAATGGCGTCGGACAGCCGGTAAGGAGAGCTTTTTGCCGAAAATAAGGCTGTGTGGGTTTGATATTGATAATACGTTGAGTATCAGTAATGTATTTCGATTTTGATTGCGATTGCCACTCGTTCGTTCCGCTATCTTCATTCAAAGTTTCCGAGAAAGGGCAGTCTTCTACCTGAGAAAGCTATGGGTTCTTGCCAAGAAGCCATGGGCTTTAGCGGCTGAAGCCTTTGCCTTATGCGCGAGAAAGGATAGCTTTCTCGACGTAACGGCTGAGAAATCACGACTGGAAGTGTTCGGAATCTCCTGCGGAATGGCCAGTTTTTCACCTTGTTTTCCTCCGCCTCTATGCCGTGAAATGTTAAAAAACGGCAGAAAAATTGACACTTTCCGAGGGCGTTTTTCGGCCTTTGGAGGTGATGGAACAACCATGCAGCCGTCCGCAAAGGACGGCTGCATGGTTGTGAGTCGGGGCTATGCTTTCAGACTTTCGGGCACAACGGGCATTGCTCCGTCCTGTGTACAGACGAAGGCAGACACGTCAACAGCCCGGCGATGGGCCTCCCTGACGGGCAGCCCGTTGAGGATGGCTGCACAGAAGGCTCCCGTGAACGAGTCGCCTGCACCTACAGTATCGGCTACTTGGACGGCCGGCGTGGGCAGGAACGACGACTCTTCGGGGGTGAACACATGGCTTCCGTCGGTGCCGCAGGTGAGAATCAGCATCTTGAGGCCGTAGGCATTGACGAGGCTACGGCACTGCTCTTCGGCCGGAAGGCCTTCCAATGCCATCATCTTGCCTACGATAGCCAGCTCTTCATCGTTGATCTTCAGGATGTCGCAGCGTTGCAATGACGTCTCGATCACTTCCCGTGAATAGTAATGCTGGCGCAGGTTGATGTCGAAAATCTTCAGGCAGTCGGCCTGCGTGGCATCGAGAAATCGCCCGATAGTGGCCTGGGAAACGGCATTGCGCTGGGCCAAAGAGCCCCAGCACACGGCCAGTGCCTCATGGGCGATGGTCTCCATCTCAGGCGTAAAGGGAATGTTGTCCCACGCCACACCTTCTTTTATATGATAGGACGGCACTCCCTGTTCGTCGAGAGTCACCTGCACCGTGCCCGTGGGATAGGGCACACGCGGCATGAGATGCTTCAGGTTGTGCTCGTCAAAGGCCCTGACGGTGTCGTCGCCCAGGGAGTCTTCTCCCAAAGCACTCACGGCAATGGCGGGAAAACCGAACTGGCTTGCGTGGTAGGCAAAGTTGGCTGGTGCACCGCCAAGCTGGCTTCCGTCGGGCAGCATGTCCCACAAGGCTTCGCCCAATCCTACGATGGGTCGCCCATGAAGTTTGTCTTGTTTCATCATGTCTGGTAGTTGCAAATAATACAAAGGGTCTGTGCAAAGATACGTAAAATGCGCTGAAAGGCAATGTTTTAAAAGTACTTTTTTGAAGAAAAAATACGGTCTGCGGCATGTTTTCCATGATTTGTGCCGATGAGATTGTGCGGAAAATCAGAAGTGTGGTTGCACATTTTGTCGGCAAACGGGCGGATATTGCGAAAAAATCAGTAATTTTGCATCGTGCAATTGGTTCACTCGCATGCAGTGATTAAAAGGGAATTGGGTGAGAATCCCAGACTGTCCCGCAGCTGTGAGCGGTGTTTGATGCCGGCTAAGGACATGAGGATGCCCTGTGTTGCCGGCATGTCAATAGGACAAACAGGATGCCACTGACCAAGATACCGATGTCGGGAAGGCGTTTGTCTTGAGCCGTTTAGTCAGAAGACCTGCCGTTGCTGTCAGTTTTTCTCGGTCCTCGTGGATTGGGACCGGCAGAAAATAAATAGTAAGATTGAAGACATGAGGCTCCTTTCCGTGACGCTTCTGTGGCTCGTTGGTGCTCTGGCAGCATCGGCACAGTCACATGTAGACTCTTTACGTCAGCACGAACTGGCTGACGTAGAGGTCACTTCTCGTGCGCTTGGCCGGCGGGTGACGGCCTTGATGCCTGTGCAGTCGATGGACGAAGAGCAGATGAAGCGCCTGGGATTGACGACCATTGCGCAGGTGATTCGCCAGATGGCTGGGGCAGAAGTGCGCGACTACGGAGGCATCGGAGGCCTGAAAACCGTCTCGGTCAGGCATCTTGGAGCCCATCATACGGCAGTGAGCTACGACGGAATGGTGGTCGGTAACGTGCAGGCAGGGCAGATAGACCTGTCGCACTTCTCGCTTGACAACGTGTCGAATGTAAGGTTTGCCGTGGGACATGATGCCGATATCATGCAGTCAGCACGCCATTATGCCTCGGCAGGGCTCGTGGATATCACGACGTGGCAGCCCGCTTCACGCCCTACATTGCAAGCCATGTTGCGCACGGGTGCCTTCGGTTATGTCAATCCGTCGGTGCGTCTTGGACGACAATGGAATGAAAACACGTCGGCTTCGGCAGACATTTCGCTGATGAGGGCTGACGGAAACTACCCGTTTACCTTGCGTAACGGGCAGAGAAAGACCCTGGAGCATCGGCAGGGAAGCGACGTCAAATCGTGGCAAGGCGAAGCAAACCTCCAGAGAGTCTTTGCCAATGACGGCGACTTGGCATTGAAAATAGCTTTATATCAGTCTGAAAGGGGGCTGCCAGGTGGCGTCGTTCTTTATGTAAACGACCCTTCAGAACGCCTTTGGGACGAAGACTACTTTGCGCAAATGCTATACCGGAAGCGCCTGAACCGGCAGTGGAAACTGGCATTGAGAGCAAAAGTGGAGCATGCATGGAATAGATATGAGGATGTCAACGTGAAGTATCCTGGAGGACGACAGGTAGACCTCAACCACCAGAATGAAGCCTATCTGTCAGCGACTCTTGCCTTCCAACCGTCAGAAAGCTTCTCGGTGGCCGTGGCTCAGGATGGTGTTCTCGGCACGCTTCGCAACAATATATACGAAGAAGCCAACCCGGAACGACTGACGTCGCTGACCAATCTCACGGCGAAATATGCCCGAGGACGATGGAAAACAGAAGGAAACCTGCTCGCAACATGGAGCAGGGAATGGATAGATGACCGCGCAAATAAGGATCGTCAACGGCTTTCTCCGGCCTTGTCGGCCTCGTTTCGCCTGCTCGACAATGCTCCTTTCTACCTTCGGGCAATGCTGAAGCAAACCTTTCGCATGCCGTCTTTCAATGATTTGTATTACCGACGTTTCGGTAATGTCAACTTGAAATCGGAAAAAGCACGTCTCTATGACGTCGGGATAACATGGGAAGGTGCTATATATAATAAGGTAAAACTGAAGACAACCCTTGATGCTTATCTGAATATTGTTGACGACAAAATAGTAGCTTTCCCGACAACCTACGTGTGGAGGATGCAGAATTTCGGGCATGTACGCATCACTGGCGTGGATGCTTCCATTGCATTTGCTATGGGAATGGGCAGGAACGCGCTCCTTGAAGGCACCTTTAATTATGCATATCAGCATGCAGCCGACAAGACCGACCGCAGACATTCTACCTATAACGCGCAGCTTCCTTACACACCAAAGCACAGTGGAAACGCGGCTTTGGTACTGAAAAACAAGTGGATTGACGTGGGCTATACCCTGCAAATGTGCTCCGAGCGGTACAGTATGGCCCTGCATTCGCGCGACTATCGGCTGCATCCTTATGCAGAACACAACCTGACATTCTCCAAAGACGTCTGCCTGCTGGGGCAGAACTGGTGGATCAGTGCCGGTTTGATGAACCTGACAAACGAACAATATGACATCATTCAATACTATCCCATGCCCGGTCGTCACTGGCAAGCGTCGCTTTCTTGGAGGCTTTAGATGGCTGATGACGGAAAGAACCGGATGGAAAGATTCCCCGAACAAGTTGGAAACATACATATTATCAACCCATAAAACAAGTAGAAACATGAAACTAAGAAGTTATTTCTATGCCATTCTTTGCGCATTGGCAGTAGTGACAAGCATGACATCGTGTAGCGATGACGATGAAGAAAACGACGAATGGAAGGCAGGATCGAAAGTAGACCTTCCCAGGTATCGTGCCTTTGTGCTTTGCGAAGGTCAATTCGGCGCCAACAATTCCCATCTGTTCTTCTACAATCCCACGGCAAAGACCGTTATGCAAGACGACATCTATTCCCTTCAAAACGGCCAAGGGCTCGGCGATACGGCTAATGATATGATCAAGTATGACGGCGACATCTATATCGTTGTCAACAATTCAAGGTTGTTGTTGCGCCTCAATGGCTCGGGCGTTGAGCAGGCTCGCTATGCTGATTTCTCAGTGTTGGGCGAGCCAAGGAATATGGTTGCCGTCGACGGAAAGCTGTATGTAACCTGTTATGGAGGCTATGTTGCCCGCTTCGATGCCAAGAGTCTTGCCTTGGAGGCTTCCGTTCAAGTAGATGCCAACCCAGAACAAATCGTCGAGATGGGCGACTCTCTCTATTGTGTCAACTCGGGTTATGGCTCAGGGCACACACTGTCGGCCATCAGCATCAAGAAGTTTGACGTTGCGACATCGGTTGAAACTCTTAGCAATCCCTATGGCATCCAGAAGTCAAACGGTCGTCTTTACATCTCAGCCTATGGCGCAGATTACTCAAATCCCGTAGGAGTCTATGACATCAACACCAACAAAACGACCCAGATAGGTAATGCAGGACGGGTATTAGCCTCGGGTGACAAGCTTTACATGATTCAGTCAACGTCAGAAGACTGGGTTTCTTATGACAAAGAGTATAAGGTTTACGACGCCGTTACGGGCAAAGTGTCGGAGTGGAAGCTAAGCAGTCTGCCCGGGGAAATGCAGGAAGGTGCCGCAGTTCCCTACTTTATGACGATCAATCCGATCGACGGTTCACTTTATATTGGCATGACCGACTACTACTCATCCGGTACCATTTATTACTTTGATGCCAACGACAATTATCAAGGAAACTTCACGGTGCCGGGCGTGAACCCCAACTCAATGATTTTCCTTGCTAAATGAAATTATTGAGAATCCTGCTCTTCCTGCCGCTTGCGGCGATGCTTTCAGGGTGTCGTCACGGGTCGGTGTCGTCCGGAAACGATGTGGGCGACACCTTGAACATCCACTATTCTGAACTGCTTCAGATGGTACATTATCCCGACTATTGGCTCGTAAGCATCAAGAATCCATGGCACAAGGAGCAGATACTGCATACCTATATGCTTGTCAATCGTTCCGACTCAGCCGCGGTTGAGCCACTTTCCGGGGCGACGACGGTGTATCTTCCTGTCGAGCGCAGCGTGGTTTTCACCACAGCCCATTGCCAGTTGCTCTACTGGCTGCAGGCCGAAGAGGCCATTAAGGGTGTGTGCGACCTAAAATATATCCACATTCCAAACATCGGGAAACGCGTTGTCGACTGTGGAGACGGCATGCTTCCAATGGTTGAACGGATTGCGGAACTGCAGCCACAGGCCCTGCTTGTCTCGCCCTTTGAGAACAGTGGTGGCTATGGACGCTTGGAAAACATCGGGACACCGCTTGTCGAAACGGCCGACTATATGGAGACTTCTTCGCTTGGAAGAGCCGAGTGGATGAGGTTCTATGGCTTGCTCTACGGCCGTGAAAAGCAGGCTGACTCGCTCTTTCAGGTGGTGGAAAACAGCTATAAGAGCCTGAAACAACAGGCTGAAAGGCTGCCAAAGGGCCGCTCGTTGCTCACCGAACGCAAGACGGGGAGCGTGTGGTATGTGCCAGGAGGGCGCAGCTCGCTCGCCATAACCCTTTCCGACGCCAATGCCGGCTATGCCTTTTCAGCCGACGGTCACAGCGGTTCGCTGGCCTTGTCGTTCGAGGAAGTGCTCGACAAGGCTGGCCAAAGTGACGCATGGCTCATCAAGTATAACGGGCACAAACCCTTCACTCGTGCCGACCTGCTGGCAGAGTTCCACGGCTATAAGGCCATGAAAGCCTGGCAGACAGGCGAGGTTTATGCCTGTGATACAGAGCGGAAACGCTATTTCGAAGAGGTGTCTTTCCGCCCTGACTACTTGCTGAAAGAAGTCATTCTGCTGGCTCATCCTGAACTGATGAAGGGCGATTCGCTGCGATACTACGAGCGTTTGCAGTAGGCGCTTCATGCCGTTGACGACTGCCTTTGCGACAGATCATGGTCGCAAAGGCAGTTTTTCTTTGCATGAAAGCATGGACTTCAAGAGGAGAAACATCATCTTTTCTTCGGCAAAACATCATCTTTTCCTCGGCAATAGTTGATCTTTTACGTTGCAAAACATGATCTTTTGCCATCACTCTTGCCGTCAGTCTCATGAAAAAAGCTTACCTTTCCGGACAGTAGACACGGTGTGTCCCGACAGGAAAGGTAAGCTATGGTTTGTTTGCAGACTGTCAATATGTGTCGCAAGGGTTGTCCTTCAGCCAGTGAAGGTGCGTGTGCGTCACCGTCTATCGTGCGCTTTCAAACTCTTCAAGGAAGCGAGTGTCGTTCTCAGAGAACATGCGAAGGTCGGAGACCCGATACTTAAGGTTGGTGATACGCTCAACTCCCATGCCGAAAGCATAGCCGGTATAGACGCTGCTGTCAATGCCGCATGCCTCAAGAACGTTAGGATCTACCATGCCACATCCAAGGATTTCGACCCATCCTGTGTGCTTGCAGAACCCGCAACCCTCGCCACCGCAGATGAAGCATGATATGTCCATTTCGGCAGAAGGCTCAGTGAATGGGAAGTAACTTGGGCGCAATCTGATCTTGGTGTCTGCTCCGAACATCTCGCGAGCGAACGTAAGCAGCACCTGTTTCAGGTCGGTAAACGAGACGTTCTTGTCGATATACAGGCCTTCAACCTGATGGAAGAAGCAGTGGGCACGGGCCGAAATGGCCTCGTTGCGATAGACTCTTCCCGGGCAGATGACACGAATCGGGGGCTGATGGGTCTCCATGTAGTGGCTCTGGTCGTTCGAAGTGTGCGAACGCAGGATGACATTCTTGGCCACATCGTTGGGGTTTGTCTCGATGAAGAATGTGTCTTGCATGTCACGAGCGGGATGGTCGGCAGCGAAGTTCAGTTTGGTAAATACGTGTAAATCGTCGTCGATCTCGGGACCTTCGGCCAGTGTGAAGCCCATGCGCGAGAAGATATCAATGATTTGGTTCTTGACAATCGTCAGCGGATGGCGTGTGCCTAACTTGATGGGATAGGCCGTTCGTGTAAGGTCTATGTCGTTGTCCGTGTCGCCAGAAGCCTCCACTTGTTCCTTCAACTCATTGATGCGCTGAAGAGCCAGCTGCTTGAGCTCGTTGATCTTGATGCCGACGGTTTTCTTCTCTTCTGCTGCAACATTGCGGAAATCGGCCATAAGGGCCGTGATTTCGCCCCTCTTGCTCAGGTATTTCAACCGCAATTGTTCAATTTCTTCAGCATTCTGCGCAGTGAGGTTGCTCACCTCATTCAGCAGTTTCTCTATCTTTTCTAATATCATAGTCTTGTTTATTTCGATTGCAAAGGTAATATTTTTCAATTAAAACGGCAACTTTCTCAAAAATAAATTGTATTTTTGTGCCCAATTTAAACAGTAAGTCCTGATTATCATATCAAACAAAGAGACATGCGTCGATGGGTCTTGACATCGGCACTGATGCCGGTAATGGTGTTGATGCTTCTGCTTTTGACAGGTTGCAGCCGTTCTGCAACGGTGGCAGCAGGGCAGGAACAGTCGGAGGAACGGGAGGATTCTGCCCAGGTTTCGGCAGAAGAGGAGCTGTTGGAGGCCGAGGTTCCGATGCCGAAGGCTGCCGATGAATTGTTTGACGACTTCTTCTTCAACTTCGTAACCAATCACCGTCTGCAGCGCCAGCGCATCAAATTTCCGCTGCAAGTGTCGACCGATGACGGGGAGGAAAGCAAGGCTATAACCCGTAAAGAGTGGCAGTCGGGCAATTTTTTAGCCTTCCAGGAATTCTATACTCTTGTCCTTGACAACCCTGAACAGGCTGAGATGGCCAAGGATTCGGCATTGGTGAAGGTCGTTGTCGAGAAGATTGAACTCGATGAAGGCCGTGTGGAGCAGTATCTTTTCGACAGGATTGCCGACCAGTGGTACCTCACTTCCATCCATCGTCAGGCTCTGAACCACAACAGAAATGCCTCGTTTTGGGAGTTCTATCAGCAGTTTTCTACCGACAGTTTGTTTCAGAAAGAGAGCCTGAATGACCATGTTCGTTTCACAACAACCGACCCTGACGATGACTTTCAGATTATCTCTGGCACGATGGAGCCTGAGCAATGGGAGGCATTTCGGCCGGTCATCATCCCGAGCGGGACGGTCTACAACGTTGTCTATGGCGACTCGGGCGAGGGCGAAACGGAGAAAGTCTTCGGCATCCACGGCATGGCCAATGAGATAGAAAGCGAGTTTGTTTTCCGTAAACGCAATGGAGAATGGCGGTTGACCAGTTTCTCTGAATAGCTGTTTTCTTTTTCCTCTGATGCTGACGTGTAGCGTTTCTCCTGATGATTCACATTGAAAAGATATGATTTTGCATGAAAGATATTCTTGACTACAGTCTTTTTCACCACAACACTTTTGGCATTTCCGCCCGTTGTCGGCGTTTCCTGGAGTTTGCAACCGTCGGTGAAGCCGTCGAGGCGGCTCGCATTATTCGCTCGTCGGACATGCCGTTCCTGATCATCGGGGGCGGAAGCAACCTGCTGTTGACGAAGGATTTTGACGGAATAGTGGTACGTTCGGCGATAAGAGGCATCGACAATGTTGAGGCAGAAGACGCGTCAATCAGTCCCAGACTGCTATGCGGAAGCGGCGAGAAGTGGGACAATGTAGTGGCTGAATCGCTGCGGAGGAAGTGCTTCGGAGCCGAGAATCTGTCGCTGATTCCTGGTGATGTAGGGGCAAGTGTGGTGCAGAACATCGGCGCCTATGGTGTGGAAGTGAAGGATTTAGTGGCCCGTGTCGAGGCTGTTTCCATTGCCGATGGCGAGGTGAAGTGGTTTGACTGTGCCGACCTTGGCTATGGCTATCGCGACAGCAGGTTCAAGCATGACCTGAAAAACCGCTTTCTGATTACGCAAGTAGAATATCGTTTTTCTTCGGAGTTCCAGCCCCGTCTCGACTATGGCAACCTGCGTCGCGAGCTTGCCGGACGAGGGTTTGCGGGGGAAGATGTGTCGGCGAAGCTCACGGCAGAGCAGCTTCGCGAGGTAGTCATCGCAGTGAGACAGGCCAAACTGCCTGCTCCTGAGGTGCTTGGCAATGCCGGAAGTTTCTTTATGAACCCAGTGGTGAGCCAGGAGAAGTTGGCCGAACTGATTGCCGACTATCCCGAAATGCCCCACTATCAGTCAGGCACGCAGGGCGTAAAGGTGCCTGCCGGATGGCTGATCGACCAGTGCGGATGGCGAGGAAGGTCGCTTGGAAGGGCCGGAGTCTACGAGCGTCAGGCCCTTGTTCTGGTCAATTTGGGCGGAGCCGAGGGGTGTGAAGTCGTAGACTTGTGTCACAAGATACAGGCTGACGTCAAAGCCAAGTTCGGCATCACCATCACCCCCGAGGTGAACATTGTATAGCAGAGGCGCGATGTGTGGCCACGGCTCTGCACCGCATATGCACATGATGAATATGGAAAAGATGAGACTTACATTTCTTGGAACCGGCACTTCTGTGGGAGTTCCGGCAATAGGCTGCCGGTGCAGGACCTGCCAAAGCACTGATCAGCACGACAAACGGCTGCGTTGCTCGGCACTTGTCGAGACGGCTTCGACGCGGATGGTCATCGATGTCGGTCCCGACTTTCGCCAGCAGATGATGCCCTTGCCGTTCAGGAAGCTCGACGCCGTGCTGCTGACCCATATCCATTACGACCATGTAGGGGGCATTGACGACCTGAGACCCTTCTGCCAGTTCGGCGAGGTGAATGTCTATGCTGACGAACTGACGGCAGAGGGGCTGATGCATACCGTGCCTTATTGCTTTGCCGAAAACCGCTATCCCGGAGCACCGGCCATCAGGTTGCACCGCGTGAAGTGGCACGAAGTGCTGCGCGTCAACGAGCTTGATGTGCTGCCTTTGCAAGTGTGGCACGGGAAACTTCCCGTCACTGCCTATCGCATCGGCGGTCTTCTTTACATTACGGACATGAGTATGATCGACGAAACCGAGCTTGACTACTGCCGGAACGTCGACACATTGGTGGTGAATGCCTTGCGGTTCGGCCCTCCACACCATTCGCATCAGACGGTGGACGATGCCGTAGCCTTCGCACGTGGCATAGGAGCCCGCCAGACATTCCTCATACACTGCTGCCACGATATCGGCCTGCACGCCGAGGTGAACGCCCAGTTGCCAGACGACATCAGGCTGGCTTACGACGGGCAGCAGGTGGAAATAGGCTGAAAAGGCGCCTTCGCGACGGCAGGAGAAGACATTGGACTTGCACGGCTGCAGCACTCTGCACAGGCTTCCCAGACGGCCTTGCAGGGCGCTTTTCTTTTGTCTGCGGGCGAAGAGTCTGGCAGGTGCGGGCGAGAAAGCTTAGATTTTAGGGTGAGAAGTCTTAGGTTTCATCATGAGAAGTCTATCCTTTCTCGTCCATAACCCATAGGGTTCTCGGGCTGAAAGGATAGCTTTCTCGCCGGGCATCGGAAGCCCTTTCTTCCGAATTACATACGCTTTATGACGGAAACAGGGGCATCCTCGTGCGAGAATGCCCCTGTCTGTGGGTGAAAAGGGAAACGGCCTTAGCGCAGAAAGCCTTTCTTTCCCTTGAACTTACGGTAGAGCTTCCATCCGAGAATAAGCCCGTCGACGACGTTGACGCTGGTCCCCATGATGCCCTGCAGGCGCTTTGTAGGCGTCATAAGGCCACTCTGCTGCTCGGGAGTGAACAGCTTGTTCCACAAGGTCTGCACCTGTTGCTCGTCTTTGTGGATGTCGGTGCGCAGCGATTCCTTACGCAGTCTGATCTCGCCGAGCGAGGTAATGGGAGTTGAAAGATTGCTGTCCATAGCAGATAAGGTTTTATTCCATCAACAGGCTGGCAAGAAATCTGACCACGGGACGTTCGATCCAACGCTCGCGGAAGGCAAGCAACAGGAGGAACAAGGCCACGTAGAAACCTGACACACACAAGAAAGCTCCCGGTAGTCCCAGAGCTCCCGACAGGGCATATGCCACGGCAAACGACACATAAATGAGGGCAAAGAGCAGCGTCAGGGCCAGCACTACCGTCAGCGTAAGCACGGTAATAAGCCTTACGATCTTCTCAATCAGGTCGAGCTTCACATACTCTTTCTGCAGCCCCACATAGTGTTTCGCCGCTTCAACGAGCTGTCCTATGGTCTCGATGTTCTGGTCGTTGGAGAACATGCCTCGTCGGTGTTTAGTCGATAACGTCGGTGGCTGCGTCCTTGATGTCGTCAACCAAGTCTTCAACCTCCTTGCGGGTGAGCTTGATATTGTGCTTCTCGCAGAAGTCTTCTACTGTCTTGCTGATGCGAGTGCGCGTGTCTTCGCCCTTCTCGGGAGCCATCAGCAGTCCTAATGCGGCACCGGCAATGGCACCACTCAGGAACGCTCCGAAGTATCCAAATGTCTTCATATCCTTTTAAATGTTTTGGTTTAACACTAAAATATCACGGGCAAAAGTACAAAAGTTTTCAGGATATGCCATAATACTTCTTGCAATTTTTTGTTAAAAAAACACCAAGTTTGCGACATTTAACAAACTTTATGCGCAGTTTTGAACGTTCTTTGGCAGATATTTGCTAACTTCGCCCCAAATTGCAGAAGACAAAAGAAGTTTAATCTAATAACAAATAAAAAGAAGTATGAAGAAATCAATGGTAATCTGCGCAGGATTGTGCGCCGTATTAGTTTTGACAGGTTGTAAATCAAAGGAGAGTGCTTACAAGAAAGCATATATGCAAGCTACTCAGGAAAACAACGAAGTCGTGCAGCAACAGCCTACAACAGTGACTCCAGTTGTTACCCCCGTACAGCAGCAACCAGTGCAGCAACCCGTCGTGACCGACAACTATGACAACGTGCCTACACGCTCAGAATCACTCACACTCGTCAGCGGTTCAGGCCTGAAGGCTTACAGTGTAGTGGTAGGATCGTTCGGAGTCAAGGCCAATGCAGAGGGTCTGCAACGTACACTTAGAGCAGCCGGATATGACGCACAGATTGCATATAACGCCAGCAACAACATGTATCGCGTCATAGCTTCGACCTTCAACGAGAAGGGAGCTGCCGTGCAGTCGCGCGATCAGCTGCGCTCCAAATATGCAGATGCATGGCTGCTCTATAACAAATAAGCAGTGCGCATCCTCTCAATAGACTACGGACGCAAGCGTACCGGTATAGCAGTCACCGATCCATTGCAGATCATTGCCAATGGATTGGCGACTGTTTCTACGTCTGAACTCTATGCCTATCTGGCGGAATACGTCGGTCGTGAACCCGTAGAGCGCATAGTGATCGGGAAACCTTTGCAGACCAACGGACGGCCAAGTGAGAACCTTGCAAGGGTAGAGCAGTTTGTCAACCGATGGAGAAAGAACCGCCCCGACATACCCATCGACTACTATGACGAGCGGTTTACGTCGGTGATGGCCCACAGAACGATGATCGATGCCGGCCTGAAAAAGACCGCCCGGCAGGATAAAGCCCTCGTGGACACCATCAGTGCCACCATCATCCTGCAGGGCTATCTGGAGAACCGACGCATGAAAGGCAGGCATGACACATCCTCGCACGCTCCCGATCCCGACATCCCCACAAGCCTTTTAAAAAAGAAAACAAAATGATTCTACCTATTTATATATATGGACAGCCCGTGCTTCGCAAAGTGTCAGAAGACATAACTCCCGACTATCCCGGGCTGGACAAGCTGATTCCTGACATGTTTGAGACGCTTACCGAGAGCGAAGGCGTGGGCCTTGCTGCCCCGCAAATCGGAAAGAACATCCGCGTAGTGGTGATCGATCTTGACGTGTTGAGCGACGATCTTCCCGAATACAAGGATTTCCGTAAGGTCTACATCAATCCGCATATCATGGAGGTTGACGAAGAAAGCCCCAAGGAAACGATGGAGGAGGGATGCCTGTCGCTGCCTGGAATCCACGAAAAAGTGACGCGTCCGACTCGTATTCGCGTGAAATACCAGGACAAAGACTTCGAACAGCACGATGAGTGGGTGGAGGGTTATCTGGCTCGAGTGATGCAACACGAGTTCGATCATCTTGACGCTCACATGTTCATCGACCACATATCACCCCTGCGTAAGCAGCTGATACAAGGCAAGCTCAGGTCGCTGTTGCAAGGCAGATACCGTTGCGGATATCGTACAAAACCAGTGAAACGATAGCAAAGCGGTCGGGAAAAGAGAAGAAAAAGAGGAATAGCATGGCCATCCTGAGAAAGAAAACAGGGGAGAAGAGCAAGCGACCGGCCGGTCTCTTGCTGCTTCTCCTTTTTGCAATCTTTCCATTTAAGTCATTGGCCCAGTACAATATAGACCGGCTTATGACGAGTGGTGAAATCGCACTTCACTATGAAGATTACGTGCTTTCCATACAATACTTCAACCAAATCATATCACAAAAGCCCTACATCTTTCAGCCCTGGCAATATAGAGCCATTGCAAAATACTACTTGGACGACTTTGTCGGTGCCGAGGCCGATGCAACAGAAGCACTGAGACTCAACCCCTATGTAGAGGGAATGTATGACCTTCGTGCCATAGCAAGGATACGACAGCAGAACTATCAAGGAGCCATTGACGACTACAACAAGGCCATAAGACTGAATCCAAGGTCACAGAACTATCGGTTCAACAGGGCATTGTGCATGATGAATGTCAAAGACTTTGACCATGCTTTGCTTGAAACCGACACGATGATGATGCGGTGGTCGCGCATGGCCAATGCCTATACATTGCGAGCAGAGATATACTTGCTGCAGGCAGATACGACGGAAGCAGTGGTCTGGCTTGACAAAAGTCTTGAAATAGACCCGTATACGGCCGACACCTGGACCACGAGAGCAATCGTGAGTCTGGCAAGAAAAGAATGGAGAAAGGCCGATGAATATCTGGGGAAAGCTATACACTTGAAGCCTAAAACGGCAGTTAACTATATCAACAGGGCGCTGGCTCGTCTGAACTTCAACAATCTTCGTGGGGCAATGTCAGACTATGACACGGCCATAGATCTCGACCCTCATAACTTCCTCGCACACTATAATAGAGGACTGTTGCGCATGCAAATAGGAGACGATAACCGTGCAATTGAGGATTTTGACTATGTCATCACGATGGAACCCGATAACGTGATGGCCATCTTCAATCGTGGAGTACTGCATGAACAGACAGGAAACCTGCGCGCAGCCATTGCCGATTATACCACCGTAATTGACCAGTTTCCGAATTTCTGGACAGGATTGACAGCCAGGGCGCGCTGCTATGAACGGCTTGGTATGCACAATGAAGCCGAACTTGACAACTTTAAGGTGTTGAAAGCCCAGATGGATAAGCATCTCGGAATTCAGCAACGTTGGAGCGAAGAAAAGGTGAAGCAGGTGAGGAAACGTAGCGAAATAGACCTTGATAAGTATGACCAGTTGGTCGTAGACGATGAGAATAAGGTGGAGCATGAGTACCAAAGTGCCTATAGAGGGAAAATACAAAACCGCAGTGTTGAAGTGACTATCATGCCAATGTACCAGCTTTCATACTTTCCTTATCAGAATGGTCTGCAGAGCTATCAGGCTTTTGATCATGATGTTGAGTCGTTTAACATGCTCACAGAGACCGGTGAAGATGGCCGGCTTTTCGTAAATTGTCACGTCACACAGCTTAGCGAAGAGCAGTCGAATGATTTCTTTCAAACCATTAACGAATTGACGGTTCGTATCGACACTGCTGGCACTCAAAGGTTGTCTCACTTATTGTTGCTGAGGTCAGTCGCCTATTCTGTCATGCAGGATTATAATGATGCCATCACAGATTTATCGGCAATTCTTGACATTGACAATAATTCTTGTCTGGCATATTGGCAACGGGCCGTGTGCCAATCGATGCTCAATCAGTTTAACAAAGCTCATGGAATAGAGTCTAAACTCAATGCAGGCAAGGTGCAGTTGGATCTGACTCATGCCATAGAAATCAACCCTCAGAACCCATATTTATATTATAATCGAGGCAATCATTATTTCCAAACATCCGACTACAATAGGGCAATCGATGACTACACCAAGGCGATTGAACTTGACTCTCGTCTTGCTGAAGCCTATTATAACCGCGGACTTTCCCATATTCAGGCAGGACACAAGCTTGAAGGTATTGCCGATTTGAGCAAGGCAGGTGAGCTTGGAATATACGATGCATATAGTATTATCAAGAAGAATTCTAAGTAATCGTTCTCTTTTCTCATTGCAAAGAGCGATTGGTTTCATAAGATTTTCTTTTGCATCCCTATGTTACCAGGTGCAGACCGCGCCCCTTAATGTATGATACGGAGGAGAGTTTTTTGTCAATGAAAATATAAAAAAAAGCAAACAACTTTTCTTTTTCTTTGTGTTGTGCATACTTATTCGTACCTTTGTCGCTGATTTATAAAAATAAAACTAATTTGTATGATAGTAAAAATCACATTTCCCGACGGGTCTGTTCGCTCGTATGAACAGGGCGTCACTGGACTTCAAATCGCCGAGAGTATATCGCCGGCTCTCGCTCGCAACGTTGTATCTTGCGGTGTAAATGGCGAGACTGTAGAACTTAACCGTCCGATCAACAAGGATGCTACCATCGCCCTTTACAAGTTCGAAGATGAGGAAGGCAAGCATACTTTCTGGCATACCTCGGCCCATTTGCTCGCTGAAGCATTGCAGGAATTGTATCCTGGCATCCAGTTTGGCTTTGGACCTGCCGTTGAAAACGGTTTCTTTTATGATGTATTATTGCCGAACGGAGAGTCGATCAAGGAAAGCGATTTTCCTGCTATTGAGGCCAAGATGATGGAGTTGGCCCGCAAAGATGAGGCTGTGATTCGTCGTGAAGTCAGCAAGAAAGATGCGCTGAAAGAGTTTGAAAACGATGGACAAACCTATAAATGTGAGCATATTGATCAAGATCTTGAGGATGGCACTATTACAACATATACCCAAGGAGCGTTCACGGATCTTTGCCGTGGTCCTCATCTTATGTCTACGGGTTTAATCAAAGCTGTAAAGCTAACCAATGTAGCTGGAGCCTTCTGGAGGGGTGATGCAGAGCGTGAACAAATGCAGCGTCTCTATGGAATCTCGTTCCCGAAGAAGAAACTTCTCGACGAATATCTTGTGATGTTGGAGGAAGCCAAGAAAAGGGATCACCGCAAGATTGGTAAGGAAATGGAACTGTTTATGTTCTCGGAAAAGGTAGGCAAGGGTCTGCCTATATGGTTGCCAAAGGGCACAGAGCTGCGTCTTCGCTTGCAGGATCATCTGCGTAAAGTGCAGAAAAGATTCGGCTATCAGGAGGTCATCACGCCCCATATCGGCTCCAAGTCACTCTATGTTACCTCGGGACACTACGCTCACTATGGTAAGGATTCTTTCCGTCCCATCACGACTCCTGAGGAGGGCGAGGAATACATGTTAAAGCCAATGAACTGTCCTCACCACTGTGAAATCTTTGCAAACAAGCCTCGCTCCTATCGTGATTTACCCCTGCGAATAGCAGAGTTTGGAACGGTCTATCGCTATGAGCAAAGCGGAGAACTGCATGGACTGACCCGTGTACGTTCATTCACTCAGGACGATGCCCACCTCTTCTGTCGTCCAGATCAGGTAAAGCAAGAGTTCCTTAATGTGATGGATATCATCAACATTGTGCTCACTGCTTTCGGATTTGACTTTGAGGCGCAGATCTCACTTCGTGACCCTAACGACCATGAGAAGTATGTCGGCAGCGACGAAGACTGGGCTTTGGCCGAGCGAGCCATTGTGGAAGCCTGCGAGGAAAAGGGCCTTCCTGCCAAGGTTGAGTATGGCGAGGCGGCCTTCTATGGTCCGAAGCTCGACTTCATGATTAAGGATGCCATCGGACGTCGCTGGCAGTTGGGCACCATTCAGGTCGACTATAACCTGCCAAAACGCTTCCAGTTGGAGTACACAGACGAGGACAATCAGAAGAAGACTCCTGTAATGATCCACCGTGCACCGTTTGGCTCTTTGGAGCGTTTCTGTGCCGTTCTTATCGAACATACGTCAGGACACTTCCCCCTTTGGCTTACTCCCGATCAGGTTGCCATCTTGCCACTCTCCGAGAAATACAATGACTATGCCAAGGAGGTTGCTAAGAAATTTGACCTGCAAGGCGTGAGAGCTAACATCGACTTACGTAACGAAAAACTCGGTCGTAAGATACGCGACAACGAGTTGAAGCGCATCCCTTATATGGTGATCGTCGGTGAAAAAGAGGCTGCAGAGGGTTTGGTTTCCATGCGCCAGCAGGGTGGTGGCGAGCAAGCTACGATGACTATTCAGGAGTTTATCGACCGCATCAATGGCCAGGTTGCCGAGATGACAAAGGACTTTTAGGCTCCTGTCCGACAGATAATCATGATCCCCACTCCCAATCATCCATTCGGGGGTGGGGATTTTTGCTGACCGAATTTCTTTTAAAGGCTGACATGAGACACGAAGAAGACGAACTGAAGGCTCCCTTGATAGGCATCAGCCGGCACCGTCTGGCTACCGATGGCGCGGGAGTAACGACACTGGTCACCTTTCATGGCTGCCCGCTTCACTGCCGGTATTGCCTCAATCCACGGTGTCTTTCGCCACAAGGCGTCTGGCGAATGTTCACGCCCGTCAACCTGCTCAATGCCGTTTTTCCCGATGATCTCTACTTCCAGGCAACGGGCGGAGGCATCACTTTCGGTGGGGGAGAGCCCCTGTTGCGCAGCCGGTTCATCCGGGTTTTCTGCGAGATGGCTCCCGATGACTGGCGCATTACGATAGAGACGTCGCTCAATGCCGACCTCGTCCAGCTGCAGGAAGTTGCCCCGTTTGTCAGTGAATACTATGTCGACGTGAAGGATATGAATCCCGACATCTACCGCCGCTATGCCCTTCGCGACAACCAACGCGTGCTGTCCTGCCTGCGATGGCTGGCCGGCGAGGGGCTGCAAGACAAGGTTGTCGTCAGACTTCCGCTCATTCCCGACTTCAATACCGACGCCGATCGTGGCCAAAGCCGGCAGCAGTTGCAGGCTTTGGGCTTCACCCGCTTCGGCCTTTTCACCTACATTCGCGACGTCGAAGCCCACAAGTTGCAGCAGCTGCAAGACGATCTGCAGGTTTGACTTCAACGCTGTCTCTGTAGGAAGGCTGCTGTTCAATCTGTTTTCGGCAGCCCTTTATGACGGCAACAAGTGTCCCTTCGCCGGGTGAAAGATGAACTATTGCGCAGTAAAAGATGAACTGTTGCGTGGCAAAAGATGATCTTTTGCATCCTGAAAAAGCGTCTTTCTGCTCAGGTTTCTTATCCAAAAAGCATGGTATTTGCAGAAAAAGCTGTAAATTTGCATCATTATTTACGTCTTATCAGCTGAAACTGTATATGGTAATCAATCTTCTGCTTATCGTTGTTGGCATCATTGTCGTGCTGTGGGGAGCCGACCGTCTCACCGACGGAGCCGTGGCTTTGGCCGAACGAATGAAGCTCTCTCAGATGGTGATCGGCCTGACAATAGTGGCGCTTGGCACGTCGATGCCCGAGTTTTTCGTCAGCCTTATGTCGGCCTTGAAGGGCACAACCGACCTTGCCGTGGGCAATGTCGTGGGGTCGAACATCTTCAATGCGATGCTCATTGTGGGCTGTGCAGCCCTTGTCATGCCCATGTCCATCCTGCGTTCGACGGTCAGGAAAGACATTCCCTTTGCCCTTTTAGCCTCGATCATGTTGATGCTGATGTGTCTCGACGGAACCATTTCCCGGCTTGATGCAGCCCTGCTATTCGCTGCGCTGCTGGTGTTTTTCTATGTGTCGCTGAAGGGTTCTAAGCCAGACAACTCGGCCGAAGTGCAGAGGGGTGAGCCCTATTCTGTGGCAAAAGCGGTTATGCTGGTGGTCATCGGCTTGGCAGGTCTGGTCGTCGGTTCTAATGTTTTTGTCGACAATGCCTCGGCTTTGGCCGGACGACTGGGCCTGAGCGAGGCCGTGATCGGTCTGACCATTGTGGCAGGAGGCACGTCGCTGCCCGAGTTGGCCACGAGCATTGTCGCTGCGCGCAAGGGCAATTCAGGCATAGCCATCGGCAATGTGCTGGGGTCTAACGTGATGAACATCCTCTTCATCCTCGGCCTTACAGGCCTTATTAGCCCCATGACCATCAACGGCATCACGTGGATCGACCTCTCGATGCTTGGCATCTCGATGCTGCTGCTGTGGATATTCTCTTTCACGAAATATCGCATCGAGCGGTGGGAGGGAGCCGTTCTCGTGGCGATATTCCTGCTCTACATGGGCTCGCTGATAGCCGGTGCATAAACGAAGAATCCCCCTGCCGTCGTTGGTTTGGCAGGGGGATTCTTCTACTTGAGCAGTTCGCCGAGCTTCTTCAGCAGGTCTTCACCCCGTAAGTCGCATGCAACGATGACGCCATCAGGGCCGACAAGTATGTTAGAAGGAATGCTGTTCACTCCGTATACGTCGTGAGCCTGACACTTCCATCCCTTCAAGTCCGACATCTGGTGCCACTTCATTCCGAGGTCTTCCACTGCCTTCTTCCAGGCATCGGCCTTCTGGTCGAACGACACACCTACGATGTCATATCCTTTTCCTTGATAGAGCTCGTAGCTTTTCACCACGTTTGGCATCTCCTGTCGGCAGGGTCCGCACCATGAAGCCCAGAAGTCGACGAGCACATACTTGCCCTTGCCGACGAATTGGCTCAGCCTTACTGCGTTGCCGTCGAGATCGTTCATCTCCAGTTCGGCAAACTTTCGGCCCGGCTGTCGCTTCCCAAGTGCGGCAAAATGGGTCTTCACGCGCTCCATTTCCGGATGGTTGTAGTAGCCAGTAGCTGGCTCAAGCAGGCCTTTCAGTTCGTCGTAGCTGAAGTTGTAGAAAGCCTTGCTGATGACGTAGGCCGGCAGTTCGTTGTCGCGGTTCTGCCTGATGAAGGCGAGCATGGCCTCGTTGGCCTCTGCCTCCAGCTTGTCATATCGGGCTACAATCTCCTGCTTCTTTGCCTGAGCCTCGGGAGTCGTGTCGTTGTCCAGGGCTCGGTAAGCCATGGCTTCGGCCCCCATTTTCTCGCGATAGCCCGCCAAGTCTTGCTGGAAAGCCTCATACTTAGCCTTCAGGGCCTCGTCTTTGATGTCGGGTTTCTTGTCTCCCGTCTGTGCGTTTGCTGCGAAAGCCATGACGATGGTCGCCGCCATGATGAATAGTTTTTTCATTGTCTTATTGTTTATTGTTGGTTCATGTGTGTCGTATGAGCTGTGATATGGTGCTGCAAAAGTATGAAAAATTGTGCTAAACGGAAAATATTTTTTACAAAAGTCTTGCTTTTTTAGCGATTAATAACTAACTTTGCTGCCACTTTACGACAGGGGTACTTGCTCAACCCCCTTTAACAAAACAAGAATATGAAAGAACAAAAAGCCAAGGTGAGTGTGCTTTTTATGCTGATGAGCATACTCTTTTGTGTTTGCCTGATTGCGGCAAACCTGTTAGAAACCAAACAAATCGCTGTAGGACCCATATCCCTGACGGGCGGGTTGCTGGTGTTTCCTGTGTCATACATCATCAACGACTGCGTCAGCGAGGTATGGGGTTTTCGCAAGGCTCGCCTGCTTATCTGGACAGGATTCGCGATGAACTTCTTCTTTGTCATGCTTGGGGCGCTCTGCGACTGGATTCCCGGTGCGCCATATTGGCACAATGACGAGGGCTTTCATGCCGTCTTTGGCCTCGCCCCACGCATCGCTGCTGCCTCGTTTGTGGCCTTTCTTGCGGGCTCGTTTGTCAATGCTTACGTGATGAGCCGCATGAAAGTGCGCGATCAAGGGCGCCGGTTCCCGCTGAGAGCCATCCTCAGTTCTGTCTATGGAGAGGCCGTCGACTCGGTGATTTTCTTCCCGCTTGCCCTCTGGGGAGTTATCCCAAATGAGGAACTTCCCGTGCTGATGCTGTGGCAGGTCATCCTGAAAACAGCCTATGAAGTGGTGGCCTTGCCGTTGACCATCCGTGTGGTCAAGTGGGTGAAGCGCTACGAGCACGAGGATGTCTACGACGAGAACATCAGCTACAACATTTTGAAAATCTTCAGCCTATGAACGACAACCGACGACAAGAGGGGCTCCGTCAGCTGGGCACTCATACTCATTATCGCGACGACTACGCGCCGGAAGTGCTCGAGACTTTCCAGAACCGCCACCCTGAAAACGACTATTGGGTGCGCTTCAACTGTCCCGAATTCACTTCCTTATGTCCCATTACCGGCCAGCCTGACTTTGCAGAGATACGCATAAGCTATGTCCCTGCAGAGCGCATGGTTGAGAGTAAAAGCCTGAAACTCTATCTGTTCTCGTTTCGAAACCACGGCGACTTCCATGAAGATTGCGTCAACATCATCATGAAAGACCTCATCCGCCTGATGCAGCCGAAGTACATCGAAGTGACAGGACTCTTCACTCCGCGCGGAGGAATCAGCATCTGGCCCTATGCCAACTACGGCCAGCCTGGCACACGATGGGAGCAACTGGCTGTCAGAAGGCTCGAAGAACACCAGTAGGCAAGGGCTTCTTCATGCCGACATGCCAGCTGACTGTCGGCGGAAAGCCCCTGCTTTCCCTTCCTGTTTCCATGCCTATTTTGTGGTGATTCCGCCGGAATCACCACAAAACACCGTACCTTTCGTCTCGATATATCTAAGGAATATGGTCCATACATCTAAGGTGTATGCTTCGTACATGGCAGATGTATGGAGTGTACACCTTAGATGTATGGGCCGGTATGACGGGCAGTCGTCAGATAAAGAGCGTCAGCTTCAGGGTTAAGTTGCGCCCCATGTTGTAGATACCCCTGCGCCGGGTGGCGTTGTTGAGGTCGGTATATTTCAGTCTGCTCAGATGGTTCTGGTAGGCTTTGTCGGTGAGATTGCTGCCGATGAGGCTGACTGATGCCACACGACGGCCGTTCTTCGTCAGGTCGGTGCCCACCGATGCGTTGAGCAAGGTGTAGGAAGGCGTGGCGGTCTCGGTGTCGTCGACGGCATAGAAGTGGTTCTGCCGCAGGTTACATTCCAGTCCTCCTGCCACATAGGCATTGGTCAGTCTCAGGCTGTTGGCTTTGAGATGCAGTGCAGGCCACTCGTATCTGACGTCCATATTCCATCGCGGTGCGGGCGTGAGTGGCAGCCATTTGGCATCTTCGGTCTGATGGAGCAGGCGGGCATTGACCATCGAGAAGGCGTTGATGAAGTGAAGGTTCTTCATGGGATGCATGTCGATGGTGGCTTCTCCTCCATAGAGTCGTGCGTCGCCTTGGGTATAGACGTAGGTGCGATAGCCGGTGAATGCAGGCGATGAAGGGTCGTGGCGTGCAAAGATGAAGTGGTCGATCTGGTTGGCGAAGAGGGCCACTTGCACCGATACAAGGTAAGAGGAATAGTCGACACCGAGGTCGATTTGTGTGCTGTATTCTGGCTTTAGACGGTCGTTTCCGATCTCATAGCGGGCCGTACCTTCATGCTCTCCGTTCGACGCAAGTTCTGAAATATTGGGAGCACGGAACCCTCTTGAGAGGTTGGCACGCAGGTTAAGTCGGGGAGTAAGGTTATAGATTGCGCCCGCACTGCCGGTATATCCCGTGATGTTCCGGCTGAAGTGATGGAAGCGCAGGTCGTCGTCCTCGTAGAGCTCGCTGGCATTGATGTGCCGGTAGTCGGCCCTCAGACCTCCGCTGAACGTCCAGTCGCGGTGGTTGTAGGAAAGGGTGGTGAAGAGCCCTGCATCGAAAAGACGGTAGTCGGGAATCAGATACTCCTCGCCTTTGTTCGACGAATGCTGGTACATTCCGCCAGCTCCGACGACCAGTTGCAGCTCGTATGAGAGGGGCACGTGGTAGTGAATGTCATAGTTGATGGTATGCAATAAGAAGTCGAGTTCTGCCTCTTTAGGCTCTTCATACTCCTGTCTGCGGTTCTGTTGATAGGCCAAAATGGCCTTCAAAGACCCTTCGCCAAGGGCCAGCGTGTTGTCGAAGACGGCCTTGTAGTGGTTGATTTGCTGGTAAGGAAGGGCATGATGGTAGCTCTTCAGGCTTTCGTATCCGTCGGCCACTTCAAAGGCTCCTGTGTCTTCGTCGCGCTCTCCCTCGACGATACTCGGCAGGAGATGATAGTACGACAGTTTCAGTTGCGACTGGCCAAGGGCATGATGCAGACCGACATTCCCCGTGAGAGCCTGCTCGGAAAACTGCGATCCATAGACATAACCGTCGTATCTGTTCTTGTAAGCATGGGCCGTTTTCTGCGACCAACGTGCTCCCCAAAACAGTTTTTCCTGCCTTCCCTGCATGGCTAATGAGTAGTCAAACAGGCCATTATTGGTCTGATACTCGCTCGAAACCGTGGTCCGTATGCCGTTGTTTGTCAGTTGGGGTGCATCATGAAAGATAATGACGCCGGCCATTGCGTCGCTTCCATAGCGCAGCGAGGCTGGCCCTTTAAGTATTTCAACCGAGTTGACGGTTTCGGCATCTATCTCTATTCCGTGCTCGTCTCCCCACTGTTGACCCTCTTGACGGATGCCGTCGTTCACGACAACGACGCGATTATAGCCCAATCCTCGTATAACAGGCTTGGAGATACCACTGCCGGTTGTTACCTGCGAAACGCCCGGTTGACGACTTATTGCGTCGATGATATTGGTCGAGAATTGTTGATGAAGATCGTTGTGATTGACCACGGAAATGGGGGTAGGAGAGTACTTCATCTTGGTCGTTCCAGTAAGACCTGTTACGACGACTTCGTTGATTTCTACGCAGGAATCCTGTTCTACGTAGAGGTGAGGCGTGACCGTTTGCGCCTGTATGGACATCGGTGTCACCAGACATAGCGATGCCATGATAATATGTTTTTTGATCATTCTGATTCTTTTTTATATGAATAATGTGTGAGATATAAAAGGAAAGTCAGAATGAATAGGGTGGTGCGCGTGGAGAATAGATGCAGGATGCTGCCGTCGGGAGCATGCTCTCTCGGGCAGGCACGGCCGGGTTGATAACTGCGAAAAGAAGGGGAGTGCCCGTCAGTGTGGGCAGAAGACAGGGAGCATCATGCAACTGGCAGAGCACACAGTCGTCAATCGTGAAGCTCTTTTGGCTGAAATGCAGTTCATGGCAGACATGGTTGACACACTCTTCACAGGTCGTTTCGTCGGCAATCTGTCCCGAATGCACATGGGTACTGATAGCCAACAGCAACGGCACGTAGAGCATTAACAGCAGCCAGGCCGTGAGTCTTTGTCTTCTTTCGTATCTTTTCATGACATGATAAAGCCTTCGTAACGTGAAGCCAGTAGGCTCATCTTCTCTTTTTGCAGGGCCAGAAAGGCCTTGTATTCTTCGCTTTCAGGATTGAAAGGACGATGGTTCAGCGCCTCTTTTACCGGTCTCCATTTGCGAAGAAACTGATGGGTGCGGTCGGAAAAGAACGTCTCTCCAAACCGCTTCCATATGTATTCCACGGCTTGTTCGGAAGGATGCAGCATGTCAGGTTTGTAGAATCTGTAGCTGCGCAGTTCGTCAAGTACGATTTCATAGGCAGGAAAATAGCAGAGCCGGGGTCTCTCTTCGGCAGGCATTTCCCTGACTTCATGGAGCAATTGGTCAATGGCGAGCAGCAGAACTGCCTTCGACAGCTGGCTTTCATGATAGCCGTATTTGCGATATCGGATAGGGCTCACTGTGAGGATGACCCTCACTGCCGGCTGCCTGGCTTGCAGAACAGCCAGTGATTGGCGCAGATAGCCGACACAATCTGCCACGGAAAGCACCTCTTCCGTGAAGAGGTCTTGCGGGCGTTTCTGGCAGTTGTCGACGATTTTCCCCGAGTCTTTTTCCCGATATATGTGGTTGGTGCCGAGGGTAATCAGCACGGTTGTGTCGCAGAATGCTCGGTCGTCAAGGGCGTGAAGTCTTTCGATAGTGTGCAAGACTGATGCTGGATTATACATTACTCCGAAAGGGTTTACGGTAGCCCTGAACTTCTCTTCTCGGGCTCTTTGGCCAATGTTGTCGGCAAAACACGAGCCTACGAAGAGCAGCTTTTGGCACGGCTCTATCGTGAACGGGGCTTTCGGGATGTCGACAATCGTTCTGAATTCCATGTGCTTGCTTTCGGGTTATGCGACTGATCGGTCCTCTTTCTGTGCGACCATGTTATTCTTCCTGTAGGCCGATGCTACGGCTGCTGCTCGCGATGTCTTCTGTTTCTGAGCGAGAAACACGCTCCTCCAACCAGAGAAAGAATCAATATCGCGTAGGCAACATAGGCTATTGTCTCGGTTGTCTTTACCGAGTCTGGCTTGAAAGTGAGTACAATCTCGTGCTTTCCTGCCGGCACTTTAAGGGCACGGAGCACATAGTTGACGCGGCCAATCTCGGCCTTTTCGCCGTCGATTGTTGCCTTCCAACCTGGATAATAGATCTCGGAGAAGACCACGATGCCTCCGTCTGTGCTCTCGATCTGATACTTCAGTTCGTTAGGTTCGTAGGCCGTGAGGGTGACTTGTCTCGTGGAGTCATTGTCAGAACCGGCAGCTTCGCCCAGCACTTCTGCGAACTTCCTGTCGGCAACTGCTTCGTGTCGCAGGTTTGAAAGGGCCAGTCCGTCGAGCTCTTCGTTGGCATTTTCCACGTAGTTCACTCGGTCAACAAACCACGCATTGCCCTGTGCATAGGGGTTGGTCAGCGGGAATAGTCCTCCGCCTTGCAGCGGGATGATGAAGTATTTGGTGTTGAGCATGTTCAGCACGGGGAAGATACTGTCGCCGTCAATCGTAGAGAAGTCGCCCTGCGAAGCGTTGATTGCCTTGGCGAGCTGCGACATTTCCGGCAGCAGACAGGCATCGATGAGCTCCTGATAGCGACGAAGTTTGGCTGCATGATAGCCCCCAATAGACTTATGATAATAGGAAGTCTCGTTCTCATTGAACGTGTTTGTGGTGAGGTTCAGTACACGATAGTCGAGCGTAGAGTCCTTTAAGATCTCGCGGTCGGCTATGGTTGGCTGCTGAGGTTGCTCACGAACTGACTTCTTGACAAACATCGAGTCGTTCAGGTATCGTTTGTTGACCATCCACATTTCGCCCAGACAGAGCACCGCAATGGCCATGATGGCGACAGGCTTCTGCAGCTTTTTATACCTGACAGCCAGCATGATGACCGTGCCGATGGCGATGACTATGAACGAGCGCCAGCAGTCTGCTGTGAATACAGCCTTGCGTACTTCGCTGATGCTTTGCAGCACACTGGGCAGGTATTCCTGCGAAACATACTGGCTCAGCTGTATCTTGTCGGCCGTAGAGACAAACTGGTTGGAGTAGCATCCCGGCGCAAGTGCGAAGAGAAGGCATGCTCCGCCAGTCAGTGCGAAGGCTGTCCAGAAGGGCTTCCGGTATTTCTCAGGCTGGTCGAGCAGCTCCTTCAGGCCCATGACGCCCAGCAAGGGAATGGTGAACTCGGCGATGACCAGTATGGAAGAGACTGTCCTGAACTTGGCATACATCGGCATGTAGTCGATGAACAGGTTGGTGAACGGCATGAAATTCTTTCCCCACGAGAGCAGAATGGAAAGGATGGTGGCTGTGAGCAGTGCCCACTTCATGGGACCTCGCACGATGAACAGCGCCAGAACGGCCAGCATCAACACGAATGCTCCTACATAGACGGGGCCTGCAGTGAAGGGCTGTTCGCCCCAGTATTGATACCATTGCCCGACAAACTGGCGCAGGTCGGGGTCGGCTTTCCCGAGTGCTTTCGTGTTGTCGGCAAGCTGAATATTGTGAGCTCCGCCCTTGGCGTTAGGTATCAGGAGCGTCCATGTCTCGCCGATGCCATACGACCATTGGGTGATATAGTCGCGGTCGAGCCCGCTTGAGGTCTGGTTTCCTGTGTCTTGTTTTACCAGTTCGCTCTTGCTTCTCATTGACTCCTTGGAGTATTGCCACGTATGGTAAAGGTTTGAAATGTTGACGGCAATGCCTACCATGGCACCAGCCATGCAGATGACAGTGGCCTTTGCAAAGCGTGGAAGCAGTCGTCTTCTCACGGCTTCTACGGCATAGGCTATGACCATCAGCACGATGACAAACAGGTAGTAGTAGGTCATCTGCACGTGGTTGGCGTTCACTTCGAATGCCGTAAACACCGCAGTAAGGATGAATCCCCACAGGTAGCGCCCCTTGTAGGCCATCACGATGCCGGCAATGAGTGGCGGAAGATAGGCCAGTGCCCACACTTTCCAGATGTGTCCGGCTGCGATGATGATGAAGAAATAGCTGGAGAAGGCCCATGCCACGGCGCCAAGCAGGGCGAGCAACATGTCTCGCCAGGGGCTTTGCCCGTCGGCTTTTGCCGGATGAGGGGGCGGATTGCCGGCCGTGGCAGGCATGCCTTTCGAGCGAGTGGTGCCGGCTTCAGGTGCTGTAAAGGACCGGATGAGGATGTAGAAGCCCAGCAGATAGACAAAGACATACCACACATTCTCGGGCAACCACAGGTGGTAGGCCTTCACGCCTGCCTGCAAAGCGTCGGTAGAGTCATAGGAAGGTGCCGTCTGATAGGTAGGCATCCCGCTGAACGTCGAGTTGGTCCACCGGGTTCTCTCGCCCGTTCGTTGCCGGTATTCCAGCTGTTCCTGTCCGGCTCCACGGCCTGCTGAGGCGTCGTGATGATAGAGAATACGTCCTTCCAGGTCGGCAGGAATGAAGTAGGCGAATGATATAATAGCGAATAAGGCCACTGCCACCACGTCGGGCAGCCATTTTCTGATGATGTTGCTTTTCATTGTTTGCGTCTTTACGAAATTGCGTTTGTTATTGATATGCAAAGTTAATCATCTGTCGGCACATGGCAAAGAACGAGGGCTTTAGTTTATGTTTTTTTATGTTTTGCAGCCCGTTGCTTCCGGCATTTCTGTCGCTATTCAACGTGAGGGCCGTGGCTACTGTCTGAGAAAGCTATCCTTTCAGGTTGAGAAGTCTATGGGTTCTGGGCGAGAAAGCTAAGAGTTATTGGGATGAAAGCTAAGACTTCTGGGGCTGAAAGCTAAGACTTCTGGGGCTGAAAGGATAGCTTTCTCAGACAGGTCGTGCAGCGCTTGCCGGGCGAAGGCTTTCCCTTCTTCTCGTCAAGGGGCAGAACTGCCCGCAGAATGCCGGCCGGTTTTCTTATTGAATGCTAACAGATATTAATTAATGTTATCTATAAATAGCCATTCCCAGATATTCTGTTTACCTTTGCATCCGCAAATTAGCAGAAAACAAACATGTATTTACGACAAGTGAGTGTGCTTGTCTTAGTCGCAGTGGGCGCACTGTCGGCGACAGCACAGGGCAGAGATGGGAGCGTCTCGCTGACCCAAAAATCATTGACCGTAGCAGAATTATTTAGTCTTGTAGAATCAAACAGTAGTAGTCTTCAAGCAGCGAAGACGGGCGTACAATTTGCCGACCTCGGGGTCGCATCAGCCAAAACTGATCGACTGCCGGATGTTTCAACTTCTCTATCGGCCTCATTCAATGGCAATGTGCTCATCACCAACCGCGAGTTTGGCGATGTGCACGGCTATCATGCGCCCCATTTTGGCAACTCTTTTGCGCTTGAAGCCCGTCAGACTGTCTACACAGGCGGAGCTCAAAGCGCAGCCGTCCGCATGGCAGAGATCGGCCGTGAGCAGGCCTTGGCTGGTGTCGACGAGGCACGAAGACAGGTGCGGTTCGTCGCCCTCGGCCAGTATCTCGACCTGCTCAAGCTGAGCAACGGCATGCAAGTCTATGAACACAACATCAGACTGACCGAGCGTCTCATCGACAACATTCGCGAAAAACACGCACAGGGCATGGTGCTGCTCAACGATGTGACACGCTATGAGCTGCAGATGGAGACCCTTCGCCTCGGACTTCGCAAGCTTTCCGACCAGCGAAGCATCCTGAACCACCAGCTCTGTACGACCCTGAGACTGGCTGAGGGCACACAGATCGTGCCGGCAGACGACGTGACAGACGGTTTTCAGCAGGCTGTCCCTGCCGGAGAACCAGATGCGGCCTGTCCCGCAGATGCCAGCATGGACGCCGTGCCGGCAGAGCCTCCTTCGCTGCGTATGGCCCGACTCAACGTCGAACAGGCCCGCCAGCATGAGCGCATGGCTAAGAGCGAACGCCGGCCGAAAGTAGCCTTCTTTGCCATAGACCAGCTGGCCGGCCCGTTCACCTATGACATTCCACCCGTTGACAAGAACGTCAACTACTGGTGTGTGGGCATCGGGCTGACCTACAACCTCAGCGCATTGTTCAAAAACAGCAGCAAAATCAGGCAGGCACACACCGACACTCAACGGCAAAACCAGCTGGAAACCCTCGAGCAAGAACGCTTCGGCAACGACATGCAGTCGGCCGAAACGCTTTACAAGCAGTCGTATGTAGAGTGGCAGACACAGCAGAAGAGCGTCGAACTGGCCACGCAGAACTATCAGATAGTGAACGACCGCTACCTGAACCAGCTGGCACTTGTCACCGACATGGTCGACGCTTCTAACCTGAAACTCAATGCCGAGTTGCAGGAAGTGAATGCCCGTATCGGCATCATCTATGCCTATTACCGAATCAAATACATCACAGGAACAATATGAACAAGAAGAATATCAAGAGAGTCTACAATGCCTTCGTCGTCACACTGCTGCTTGCAGCCGTCGCCTATTGCTGCTCGCGTATGATACATTGGGGCAATGTCGAGTATACAGACAACGCGCAAGTATGGCGACATATCACACCTGTCAACACGAGAGTGCAGGGATTTGTCAGGGAAATACGTTTCAATGACTATCAGAAAGTCAGAAAAGGCGACACGTTGGTCATCATCGACGACAGCGAGTATCGGCTGCAACTTGCACAGGCCGAGGCTGCATTGCAGGGGTCGAAGTCGGGCTCTCAGGCCGTCTCGGCCGGCATGAATACCGCACAAAGCAACGTGCGCGTGGCGTCGGCCGGCATCGAAGAGACACGGGTGGACATGGAAAATGCCCGGGCCGACTATGAACGCTACGAGGCTTTGCTGAAGAAAGACGCCGTCACCCGCCAGCAATACGACAATGCACGCGCACGCTATGAGGCCGCGAAAGCCCGCTATGATCAGGCACAAGCCAGCCGACAGTCGTCTTCATCGGTGCTGGGCGAGCAGGCGGGAAGGCTGGGACAAACCCATGCAGGCACAAGTGTCGCCGAGGCTCAGGTCAACCTTGCGCGCCTGAATCTTTCCTATACAGTCGTTGTTGCCACGTGTGACGGTGTGATGGGACGTAAGGGAATACACGAAGGACAGCTCGTGCAGCAAGGCCAACAGCTGGCAAAAATCGTCGACGCCGACGACGTCTGGGTGGTGGCCAACTATCGGGAGTCGCAGATGAAGCATGTAGACGTGGGCAACAAAGTGAAGCTCACAGCAGATGCCATACCCGGCATCACCTACGAAGGCGAGGTGGAAGCCATTGCCGGAGGTACGGGAAGTGCCTTCTCAATGATACCTGTCGACAACGCGACTGGAAACTTCGTGAAGGTAGAACAGCGCGTGCCTGTCCGTATCCGCTTGTCAGACAGCAACTCAAAAGCCGACGTTCAGAAGCTTCTGGCCGGCATGAATGTGGAAGTTGAGGTGGAATACTGATGGCAAGAGACCTGCAAAAGTTTGCGATGCCCATGTATAACTCATGGGTGCCAGAGCGCATTCGTCCCTGGATATACCTGCTTTTTGCCTTTCTTTTCCAGCTGTCGGGAGGCGTATATTTCTCGCTGAACAGCCATATGATGGGCGCAACAGGCCTGATGCGCGAAGACATTCAGCTGATAGCCATGTTCGGAGTGGTGGGCGTCAACATGCCATTCCCGTTTATCTTCCGCTTTAAGATGCGGTTTACCAACCGCCAGCTGATGATCAATGCTGCGGCAGTCATCATAGTTTGCAACATCCTCTGCCTGTACGTAAGGTCGCTTCCCCTGCTTTGCGCCATCTCTTATGTGGCAGGCTTCTTCAAGTTGTGCGGAACGTTTGAATGCTTTTCGAACATCCGTCTTTGGATATCGCCACGGCAAGACTTTGGAGTGTTCCTGCCAGCTATATACATTATTATATTAGCAGCAGCTCCTGCTTCCAATTGGACGGCTCTTTGGCTGACACAGACGTTAGGGTCGTGGCAGGCAATGCACTGGCTGATGTGCGTGTTGATGCTCGTTGTCATACTTTCAGTCTATGTGTTGACCCACGATTTCCGCTTTATGCCTCGTGTTCCGCTGGTGTCACTCGACATACTCGGATGCTTGTTGTGGTCGGCCATGATGCTGGAAATCATCTGGCTCTTCACCTATGGCGAGTATTATAACTGGTGGGACTCACGCATATGGCGCGAGGTGTTGTGTGCATTACCGGTAACGATTGCCGTCTGTTTGCTGCGCAGTCGCCGCATCAGGCACCCCTATATATCGTTTGACATCTGGCAGCACTGGCGTATGTTGCCTATCCTTGGCATGTTCTTCGTGGCCGAAGTGATGAATGCTACACCACATGTGATGCAGAATACGCTGACGGGAATGCTGGGATTTGGATGGACAACCACGAAACAACTCTATCTGGTCGAGATGGCAGGGGCGATGGCTGGTTGCGTCTTTACGATCTTTTGGCATCGGCCTCTGCACCAGAAATACACCCGGTTGCTGGCAGTAGGGCTCTTTGTTTTGGTGCTGCATCAGGTGATGATGTACTTCTATGTGAGCCAGAACCTTAATATGGAACGGCTATGGCTACCGACGTTTCTGCGTACGTTTGGCTATGCTATCTTCTTCTCAACCATGACGCTTTATCTGAAGGATCTTATCGAGTTTCCTGCATTTCTGATGGCATTGACGGTGAGCGGGTTTATCCGTAACGGGGTATGTGAGAGCCTGTGCTCGGGAGTTTATTCCTACGGGCTGCGGCTAAAGCTGGCAGAAGCCATGAACAGAGGGCTGCAGTCAGACATTCATCAGATGGTGCTCACGGCCGTCAAGGAGAGCTATGGCGTCGTCTGTATTGTGGGCTCCGTACTGTTTCTGCTGGTATTGCTCTACGATGCACAGCCCATTCGCCGTTCAATGTTTCATATGCCAGGCGATCAGGCCCTGTTGAAACGGGCCAGACGACAACTGGGCAACCTCGTGCAATGGCATGGCTAATGGTCATGATGCGGAGGAAAATGCTTCAAAGAAAAAAGGAATACGGGCAAGAACGGTACCTGAAGCAGGGAAATCTCAAAACGGTTTCTCTGCTTTTTTAGAAATATTATGACAGACATAGGATAGTGTTCGGGATTTTCTTTGTACCTTTGCCGACGTAGGCATCAGGTTTTTCAATTGATGCCTATACACGAAAAAAGAAATGAAACGACAGGCTTGGAGGGCCTAATGGTTATGAAGAAGATCGTATTGGCAATGATGGCTTTGGCATTGTTGCTACCCATGAGTATGAAAGCTGACGGATATACACAATTATGGAAGCAAGTGGCAACGGCAGAAGAAAAAGACCTGCCACAGACTGTCATGGAGATTCTCGCCCATATTGAGACGAAGGCCAGTGTGGAACGCTCGTATGGCAATCTGCTGAGAGCTCAGCTAATGAAAGCAAAAATGCAGGCAGTCTTGTCGCCAGACTCACTGCCTGTTGCCGTAAAAAGGCTGGAAACACTGGCAGAAGAGTCGGCAAGCTCAGAAAGAGTACTGGCCGCAGTCTACGAGACAGTGCTCGGTGCTATTTATCGTGACAATGCCCAACTGGCTGATGACAGCAGGAAAATCTCAGAAAGATATTTCGAACGAGCCATGCAGAAGGCTGACGTCTTGGTGAAACAGCGCGACGGAAGTATGGAACCTTTCGTAGCTGTTAGCAGTGACAGTCGCATCTTTATGCATGACTTGTTGCATGTGGTAGGATTTGAAGGCAAAGCCTACCAGCAGTTGCATGATATATATAAAGCCCGTGGAAATAGGTCGGCATCTTGTATTTGTGCATTGTATATGACCAGAGAACATCGGTCGGATTATGGTGTTGAACTAAAGAAGTCGACTTATGTACAGAAGATTGACTCGCTGATAGACGAATATCGCGACTTGCCTGAAGCAGGCGAGTTGGCCATCGCACGCTATCAAGCCATGGAAGAGATGGAGGATGCTACGGCAGAAGATAAATACAACTACGTGAATTATGCACTGCAACATTGGGGCGTATGGCCGAGAATGAACGTGCTCCGCAATGCTCAGCAGCGATTGACGCTGCCGTCTTTTCACGTGATGTTGGGCGAGGGAATGCTGCTTCCCGGCATTTCAAGACAGATAGAGGTCTTGGGAGTGACGCATCTTGATCAGTTGGTCATGTCGGTAAGACGCCTGACTGTCGACGGCGATACAAAGCTAAATCCTCAAGATGATGCAGATTACCAGAAACTTCGGAAGACCATTGACCCTCAGGCCGTGAATCCTTCTCCAGTAGTAAAGCGCTATATCGGGCAGCCAGACTATATGGTTCTGCGTGACACCATGATGCTGGAAGGCTTGCCAGTGGGAGTATATCTCGTGGAATTTACAACGAATAACAGCAATGTGGCTGTGGAAAGAGCCCTGCTGAGAGTGACAAATGTGAGTGTGATTCACCAGACACTTCCAGACAGAAAGATAAGACTTGTTGCCGTCGATCGTGCGACAGGCCGGCCAATACCCGAATGCAAGATACGCTTGACCACTAATATTCGTGGCAATCAGTCACAGGTAAATACTTTAGTTACCGATCGGCAAGGCGAGGTAATCTATCAATATCAGAATCGTCAACCTGACCTGATATACGCATATACGGAAACGGACAAGGCAAGTCAGGAAACCTATCTTGGCGGCTATTTTAATTACTATGATAATAATCAGAGCTATAGCACGGCGTCTCTTTTTACTGATCGCCGGATCTATAGGCCAGGGCAAGCTGTGCATGTAGGTGTTGTTACCTATCGAAACATCCGCCATGAAGATATGGAAGTTGAAGGTGGCAAGAGAGTAAAGCTCTCTTTGTGCGATGCAAATGGCAAGACAATTAGTGAGAAGAGTGTCGTTACAGATGATTATGGAACAGCATCGGCCGACTTCATATTGCCTCGGGAAGGGTTGACAGGAATATTTACTGTTCGTTCTGACTATGGAAACCGGCAGACAACATCCTTCTCTGTTGAGGAATACAAGCGCCCTGCCTTTGAAGTTGCATTAGAAGACTATGCGGAAAAATATGTAGCTGGTGACACGATTCGTATCTCTGGTTCGGCAAGAAGCTATGCTGGCGTGCCGATACAGAATGCACTTGTGAATGTGAAAGTGACGAGAAAACCTGCATATTTCTGGTGGAATCGTACCAATAAGGATCAGGAAAAGGTTATAAAAACTGACACCTTGCATACAGATGCGGATGGAAACTTCAGCTTTCCTGTGGAAATGTTGATGCCAGACGGATATGATTCCCGTCGTCCTCGTTATTTCAGTATTGTCATAGAAGCCACAGTTACTGATGCTGCAGGTGAGACTCATGAGTCGTCTTTATCGTTGCCTTTATGTGACAAGTCTACGACTTTGACTTGCGATTTGCCTGAAAAGATTTTGAAAGACAGTTTGTCTTCTATACGGTTTAATTATCTAAATAGTGCAGGACAGCCCATTGACGCAGAGATTTCCTATGCGTTTGACGGGGGCAAACGTCAGGTTTGTAAGGCAAATGAGTCGGTCAGTCTGCCCAAGCAACTTTCTTCGGGTGATCACCTTCTCAAGGCAATTTGTGGGACAGACACCCTTGAACAGCATGTGATAGTATTCTCAATGACAGATAAACACCCGGTAATCGACACCCATGACTGGTTCTATGTATCTTCTAATGAGTTCCATCGTGACGGCAGTCCTGTATGGGTTCAGGTTGGTTCTTCTGACAAAGACCAGCATGTCGTCTATACAATCATATCGGGAAAGACCGTGCTTGAAAGTGGTGTCATCGACCAAAGCAATGCACTTACGACGAGACAATTCAAATATGATGAAGCCTATGGCAATGGTCTTCTGTTGGCTTATGCATGGGTGAGGGACGGAAAACTATATGAGCATACCGCACAAATAGCCAAACCTTTGCCAGACAAGCGTTTGATAATGGAGTGGACAACGTTCCGAGACAAGTTGGTTCCTGGACAAAAGGAGGAATGGTCGCTGTCTATAAAGCGTCCGGATGGCAAGCCTGCAGATGCCCAATTAATGGCTGCAATGTATGATAAGTCATTAGACCAGATACGTCAACATTCGTGGAACTTTTTCCCACAATTATATCTAAATTTGCCGAGTACACGCTGGTATGCCCAATATAATGGTACGATAGGGCTCTATGGTGAGCAGCCTTTGAAGCTTCTTTCCGAGAAATCACTTGTCTGGAGCCAGATAGATGAGTCGGTATTTCCTTCGTTTTATTATTATGGACGGCCGAGAATGCTGGGCTCGAAGCAGATGATGGCAAATACTTCTGTTGTAGAACTGAGCGCGATGTCGGCAGATGCGGCTCCGCCAATGGTACAGATGGCTGCCAAATCAGCAGATGCTGATGCCGTAGAAGAGTCGAAGATTGTCGCAGATGACGTTGCCGGAAGTGGGCAATCAACGTCTGAAACAGCCAGCCAAATGCGTGAGAACCTTAACGAAACGGCATTCTTCTATCCAGCGTTGTTGGCCGACGAAAATGGCAATGTCCGTCTCTCTTTCACTCTTCCTGAGAGTGTTACCACTTGGCGCATGATGGGATTTGCCCACGATAAGAATATGTGCTACGGTAATATAGAGGGTGAAACCGTGGCACAGAAGACGATAATGGTTCAGCCTAACCTGCCTCGTTTCCTGCGTTCTGGCGATCAATCACAATTGACGACGCGTCTTTTCAATACTTCTGAGAAGGAAGTCTCTGGGGAAGCAAAGCTGCAGTTCATTGATCCAGAGACAGAAAAGGTTCTTCTTGAGCAGACAAGTCGGTTTGCTGTATCGGCAAAAGAGTCGTCTTCTATTTCGTTTTTCATTAATGCAGCATCGCTTCCTTCATTGGTTATTTGTCGTGTTTCGGCCTCTGGCAAGGGATATAGTGATGGGGAACAGCACTATCTGGCCATTCTTCCCGACAAGCAACTGGTCACTAACACCCAACCGTTTACTCAGAATGAGCCTGGAGTGAAGACCATAGATGTCGCAAAACTCTTCCCTCTGAATGACGATAGCAACAAACTGACCGTTGAGTATACCAACAATCCTTCCTGGCTAATGATACAGGCATTGCCGTCAGTAGCCAGCCCTGACAGCAAGAATGCCTTCAGTCTGTCGTCAGCTCTCTATGCCAACAGCATCGCTTCCTATATACTTCATCGATATCCGGTTATCAAGAAAACGATTGAATTATGGCAACAAGAGCCAGAAGGCCAGTCGCTGATGAGCAGTTTGCAAAAGAATGAAGAACTCAAGTCTCTTGCACTCAGTGAGACTCCTTGGCTGATGGATGCCGATAAGGAAGCAGATCAAAAGCACCAGCTAATAGGATTCTTTGACGAAAACGCTGTAAGCTACAGGCTTTCTGACGAGTTTTCCCAGCTTCGTAAGTTGCAAAACCTTGACGGTTCTTTCTCCTGGTGGCCTGGCATGCCTGGCAATCGCTATGTGACTTCCAATGTGATAGAGACACTTGTACGCCTCAATAAGATGGGATGTCGTCAGGAAGAAGCCTATGGACTGATCGAAAACGGGCTGTCTTTCCTGGCAGCCAAGGCTCACGAAGAGGTGATAGAACTGAAGAAACTTGAAAAGAAAGGACAAAAAAACCTGCGTCCAAGCGAGTGGGCTGTTGACTATCTTTACATTCTTTCGTTACATGATGACGAGTTGGCGACGAGCGTTGAAGCCGATATAGACTATCTCGTTTCCCTTCTTGAGAAGCAGACCACGTCATTGACTATCTATGGAAAGGCCCGCGCAGCAATTATTCTTGCGGCAAACCACCGCACAGCCAAGGCCAGAGAACTTCTGCAAAGCCTTCGCGAATACACCGTCTATAAGGAAGAGACGGGGCGCTATTTTGACACATATAAGGCGCAATACTCTTGGCGCGACTACCGTATTCCCACTCAAGTGGCAACCATCGAGACCTTAAAGGCGCTGGTTCCCAACGACCTGCAGACCATTCAAGAGATGCAACGCTGGCTTTTGCAGTCAAAAAGAACCCAGTCTTGGGACACTCCTGTTAATGCTGTTGACGCAGTTTATGCCTTCATGGACGGAAGAATCGATCACTTGACGGACGAAATGGCTACGCCTTCCCGCCTTACTGTCAATGGAAATCTGCTCGACTTGCCAAAGGCAACTGCCGGTCTTGGCTATGTGAAAACGGCCATTACAGGAAAGAATCTGCGTGAGTTCAAGGCCGAGAAGACTTCAGAAGGAGTCTCCTGGGGCGCATTATATGCTCAGTTCATGCAGCCAATTTCCGACATAGAAGCTCTTTCTTCAGACCTTAGCGTGAAGCGAGAACTGTATGTACTGCGTGGCAGCGACTACGTGTTGACCGACCCTTCGCAAGCAGTCTTGAAGACGGGTGACAGGGTTAAGGTCAGAATTACACTCGTTGCTGACCGTGATTACGACTTTGTGCAGGTCGTCGACCAGCGTGCAGCTTGTCTTGAACCCGTCAGTCAGCTGAGTGGATATCAAAGAGGTTGCTATGTAACTCCTCGCGATGCTTCCACGAATTTCTACTTTGACATCCTTGCAAAAGGCAAGCATGTCGTTGAGACCGAGTATTTTGTCGACCGTGAGGGCACCTATATGAGCGGCACTTGTACAGCCCAATGTGCCTATAGTCCTGAGTATATGGGGCGTTCCGAGGCTATGGTCTTGAACGTGGTCGGTGCCGAATAGGCACATTTCTCATAGTGTTATCCGCAGAAAAAGAAAAAGTAATGATGAAGAGATTCATATTTGCAGCGTTGCTACTTTCGCTCACGTTTGCAGTTCAGGCACAGCGTCTCGGTGCCATCAATCAGACTCTTGACCTGGGACAGGTTACATTCAACCGGCCAGTGACGGCAGAGTTCGAGATGATCAATAAGTCTGATAGAGATGTACGCATCGTACAGGCCCGTAGCAGTTGCGGGTGTACGACCGTTGACTATCCCCAACGACTGATTTCCCGCGACGAGAAGTTTATGGTTTCCGTCACCTACGACGCCCGCATGCTTGGTCATTTTCATAAGTCGGTATCGCTCTATGTCGATGGCGACGACGCCCCGGTCATGCTTGTCTTGAAAGGAGTCGTGGTCGACAAGGTTGTCAATTATGCCGGCGACTATGCCTATCAGCTGGGTGAACTGAAAGCCGACAAGAACAATATTGAGTTTGACGACGTCAACAGTGGCGACATGCCTACGGCACGCATCCACATCTTGAATCCGACAGACAAGGTCGCCCAACCCACGGTGATGCATCTTCCTGACTATCTGAAGGCAGAAGTGTCGCCGTCGAAGCTGGCTCCGGGACAGGGCGGAGTCGTCACTTTCTCACTTGATTCGCATGCATTGCACGACTATGGCCTGACCCAGACGAACGTCTATCTTGGGATGAATCCGGGAGAACGCGTAGCTTCAAACAAGGGAATCGGCATCTCTGCCGTCTTACTTCCCAGCTTTTCCAACCTGACAGAGCTCGATATTGCTCAGTCACCTAAGTTGCATCTCTCGACCACAACCCTCGACCTTGGCGCCTTTGGTAACAAGAAAAAGCTGAAGGGAGACATCTTCATCATCAACGAGGGCAATACGCCTTTGGAGATTAACAACCTGCAGATGTTCACCGAAGGCATCCAGCTTTCGCTTGGCAAACGCCGTCTGGAGCCGGGCGAAATTACTACGTTGAAGGTCACGGCCGTGGCGAAAGACCTGCGTCAGGCACGCAGCAAACCACGTGTTCTCATGATAACCAACGACCCGAAACGCCCGAAAGAGACCATCGAGATTCACGTAGAATAGGGCCGTTTCCGGCAGTTTACAAGACATGCAGATAGAGATTGACAGCAGCAGTGGATTCTGTTTCGGAGTGACCACTGCCATCAGAAAGGCAGAAGAGGAGCTTGCGTCGGGGCAAACGCTCTATTGTCTGGGTGATATTGTACACAATAGCATCGAGGTTGAGCGCCTGCATGCGAAGGGCCTCGTCACGATTAATCACGACCAGTTGCGAGAGTTGCGTGGCGTAAAGGTGCTGCTTCGGGCCCACGGAGAGCCCCCTGAAACCTATGAAATAGCCCGGAACAACAACATAGAGATCATCGATGCCACCTGTCCTGTGGTGTTGCAGTTGCAACGCCGCATCAAGAAACAGTGGGAGAACGGTGGCGAAGGCTCAGTCGTTATCTTCGGAAAGAACGGACATGCCGAGGTGCTTGGTCTTGTCGGACAGACCCAAGGCAAGGCTATTGTGATTGAAAACTTTGACGATGTGAAGTCGCTTGACTTCGCCCATGACATCTATCTTTACTCGCAGACGACCAAGAACATCGACGAATACCATCGTCTCATCGACTATATCCAGCATCATATCTCCTCTGAAGCCACGTTCAAGAGCTTCGACACCATATGCCGTCAGGTGGCAAGCCGTATGCCCAACATCGCCGCTTTTGCCCGCCGTCACGACCTGATATTGTTCGTCAGCGGGCGTAAGAGCTCCAACGGGCGCGTGCTTTTCCATGAGTGTCTGTCGGTCAATCCCAACAGTCACCAGATTGAACGTCCTGAAGAAATCAATCCAGAGTGGCTGAAAGACATCCAGACCGTAGGCATCTGCGGGGCTACAAGCACGCCGCTTTGGCTCATGGAGCAATGTCGCGACCATATAGAGGAGGCCCTTTCCCGATCGTTAGCCTGATAAACTTGCAGGATCTTGCATTCCTGTGTCTTGCAGAATGCATTCCGATGTTTTGCAGAATGCATTCCGATGTTCTTGAGAAAGCTTAGCTTTTAGGGTCAGAAAGGATAGAGTTATGGGCGAGAAAGCTATGGGTTATTGACAAGAAAGCTATGGCTTCTCGGGCTGAAACCTAAGCTTTCTTGCCGGCAGTCATTGTCTTTTTTGTGAAAACGTGTTACGATTCGATGACTCTTCGGGCCTGTTCGAGGAGCCATTTGTTCTGCTCTTCGATGGTGAGTAGGCTGTTGTCAAGCAGTAAGGCGTCGTCGGCCTGCTTCAGAGGCGACACCTCTCTGTGTGAGTCTATATAGTCTCTCTCGATGACATTTCGCAGTATTTCGTCGTAGTCGGCAGGCATTCCTTTCTCTTGAAGCTCCTTGTAGCGGCGTTGAGCCCTTACCTCTGCCGAGGCTGTCACGAAGACTTTCAGCTCGGCATCGGGAAAGACAACCGTGCCAATGTCGCGTCCGTCCATCACGATTCCGCCGTCTTCTCCCATTTTCTGCTGCTGTTCGACCAGTGCTTCGCGTACGAAAGCCAGCGTGGCAATGGGGCTTACATGGTTGCTCACCTCGAGGGTTCTGATGTCTTTCTCTATGAGTTCTCCGTTGAGGAAGGTGTCGGGGCGCCCTGTTTCCGGATTGAATCTGAACGAGATGTGTATGTCGTCCATGGCATCTTCCAGCTCGCCGGTCTTGATGGAGCCGTCGGTTCCAAACAGATTGTGGCGCAGGGCATAGAGTGTTACGGCACGATACATGGCCCCAGTGTCTACGTAAACATACCCTAATTGCTTAGCCAGGTCTTTGGCCATCGTACTCTTTCCGCACGACGAATGGCCGTCAATGGCAATGGTTATCTTCTTCATATGTGCAATGGAAAATTAAGATCAGAGGGTTTCGGGAGAAAAGTCAGGGGAACCTCAGATGTTGAAGGCGGTGCTGATGACGAGCGATGAGCTGGAGACATGGTATTTCCCATAGGCCAAGTTCAGCTTGAAGCGCTCCAGCTGCAGGCCTGCTCCGAACGAGAGACCTGCTCCGTGGCTGCTTTCTTCGTCGCCAGTCCCGATGCGCATCTCATGCGCTCTGCGGAAGTTGTAGCCCATTCCCACCCATATCTGCTGCGAGAGTATGAGGTCAATGCCCCCGACCAAGTGGTCGATGAACTTGTAGTCGTCCCAATGATTCAGCCCCACAAGCGTCGCAGAGAAGCGCAAAGGTGTGTGGACAAGTCGCTTGCTTACGCCTATTTGTACGTCGATAGGCAGGCGTTCATATTCGTCTTCATAGGCAGAAAGCTGCCCTCCCAGGTTCTTCGCCACGGCAGAAACCGACCACTCTCGTTCGGGATCATAGTAGTTTAAGCCCAGGTCGACGCCCACACCCACCGAGCTGTATTGGCCTATATACGAAGCAATGAACTTCGCGGTGATGCCTCCTGAGAGCCTGTCAGTCAAGAGATATGAGAAATAACCGGCGACGGCGATGTCCTTTGCAGAGAAGTCTCCTGTCTGAATATTGTTCTCATCGACCTCCTTCATGCTGCCGTAATTGATGTATTGACCAGACACTCCTGCCGAAGCACGCTCAGTCAAAGTGCGGTTGAAGGCTGCTCCAAGCGAGTTGCTTCCCTGCATGTAGTTCATGTAAGAAAGGCTGATGGTCTTGTCGTTGACCGAGGAAAGCAGGGCAGGATTGTTGAAAATCAGGGCTTCGTCGTCTTCCACTATCGAGATGTTGTCTCCTCCGAGTGCTGCAGCATGTCCGCTCATCGGAAGACGAAGAAAATTATACACGGTCTGGCTTTCCTGTGCTCTTGTTGCAGAGACAAGCATAGTCAGCAGCAGTGTGAAAAGAAATTTTTTCATCAATTTTCTCTAATTATTGGGCAAAGATACGGCTTTTTTGCTGTTTTTGCACTATCTTTGTCGTTAAATTCATATAATGATAACGCAGAAATGCACCTTTTAGTGTGTATGATGGCAAATGTAGCAGAAGGAACAAAGCGCCTCAATGGCGGGGAAAGTCGCCTGCAAATGTTTCTGTTTGGCATGGTTGTCGTGCTGGCAACATGCTTTGTTGCGTTGGAATGGAACAGCCCTTCTGCCGGCGATGAGGACGAACGCCTGCTTGAAGAGCTTGCCCAGGACCTCGAAATGCTTCCCGCCATGGAGCAGGAACGCATGCTCTATGAGCTGCAACTGCCGTCAGCACCGGTCGTTACGCCCGTCATCCATGTTGTCGATGATGCCGTGAGCGACGCAGAGATGCCCGACGAGCAGGGCGACGTAAGCCTTTTTGCGGAAGACGAGGCTGACGGAGAAGATGCTGAAGAGCCAGACATCCCCCAGTTTGTTGACAGTGAAGAAAAGCCCTTGGACATGCGTGTTGTGGAACAATTGCCTGAGTTTCCCGGCGGAATGCTCTATTTCATCAAGTGGGTCACTCACGAAATACGCTATCCTCAGGCAGCCCAGTCGCGCAAAGTGCAGGGCCGTCTGGCCGTTTCGTTTATCGTTAACAAGGATGGAACGACAAGCGACTTGAAGATAGTCGAACCCTTGGATCCCGTCATCGACGAGGAAGTACTGCGTGTGATGCGACGGATGCCGGACTGGACCCCGGGCATTGACGGCGGGAAGCCTTGCCGTACTATGCTGGTTGTGCCCATCAAGTTTCAGTTGTAGCTGCTGAAACAGACCGTAAAGACATTTTTCAAACGATAAGAATATGTATACATCTGACGAACTTCTCAATCTTGTTAACCGGACTCTTGACGAGCTTCCTTACGATCGGAAGCCAGCCTCGCTCTATGCTCCGATACGCTATGTGCTGTCGATTGGCGGCAAGCGCGTGCGTCCTTTGCTGGTGTTGCTGGCCTACAACATGTATAAAGACCGCCCGGAAGACATCCTCAATGTGGCGATAGGCTTGGAGACCTACCACAACTACACGCTGCTTCACGACGACCTGATGGACAATGCTTCGATGCGCAGGGGACACCTTACGGTGCATAAGCGCTGGGATGAGAACACGGCTATTCTCTCTGGTGACTCAATGTTGGTGCTTGCCTACCACTATATGGCCATGTGCAAGCCTGAGAAGCTGCCCGAAATAGTGGGACTTTTCACGGAAACTGCGCTCGAGATAGGTGAGGGCCAGCAGTATGACATGGACTTTGAGCGTCGCAACGACGTGAGCGAGGACGAGTATATCGAGATGATTCGTCTGAAGACAAGCGTGCTGTTGGCCTGCGCTTTGAAGACGGGTGCGCTGCTGGCTGATGCTCCTGCTGCCGATGCAGCCAACCTGTATCGCTTCGGAGAGCTGGTCGGTCTGTCGTTCCAGTTGCAGGATGACTACCTTGATGTCTATGGCGACCCGAAGGTGTTCGGCAAGGCTATCGGAGGCGACATTTTGTGTAATAAGAAGACCTTCATGCTCATCAATGCCTTCTCGCATGCCAACGAGCGGCAGCGGCGCGAGCTTGAACACTGGGTTTCGGCCGTGGGCTACGAGCCGAAGGAGAAGATTGCTGCCGTGACTCGTCTCTATGACGAGATTGGTATCGGGCAGATGGCGCAGGCAAAGATCAGCCATTACTTCGACTTGAGTCGGCAATACATCGACGCAGTGGCACTGCCCGACGGGCGCAAGCAGCAGCTGATTGCCTATGTTCAGCAGATGATGAAGCGCGAATATTGAATCCTTTTTCACCCGAACAGCGACTATGTTGATTGACACCCATACCCATCTCGACGGAGAAGAGTTCAGAGACGACCTTGAAGAGGTGGTCGGCCGTGCCCGGGAGGCTGGCGTTGGACGGATGTTTCTGCCGGCCATCGACCTCGCGTCGTCTGAAAAAGTGCTGCAGTTGAGCCGTCTTCATCGGGGTGTGCTCTATCCCATGCTGGGCCTGCATCCCGAGGAAGTGAAGAGCGACTGGCGTGAAACGCTGGCGTCCATCCGTCGGTTGCTGCTCGACAACCTTGACGATGTCATTGCAATAGGCGAGGTTGGTCTCGACTATTACTGGTCTCGCGACTTCGAAAGCGAGCAGCTTGAGGCTTTCGAGGAGCAGGTGAGATGGTCGGTTGAGACCCGTCTGCCCCTGATGATACACTGCAGGAAGGCTCAGAACGAGATGGTGCGTCTGCTGAGAAAGTATGAAAGCGACCTGCCGGGAGGCGTGTTCCACTGCTTCACGGGCAACCGTTTCGAGGCAGAAGAGCTGCTCTCCTTCGAGCGTTTCATGCTGGGCATCGGCGGTGTGCTTACGTTTAAGAGCAGCCATCTGCCTGAAGTGCTGCCTGCCACGGTGCCCCTTTCGCGCATCGTGCTTGAGACCGACAGCCCTTATATGGCCCCGGTGCCCCACAGAGGGAAGCGCAACGAGAGCGCGTTTGTGGCCTGTGTAGCCTGGCGTCTGGCCGAAAGCTACGGCATTGGTGTCGAGGAAGTTGCGCTTCAGACGACCCGAAACGCGTGCCGACTGTTCGGCCTTCAGGAGGCGGATGCTTCCGTTTCAAGTTGAGAAAGCTTAGGTTTCAAGGTCAGAAAGGATAGGTTTCTGGGTGAGAAAGGATAGCTTTCTCGTGCATAACCCTAAGACTTCTCGGGCTGAAGTCTTAGCTTTCTCGGCAGGCATGCTTTCCTGTCTGCCTTTTTTGATATAGACTTCCCTGCGGGAGTCCGCAGAAACCTATACGAGAAGGACGCCCTCGAGCAAGCATCGGGGGCGTCCTTCTCGTTGTATGTCGTTCGTTGTCAGGCTTGCGTGTCGGCTGGTTCGTCAACCGTTTCCGGTCCGCTCTTCCTCACGTAGTCGGCAAAGGCATAGCGCTGTCGGTGCTTTTCGTCGGGCTCATGCTGCTCGATGTGCTCCAGTTGCCAGTCGTCGTAGGACGGGAAGAAGGTGTCGGCCTCGTCGGGAGTGTCGTCGATCTCGGTCAGACAGAGGCGGTCGGCCAGCGGGAGAGCTTGCCTATAGACGCTGGCTCCGCCTATGATATACACCTCTTCGTCCGTTTCGCAGTGGGCGAGGGCTGCTTCCAGCGTCGGGAAACACTCACATCTGGGCAGCTCTTTTGTCGTCCGGCTGAGCACGATGTTGCGCCGGTTGGGCAGTGCTCCCTTAGGCAACGACTCGAAAGTGCGCCGTCCCATGATGATGGTATGGCCCGTTGTCAGCTGCTTAAAGCGCTTCAAGTCGTTGGGCAACCAGTAGAGAAGTCGGTTTTGAAAGCCAATGGCGCGGTTCTTTGCCACGGCAGCTATGATGCTGATCGTCATGTCTTCGGGGTTTTGATGGTGGTAAGTTGCGTTGTCGTTTCAGGGCCTTTACACGCTGACCTCGGCCTTGATGTGCGGCCATGGGTCGTAGTCTACGAGCTGGAAGTCCTCATATTGGAAGTCGAAGAGCGACTTTACGTCGGGATTGATGAGCATTTTCGGCAGACGCCGGGGCTCTCTCGTGAGCTGAAGGCGTGCCTGTTCGAGGTGGTTCAGGTAGAGATGTGTGTCTCCTGTGGTATGGATGAAGTCGCCGACACGCAGACCTGTGACCTGCGCCATCATCTGAAGCAGCAGGGCATAGCTTGCAATGTTGAACGGAACGCCGAGGAACGTGTCGGCCGAACGCTGGTAGAGCTGCAGCGAAAGACGGCCGTCGGCCACGTAGAACTGGAACAGTGTGTGGCAGGGAGGCAGTGCCATCTTGCCGACTTCGGCCACGTTCCATGCCGAGACAATCATGCGGCGTGAGTCAGGAGAGTGCTTCAACAGGTCGAGCACCTGCTGGATCTGGTCGATGGTTCCGCCGTCATAATCGGGCCAAGAGCGCCACTGATGGCCATAGACGGGTCCCAGTTCGCCGTTCTCGTCGGCCCATTCATTCCAGATGCGCACGCCATGCTCCTGCAGATAGCGCACGTTGGTGTCGCCCTTCAGAAACCAAAGCAGTTCGTAGATGATTGACTTCAGGTGGAGCTTTTTCGTGGTAAGCACGGGAAAACCCTCCTCGAGATTGAAACGCATCTGGTGGCCAAAGATGCTCATAGTTCCCGTTCCTGTACGGTCAGTCTTGACGGTTCCTTCTGTGAGTATGCGGTCAAGCAGGTCTAAATATTGCTTCATAATCGGGTATGTGTGTACTTCTTATCTTCCATTCTTGTGGGTAAAGATTGTTGGCTCTGCTGCCGATGTTCTTGGCAAACCCTAAGGGAAGTCCCTGAAAAGTGAGAGCAACGATGCCGCGGGGAACGTCGGATGAGAGCGTGACGGTTTCTTTTCGCAGGTAGGAAATGGCCTGGTCGTAGCTGATTTCAGCCTGCGGATACACCTTATTATATATATAGGAGAGCGCCTCAGAGGTGTCGGGTATGAGGTCGTTTCCTTTCTTTTGCGGAGCCAAAGGACCGTGAGAGAGCACGCGAAGGCTTCTCTTGGTCTTTTCAAGGGCAGGCCTCTTGGCTCCGTAAAAGTCGTCTTTGTCAGCGTCTTTCTTTCTTAATACGGCCATGAAGAGGCCTTCGCCACGGGTCATGCCGGGCAGAAACCGGCAGACTTTCCGGCCGTCAGCTCCCTTCAATGACGGCTCGTCAAGGAGCGAACCCGCAATGCCCCACGACGCATCGGTGGGAATATCGACGAAGTCGGCACCCAGTTCGCGGGCTATCCACAGCACGTTCTCCTCGTTTTCATGGACATTGAAGGTGCAGGTGGAATAGACAAGCACACCGCCAGGCTTCAGTGCCTGCCAGATGTCGCTGACGATTTCGCGCTGCAACTGCTGGCAATGGCAGACGTTTTGCAGGCTCCACTCTTCAATGGCCTGGGCATCTTTGCGGAACATTCCTTCACCCGAACAGGGTACATCGGCCAGTATCAGGTCGAACATCAGACCGCTTCGCCGGTAGTCGAGGGCATAGTTGTTGGTGACAACCACGTCGGGATGGCCCCATTTCAGGATGTTCTCGTTCAGTATCTGAGCCCGTTGTCTGACAGGTTCGTTGCTGAACAGCAGACAATCGTCGGGCAAGGCAGCCCGCAAACAGGTCGACTTGCCCCCGGGAGCAGCACATAAATCTAAGGCAAGGGTGGGGTGAAAGTTGAAGGAAGAATGATGGAAAAGGTGGCGAACCACATGGTCGAGAAACATCGAGGAGGCTTCTTGCACGTAGTATACTCCGGCATGAAACAATGGATCGAACGTGAAACCGGGCCGAAAGGGAAGGTAATATCCCGACGGGCACCACGGAACAGGCTCTATATCAGCAGGAGAGAGAACCAGCGAGGAAACTTTCCTACGGTTGACACGAATGCTTACAGGCACTTCTTGTTGAAGTCCGTCCATCAACCGTGCAAAGAGTTCTTTGCTCATCAGTTGTTGCGTTTCCCTTATAAAATCATCTGGCAACAACATGCAGATCGTCGCTTGCGGGCAGATATCTGCCCTTTCTTCTTGCAAAATTAGAAAAAAAATCGTTTCTTTGCAACTAATTTAAAAAGAGATGCGTCAAACATGCAGAAAAAACTTAATAAACAGAAAATATGAAACAGATTTTAATAGCGTTGGTATCTTTGCTCTCGATGAGCGCCACCTCTATGAATGCCCAGTCGCATGCAGCCTCTGCTGCAAAGAAAATGACTGCAGAAATCATGGAGAAAATAGCTGAGGAAATCAATCAGAGTGGTGCCTTGGACAGCGGACTCGTGGCTTTCTCCGATACGTCAGACGTGGAAATCAAGGCCGATTCCTCATCACTTACCATCCGTTCGGGCAACAAGAACATCAAGATAGGGCTGCCTGACGACTGGTTTGATGATGATGAAAACTGGACTGACGATGATGAATTTATTTCATCTTCCGGCCATGTACGCATCGGAAAAGTAAGCGAGCTAATGTCGACTATCAGCAATTTGTTCGAAGGAACATCGGTAGGCTTGTTCGCAGGAAGTACCATTGCCGGAGTGCTTGCTGTGGCTTTCGGACTGATGTTATTGTTTGCCATTATCCCAATCCTAATCATTGCCTTTGTGCTTAGATACGTTATCAAGCGTCATAATGCACAAGTCAACGAACGACAAGATTTCTATGAGGCTCAAGGCGACAACCTGTATGACCGTCAGTCGACGGCAAGTCATGCCGAGCAAATGGGGCAAACTCCGCCTCCTGTGCCCCCATTCACGGGCAGCCGGCCTGAAGATCTGCAGTGGAAGCGCGGTGTGCGTAACACATCTATAGGCATTGGACTGATGGCTCTCTTTAAGATAATGGGACTGAGCAACCTCGTAGGACTCGGAGTTCTCATTGCCGTCCTTGGAATCGGACAAATGGTTATAGCGAAAACATCAAAATAGCAGGCAGGGGAAAGCAGGCAAGACTGTAAGTCAAAGAAAATAGAATACTGTAGCCCGAGCGCCTTCTCTGGCCGGAAAGCATCCCTTCGGGCAGATGAAAGCCCCAGACTTACCCCTGCATCTTGAGGATTTGTATGTCTAATCTCAGCGATATCTCTCTCGTTACTCAGGTGACTGTATTTCACAACCTGCGGGCTTTCGACCGTCTGGTGGTGAAATACCAGTCGCCTATACGGCGTTTCTTCCTTAATTTGACAGGAGGTGACGGGCAGACGAGCGATGATCTCGCCCAGGAAACCTTTGTGAAGGCTTATACACATCTTGAGCAATTCAGGGCTACAGCCAGTTTCTCTACATGGCTTTACCGCATCGCTTACAACGTGTTTTACGACTATAGAAGGAAATATTCGGGCAGGGAAAACAGGGAAGATGCCATGCAGGCAGAAGAGAATCGCAACCTGTCGGCATCGCCAACCTGGGAAAACTCGTCTTTGAGGATGGACATGCAGAAGGCCATGGGTTGTCTTTCTGACAATGAGCGCCTGTGCATTACGCTTCAACTGATTGAGGGACAAACAATTGAAGAGATAGGAAAGATCATGCAAATGCCTACGGGAACGGTGAAGTCACACCTCTCAAGAGGAAAGGAAAAACTGGCAAAATACCTGAAGGCGAATGGCTATCAATAGGACAACAAAAACAATAGAAAGAGGGAAACAATGACTGACGAAAGAAAGAAAATAGCCGATGAGGCGCTTGTAGAGCAGTTCTTTATGGAACATCGGCAAGCTTCAATACCCGATAATGGATTTGCAGAGAAGGTCATGGAGGCTGTTGCGCAACTGCCTGCAGCCCAAAAGCCCCGGGTATACCAGCTCAATCGCATCTGGTCTGTAGCCTGTGGTGTGGCTGCTGTCATATTCCTTATAAGGGCAGACGCCCTGACTCAGCTCAAACAGTGTTTCTGGAATATAGTAAATGAGGTGCAAAACGTATTCACGGCAATAGACATTACGTCGTCAACTGTTGTCACTTTACTGCTGGGATCACTGACTTTGCTGTACGTAGGCTTGTTCAATATCGTGGCCGACAGCCGCTATTCTTCAATGAGAAATTCATAGTCGTCGGTGACAATCGGCTTCTTTGCCGGCTTGGGTTGCATCTTTAGATTGCCTTGTTCATCGAACAAACCGTAGGTAGTCCTTAGCACACTGAACTCAGTACGGCGGTTTAGCTGATTGCAAATCTCTTGCTTCTCTTCGTCAAGTCCTTTGATGAATTCCTCCGTCAGCACGTCATCAACTTTTAGCCAGTCATATTTCTCCGTCAGCTTCTTTCTGACCACCTTCGGCTTCTCTTTGCCATATCCTACGGCTGTCAGTCTATCTTCGGCAATACCATGGGCAATAAGATAGTTGACAACAGATTCTGCTCTGCGTTGTGAAAGACGCTTGTTGTACTCAGCAGAGCCTTTATAGTCGCAGTGTGAGGACAGTTCAATGGTAACATTGGGATTCTCTTCAAGCAAAGCAACCAGCTCATCCAGTGACTCAGTTGACTCTGGCCTGAGAGTTGCCTTGTCAAAATCATAGAAAATGTTGTCGATTAGAACCGGGACATTAATGGAAGCCAGCGGAAACTGAAGAGTGTACTCCTCGGATTCTTCGGATTGGCTTACTCGCAGTTCTTCCTTATGATTGAGGAAACCTTTGCATGTCGCCAGAAAAAGGTAGTCAATGTCAGGTTTGATGACATAGGTGAACGAACCGTCTCCCTTTACTCCAAGCCGTTGGTTGGTGCCGTCGCTGCCGACGACATATACTTGAGCATCAATAAGCTCATATCCGTCTTGCTCGTAAATCCATCCCTTGACGGCCTGCACCACTTCCGGATTTACAAAACTATAGATGTGGTCCCATCCTTGTCCGTCGCCTCTGTTGGAAGAGAAATATCCACGGTTATACGGTCCTTCAAAAGTCATTCCGAAGTCATCGCCTTGTGAATTCAGCGGATACCCTGGGTGTTCTATTTCATATTTCCCGTCTTTGCCGACAGTAGCAATGAAGATGTCAAGGCCTCCCATTCCCGGATGTCCGTCACTTGAGAAATAGAAATCCCCGTTAGGACGAAAGGTTGGGAACATCTCATTTCCGGGAGTATTGATAGGTTCGCCAAGGTTCTCTATGCCTCCAAGTCCACTTGCCGTTAGTCTTACGCGCCATATATCATGGCCCCCCATACCTCCAGGCATGTCACTGGTAAAGTATAACCACTCTCCGTCAGGTGAAACAGCCGGATGAGCATAACAAGAAAGCGTGTCGCGTGTAATATTTAACGGAGAGGCTTTGCCCCATGCAGCATCAGAACGGTTAGATGTCACGATTTGAGCGTATCGGGGATAGGAGGGATCTGTTACACATTGTGTCAAATACATGGTCCTTCCATCGGGAGAAAAGGTACATGCGCCTTCGTCATATGCCGTGTTGACGCCTCCCGTAACAGCTTCAGGCTTGCTCCATTTACCCTTGTCGTCCTTCTCAGAAACGAAGATGTCGGCGGGCTTTGCTCCGGTAATGCCACTTAATTCGTCGCCTTCGGCATCATTTCTTGTCGATGAAAAGTAAAGCCTGTCAGAGTCATCACCTAATAACATGGGTGAATAGTCTGCGCGTCTTGAATTGAATACGTCTTGTCTCTTTACCGTATATCGTGAGCCTTCCTGTTTCCATTGGGAAGCATGTTGGGCGGAATAGAGCCCGTTTCTTGCCAAAATATCGTTAGGAATAGAGTCAAGAACGGTGGTAAACTCGCTGGCAGCCTGTTTGTATTCTCCGTTTTTAAGCAATTGCCGCGCAAAAGAGCGACGGTCTTCAATGTCTGCTTGTTCATATCTGATGGCGTTACGATACCCGGCAATAGCCTTTTGGGTAGCATTGATCTTTTCGTAGCACTTGGCCATTTTTAAGGCAATTTGTCCGCGTTCGTTACGCTCTTTGGGGGAAGTCATGGTATAGGCACGCTTGAATTCGTTGGCTGCATCATTGTATTCGCCAACGGCAAGATACTTTTCTGCCTTCTTGAGATGCTTTTCAGCTCCACAATTAATCAGCAAGAAACATCCTGCCAACATCAGAATGCACGGTAGTATCTTTCTCTTTTGTGTGCCCATATTCTATGTTTACTGTTACTTATCGGTTGAAGCGTTATACCATATTTAGTATAATGTAATAACGACTTTGCTTTTGTTTTATTGCTTTTCCTTTTGTTATTATAGGCAGAAAAATCATGGTTAGAGGATAATCGTGGTAAAAATGCGAATGTTATGATGAAAAATGATTTTCTTGCTTACGGTATATTCTATATAGGCAAAGGCATTTATGCCGAGGTTCACACTTATTGCAGCATATGGACTTAGGAATACCGGCTGTCCTTACTTATCGGTATTGGAAGCCAGGAAGGGCTTTCTCCATGCACATCCTTCTTTCCAGCGTGAACATCCGTAGGCAGTTTTCCCCTTAATGATGGTGCCTTTCCCACAAAGAGGGCATGACTTTCCTATTATAGAATCGTCAAATACGGAGATTTTCGTGCTTGTGTTTGCCTTTAGGGACGTTTGCCTTCTTTTGTTTTCTTTAGTTTTTTTCTTTTTAGTCTCATCCTGAGGCTGTTCGATAGCGACATGTCTGTTAGTGTTGTCTCGCATTACTTCGAGTACAATCTGCGTGATTTGTTCCTTCAGTTCGCTGATGAATTGCTGCGGATCATACTTTTGATGTTCAATATCGCGTAGTTTCTTTTCCCATATTCCCGTCAATTCGCAGCTTTTAAGCAGTTCTTCTCTGATAAGTCCAATGAGCTCTATCCCTGTTGGTGTGGCAACCAGACGTTTGCGTTCACGACGGATATAATGACGTTTGAAAAGAGTTTCTATGATACTTGCACGTGAGGATGGCCGACCGATGCCGTTTTCTTTGAGTGCAGCTCTCAATTCTTCATCTTCGACAAATTTGCCGGCAGTCTCCATCGCGCGGAGCAGAGTAGCCTCGGTATAATATGGCGGAGGTGTCGTTTGTTTTTCTGTTAGGGTAGGAGTATGTGGTCCGCTTTCACCTTTTACGAAAGTGGGAAGCGTCTTTTCTTCATCGTCTTTTTTCTCTTCTCCGTCATCGGTAGGCTTGATGTCTTTCGCATAGACTACGCGCCATCCTGGTTCGAGAATCTCTTTTCCCGATACTTTGAATTCAATGGGGCCAGAAACCTTGCCGTCTTCTGTGATGGTGGCTGTCGTTTCTGTGTTGCCTACTTCGCCTAATACGGTCGTAGTAGAGAACTTGCAATCTGGATAGAACACGGAAATAAAACGACAGGCGATAAGATTGAAAACCTGTTGCTCGGCATCTGTGAGCCCTTGTGGTGGCACTCCTGTGGGAATGATGGCATGGTGGTCGGTCACTTTCGAAGTGTCAAACACTTTCTTTGTCTTTCTAAGCGACTTTCCACCCAAAGCTTTTACGAGCTCGGCGTACGGTCTTTGTCCGTTTCTTACGGTCTGAAACAGCCCGTTCATGATCGAAGGACATTTGGGATAGATGTCGTCAGACAGGTATTGAGTGTCCACACGTGGATAGGTGCAGAACTTCTTTTCGTAGAGACTTTGTATGAGATTGAGAGTCGTTTCCGCCGAATATCCGAACTTCTTGTTGCACTCTACTTGAAGTGATGTGAGGTCAAAGAGGTTCGGTGGCAGTTCGGTTCCTTTCTTCTTTTCTACGTTAGTGACCAGGAAAGGCTTTCCTTCGATAGTCAGAAAGGCTTTTTCCCCCTCTTCTTTTGAGGTGAAACGTCCTTTTGTAGCCGTAAAAGTCGTATCGCGATAGACAGTGGCAAGTACCCAGTATGGTTCAGGTTTGAAGTTTTCAATCTCCTTTTGCCGGTTGACAATGAGCGCCAATGTCGGCGTCTGCACTCGTCCAATGCTGAGCACTTGTCTATTCTGTCCGTATTTTAACGTATAGAGTCGTGTGGCATTCATGCCGAGCAACCAGTCTCCGATTGCTCGTGAAAGACCGGCAAGATACAGAGGTTGATAGGCCGACTGGTCTTTGAGTTTTCGGAAACCTTCACGAATAGACTCGTCGGTCATCGACGATATCCATAGTCGTTTTACGGGGCATTTCGCGCCCGCTTTCTGCATCACCCATCGCTGTATTAGCTCACCTTCCTGCCCGGCATCACCACAGTTTATGATCTCATCTGCCTTCTTCATGAGCTGTTCAATCACGGCAAACTGGCGTTTAATGCTTTCTTCTTCAATGAGTTTGATGCCGAATCTCTGAGGAATCATCGGCAGTGAACCGAGTGACCACCGTTTCCATCCTTCTGCATAGTCGTGTGGTTCCTTGAGCGTACACAGGTGGCCAAACGTCCACGTCACTTGGTAGCCATTGCCTTCCATGTAGCTGCGATGGTCGACAGTGGCTCCAAGAATGCGTGCGATGTCACGTCCTACACTGGGTTTCTCGGCGATGCAAACAATCATGCCTGTCTCTTTGTTTCGGTTCTTTGGTTGCAGAAGACTCTCTGTTTCCTTAGTTTCGCGGAGTTATCACGCCTGCAAAACCGCCGTTCCGAGCCATGTGTATGGTGATTGGACTGTTGGCTGATACGGAAGAACCCTTGTACATTCGGTAGTCAATGGCCTTCCTGTCTGAATTTTCACCGTCGGTGAACAAGGTGAGTTGTTGTGCATTGCTGTCCAGGAAACTCAAGTCAATTTCCACGTCGCGCGGATCGTTGTCGTTGATACCGCCGATGAACCAACGGCTGCCCGACCGTCTTGCCATGACACAATACTTGCCCGGTTCGGCCAGCAGGACGCGTGTTTCGTCCCACAACACGGGCACACTTGTGATGAATTCGGTACAGTCAGGGTTCTGATAGTAGCGCGAAGGTGTGTCGGCCAGCATCTGAATACCTGTTGTAAAGAGCACATACAGGGCCATTTGGTAGGCTCTTGTGCCGCTTGCCATTCCCACTTCGTTGGTAGTTTGGTTGTTTTCGGGCTGCACGTTGAGCATGCCTCCGGGTGTGAAGTCCATCGGTCCTACGGCATTTCTGACGAATGGCAACCAGTTGGTGTTTTCCGGTTTACAGCGACCACCCTGCTCAAGTCCGAGCACAGCTTCATAGGAAATGAGGTTTGGATATTTGCGTTCAAGTCCAGCCGGCTTGAATGATCCGTGGAAGTCTACTAACAGATGGTGCTTGGCAGCCTCCTTACACACGCGCTCATAGTAGTTCACCATCCATTGGTCTGATCGATCCATAAAGTCGATTTTCACGCCGGCGATGCCCCACTTTTCATATTCTTCAAAGAGGTTGAAGTTGCGCTCCACCTCCAGCCACGTGAGCCATAAGATGAGGTCTACGCCTTTTTCCTTGCCATATTGGATAAGGCGTGGCATGTTGATGTCCTTGTTGGTGTGGAACGGGTCGGCTGTCGATACGGCCCAACCCTCGTCCAGTATGATGTATTTCACACCGTATTTTGCAGCAAAGTCGATGAAGTATTTGTAGGTTTCTTCGTTGCAGCCGGCCTTGAAGTCCACTCCCCATGCCTGTCTACAGTTCCACCAATCCCAAGCTACCTGTCCCGGACGTATCCAAGAGGTGTCGCCGATGACGTTGGGAGTTGCCAGAACATATTCCATTTCGTTGGCAACGATGTCGCGGGCATCCTTTGATATGACGAAGAATCGCCAGGGGAACGGCCGTGTTCCGTCAGTCTCGGCGATGTATTCGGCTTCCTTTGTAGGGATGAGGAAACGGTCCCACTGCTGCTCAACTTCCAAGGCGAACTTCGGGAATACGGCCTTCATGCCGCCTTTTCCGTTGCTCTTGAGGAACATGTGCGGATAGTCTTCGACGGCACTTTCAGAGAAAAGCACCTGATAGCCCTTTGGAGTCTGCACGTAGAGGGGCAGATAGTTCATCGGCGACTCTTTGGTATATTCCCTTGCAGCCAGATGTACGTAGCGCTCTTCATAGTTCTGTCTGAACGTTCCGCACTGCGACATTGTCAGTTGGCTCTCGCTGTCAAGGTCGAACTCCAGCATCTCGTCGTCAACCGTCACTTGGCCTTTTTTCTCGGTAACGAACCGATAGGCCACGCCATTGTCATAGGCTCTGAAGTCCACTCGGTAGCCTCCTTTCATGGTGAGGCGCACTTCGTTGGCGTGATTCTTCACGATGGCGTTCTTGATAGGTATCTCGCGCTGGATGTTTTCGTCGTAAGTCAGGCGCTTGATGCTCTTCACTTGTGGCTTTTCGCCCAGTCTTTCTCCTGATAAGGTGAGCCCTATCTGGCAGTTTTTCAGCACGACATCGTTGCCGGATACGACACTGTAGGAGATGCCGTCGGCCACTTGGATGTTGATGGTTAGCAGTCCGTTAGGCGAACTGACACTCACGTTTTTGGCTGCAAACACGCCGTTGCACACCGTCAAAGCTGCCATGAACAGCAGAGTCTTCAAAGTCTTCATAGTTGTATATGTTTCTCTTATTTTCTGCAAAAGTACATAAAAAAAACGAGATTCCTGCAGAATGACGGCGTAAAAGATGATGTATTGGCAAGCAAAAGATGATGTTTTGCCCACCAATACATCATCTTTTGCACCGGGAAGGCTTTCCTTTCTGCCTGATGACGGATGCCGGACTGGCCGTTAAGGGAAGTTTTTTAGGACGACGGTGCAAGTTCCTCCCGCCTTTTCCGTTTATATATCATCAATGGTATATGATTTGAGTATGAAGAAAATACGTATGAACCCCATTCTTTTTTCGGCTCTTGTGCCGGCACTGATGTCGCTGATGCTTCTGTCATTTGCGGGCTGTTCGCTCGACGATGGCGACGACATGTCGCAGGAATTGTGGCAGGACATGGCCTTGGCGCAGGGCTATGGCGAGTTTAACGGCCGGTGGTTGATAGGCGGAAGGCTGGCCTCTGAGGCGGTGCTCAGTATCGGCAGTGCCCCAAAGGGGGCATCGTCGCAGGCCGCTTCGGTCGCTTATGGCGAGGCAGTTTTGACATCTTTCCCCCTGGCTTCGCTGCTTGTCGAGACCGTGGGCGACATGGCTTTACGCCAGGCTCCGGCATTGGCGTTCTCAAGTATGCTGAAGGGCTACTCTGACGCAGCGCTCTATTATGACCTTACTGTCGGCCCTTGTCAGTATGAAATAGAGGTCGGAGGCCGGCAGCTTTCGGCACAAGTCACGTTCGCGTCCGACAGGTCGGTGGCCATCTACGACTATGACATTGACCATTGGACACTCACGTTCTATGTCGACAGTGTGGTGCTGGCCGATCAGGAAAGTGGCGAAACAGTCTGGCAGACATCAGGAAAGGAGCAGAAACTGACCTTTACTTCGACCTTGAGAAAGTAGGGCAGAGGGTGACAGACATCACGGAGAGACGACAGAAATGAAGGAAACCGAAGAGCAACTGCTCGCTCAGGTGAGAAATGGCGACCGTAGAGCCATGCGCCGACTCTACGACCGCTACGTGCGTTGGGCCACGGCCATTGCCGGCAGATATGTCGGTAACAGCGATGATGTGCGTGACGTGTTGCAGGAAAGCTTCCTGAAAGTCTTTGCCTCTGTCAGTGGTTTTTCCTATCGCGGGGAAGGGTCGTTGAGGGCATGGGTGGGGCGTCTCGTGGCCAACACGGCCCTTGACCACCTGCGAAAGCACCGCCAAATGGTCTATATCGACAGCATACCCGAGCTGACCGATGAGCCGGAACCTGATATTGGGGGCGTTGACGACGCGACACTCTTCAAGATGATCAGCCGCCTGCCCGACGGTTGCCGTACGGTACTCAACCTGTTCGTGTTCGAAGGCATGAGCCATCGCGAGATCGGAGAGCGCTTAGGCATACGTCCTGACTCGTCGGCTTCTCAGTTGTTTCATGCCAAACGTCTGCTTGGAAAAATGATAAAGGAGATGAGAAATGAGAGACTTTAAGAATGAATTATACAACCGTCTGGCCCGCTTCGAGGCCGATGCCCCCGACGATTTGTGGAGCTCCATCGAGCAGAAGCTTGACGAGTCAGCCCGTGAAGTGCCGACCAATCCTGCCGGGAATGGAGCCCGTCGTGCGCGGGTTGTCTGGCTGAAGCGCCTCACGGCCGTGGCTGCTTCTGCAGCACTTCTGGCAGGTCTGTGGCAGATGATGTCCACTGATCAGCCCGTCGTGCAGGAGTCTTCATATGCAGAAACGGCAGCACCGCAGCCGTCGGACGGCGCCGTTCAGGCGCAGTCTGACGGGGAAACGGCACGCGTCGCACCGTCATTCCTGGCACAAACAGTAGCGCATCCTGTAAGGAAGACAGTGGCATCAGAGCCGGAAAGATTTCCGAAAGCAGGAAAAGAAGTTTCGCTTCTCGACAAGGATGGGCAGGAAAATGGTCCGGAGATGCCTTCGCCAAAGTCAGAGACGGATGCCGATGACTCCCGGCAGGCTGGCCATTCCCAGCCTTCTCGCAGGCAGAACCCGACTTCAGGCCATTCTGTCTACTCCTATCAGGGAAAAGAATCCCGTGCTGAAAGGCTGACACTGACAGCCTATGCTGCCAACTCCTTCGCCGAGGAACGGGCTGTTCATGAAGTGCCAATGAGCATGGCCTATGCAAGTAAGTATGGAGATGTGCTGAGAAATGGTGAGGAGGCTGTGGCAGCAGCCAAAAATTCTACGATCTATTTGGCCGATGCCATTGAGCGTAAAAAGCACTATCAGCCGGTGTCTTTCGGCCTCTCTGTGGGCTATGGACTTAACGAAAGACTGACGCTTTCATCAGGCGTCGTCTATACGAAGCTGCGTTCTGATTTCACAAAAACGATAGACATGAACCGCGTAGAGAGCAGACAGACGCTCCACTATGTGGGCATACCGCTGCACCTTTCCTGCAAGATCTTCACCACCGGAGGTCTGAAAGCCTACGTGAAGGCTGGCGGACAAACCGACATCAACGTAAGAGCAACGGCCGAGAACGATGGCCGTTCACGGGCTGCCAGCAAAGACAAGCTGCAGTTTTCTGCCGATGTGTCTGCCGGGCTTCAATATGACTTCTTGCCCGAACTGGGTGTCTATGCTGAGCCTGGAGTTCGCTATTATTTTGATAATGGGTCAGCAGTCGACAACTATTTCAAGGATCGTCCTACGGCGTTTAGTCTGCAATTAGGGGTTAGGTGGAACTTGAAATAGCTGTGAACACGGTGTCCTGCTAAAAAGAATTGACGGCTTCGACCACCTGTTTGGCCTCTTCCCAGGTGAGCGTCTGGTTGCATGGCAGGGAAAGTTCCTCACGGTGAATGCGCTCGGTGATGGGGAAAGAAAGGGAGTTCCATTCCCTGTAACAGGCTTGTTTGTGAGGAGGAATGGGATAGTGGATGACCGTTTGCACGCCGTTTTCTTTCAGATGTTGCTGCAAATGGTCACGGTTCTCGCAGAGAACGGGGAAGATGTGCCACACCGATTCTTGCGTTTCTCCTTCTGAAGGCATAGGTATCGTCACCTTGTCGCTGCGGATATTGTCGATGTAGTATTGCGCTATTTGGCGACGACGGGCATTGTCCTCGTCCAGGTATCTTAGCTTTACGCTGAGGATGGCTGCCTGAACTTCGTCCATTCGGCTGTTTCTTCCGAGATAAGGGAATACGTATTTGCGTGAGGATCCATAGTTTCCCAGAGCACGTATGATGTCACTGACGCGCTCGTCGTTGGTCGTTACGGCCCCCGCATCACCCAAAGCTCCGAGATTTTTGCCCGGGTAGAAGCTGTGAGCCTGGGCGTTTCCGTGGATTTCAAGGCCGTGTCCTTGGGCACAGTCTTCAAAAAGCAGCAGCTGATGCCTTCGGCAAATGTCGCCAATGCGTGAGGTATATGCCTGACGACCGTAAAGGTGGACGATGAGAATGGCACGCGTTCGCGGGGTAATGGCTCGCTCAATGAGACTGTCATCGATCTGCAAAGTGTCGTAGCGAGGTTCGACAAGTACGGGAGAAAGACGGTTGGCGGTGACGCTAAGGATGGTGGCTATGTAGGTGTTTGCCGGCACAATCACCTCGTCGCCCTTATGAAGCAGGCCGATTTCGACATATGCTCTCAGCATGATTGTTAAGGCATCAAGCCCGTTGGCGCAGCTGATGCAGTGCTTTTTGCCCGTGTATTCGGCGTATTTCCGTTCAAAGTTCTCGACGGCTTTTCCTTGCAAGTACCACCCGCTGTCAATGACTTCATTGGCAGCTTTGCGTATTTCCTCGGCGTGCATGTCGGTCACTCTCTTCAAGGAAAGGTATTCTATCGGTTGTCGTTCCATTGTCTTCGGCTCGTAGTCTATGTGGCTTCAGTCACAGTTCCCATTCATAAGTGTCGTAGCAGACGGCCCTTCCTCCGTAGCCTTCCTTATGGGCTATGAGGCCTTCGTTGATCAGGCTGCCCTGGTTTTCTGTCGAACTACCGAAATCAAGGTAGGCCATGTCGCTGTAGTCGTGGTGGATTATCTGCTCGTAGATGGCTTCCATTGCTCCGCATTGCTTGCCGATGTCGTTGGTAGAGCTGTATTGTCCGTGGAGGACTTGTGGCGTAACATAGAACGTTATGCCGCCAATCAGCTGTTCTTCCCTATAGGCATTATATTGGATAATGTTGTTGGGAAAGCGCTCTTTCAGCAGAAGTATTTCTTGCAAAGAGTGTACAGGCCGGGCGCCGAACTTCCTATTCAGGTTCTCTTCCAGCAGGGGCCAGAAGCTTGAAAGGCTGTCGTCTCTCACTACGCGGACGCCGTTGTCGCGGGCATTCCTGAGCCTTCTTCTGTGGTCTTTTCGCCAAGGTGTGCCTTGCCGGAGGAAGATCGTGGTGCCGATGTTGCGGGATAAGAGCCTTGCGTGGCACTTCCAAAAGATGGCATACAGGTCTTCTTCGGCAGGAATGGTGTGGTAGATCCACGGAACGGGCCTGTATACAACGCGAGAAAAGCCCTCTTTGCGCAGGTAGACGTTCAGTTCTTCAAACAGTTGAACGGTGTCGCTTGCCGTGACATTGATGTCCATGATGAGGCCTCCATAGGTGAGTCCATAGTGAGAATAGAGCTCGTTGTCCACCTGATGGGCCGGCAGCAATGAGTGGAGATGCTTTCCCTTGTAGACCAGAAGCGAATGGTCTTTGAAGCGGTCGGCATGATAATCCATGTAGCCGCGCTTAAAGAGAAAGGTCGCATTGCGTGCCTTTGCCACATAGGCATCCCACGCATTCTTGTCGGCGGGGGTGTATCTCTTTATCTCGAACATTCGATGTATCGCTTGAAATCGTTGTAGTCGCGTATATAGTCGGCTTCAGAGAAGGGCTCGGAAGCCAAGACAAGACACACGGCTCCCGAAGAGAAATCTTCGAGTGTGCGCCAAAGGTTGGTCTCGACCAGCAGTCCTTGATAGGGATGATTGAGCAGGAACGTCTGCTGACGGCTGCCGTCGTCGACCGTGACAGAGAACGATCCGCTGACGGCAATGATAAACTCGCGGCAATGTTTGTGGGCATGGCTGCCCCGACTTTCTCCTCCAGGCACGTCGTATACCCAATAGACGCGCTTCACATCGAACGGCACATTGTGGATGCCTTCGCAGACAGTAAGGTTGCCGCGGGGGTCGGTTATCTTCGGAAGGTCGATGATTCTTGCGTTCATAAGGCGGTCTTCTTTTTCTATATAACGCGGTTTATGAGTTTTCCGTATATTTTATCAACAAAATATTTCTTCACAGGATAGGCCAGAAGGATGGTCAAAACCGTGTTGACAGCGATAGACCAGCCGGCGGGCATCAGCCCCTCCATGCCCATCTGCAGATAGACACTTTGCGTGATTCGGATGACAATCATGTGCAGAAGGTAGATCTCGAAGCTGATGTTTCCCAGCCATACCATCCAAGGCTGGTGCAGCAGGCGGGTGACAAGTCCGCCGTTTCTGTCGATAGTGGCGAAGACAAATACCACGGCAGGAGCGATGGGCCAGTAGAGACTTGCGCAGCGAATACGCGGAGAAAGGTGGGGATAGGCGACGGCTGCGGCAACGATGACGGCGGTGATGGCCAGTTCGACAAGGGTTGACATGCCTGTGGAGCGCGACTGAAGCCATTGCCGTATCCGGCCAGAAGAGGCCGACTGCCAGGCTCTGAAGAGCAGGATGCCGACCACGAACTCGATGATTCGCGTGGCCGGAGAGGCGTAGAGCAGGGCATTGACCTTGCCTTCGGGGATGGAAAAGGCCAGCAAGACATAGGCGCCGAGCAAGAGAATTCCGGCGGTCGCCAGCTGTTTCACCGTCGCATGGTTGAGCTGTAAGAACAACTTTCGGAAGACAACATAGAAGAAAAGCACGTCGCAAAGGAACCATGACGACCCGTTTGCCACGAAGAAAAACCGGTCGATCGGGATCCAAGACTGTACCAAGAACACGTTGGGCAGCAACCTGTACCACTCGGTATAGCGCCCGATGCGGGCGTCCATCAGCAGGATGACGGCCATCGTCAGCAGGTGAAGCGGGTAGAACTTCAACAGCTGCTTGCACACGAACGGGCGGGTTCGGAAGCTGCCTTCCATGACCTTACACCCATAAGCAAGGAAAAGCACGAAGCCGCTGAGCACGAAAAAGAACGACACCCCGCATTCTCCTCCGAAATCAAAGGACTTGCCGATGATGTGAGAGAGCACGATGAGCATGATGAATACAAAGCGGAGCGACTGCAGATTCTTGATCATGTGCGGTTGTTGACGGTCGTGGTTCATGTTATTTCTTCACCTGTACTGCCTTCGCCGGTGCCCTTTGTCGGACTGAAAGGCACGGGTCGTCGTGCAGAAGGGGTGGCGTTCACGAAGCAAAAGATGATGTATTGGTGGGCAAAACATCATCTTTTGCCGGGTAAAACATCATGTTTTAGTCAGAAAGCCGGCAGCCTTCTTGCGGAAAGAGGGCCGTCTTCCTGTGATTCTGCCAGTGTCAGAACCGGCATTCTTCTATTTCTTCATATAGGAATCGGTGCCGAGTACGGTCGCTGCCAGGCGCTTTGCTTTGTCGCGCAGGGCATTGACGTCGGCGTCAATGTCGCCATAGCAGAGCACGACTCCCATGCGGCGACCCCGATGAGCCTCGGGCTTCCCGAAGATGCGCACGCGGGTTCTCTCTTCCTTCAGCGCGTCAACAAGGTTGTATTCGAAAGGCTTGCCGCTGTCTTCCGGCGCGAGAACTACCGCACTTGCACCAGCATGCTCGAGCTCGATCTTGGCAATTGGCAGGCCCAAGACTGCCCTCAGGTGGAGTTCAAACTCAGAGAGATTGGTGGTGTGGCCGAGGGTTACCATGCCCGTGTCGTGCGGACGCGGAGACAATTCGGAGAAGATCACCTCGCCTTTTCTGGTCAGGAAAAACTCTACTCCCCAGATTCCATAGCCGGTAAGAGCCCTTGTCACCTCGTCAGCCATGTGCTGTGCCTGCTTCAAGGCTTCGTCACTAATCTGATAAGGCTGCCATGACTCGCGGTAGTCGCCGCTCTTTTGCACGTGTCCGATGGGCGGACAAAAGAGTGTGGGGCCGTTCTTCTGCGTCACAGTGAGCAGCGTAAACTCTGACTCAAAGTCGATAAACTCCTCGATGATGACTTCCTTCACGTCGCCTCGGCTGCCCTCCATGGCCTCGCGGAAGGCCTCTTCAAGCTCAGCATCGTTGTGTACGTAGCTCTGTCCGTGACCGCTTGACGACATCAAGGGCTTCACAACACAGGGGAAACCGATGTTGTCGGCAGCCTGTTTGAATTCGTCGAAGGTCTTGGCATAGAAGTATTTTGCCGTGCGAAGGCCAAGGTCGCGCGAGGCTAAGTCGCGGATAGCCCGGCGGTTCATCGTGAAATTGACGGCACGTGCAGAAGGAACCACCTGGATGCCCTCGTCCTCAAACTGGAACAAACGCTCGGTGCGAATGGCTTCAATCTCAGGAACGATGATGTCGGGACGGTGCTTACGCACGACTTTCTCCAAGGCATCACCGTCGAGCATGGAGAAAATCTCGCATTCGTCGGCCACCTGCATAGCCGGTGCACCTGCGTATCGATCACAAGCTACCACGTATACGCCCTTGCGTTTGGCAGCAATTACAAACTCCTTGCCCAGTTCTCCTGAGCCTAACAGCAGAATCTTTTTCATCTTTTGGGGGTTATTGGTTTTGGGGTTTTCTTGTGTCGGCAACCGCTTTTGCGAGCAGTTGCCACTCGGGAGTGACGGCAAGCTTGCGGAGGTTTCTGTCGATTCGGGCAAGCATGTCTTCTGAAGTAAGGTCGCGAAGGCGGGCAATCTGCTGCAGAGACCATTGCTCGTGTCCCATGATGCCGAAGTAATGAAGCAGGTCTTCCTTGTCGGTTGCGGGCAGCAAGTGCATCAGATGTTCCATATAATGCTCCATCCTGCCGGACACGTTTCCCGGCTCATAACGCATGCGTAGCAGGTAGTTCTGCAGCTCTTTCGTCAGCAAGTCCATTAGCGATGGCTGTACATGTTGTCGTAATATCGCTGGTAGTCGCCCGATGTCACGTTGTCAAGCCAGTCTTGATGGTCAAGATACCAGCGCACGGTCTTTTCGATTCCCTCTTCAAACTGCAGCGAAGGCTCCCATCCAAGCTCACGTTGCAGCTTCGTAGAGTCAATGGCATAGCGCATGTCATGCCCCTGACGATCGGTGACATAGGTAATCAGGTCGAGGTCTTCGCCTTCGCTTCTGCCCAGCAATCGGTCGACAGTATTGATCAGAACCTTGACAATGTCGATGTTCTTCCATTCGTTGAAACCGCCGATGTTGTAGGTTTCAGCTGTTTTCCCATTGTGGAAAATGATGTCGATTGCTCGTGCATGATCCTCAACATAGAGCCAGTCGCGCACGTTTTCTCCTTTGCCATATACGGGTAAAGGCTTACGTTTGCGGATGTTGTTGATGAACAAAGGTATGAGCTTTTCAGGGAATTGGTAGGGACCATAGTTGTTGGAACAGTTGGTAACAATGGTCGGAAGTCCGTAAGTATCATGGTATGCACGCACGAAATGGTCGCTGGAAGCCTTCGCCGCAGAGTAGGGTGAATGGGGATTATACTTTGTCTGCTCGGTGAAAAGACTGTCGTCCATGGCCAGGGCTCCATAGACTTCATCTGTTGAAATGTGATAGAAGCGCTTGCCTTCAAAGCCTTCCGGAAGCGATTCCCAGTAGAGTTTTGCTGCTTGGAGGAGCGACAAGGTGCCCATGACGTTGGTCTTTGCAAATGTGAACGGATCCTTGATTGAACGGTCAACATGGCTTTCTGCGGCGAGATGGATGATGCCTTCGACCTTCTTTTCTTGCATAAGTCGGTAAAAAGCATCGAAGTCACAGATGTCCATCTTTACGAATTCATAGTTAGGAAGGTCTTCAATGTCCTTCAGATTGGCAAGGTTTCCCGCATACGTCAGCTTGTCAAGATTGATGATATGGTACTCGGGATACTTGTTGACGAATAGGCGTACGACGTGGCTTCCTATGAAACCAGCCCCGCCAGTGATAACGATGGTCTTCATATTCGGTGGCTATTTATTTCGTAAAAACAAGATAAGTCCGGCACTTGAGACGATGCCAAGGAGGCAAATCAGCAGGATACAGGTCGTGACGCTTATGGCTTCTTTGACAAAAAGCACGACGAGCAGCGCGGCAAGCATCATCTCTATGGCGCTCCAAAGCAGTAGTATTTTCTTTCTTTCCATATGTTGATGTGGGATTATGGTTGTCTGTCACCTAATGTTATAACTTCACAATCGGTGAATTTATTGCCTTCGATGGCCAATCTTATTAACGTTCGTTCCCTATGCCAACCGCTCATTCCCGCCGCTCCAGGGTTGATATGCAAGAGGTTTAGGGTCTTGTCGTACTTCACTTTCAGTATGTGTGAGTGGCCTGCAACGAAGAGTTGTGGCGGAGAAGCGTATATCTGGCTGCGCACTTTTGGGTCGTAGTTGCCTGGATATCCTCCGATATGTGTCATTAATACGTCGACGTCCTCGCACTTCCATCGGAGTTTTTCGGGGTAGATCCGGCGTATGTCTTCGGTATCAACGTTGCCGTGTACGGCGCGAAAGGGTCGGAATGCAGCCAGTTTTTCTGCCACTTCCATTGAACCTATGTCACCGGCATGCCAGATTTCGTCGCAGGATTCGAAGTAGTATAGGTACTTTTCGTCCCAATATCCGTGCGTGTCGCTGAGAATACCTATTTTCTTCATCGTTTTCTATGGTGCGGTTGATGAGGCATTTTCCTTGCTGTCATGGCTCGCAGCGCTTTCTTTTCCTTACGTAATCGGCAATGAGTTGTGCGGTAGATTCAATCCCGAGTGTCGAAGAGTTGATGCAAAGGTCGTAGGAACTGGACTCGCCCCAGTGCTTGCCGGTATAGAAGTTATAGTATGAAGCACGCTGGCTTTCTCCTCGTTGGATGATGTGTCTGGCGGTGTCTTCTGAGCATTGACGGCGTTCTTTCACGCGTTTGATGCGGTCTTCCATGTCGGCTGTGATGAATATGCCGACGGTGTCAGGGTCTTCGCGCAGCACATAGTCGGCGCAACGTCCCACGAATACGCACGAGTTGTCTTTGGCTGCCTTGCGAATAGCCTCGCTTTGAAACTGGAAAAGGCTGTCCTCTGAGAACGTGTTTCTATAGAAATTAACGTCGCCGACATGGGCAAAACGTTGGAAGAAACGCGACTTTATGAATGCTTTCCGCTCGTCGTTCTGCTCGAAAAACTTTTCGGAGAACCCGCTTTCTTTTGCTGCAAGATTGAGCAATTCCTTGTCGTAGAGCCGGCAGTTGAACTCATCTGCCAGTTTCTTGGCTATGATTCTTCCGCCAGAACCCAGCTGGCGACCGATGCAAATGATGATCTTATCGTTCATGTTTCCTAAATTTTTTCATATACCAAAGCAGCATGGGAACGGTCATTAGGAATGACCCTAAGTCACTTGCAGGCATGGAATACCACACGCCATCGAGCCTCCAGAACATCGGAAGGATGTAGGCTAAGGGCAGCAAGAGGATGAGTTGTCGCGAAAGAGAGAGGAAGATGGAGACCTTTACCTTGCCGATGCACTGGAAGAAGTTGGTGATGACGGCCTGAGAAGCCACAACCACAAAGACGAGCATGACGATCTTGATGGCGTGGGCTGACATGTCAAGCAAGGTGGGGTCGGTGGTAAAGATGCGGGCTATCTGCCTGGGGAAGAGCATGGATAGCAGCCATCCAACGAATAATATCGCAGTGGCGACGGCAATGGCCAGTCCGAGGCATCTCATCATGCGGTCGTATTTCTCGGCGCCATAGTTATATCCGGCGATGGGTTGCATGCCTTGATTGACGCCGATTACAAACATAAAGAACACCATTGCCACAGAGTTCGCTATCGAATAGGCGCCCACTGCCATGTCGCCTCCGTAGCGAACAAACTGGTTGTTCATGAAGATGACGATGACACACGACGTGACATTCATCAGGAAAGGTGAGATGCCAATGGCTATGATGTTCTTCACGAGGTTGCCTTTGAGGCGGTAGATGCCCCGCTTCAGGTGCAACAATTCCTTTTTGTTGCTAAACAACCACATCTGCCAGCACAGGGCTATGCTCTGCGAAGTTATCGTTGCCAGGGCAGCACCCTTGATTCCCCAGCGAAACCACCACACGAATGCGATGACCAACAGGATGTTCATTCCCACAGTAAACAGCGTGGCGTACATCGCTTGCCGGGGCTTTCCCGCAGCGCGAAGCACGGCATTCATGCCAAAATACATGTGGGTGATCATGTTTCCGAGCAGGATGACGGTCATGAATTCGCGGGCATAAGGCAGTGTTACGTCACTTGCGCCGAAGAAACGGAGTATCGGATTGATGAACGTCAGGCAGACAACCATGAATGCCAGGCCCACGATGAGGTTCAGCGTGACGGTGTTTCCCAGCAGGTGTTCTGCCGTCTTGTAGTCTTTCTGGCCCAGTTTCACGCTGATACATGTCGATGCTCCTACGCCGACAGCGGCACCAAACGCGCCAGAAAGGTTCATGAACGGAAACGTGATGCCAAGTCCGGCAATGGCTTCTGGGCCTACAACCTGTCCGATAAAGGCGCGGTCGATGATGTTGTAGAGGCTTGAAGCTGTCATGGCTACCATCGCCGGCAGGGCATATTGCATGAGAAGTCGCCCGACGGGTTTTGTCCCAAGTTCGAGGGTCGCTTGCTTGTTATCCATGCCACAAAGTTACGATTAAGTGGGCATACGGCAAAAGAAAACCTCAACTTTTTTCTCTTTTTTGCGCGTTTTCATGATGTAGTTAACTTTTTTAAAGTTACGATCAGGCTGCAGATCCTCCGTCTGCTGTCGCTGAGGCTTCTGCCTTGCCGGCCGGAAAGGGGCTGGGGCACTCTGGAATGGGCAAGGGGAAAAGCGGGGAAGAAATACAAAATAAAGTTAAAATGCATACGTTTTCGCCTGTTCTTCGCTACCTTTGCAACATTCTGAAGCAAGGAATCCTAAAATCTTTGACCGATATGATTGAAATTGGCGACAAGGCTCCAGAGGTACTGGGGCGCAATGAAAGGGGCGAAGAGGTGCTGCTCTCGCAGTTCAAGGGCAAGAAGCTCGTGCTCTATTTCTATCCGAAGGACATGACAAGCGGCTGCACTGCCGAGGCCTGCAGCCTGCGTGATGGCTATGCCGACTTGCGAAAGCAGGGCTACGAGGTGGTGGGTGTGAGCGTCGACAGCGAGGCTTCTCACCAGAAGTTCATAGAAAAGCACGACCTTCCCTTCAGTCTTATAGCCGACACTGACCACCAACTCGTCGAGGCTTTCGGCGTGTGGGCCGAGAAGTCAATGTACGGACGCAAGTATATGGGCACCCTGCGCACCACCTTCATCATCAACGAAGAGGGCGTCGTAGAGCAGGTGTTCCAGCCTAAACAGATAAAAACCAAGGAGCATGCCGGCCAGATACTGGCTCGGAAAGACTGACTCCCAAAGGCTCTCTTTGCAGGGTTTCTGACGTAAGTTGCAGGGATTGTACGGCACTTCCCTTCCGGCAGTCTCTGAGAAAGCTATCCTTTTAGGGTCAGAAGTCATAGGGTTCTTGCCAATAACTCTATCCTTTCTCACCGATAACCCATAGCTTTCTGACCCTAAAAGGATAGCTTTCTCGGCGGACATTGCCGTGATGCTGTGAAACCATCCTGAAATTTCTGCCTGAGAACGCTTCGGAAAGCCTGACAGAATCCTTGAATATGACTGGAAGAAAAACTAAAAAAACATACAGTGTAAATTATGAGAAAACAACTGGTTATGACGCTGATGCTGGTATGTTTGTCGCTGACTGCGACCGCCCAGAAGCGTCAACGTGTGGCTTATCCCGGCGGAAAGACCTTCTTCCTGCGTGTCGAACTTGCCGACAAGAAGGGCTCGGCCTATTCATTAAAGCATCCCGAGAAATTCCTTTCGGCCAAGAGTCTTGAGCGCAGACGCCGTCAAGGACTGGCAGTTGACTCAACCGACTTGCCCTTGGCCCAGCGCTATGTCGACGCCATTCGCGAGACAGGCGTGAAGGTTGTGGGGCAGAGCAAGTGGAACAACACCGTCCTCGTCAGCACCCCTCAGCCCGAAACATCGGCTCAAATCGAAGCCTTGCCCTTCGTTCGCAAGGTCACTCAGGTGCTGACATCGCCCGATTCCATCGTGCGTTCCGTGCGTGTCGACTGCGCCAAAGGCCCCGTTCAGCGCGACAAGCCTGACGACAACTACTACGGCCCGGCACAACAGCAGATCGAAACCCTCGGCGGAGTACGCCTGCATGAGGCAGGCTTCCGGGGCAAAGGCATCACCATTGCCATCCTTGACGGTGGCTTCATGAACTGTGACAGTATACCCCTCTTTGCCAACACCCATATCGTCGGCACGAAAAACTTCGCCTATCCACAGGCTGAAAACGTCTGTACCGAGCTCGATCATGGTACGATGGTGCTCTCCTGTATGGGCACAAATGAGCCTAACATCTTCGTAGGCACGGCCCCAGATGCCGACTATTGGCTCGTTCGCACTGAGAGTGGCTACTTTGAACAGATGTGTGAGGAAGACTTCTGGGCCATGGGTGCAGAGTTTGCCGACTCCATAGGTGCCGATATGATCAACTCTTCATTGGGCTATTACAACTATGACGGCGGGGTCAACAGCCACATCTACCGCGAGCTTGACGGCCATACGGCACTCATTTCCCGCACGGCATCTATGCTTGCAAAGAAAGGAATCATCCTCGTAAATAGTGCGGGAAATTCTGGTAATGACTCATGGAAAAAGATCGGATTCCCTGCCGATGCCGAGAACATCCTGGCTGCAGGTGCACTGCGTCCCACACTGATCAACGCCGGATTCAGTTCACTTGGACCCAGCGCCGACAACCGTGTAAAGCCAGATGTGATGGCCATCGGCAACCCTTCGGCCGTCATCAACGGGCGCGGATCAGTCACTAAAGCGTCAGGAACGTCGTTCGCGTCGCCCATCACTTGCGGTATGGTAGCCTCGCTTTGGAGTGCTTTGCCAGAGTTGACTGCCATGGAAATCATGGATCTCGTGCGCTGTTCAGCCGATCGTTACGACTATCCCGACAACGTATTCGGCTATGGAATACCCGACTATTGGAAGGCCTATCAGATGGCAACCTTCCATTAGCCGGCAGACATGCAGGCATATCGCTGCCGTTTCACACACCTATTTATATAAATATACGCACTCGTTGATGACAACACTCTCCCTTTTCGAACTCAACAACCTCGTGGCGGAGACCCTTTCCCTTGAGCTTTCCGACGAATATTGGGTGGAAGCCGAACTCTCTGAAGCCAGGGAAGTGAGGGGACATTGCTATATGGAACTGGTTCAGAAGGAAGAGTCGTCGCATACACCCATTGCCAGAGCGTCGGCGAAATGCTGGAAAAATCGCTGGAATGTCATAGGACCGTACTTCGAAAGGCTCACCAGTCAGCCCCTTCATGCTGGAATGAAGGTGTTGTTAAAGGTATATGCCAACTTCCATGAGGCATATGGTTTTTCCTGGATAGTGACAGACATCAATCCCGAATATACCATGGGCGACATGCTGAAGAGGCGCCAGGCTGTCATTGAACAGTTGCGCATGGCGGGCATATTCGACCTGCAAAAGGAGCTGGAAATGCCCCTTCTTCCGCGGCGTATAGCCGTCATCTCGAGCGCATCGGCAGCCGGTTATGGCGACTTCTGTGCCCAATTGGCGGGAAACGACTACGGGTTCAAGTTCGCGACCCGGCTCTTTCCGGCCGTGATGCAGGGCGAACAAGTGGAGGAAAGCATTGTCTCGGCCCTGAACAGCATCAACGAAGAGGCCGACAATTTTGACGTTGTCGTCATTATAAGGGGTGGGGGAGCGACGGCAGACCTCAGTGGTTTCGACACGTTAAGGCTGGCTGAAAACGTAGCTCAGTTTCCTTTGCCCATCATTACGGGCATCGGTCATGAGCGCGACGAAAGCATTTTAGACATTGTTTCACATGCAAAGGTGAAGACACCGACGGCTGCTGCCGAGCTGATCATCAGCCGTTATACGGCAGTATGGCATCGCATCGGCGACGCTGAGGAAAGGATGCTGGGCTATATCGGGCGCAGAATGGAGTATGAACACATGCGTCTGAGCCGTGTATCAGAGAAGATTCCCGTCGTGTTCTCATTGGTGAAAGCCCGTCAGACGGCAGCCATCGGCCAGTTGCAGAGCCGTCTTCACGGGGCGTTGCGGCACCGTTTAGTGGACGAACGCCATCATATCGACATCATTTCGGGCATGTTGCAGCCCCTTGCCGATCGAGGCATCACCAAGGAGAAGCACAGGCTTCAGCTGCTTGTCCAGCGTGTGGAAGCCCAAGATCCCGAACGTCTCTTGCGCAGAGGCTATAGCATTACGCTCCACAATGGTCGAGCTCTTAAGGGCAGTTCACGGCTTGTTGCGGGCGACATTCTTGTGACAAGGCTGGCAGAAGGCTCGGTCACTTCGGTTGTCGAATCAAAGGAAAATGGTTATGAATAAGGACATGAAATATGAAGAAGCGCTCCGCAGGCTCGAGGAAATCGTAGACCGGATGGAGAACGACGAGCTGGATGTCGACACGCTTGGCAGCCAGTTGAAGGAGGCTCAGCAGCTCATTAAGCTTTGCAGAGACCGTCTGACAAAGACTGACGAGGAGATAAAGAAGCTCTTGGAGCAGGACTAAGTCGGGCACAAAAGAATGGGTGTCGGCAACCGGCCGTCTCGTTTCAGAGGCTCATGGCTGGTTGCCGACACCCATTGTTGTTGGCGAAGGTCTATCCGATCACCACCTTTGTCCACCCGTGAATGTCGGGTTCTATGCCATATTGGATGTTGCGCAGCTTGTCATAGAGGCGCTTTGACTTCGGTCCGGGTTCTTCTCCAAACGAATATCGCTTGCCGGTCTCCAGGTCGTCGATATAGGAAATGGGGCTGATAACGGCAGCAGTACCGCAGGCTCCGGCCTCTTCAAAGGTTGCGAGTTCTTCTTCTGGTATAGGTCTTCTCTCAACGGTCATGCCGAGATCTTCAGCCAGTTGCATGAGGCTTTTGTTGGTAACACTGGGAAGAATGCTCGTAGACTTCGGCGTGACGTAGGTGTTTCCCTTGATGCCGAAGAAGTTTGCAGCTCCGCATTCGTCCATGTATTTCTTCTCTTTGGCGTCGAGATAGAACTCGCAGGCATAGCCTTTAGAGCGTGCAATGGTGTTGGCCTTGAGCGAAGCGGCATAGTTTCCACCCACCTTGTAGCATCCTGTTCCGAGTGGAGCCGACCGGTCGTAGTCGCGAATGATGACGTAAGGGTTGGCCTTGAAGCCGCCTTTGAAGTATGGACCCACAGGAGTCACGAACACAACGAACAGGAATTCGTCTGACGGACGTACTCCGACTTGTGCAGCAGTGCCGATGAGCAAGGGGCGGATATAGAGGGTAGCTCCTGTTTCATAGGGCGGGATGTACTCCTCGTTGAGCTGCACTGCGCGCGTGACCATGTCGCAAAACAGCTCGGTAGGCACCTCTGCCATCACCAGACCGCGGGCGGTTGACTGCAGGCGGGCAGCGTTTTCTTCCATGCGGAAGACACGCACCTTGCCGTCGGGACAGCGGTAAGCCTTCAGCCCTTCAAACCCTTCCTGTCCGTAGTGCAGGCAGGTCGCTGCCATATGCATCGGTATGTTAGGGTCGGTATGCACTTCCACCTCGCCCCATTTGCCGTCCTTGAACGAGCATCTCAGGTTGTAGTCGGTGGGATAATATCCAAAAGGAAGCTTTGCCCAATCTATATTTTTCATCATTCTTAAGTGTTTTGTTTATTGTCGCAAAAGTACAAATAAAACTTCAAATCGCCAAGTATTTCGCCTAAAAAACTTTGTTTTTCTTTGCCGTCAGGCAATCTTTTCGTGGGCATTGCGATGACTTCAGTGGAGAACGAATTGTTAAAAATCAGGAAAAAAGCGGACAAACCCTGTGTAAAACCTGCTTTTGCAGGCTGTCGTCCCTGTTTTTTGCGGAAAATGGAGGTGCCGAGTAGGTGGTGCTATAACGGTATGTCAGCCAGAGACTTGCCGTTATCCTCCCGTCGAAGACTGCTTGAGATTGCCGGAAAAGCAGGCCGTCGCCGGCGAGAAACGATAGCTCTATGGGCAAGAAAGCTAAGGGTTGTGTTCGTGAAGTCTGCCTTGTCATGTCGTGAATGCGCAGAGTTGTGCGGATGAAAGGATAGTTTTCTTGGCGCGAAAGCTTGCAGTCGCAGGCAAGGATTGGCCGGTATCTCCTGAATAATGGTCGTTTTGTTACCAGATTTTGCTGTTTTCTCAAGTCTGGAAATGTTAAAAACGAGCAAGAATCTTTACACGGTTTATCGGCAGCGTCCATGCCATTCTCGAGCAGGAGGAATGCCATTTCGCACGTGATTTTTTTGGAGGAAGCCCGGAAAATGACTACCTTTGCAGCGAGACAGGCAACGGCTGAAGACGTCCGACGGGCCCCACGGCACGCGGAATACTTGTCGGCACGCTGCGAAGACGTTGTCCTGACAAGCAATTACAAGAAGAAATATGGCTAAGGGAAAACTGGAAAAATTTGCCGAGATGGAAACGTTCACCAACGTTTTCCAATATCCTTACAGCGTCATCGACCGCGAACCGTTTGCAATGAAAGGCCGTTGGTGCGAGATGTATTTCAAGAACGACAACCCGATTGTCTTGGAATTGGGCTGCGGAAAGGGCGAGTACACCGTCGAGTTGGCCCGACTCTATCCGCACGTCAACTTCATAGGAGTGGATATTAAGGGAGCGCGCATGTGGACAGGAGCCAAGCAGTCACTCTCAGAAGGGTTGCAGAACGTGGCCTTCCTGCGCACCAACATCGAAGTCATCGACCGCTTCTTCGACGCAGACGAGGTGCAGGAAATATGGCTGACGTTCAGCGATCCGCAGATGAAGAATCCGAGAAAACGCCTGACGTCTACCTATTTTCTCGAGCGCTACCGCAGGTTTCTCGTCGACGGAGGCATCATTCATCTCAAGACAGACTCCAACTTCCTCTTCACCTACACGTCGCTGCTGGTCGGGAAAAACCATCTTCCCGTGCTGCTTCAGACGCCAGACCTCTATCATACCGACGGCCTTGACGCCGAGACTGAACAGATACTCTCGATACAAACCTACTATGAGAGCATGTGGATAGCCCGCGGACTGAACATCAAATACATCAAGTTCTGCCTCACAAAGCAGGCCGTTCTCGAGGAGCCCGACGTGGAAATAGAGCTTGACGACTATCGAAGCTACCACCGAACCAAGAGAAGTTCGCTCGACAAGGCTAAGTAGTGCAGCCCGTACAGGCTGTCATACCGGACGGTATGGCATGCCTCCGGTCGCAATCACGGCAAAGACTAAGCAACTGAACCGTTCGGAGGCTTCAGCAGGCAGACGGCTTCCGAACGCAATACAACAATCATCTATGACACGCAAGACAATTCTTCCGGCCCTCCTCATGGCAGCCTTCACGCTGTCAGCCCTTGCCGATCGCACCGACGGGAAGGTGAAGTATGTAAACCCGATGATAGGAACAGAAGGCATGGGACATACCTTTCCGGGTGCCTGTGCTCCCTTTGGCATCGTGCAACTCTCGCCCGAGACCGACACGATTCCCCACAATGTCGACGGCCGATATCAGGGAAAAGTCTATGAATACTGTGCCGGATACCAGCATACCGACAACACCATCGTAGGCTTCTCGCACACTCACCTCAGTGGAACGGGCCATTCCGACCTCGGCGACATCATGATAATGCCCCAGACCGGTGAGCTTTTACTCCATCCAGGCACGAAAGATCATCCCGAGAACGGCTACCGTCAACGCTTTTCCCACGCAGATGAAAGGGCCGAAGCAGGCTACTATGAGGTGACGTTGGCTGACAATGGAGTGCGATGTCAGATGACTGCAACCCAACGAGTGGGCGTCCATCAGTATACATTCCCCGCCGAAGCACGGCAACAACGCATCATACTCGACCTCATCCACGGCATCTATAACTACGACGGAAAGGTGCGTTGGGCGACACTCAGGGTAGAGAACGACACGCTTTTGACAGGCTATCGCATCACCGACGGATGGGCTCGTTCCAATTATACCTACTTTGCCATCTCCTTCTCAAAGCCCGTCAAGGACTATGGATACCGTGACATGAAGCCGGAAAAGTATCGGGGATTCTGGGGAAAGTTCGACCGTTACCACAACTTTCCCGACATTGCAGGCAGTAATATAGTGGCCTATTTCAACTTCAAGACCAAGGAACCACTCGTAGTAAAGGTAGCCCTCTCGGCCGTTTCCACCGAGGGAGCGAAGAAGAATCTTGAGGCAGAAGCAGCAGGAAAGTCGTTTGAACAGGTCAGAAAAGAAACCCGTCAACGCTGGGAAGACGAACTGTCGTCGGTCGATTGTGATGGCAATGACGACCAGAAGGCTATGCTCTATACCTCGCTTTACCACACCATGATCAATCCTTCTGTCTATATGGATGTGGACAAAAGGTATCGGGGGATAGACGGAAACATCCACGTTGCCGATGGCTTTGACAACTATACTGTCTTTTCTATATGGGACACCTATCGGGCAGAGCATCCGCTTCTGGGTCTGATAAAGCCTTCACGCAATACGGATATGGTGCGCTCGATGATCAGACATCAGCAGCAAAATGTGGTAGGAATGCTGCCTGTCTGGAGCTTAATGGGCAACGAAGGCTGGTGCATGACGGGCTATCATGCCGTAACAGTCTTGGCAGATGCCCTGGTAAAGGGTGCCGACATTGACAAGGACGAGGCCCTTCGGGCAATGGTTGAGACAGCCAACAACCGCTATTTCCCCAGCGTGAAAGACTATATCCGTTTCGGTTATGCCCCGTATGACCATGATGCTACGGCTGCATCCAATACACTTGAATATGCGTTTGACGACTGGTCTGTCTATCATTCGGCACTGATCGTCGGCAGAGAGGATGTGGCTGAGCAGTTCAGAGACCGTGCACTTAACTACAGAAATACGTTCGATCCTGCCATCGGATTTGCCTCTCCTCGCTATAGAAACGGGCGTTTCAAGGCAGACTTGGATCCCTATCAGACCTACAACGAGGGCTTTATCGAGGGAAATTCGTGGAACTTCTCGTTCCATGTTCCCCACGATGTGACTGGCCTGAAGCAGTGCTTAGGAGGAGAAGAGGCCTTCCTTGACAAGTTGGACCGTCTCTTTGCGATGGACTTGCCGGAGCAGTATTATGCCGACAACGAAGACATCACGTCCGAATGTCTTGTGGGAGGTTACGTACATGGTAACGAACCCAGCCATCATGTACCGTATCTTTATGCCTGGACTTCTGCCCCTTGGAAGGCACAAGAGTGGCTTCGGACGATCATGAACAAGATGTATCGCAACCAGATTCGCGGTCTTGGCGGGAATGATGACTGCGGACAGATGTCGGCTTGGTATGTCTTTACGGCCATGGGTTTCTATCCTGTTGCCCCGGGATGCGACCAATACGTCATCGGAGCGCCCTATCTTCCCTACATGAAGGTGACGCTTGAAAACGGGAATGTGATAGAGATCAGGGCTCCGAAGGTGAGCGACAAGAACCGCTATGTGCAGTCATTAAAGGTGAATGGGCAGCCTTATTCGAAACTTTACCTCACCCATGAGCAGCTGACGAATGGCTGTAGCCTCGAATTTGTGATGGGTCCGAAGCCGAACAAGGGCAGGGGACTGGCCAAGGAAGACAAGCCTTACTCGCTGACTGACGAGCTGAAGAGCGCGGGTTCGAGCATCGCCCGTCGGATGAAGGCTGACCTTTCAGAGGAAGACTTGCGGTGGAACAGCCATTTGGGGCGCATCAATTTTGTGGATCGCAGCCCCGAAACCCGTGGGTCAGGGATATATCATTCGCTCATACCCAATCCCGATCCCTACATAAGAAGCGTGGCTCGTGAGGTGATGAGGTGTCTCTACTTCACGCCGGAAGACAGCATTCCGATGCTGAAGAAGCTCGACTATGTGTTGCGTGACGCAGATGGAATATCGTGGAAGGGTGGCGGAAACGGCTTCGTGAACATCACTTATACGACGGGGCACATTGAAAAGTCGTTTGCAGACAATGACACTGCCCGCGTGGATTTTGAGACTCGCGGCGTATTGCTCCATGAGCTTACCCACGCATTCCAGCTCGAACCGCAGGGCATCGGCCACTATGGCGGACCAGACAGGGCCTTCTGGGAGATTGTAGAAGGCATGGCTGATGCCGTCAGAGTTGCCTGTGGCGGTTTTCATGGCGAGCAAGACAGGCCCAAAGGCGGTTCCTATCACGACGGCTATCGGTATATAGGCTATTTTTTCAACTGGGTGAAAGAGAACAAAGACAAAGACTTCATCCGCAAGATGAACCGCTCGTGTCTCGAAGTGATTCCGTGGTCGTGGGACGGAGCGGTGCAGTATGCGCTCGGCGCTGACTATACGGCTGACGAGCTTTGGGCTGAATATCAGCAGGCTATGGGCGACCGACAGCGGATGAAGAGATAGGCTTCGGCAGTTGTTCCGAAGCCTGTCTGTTGCTGAATCGTCGGGAATGTCGCCGGCACGGGCGTGCCATCCTATTTGCTTGCCTCGCTGAAGGCTTCCATGATGGCTGTGGGTCGGCGGTTGTTGAAGGCTCCAAGCCAGTAGGCTCCGTCTTCCAACTCGGGCGCCCAGTAGAACACTCCGTGGCAGATGCCGTCGGTTTGCCGGCGGGCCATGTCGATGAGACGGGCCAGAGAGCGCTTTCCTTCCTTGGGCTTTCTGACGTCAAATCCTGTTTCTGTGATCATGATGTCGGTGCCATAGCGTTGCTTAAGCACCTTGATGTTGTCGACAACCCGGCTGAAAGTCTCCTCCTCGTTCAGGGTCAGTCCGGCCTCGATGTCCCAGTATGGATAGACACTCATGCCAATCATGTCCCATCTGGCACCGTGATTCCTCAGTCCTTCGAAGATGAACTCATAGCGCTTCAGGTCGCAGCCGCCGTCCAAATGGACGATACAGGTGGTCTCCGGATAGACGCTTTTGGCAGCTTCGTAGCCGGCATCGGTCAGCTCGGCATACTGCTTCATGTTGTCTTCAGCGCGTCCAATGGGCCAGAGAAAGCCGTGAGTGGTCTCGTTTCCTATCTGCACCCATCTGACTTCAACTCCATGGTCCTTGAGCAGCTGGAGCGTCTCTCGCGTGTGTTCAGCCAGTTGATACTTCACTTCGCCGAACGACATGTACTGCCATGCAGCCGGAAGATGTTGCTTGCCAGGGTCGGCCCACCAGTCACTATAGTGGAAGTCGACCATCACTGCCATGTTATAGTATTTGGCTCGCAGGGCCATTTGCAGCACATCCTCCTTGCTGCAGAAGCCCCCTCTGGGGTTGACCCATACGCGAAGCCTGACGGCATCCAGCCCAATCTCTTTCATCAGGGCCGTACATTCGCGGATCTCTCCTTTCTGATTATAGAGGCGTATGCCACGTGACTCCAGCTCAGTCGTACCGCTGATGTCGGCGCCGAGCCAGAAATGCCGTTCGCTTTGGGCCTGCATGCCGAGGAAAACCATCATGCAGGCAAGGCTCATCATTGCAATTCTCTTCATTTCTTCCGGTTTGATTTTCTTGCAAAGATAGTCACTTTCCGAATAAAACAGCCTCCTCAGAGCGACTTTTTTTGCAACATTCTTCTTGGAAAGTCATAACAGTCTGAAAGACAATGCGATGCGTTCTTGCTGAGAAAGCTAAGGGTTTAGCCCGAGAAGTCTTAGCTTTCTTGCTAATAACTCTATCCTTTCTCGCCGACAACTCATAGACTTCTCGGGCTAAACCCTTAGCTTTCTCAGAACGAGGGAAAAGGAATGACGGCGAGCAGGGAGCGGAGTGCGCCGGCAGACCGTGCCGATACTTTATTAAGTTATATTAAATATTGTATAGGAATGATGGCTTTTCGGCGTTTTTTTTGTATTTTTGTCCGATTAATGTGCCCACGTTGCAACTTTTCTTTGCCGTGGGTCGTCAACAAGCTATATATGAAAAGAAATCAGAGAATAGCAGTCGGCTGCTGCATCCTGCTGGTCATGGCGATGCAGTTGGCAGGCTGTCGCGGAGGTGCACGGCAAGAGTTCAACGAGCTGCTCATAAGCCTTGCCGGCGACGATCAGACCATTGACGAGGCAGACTGGACGGCCATTGCCGACTATCTTGACGGCCAAAAAGCCCACTTCGGCAGCTTCTTTAAGGGTGGAAAGCTTGACCGTGACGAGGTGGAAGACTATGTGGAAGACTATTTTGAAGGCCTGCGCCCGCCGGTGAAGGTCGCCTTCACGGTTGGCAACAAGCCCATAGGCGTGAAGTTCTACTTAGAGCGCTCGGGCTCGATGGTGGGCTATGACGCCGCGCAGGGCGACGGATCGTTCAAGGCAGCCATCGTGTCGATGCTCAACAACCTGCCCGGACAGAACGACGACCACCGCATCTTTGTCGTCAATAGCGAAGTGACTGAATACTCAAAGGGCTTCAGTCAGTTCGTTTCCGAGCGCAATATATTCGAAGCAACCAAAGGGCTGGGCGACGCAAGCTATACCGATTTTGCCCGCATCTTTGAGACGTTGCTCGACGAAACCGACGACTCGGGGCTGAGCATTCTGGTGACAGACATGATCTACTCTACCCGCAGCATGGCAGGACTCAACCCCCAGAAGGTGTTTGCCGAGGCAGAAGGCATGACACAGGCAGTCTTTAAGTCGCAAGTGAAAGACCAGAGCATGCTCGTCATCAAGATGAATGCCAGCTACAGCGGGCTCTACTATCCCTATAATTCGTCAAAAGGCGGAGTGAGCTACAACGGACAACGTCCCTACTATATTGTCATCGTAGGCTCAGACAACGTGATGAAGCGCCTCACGACCAGCGCCGATTATGCAGCCTTCAGCCGTTTTGCCGACCTGCGAGGCTATGAGAACATGTGGCTCTTCACGGCCGACGATCTCTACGAGCCATACTATTCGCTCCTGCTAAGCAGCCCCGACATCCGAGGAAGATTCCGTCCGGAACGCGGACAAATGGAACAAATCACCAGCATTGAGGGCCTTGCACCCGACCATGATGCAGGCGACATAAGGCTGGCCTTGGCAGTAGACCTGAGCGGAATGCTCATCGACGAGGCCTATCTCACCAACCCAAAGAACTACACAATCGTGTCGGATGACGAGGTGGAAATCATAGACATCAAACCCGTAAGCAAGGCCGACAACGACCCCTCCGACAAGGAATATCTCGGAACATCGACCCACATCATGGTACTGTCGCTTGCAGACGTGACCCGCAGCCAGGAGGTTGAAATCCGTCTGAAGAAACAGTTGCCCCAGTGGATCGGCGACTCTTCGAGCGACGACGATACCAATACCTCGGCACCAGGCTTTGCCAACACTACCTTCGGGCTGAAGTATCTCATGCAGGGCATTGCCAACTCCTATCGTCGACAGGCAGAGAACGACGACTGCTATTTCGAACTTGAACTCAACTTCAAAAAATAAGGACATATGAAAAAGTATTTTATCCTATTGGCCATCGGATTTGTGCTGAACGTGTTGTTCGTCTTCAACAGCGCAGACTGCTATGAGGCAATCTACTATGAGAAGGCCTTCTCGAACAAGATGTATAACTTCGGAATATATCCTTACGTGGCATCGTTCGCGGGATTGTTCACGGTATTCATCTTGTTTGCATACTACTACATAGCAGACTCGGTGAGCTTCTCGCGATGGTTCCATTGGCTGGCACTGATGATTTTTACAATGGCATTCATCGGAATCCTCACCTATGCCTTTATCATCCATTTCCAAAAAGAAATAGAACAAAGTTTCCCCATGCAGTCAGTCCTCTTCAGTCTCGTTCAGATGGGAGTGGTGGCACTGCTATTTGTCATTGATTCATTCTCGATGAGATGGTGGAGTATCAACTGCCGCCATACTCCTATTCCAGAATAAAACAGCCTATGCGACTATTCTTATTCCTTGTAGGCGGTACAGGATCAAGAGTGATGCGCCCGTTGATCATGCAGATGGCAGCAGGCGTTCATCCCCTTGACGAGGCAGGAAAGCCCATGCCGCTCGAAATAATACCGATCATCGTCGACCCCCACAAGGCCAATCAAGACCTTAAACGCACGGAGAATCTCCTGCGCTGGTATAAGCAAATACGCCGGCAACTCTACGAAGAAAAGACCGACATAAGGCAGGGTTTCTTCTCAGTAAAGATAAGCACGCTGAGCGATATCGTGCCCAACGGGTCGACCTTAAGCGACACATTCCTGTTTAATATGAATGCCGTCGAGTCGAAGAAGTTCAAGGATTTCATCTCCTATTCTACACTCGATTCGGGCAATCAGGCCCTATGCTCGATGATGTTCTCGGAAAGTCAGCTCGAGACAAAGATGGACATAGGCTTTGTAGGGTCGCCAAACATCGGTAGCGTGGCACTCAATCAGTTTAAGGACAGTGAGGAATTCCGCCAGTTCTCCAACGCCTTCCAGAAAGGAGACCGCATCTTTGTCGTCTCAAGTATCTTCGGAGGTACGGGAGCAGCAGGCTACCCAATCATCGTAAAGAACATCAGAAATGCAGGTAACAACTCACAGATCAACAACAGAGGCGACCTGAGAGATGCCCGAATAGGAGCACTGACGGTGCTGCCATACTTCAACATTCAGCAGGACGAAAACAGCCCAATATCCCGAGCTGACTTCATATCAAAGACCAAATCGGCACTCTTCTACTACCACGACAACCTCACAGGACTGCGTAGACAAGGTGTAGACCAGAACCAATCCAAGGTCAATGTGTGCTACTATCTGGGTGATGAAGTTTCGTCGAACCCCTATTTCAATGATCCAGGGGGCAATGGTCAGCGCAATGATGCTCACCTCGTAGAGTATGTCGGAGCATTGTCGATACTCAACTTCCTGGAGATTCCCGACGACGAACTTGTGACAATTGACGGTAATGCACAAAATCCCAAGTTCAGAGAATACGGACTGGCCAACGACAAGCTGTCGCTTTCACTGAAGGATTTCGGCATCGGAACCAGGACACTCATCAATAAACAGTTGGCGAAATTCCACCTTTCCTATATGTATCTCACCCATCAGTTCCGCAATGACATGGGAAGAGGTTATACGTTAGACAACCCTACACTTGGAAAAGGATTCCTTTCGACAAGCTTCTTCAAGACACTGACGGCCGACTTCTTCGTGTCTTATCGCCAATGGCTGATAGAGTTGCGCCTCAACCAGCGAAGCTTCAATCCCTTTAACATTGACACAGACAAACTTGCAGAAGCACTGAACGATGTGGCTCCGCAGACAGGTTTCTTCCGCTCGGCTATCGATTATAAGACAGTACTGGCAGCAATGAACAGGGAATCACAGAAGGCAGTCAAAGAGAATCGGTATGCTTCTGGCGGAGAACCGCTGAAACTGATGGATATGCTCGACAGGATTTTCGACAGGTTAGTGGACGAAAAATACCATGGAGTGGTGTGATACACAACAAAAATGATTGACAAAGCAAAATGAGTAATATACTTTCCTATAACAGAAAGACGGCCGGCGAGGACTGGATATCCCTCAGTAGTCAGTATCAAACCGACGACATTGAGATGATAAGCGATCCCAATGCAGGACTTTCACAGCAGCCAAGAACGGCAATTCCATCGCCATTTGCGCAGATGGATCTTGTGAAAAATGCATTTGGGAGATTAGCAACTCATGCCGATTTACATGGCGAACTAATGGATGAAAAGCTTGTGTCAAATGCATTGGACGTGGCCCAGCTTTTCTTCAACTATCGTGAACTTCACAATCAATTGCATATAGTTGAGTGGAATAGGGATACCCAACTGCCGATGCTTAAGCAGACAATTCAGCATCGTTTGTTGGGAGAAACCATTGAGATGTTTCTCGAACAAGACCGAGAAGCGTTCAACTTCGACCGAATGGACCGTCTCTATTTCTTGGTGTATGGCAATCAAGTAGTGGGTTCTACCTCACCCGTTACGCTCTTTATGGCAACACCCAATGCCGAGAAAGGTGTCTATTCTATCCCTGTTGAGCAGAATGTCAACTTCTTTGATCAATGGAGACCTCTCTATCAACGCGACCCTCGTTTCGTGAAATACATATACGCTTTGTTTACGGCTTATCCCGATCTTAAGCGATTTTGTGGAGAAGTCAACCGCTATTTGATAGCAAACCTGCCCCTGTTGTCTGCTGGAATACGGGGTGAAGTCTTGAGGGAGATAGGCAATCCTGCTGCTCTTGATATGGAGCATGTGGAATCTGCGTTGACTTATCTTGAGAGCAATTACACTCGCCTTGACGAGGGTGTTCAGGCTTTAGGCATTCCCTTCTATGGCGCAAGAGCCGAAGATGTGATGGCAGCTATAGAGGCAAGTGATTTTGTAATGGTGCCTTCGCAGAAGACGGAAGGTCCTGTTCCGTTGGTGCTTCAGAATCATCTTAATGCATCTCCCTCAGATCCGTTCCGCTATATCACCAATCCTTGGACTGACGCGACGGTCATTACTCCGGCAGACTATGCGCCTTCTCCCGAGAAAAGGGTGCTTCCAGCCACCAGCCATGAGTATCCTTGGCTGACTGACGACGACTTCTTCCAGCCGGCTTTGATTAAGCTTGACTATACGTCAGACCGCGATTGTTTCTTTAATGGCAATCTGTCTAAGGCGAGCAGGGAGGCTGATGGCTGCGACTTTCTTCTGCCTTTAAAGCCACTCTACTTTAGGTATTTTGACGTGAAAGACCTGTGGACAACCATAGGAGGGCGTCCCCGATTTGAGATGATCCACAACACGGTGGGGCAGAACGAGACTGTTACGGCCATACTAAGGGTGCCTGTCCAGAAAAGAGGCCAGTATATTACGCTGCAGAGGGTTTATGTCAAGGCCCGTGAAGTTGATTTGTCGTATGACACAAAGAACAACCGGGGCCATTTCATTACGGTGCCTTTTGCGATGAGTATCTTCCCGTTTGTACGGACACAGGGGCTGAAGCAATATAACATACAGTTGGTCGACCGTGCGCTTGGCATGCTTCAGAACTACGAGATTGCCCTCTCTTTCCATAAGAATGGCGAGAATAACCGGCTGAATGGCGACCAAGTGCTGACGAGAAACCGAAGCTTCAAGTCGGAGAAACATGTGGGTTCTGCCTATTATCGCTTGTCTTCCGACTTCGACTATGTGAATGTTTCCCTTATTGACGACCGCCAGCGAGTGGCAGTAGAGGGTGTTGTCTGCCCGAAGTGGAACGAGTATATCCAGGGACATGAGCAGTTTACCTTTGCAGTAGACTTCGGTACGACGAACACTCACATTGAGACAATGCACACCGACAGCCTGCCTGAACCTCTGCATATCACGTCGGAGGCCAGTGAAAGGCTCATTGCTACGACCTATAATGGGCAGAATTCTCTCTATGATGTGATCATGAAGCAGGAGTTTTTGCCCAAGGCAATAGGTGAAGACTACGGCTTTCCGCAGCGCACGGTGCTTTCGGAAAACGAGCGTCTTGATGCCGAGCATGTGGATAATATCGTAGCCTTGGCCGACGCCAACATTCCGTTTATCTACGAGAAAGAGTCGGTTGGCTACGGTAATCGCATAGTGCCCAATCTCAAATGGTCGACCGAGATGGCTGCCTCCAAGCGTGTGAAAGCCTATCTTACCGAGCTTGCCTTGCTCATGCGTACGAAGGTTCTGCTTGAGAACGGTGATATCACAAAGACACGATTGGTATGGTTCTATCCCTTGGCCATGAAGGTTGGCAACATACGAAAGATGGGACAGATGTGGGCAAAGACCTTCCAAGAGGTGTTTGGCATTCCCGCAACAGATGATAATCTCATACAGATGCCGGAGTCAGTTGCCCCTTATTATTACTATCGTTCCAGCAGTCACTTCCGCGGAGCGGCATCGACTGTGGCCAGCATAGATATCGGAGGTGGGTCAAGTGACGTGGTAGTCTTCGACAGCAATGCCCAGCAACCAGCCGTGCTGACGTCGTTCAGGTTTGCGGCCAATGTGCTGTTTGGCGACGGCTTTTCTGAGGTTCCACAGGGTGACAGCAACCCGATGGTGCAGAAATATGTCGACTATTTCAAGCGTCTTTTTGATGCTGACGACGATCGTTACGGAGAGTTGAACGGCATTCTCGACGACATTGCTGCCAAACGCAAGTCGGAAGACATCAACGCTTTCCTTTTCTCGGTCATCAACAACAAGGCCGTTTCAGGCAATGATGTCTTTTCCTATAACCTGCGTCTCAATGAAGATGAACACCGTAAGATCGTCTTCATCTACTTCTTCGTGACCATCATCTACTATGTTGCCCACATGATGTATCATCGTCATTTGCAGAAACCGCGCTCGGTGATGTTCAGCGGAACGGGTTCGAAGGTGCTGGATATTGTGGGTCAGCAGCGCGACCTTGACCTTTTGGCGCAGGCTGTTTTCGAGCGGGTCTACGGCGAAAGCTACGATGCCGACGGCTTCTCCATCATCATGGAGCGCAATGAGCCCAAGCAGATCACTTGCCGAGGTGCGCTGATGCAGGTGCGAGATGCGGTGGGAAGGGAGAGCGTCAACCAGCTGAACCGGCAGCTTGATGCCATTGACAGCCAGCTGAAGCGCAACTATTCGATGGTCTCACCCGAGCAGCTCACCTATGATGATATGGAAGATGTCTCGACACGTCAGCAGCTCGTCGACGAGGTTCGCCGGTTTAACAGCTTCTTCATCACCCTGTGCGACGACATGAAAGTGGCCGACAGATTCCTTGTAGACAACCATTCTTTCCAGCTCTTCAGGGAGCTCGTAGGCAAGGATCTCGACCACCATCTCATCAATGGGTGGAACTTTACGACGAAGAATCAGGACGAGAAGAACGGCTCCGACCCGATAGAAGACACGGTGTTCTTCTATCCGATCATCGGCAGCATACGCGACAACCTCATTGAAAAGCTGCAATAGGAAGACGTATGGCAGAAGTGAAGTGTCCAAAGTGCCGGCTGCGTTTCACCGAGAACACCGAGGCTGGAATGAACCAACTGGCCTGCGTGTGTCCGCGTTGCGGCACGCCTTTCACATTTGACATTCCGCCTTCAGACAGCCTTTCCGGCCAGTCGGCAGGCAAGTCTCCGGCAGATTCTCCTTCAGGCTTTGGCTCAACCGACAGCCCTGCGTCCCGCCAGCACGCCCCTTCCCCGGCATCATCGTCGTCAGACGACCGCTCAGCGGGCTCTTCCCAGGGCTATGTCGCAGGCTATCCTCGCCGTCAACAACGCCGTGGATGCAGCCGTTCGTGCATGAATGTCCTCCTCTTTCTTTTCCTTTTTGGGGCAGGAGCCTTTCTCATTGCCGACAATCTCAATCCAGAACTGGGGTCTGAAGTCATCAACCGGCTGCAGGATTCAGAGCCGTTCGTGTCAGATCTCTACCGGAACGACTCGCCGGCTCCGCAGAAAGTGCCCAGGAAACAGCCTGACTGGATACAAGGCCACTGGCATAACTTTTCCGAACAAGGCATCTGCGACGTCGAAATTCAGGGCAACAATATCCTGCGAGTCATCGACGGCGACTCCTTGACTGGCACGTTTGTCTACAAGCGGGGCTACCTGAGATGCAGTTTTTCAAATGGAGAGACCGCCCGCTACAAGCTCGATTTCCCCCACAAGGAAATCGATAACGGCGAACGGGTCAACATGAAAAAGAGATAACCCCAAGGCCTTCCCTCCGTCGTCAGCCGGCCTTGTCGTCGAGAAAGCTTATGTTTTAGCCCGAGAAGTCTTAGCTTTCTTGGTGAGAAGTCTATCCTTTCTGGGCAATAACTCTATGACTTCTCACCCTGAATGGGCAGCTTTCTCAGCCATGCGTCCACCCATTCACGCCGATTTCCATGATAAAAGCCTTCCATCCCGCTGCTGTATGTCGGGCTGAAAGGCTGAAAGTCAACAGGTTAGAAGGCAGAATCCTACTTCTCGTCCATGGCCACACAGCACCATCGGCTTACCTTCAGCATGACGGCCATGCCCGGAATCTCCTTCAGCAGGTAGTATTTCTTCGACGATCTCACGAGCTTTCCCGTGAGACCTTTCATCGGTCCGAACTTCACAAGCACGGGCGTTCCGGCCTTCAGGGCAGCCTCTTCCTGTGTGAGATACTTGCGCATCAGGATGTCGGGATTGCACATGATCTGGAACTCCTGCATCTCGCGTGCAGGAATTTCATAATAGTCGGGCTGCTCAGAATGCTTCCTGATGACGAACATCTTGTGGGGACACTGGCCGATGAGCTTCCTCATCTCGTTCTCAGGCAGGCTCTTCCTGAGGAAAATCAAGTTGCGTACAACCGGACGCAGCTTGCGCTGGCGACGGCCTTCCTTGTCTTCATAGTCGACATATTGCATCGGAATGAAGTATTCAAGGCCATGCTCCTTGAAGTATTCCCCGACGGCTTCCTGGCGTGATGAGTAGAGTCTTATGCCATACCAAGGCATGGAAGTGCCGCTGACAGTCAATGCTTCTTCGTCAATCATCACAGGCCGGAGAATTAGAATTCAGACGTAAAGTGGAACCTTATGTGCTTGAAGTCTTGCTGAGCCATCGACAATACATAGCCTGAATCGGCAAGAAACACGTCACGACCTTCACGGTCTTTCGCCATATACTGATACTTGCGCTTCTTGAAATTGTCAAGTTCGGCGTCGTCATCACTCTCAATCCAGCAGGCCTTATAGAGGTGAACAGGCTCCCAACGGCAACGTGCGTTGTACTCATTCTCAAGCCTGTACTGAATGACTTCAAACTGAAGCTGCCCTACTGTGCCGATGATCTTGCGCCCGTTGAACTGATTGACGAACAGCTGGGCTACGCCTTCATCCATTAACTGCTGTATACCCTTCTCGAGTTGTTTCGAGCGCATTGGGTCATCATTCTCGATGTATTTGAACATCTCTGGCGAGAAAGAAGGAAGGCCTTTGAAATGTAACTGCTCGCCTTCTGTCAGGGTGTCGCCTATCTTGAATATACCATTGTCGGGCAGACCGACGATGTCTCCGGCCCACGCTTCTTCGATAGTTGACTTGCGTTGGGCCATAAACTGGGTGGGAGAGGTAAACCTAAGCGTCTTGCCTTGGCGCACATGCAGGTAGGGTTGGTTGCGTAAGAACTTGCCCGAACACACCTTGCAGAAGGCAATACACGAACGGTGGTTGGGGTCAATGTTGGCAGTTATCTTGAAGATGAACCCCGTGAATCTGGGCTCTTCGGGACGGACGTCGCGCTCTTCAGCCTTGGTAGGACGGGGCGAAGGAGCTATTTCGACAAAACAATTCAGCAGCTCCTGAACACCAAAGTTGTTCAAAGCCGAGCCAAAGAATACGGGAGCAACCTCGGCCGAACGGTAAGTGTCGACGTCAAACGGAGGATAAACACCGTCGACAAGCTCCAGATCATCGCGTAGTTGCTGCGCATCCCGCTCGCCGACATGCAGGTCGAGAGCCTCACTTTCGACGTCAATCTCCACCTTTTCCGTCACGCGTTGTTTGTCCGGAGTAAAGAGATCAAGCTTGCCTTCATATATGTTATATACGCCTTTGAACTTTGCTCCCTGATTGATGGGCCACGAAAGCGGGCGTACTTTGATCTGAAGCTCCTGCTCAAGTTCGTCCAGCAAGTCGAATGGATCGCGCCCTTCCCGGTCCATCTTGTTGATGAAGATGATGACAGGAGTGTTTCTCATCCGGCAGACCTCCATGAGCTTTCTGGTTTGAGTCTCAACACCCTTCGCGCCATCCACAACGATGATGGCCGAGTCTACTGCGGTCAGCGTCCGGTAAGTGTCCTCGGCAAAGTCCTGATGTCCAGGAGTGTCGAGGATGTTCACTTTGTATTCTACGCCAGAACCCTCCGGCGTATAGTCGAACTCCATTACCGACGTCGATACCGAGATGCCGCGTTGTTTCTCGATATCCATCCAGTCGCTGGTCGCAGTCTTGCGTATCTTGTTGCTCTTTACGGCTCCGGCAACCTGAATTTGACCGCCGAAAAGCAGGAATTTCTCTGTCAAAGTCGTCTTTCCTGCATCTGGATGACTGATGATAGCAAACGTTCTTCTTCTTTCAATTTCGTTCATCGTTCAGTAGATGATTATGCGTTCTTGTCGTTGATGAGTTTCTTGATGCAGCATTCCAGTGACCTTTCCCAATGGGGTATGTCAAGGTTGTAGGCCTTCTTGATCTTGGATTTGTCGAGCACAGAGTAGTGAGGCCGGTGGGCTGGGGTAGGATACTCGCTGGTGTGCAGCGGGTTTATCCGGCAGTTTTCTATCCCTGCTGCCCGATGAATGGCGACGGCAAAGTCGTACCATGAGCACACTCCTTCGTCGCTATAGTGATAGATGCCGGGAAGAATGCCTTGACTTATGATGCTGAAAATGGCCAAAGCAAGGTCGGAAGCATTGGTGGGAGTGCCGATCTGGTCTGCCACAACTCCCAGTGACGGCTTCTCTTTTCCGAGCCGTATCATGGTCTTGACGAAGTTGTTTCCATAGGTTGAATAGAGCCATGCAGTGCGGATGACGACGGCTTTCCTGCATTTTCTCATGACGTTCTGTTCGCCTTCCAGCTTTGTTTTGCCGTAGATGCTGACAGGACAGGTCGGCATTTCTTCTGTATAAGGCAGGTGGCTTGTGCCGTCAAACACGTAGTCTGTCGAGATCTGTATGATCCATCCTTGGCGTCTTTCGATGGCTTCGGCGAGGTGTTCCGGTGCCTTTGCGTTGAGCAATTCACACAGTTCTGCTGCGCTTTCGGCCTTGTCGACGGCCGTGAATGCTGCGCAATTAATGATGCCTTCGATAGCATTCTCGTCGACAAAACGGTCGATGGCCTGCTTGTTTGTGATGTCAAGCTGTTGGACATCGGTGTTGAAGAAGAGATGCTCGGGATGGTTTTTCTCAAGCAGTTGCAGCTCGTTACCCAGTTGTCCGTTGCATCCGGTTATGAGAATGTTCATTTGTGTCTCTGTTTTTATTCGTCTTCGAAGTTGATACCTTCGGTTTTGTCTTTGATGTAGTAGTCGGAAAGCATGCCGATGAAGGTTGTGATTTCTTTGATGGCATGGGTGGTTTCCTGGCTGATTTCTTTGTGTTGCAGGCGTAGCATCATTGTTCCGTAGAGTGCATTCATGCAGGTTTCGATTTCTCCGGCTTCTTTTCCTCCCCGATTTCGCAGCTCGACGATGAAGGGAAGCACGCGGTAATACTCAGCCGTATAGAAGGAAAACTTGGTGCTTTGCAGGAGCATCGCGTTCAGTTCGGCCATGTCTTGGAGGATGATCTGGTTGATCTGCAGGTGTCCCTGCTGTCGTTTTCCTTCACGAGTCATCATGTTGACGAGGTTTCCATACCAGTCTGTCATCTCTTCTTTTTGTTCGTCTGTGTAGTCGAACCGGTCGATATATTCGTGGCGGATGCGTGATAATGAGCATCCGTAGGCTCGTATGATGTCTTCGATCTGCCACATGTAGAGCAGATATTCGGCAATGCTTTTCTTGCGTAATTCTTGGGCTATGAACATGTATGCGTATTAATCTGTAGGGTTGGGAAATGGGATGACGGTCTCTTCTGCGCGCTGTCAGTAGTGGATGGAGTAGAGGTTGAACACTGTTCCGAAGAGGATGATGAGGCTGAAGATGATGACTACGCTTCCTATTACTTTATTAATAATGAGAATACCGTTGTCGTCAAACTTGCCTCTGATGGTGTCTACGAGCCAGGTTAGGCCGAACCACCACAGTAATGCTCCGCCGATGATGCTGAGATAGCCTACGGTCATTTCGATGGGATGGTCGGGAATGACGAATGTCAGCTGGGCAAACAGGGCGATGAAGAGGAAGATGATGAGCGGGTTGAAGAAGGTTACCCAGAAGGCTGTCACGCCGTTGTAGAGCAGGGAGCCTTTCTTGTTGCCGCTGACGCGTATCTTCTTTCTCGGATCAGACTTCCAGCAGTAGATGCCGAAGGCAAGAAGTAAGACGCTTCCGAATATCTGAAGCCAAAACTTGTTCTGCTTGTTGTTGATCAGATCCATTACGAAGCTCATGCCGAATCCTGTAATGAGTGCGTAGATGATGTCGCTGATTGCGGCTCCGATGCCTGTGACAAATCCGTACCATCGACCCTTGTTCAGCGTACGTTGTATGCAGAGAATGCCCACAGGACCCATAGGTGCCGAGGCCATGATGCCAATGAGCATTCCCTTGAAGATGATGTCAAGTATGTCTATATGAAATTCAAACGGCATAATCGGATGCAAATTTACAATAAAAATGCGATATTCATTATTTTTTTTGATTTAAAGTTTGTTTTCTACATCCTTTTTGAGTAACTTTGTCGTCATATAGCATGATTATTCGTATTTATAAACTTATAATTCAGAAACCAAAGTAACTATGGAACAACAATCTTTGAAACCTTATGTGATCGGCTTGGACCTTGGCGGAACAAACTCAGTCTTCGGCATCGTGGACAGCCGTGGTGAAATCAAGGCTACGACAGCCATCAAGACTCAAGGCTATGAGAAAGTGGAGGACTATGTTGACGCTTCGGTGGCAGCTTTGCAGCCTGTCATCGAGGAAGTCGGCGGTATCGACAAGATCAAGGCAATGGGTATCGGCGCGCCAAACGGAAACTACTATAGCGGAACCATCGAGTTTGCACCGAACCTTTCATGGGGTCGTGACGGAATTGTGCCTCTGGCAAAGATGTTTGAGGAGCGCCTTGGTGTGCCGGTGGCTCTCACTAACGACGCTAATGCGGCTGCCATCGGCGAGATGATCTACGGCGTTGCACGCGGCATGAAGAACTTTATCGTGATTACTTTGGGCACTGGCGTGGGCTCAGGCATCGTTGTCAACGGGCAGCTGGTCTATGGTTGCGACGGATTTGCAGGCGAGCTTGGCCACGTGATCATGCGTCGTGAGAACGGCCGTTCTTGCGGATGTGGCCGTTCGGGCTGCCTGGAGGCTTACTGTTCGGCAACGGGGGTGGCCCGTACAGCACGCGAACTGCTGGCAACAACCGACCGTCCGTCGCTGCTCCGCGAGCTGAATCCCGAGGAGATCACTTCGCTTGACGTGTCTATTGCAGCAGGAAAGGGCGACGAACTGGCCAAGGAAATCTATGAGTTCACAGGCCGTATGCTGGGTGAAGCCTGCGCCGATTTCGCAGCCTTCTCTTCTCCCGAAGCGTTTATTTTCTTCGGCGGAATGACCAAAGCCGGCGACCTTATCATGGAGCCTATCAAGAAAGCTTACGACGAGAACGTGCTGAACATCTTCCGTGGAAAGGCAAAATTCCTCGTCAGCGGCCTCGAAGGTGCATCGGCAGCAGTGCTTGGCGCATCGGCAGTGGGCTGGGAAGTATAGCCGAAGCCATACAAAACGGAAACAGGAAGCCCTTGAATGTCGTCCGTCGACCGAAAAGACGACGACGGCAGACAGGAGTTTCGACAGCGGGAACCATCTCGGAAGGAGGTGGTTCTTATTTTTTTTACGCGAGAAAGACCGCTGGCTTAAAAGGTTCGTAACGTGTTTGTTGCCAGAAGATTGCATGTCTTTCAAGGGCGAAAATCATGGGCTGATGTCCGTGATGTCTGTGCATGTAGTTTGAGAAAGCTTAGCTTTTACGGTCAGAAAGGATAGCATTATGGGTGAGAAAGGATAGGATTCTCGGTCAGAAAGGCAAGACTTCTCAGGCTAAATCCTTAGCTTTCTCAGGCATACCGCTCACAGGAGTCGCGAAGAAAGGGGAGGGCTGTGCCGGCCATGTCTGCTGAATGACTACAAAAGAGAGATGCCACGCGCGGGTGACATCCCTCTTTTTATGGGACGGAAGAAAAACTTTCTTCCCGGTTATTCGCCCTTAATGAACTTGCAAGCGGCAGCACGGCCCTCGCTATCTACCACGCGGGCTACGTAGCAGCCTGTCGGAAGTTCGCGTACGTCAACCTCTGTGCGGTCGCCTCTGACGGTGACTCGCTCGGTAATCAGCTGCTGTCCTGCCAGTGAATAGACGCTCACGCTGCCGTTGCATGCCTCGTCGCTGCGCACGATCACTCGGTCGGCAGCATAGCTTATCTTGAGACCATTGTTGCTCGAAACATAGCGTTTCTCCACACCATCGAGCTCAGACTGGTCGACATTGGTCGTATAGCTGGTCCACATGTTGGACTTTCCAATGGTTGGCATGGTCATGAGATAGACATTATGTGAGCCGTCTGGATAGCGTCCTACAGTCTCTTCACCGTTGTGAGCGGGATAGTGCAGCTTGTCACTCCACGACTCGTTCTTCGCCGTCAGCACCACTTCTCCGCCATCGGCGTCGATCTTGAACGGGGCGTGCAGCTGGCTAACAGGCTCTAATTTGTCACACCAGATGACGAGATACCCATGGGCTGGAACGATGGTTGAGGCCTGAGAATCACCTTTAGTGATCTGCCATTTCTTCGGGTTCTTCAAGTTGTCTGAGAGATACATGCCCTCGACGTCAATGTCGTTGCTGGTGGTGTTGTAGAGCTCTACCCAGTCGTTACGCTTGAAATAGTCGTTCACGAAGATGCTGTTGGCCCCGCTTACCTCGTTGATGCGTATGTTAGTATAGCCTTGCTGCAGCTTCTGGCGCGAATTGAGTGCCTTGAAACTGGCCTGCAGATTGAAGGTGTCGTCGGTAGGCATCTCGATCTCTGCGTCGGCTGAATATATCTGGTTCGAACTTTGAATGCCCGTGTATTGCAGCGTTGCATTCCAGAGAATATCCGTAGAAGTCCAGCTGTTGTTGTGCACTTCGACGGCGATGGTGTTGTATCCTTGCTTGAAGAATGAGGCGTCAATCTGCATGGTTCCCTTGTCAGGGTTCGACTTTGCGTCCGACGCAGCCATTGTTTCAAAGGTGACATTGCCGTTAGGCATGTTGTAGCGGCCGGCCTCTACGCCGTTGACATAGATGATGAATCCGTCGTCGACGGTATAGTTGAGTACGAACTTGGCGCCGTTGGTCGGTGTCTGAGACAACGAAACAGTGTTGCGGAAATAATAGGTCGGGTACTTGCGGCTGGCATTTCCTCCATAGTCAATCGTCGTAGTTTGGTCTTTGCTGTAACCCAAAGGAGACTCTCCTTGCTTCCATCCCGTGGTGCTATAGTTGGGATCAGTCCAGTTCTTGCCGTCAAGTGACCCTTGGTCATAATAGGTCCATACGGCACCTTCGGCAATCAGGTTCGTGGTCTGGGTCGACGATTTCTTCCATCCTTCGAACACATATCCTGCAGGAGCCTCAGCCCTGAGGGTGACAGGGGCAAACAAATAGCCGTTGTATGAGCTGTAGGGCACTTCAATGTTGTTGATGAATAGCTTCGCACCATTGGCATTCGTCGACAAGGTGGCTGCCTGTGGCTTCACATCAGCAAGCTGCAACCGCTCGTAGTCTATCATGTGGTCTACCTTCTTATGGACACGTCCGTTCAGCGCATTGCGTATGCTATTGAGCGATCCGTCAGGGCTTAAACCTTCCCAAGACATAGTAGTGCGGACACGATTTCCAAGCTCTGCAAGAATGTTGTTGGAGCGTTCTTCGTCAAACACACTGCCCCCCATCACACAGAAAGCGTCGATAAGCCGACGGCGGAAGTCGTCATTGTTGAGCATGTTCAGGAAGAATGTGCAGAACTTCTGCTCGCCATAGCGATTGCCACCCTCGTCATAAATGTAGTCGAACCGGTGCCATTGCATGTCATCAATCCAACGGAAGAAGTTGCCTCCAAGATAGGTTCCACTCTCACCATAGGCACGTCCGTCGGTCTCAAATGCAGCATCCATGTCGAACATCACGATGCGATATTTGCCTCCATCAAGCTTGCGATAGCCCTTGACGTTGTTGTCTGGCCAGTCCCAAGAACCTAAATATAGCTCGGCAGCCATGTAGTTGACGTACTCGTCAATGTCGATTAGTTGCTTGATTTCCTCATAGATGGCGGGGTCTTCACAGTCCTCTGACAACTCGTCAAGGCGTGTAAGTGTCTCCATTGTGCCAACCATCATGTAGCGACCTGAGTCGGGACTCTGCTCGAAAACTTCCAGTTCGTCTTTGCTTAAGCCGAAATTTGCATAGGCAAAGTCTTTGTTGTTAGGCTCACGAACGTTAATGAGGCCCCTGTATTGTCCATTGATAAAGTGGGTTGCCGGTTGATAGGAAATGAGGTCGATGTTAATGCCTGAGCGCTGGAGTATGGTCTGAATAGCGGCATCTTTGACACGACTTCCCGTGTCGTTTCCACCAGCACGAACTTGTAAAGTCTTGTTCTTGTTGAATGGCTTCACGTCGAAGAACGGGTAGTCTATGGCGTTAAGACCCTCATAGACACGGTCGGCTTTCAGCTTGAATGACTTCGGATTTCCTGAACGAGTCCATCCTCCTGATATCTTGAAGCTGACTTCTTGGCTGACGACCATTTCGTTTTCTTCTGGCAATACGTATTGGAAATTGACAGGACGATCCCATGGCATGTTCCAGTTAGCTGGCGTTGATTGCCCATTGCCCGTCTTTCCGTTGGTACCTTTTGTATACACTCCAATCTCGTTGTCATACAGATATGCCTCTTTGGTAGTGACAGAAATGATTGGTAGCGTGTAGTCATGATTCTTTAAAATATAAGACCTCGTCACCACAGGGCTCGGTAAAAACCCGTCAGCAAAGATGCGGAAGCGATAGTCAGTGTTGCCGTTACAGGTGAAGATGCCAGTCTGACTTACCTCTCCATTGGTCTCGGTCGGGGTGGTTCCGTTGGTGGTATAGCGCAAGATAGCTCCTGCAGGAATGTTGACAGTGATTTGAAGTGAACCGCTGAAAAGGCCTCCATCTGGGCTTACAACAGGTGCAGCAAGGCGCTGTTGTACGAAAATGGAATTATTGTTTGTTGTATTTGGTGTGGGAATAGAGGTCCATCCCCAGTCATCTCCTCCATCTTTTGTACGTGCAAAAGAAGCTCTGCTAATGGCTTCAGGATAAGTCATGCTGGCCAGAATCTTTCCGTCTGCATTGCTGAAGAGTAGCTGTCCGCCTTCACAATCCAGTTTGAACTGCCCCTGATTGGTATTAATATCGTTGCTTCCGAGCCATACTACTTTATGTCCGTAGGCCCCAATCTTTCCGATTGTCTTCGGCATTTTCCATTTCATGGGATTGCTTTGATCGTCACTCATGTAGCAACCTCCGAGGTCTAATGGTTTGTCTGATGTGTTATAAAACTCAACCCAACTGTCGAAATTGCATGCAGGACTCATGAACATATCAACGTTTGCCGCCATTAATTCGTTAAAGATCAAATCGCCTTCTTCAGGAACAGCAGCGTAGTTAAGTGCGTTTTCAAGAGCTTGTCTCAATGCTTCATAGGCAGCTTTTTGCTCCTCTATGTCGGTCGAGGTTAATACTTGTTTTGCCCGATTGATAGCATTCTCCAGTTCTTTCATCAAGTTTGCTGTAGCAAGAATCTCACTTGTCTCGGCAATAGTGATAAGGGCTGAAAGATATGGGGTATAGCTGTATTCTTTTGGAGAGACTATTTTGCAGACGGTAATATAGTCATAGTCGAAGTTGTATGGAATGTTGTCTGCCACATAACCGTATTGCAGTAGCAGGTACTCCATGTCGCGTTCGGCCGTGAATGTCATGTTAACTTGAAGATTCTTGGTCTCTTCGTGTGGCAGTTGGTAGGCTGCAAGCACGCCGTTTGCTCCTCCTAATGAGTTGCCGTTCTCTGTGAAATTGGTGCTGGCAACGGCATTATTCAGCACGACGGCTCGCATATATACATTAGGATCGTTCTTGTTCCCGTTCCAAGTTGTCCATTCGTCGCAGCTGTAGTTGAAACTTACTTTGTATCGTTGGTTCTCTTCTGTTGGGAAACTGCAGAAGAAAGGCTCATGGTTTGGTCCGCCTATATAGTTTGCTATGTGGTTTTTGTCATTGACTTCGTCATAGGAAATGCCGGCAAAGCATTCTTCTTTACCTTCTGGATATACCCAGTTGAGCATGTTTTTGTATGTCTTGTCTGCGATAGGAATCGACATTGTTCCGAGGTCAACCCATTCTCCGTTTGTGTATTGATAGGCATGTCCGTTGGTTACATTCTCAACTATTTTCCCTTCATATACGGTCACTCCCTGTGGCTCAGTACCTCCTGATGGGGCATCTGGGCTTGCCAGGAAGTCTTGAGAGGTCTCGGAATAGAAGTGCTTTCCACTGATCTTATCTCGTAAACCAGCCTTCCCATAGGGGTTGATGATTGGCTGAAGATCCATGATAAGCTGCTCTCCCTCGTAGATTTTGAATCCGTATAATTTCATGAGAGACTCCGAATGGTCTCGTCTCGTGTCGTTGATTCCTGCAGTATTTAGGTCGAATATGAACATTGAATTGACGCCGTCTTCCACTCGTCCCCCTGTGATAATGGTCGAATAGGGGTTGGTCGTATCGTCGTATGTATAGATGTTGCAGGTTTGTTCATATGCATTCAATATATACCGTTGCCCGATTTCAAGGTCTTTTTCGCCTTGGGTTTCCTCGCCAGTACGGTTGAATGCTCCCGTGTTGCTTGTATTGTGTGAGCGTGAAAAGAATACAAATGCGTTACTTCTAAAACTGTTGTTGCGCGATCCGAACGGTGCTTCCCAGGTGCGGACGTGGTCGTTGATCTCGAAATCAATGATAATACGTGTGTTGGCCTTAAAGACATATCCGGTATTAATGTACGGCATGTCATTCATGCCGGCAATGGTTTCGATATATCGGATGTCTCTGTCTGCGACGATATCTAAAGATACCACCTGCTCGAGGATGCCATATTCCTCATATTCCCCTATGTTGTTAAGTACATAAACCTTGCCGTCAGCCTGATTGTAGACAAAGGTATCTGTGCCGTCATAGGTAGATAAGTCGTTGATAACGGTTACGGATGTCGCGTCGTTCGCTGTTGCTGCAAGCAGGCCAGCGAATAGAAACAGCATGAATAGAAGCGTTTTTTTCATTGTTATGTTAGCTATTATAGTTTCAAGAATAGGTTTTTTTGATGAAAATCAAGCAAAGTTATGCTTTTTTCTTTAGAAAAGGAAAGATTTGGCAATGTTTTTAAGAAATATTGTGTAAGTTTATGAAAACAGCATGCCAACGGTGTATTTTAGTCGGCTGAAAAGTCGGCAACAAGTTTTCGATACATGGAGTAGACTCTCGTTCTTGACACATATCCCAGCAGGCGTCCGTCAATATCAGTGATGGGAAGGTAGTGTACGTGCTGCTCATCAAAGGTCTTCATGACACTTTCCATGGGGTCGTTCATGTTCAGAGTGGCTGCTACTGGGGTCATTATCTGGCGCACAGTAAACCGGCTGTAGAGCTCTGTGCGGAACATAATGTGCCTGATTCTCGTGATGTCAATTTCCCCAAGCAGCACATCTGCATTGTCAATCACGGGCAGAAAGCTTGACTGGCTTTTGCTGATTGCATTGACAAGCTTTCCTAAAGGCATGTCGGGATAGATTGCCGTGTATTCTTTTTCCACTACACTTTCCAGACTCATCAGCGTGAGAACCGAGTGGTCTGTATGGTGAGTAACCAGCTTTCCCTCGCGTGCAAGTCGCATGGCGTAGATGCTGTGCGGCTCGAAAAAACTGATGCAAAGCACCGACACTACGCTGACAATGATGAGGGGCATGAAGAGGTCATATCCCCCTGTTATCTCTGCAATGAGGAAGATTCCGGTCAGAGGCGCATGCATTACTCCCGCCATTACTCCCGCCATACCCAGTAATGTGAAATTCTTCTCTGGCAGATAGACGCCCATGCTATAGATGTTCCATATCCTTGCAAAGAGAAAACCGCTGAAACCTCCGATGAAGAGTGATGGAGCAAATGTTCCACCCACGCCACCTGCGCCGTTGGTAGCCGACGTCGCAAAGACCTTGGTCAGTATGACTAATGCCACATAAACGACAAGTAACTGGCTCTGACCATAGAACAAAGAATTGTTAAGCAGTATGTCCCAGTCGGCCTCGTTGTTGCCGTTCAACAGGATGTTCAGAGCTGAGTATCCCTCTCCATAGAGTGCAGGAAAGAGCGAAATGAGTGTCGAAAGCAGCAGCCCTCCTGCCAGAAGTTTTACATATCGGTGCTCCTTCATCCTTGCAAACACATTTTCGCAGGCCGTCATCATTCTGATGAAATAGAGACTTACCAATGCACAGGCCACGCCAAGGATGACGGTTGCCGGTATGCGGCGTATGTTCCAGGCATCGTCAAGGTGAAAGTTGAAGAGTGCGTCGCTGCCCACAATGATGTAGGTGAAGCAGGTTGCCGTCACGCATGAGATAAGAATCGGGAGCAGCGATGCCATCGAAAGGTCTATCATCAGCACCTCAAGCGTGAAGACAAGGCCAGCCATCGGAGCCTTGAAGATGCCGGCAATGGCTGCAGAAGCTCCGCATCCGACGAGTAGCATCAGCCGTTTCTTGTCTAAATGGAACAGCTGTCCCAGTTGGCTTCCTATGGCCGAACCCGTCAATACGATAGGAGCCTCGGCGCCAACCGATCCGCCGAAGCCGATGGTGAGGGCTGATGCTACGACAGATGTCCATGTGTTGTGGGCTTTCAAGCGTGACTTTTTGAGTGAGATGGCATAGAGAATCCGGGTGATGCCGTGCGAGATGTTGTCTTTGACTACATACTTGACAAAGAGAGAAGTGAGCCAGATGCCCACCACAGGGAATACCAAATAGAGCCAGTTATAGCTGGTGGCATGGAAGCCTTTCGTAAGCAACAACTGGATGTTTCGTATGAGCCAATGCAGTACGAATGCAGCTACTGAGGCCAGAAGTCCTACGACAAAGGCCAGCAGGATGGTTGTCTGTCGCTCGGAAACGTGACCCGTGAACCAGTTGATGGCTTTCTCTGTCCTTCTCATTGCCCTGTCTTTTTCTTTATTTTCTGATGATAGTCACCGTGCCATCCTGTGTCAGCTTGATGATACTGCTGGCTTCGTGTGGCTTGTGTTCTTGCCTTCTTGTCCAGCATACGTAGTCGACGGCCTCCAGCAATGCGGGATTGATGTCGCGATAGTTTTGCGCTGCTGGCTGTCCACTGATGTTCGCGCTGGTGCTGACGATGGGCTTTTGCATGCGGAAGCAAAGCTCTTTAGAGAAAGCTTCCTTTGTGATGCGAAAGGCAATGCTGCCGTCTTCGGCGATAAGGTTTGGTGCAAGATTGACAGCTCCGTCGAGGATGACGGTTGTCGGTCTTGTCGAAAGTTCCATGATGTCCCAAGCTACGTCGGGCACATTTCTTACGTATCTCTGCAATCTGACGTCGCTGTCAACCATGCAAATGAGGGCTTTCGAGTCGTTTCGTTGCTTGATTTCATACACGCGTCTGACAGCATCCTCGTTGGTAGCATCGCATCCGATGCCCCAGATGGTGTCTGTAGGATAGAGAATGATACCTCCGTTGCGCATCACTTCTACGGCTTTTCTGATGTCTTCTTCTGTCTTCATAGTGTTTGTTCTGAAGCGTTTCTTCTATCGTTTCCCTTGCCTTCCGTTGAGGAATGACTTGCTGTTCATCTTCTTTTTGCCTGCCACTTGCAGCTCTTTGACTTCCAAGTAGTTGTCTTTTGCTGCTACAAGTAGTTGTTGATGGTCGCAAATGAAGGTGCCAGGTGTCGATGTTGATGGGCGCGAAGTCTTCTCTGTCTTGTAGATTTTCATGGTCGATCCCTCGAAGCTGCACCACGCACCAGGGTATGGACTCAGTCCGCGAATGAAGTCATAAACCTTCTTGGCTGGCTGGTTCCAGTCTATTTCACATGTTTCCTTGAATATCTTCGGAGCGTTTTTCAGCTGTCCTGTCGCCTGCTGAGGGGTCGATTCAACCTGTCCGTCGCCCTCCATCACCAGCTCTATTGTCTTGACACATGCCTCGGCTCCCAGCCTCATCAGCCCGTCATAGACGTATTCTGCGTCGGCGTCGTCGGGTATTTCAAACGGGCGTTGCAGAATGATGCGCCCCGTGTCGATGTCGTGGTCGAGGAAGAACGTGGTCACTCCCGTCACGGTTTCGCCATTGATGACCGCCCAATTGATGGGAGCTGCGCCACGGTATTGTGGCAGAAGTGCGGCATGCACGTTGAACGTTCCGAACCTCGGCATGGCCCAAACCACCTCGGGCAGCATGCGAAACGCCACCACAACCTGCAGGTCGGCCCGATAGCTTCTGAGTTCTTCAACGAATGAAGGGTCTTTCATCTTCTCAGGTTGCAGCACGGGGATGCCCTGTTCCAGGGCGTATTGTTTCACTGCCGGAGGCTGAAGCACCGACGCATGTCTGCCCACTGCGCGGTCGGGTTGTGTCACAACTGCCACGACATGGTATCCGTTCTCAATGAGTTGCCTCAGCGATTCAATGGCAAACTCGGGCGTTCCCATGAAAACAATCCTCAGTTCTTCTTTCTTTATCATGCTGCAAAGTTACGAATAAGCGAGCGAAATGCAAAGAAAAACGAAAACTTGTTTTTGTTTTTACTGGCATTTCCGAGCGGAAGTAACTTCTGTAAAGTTACGAAAAGAAGAGCGAAATGCAAAGAAAAACGAAAACTTGTTTTTGTTTTTACTGGCATTTCCGAGCGAGAGTAACTAATGTAAAGTTACGAACAGGCGAGCGGGATATGAAGAAAAGTCGGAATCGTTTTTGCTGTTTTCCGGTATCTTTCGTGCAGTAAGAGATGATCTTTTGCCGGGCAATACATCATCTTTTGCCGGCCAATACATCATCTTTTACCCGCTGAACCCATTGCTTTCTTGTCGGCAAAGCTTCCGTATGTCGCCGGTTTTTCTTACCTTTGCACGCATGCAGCCGGAGGTTTCCGCTGACGAGGGAAGGCCGTCGCCGTCTTGGCTGCTTACAGAATAGCGATGCATATCAACGAGATTGACAGGAATATCGGCAGGCTGGCGCTGCCGATGGTGGTGGCTAATGCGACGGTTCCGTTGCTGGGACTGGTCGACTTGGCTATCGTCGGCCACATGGATTCGCCCGACTTCATCGCCACGGTGGCCGTCGGTTCGATGATGTTCAACGTGATGTATTGGCTGCTTGGCTTCCTGCGCATGACCACAAGTGGCCTGACGGCGCAGGCCTTTGGTGCCGGCGACTGGGCGCAGACACGCCGTATGTTTGCCGTCCAGCTGCGACAAGCCCTGCTGACGGCATTGGCACTCGTGCTGCTTCAGCAGCCCCTTCTCCGCGTGCTCATGCTGCTTTTCTCGGTCGATGGGTCCGTCAGTGGCCAGGTCTCGCTCTATTTCCACATCTGTATATGGGGAGCTCCGGCCGTGTTGGCCCTCTATGTGATGACAGGATGGTGCGTAGGCATGCAGAACACTCGCGTGGCAATGACGGTGTCTGTTGTCCAGAATCTGCTCAACATCCTGCTTTCGCTGCTCTTTGTCTATGCCCTTGGCTGGGGCTTGCGGGGTGTTGCTCTGGGCACTTTGGCAGCCCAGTGGATGGGATGCGGGCTGGCTGCGGTGATGAGTTGGCGGTTGAGAAGGGTGGGAAACGGCACCTCTGATGCCGGCACGGACGTCTCTCGTGGCAGAGAACAGGCCTCGGAGTCGCCTGTCCGCATGAACGTTCATCTCTTTTTGCGCACGATATGCCTTGTGGCTGTCAATCTTTTCTTCACGTCAATGGGCTCGCGTCAGGGCAGCATGATGCTGGCTGTCAACACACTGCTGATGACATTGTTCACGCTTTTCTCCTATGTGATGGACGGGATAGCTTTTGCCGGTGAGGCATTGTGCGGACGATACTGGGGTGCAAGCGAGTACAGATTGCTGGGAGAAACCATACGCAGGCTGTTCATCTGGGGCATGCTGCTGGTCGTGCTTTTTACCTTATTATATATAGGAGGCGGTCAGTCCTTCCTCAGACTGCTCACCGACAATGCCGGCGTCACTGAGGCTGCACGGCCTTATTTCTGGTGGGCGGTGGCCGTACCCCTATGTGGCATGGCGGCGTTTGTGTGCGATGGCGTGTTTGTTGGGCTGGGGTTCTCGGGCGGGATGCTCGTTTCGTCTGCCTTGGCAACGGCCGTGTTCTTCAGCGTCAGCCTGCTGCTTTTCGGCAGGTACGGCAACCATTCCCTGTGGCTTGCCTTGCTGCTCTACCTCTTTTTGCGCGGGCTGGTGCAGGTCGTATGGTTCCTTCGCTGGCGCAAAACCGGACTTCGTACGCAGAAAATAAGTGCCGAATAATTTTGCACGCCACTCGGTTTTCATTATCTTTGCATCACGAAATCAATCTGACTATGGAATATATCTATCTGATAATAGGGCTCTTGACGGGTGGACTCGTGGCCTGGCTTGTCGCGATGAACAGCCGAAAAAAGGTGGAGGCCCGCCTGTTGCTGACCGAAAAACTGCTGGACGACGAGAAGCAAGACAAGGTGGAAGTCATGCAAGACAAAGAGTCGTTCAGGGAACAGGCCTCAGAACTGGCCCGGGAACTGACGGAAATAAAGATGCAACTGGCCGTTTCCAACACACAACTGACGGCCGAGAAAGAGCGCAACGACGGCGAAATGAAGCTGCGCAAGGAACAGTTTGAGCAGCAGTTGCGAACCGTTCAGGAGCAGTTTGCCAACCTGGCTACGAAGGTTCTGAACCATTCGCAGGACGAACTGAAGCAGAAAAACGCCGACTCAATGGCCGATATCACGGCACCTTTGAAAGAACGCATCGAGCAATTGCAGCAGGCTATCCAGAACACCAATAGCGAAACAGCCAAGAGTACGGCAGCCTTGTCGGAACAATTGAGGCTCATGGGCGAGCAGACTCAGCGCATTGACGCCACTGCAACAAGGCTCACTAACGTGATGAGAGGCAGCACTGCAGCCCAAGGATCATGGGGAGAAAGACTCTTGACCGAGATACTTGACGCCCACGGTTTTCGTCTGGGTGTCGATTATGACGTACAACAGACCATCACGGACAGCAGGGGTGCGATAGTCGCCAACGACGAAAGCGGGCGGTCAATGCGTCCGGATGTCATCTTACACTATCCCAATAATGAGGATGTTGTCATTGACTCGAAGATGTCAATCGACGCCTATTATCAGTTTGTCAACACCGACGATGAGGGACTGAAACGCAAATATGCCGACGACTTGGTGAAGAATATCCGCCTGCAAATGACCCGTTTGGCACGGAAAGAGTATGCCAGGTACATACAAAAGCCACGCGAAGCCGTCGACTTTGTCATCATGTTCGTGCCTAACGACAGTGCCTTGCAGCTCGCTTTGGCACACGATCCCCGGCTGTGGGGTGAGGCTTTCGAAAGGCAAGTCTTCATAACCGGCCAGCAAAACCTGATGGCAATCCTGAAAATCATACAGGTTGCCTGGAGGCAATACTTGCAGACTGAGAACCAGAAACGTGTCTATGGAATGGCAGAAGAACTGCTGAAGCGCGTGGGAGACTTCGTGAAACGCTTCGACAAGGTTGGAAAAGACATCGAGAGTTTGAAAAGAGATTACGACGACGCCCACAACAAAGCTTACTCTGGAAGGCAAAGCATCATACAGAAAGCAAACGAACTTAAGCAGCTCGGAGTAAAGGAAAATGCCAATCTACCCATTCCTGAGACAATCTTCGAAGGCGGGGAAGTCGATGACTCCTCTGCTCAGAATGACCAATCCTCGTCGGTCAAGCTCGTGGAGAGCACTTGAAATATCGAGCCTGCTGTCATTGAGTTCTTCGGCAAGTCGTTCCATCTTTATGTGCAGAACCTTATGGCCTGCAGGTCGCAGAGCGTGTTGTTCAACAAAACGAACGATACGCTCTGCGAGTGTTTTCGGGGCTTGTCTCCACGGCTGTCGCTGCTGTCGTTGGCTGAGAGTGGCCATGATGTTGAGCAGGTTGATGCGGACGATCAGATGATCTGCGCAGAGACGCAGCACAGCCTGCTTCTCTATTGACAGCACCCGGCATTCGCTTCTCGCCATGAAAGAGCGCGAGTAATAGGGAGTAAGTCCGAAAAGTCGCTCGGGTTCGATGAGCAAAGGTCCTGAGATGGTTTCCGAAAGCCGGTAGCTATGGTCGTCAGACTGGGTGGAAACTTCGGCCTCTCCGCTCATTAACAGGTAGAGATGCGTGCAAGAAGTATCGGCCCGTGTGATGAACTCTCCTATGCCATATGACTTGAAATCGAAACGAGTCGTCTCGACAATGGCCGACAAATCGGCATAGCTCAGCCCTTGGAACAGGGGAAGAGAGAGCAGTCTGTCATAGATTTTCCCAGATGGCATAGGCGTCATCCCCATCCGTATAGATGAGGTAGGCTTTGAGGTTATTGGCAAGAATGATTTCTTTCGCTTTATCAATTCCCAGCACCATGAAGGCCGTTGCATAGGCATCAGCCGTGGCGCAGTCATGGGCAAGGACCGTAGCCGACAGGAGTGTGTGGTTGACAGGATAGCCTGTCCGGGGATCAATGGTATGGGCGCGACGCTGACCGTTCTGGTAATAGAAGCGCCTATAGTTCCCACTTGTGGCAAGAGCCTCGTCTTTCACGTCGACAACGGTTTGCAATTCCTGGGTGTTTTCTTCGGAAGGCTTGCTGATACCGATATGCCAGTATTCGCCATTGGGGTTCTTTCCGTGGCAGACCACTTCGCCTCCAACCTCAATCATGTAGTTCCGGATGCTGTGTTTCCGCATCAGTCTTGAGACGACGTCGCAGCCATAACCCTTGGCTATGGCAGAAAAGTCGAGCATAATGCCGGCATTTGACTTGGTGATGTGTGAGACTTTCTTGTCTTTTTTGTCGACGGATATCCCGATTTTCTCCATTCCTACAAACTGAAGAAGGCTGTCAATCTGGGCAGAATCAGGCAGCTGTTCGCTCCTGAATCCGAACCCCCATGCGTTGACAAGGGGAGCAACGGTGATGTCAAATGCCCCGAATGTGGCCTTGTTGACTTGCTTTGCCAGGTCGAAAACCTTGAGGAACGTCGGGCTGAGCGCGGGGTTTTCTCCACGATTAATGCGGGCAACCGTGCTCGAATCATTGAACATGGAAAACTCGTTGTCTACCTCTTTCAGTGCTTTTTCGATGTCTTTCTGCAAGTCTTCTGCGTGCTGATAGGTGATGGTATAGTAGGTTCCAAACACTCGTCCCTTATTTGTTATATAGGGAAGGTGCTGCTGTTGCCGGATGATGAGAATGGTTCCTGCGACAAGAAACAGCAGGAAGGCGAGCTGCAGGATGCTTTTCTTTTTCATCATTTGTTTCCTTTCATTTGCGGAGTGCAGTGCATTTGACGGCACGAAGAGGCTTTCATATCTCGAAAGTGATGTTGAATGTGCCTCCGAGTCGTGAGTTTCCTGCTTTTCCATAGCCAGGGACATACCACGGAGAGCCCATGGAATTGTGGTCGTGGGCTACTCTTCGTTTGTATCTTACGCTCCAGCCCATGCGCAGAGGTCCCCATATATAGGCATCGATAGTGAAGACTCCTTCCAGCCAATGCTGGTAGCAGTTGATGCCTTCTGCACCGAAAGCCACCTGCTCTTGCCATATCGGATCATGAAGACCGGGTGATAACACGTCATATTTGAATGAAGTATAGGCATAGCGCAGACCTCCATATACGCGGTATTTGTCGTGTTTGTTCTTCATCATGTTGAAATCGCAGCCGACTTTTCCGTATGGAGCCCGGGTTTTATACTTAAGCTGGGTGACGATATCGTCGGCATCTGCTTCGCCGATACCTAATTCAACAACGGGGAAATACTTGTCCTTCAGGTTCACGTGCAGGGCTCCTTCATACTGTCCGTAGCTGCCTAATTGCCGTTGAAGCACTCCGACAAGGTCGCCCGACACCGACAATCCGCGGAAGAAGGCAATCGAATCAGGTTCGTGATTCATGCCGGTCGTCTTCTGTTGGGCTGTTGCTGTGCATGTGACGAGCAGGAATAGCAGGCTACAGGTCGCTCTTGAAATAGATATACAGGTGTGCTTCATTGATTTCGTTTGTTACGCGAGACCGGTGGATAGCAATGGAGTCAAGGGCGTGATTCGTGGCAGAAACGTCGGTGATTGTATGGAAATATGCCCCTGCACAATCGACGGAAGTGAAGTGCTGGAAGTTCTCTTTCCTGATGGTTACGGTGTCAAGATAGCCGTCTCCGCCGGTTGTTGTGATGCTGAAATAGAGGATGTCTTCCGGATGTTGGTAGCTGATCGGCAGGCAAAAGCTGTCGACTGCCGTTATCTGATTGAGCAAAACAGTGTCATTTCCGTCGTTGCGGGCGGTGGAGACCGTCAGGATATACGGCAGGCTTTCGACGTCTCCCTGAAGCTTGTATGCCGTCTGTACGATGCTGTTCAGCGGACAGTCAATGCTGCTGCAGGCCTGAATCATCATGAGAAGCATGGCCAATGGTCCCCAGAGTCGGCGTCTTGTCATACTCTTTTTGCTATCTGATAGTCGTTGCGCTGACTGGAAGTGCGCGAGATAAGGTCGCCGATGAATCCTGTCAAGAACAGCTGTGTTCCGAGAATCATCATTGTCAACGAGATGTAAAAGTAGGGAGAGTCGGTGACCAACCGTTGCGGTATGCCATTGGCCAGGGCGTAAAGCTTGCCGGCTCCGATGATGAATGCGGCGAAGAAGCCGATGATAAACATCAGCGTACCGAGAAATCCAAACACGTGCATGGGCTTCTTTCCGAACGTGGAGAGAAACCATAGTGTCAGCAAATCGAGGTATCCGTTGACGAAACGGTTGAGCCCGAACTTCGATTTTCCGTATTTTCGTGCCTGATGGTGCACCACCTTCTCGCCGATTTTGGTGAATCCTGCGTTCTTTGCAAGGTAGGGAATGTAGCGGTGCATCTCTCCATACACCTCGATATTCTTTACCACTTCCTGCCTGTAGGCTTTCAATCCGCAGTTGAAGTCGTGCAGATTGTCGATGCCGCTGATAGCTCTTGCGGTCGCATTGAAGAGTTTTGTCGGCAGCGTCTTTGAGAGAGGGTCGTAGCGTTTCTGCTTATAGCCGCTCACAAGGTCGTAGCCTTCGTCCTTGATCATGTGGTAAAGTTCGGGAATCTCGTCGGGAGAGTCCTGCAGATCGGCATCCATTGTGATGACAACATCGCCCTTGGCAGCCTCAAAACCGCAGTAGAGTGCGGGTGACTTTCCATAGTTTCGGCGGAACTTGATGCCGTGTACGTGCTCCGACTTCTGGGCCAGTTGCTCGATGACGTCCCACGAATGGTCGGTCGAACCGTCGTTGACGAAGATGACTTCATAGGAGAATCTGTTGGCGTTCATCACGGATTCTATCCATGAGTAGAGCTCCGACAGCGACTCTTCCTCATTATATAAGGGTATGATTACTGATATGTCCACGTCTGTATTGATGGTGATTAATGGTTGAACGTCTTATGGTTGTACTTGCCTCGGCGAGCCTTTCCGGCCAAAGAGGGCAATGACGACCGACGCAAGGAAGCCTATCGTCATGTTCTGCATCAGGAAAAGACATGCCGTGTCAAACGGCTTCATCTCGCCCATCAGCTTGAGTGTCTCGTCGAAGTCGGCCGTTGGCATGCCGTTTTGCTCGTAAACCTGCTTCAGAACGCTCGTGCTCTGTATCATGAAGGACATGAAGCGCCCGCCGTCAAGATACCTGAAATAGACCATCTGGGCAGCGGCAAAGACGAGCGAGGCATAGAAAAACGAGTAGAAACTGTAGGCAAAGGCCCGGCGATAGCTCATGGCTCCTGCCAGTGCCTCTTTGCGGAAAGCCCCCATTCTCCATACTATCATGAACGGAGTGGCCATCATCAGCAGCAGGCCGAGCCCGCTTTCAGGAGCATAGACGATGCAGGCAAAGCTCGCTATCCACAGCAAGCCCAGCCAGAATCCGTCTTGGCGCGCGTAGGCATTCGTTTGTGTGATGCTTTGTGAGTTCAGCATAGCCGTTTTCTTTCAGCCCCGGGCTTGCCGGCGTCAGCCGTCTTTTCGTGCCAGTTTGGGCTGTTGTGCTGCAAAATTACAATAAAAAGTTGAGAACCCCACTTCTCTCATGTCTTTATTTATCTTTTTTATCATAATTCTCTTTCGCCGGCGTCATGCCAACCGACGGGCAGAACTCTGCTCCGTACATCTGCTATGTACGCTCCGTACACCTCACGTGTACGCTTCATACACCTGCCATGTATGCTTCATACCAAGCCCATGTCTGGCGCTGGTATGTGCCAGTGGCCGGGCAGAAACGTGCCTTCAATGGTCGTCATAGGGGAGTGGTGTGAGCAGGATTCCTCCTTAAAAAACGTTAAGCCAAGTGCGATTTCTCGGCTTAATTTTCCTGTTTCCTCCTTTTTTGCGTACCTTTGCAGCCGATTTTCCGATAGGGAATCCCTCAGGTTGGCCGGCCTTCGTGGCATGCTCAGCTTTCGCTCACGTGGCGCACTCCTGACGAATCACCTGAAGAAAACCGTCGTTCTTTCACGACAATGACATGGGTAAGTCCTGTACGGCCAGCTCCCTCGGAACCCTCCAGGACGGGAACGTAGCAAAGGTACTTGGTTGTAGCGGCGCGATACAGTCAGCTTACCCACCCGCCTCTTTAGCTCAGTTGGCCAGAGCACGTGATTTGTAATCTCGGGGTCGTTGGTTCGAATCCGACAAGAGGCTCAAGAAGTTGCATTGGATGGCAGCGAAAGCTTGCTTTCAGATGGCATCAAGGCGAGGGCTTGAAGGCCTGCCAGTGGCAGGCTATCGGATATGCAATCCGACAAGAGGCTCAAAAATGAAGCAATAAAGGCCGAAAAGTTGAATGATGGAAAGATGCGTTCCGTTGCTCAGTTTTTCGGCCTTTTCCTTTTTTCAGACACTGACAGCCAGCCATCTGGGTATCCCGTCTGCCGGTCATGGCATGGCAATGACGGACTGGACGACAAGCCATTTGTCCTGCTGTCGATACATATATGGTTGAGAAAATGTTGACAAGTCTGTTGATATCTGCGCTCACATCGTTTTTTACGCTCGTGGAACTGAACTGCGAGAACCTTTTTGACTGCCGTCATGACTCTCTGAAGCAGGACTATGAGTTCACGCCTGACGGCAGCTATCACTGGACTCCTACCCGATATTGGCAGCACCTCAACCGCACGGCACAGACCATTCTCGCCTGCGGAGGCGAGGAACAGGCCTGGCAATTGCCCGACTTGGTGGCCTTGTGCGAGGTGGAAAACGACAGCGTGCTGGTCGATCTTACCCGGCGTTCGCTGCTTCGTTCGGCACGTTACGAATACGTAATGACCGATTCGCCTGACGCTCGAGGCATTGATGTGGCCCTGCTCTATTCGCCTTTCACCTTCCAACTGCTCAACCATCATGCCATTCGTGTGCCTGTTTTGCCGGGAATGCGCCCTACGCGCGACATCCTTTATGTGTCAGGACGCTTGCTTTCGGGCGACACACTGCATGTCTTTGTGACCCATATGCCAAGCCGAAGCGGGGGAGAAAAGCCGACACGTCCCTTCCGCAGATATGCGGCAAGCCGGCTGCTTCAGGCCGTAGACTCGGTGAGAAGTCTTAGCAGTCAGGCCCATATAGTTGTCGTTGGCGACTTTAATGACTATGCCAACGACAAGAACATGCGCCTCTATCGCCGGGCCGGACTCTGCGACATCTCGGCCGATGCTACGGGCTCTCACGGTGCAAAGGCTACCTATCGCTACCATGGACGATGGGCAAGCCTCGACCATATCATGGTCTCCGAGGGGCTACTTCGTATGCTCTCCTGCTGTCTTGTCTTTGATGCGCCGTTCTTATTGGCCGATGATGAGCGCTATGGAGGCCTGCAACCTCGACGTAACTACTTGGGACCTCGCTACCTGAATGGGTTCAGCGACCACCTGCCTCTCGTAGCAAGATTTGGCTTCTAAGGCAGGAGTCTATGGCTGAAAGGAAACGATGACGGTCGAGAAAGCTATCCTTTCAGCCCGAGAAGTCATAGCTTTCTTGTCAATAACTCTATCCTTTCTCGCCCATAACTCTAAGACTTCTCGACCTGAAGTCTTAGCTTTCTCCGGGGCAACCCTTTCAGTCGTGGGCCGGAAAGGTAAAGAAGAGGTGGAACATGTGTGATGAAACAGACTGGTAATCAGCCCAAGACAATATCGAGAACCATCATTAACACGAAGCCGACGGCAAAGCCTATGGTGCTGAGGTTGCTGTGTTTTCCCTCGGAAGCTTCGGGTATCAGCTCTTCAATAACCACGTAAAGCATCGCTCCTGCTGCAAAAGAAAGCATGTAAGGCAGCACGGGTACCATCAGCGAAGCCAACAGAATAACGGCTAAACCGCCCAACGGCTCGACCACTCCGCTAAGACTTCCGATGATGAATGAGCGCCAACGAGAGTTGCCTGCAGCGCGCATTGGCATCGAGATGATGGCCCCTTCAGGGATGTTTTGGATAGCAATGCCTATCGAAACCGCCAGTGCACTGGCCAGCGTGACGCCCGTGGCATGCTGGGAAGCACCGGCAAACACCACGCCGACGGCCATGCCTTCGGGCAGGTTGTGGATCGTTACGGCCAGTGATAGCATGGCCGTGCGCGAGAGATGTGCGCGGATTCCCTCGGGCTGTTCGGTGCCAAGATGGAGATGAGGGGTCAGCTCGTCGACGAGCAACAGAAATCCCATGCCCAGCAAGAGGCCGACAGCTGCCGGCAATACGGCCCACTTGCCGCTCTCTTCTCCCATCTCTATCGACGGAATCAGCAGTGACCATACCGATGCGGCGACCATAACTCCCGACGCGAATCCAAGCAATGATTTCTGTAAAGGCTGCGACATCTCGTGCTTCATGAAGAAGACAAAGGCCGAGCCCATGACCGTTCCTAACAGAGGAATGAGCAGTCCGATGGCGGTATTCATAAGCAATGGGTCTCTTGGTTCGATGCAAAGTTAGGGATTTCCGTTGAGATAACCGCGAAAAAACGAAAGAATCGTTTTTGAGAAAGCTGTCCTTTCTCAGTGAGAAGTCTATGGGTTATGGGCGAGAAAGGATAGAGTTATTGGCAAGAAAGCTAAGACTTCTCGGGCATAAAGGACAGCTTTCTCGGCGATGATGGAAAGAGAGGTGGAGGAAAGGGCTTCCCGTTCTTGCGCGGAAAGGGCAGGAATCGGTGTGGAAACCCTCATGCAAACAGGGCTTCCCGATGGGACTATTCGGGGAAACCAGTGACCGTTGAGAGGGAAAAGACATTCGGGATGTCCCCTTATATAATAAGGTGCAGGACATCCCGAGTGCTGCTTTTGTCTGACATTCGGCTATTTGTCGAGCGCCTTCCCTGAGCCCCATGCCGTGCCTACCACGTCTCCTACGACGCGATAGGCGTTGGATGCCGAGTCGTAGATGACGGGTTCGAGTTTTGAAAGGTCGATGTTCCCGTCGTCGTCGAGTATGCTTTCGTCGGCGCTCATGTTGACAACTTCGCCGACAACCATGCCGTTCTCGGCCATCTCGACGACCTTGCACTCCAGCGTCAGCGGATATTCATTGACGATCGGGGCATCTACGTTGGGGCTTTTCGTCACGGTGAAGCCCGCTTTCTCTACCTTGTTCTTCACTTGATGGCCAGAGACAAGGCCGAAATAGTCGCTCTCGACGACCGTCTTTTTTGTAGCAAAGCTCACGGTGAAGGCCTTCTTCAAGCGCAGGTTGTCTGTCGTCTTGTGCTCAGAAAGGTTAAAACAGATCTGGCGATAGCCGCACTGTCCGCCCCATGCAGCCATCATTACGTCGGGCGTTCCCTGCTCGTCGTAGGTGGCAATCATGATGCAAGGCAGCGGAGTTATCACTGTTCCGCGGTTGCCAAAGTTCACCCTTCCTGCCACGTTTTCTTGCGCATCTGCTGTGCAAAGGGCCATGCAGCAGAGCAGCGTCATCAGCAATTTTCTCATAATTCCTTGGTTGTTAGTGTGACGCTGCAAAGGTAGCTATTATTATTGGGAAACAATGATACTTTTTTCGGAGATTCATTCACTTTTTTCGGAAAGTGACGTGCGGGTGTTAAAATTAGTTGGAGAGGAGCGTTTTCGGGCCGGTTTTTTTCATGATTAGCCTGAAAGTGTGTAATTTTGCATCACACTTTACGTCCCGAAGGGACATCTAACAGAAGGAGAACGGCTATGGAAAAGAGAACGCTTCCTGTCATTGGCATGGCATGTTCGTCGTGTGCGGCGAGCGTAGAACGGCGCTTGCAGGGCATCGACGGTGTCGCTTCAGCGTCAGTATCGCTGGCCACGCGCACGGCAGTTGTCGAGTGGGATCCCGAGAAGACTTCGCCCGAAGCGATGAAGTCGGAACTGAACAAGATCGGTTTCGACCTCCTGACCGGCCATCAGCAAAGCGCCGAAGAGGTTGAGCGGCGCGAATACAGCTCATTGAAGCGCAAGACCCTGCTCTCCTGGGCATTGGCTTTAGCCTGTATGTACTGCTCCATGAAGGGCGGAATGATGCAGGAAACCCTCATCATTGCCCTGCTCAACCTGTGGTTTTGCGGCCGAAGCTTCTACACGTCTGCCGTGGGTCAACTGCGTCATGGCATCACGAGCATGGACACACTGGTCAGCCTTTCCACCGCCGTTTCGTTCGTTTACAGTGCCGTTTTGACCTTTATGCCCGCCAGCGAGGTGAGCCTTCATCCTACGTTTGACGCTTCGGTCATGATTATTACCTTCGTGTTGACGGGCAGACTGCTCGAGGAACGTGTCAAGCGCAGCACGGCTTCGTCGATCAGAAGACTGGTCGGTCTGCGTCCGAAGACGGCCCGTCTTGTGCAGGAAGAAAGGCTGGAGCAGGTGCCGATTGGTACGGTTGTGGCCGGCGATGTGCTGGAAGTTAGGGCAGGAGAGAAAGTTCCGGTCGACGGAATGGTGACCTGGGCAGCGAGCTTTATGAAGGAAGACGGGGCATATGTCGACGAGTCGATGCTCACGGGCGAGCCCATTCCCGTGCTGAAGCAACGGTCGTCAAAGGTGATGGCAGGCACGATGGTGCAGCAGGGAACACTGCGTTTTCGCGCATCGCAGGTAGGAGAGCAGACGGCTTTGGCCCAGATCATCCGCATGGTAGGGCAGGCTCAAGGCTCAAAAGCGCCTGTCCAGCGCATCGTAGACCGTATGGCAATGGTCTTTGTCCCTGTCGTAATAGCCCTTTCTGTATTGACATTTCTCGTGTGGATGGCTGTGGGTGGCACGGCAGTTCTGCCACAGGCCGTCGTCTCGTCGGTGGCCGTTCTGGTGATAGCCTGTCCCTGTGCTATGGGACTTGCCACGCCAATGGCATTGATGGTGGGCGTGGGCAAGGCTGCCGACCGCGGCATATTAGTGAAGGATGCGGCAGCCATCGAGACGTTAAGAAAGGTCAATGCGCTGGTGACTGACAAGACAGGTACCCTTACTATACCCAATGATCAGGTGGATTTCACAAAGGCTTCCGATCTGGAATATGAAGAAAGGGAGGCGCTGAAGCCTCATGTTCACGAGGCCGTGGAGGCTCTTTCTGCAGCAGATATCGATGTCTACATGATGAGTGGCGATAGCGATGAGGCCGTGAGTTATTGGGCAAAGCAGGCGGGAATTGCCAACTGGCAGGGCAAGGTGACGGCCCAAGACAAGGAAGATCTCGTGCGGAAGCTGCAGGCAGAGGGCAGGGTCGTGGCGATGGTCGGCGACGGAATCAACGATTCACAGGCCTTGGCATGTGCCGATGTGAGCATCGCAATGGGGCAGGGGACTGACGTTGCCATGGATGTTGCGCAAGTGACGCTGCTGACAACCGACCTCCGGGCCTTGCCGGAAGCTGTCGCTCTTTCGAAGCGTACGGTGTCAATGATCCGCCAAAACCTCTTCTGGGCGTTTGTCTACAACCTTGTTTGTATCCCGCTGGCAGCAGGGTTGCCGCGGGCTTTCGGCATCGATTTCCAGATAACCCCTATGTGGGCCAGCGGACTGATGGCCTTGTCGAGCATCAGTGTGGTGCTCAACAGCCTGCGTCTGAAGCGACGTTGACGACAAAAGTCGGATGGAAGAAAAAGGAAAGGGAAAAGCGCTGTCGGCGTTTTTCCCTTTCTATCTTGGCGGCGGATAGCCGTAACGGTCGAGATAGGGCGGAATGAAGGAGTTGTTGTATCTGACGCCTTCGACCGACACTCCTATGCTGAACGACGGAGAAAAGTGGTAAGTCACGGCTGCCCCAAACCTGTCTGCATCCGGATATCCGTACATGGCATCGTAAGGCATGCCGTAGGAATAGGGCGTCAAGGCTGTCAGTCCCGTCCGGCGAAAAGCAGGAGTGTTGCCGACAAGTGACTTCTGGGCGTAGATCATAGCTTCCCAATGCTCGTCAAAACGATAGCCGACCGTGGCATAGATGCCTCCCGAACGATAGCTGTCTCCCTTGTACATCGTGTTGGCAACATAGCCCCCTATGGCCATCCAAAGCCGTTCGTCAAGGGTTTTTATATAGGTGGCACTGAGCCTTTGTCCGAAGCCTCCGCCACTTGAATGCTTGCCGAACGAGGCGAAAGCACTGAGGTCGACGCTGACGTTCATGCCCTCATGCAGGTTCCAGAGCCCATAGTTGTAGGGCGAGAACCTTGTGGGAGCAGGCGTCAAGGCTGTGCTGTCGGCCTGAGCCGTCGCACTTGTCAAGCCGGCCAGCAGGCTCAATATTACAAACGTCAGTCGCTTCATTCGCGTGCAAAGTTAGGTGATACGCCCCAAACGACAAAACTTCCCCGGCAGTTTTTCAGTTTTATTATGTTTTATTCTCATTCTTATAACAACCAGAATCCATACGGAAGCCCCGGGACAGTCATTGCGAAGAGGCTGTTCAGCGCCTGCTTCATCCCCGGTTTCGGTCAGAAAAGGCGGGAAAAATGCTTGGTGTCGTTGTAACAAGCTGTAAACCATGTGGTTGAAAAAGCTATCCATTCAGGGTGAGAAGTCTTAGCTTTCTCACCGATAAAGCTATCCTTTCTCAGCCAGAACCCATAGACTTCTCGGGCATAAAGGACAGCTTTCTCCGAGAGGCATGTCGGCATTGCAGGAAAGAAGGGTAGGGAATTGCTCAGTGAAGCCATCCGACTCGTCTTTTGCATGGCGTGTCCTGTGGCAGTAAAGCCTTTCCGTCGCGCATCGCAAAAACAAAAAAAGATGCAGCATTTCGGCTGCATCCTTGCGGAGAGAGAGGGATTCGAACCCCCGGTACCTCTCGGTACGACGGTTTTCAAGACCGTTGTAATCGACCACTCTACCATCTCTCCTTGCTGTCGTGAGACCTGCTTCGGATCGGAAAGCGGATGCAAAGGTAATGGTTTTATTTAAAAAACAGCGGGTCGCGACAGATTATTTTTATTGTGTTAGCATTTATTAACAGCCCAAAGGCCGGCCGTCTCTCTTTTTTCTCGATGCGGAAAGTCTAAGTCTTAAATAAAACTATTACCTTTGCAGCATGATTTATCCGCACAACTTCGAAAGCAAAATAGGATTTGGCGAGATACGTTCGCTGCTCATCGAGCGCTGTCTTTCGAGCCTTGGACGTGAGAAAGTAGAGTCGCTAAGCTTCTCCGACGATGCCGAAACCATCAACATGTGGCTCGACCAGGTGCGTGAATTTCGCCGGTTGAAGGAAGAACATGACAACTTCCCCCTGGCTGGTTTCTATGACGTGAGGCTGAGTGTCGGGCGAATCAGGATAGAGGGAACCTACATGGAGGAGGAAGAACTGTTCGACCTTAAGCGGTCTTTGGAGGCCATACAGGCCATTGTCGACTTCCTCTCAGATGCCACTTATCCGGCACTTTATTTGCTCACCGAGGGCATAGAGACCTTCCCTCATCTGGTCAAACGTATCGACGAAATACTTGACAAGTACGGAAGAATCAAGGATGAGGCATCGAAAGAACTGGGCGAGATACGTCGCGAACTGGCTAAGACCGAAGGGAGTATCTCGACAACTCTGAACAGGATACTGCGTGCAGCTCAGAGTGACGGACTTGTTGAGAAAGACACCACGCCCACTATGCGCGACGGACGTCTGGTGATACCCGTGGCTCCCGGGCTTAAACGGCGCATCAAGGGCATCGTACATGACGAGTCGGCTTCTGGAAAAACGGTGTTTATCGAGCCTGCAGAGGTGGTGGAAACCAACAACCGCATTCGTGAACTTGAGAACGACGAACGGCGCGAGATCATACGTATCCTGACCGAATTCAGCAAGCAGGTGCGCCCGGCAGTGCAGGAAATCATCGACTCCTGCCGGCTTTTGGCCGACATTGATCTCATCCAGGCTAAGGCAGCCCTGGCAGAACGCATTCGCGCCATCGAGCCAGAGGTGAGGAAGATGCCCGGCATGGACTGGATACATGCCACGCATCCCTTGCTGCAACTGGCCTTTGAAAAGCAACATCGCAGCATTGTTCCCTTAGACATCAGCCTCTCAAAGGAAAGCCGCCTGCTCATCATTTCGGGACCAAACGCAGGCGGAAAGTCGGTGTGTCTGAAGACGGCAGGACTGCTTCAATATATGCTTCAGTGTGGGTTGTCGGTGCCAATGAGCGACCGTTCTCAGGCAGGAGTGTTTGGAAACATCATGATAGACATCGGCGACGAGCAGAGCATAGAGAACGACTTGTCGACGTATTCCTCCCATCTGACCAACATGAAGCAGATGATCCGGCATGCCGACAGCCATACTTTACTGCTTATTGACGAGTTCGGAACGGGCACGGAACCCATGATAGGCGGAGCCATTGCAGAGGCCGTACTGCAGCAGTTCTGGCAGAAGAGGGCCTTTGCCATCGTCACAACTCACTATCAAAACCTGAAACAGTTTGCCGAAAGCCATGCGGGTGTGACCAACGGAGCCATGCTCTATGACCGTCATCAGATGCAACCGCTCTTCCAATTGGCTATCGGTCAGCCCGGTTCTTCTTTCGCAATTGAGATAGCAAGGAAAATAGGCTTGCCCGAGGAGGTCATCAATGATGCCGGGAAAATAGTAGGAAGCGAATATATACAGAGCGACAAGTATCTGCAAGATATCGTGCGTGACAGGCGATATTGGGAAGGAAAGCGCCAGACAATCCATCAGCGAGAGAAGGACATTGAGCGAGCAATAGCCCGATATGAAACCCATCTCGACGACATCGAACGCAGCCGAAAAGACATCTTGCAAAAGGCTCGCGAGCAGGCAGAGGAACTGTTGCGCGAGACCAATAGGCGCATTGAGAACACGATACGCGAGATAAAAAAGGTGCAAGCAGAGAAAGAAGCAACCCGAAATATCCGCGAAAGACTCAAGGAATTCGAACAGAACATCACCGATTCAAGGAACGGTCTGATGAGCGATGAGGACTTTGAAAGGAAGCTTCAACAGATGAACGAGCGTAAGGAACGGCGCCAAAAACGCAAGGAAGAGAAAGCCAAGAACGACAAAGAACGGTCTCTGCATGCTGCCGATGCTCAGAATTCTGTGGAAAAAGAAGTGGAGAAACCGCTCGCAGTCGGCGATACGGTGCGCATCAAGGGGCTGCTGTCAGTCGGAGTAATCGAAGCTCTCAGCGGAAAGACTGCCAGCGTCATCTTCGGAGATATGCGCACAAAAATGAGAATTGAACGTCTTGAACGGGCTGCGAAACCCAGAGAAGAGACGCTGAAAGAGTCGCTGCAGGCCGTGAAAGTGAGCCGAATGACCCGTGAAACCATTGACGATCGGCGCAAGAATTTCCATCAAGACATCGACGTAAGGGGACTGAGAGGAGACGAAGCCCTCAATCAAGTGCAATACTTTATTGACGATGCCATCCTTGTTGGCATGCCCCGCGTCAGGATTCTCCATGGAAAAGGCAATGGCATCCTGAAGCAACTCATCAGACAATACTTGGCAACGGTTCCTAATGTGACCCATTTTGCCGACGAGCATGTACAGTTTGGCGGGGCAGGCATCACCGTAGTTGACTTTTAATATCGCCCTTCTCAGATGAAAAGTTGCACGGCTTTACTGCCGAAATAGTTGTAATTTGGATTGAAGACACCATCATCTATGCGGATAAAGACATTGATATTTCTACTGTTGATCTGCCCTTTGGCCCATTCGCAGAGCGCAAAGGCAGTGCAGGATGATAAGTCAGGAAAGTGGCAGGCCGGCAGTTTGATGACTCGAGAAATGGTCGAAAAGACAGGTCTCGATAATTGTTTCCGGGCAGATACACTGTCGGAAGACGTCTTTGCCCGCATGAAAGGCCGTTCATATCCTGCCGGATGTCCGATAGAAAGATCACAGCTCCGCTATTTGCGGCTGCTGCATTATAATAAGGAGGGGGAAATAAGACGGGGAGAAATGGTGTGCAACGTTGCCATCGCCACCGACCTTCTGGAGATATTCCGTGAGCTCTATGTCCATCGATATCCTATTGAACGAATGATGCTTGTTGATAATTATGATGCTGATGACGAACGTTCGATGTGCGACAACAATACATCTTGTTTCTGCTATCGCCACGTGGCTGGGACGAAAAAACTGTCAAAGCATGCCCAAGGGCTGGCCGTTGACATCAACACCTTATACAATCCTTATGTTAAAACACGCAGTGACGGAACGCTGATAGTCCAGCCTTCTAAGGCGCTTCGCTATGCTAATCGTGCGAAATCTTTTCCCTATAAAATCGAAAAGGGAGACCTCTGCCATCGTCTTTTCCTGCAACACGGCTTCACATGGGGAGGATCTTGGCGTTACAGCAAGGACTACCAGCACTTTGAAAAGTAGGCAATCAGATGCAGAAGGCTACTTGATCTCGATGTCTCGGCGCACGTTTTCGCGGATCTTTTTCAGATAATCCTTCATGCCGTCGGCATCCTTCTGGTCGATAATGTTGAGGAGTTCCTTGAGCTCTGTGCGTATTTGAGCAACTTGTTCGTGTGTATAGGGATTGAAAAGTATCTCCTGTAGCAGATATTCGTCTTCGTTTAATACTCCTTTTGCGATGCTCATGTGGCGTTTGAATGTCGTGCCAGGTGCATCTTGATGCTTCATGACTGCAGCGAAAACAAACGTCGATACGAATGGGATTGACAAGGAGTATGCCACAGTCTGATCGTGCTCTTCGAAGGAGTATTCATAGATGTTCAGCCCTAAGCGGCTGTATAAGTCGCGAAAAAAGATGCGCCCCATGTAGTCGCCTTCATTGATAATAATGGCGTTTTCCTCTGACAGTTGGTTCAGATTGGCAAAGGTTGGTCCGAACATCGGGTGGGTTGATACGTAAGGATGGCCACATTTCTCATAGTAATCCCTTAGTCCGGTTTTGACAGAAGCGATGTCGGAGAGGATGCAATCCTTGGGCAAATAGGGCAAGATCTCATTGAATGCTTGCAGAGTATACTTGACTGTCACGGCATTGATGACCAGTTGAGGTGCAAATGAATGTATCTCATTCAGGTCGGTAAAGCGCTGGCAATTGTAGGTGAACCGCATGCGAAGAGGGTCTTTTTCATAGACAGCTATCTCGTGGTCGAAGCTCAAAAGATCGATGAAAAACGACCCCATCTTGCCGGCTCCAAGTACTAATATCTTCATGTTATTTATTGATTATTTCTATTTGTTGTCGTACAGATTCTTCATGAACATTCTCAAAGACCTTGGCAACGAACTCTGGTGCCATGCCAAGCAGTGAGCCTTGTGCCCCGCGTTTCTCGAGGATTTCGTTGTAGCGTGATGTCTGTAGCACGGTCATGTTGTGCAGTTTCTTGTATTGACCAATTTCCCTACAGACGCGCATTCGTTGTGAAAGCAGTTCCATTAGCTGGTTGTCAAGGTTGTCAATCTGGTGTCTTAACTGTGTGATGCCTTCTGTTTGCTCTGTATGGTCACGGATGGTCAAGATGGAAAGTATATAGTCGAGCACGTCAGGTGTCACCTGTTGCTTGGCGTCACTCCACGCTTTGTCAGGGTCGCAATGGCTCTCTACGATGAGACCGTCGAAGCCTAAGTCCATTGCCTGTTGGCAGAGTGGTGCGATTAATTCGCGGCGTCCGCCGATGTGACTTGGGTCGCAGATGAGGGGCAAGTCTGGTATACGGCGTCGCAGTTCGATAGGAATCTGCCACATCGGAGCGTTGCGGTAGATCTTCTTGTCATAGGAAGAAAATCCGCGATGGATAGCTCCAAGGCGCTGAATGCCCGCCTGGTTAAGGCGTTCCATGGCTCCTATCCACAGTTCAAGGTCGGGATTTACGGGGTTCTTTACAAAGACTGGCATGTCAGTTCCCTTAAGACTGTCGGCCAGAGCTTGCATGGCAAATGGATTAGCTGTGGTACGTGCGCCGATCCAAAGGATATCGATTCCGTATTTCAAGGCAAGTTCAACATGCTCGGGAGTGGCCACTTCGGTGGAGATCAGCATGCCTGTTTCTTTTTTTACTTCTGCCATCCATGGCAGTGCTTTCTCTCCGCAGCCTTCGAAACCTCCTGGCTTTGTGCGCGGTTTCCATATGCCGGCCCGGAAGTTGTGGCACCCTTTTTGTGCCAGTTCGCGTGCGGTGGTGAGGGTTTGTTCTTCGGTTTCTGCGCTGCATGGGCCTGCGATGACGAACGGACGTATGTTGTCGCTGGGCAAGTGTAGGGGTTTGAGTTCCAGTTCCATGTGGTATATTCGGTTTTAATCGTTTGCTGTTGATGGGTTGACTTCTTTGGGTAGCCTATTTGAACACGGCTTTTATTCTTCGGAGAGCCTCTTTGATCTGCTCGTCTTTTGCGCAGAGTGAAATGCGGATATACCGGCCTCCGTTGTTGCCAAAGATGAGGCCTGGCGTGATGAACACTCGCGATTCATGCAGTACTCGCTCGGTCAGTTCCTCTGCGTTTCGGTAGCTTTCCGGTATGCGTCCCCAAAGAAACATGCCCACTTGGCTCGGATCATATGCACATCCGAGGGCCTTCATGATGTCCTCGGCAAGGCTTCTTCGCTGGCGGTAGCGTGTGATATTGTTCTCGCGATGCCATTCTGTGCTGTTGTGTGTCAGCGCTTCTGCTGCCGCGAGTTGCAGTCCGCGAAAGGTTCCGCTGTCAATGTTCGACTTCACTTTCATGATCCAGCTGATGAATTTTTCATTCGTTATGCACATGCCTACGCGCCAACCTGGCATGTTATGGCTTTTCGACATCGAGTTGAACTCTATGCAATATTCTCTGGCGCCCTCGACCTGCATGATGGAGAGTGGCTTGTCGTTGAGGATGAAAGAGTAGGGGTTGTCGTTGACAACCACGATGTTGTGGCGTCGTGCAAAGTCGACAAGCCGTTGATATGTCTCACGCCTGGCGGGTGCTCCAGTCGGCATGTGTGGGTAGTTTGTCCACATGAGCTTCACCTGAGAAAGGTCGGTTTGCTCCAGCTTTTCAAAGTCGGGCTGCCATCCGTTGTCTTCCTTCAGGTCGTATTTCGCTACATTTGCTCCGAGCAGTGTTGAGAGTGACGTGTAGGTAGGGTAGCCCGGATCGGGCACTAATACCGTGTCGCCAGGGTTGCAGAAGGCCAGTGTCACATGCAGGATGCCCTCCTTCGAGCCGATGAGCGGCAGCACTTCGCTTTGTGAATCGAGGTCGACGCCGTACCAGTTCTTGTAGAATGTGGCCATTGCCTGTCGCAGTTCTGGGGTGCCAATGGTGGGCTGATAGCCGTGCGAGTCGGGCTGTCGTGCCACTTCGCACAGCTTGTTGATGGTCTGTTCTGAAGGAGGCATGTCGGGGCTTCCTATGGCAAGCGACACGATGTCCTTGCCTTCCCGGTTCATCCGTGCCACCTCTTTCAGTTTGCGCGAGAAGTAATATTCCTGTACGAGGTCAAGCCTGTCGGCTCCTTTGATGGGTGTGTTTGTCGTCATTTGTCTTCTTTCGTTAGTTTCCGGCATATTCTCCAAGTATCTTCAGCTCGCTTGTCAGGGGCGTGATGGCATCGATTGACTGGCGGTAGCGTGTCAGTGATTCGTAGGTTACGTCGACATAGAACAGGTATTCCCATTCTCTTCCGACGATGGGGAGCGACTGTATCTTGGTCAGGTTGATGTCGTAGAACGACAGGATGGTGAGCACTTTGGAGAGTGAACCCTCGGCATGCGGCAGGGCAAAGACGAGGCTTGCCTTGTTGGTCTGGTCGGGAGAACGCAGGAAGTCGGCCTTGTGCTCGTTGCATACCACGAGGAATCTCGTGAAGTTGTGTTTGTTGTCTTCGATCTGTTCCTGCAGCACTTTCATGCCGTATAGCCGTGCGGCGTCCTTATGACAGATAGCTGCCCAGCCGTGTTGCCGGGTGCGGCTGATGGTTTCGGCTGCCCCTGCTGTGTCGTCAGCCTCAACAGCCTTCAGCTCTTGGTGGGCCGAAAGAAACTCCCTGCACTGCATAAGTGCCACGGGATGGGAATGTATCTCGTGCAGGGTGTCCCACGAATCGTCGGGCAGGCAGCAGATGGAATGCTCGATATGTAGCTTATGCTCGCCCACAACCGTGGACCCTGAGTCGCGAAGGAGTTCGTAGTTACGCAGTAGTGAGCCGGCAATCGTGTTCTCGATGGCCACCATTCCGACCACTGTCGGGTCGCGCTTTATCTGCGCAAAGACGTCGTCGAACGTCGGGCAGCAGATGAGTTGCGTCTGTTCGCCCTTGAAATACTGGCGGGCAGCAATGTCGTGGAACGAGCCCCTCTCTCCTTGTATTGCTATTCGCTTCATGCTTCTTTTCTTCTTTGCCAAAAGGAAAGCCCCGTCTTCACGTCGTTGTGAAGCGGGGCTTTCGTTGTTATTGTTCTCTCTCGTTAGAGCTGTCTACATGGCCTTACGCTTCACAATTGCTTGTAAAGTAAAAGTAAAACCAATATGCCACGTTCGACTTGCCCATTTGTTTCCTTTGTTGTTTCTGACTGCAAAATTACAACAAACTTCCGGAACTTGCAAACATTTTCTAATAAAAAGTGCCTTTCTGCTTACATTTTACGACCGTTTGTCCTGTTCTTCCTACGTTCCTCGTGCCGATGTTCCTGCCCGATGTCTGTCGCCGGCCTGCTCCTTCATCTTGAGAAAGCTATCCTTTCAGGGTCAGAAGTCTTAGCTTTCTGGGTGAGAAAGGATAGAGTTGTCGTGATGAAAGCTAACCTTTCTGACCCTGAAAGGATAGCTTTCTCCAGCTGATGGGGCAGGAAACCGCGCGAGAAGCTTTTTTGTGTGGAATCTGATGGAATATGGAAAACTATTTGTAAATTTGCACTATGAATCGAATTATCATAGTAGGCGCCTCCTCAGGGATAGGCCGTGAGGTGGCGTTGAGATACATCAGGCAGGGATGGAAGGCCGGATTGGCAGCCAGGAGGACAGACCGCCTGGACGAATTGCGCGCCATGTATCCCGGACAAGTGGTGACAATGCCCGTCGACGTGCAGGCAGACGACGCGCCCGAACGGCTGCTTTCGCTCATAGAAGCCAACGGAGGCGTAGACATCTACTTCCATGCGGCAGGCGTGGGATGGCAGAATCCAGACCTTGACCCCTCGGTCGAGCTTGCCACGGCCAATACCAATGTCGCGGGCTTTACGCGCATGATTGACACCATATTTAATTATATGCGCGCGCGTAAGGGCGGACACATCGCTGTCATCTCGTCGATAGCCGGCACAAAAGGCTTGGGACCAGCGCCCGCCTACAGTGCCACAAAGGCCTTCCAAAGCGTCTATATACAGGCACTTGAGCAACTGGCCAACAGCCTCAGGCTGCCCATTAAGTTCACCGACATTCGTCCGGGCTTCGTCGATACCGACCTGCTGAAGGGCGGAAAATATCCGATGCTGATGGACAGGCAGCGCGTGGCAGGGCAAATCAAGAAAGCCATTGACCGGAAAAAGCACGTCTGCGTGATCGACTGGCGATACCGTTGGCTCACACGGGCATGGCGTCTCTTGCCCTCATGGCTGTGGCGCAGGATGGACTTGGTTCACAGAAACTGACAATTTGTCACCTCTCGAAAAAAGAAATCCCAAAGCATTCCGCTTGGCATGGTTTTCGCATATCACTTGGCAGAATATCTTATAACTTAAATAATAACAACTATGAACATCAAACCATTGGCCGATCGCGTGCTGGTTTTGCCAGCACCGGCAGAAGAAAAGGTCGGAGGCATCATCATCCCCGACACCGCAAAAGAGAAACCACTACACGGAAAAGTGGTGGCAGTAGGTAACGGAACCAAGGACGAACAGATGGTTCTCAAGGAAGGAGACGAGGTGCTTTACGGCAAGTATAGCGGTACGGAACTCGAATATGAAGGAGAGAAGTACCTCGTCATGCGCCAGTCTGACGTCTTGGCAGTATTGGGAAAATAAAACGGTTAACCCGAGTTGACAAAAACATCCGGTCGGAAAACCCGCGGAGACGTGCAGCCGGCAGCCCGTAGAAACAGCCGGATCCCTGCAATTCCTGCGAAAGGCATGCGACGTTTTTTGTCAGCTCATTAAAAACAAACATATTATGGCAAAAGAAATTAAATTCAATATCGAGGCTCGAGACCTGCTGAAACAGGGCGTAGACCAACTGGCAAATGCCGTGAAAGTAACACTGGGACCGAAAGGACGCAATGTTGTGATTGAAAAGAAGTTCGGTGCTCCACAGATTACAAAGGACGGAGTGACCGTGGCAAAGGAAATCGAACTTGCCGATCCGTTTGAGAATACAGGTGCACAGCTCGTGAAGAGTGTGGCCTCGAAAACTGGCGATGATGCAGGTGACGGCACAACGACTGCCACCATACTTGCACAGGCTATTGTGGCAGAAGGACTAAAGAACGTGACCGCTGGAGCCAACCCGATGGACCTGAAACGAGGCATCGACAAGGCTGTAAACGCAGTGGTCGGCTTCATTGCCGACAAGGCTGAGCAGGTCGGAAACGACTATGACAAGATTGAACAGGTGGCAACCGTCAGCGCCAACAACGACAAAGAAATCGGCGAACTGCTGGCTAATGCCATGCGCACCGTGTCAAAAGACGGCGTCATCACCATCGAAGAGTCGAAGAGTCGCGACACTCACATCGGCGAAGTCAAAGGAATGCAGTTCGACCGTGGCTATCTTTCGGCCTACTTTGTCACCGATTCGGAGAAAATGGAGTGTGTGATGGAGAACCCCTATATCCTCATTTATGACAAAAAAATATCAAGCATCAAGGAGTTGCTTCCTGTCCTTCAACCGGCAGCAGAGAGTGGAAGGTCAATGCTAATCATAGCAGAAGACGTCGACTCTGAGGCCCTGACAACCCTTGTTGTCAACCGTTTGCGTGCCGGATTGAAGATCTGTGCCGTCAAGGCTCCTGGCTTCGGAGACCGTCGTAAGGCAATGCTCGAAGACATCGCCATACTGACTGGCGGTGTTGTAGTCAGTGAGGAAAAAGGCTTGAAGCTTGAAGATGCCACCCTCGAAATGATGGGTACTTGCGACAAAGTGACCATCGGCAAGGACAATACCACCATCGTCAACGGTGCCGGTGACAAGGATGCTATCGCTGATCGAGTGCTCCAGATCCGCAACGAGATGAACTCTACCACCAGCTCTTACGACAAAGAAAAGCTGCAAGAGCGCCTGGCTAAGCTCGCAGGTGGCGTAGCTGTGCTCTACGTAGGTGCCAACAGCGAGGTGGAAATGAAGGAGAAGAAAGACCGTGTCGACGACGCTTTATGTGCTACTCGCGCAGCTATCGAAGAAGGAGTCGTGGCAGGTGGCGGTACGACTTACATCCGCTCTCTCGATGTCCTCGCCGATTTGAAGGGCGACAATGCCGACGAACAGACCGGTATCAACATCGTAGCCCGGGCTATTGAAGAACCCTTGCGCCAGATAGTGGAGAACGCTGGTCAGGAAGGAGCTGTCGTTGTTAATAAAGTACGCGAAGGAAACGGCGACTTTGGATACAATGCCCGCACGGGTGAATATGAAGACTTGCGCAAGGCAGGTATCATCGATCCCGCCAAGGTTGCCCGCGTAGCTCTTGAAAATGCAGCATCAATAGCAGGCATGTTCCTCACGACAGAGTGCCTTATCGTAGACAAACCAGAGGAAAAAACCGCCATGCCGATGGGCAATCCAGGCATGGGCGGAATGATGTAAAAGTGTAATCATTCTAAAAGAAAATCGGGAAGATTGAAACAAATCTTTCCGATTTTCTTTTAATTTTTAACTAAAAGTATGCATTTTTCTTAGAAAATATTTTGCAGTTTGAAGAAAACTTCTTATCTTTGCAACCGAAACAGTTATGCTGATAAGTTTTCATGATAGCAAAACTTGCAGAGAAAGGAGGCTCATAAGGTAGAATTAAAGAGTAATATTGTAATAGTAAATTTTTGATTTGTTTTAGTAGATTAGTTTTTAAGTAGTTTGTTTTTTGGAAATCGGTTGTCGGGAGACATCCGATTTTTTCTTTTCTATAATTATTGAAGTGGAAATAGGGGAAATCATGTTCAAATCTTACTTTTTTCGTAATAAATAGTGATATTTTGCTTGTTTATGAAATAAATTTCATACCTTTGCACAGAATAGTAAGTCGTTAAATCGGAAATATTATTAGTTAATTTTTATTTATAAATCAATTGTCATGAAAAAAGTATTATTGCTTTTCTTTGGAATTCTGTTCAGCGGGCTGATGTTCGCTGCAGACACTCCTAATGTTGTGGTGGTAGATGACATCTCAGTCTACACCGGATCTGACCCCTATGTCTTCAATAAGAAAGACAATAAGGTCTACGTTCTCAACAATATTGGCGAGTACGAGCAGTATGGTATTGTAGAGACAGTCTCTGAGTTGAAGGCAGCTTCTGGTACAGATACCGAAATCTCGTATATCGAAACCAGACAAAACATGGGCTCTAAGCCCTACATTCAGACTGGCTATATTCACAAGAGTAACACACGTGTTGTGATTGATTGTGAAGTAACGGCTCATTATCGCAATTGGGAAGCACTCTTTGGAGCACGTAGAAACAGCTTCCAAAATAATGCATTCGTTGTCTTCTCAAGGGCAGATAACGACAATCATGGTGTGTTCTGCCGTTCAGGTAAGGAAGAAAAATTCACTGAAGAGATTCCTTTGAATGAGCGCATCGTGGTTGATGCTGCAGGGCTTGAGGCAAAAGTCTTCAAGGCTTCTGATCTGGAAAACCCCATCACTGTTTGTAATTCAACTGGTACAAGCAATGACGGCGTCAATCAAATGTATATCTTTGAACTGAATACTGCAGACACTGGTGGTGATAGAACCGATGGAGGTTGGGCAGTAATGAAGCTCTATAGCTTTAAGGTTTATGAAGGCGAGACTCTCGTAATGGATCTTGTTCCATTCGTAAACGGTGCCGGTCGTTCTGGTCTGAAAGACAAGATCTCAGGCAGAAAGATGTTCTCTGCTGATGCTGCTGGTGACTTCTTTGTCAGTGAAGACGGCAATGATGCTGTGGCAAAAGGTGGAAGTACAGTCTATGAAGGCAAGCTTTTCTACAACACAACCGACCAGAATCAGTATAAGTATACTAACGGACAATTCGTTAAAATCGGTCCTCGCACCTTGGCTCCAGTCGAAGGTGACGGTTATAAAAACCTGAATAATTGGACAACAAACAATGACCATAAGGGCGTATTCGAAGGAAAGATTACCTATGATGAGGAAACTCATTCCAACCGTCTGTCTCCATATGTTGGTACTGGTGGCTGGGAACCATTATGGTATAAGCAGGTAACAGAGGCTGGTGCCGACTATAACATCTCCTTGACTTATAGCGGTCCTCAATGGAACTCTTGGAGTAATTACACATATCTGCCGTTTGCCGTCTTGAACAATGAGAACTTTGACAACCAAGATGGTCTCCAAAGTCTTGGTGGTGCCTCAGGTGTCGTCAACTTTGCAAAGCTTCCTCAGGCTGCAACAGAGAACCTGAATGTCGCATTTGACTTTACTGCACAGCAGGATTTCGAAATGCTTGTCCTCCAGTTTGGTGTTGTAGATGACGGTGACAAAGGCTTCTGGTTCCAGTTTGACAACCTGAATCTGCAGAAGTATGTATACTCTGAAAGCTATCCAACCGTAAACCCATTCGGTCCGCAGCTTGAACTTCTCATCCCTGAAATTGAGGCTTATGAGGCAAATACTACAGAAGTTCTCGCACAAGAGCTTGCAAGTGCTCTTGAAGAAGCCAAGAGAGCTCTTGAAAATACAGAAGACCTTGCCGGTCAGAAGGCTGCTCTTGAGCGTCTGAAGGCTGCTTATCAGAATGCGAAGGACAACGATGTTACAGTCTTGAAGGCTACCGTTGCTCTTGCTAAGGCTGAGGGTATTGACGTTTCTTCGTTTGAGGACTTCCTCGTAAACGGTACAAGCGGAACCGATTATCAGGTGTATGTTGTACGTTCAATGCGCAAACTCAATGCTGCCGACAAGCAGGATGTTGCAAACATTGTAGGTTCAGAACCTGTTGATGGTGAAGAATACTACCTCTTGAACGTAGGTACTGGTCTCTTCTTTAGCACCACTGCTGACTGGTCTACGCACATTGCCATCGACAATCCCGGCTTCTTGATCAAGTTCGTTCGGGACGGAAACAGCACTGTTAACACTGAACTTCCCGCATTCCATCTTAGCGGAGCTGGTTTCAATGGTATGAATTGGAACGAGGAATATTGGGATAAGAACGGTGAACACAAATGGACTTTCGTGCCAGTTGAAGGTAAAACGAATGTATACTACATGAATGTCTTCGACAACTACGATTGGCATGTTGTTTACGATGTTACAGATGGCAGAACTGACGGCCCGCGCTTCTGGAATGCTTTGAAGAAGCGTAACAACAACACCTATAAGGAAGATCTTAATGCACAGTGGGTTCTCTTGACTGAGAAGCAGCGTACTGAGCTTCTGAAGACAGCCAATGCCAACAATCCTGTTGATGCAACCCACCTGATTACCAATCCTGACTTCACTTATATCAATGGTGGTCAAGAAGGACGTGGATGGGAAGGTCTTGGTGCGATACAGATTGGTGATCGTCGTTCTTTCCAAGTTGTTGAATTCTGGAATGCCGACAATGTCAACATGAAGACTACTGTCGAGGGTCTGCCAGCAGGCTATTACACCGTGGCAGTGAATGGATTCTATCGCGACGGTGATACTCCTGACGAGGTTGCAAAGGTTGTGAATGGTGAGACTTTGAACCAGCTTGCAAGTCTTGTTGCCTATACTTCTGACGATAATAAGGTTTCTGTCCTGCTTCCAAACGTTACCAGCGAGGCTGGAAAGATGCCGGGTGTCGGTGAATCTCGTGACGGTGTTAATGGTGAATTTGTCATCTGGCCGGCCGAAGCCAATGAGTATTTCGCTACAGGTCTTTACAAAGTCACCACTCCTGTCATTGCCGTTGGTGCCGATGGCAAGCTGACTCTTGGTATTGAAAAGGAAGGAAAGGCTGAACGTGACTGGATCGTTGTCGACAATTTCCGCCTTGTTTGTCTTGGTCTTGCACCGGTATTAGACGAGAATGCTGACAACACTCCAGTGATTGAGAACGCCGGAGAGGTGAAGACAGTTGTGATGAAGCGCTCTACGGTAGCTGACACATGGAACACACTTTGCGTACCATTCGACCTGACAGAGGAGCAGATTACGGAGGTATTTGGTGAAGGAACCCAGGTGGCAGAGCTGAATGCAGCCGAGGACAACACTGAGCTTGTCC